>CAXTVA010000001.1:0-985041 GCA_964247625.1 uncultured Acidobacteriaceae bacterium
TCAGCCGCTGTTCGGCTGCTTTATCGACTCCACCTCGGCCAGCAGCGTCCTGCTTCACCTTACCGAGATTCTCTTGCAAGGGTTCTTGTGCGTCGCTGGCGGTAAGTTGCTCCAGACGAAGTCGGAGTGATCCTGCAACTCCTTCTACATTTGCTATTTTCTTGCTGTTGTCGATGCGGGAGATCGTTCCTACCCCGGCTCCACCCAACCGTTCCGCTGCGTCGGCCAGATCCTCCGATCGCTGCTGTTCGTCACGCAGGCGTTTGGCTTCGTCGGCATACGCCTTGATCTGTGGTTCGAATGCAGCTTTCAGCGCGGCAGCACGGCGCTCTCCAGCTGCCTTCATTGCATCGGGCGACTTGTCGGCGCTGAGAGCCGCTTGATATTCCTCATCAGCTTTTCTCGCGGCGGACCGCAGCTTGTCCCCATCCTTCAAAATCTCCTCTTCCTGCTTCGCGGTCCCCGCTACACCAGAAAGCAGGCCACCGACAAACCCCACAGAGTTTTGTTTGAAGAGTTCCTTCAGCTCTTTGTTGTCGTTCTTGAGTGCCTCCTGCAGCTCGTCGGCCCGCTTTCTCGCTTCGTCGAGCGCCAACTGCAGCCCATTGCCGGGAGTCTTCTGCAGCTTGTCTATCTGCTGCTGGATCTTGTCGTTCTCGATCCGGATGTCGTCGATCCGTATCTGCTCTTTGAGATGCGCGTCCTCAAACGCATTCCTTGTCGCCTCGCCCGCTGCCAGCGCTGCCTTTCGCAGCTCGTAAAGTTCATCGACACTCTTCGCAACGACAGAAGCGAATGCCGCTGCTCCGATCAGCGGGAAGATGTTCAGCAGCGCCTGCCCAACACCAGGAATCGTGGTAACGAACTTCTCCACTGCGCGGATGCCTGGATTGCCTTCGAATGAACGGATGGCCGCCGAGGCCGCCTGCGTCTGCGTGACCGAGGCGTGGGCCGTCTCCGCCTCGATCTTGTTGGCAGCCGCGAGCCTCTGCGTTGCGAGGATCTTGCGCTGCAACGCAGCCGCTGCGGCGTCCGCACCGGCTGCCTCGTCGAGGAAGCCCTGCTTGACGTAAGACTGCACCTTGCGCAGCTCTGCGGCCGCCGCTGCCTGCTTGTTGCTGGCATCGAGTATCTTGCGCGTCTGCTCCGTGACACTCTCGCCAGCAAGCTTCGCCGCGAGCGCTTGCGCCTCGGCCGTCTGCTTTGCCGCACGCTGAATTGCACGCCCGGACGCGGTAGCCTGCGTCTCCGCCTTCGTTAGAGGGCCAATGAACTGAGCCGTGCTGAGGGTCAGCCGCGCTTTGATCTCGCCGAGTCCCGCCATCTATGCGCCCTCCTTCCCGATCTCTTCGAGCAACGTCGCGCGCACCGCCTCTTCCGCAACGCCCACACTCTCCTCATAGGCCGGCCGCAAAAACGGATGTGCCGGCACGTCCACCTCGGAGGCTTTTCCTGGCCCGCGCGTCTTTCCATTCGCGAGAACCTTCGAGTAGCCGCCCTTCACCATGCGGTGTCCGTACTCGACCCAGCGCGCTACCTGTGCCGTCTTTCGGCTGGGTCCGATGATGGCCGCGACCTCATCGCCGTCGACAACGACGCTATTGCGTATATCGCCGCGGAGCTCGCCCGGCTCAAGCGAATTGCTGCCAGCGCTCCTGAACTGCTGTACCGGAGCTCTCTCCGTCATCGCTGCCTGAATCACCTTGCCGCCAGCCCGCACCGCTCGCGGCGCAGCCACAGTGTGAACCTGCGTCGACAGTCCACGCATGCGCGCCACCAACGCCTCCAGTCCCTCAAGCTCCGCCATCAGGCCCTCACGCGATCCCGCGCTCAACCTGCGCCCGCTGATAGGCGACAGCGCGCTCCATCGCCAGCTTCATGCGTTGCGTGAAGAGGTCCTGCTGTCGCTTCCGGCTCACCCGAGTTGGCTTCTCTCGCGAGACCAGGGCCGGATAGCGATGCATGAACTCGTGTGGATGGCGCGGCTCCTCAAAGCTACGGAAGCCGGTATTCGCGACCATCGCCACGATCTTTGCCATCATGGCGTCGCGCAGCATGTTCTCCTGCTGCGTAACCCGGGCCTGGTGCTCGAAGAAAGCTCCCAGCTGACGCGGTGTGACTTGAAGGAACTCTGCCGTTTGCATCCCCAGCAGCACCCGCGCGGAGGTCTGTAGCCGCGTCCAGAGATCTACGCGCCCGGCTGCTGTTCGGGCTGGGGAGGGCCCTCGCCCTCCTTCGGCATGGCCTCATTCCAGGCTGCATCGACCGCCTGGATCACCTCCAGAATGTTCTCCTTCGTCACCCAGTTCTGTGTCTCTGAAAAGTCGAGATCCGGGTGATAGGCGACGAGCGAGACGGCGAAGAGTACGCGCAGGCTCGAGAAGGTGCGCCGGAGCATCGGGACGAGGATGTTGACCTCGTGCCCTTGTCGCAGCAGGTAGTCCTCCGCCTGCGCCAGCGCGGCATAGTCGAAGACCATCTTGTAGGTGGTGCCGTCGATCACGATCTCCGTGTACGGCCACGCGGGATTGATTGGCTCACGCTTCTTCGGCATCGTCTGTCCCTTAGCTGCCCGCGATCGTGGTAATCGGTCCGGAGACCTTCAGTTTGGAGGTGAACTCGACGATTCCCTTGGTCGTGACCGGAATATCGAAGAATGACATGACCAGCGCCGAGAAGGTATACGCGGTCCCGATCGTCGTCTCCCCGGGTCCAACGGCGAGCTGGACTTTGAAGTCGTATTTGGAACCGCTGTTATACGCGACAGTCAACGCCGCTTGGCCTGGAGCACCGTCGATAAGATTTCCTTTGAGATTGACCTCGCCGTTGTTGCGCGTCGTGGTCAGAAACTCCTCATCCACCCCGGACTGGAAGTTCGTCGTCTCTGCCGTTCCCCACTGGCCGCCACTGAAGGTGGCATCGTTGAGTTCCTCGATCGGCGTGTAAACGTCACCACCAGCCCCGCCACTCACGCTTCCAATGGAAACGACTGTTCCTCGTCCGACCTTCGCTCTGCTGCCGTTGTATGCCATGCCGTCTCCTTAAAGGTTGAAGTAGAGGTAGTACTCGGCGACGAAGCGATATTGCCGAGGAACGTCTTCGAACGAGTCCGAGTCGGTGATGAGCTCGGCGTTCTGCAGGTAGGTGCCGTCGGAGAGCGCACCCGTGAAGCCGTTGAAGAAGCTCTCGAACGCTGCGGCGATCTCTGCCGCCTCGTGCGCTGATTTGCCACTGTAGAAGTCGAATTGCATGCGTAGCTTCTGCATGCCGGAGGTCTCAAACGTCGGTTGCTGCGTGCGAGCGATCCGGGTGAAAGTCATCGCCGGCAGAATCAGACTGTCTGGAAGTACGTTTTGATAGATCCGGCGCGCGAGCAGAGGCGCCATCTGCTCGCGAAAGAGAGCCAGCAGGCCGGTCTGGATCACGAAGGACCTCCGTTGATCTCTTTGCAGAGAAGCGTCAGCTGCTCATTGCGCTCAAGCTCATTGAGGACAGCGAGGATCTGGAAGGTTCGCGTTCCATAGCCGACCGTCATCACGGCCGAGACGCCCGGCAGGTAACGAATGATCACCTGGATCGTGGCATCTTCCGTAAATTGCTGCGCGCGGTAAAGCTCCGAGCCGGACATGGGCTTTATCTGCGACCACACCGTTCTGAAGACCGTGGGCGGCAACGCCTGGCCGTCGTCGTCGGTGTCGGCGCTCGGCGAGAGAAGGTTGATGCGATGCCGCAGCAAGCCGGAGGGCACCACGCTAGAGCTCCAGCAGCCGATACGGCCAGAGCAGGAACTCAGCCATCATCGGAACGTTCTGAGGCGTCACGCCGGCAGCCATGATGACGGACTCGCGGTTGTTGTACCAGAACGAGAGCATCTGCTTCATCGCCAGCACAACGCTCTGCGGAACGAGGCTGCCGGTGGTGAACGCGATGTTGATCGCGGCGGGGTAAAAGCGAGTGGACGGCCAAGCTGTCATGTAGGCCGGGTAGATTCGGGTGTTCCCGTCGTCGTCCGGGACGACTGTGTAGGCGCTTGGATCGAGCGCCTGCTGATTGCCGTCGGTGTCGAGGTAGGTGATCGAAGTGATCGTGATCGAGCCCATCGGAACCTCGACGGCGAGCGCCCTCGGCATTGTGTAGAGGTAGTCGCGCTCGTTCTCCCAGAGATCGTCGGCGGGCAGGTTGAAGTACGCCGAGTCACGGATGCTGGCGAGGGGAAAGTGGTCGAGTGAGAGTCGCCACTGCTCTCCGGCCGTGAAGGAGCGGCGGCAGAACTTCTCCGCGTACTCCCGAGAGGCCGTGATCAGCGAAGCGATCAGATCGTCGTCGTCAGAGATATCCACCTTCAGAAACAGCTTGGCCTCGCTCACCTGGAGCGGCTCCGCGCCGGGGCGGGCGACGAGGACAAGCTCTGTCTCTGGGCGGTTCATTTAGACCGTCTTCTCGGGGGTGGGCTGTTCGACCGCGACGTGCTGATCAGCAGGCTTGGCCGCCTCCGCACTGGTGGGCTCGAAAGTCTTCTCCGCAACGACCGGCTTAGCGTCGGCGACAGTAGCCAACTTCGGTTTGACCTCGACAGCGAGCGGCACCTGCTTCACTGCGACCGATCCGGTTGCCGGGTCAATCACCTCGCGCTCGGTGACGGCTTTCGTATCGCCTAGTCGGGGATCCGGAACGCCCGGCAGGTTGACCTCCGCGTGCGGGTGGGGAACGTGAACGCCGTTGACCTCGAGCGTGCTGCCGGCGGGCAGGCGTGACGCCTTGCCCGCTTCGACGATTGGTTTCTGGATGCTGGTGGTGTCCATAGGCTGGCCTCCTAGGCCGGTTTTGCGTGCGGAATGGAGAGCCCGCCGAAGCGGGCCCAGTTGGTAGAAGAGACTTAGGCGTGGGTGGTTAGGGTGGCGATCGCTTCCGGACGGAGCAGCTTGCCGTCCGTTCGCTCCCACATGCGGAAGCCAATCTGCCCGTTGGCCGCGTACAGCTCGTTGAGCCGCTGCATACTCCAGCCGATGCGATCAACGATCTGGTAGTAGCTGAAGTCTCCGAAGGCTCCAGAGACGCTGCCCGGGGCAAGAGCAGCAAGGAAGTCAGAGGTGTACACCGGTTTGCCAAGCAGAGTGTCCGGCGCGCCAGCGATTAGGCTCGGCTGCCAGATGTACTGGCCGGTGGTCGCCCGTTCCTTGCGGAGGCTGAGCATGACCGTGTCTGCGAAGATGAAGCTGCCGTTCTTTCGATAGGGGCGCTGCACACCGTACATCAGGCCGAAGATATCGGCCGAGACGACTGCATTGTTGGCCGCCGTCGTACTCGTTTGAGTCACCGTAGTCAGCCAGCCGGTCGGCTTCTTATTGCCATCACCGGCGATGTACGCCGCCTCCTCGGAGAAACCCGCAGAGAGCGAAGAGCGCCCAGCGATATAGTCGCCAACGTCCAGAAACGCATCGTCCAGCAGTTCCTCGGAAGCGGTCACAATTCCGCCGAGCTTGTACGCAGAGAGGATGTTCTGCGCGACCGTAGCATCGGTCGCGGGATAGGCGCCGAGCTCATCGATCCAGCCGAAGGTGGGCAGGTTGCCTTCCATTGGAATGTTGACCTGCGATGTGGTACGGATGACGGTCCCGAGCTGCCGCATGATGTTGGCGTCGTACAGCTTGAGGACAATCTTCGTCTCGAACTCGATCGGGACCAGATACCCACCCTGCGTGTCGACGGCTTTCTGGAGCGTCGCTTTGATGTTCAGCGGGAGTGAGGACTCCCCATGGCGCGCCATTGCGACAAATGCATTTTTGTACTCCGGCGTAGCACGCGCCTCAATGACCTTGTTGCCCCCGTCGATCGCCGCGCGAACCGGCTCGGTCGCGTGCGCGTTGTCCTTATCAGCCTCATCGAGCCTCACCTGCCGGTCGACCCGGGCTTTGATCGCATTCGCGTCAGCCTCCATGCGGTCGTACTTGGCTTGCTCTTCGGCCGTGAAGTCACGCTTCTCGGCGAGTGCCTTGTCGTTCATCTCGCGCTGCTGAGCAATGATGCTCTTGCGCTCCAGAAGCTGTTCGTTCAGGTTCATGGCGTGGATCTCCTCTCCCCCGTACGGGGGCGTTCCCGCGTTCGCGGGGGGTTAGGAAGGTGAGTTGTGGGTTTGCCTAGCCGAGGTCGGCGAGGCGAAGATTTTCGCTGCGAAACTTGGCCGAAAGCAGCGCGATCTGCTCTTTTCCGGCACTTTCCTGCTGTTTTAGGGCAGAATCGTCGACCTTTGCGGTCGTTCCTGACGCGCTGTCACACATGCAGCCCTCGCAGGTGCAACCCGCGTCATCACAACTCGCGCAGTCACCCTCGATGCATGGTGCGCATGCGCAGGTGCATGTGACAGCCTTCAGCGCCGCTGGGGGGTGCTTGTAGGCGCTGAGATCGAACTTCGCCCGCGCCGCAGCCTTCTTCGGCGTAACTTCGGTGATGGAGTCCACCCAGCCCGCGGCCAGAGCCTCTTGTGCCGTGTACCAGGTCTCCGCGTCCATGATGGTTGTGAGCTCTGCCTCGGTCTTTCCGGTTCGCTGGTACGCGCCGAGCATCATGCCTGCGCGGATCTTATCCAGCAGATCGGCCATCTGCCGCATGTCACTGGCCTCGCCAAAGCAGACGCCGGACGCATTGTGCACCATCAGCATCGCCGAGTCTGAGATGGTGATGGTGTCGCCTGCCATAGCGATGACTGTGGCGATGCTCGCCGCCAGCGAGTCGATCTGCACGTTGATCGTTGCCGGGTGCGTCTTCAGCGCGTTGTAAATTGCAACGCCCTCGAAGACGTCTCCACCCGGGGAGTTGATGCGTACCGTAATCGAGTCCACATCGCCGAGCGCCGCGAGCTTCTGAATGAAGTCCTTCGAGCCAACTCCACCAAACCAGGGATCCTCGCCGATGACGTCGTAGATGAGGATCTCGGCCGTCTTCTCCTTCGCTGCCATGGCGAACTGGCCGCGAGTTTTTTTGAACGGATGCATGCCTATCCTTTCTGCGGGTCCGGGACTGGAGCGCCTGGCTTTTCTTTGCCGGCGCTGGTGTTGGGGTTCTCGAAGACGTCACCGCCCGAGCGCGGGTTGCGAAACTCGCCGGCCCGAGCCTCGTTCGGCGAGAGCCAGGTATTCGCGATGCCTGACGCGTAGTAGTTAGCGCGAGCCTGCATGTCACCGCGGAGAAGGGAGTCAACGTCGAAGCGCAGGAAGAGCCTCTTCCTCTCGTTTGGCAGCAGAAGGTCGCGGTAGACCGTCTGCTCGAAGCGCACGAGCCAGGGCATCAGACTGGAGTTCACAAAGTCCATCGAAAGATGCTCGATGTTGTTGAAGGTCGCACGATCGAGGTGCTGGATCTTGTGTGGCGGCACGCGGAAGATTCGGCAGATCTCCTCGAGCTGAAACTTGCGCGCCTCGATGAACTGCGAGTCTACGGAGGTCATCGAGAGCTTCGAGACCTTCATGCCCTCCTCGAGCACGATGGTTTTGAACGCGTTTCGCGACCCTGCATAATCGCGCTGGAATGACTTCTTCAGGCGCTCCTGCGCTTCGGCCGACATCTTGCCCGGATGCTCAAGCGCGGTCGCCGCCTGCGCACCGTTGGCGAAGAGCTTCGCGCCGTGCTCCTCTGTGGCCATCGCCAAGCCGATCGACTCGCGCGCATAGCTGATCGGGCTGAGTCCCTGGATGCCGTTGAAGCTCATGCCAATGTTGCGCCAGACCTCATCGGCCGCGAAGATTCTCTTCTCAGAGCCGGGCGCGCTGTACTCATAGGCAAGAGCACCCTTCTGGTCCCGATACATACGCACGAAATCAGGCAGGAGCGGGAAGAGTCCGACGATCTCGCCTCCCGAGCGCACGATCTGCGTGTACGAATTTCCGCGGAGACAGAGATGATTCATGGTCATCTCGAAACCGGACTGCGCTGTCACCTCTCCATTCCAGAGATTGAGCAGAAGCGGGTAGAGAGGATGATCGGTTGCCGGCTCGGCGCCGCCCTGCTTCGTGCGACGGTAGAGCTTAGCCGGGAGCTGACCGGCTGATTGCGAGAGCACCTGAACGCACCCGTTGACCGCGGCGACGCGCATCGCGGTCTCGGGGGTAACAACCTTGCCGGCAGCGCTCGGGCTGGCGCTAAGCGCGTCCATGAGCCAAGGCTGCGGCTGCGAAAGTGTCGAGTCGGTCGCCTGCGCCTCGACCGAAGAGAGACCGAGCATGGTGACACCCGCGTCACTCCCACGCAGCGCGTCAATGGCATCTTCGATTCTGGTTAGCAAGCTCAAAAGCTCAGCACTCCCCGTTCTTCGTAGACCGATTCGGTTGAGCCAGCATTGCGCATTGCCTGCGACATCGCGTTCAGCAGCGCGGAGACGGGATCGATCTTGTTCTTTCCGTGCGCTTCCTTACGCGGGAAGATGTTATCGTTCGCGTCCGGCCGCGCAATAACATTCGACATCGCCCACGCCAGCACCGGGTCACCGTCATGATGAAAGCGCTTGGCGAGTACAGCGGCCTCGACCTCCTTCATTGGATCCGAGAGATACTGCACCGTCTGCGGGACAGTGATGACAGTGTCAATCGGCAGCTGATCTGCCAGGTCCTGCTGCATCTGCAACGCCGACCAAGGGTCAAAGGCGATGCACTGGTAGTTGAAGGCCAGGATGTCGGCCTCGATCTGCTTTTGGATCACCGGCAGCTTGATCTCGGCGCCGTCGATCGCGATGAGCTTGCGCTCGTGCACCCACTTTTCATAGTGCGGGTGCTCTCCGTCCTGCACACGATCAAGCGGGACGTAGTGCCGGCCGAAGACGTACCAGTGTGTGAGGCCATCCGGCATGCGTCTCCAGAAGACCTTCATGCGCGACGCGAGATCGACCTTGGCCGCGAGGTCGACACCCTCGAAGCATCGCTCAGGCCGGAAGTGCTCGATGTTCAGCGCGGGGTCGCCGCACGCATCCCACGCGGCCATGTTCATCCAGCTCGTCGCGGCGTTGACCCAGACGTTGAGGTGCTTCGTCTTGAAGACGTTCTGCTTGTAGGCAGACTGGATCGCATCCTTCTGCGCCGCGACCAGGAATGATTCGAAGACCGAGACGCCGAAGTTCGGATTTGCCTTGCGCAGCGCCTCCGGCGTCTTCCAGTCGTCTTCCAGGTCGATGGTGAAGACGATGCCGAAGAGCTCGTCGTTCTCGATGCGCCCGTCGAGCATCTGCTCGACGTCTTTCTGCAGCAGGAAGCACGGCCCGGCGGTGTTGCTGCCGGCGGTGGTGATGTTGATGACCAGCCCCTGCTCGCGGGCGGCCATGCCTGTCTGCATCGTGTCATGCAGGACGGGTGTGTCGTGCTCGTGATACTCGTCGATGATCGCGCAGCTGGGCGACGCGCCGTCACCCGGGTTGCCGACGACCGGCTCGAAGCGGCTGCCGTCGTCGTGAATAACGAGCGACTTCGCGTTGATCTCGACACCAAAGTACTCGGTCAGCTGCGGGGTGCGCTTCGCCATCTGCCACGCAGTGCGAAAGACCTCCATCGCCTGGCGCTCAGTGGTCGCGCCGGAGTAGACCTCGGCGCCGTACTCGCCGTCGACCTCCAGCATGTAGTGCCCGACGGCGGCGGCCCACGTCGACTTGGCATTCTTACGCGGGATGCAGATGTACGCTTCACGGAACCTCCGGAAGCCATCGGCACGCTTGACCCAGCCGAAGAGCGTGCAGGTGATGAAGATCTGCCAGGGCTCGAGCTTCAGCCGCGGGATGCCGCCAGGCGTCGCGCGGGCCCACTGGCCCTTGACGTGGGGTAGCTTCTCGATGTGACGGCAGACTCGGTCGCCGCGATCCGGATCGAAGCGGTAGGCGTACTCCTTCCTGCGCGCAGCAGAGAGGTCGTTGAGATGGCGCTGGCAGGCAAGACGAACCCACTTGCAGGCGGAGATCTTGCCGGCGACGACGGAGTCGGCATACTCGCGCGCGATCGCGTGATACGGCTTAGCTGGCGACGCGGGACGGGCGCGCTTGGCTCGCGTACTCCGCCCACTCGCCTTTGCGGTCGTCGATACCGGTCGTTCCTGTTGCATTCCTGCTCCGATCGGCTGGGTTCATGCCGAGCTTGCCCATCATCTTCTCGAGGAGGTTCTTATCCCCCGTCTTTGCTGAGCCGCGCCGAACGATGTACTTCAGCCGGCAGATGTCCTCGAGGAACCACCGATCAAACTTCGTTAGCACTCCCGCTGGTACCTGCTCGATCAGCTCGTTCCAGATCGCCAGGTGCTCGTTCGCGGTGGGGGACTCCGGCTTCAGAAAAGCGGCCGGGGGTTCGCCAATGCCCACCGCCGTCTTCGGTTCGTGCAGGCGCGCGCGTGCCCGCTGAGGGTCTTTTTTGAAGGAGCCTCTTAGCTCTAGAACTGCCGTCGGTGTTCGTGGTCGCGCCATACCTCACCCAGCCCTTCCAAAAGCTTCGGAGGGTCTTCGCAGCATCCCGCAACCCCCAAGCCGCCCGCCTAGCCGCACCCACGACTCATCCAGGCCTGATCCAGTGTCGCTAGCAGCTAAGTCGTTCATCCTCTTTCGCTCTTCGCTGAAATCGCTATTTTGCGGAAACAAAAATGGCCCTATCGAGACGGTCTCGAGCACGATCACCCCAGAGATTGACCCACCCCCGGGTACCACCATCCAACCCGTTGCACCGAAGTGACTTACGCATCGCAGTGCCTTACCGCCCGAACCCGCCATCCTCCGTCGCTGTCTTACGCGAGTGGCACGACTTGCACAACGCCTGCCAGTTGTTCGGATCCCAGAACAACCCCATATCTCCGTGATGCGGCACGATATGATCCGTCTCGGCCGCAGCCACCAGGCGCGACCCATGCTCCTCAAATGGATCAGCGCAGATCGGATGCCGAATCAGGTAGCCGGCGCTCGTTCGCCGCCATCGCGAGCCATAGCCGCGTCTGCTGGCACTCTCTCTGCGCTGATCACTTCGAGCGCGCGCGCTGTGCACTGGCCTGCACGCCGCGCAGTATCCGTTCTGCACCAGCTGCGTGCATCCAGGACGCGCACACGGTCGCTTCGGCATCTACGCCGCTGTCTTCACAGCAGCAGTCGTCGATGGCGCCGGGATCAGGTGCAAGATACGCACCACCTGCTGCACGATGTTGGTGATGCGTGTCACATCCGCCTTCACGCCGGCGATGCCAAGGATCGTCAGCGCAGGCGCAGCCGCCAGCGCGAGCGCGTCGGCCAGCTTCGCCGCATTCGTCTCATCGCTCTTCGCTGCGTCCGAGTACTTCTGCTGGATCGTCAGCACGGTATTCCGCAGCAGCGTCGCCACCTCAACCACACTGTCGCGCGCTGCCTGCTCCAGACCCGTGTACTCCGGAAACAACTCCTCAGCCAGCAACTCCGCTGGTGGCGTGTACTCAATCACAACGCTCAGCCCCAAGTTGAAGTACGTCTCAACGTGATCGAGAATGCTCTTCCACGCGGAAGTCTTCGCTGCTGCAGCCGGTACCGCTGGTACTGCCGCTGCCGTTGCCGCCGTCGCTGCTGGTGTCGCTGCTGTCGCCATCTCGCTTGTCTCCCCTGAAGTCGCTTGGTAGTACGCCGCCAGATGCAGCGGGTCTGTCGCGTCCGGCTCTTCCGGCTCTGGAATCGTGCCGCTCGACGTTACATTCTCCGAAGAAGGCTGCGGCCACGACGCTGGTTGTGCCTTCGCAGCGATCGGAGCTTCAGGAGCCTTCGGCAGCGGCTTCGCAGTCTTCGGATAGCTCTGCCCGTCGTCGACGATGTTCTTCGCACCGGCTCCCAGATACTGCTTCACGACACCAGGCCACGCCCACTGTCGCGGATCGAGCTCGAGATGAATCTTCATGAAGGGTCCTGTTGGGCGACCGCATCGCCGATCACTGCCGTTGCGCCGGACTTGTTCACCAGCGTGTTCTTCATCTCAGTCTGGATCGCGAGCGTTCCCGCGCCGATGATGCCGATTCCTGCCTGCTTCATCTCCGACCAGTTGAAGTGACACCCCACACCCAGCGCGACGACTCCAAACACGATCAGGAAGATACCCGTCCGATTGATCGCGAGACCTCCAAAGATCGCCGTCATCGCTCGCTCCCTAACGCTGCATTGCACTCGGGCTCTCGTGCCGGAAGATACAGCTCGAAAGCGGTGGCTCATTCGTTCCGGTCACCAGCGTGAACGACTCCTGCCGGCACGCCGACATGCCGTTCCGAATCACGCTCCGCGACGCTTGGCAGCCGAAGTAGCTCGTCGCCTTCGCTGATCGCTGCAGGTCCGAAGCCTCGGGATCGGTCTGCACCACCACCGCTTGGCGAAACTCCTCGGCACACTGCAGATCCACCATCGAGATGCGGTGCACATAGTCCAGGTACGCCCCAAAGACGCGTGTCGCCCTGTGACCAAGATCCGTGTGCGCCGTCGCCGCCATCTTCGCGTACTCGATGTCTGCCTTCGCCAGCGCCATGCGCTGCACCTCAGGACTCTCGATCTCCTCGCTCACACCCTCGGCCGCCTGGATCAGGCTGTATGTCGCATTCGCCGAGTCGAGCTCCATCCCTCGCAGTGCCAGCTCTCGCGTCTGCTTGAAGAAGTGCCGATAGGTTCCAAATGCGATCGCCAGCATCAGCAGTACCGCCGTCACCGAGAACGTCTTCGGATATAGGCTCTCGAGCGACATCGCCACATCGGCCAGCCCGCGCAGCTTGTGCACCACAGCCTGCCTTGGCGTCATTCCGTTGTCCAGCAACGCTCGTCTACGGCCGGTGGTCATACGTCCTCTGCTCGATCATCGAGAGCCGCTGCTTCACGTCGTTGAGCTGCTCTTTCAGATCGTTGATCTTGCCCGACTGCGCGTCCAGCTTGTCGTACATCTCCTGCTTTTCGACCATCCGGTCACGCACCGTCGCGACGCTCTTGTTCAGCTGATCGATCTCCTCGAGCAGCCGGCCGAAGCTCACCACCGCGCCGATCAGCGTCAGCAGCAGCGCAATCAACGGAACCAGGCCGTTGCGATACCACGGCCGCTTCTCCGCGACCTGCATGCGCTTGAAGATCGCGACGACCCGCTCTTCGGTCCAGATCTCTGTATCCATCTGCGGCTGCCGCCTCAGTTTGGTGGTTGTCATCGCGGACCCCGTCGTCTCCCATCCCTCGGTCTCGCCCATCATGGCGCCTTCGGATACACCCGCACCGCTCGATCGCCACGCCCCGGCGCCGGATACGGATACAGCCGCAACCGCTCCGTCACACGCTCGATGTGATCCTCTGCTTCGAAGCCATTGCTGACCCGGTCCTTACGTTGCTCTTCGTTCAGTCGCGCTGTTCGGCTTCTGCCGTTGCGAAAGACGGTTCCCGCGTTCAGCATCACGTCCGCCGCTGAGAACGTCTGTGCGGCGGTCAACGTTGTTGCCTGCGTGGGCGCCGGCGGTGGTGTCGCTCGCTGATATCCGATGTGATTGCCGACGTAGTCGAGCACACGCCGCGCAACGCCTAGCGCGACCTGCCGCTCACCCGCCTCAAAGCTGATCGAGCGCAGAATCGCCCATCCCAGCGTCGTGTTTTCGTCGAAGTAGTAGAACTCGCGACCCGCGCGTGCGGGCCTGTATCGCTTGCGTCCCATAGGCAGGGTCGCGAACGAGGCTGCTGCTGTCTTTCGCCGGGTGCTACCGTGCTTCCCGAACCGCAGACGCAACGGGTGACACATTGTCACCAGTTGAGGGGATCGCCTGTGACTCAGTCTTTCTCGGACGGAGCCGCCGTCCAGGTCCTGCACCACCTATCGCGGGGTGAACTCCAGAGGCTGAGGTGCTCGGAGTTGCGCTGCTCATCGCAGACCAGATCGGCGCATTTATCTATCGCCAGAAGCACCATAAAGCCATCTGCCGATTTGCGCAAGTGCACTCCTCAAATTCGATATTCGAGAAATATAATGAAGTAGAGGCAGCGCGTGACAAGGTCGAACGCAGTGAAGACCGCCTCACGTGGGGTATCTGACAGGCTGGGGCGATCGTCGGCCGGGCATGCGGTGGGTCTAAAGTTCTGCCGAGATTTGCCGATACAGTTATTGGCGATGCACTTGTGGATGGGAGTCCTGGGCATTGGGGCGTGGATCGCCGGTTACCGTGTGCGCCGGTGGGTTTGGGTGGCAGGCAAAGGTGGATGGACAAGACTTCGCTAGGTTCGCGCCGCGAATTGAGGCGATCGCGTCCCCGGCAAACGAAGACGTTTCTACTCCCTCACAAGTACGGACAGGAGAAAGGAACCGCTTTCCTGCCTGTCGCTAATAAACCACACGCAGTATGCAAGCCCGCCCTCAATATATGCGACCGTCATCTTGGGTCCACCAGACTTTACTCTGACCACGTCGCCGGCTGAAAACATGTAATCCCCCGAGTGCTCAACAGAACCTATAGCTCCACGTAAAGTCTGTCAACCGTCAATATCTCTTTTCCTCCACTTGTGAGATTCCATGCTCGGTTGAGGACGATCCCAAAGAGCCCCTTCCGTTGATCGGACGGGGTTTCTTCACCCGTTACTATCAGCACCTGAGGCGTGGAACAAAACGTAGCACGTGGCACGCCTGCCAATTAGGCAATTAAGCCGGTGTCGATTCCGTTTAGCCACACTCGCTTCTCGTCCTCTGTCGCCTCGATGTAGTTGATCCCGGATGAAAAGTAGGTCGTCTCAGTCTCGAGGTACATCCGCACCTCAGCAGTCTGCGGCAACTTGCTAAGTTCCTCAATCAAGTCTCTTACAGTCATAGTTTCTAGCCCCTTCATCCTCTCTGCTTAGAGTGAGACTTAGCTTACCTGCCTCACATTCGCGCCCGCCGCTCCTGCGCCAACGCCTCTCGGTCGACCGGCCAGCCGCGCGGGTTGCGCCAGTGACCCTCGGCGATGAACTTCCTCGCTCCGCAGGTGTAGCGCAGCAGCGATGCGCAGCGCTGGTACTCCGCCCAGTTCTCTCGCATCACCTCCGCCCACCGGTGCGGCGGATCGCCGCTGCTCGAGCACGCCGCCGTCAGCGCGGCCACGATCACCGGCCGCAGCCGTCGGTCGTCGACGAACCCGCATCCCAGCATCACCGCATCGGTCGCCGCCACCAGCTCGGGGCCAGGCAGCACGTCGCCTCGCGGTGGCTTGCGCATGCCTCCGGCAAACCGCTCCCCTCCCCGCGGGAGGGGTAGGGGTGGGTTTGGCTCTGGCTCTGGCTTTGGCACAGGCTCTGGTAGTGCGCACATGTGCGCATGTGTGCGCACGGATTGAGAGGGAACGACTTGCGGCGTTCCCGCATCCGTCGCCGTGCCCGCCGCGTCCTGCTCCGCGTAAAGCGCGTCGGCCTTCTCCCGCTCTGCCTTGGAGAGCCGCCGCATGCGCGGCTTCGCCCCGTTCGCGTACCGCTGCCCCGCGCGCGAGAGCTTGTTGTCCGCCGCATCGTCCGAGTGCAGGTGCCAGTCGTGGACCATCAGCCGATGCTCGGGATGCTCATCCAGGTGCCCTGAGCGCACCAGCGCCGCGATCAGCCTGTCCGGATCCACCCGCGACCCCATCTGGCTCGCGATCGCAAGGTTCGGCAGCCGGCCGATGTTGCCCGCCGGCGCCAGCTCCGCCGTCGCGTGCCACAGCGCCTCGAGCACACCCATGGCATAGCATGGGTCGATCCCCAAGGTCTCGGCCAGCAGCTTCGTCTTCCAATGGTGCAGTGTTCCCCGTAGTGCCACGTTCCACCCTCGCCCTTCGCCCCGTCGATCCTTGCCCAGCCCCGTCTACCGCAGGTACGCGTAGACGCTCGACGACACACGCTGCACCTCGATCGCGCGTCCCATCGCCATCGCCTTCTCCCGCAGCTGCCGCGCCGTATACCCCGCGTGCTCCACGTCGCGGCAGTAGACCCGCTGCGCCCTGCCCGGCGGCGTCCCCTCCAGCCGCACCCACAGCTCGCCGATGCGGCCGACCTGCTTGCACGACTGGCGCTCCGTCGGAATCTCCGTCACCGCGACCTCTTCCGCCTTCAAAGTGTCCATCGCCGTCTCCTCCTCTGCCGTCTCTACCAGCTGCGTTGCTCTCCCCACGCCGTGCTCCTCGAGCGTGTTCGCCAGCCACGCCGCGCTTCGCGCTGCCGCTCCCGCGTCCGGGGTGGCGGGGAGCTTCGGCGAAGTCACCGCCCGTGCCTGCCCCGCTGTCGTCCGCCGCCCGCGCCCTCCCATCCCTGCACAGTTTTCCGCGTGACGCGGCCTTCCGCAGCCACGGATGCACGCCGTCGGTCTCTCCGCCTTCCGCCCCTTATCCTGCCCCACCCCCGCCGCAGACCGATGCTCACGCTGTGCACGTTGGTTACTCTGTGGAGTTTCGGGCTTCGATCGGCTGTTCGCGTGGCGCCGGCACCGCGCCTCCCCGTCGACCAGCACCACCGCAGCCACCATCCCTCGCCCTTCGGTCGCGCACACCACGCACCAGAACTCGCCCTCCGGCACCGCGTCCATCTCGGACGGCAACTCGGGCGTCCAGCCCGCCGCCTTCGCGTGCATCGCGCACAGCGGATCGTCGTTCACCCACGCCACCACCGGCAGCGACCGGTCCCCGCGTCGCATCGCCGCAAAGCAGTCCACACAAACCCGCTCTTCCATCGCCGTCATGCGACACCTCGCTCCTTCTCCCACCACGTATCCCCAATGTTCGCCAGCATCCGCGCCACCGCCTGCCGCTGCGCGCAGGTCACCCCTGCCGCACACTCCTCACACACGGCGAGCTCATACGCCCACGTCTTCGCCGGGCAGAAGTGCCCGGCGAGGTAGCACGGGAAGCACTTCGTCCCCACCGGCGGCGCATCAGCAGCCACGTCCTCTCGCAGACGCGCCACCTCCCGCGCCGCCGCCATCCGGTGTCGCTCGCGCGCCGTCACCCTCTCACCTCTGTGTATATCTTCGCCTTATCTTCGCTATACTGCCGTCCATGGGTTCCGAACGCGCCTCCACCGCCCGACGCCGGCAGGCAGGCACCATCTGCGCCATCTGTAGCAAGCTGCTCGGTCCCCCTCCCGGGTACGGCGAGCGCTTCTGCGAGACCTGTGGGCCGCGCCACAACATCTACATGCACTTCTTCCACCGCTACGGCTGGACCTGCAACTTCCTCGAGCCCGACCTGCACACGCCGGTCTGCCGCCCGCGCATCATCCAGACCGAAGCCGCCCTGCGCGAGACCATCGCGCGCGGCAAGGGAGTGCTCTCTCCGGAGGACATCCAGCTGCGAACCCTGGACGGACTCATCGATCGCGGCCGCGGCGGCGTCCACCTCGACCTCTCCCACGCCCAGTACCTGAAGCTGAAAGGCCGGTGATAGCGTATGGATTTCTGGAAGATCGACGTTGAAGAATCCCTGCCTGCCCTGAACATTGATATAGGGGTAGAGGCGACGAATATTTTCTAACCTAAAGGCGTAACGACCCGGGCTGAAATCTCCCCAGAACTCGTGATCTTTGGATATCCGCCCGCGCACTTCGTCAGTTGTGAAGCACTTGACGAGATCAGCAACGCAGACCGCAACCCCATAGGGAAGGGCGAACTGCGGACACCCGGCCCAGCTCAGACGACGACAGACATCCTGGTAGTAACTCGAGGGGTAGTCCTGATGGCGGAATCGCTTCCGAGCTGCATGGATAACGAGCGGACCACGGTAGCGGGTAGGCCAGGAGCGAGTCTCGTAGCGCTTCAGGCCAAGCGCGATCGCCTGGGCGTGAGGTTGCCAGAGAGATAGAGCTTTCACGTCCGCACCTCCCCGAATAGCGCACCCTGCGCCTCTTCTGCTTCGTAATAGGCGTTTATGCGCGTCCGCCGCACAGCACTGAGCGCCGCCAGCTCGCGATGGATCGCCTGCTCCACCCCTGGCGCAGCCGGCCTACGCCGCAGGCGTTCGAGCGCACGCTCAAGCCTTCGCTCGCGCCGCTCCACCCAGTGCACCCCGCACGCCCGCTTCGCCCTTTTCAGCTCGCGCACGTACGGCCCCATGTCGGTCACGCCCGCACCTCCGGGAACTGGTGATAGCGCTGCCCGTCCAGCAGATCGCCCGCGACCTTCTTTCCTACGCGCGCCATCATCTCCGAGCGATAGTCACTCCACCTGTGTTCTTCCTCCCACGTCAGGGAGGAAAGGTTGTCGAGCGCCCGTCCATCGTTGAGCACGATCTTGTTGTCGACACCGCCGCGATACTCGCTCCCGAGCTGCCACTCACCCCATTGCTTGAAAAAGAACGGCACCCCCGCCCCGACGCACTGGTCCCGCAACGACCGCGCCCAGTCTGGATGCATCGGCCGCGCGCCCGGCCCACTCTCACCACCGCAGATCACCCAGTCGAGCGACGTGCTCCATAGACCTGGGTACCGACACGAGCTAATTTCCACCGGCCCGAGCAGCGGCTCCGCCGACACAAATCGCACCGCCGCCGGCGTCTGCAGCAGCAGTGGGATGCGCTCATCAGCCGCCTTCTGATCCTCGACAGAGACACCCAGCCACACATTCGGAAGGGGCCAATCGAAGTCAGCACGCACAGCGTGACTCCTACGACTAAGCGAAAGCCCAATATTCCTGAAGTGTTGTACGAAGCCCTCAGTCCCATTCTCTTCGATCCACGTTGAGGCAATATCACACGCCTTCAATTGCGCATTCACATATGCAGCAGAGCGGAGGTACTCCAGCATCCTCTCCGGCCGCTTCGTCAACACCTGGAAGGTGTGCTGTGGGCACAACGCCATCACCGCGAAGATCCTGTCCAGCATCTCGTCGGTCACCTTGGGATGGAAGAGGTCCGACATCGAGTTCACGAAAATGCGTAGCGGCTTCTTCCAGCGAAGCGGGTCGAGCAGGCGCTCCTCCACGAACTTGATCTCACCGTTCCACTGCCCCGTGCTCTTACCGTTTGCATCGACTCGCACCACGCCGTCATAGGGAGAGCCCGGCCTCGAGAAGCGATGCGCGACCTTCTCCGCATAGCAGTTGCGGCAGCCCTCGCTCACTCGCGAGCAGCCCCGGATCGGATTCCACGTCGCGTCCGTCCACTCGATTCCCGTCACTCCGCTCATGAGCCTTCCTCCGTCCCGAACAGGTCGAGCGTCCCCGCGCCGCGGTTCGCCAGCCGTGCCAGCACATCGCCGTGGCACTCCGCCGGCGCGCAGAAGCAGCCCAGCACCTTGCCTCGCAGTTCGCCAAGCGCACCGAGCAGCTTCGGCTGCCCCTCGATCCACTCCTCGTACTGCCGCACCACGTCCGCGCGCAAGCCGTCGACGCCCATCACGAACGGGTTGCCCCACTTCGACGGACGGCCGATGTACACGTCGAAGCGCGAGCGATGCGAGTTGACCACCAGCGGATGCGCCATCACCCGACCTCCAGGATCCGCACCAGGCCCTTGCGGTGCGGGTGGTGCGCCAGACGGCCGCGCAGCTCCAGATACTCACTCGACCGGCAGACATCCTCGACGACCTCGCGCTGCACATCCGTGACACAGTCCAGCCAGCGCCGCCGCGTGCCGTCCGGCAGCACCTCGACCTCGCCCACCAGCTCCACCTCGAGCGTCGAGATGGCGAACGCGTCGGCCATCTCAAAGGCGAGCCTCTGGATGCGCCGCACACCGCGTCTCCGCTTGGTCGCACTCATGCCGGCTCTCCGTACAGGTCCAAGAGGGAACGGCTGGCCGCCGCGTACTCTGCCTCATCTGCCAGCCGCGCCTCGCCCACATCGCCCGCGCGCCAGAAGCTGCACTCCGCGCGCATGTGCGGGTACCACACCAGCACCGTCTCCCGGCCGAAGCCGGTCAGCTGGCAGGCGTGGCCCTCGCGATCGATCAGCCGCGTGCCCACGCGCCAGCCGCGCTCGCCGCACATCTCGACCGGATTGCTCATGCGGCGCTTCCGGCGGCCGTCTCCGGCTGGAAGACCTCACCCAGCCGTGGGCCGCGCCTGCGAGAAGAAAGGGTGCGCAGCGCCGACCGCAACGCACCAAAACTCAAATCGAACTCCACCGGCCGCATCCCCGCGCCATGGCGCAGCACCGTCAAGCCGAGCTGCGCGTGCCAGCACGCCACCGGTACCGCCCACCGGCCGTCCATCGCGGTGAGCGCCGCAGCCGTCTGCAGCTGCTCCGGCGTCAGCTCATTCGTCAGGCTGCGCGGCGCGACCAGCAGCAGCACGTCCGGCTCGTTCTCCGCGAGCCACGCGATCGACTCCGCCGCGGTCTCGTGCACGATGACCGCATAGCCCCAAGTCAGTAGCTGTAGCCGCAGGCATGATTGCTGGATCTCATCCGTGCACGACAGCAGGATGCGCTTCTTCGGTCTCATGCCGTCGCTCCATCGCCGGAGAGCTCAAGAGCGCCCACCACTACGTCACCGACAGACGCACTTCGCCGGCGGGCAATTCTCTCCACAAGCCGCTTCAGCTCGGCTTGTGTCTCTGGACCGACAACAGCTTGAACCGTGATGCGTGTTCCGTCAGGCTGGTCCAGATCGATGGTGGCCAAGGAGTACGCCTTTCGCTTCGCCTCGTCCCGTAGATCGTGGGAGTAACTCACCCTGCTGCGCTCGCTCATGCCGTCTTCCTCTCCACGTCCTCACGTCGCACGAACATCCGCTCCGCCCGCCACTGCCGCATGTAGGCCGCATGGCAGATGGCACACGTCCGCTGCTTCGGCCGACGCAGCCGGTCACACCCCGGGTTGCTGCACACCGTGCTCACTGGCTTGTACTTCATGGACCAAACCTCAATCGATGTGCGAGCGCGGCGGAGACGGCATGGCCCGTCCACTCTCCGCCGCGTCGCTTCCTGCGCTATCGACCGCTGCCGCGGCGCAGAAGCTGGATCTCAGGCGATGACCGGAATGTCACCGAGACCGGTCACAGTGCTGCCCTTCAGCCGGTTGGCGAGCCAGTCGCGGATCGTGTTCATCGCGGTCAGCTTCCAATACCCGCCGTCCGCCTCGAAGAGCGCGCAGAGATTGCCCTTGGCCTCGTCATGCCGCACGCGGAAGATGTAGTCACCCGCCGGCTGCTGGACCTCGAGGAAGGTGCGGAACGGTCGCAGCGTCACCCGCGGCTTGACGGTCACGTCTCTTACGAGGTGCACGCCGCCCTTGGCCGTCACCCGCTGCGAGAAGCCGTCATCCTCCTGCTTAACTTCCGTCTGCTTGGCAATGTTGCCCGCGAGCTGCACCAGGGCGTCGAGTTCAGCGTCCTGCACAAACATTGTTCGCAGCGCGATGTTGAAGTTCTCCTGCGGCATATAGGTTCCGAAGTCAAAGCTGCGCTCCGGCTTCAGCGCCAGCGCCCTCGCCAACTTCTCCCTTCGCCCGTAGTCGTCCGAGCGCGTCGCCAACAACTCCACCAACGTCTCCGACGTGACGTGCACGAAGACATTCGCGGCTGCGAAGCCTTCGAAGCCAGCCTCCATCAGGCTTGCGAAGCCGCTCAGCGTCGAGACTGGCAGCAGGGAAGGCATGGGAGGCTGAAAGAGCGTGACGCTCTTGTCTTTGTCGATGTACGTAAACCCACCGACGTCGAGCAGCCGCGCCGGCTGCAGTTCAATCACCCGATCAATCACGGGTACGAGGATCTCTTCCATGGTCGTTCCTCTCTCTAGTGAGGCTTGGTGTTGGCGGTGGACGGCGCAGCGGCCTCGGCGGCCTCGAGCTCCATCTCCAGCTGGCGGTGGTTTTTGCCGACGACCAGGTACTCCCCGGCACGCCGTGCGATGTACGCGGTACCCTCGGCGGGTTTCATGCCAGCGAGCTTCGCCTCGACGGAGACGGCGTAGGTGAAGCCGCTGCGGTCGTGGTACGGCTGGGCGACGAGCTTGATGGTGATCGAGCGCTTCTGCTTCTCGCTCGTGTTCGGGTCGCTGATGTTCCGCGCCAGGTTGGCCATCGCCTCGCCGAGCATCTCGTAGAGCGCTCCGTTGGCGATGTTGTCCATGTTCAGCAGCGGCGGCAGACCGTCGTGCAGCTTGTCATCCGGCATCCTTCACCTCGTCTCGTCTTGCAGCTTCCACACGCGCGATCTCGCGCGTGATGTACCACAGCGCCTTCTTCAGGTCCTCGACGCCGTTCTTTCGCTCGTGCCGCCAGATGTACTTCACGGCGTTGCCGAGGTTGAAGTTCATGTGCTCGGTTACGGTGATGCACTCGACTCCCGACGGGTGCGCGTTGTAGTGCTCCGGGTGCGCGACCATGTCGCGAGATGGCGTCGCGGCAATCGCCTTGCGAGCTGTCAGTGTCATTACTTACCTCGCCCACCACGCCGCGATCGCCTGCGCGAAGACCACAAACCCGAGCACCATCAGTGCGCCGCCCACCAGCACCACCGTGCCGAGCGCGAAGAGGGCCAGCCGCTCCGCCGCCCGGTCCAGAGCCTCAATCTGCTCGATCGGCACCAGGCCGCACTCCTCGCGCGACGGCAGCGTCTCGATGCCCGCAAATCTCGTCTCCCCGGGCAGATCGCCATAGCGGCAGCCATCCTCCTGCCGTGCGTTGTGTGCGGCGCCACCGAGGCATTGCGGCCCACACCACTCGCAGATCTGCGCCGTCGCGCGTCGCTCCGCGCGCAGCCGGTCCGCCTCGGCAAACGTCTCGCGCATCGCCGCAAGCTCGCGCGGGATGAACTCACCCAGCATGCGCAGGCACGCCGGGCAGTACCGCCCGCGCGTTCCGCCGGCATCGCAGCCAGGGCAGTTGCTCCCCATCACCATGTCTGTCGACGTCCCGCTGATCACCCGCACCCCGTTCATCGCCGTCTCCCTCTGCGCTGGGCCGCTCGCCGCGCCCTCGCCTGAACTCCCGCATCCGTCTTCGCCGCGTCGTACCGCGCGCGCGCTACACGCCTCTGTCCGCGCTCGTACGCGATCACGCACTGCGGGTTCGAGCAGCAGTCCTTGCGCGCCGTCAGCCAGCAGCACTCCTCGCCCGCCTCGAGCCGGCAGCGCGCGTCGTCGGTGCAGTGGCAGATGCGGCACTCGGCGGGAGCTGCGGTACTGGTCGCGGTCGTCATAGCCTGTCTCCCTTGCTCTTCAGGTAGCTGCGCAGCTCGCTCATCTGAAAGGCATCCGGCATTGCGTTCCCGGTCTCCCAGCGATAGACCGTGTTCCGGTGCACACTGAAAAGCTCCGCCATCTCCGTCTGGCTCAACTTCAGCCGCGCCCGCACCGCTCTGAGCTCTGCCGCCAGATGCTCTGCGTAGATAGCCCGACCCGAAGCGTCCGCAGTCATAACGCACCTACACGATTCGCGTGCACGCTCGAAAGGTGTCGAGCCCGTAGACAAAGCCGCAACCGTCCGCGCCCTCACCGATCACCACCGGTTGGCCAGCGTCGTTCACCGCCAGCTCGCGCACCGTCAGCACGTCGTCGGGCGTCCAGTACTGGGCGCCGATCGACGGCACGGCCAGTGGCGCAAGCCGCGGAGGCGCGGGAAAACTCATGGTCTGGAGGGAGGGCTTCACAGCGCCACCTCCGCGTTGGCATTGACGGCTGCCCACTCCGCGACGCAGCGCTCCAGCGCCTCCGTCGGCAGGCCCCGGCAGAAGTTCACGCACGCCGCGATCCGGCGCAGATACCGTGCCTCCTCGTCCTCGATGAGGGTGGCGCCGTACATGTCGACCACGACCTCGCCCGCAGCGTCGAGCAGAACAGCATCCGTGAAATCGGCTTCGGACGCAGCCTGGTCTGCGCCAGCAGGTCGCCAGGGCTCCTGGTAGCTCTCGGCTGGAAGATTCAGTTCGCTGGCCATCACTCTGGTGATCGCGAGGAGCGCTCCGCAGCCGCACGGGAGTGCGTGCGCGATCCCGGGCTGCTCCCCAGCAGCCCGGGGCTCGGCGGCGGCGACAGCGGCAGCCTCACTCGCCGGATTCCTTTCGTCGGCGGTGGCGGGCTGGACAGAGGTGAGAGAGGGGTCAGCGGTGGTCAGGGTGTCGGCAGAAAGCGAAGTGTGCAAGTTCGTCATGGGTGAGTCCTCATCTGCGAGAGCGTCACAACCTCTCGTCAGTGGATAAATTTATCGGACAAAACGAGAGAGCGCAATAAGAATATTTATCCGATCATCTGGTATACAGAGGATGAACGGGAGGGAACGAAGCAATGGAGAAGAAGCGAACGGGAGAGCGGTTCACCGGAGACGTGATCGGAGCGCGGCAGGTCGCTGAAATGCTATGTATCTGCGAGAAAACCGTAACCAACTTGAGCAATAAGGGAGTGATCCCGCATACAAAGATTGGGCGCATCTATCGTTACTCGCGCAAACAGATTGGGAAGTTAGTCCCATCTGAGGTAAATTGCGAAAATGGCACGCTATCAGAAGGGGTCTCTTGAAGAGATCAGGACGGCGCAGGGTTTGTGCTGGTTTATCCGATTCACGGAGGGTAACGGCCGGCGACCGCGCTTTCAAGTTGGGCTGAAGACGCAGTACCCCACCGAAGCGAAGGCAAGCCGGGCAGCGCAAACCCTGAGGGACTGGTTCAACGGACGCAAGACGGAAGCAACTTGGACAGTCGCCGACGTTGTCGAGAGGTATGAGCGCGAGGAGATGCCGGAGCGGTACTCCACCCGCCGGGGGTACCTCCAGCTGCACCGCCTCTATATAGTCCCCACTTGGGGCAAGACGCTCCTCTCGGAGATTGATCCACTCGCCGTGAGGACGTGGCTGAATGGGCTCGACCTCTCGTCGCGCAGTAAAGGCCACATTCACGGCCAAATGCGCGTGCTGTTCAAGTTCGCCCTGTTCTGGAGGTGGCTGCCAAGCTCACACGCGAACCCGATGTCCCTCTTCTCGATCAAAGGCGCTACTAAGCGCAAACGCACGCCGCGAGTCATCTCGCCGGCTCAATGGCGCAGCCTGCTCGATCACTTCCAAGGCGACCTACGCATGCAGACCCTGGTGATCGGCGCTTATCTGCTTGGTCTTCGCGCTTCGGAACTCTTTGCGCTCAAGTGGGCAGACTTCGACCATCACACCGGCAAGGTGCGGATCCAGCGAGCCGTGGTGGACGGCCGTGTCGGGGAGGTAAAGACGGAGCGGTCTGGCGCTCCGTTGCCGCTCGGCCGGTTTGTTGGCCAGGCCTTTCTAGCGTGGCGCGCCGCCTCTGAGTTCAAGACGGATGACGATTGGGTGTTCGCGAGCGCATGGCTCTGTGGACGGCAGCCCGTCCACTCACAGCACCTGCAGGAGAAGCGGCTGATACCGGCAGGGAAGGCGATTGGCCTCGACTTCCCGCTGGGCTGGCACACCTTCCGTCACAGCTGCAAAGTGCTTCTTGAGCGCGCCGGGACCGACGTCACCGTCCAGCGCGACTATATGAGGCACAGCGACGTCCACACCACGATGCAGGTCTATGGGGAGATCGAGTTCGACCGCATGCAGGTCGCGCACGAAAAGGCGGTTCAACTGGCCTTTCACGAGGAGAGGTAATGCAGATCACCTCTCGAATGCCCAACTGCTGCCCAAAACTGCTGCTAAGTCGTTTGTTTGTGGTGGGCGGTGAGGGACTCGAACCCCCGACATCCTGCTTGTAAGGCAGGCGCTCTAACCGACTGAGCTAACCGCCCGCCGTGTGTGCGGACGTCTTCAGTCTAGGGTCTGTGCCTGGTGAACGCAATGCTCACGGCCCGGGATGCATCGTGGCCCGCTCCAATGGAACGCTTGTGGTCCCCACAGTGGGTTGTCGCGAGGTATGGGCAGGCGTCTACGATACGACGCGCCGGGCAGCTACGTGGACGAAGACGCCACACGAACGGTCGTACGATCTGTACGCGATACCTTCTATCCGTTGGAACGGGGCTGGCCATCGAAGGAGCAGGCGCGGCGCTGCCAATGCGGCATCTAGTGTGCGGCGAGATGGTGCTGCATATCCTCGAGCGAGTAGCCCTTCGTCTCAGGGTAGATGAAGTACACCGTGAAGAACTGCACGACCATCATCGCGGCGAAGAAGACGAACGGAAGCGACTTGGAGTGGGTAGCAAGTACGGGAAAGGCGTTCGCGATGAGGGCGTTCATCACCCAGTGCGCCGAGCTGCCGAGACTCTGGCCCTTGCTGCGGACGTTCGTGGGGAAGACCTCGCTGATGTAGACCCAGATGACAGCTCCCTGAGAGAGCGCAAAGAAGATGATATAGGTGACCAGAAGCGCGAGCAGCGCGTGCTGGTGGGTGTTCGTGGCAAAGACGTAGGCCACACCCGAGAGACAGAGACAGGTGCCGACAGAGCCGATGAGCAGCAGGGTCTTGCGGCCGAGCTTGTCGATGATGGAGATGCCGAGCAGAGTCGCGAGCAGATTAGCGATGCCGATGATCACGGTCTGCACGTTGGTCGAGACCTGGCTGAAGCCGGCGCTCGCAAAGATGTCGTTCAGGTAGTAGAGGATGGCGTTGATGCCGGCGAGTTGGTTGAAGAAGCCGATGGAGATGGCAAGAAAGACGGGCAGGCGGTAGCGGCGCGTGAAGAGCTTCTGCTGCTGCAGACCGCCCTCCTCCCGCAGCGAGGCCTCCATGGCTTCGACCTCAGCGCGCGAGTCCGGCGAGCCCATGCGCGCGAGAATCAGCTGTGCCTCATCCACGCGGTTCTGGCTGACCAGCCAGCGCGAGCTGTGAGGGACGCTAAGCAGCATGATGAGAAAGAAGAGCGCTGGCACGAACGCGACGCCCAATTCGACGCGCCACTCGATCGTGCCGAGGTGGAAGGCGGTGACGATTGCGTTCGAGAGATAGGCAAGCAGGATGCCAATGACGATATTGATCTGGAAGAGGCCGACCAGACGTCCGCGCCACTTGGCGGGTGCGAGCTCGGCGATGTAGACCGGGCCAAGCACGGACGAGCCGCCGATGCCGAGGCCGCCGATGAAACGGAAGATCAGGAACATGGGCCAGTTGGTCGCCAGCGCGCAGCCGAGCGCAGAGACCACATAAAGGACGGCCATAATGCGCAGGGCGGCACGGCTGCCGATCTTCTGCCCGATAGCTCCGCTTGTGGCAGCGCCGAGGACTGTACCCCAGAGCGCGATCGCCACGGTGAAGCCGAGTTGTCTATCAGAGAGCGCGAACTGCAACGAGAGCGCATGCGTGGTGCCGGCGATGACGGCGGTGTCGAAGCCAAAGAGCAAGCCGCCCAGGGCGCCGGTGAGCGCGCTTTTGGTAAGCAGGATAAGAGCGCGTGTCTTTGCAGTGGCCATGGTTCGTGGATCCCTTGAGGTGGCGTATGTTGATTCAGAAGCGAACCGATGCCACCATACCACTCGAGCGTGGTGGCCTGCCGCAGATGCTCGCGGCTCGGACTCCACGCAGGGGAGAGAGAACACGATGGATCGGCGGAGCTTCATCACAGCGGCGGCGCTCTCCGCGGCGTGGCATCAGACGCGCGCCGCAGCTCTGTCGCAACAGATCGGCGCGAACGGCGACTCCGGCCTGGATGCGGCACTCCGGGCACGGCTGAGTGCAGATCCATTGCGACCACAGTTTCACCTGCTGCCCGTAGCCAACTGGATGAATGATCCGTGTGCACCGCGGTTCTTTGCCGGCCAGTACCACGTCTTCTTTCAATACAATCCGGGCGCTGCGGTGTGGGGCGATATGCACTGGGCGCACGCGACGAGCACGGACCTGGTGCACTGGACGCATCGGCCGGTCGCCCTTGAGCCGACACCCGGAGGACCGGATGCAGCCGGGTGCTTCACCGGCAGCGTCTTTCCCGGGGTAGAGACGCCGACAATCATCTACACCGGTGTCACGAGCGTAGCCGCGGCCGATGAGACGATTCCCAACGGGAAGCTCCGCGAGGTGCAGTGCATGGCGACCGCGGACGGACCGGCACTTGACCGCTGGACGAAGCTGGCGGATCCAGTGCTGCCAACACCACCGCCGGGGTTGGAGGTTGCTGGCTTTCGCGATCCGTGCCCATGGCGCGAGGGTAACGTGTGGTACTTAGCCGTGGGCTCCGGCTTCCGCAGCAAGGGCGGCGCGGTGCTGCTGTATCGCTCCATGGATGGGCGCACGTGGGAGTACCTGCATCCGCTGACGCAAGGCAAATGGAACGGCGAATCCCATCCAGATCCGGTGGACAGCGGCGAGATGTGGGAGTGCCCGGACTTCTTTCCGCTGGGTGGCGAGCACGTGCTGCTGTACTCGTCCGAGCGCAAGGTCTTCTGGCAGACGGGCAGGCTGGACCGCACAACGATGCGCTTTCAGGCACGACAGCGGGGCATGTTGGATCTGGGAGCGTTCTATGCGCCGAAGAGCATGCTGGATGCGGCTGGCCGGCGCATTCTCTGGGGATGGGTGCCGGAGACTCGGCCTGTGGAGGACTACCGCAGAGCCGGATGGGCGGGCATGATGGCGCTGCCGCGGCTCTTGACGCTCGCTCCCGATGGGCGACTGCAGATGGAGCCGATCAGTGAACTCGCGCAGCTGCTGAAGCAGGTGCCCGCGGAGCCGAGCAGTGCGGCACCGACCGACGAGGACCCAATGGAACGGCGGGCATGGACGCTGCCGGAACGGCAAGGGCGGGTGCGAATCGAGATGAAGGCGGCCGCCGGGCCGGTTGACCTCCGCTTTGGACCCGTCAACGCAGAGGAGGACGCGCCGCCCATGCTCGAGCTGCAGCATCGCCCTGAGGCTGATCCCCACTCGGTCACGATGGCGGAGAGACGCCTCGCACTGCGGCCCAACCGTGCCGGGATCTCGGTCATCGATGTCTGGATGGACGGCTCGGTCGCGGAGATCTTTATCGACCGCGTCTCCGTCATGACGCAGCGTGTCTACGTCCGGCCGGAGGACGCGCTTCAGATCGCCTGCGCATGGGGCAAGGGCGTGGTAAGCACGATCGATGTGAGTGAGGTGCGACCTATCTCACGCGATCGGCTCACGAGCTAACAGACGAGGGACGCGCTCGGCCCTCGGGTGCGCCGCACGAGTCCCGGATGATGAGTTCAAAGCTCGCGAGGATATCGCGCGCGGGCCGGTGCGGGCGCTCGATCCGATTCAGCATCGCCCACATGGCACTCGCGCCGATCTCCGCGGTGTCCTGACGAAGCGTTGTGAGCGGAACGGGCAGGAACTTCGCGTAGCTCACGTCATCGACGCCGACCACACGAATCTCGCCAGGAATACGGATACCAAGGTTCAGGAGGGTGCGCATAAGCGTCGCAGCAGTGAGATCGTTGGCGCAGACGATGGCGTCAGGCCGGTGAGTCTCGACCAGGGTCGCGACCGCGCCGGCATCCTCGAACGGCACGTCTGTGATGGCGTCGGCGACGCAGCGCCCTGAGAGATGCAGGGCCTCGCGATACCCAGCCGCGCGCTGCAAGACGGTCGAGGCGGAGTTCGCACGGTGAACGAAGATGATCCTCTGCGCGCCAAGGCGAATCAGGTGCTGCGTGAGCACGAAGCCGGCGCGATGATTGTCGATACCGATCAGGTCAAAGTCGGAGCGCGAGGGATACGGCTCGACACAGCGATCGAGCAGAACAACAGGTATGCCGGCGCGACGCAGCATGGTGATGAGACGCTGATTGGCCTGATCGCGCGTCGGCGTAAACTCGAGCGGAGCAAAGAAGACACCGGAGACCTTCTGCGCGATGTACTGCAGACAGAGCTGCTCGGCACCCTGCTCGCGTTCGTCATCGCGCCCCGTGGCGTGGCCCCAGATCAGGGAGTGCGACTTGCCTAGCGGAGAGCTCATCATGCCTTGACAGACGGACTCGAAGATCTCGGTGCTGCCGAGCTCTGGGATGAGCAGACCAAAGCGAAGCGCGCTGCCCTGGAAGGGTGCCTCCACATACGTCCCCGAACCAGGGCGACGGGAGACGAGACGGTCCCGCTGCAGCGACTGAATCGCCTTGGCGATGGTGATGCGAGAGGCGTGGAACCGCTCGCAGAGCTGAGCCTCACTTGGCAGGCGATCGCCGACGCCGTAGACGCCGGTCTGAATCTCCGAGAGAAGCTGCTCGTAGATCGAGCGATGAAGGGGAGGATCGGCCGGCCCGCGTGTCCGGCGCGAGACCGCGGGCGGCGCGGCCGTTGCGGCTGCCGGATGTGGCGAAGGGGCGATAGGCGTCGAGGAACTCTTCGATCTTCGGCGCGTCGTTCCGGCCACTCCATCACCTCTCTACACGCAATGCCTGCGCCCGCGTTACGAGGACCAGGCAGTGCCATACGTGGAACTCGCTATGGGCGTTCACTGCGCGACACACAGGTGCGAGTGAACGTGACCGCGACCATGGTGCCGAAACTTCACTCGACCGATGCGACCCATGAGGCAAAGGGCGGAAGCGTGACAGACGCTGCGGAGTGAGTCTCGACCAGAGACGGATCGCTCGCGGCAAGCGTTCGCACTGTATCCGACGCAGCGCCGGCCCGCTTGAGATCGAGGGTGACGGTCTGCGGAGAGTCGCTGAGATTAAGCGAGACCACCACCGGCTTGCTGCCCGCAGGCGCGGTGCGCAGATACGACAACACGTGCGGATTGCTCTCATCGAGCATCATGATGCCGCCGTCGTGAAGTGTGGGGTTGGTTCGGCGCAGCTCCATCAGTTGCTCGTACCAGCGCAACAGAGAGGCCGGATCGCCGCTCTCCGTCTGAACGTTGATGGTGGCGTAGCTGGCTGGAATGGGCAGCCAGGTGTGCGGGTTTGTGGAGAAGCCGGCCTGCGATCCCGGGGTCCACTGCATAGGTGTGCGCTCGCCGTCGCGGCCCTTCTCCTTGGGCCAGCCGGTGATGCCGATAGGATCTTTCACGTCTTCGACGCGGGTCGGCGTCGTCGTCGGCATCCCCAACTCCGCGCCGTAGTAGGTCATGGCTGTGCTCTTCGTGGTGAAGAGCATGGTGGCGATGGACTTGGCGATGGCGACATTGTGCGTGCCGTCACCGAAGCGGTCGATCGAGCGCACGTTGTCGTGGTTGTCAAAGACGAACAGTGGCTGTGAGCCGTTCAGATCGGTCTCGGCCTCGGTAATGTACTTGCGAAAGTAAACCGCGTCGAAGTGCGCGCCCGTGCCGAAGCCGACCAGCATGTCCATCGGCAGCTGCAACTCGTCCTTGGTCGCCCCGCCGTACCATTGGTCAAGCGCGGCGGTGTTGGGCAGGTACGTCTCGCCAATCAGCACGCGGTCTCCGGGGTACTTGCTCACCATGGTGCGCATGCGGCGGATGGTCTCGTGTACGCGGGGCAGATCCTCGGTGTAGATGCTTTTGAGGTTTGGATCGCCCTGGGCGTTGACGCCCCCGACCTCAGGCTCATCACGCAGGTCCGGATCCTCAAATAGAGTCGGAATCGCGTCCAGGCGGAAGCCGGCGACACCGCGATCGAGCCAGAAGCGCATGGTGTCGAACATGGCCTGTTCTACGGCCGGATTGGACCAGTTCAGGTCTGGTTGCTGCTTGTAAAACTTGTGATAGTAGAACTGCTTTCGCGCCGGTACCCACTCCCATGCCGAGCCACCGAAGCCGGACTCCCAGTTGTTGGGAGGGACCATGCCGTTATGCTCGAAGCGCCTCTGGTAGGCCTTGACACCGGGCGCGTCCGCCTTCACCCCGTCATTCCACACGTACCAGTCGGCTTTGGCGTTGGTGCGCGAGCTGGCGGATTCGATGAACCACGCGTGTTTATCGGAGGTATGGTTGAGCACCATGTCCAGAATGATGCGGATGCCATGCGCCTTCGCGGCTGCCTGCAGCTTGTCAAAGTCAGCGAGGGTGCCGTACTGCGGGTCCACGGTCTTGTAGTCGGAGATGTCGTACCCGAAGTCCACCTGCGGCGACGGGTACATCGGCGCAATCCAGATAGAGTCGATGCCGAGCTTCTGGAGGTAGTCCATGCGCTGGGTGATGCCGTTTAGGTCGCCGATGCCATCGCCGTTCGAGTCCTGAAAGCTCCGAGGATAGATCTCGTAGACCACAGCGTGCTTCCACCACGTGCTGTCGCTTGTCGGCTTCGTCGCGTCGGCAGTCTGCGCACGGAGAGAGCACCCCGCAAAGACAGGGGCGAGGGAGAGACCGAGAGCGAGCCGCGCGATGAATCGGGACAGGGGCATAGACGATCCTCAAAGCAGGTTTGTGTACGGCGTGAACTATAGCATCCACATCGTGTGTGTGTGCAATGTCAATACATTTTCCCGAATTGGCCTTTTCGAGCTTGAAGTTCGTGGCAGCTGATCGCAGACGGAGATTGCGACGTAACCCAAGGGGCAGAGTCGGGCAGAGTCAAGCGGTAGGTCAAGCCTACGTCCGTAACTTACGATGGGGCTTAGCTTACGTCGGAACTAAAGATCTCGTGCCGGACGCCGGTTGCATGTGATCGCCCGACCGATGGCGGATTCTCTCCTCCATCCGAAGGCGGAGACGGGATGTTGTGAACTGTCATCACCGATCCAGACAATCCGGCACACGAATTCTGTTGACAGTGACTGAATCCGTTCCGTAAGGTTGCTCGGGTTCCAAGAACAGGTCCAGAGAGTGCATCGAGCACCGAACTGCGGGTCTGTGTGGTCCCGACACACCGCCTAGGGGCGCGCGTCGGATTTTAGGAGGAAGTGGCACATGCAAGGACTACGGGGAATAAGGTTCGCTCTGTTGCTGGCGGGTTTGGTGATGTCGGCCGCGGCTGGATACGGCCAGGCAGTCTATGGATCGATCTTTGGAACGGTCACCGACCCAAGCGGCGCGGCCATCCCAAACGCGACGGTGGTCATCACCGATCCATCGAAGGGAACGTCGATCACGGTCCAGGCAAACGCGAGCGGCAACTATACCGCGGAGCACCTGATACCGGACACCTACTCGGTCAAGGTGTCAGCCGAGGGCTTCAAAGGCTTTGAAGCAACCGGCATTCTGGTGAATGCGGATAGCGCACCCAAGGTAGACGCGGTTCTAACGATCGGCAGTCAGGGCGAGACGGTGACCGTCAACGCGGACGCCATACCTCAGCTCAAGACAGATCGGGCGGACGTGGCCACGATCTTCAGCGGCAAGGAGTTTGTCGACCTGCCGATCCCCAGCCGCAACTTCACCGGACTGCAGCTTCTCCTTCCGGGTGCGCAGCAGGTTGGCTTTACCCACGCTGCCGATGAGAATCCACAGGGTAGCTTGCAGATCGACGTCGACGGCCAAGCCTTTGCCGGTACTGCCTTTCAGCTGGACGGAACGGACAATCAGGATCCGATCCTCGGCATCATCGTGGTGAACCCGAATCCGGATTCGGTCTCCGAGTCAAAGATCGCTACGCAGAACTACGACGCTGAGTTCGGTAAGGCAGTCTCCTCCTTCATCACCGCGCAGACGAAGTCAGGTACGAACAGCTTTCACGGATCCCTGTTTGACTATCGCCAGAGCAACGCTCAACTCGCCCGCGATCCTTTCACGCAGAGCACTGGGCCCGGCGGCACATTAACGGCTGTGAACCCGTTTCCGGTCGGCCTCCGAAACCAGTTCGGCGGATCGATCGGCGGCCCAGTGATCAAGGATAAGTTCTTCTTCTTCGGTGACTATCAGGGCACACGGCAGAAGACCGGCATCGCGGACCAGCAGACTGTGCCCACCGCGCAGCTGACCTCCTCGTGCCTCTCCGGCAACGGCTGCGATTTCAGCCAGTACCAGAACCAGCTCAACCCCAAAAACGCGGCAGGTACCCCGATCCCGCTGCTCTATCACACTGTAAATGGCCAACGAGTGGCTTACGGCACGGTCGGAGGAAATAACAACGTCATCCCCGCATCGGATCTCTCGCCGCAGGCGATCGCACTCCTGAAGATGCTTCAGTCGTACGCTCCAAACACCTTCAACGGCAGCACGACCAGCGGATTGGTTCAGAACTACTCTGCAAGCGGAACCGGAGGCTTCAACTCCGACCAGTGGGATGTACGCGGCGACTACATTCTGAATAGCAAGACACACGTCTTCGGCCGGTTCAGCCGCTTCACGGACACGCTCTCAGGATCTTCTATCTTTGGTGCGGCAGGTGGTGCCGGATTCGGCATCGGCGGATACGGCGGCACGTCGGTAGGAGCGAACGACAGCTCAGCTATCGGAGCCGATGTTGCGATCAACAGCAAGCTGGTCACAGACGTACGACTTGGCTACTTCCGCTACAACATTGCAACTGCAAAGTATGACCAGAGCGTTCCGCTCGCGACCAATCTAGGCATTCCCGGCTTGAATACGTCTCAGGCGATCACCGACGGCGCTCCCGCGTTCAACCTTACGGAGGCGGGCAGCTTCGGTACGCCGAACAACGCTCAAACGCGTGGGCCACAGTACGGTGCAGGTCTGAACGTCGATCGTTGCAACTGCCCGTTGACGGAGCGGGAAGACCAGTACCAGATTGCAAATAACTGGACCAAGACGATTGGTAATCACGCGGTCAAGTTCGGTGCTGACCTCCGCTACGCCCGTAACCTCCGCGTACCCAGTGATGAAAACCGCACCGGAGTACTGAACTTCGGTACAGGTCCGACTTCGAACGGCGTCGACAACACCGGCCTCGGCTTGGCGTCGCTGCTCACCGGTCAGCCCAGCAGTCTTCAGCGTTACGTCAGCACATCGACAAACGCGAAGGAGTTCCAGAAGCGCACCTTCTTCTACGCCCAGGACACGTGGCGCGCGACGCAGAAGCTGACACTCAACCTCGGTCTACGCTACGAGGTCTACTTCCCGGAGACAGTCAACGGCCCGTCAAATGGAGCGTTGCTGAACCTTGCTACTGGCTACCTTCAGGTAGCGGGTGTGGGTGGGATTGAGAGCAATCTTGATCAGCAGCGACCAACCAACACCTGGGGCCCGCGCATTGGGATCGCGTACCAGGTGACGCCTGCCACCGTCATCCGTGCCGGCTACGGGCGAAGCTTCGACATCGGAGTCTTCGGCTCGATCTTCGGTCACTCAGCGACCCAGAACCTGCCAGTTCTTGCCAGCCAATCACTCTCCGCGTCAGGCGGCGACAACGCAACGGATACTGTGGCGGCCTTTAGCCTTGCCAACGGTCCGACACCCTACGTGTTCCCGGCCGTTCCTTCGAATGGTTTGCTGCCCAATCAGGGCTACAGCTCAAGCGGCAGATCACGTCCAACGACCCTGCAGCTGCCGACCCTGGATGCCTGGAACGCCGCGGTCCAGCAGTCGCTCACACCAACGCTCTCCATCACCATCGCCTATGTTGGTAACAAGGGAACCCACACCTTCGGCGATGCTTCCGGCAACACCACAAATCCGAATGAGGCGGCGATCTTCCTTCCGGCGCAGTACAGCGTCACCGGCAATGCGCTGCACTACGATCCAAGTGTCGCCTCGTCAGCAAATCCGCAGATTGTGAAAGGCTCCGTTGTGACCGGAATCGCGGCCAACGGCGGCACGGCCAATCAGACCTACCTTACGCGATACTACGGTGGCATTCTCCCCGCCTGCACTGATCCGGCATACAACGCTCCGGATACGTTGGGCGGAACGAACACGACAATACACAACGCGCCTAACGGCGGTTGCGGTTGGAACCAGGGCATCACGGACTTCAGTGACAACCTGAACACCTCCTACAATGCACTTCAGGTAACCCTGACCAAACAGATCGCGCACGGCTACTCGCTGAACGCGAACTACGCTTGGCAGAAGTCACTGGATGACGCAACGGGTTTCTCAAGCTGGAGCCTGCCGGCGGTCCGCGGCCGTGACTCTGTCCTGCGTCAGCAGCAGATCATCGTCTACGGCCTCTTCGATCTGCCGTTCGGTCATAACCGTCAGTTCCTGAGCCATACCAACCGCTTCCTCGACCAGATCATCAGCGGCATTCAGATCAGTCCGGTGGTCAACTACTCCAGTGGTCTGCCGTACACGTTGACGGCACAGGCAGGAAACTGGGTACCTGGTTCAGCACCGCGTTATGTGAACGGCAATCCGAAGCAGCTGCAACGGAATGTGACTGGATTCCCTGGTGGTCCCGGTGGTCTCTCGTACTACAACGCCGTCACGTTGGGCAGTGGTCCCTTCTCCATTCCGAATCTTGATCAGATCGGAACTGCTGGACGAGACTCCGCCTTCGGTCCGAACTTCTTCAACTCAGATATCGCCATTCAGAAGGACTTTGCTCTCCGCGAGAAGATCAACTTCCAGCTGCGCGCGGATGGCTACAACGCCTTCAACCACATTAACTGGGGCACACCGAACGGAAACGTCGACCAGGGCGGTTCGATCTCGAGCGGCGCGTACCCGAACAACACCTCCAACCCGCGGCAGCTTCAGTTCTCTGGTCGCGTTCAGTTCTAAACTCCAGGCCTTGTTGCGAGACGGGAGAGCTTCGGCTCTCCCGTCTCACGTCTGACGTACGCTTAGATCATGGGACATTTCGTGCCGAGCTCGAGTGTGTGGCTGCTGTCCTTCGCGATCTTCTGCGGGACGAGTGCTCAGGCGAGAGGACAATCGGCTACGAGCACTTCGATCGAGCCTGCATCATCAGTGGCGGAGCTGCAGAAGAAGATGGATCGAGTAGGGGCGGAGCAGGTTCTGCCAAGCCTCACGCGGCTCGCCTCTGAAGTGCCGCCCCCAGCGGGCGCGCACCGGGTCCGCGGCGCGGCTCTCTACACACTGAACCGATTTCCAGAAGCGGACGACGCATTTCGTCTCGCCTTAATAGATGACCCAAGTGATGTGGCCGCGATGCAGCTGCGCGGGCTTACGCTATATCGTCTTGGAAAGATGGCGGAAGCAATTCCGCTCCTCGAGAGGGCGAGCAATTGGAATGGAGAGACGCGGGTCGACCCACACTATGTCCTCGCGCTCTGCTACTTGGAGATACGACGCTACGATGATGCCCGACACGCGTTTGCGGCGCAGTACGGGTTTGCTCCGGACAGCGCACCGGCGCACCTGCTGATGGCACGAATGTTGCTGCGCCGTGACTTTGTTCCCGAGTCTCAGACGGAGGCACGCCGGGCGCTTGAGCTCGACCCGGCGCTGCCTATGGCGCATCTCTTGCTGGGAGAGGTCGCCCTGGTAGGCGAGCACCTCGATGAGGCACTGGCGGAGTTTGATAAGGAGGTGCATCGCGATCCACTCTTCGGCGGCGTGTACGACCGGCTTGGTGACACGTATGCGCGAAAAGGCGATTTCGTGCGAGCGCAGCAGGCGCTCGAGCGGGCGCTTCTTCTTGAGCCCACCACCACTGCCCCATACATCCTCTTAGGCAAGGTCTTGCTCAAAGAGCAGGACGCGGTAAGCGCAACAGGATATCTGGAACGTGCGGAGAAGATGGATCCGGCGAACTCCATGACCCACTTCTTGCTTTCGCAGGCGTACCGCAGCTCCGGCCGAACAGAGGAGGCCCGGCGTGAAGCAGAGCTGGTACAGAAGCTGCGCCCCGAGACTGCGGCTCCGGCCCCAACTGCAACCCCCGCCGAAACAGCAGCTCCGGCCGAGACAGCTAAGCCTGACTGAAGTGGGGAGTTCGGCTGTAGTGCCCTGACTATTGCTGCGTGCGATTGGTGCCGGTCATGGCAAGCGTACGAAGTACTTTGCCGCCCTCTTGAATGACGTAGAGCTTATTGGCCGGAAGATTCTTGAGAAGATCTTTTGTGCCTGAGGGCCACGTGATCTCCACCGTGTCAACGACGCGTGCCTGATCAAGCCCGAAGTGGATGCGCAGGTCGTTCTGCGAGTAGTAGCTTCCACCGCTGCGAACTTCTTCGATCTGCCGCAACGGCTGCACCGGGCCGGGCAGCGTTCTTGCGGTAACGATAATGCGAGCGCCGATGCCGGTACGATTGGCCTTGGTTCCCACGAGCCTTATCTTAAGAAAGTTGCGGTGAAGGCTCGCATCGTTCCGCAGAAGCTGCGGAAGCGCATTGACGCAGTTGACGATAACGTCCACATCGCCATCATTGTCGAAGTCGCCAAAGGCGCAGCCGCGGGCGGCCACGGGCGCGATGATTCCGGGGCCGGCAGAGCGCGTGACCTCCTCGAACTGGCCATTGCGCAGGTTGCGATAGAGATACTTCTGCTCGGCGTAGGGAGAGTCGACGTGCGCGCCGTCGACCTCGGGATATACATGCCCGTTGCAGACGAGGATGTCGAGCCAGCCATCGTTGTCCATGTCAAAGAAGCCAACTCCCCAGCCGAGATAGCGCGTGTTAATGCCGAGTCCGGAGAGATAGGTGCGATCCTCGAAGGAGCCGTCCCCAAGGTTCTGGTACAGCGAGTCGGTGTCGCCGGCGAAGTTCGTTTTGACAATGTCCAGAAGGCCATCGCGGTTGTAGTCTCCGACAGAGACGCCCATGCCGGCCTGCGGTTTGCCGTCAGGGGAGAAGGCGATACCGGCTTCGATCGCAGCGTCCCTAAAGCTCCCGTCCTTTTGATTCTGGTAGAAGGTTGCCGCGGTTGAGTCGTTCGCAACATAGATATCGGGCCAGCCATCATTGTCGAAGTCGGCGACACAGACCGAAAGGCCGTACGTGCCAATTGTCTCGAGGATGCCGGCCTTCGCGGAGACGTCGGTAAAGGTGCCATCGCCGTTGTTGTGGTAGAGGATATTCTTACCGCCTTGAAGGCCAGGCGGCCCACACGCGACCTGTATGCCTTTGTAGGCGCAGCCAGCTGCCTCCGGCACGGGCGCGGTCTTAATATCGAAGTCGATATAGTTGGCGACGAAGAGGTCAAGCTGACCGTCGCGATCATAGTCGAGGAAGGCGCAGCCGGAGTTCCACCGCGTCGTCTTCTGGGCCAAACCTGCCTTCTCCGTCACGTCCGTGAAGGTTCCATCGCCATGATTGCGATAGAGGGCATTCTGACCGTAGTAGGTTACAAACAGATCGTTGATGCCATCGTTGTCGAAGTCACCGATACAGCAGCCCTGCCCCCAGCCGGAGCGGGTGATGCCACTCTTCGCCGTGATGTCCGTAAAGGTTCCGTCGCGATTGTTCTTGAACAGACGGGAGATCGGTTCCTCAGCTTTGGGCAACCCCTCCAAACGAGTTCCATTGACGAGAAAGATGTCGATCCAATCGTCGTGGTCGAAGTCAAAGAAGGCGACACCGCAGCCGGTCGTCTCAAGCAGATAACGATTCTTATGCTCGCCACCATAGATCGTCTTACGATTGAGGCCGGCCTCCCGAGCGACGTCGAGAAAGGTCAGGCCGAGCGGTGTGCCGCTCACCGGTGACGGTAAGGATTTGGGCGCGGCCTGGGGCTTCGCATCGTAGGTCGGTCTCGAGCCTGCTTGCGCTTGGGGAAGCGGAGCCGCAAGCGCGAGCACGTCATCCAGCGAGAGCACGAGCGCAGTTCGCGAGAGTGATCTGAGAAAACCGCGGCGCGATGGCATGAACAAGATCTGCTTCTCCTCACGCGCGGTACGACATGCGCAATGCCGGACCTGAACGCGAGTATAGAGATACGACACTGCGGCGGACAAATGCGGCCATCAGGGCTGTGCTGGCTCTGCGAGTATCGCGGCACGCGATCGCTCGGAGGCAGCCTCTGCCACTCTTCCCTGCTGCAGCAGCAGATCCGCAAGGGCAGTGTGCGCGGCGGTACTGGCCGGGTCCGCCGTGATTGCGGCGCGCACTTGTATCTCCGCCTCGGCGAGCTGGCCGCGCGAGCGCAGGAGCTTGGCTGAGTCCAGTGCAAATGCGGCTTTCTGATGATTGACCGCGTTGCGGCTTAGATCGGCAGCGATCTTGCGCTCTGCCGCTGCGCCCGTGCGATCGCCCTGCTGCGCGAGTACGGCAGCGAGATTGATGTGATTTCCAGGTTGGCCGGGCTGGAGCGCGATGGCATGGTGCAAGGCGTCAATGGCCTCCGTTGGCTGGTTTGCTTGCTTGTAGACGCTGCCGAGCATCGACCACATGTCAGCATCCTGAGGCCGCAGCGCGATCGATGCGTGCAGCGAACGGGCAGCCTCGTCAAAGCGGCCCTGCTGCATGTAGATGACGCCCAGCGTGTAGGGCGCGTCGGCGAGCGACGGGTCGAGCGTCGCCGCATGCTCGAAGGCGGCGATAGCGCCAGGCAGATCGTCGCGCAGCTTCAGCGCGAGACCCACGTCGTAGGCAAGCTGCGCGCTCCCAGGATCGAGCGTGCTCCCTTCGCGAAACTCTCGAAGTGCACTCTCGAGATCGTTCTGTTGCAAAAAAGCAACTCCCATGTCCTCGTGAAGCACCGGGTTCTTCGGATCGAGATGCGCCGCCTCGCTGTAGAGCGCGATCGCCTCCCGGGCTTTTCCGGTCTGCACCATCGCCAGCCCCAGATTGGTAAGTAGGCTCGCATCGCGAGGTCGAGCGCGGCGAACCTGCTCAAAGAGCGGAATAGACCCCGCAAAATCGTTCGCAGCCTCGAGCGTAAGGGCCAGTTGATAAGCGGCGTCGACGTTGGCTGGCACATGCTCATGAAGTGCCGTGAGCGTGTGCTGTGCGGCGGCAGTGTCGCCCGCGGCGAACTGCGCTTCACCAAGCTCGAGCGCAATGGCGTCATCCGCCGGTGCAAGCCGTGACGCCTCGCTTAACTCGGACAGTGCAGCTGCGGGTTGATGCTCGCGGAGCAGAAGCGCACCGAGATGAAGGTGGGGTAGTGGCGCCTCGGGCGCGCGCTCTACGGCGGTGCGGAAGCAGGGAAGCGCGTCTGCAAGACTGCCCTGTTGCACCAGCAGGGTCCCCTTAGTGTCAAGCAAAGAGCTCTCCGCGGAAGGTTCGAGACTACTCGCCGAAAGAGCCCCATCAAGGGTGCGCAATGCCGCGTCGCGATCGTCTCCGGCAGCTTCGGCGGTGGCCAGGGCAACGCTCGCGTCAGCAGGAAGCGCCTTTGCGGTGAAGGTCTGCCATCGCTTGAACTGATCGCTGGCGAGGCTGCGATGCTTTGCGGCAGCAGGCGTGGACGCGGTGCCAAGGCGGGCCTCGGTAATGCCCAGGTTGAGCATAGCCGTCGGCTCGTTCGGATCGAGCGTCTCGGCCTGACGCAGCTCGTCCGCAGCAGCTGGTAGACGATTCTCCTGAAGGAGGATGGCGCCATAGGCACTGTGCGCGAGCGCAACTCGGGGCGCGAGGTGAACGGCGGTGGCGAAGTCGGCCTCAGCCGCGGGGAGATCACCCTTCGTCAGCGCGGCGTACCCAGCGCGGAAGGCGATGTCGGCGGCGTGCATCGATGGCGGGGGCTGAGCGGTGGCAGCAGCCTGCGTGGCGAGGATCAGAGCGGCGAACGACAGCATAGATGAGGTATCTGACTACAGGAGTCGGCGAAACGATCACCGATACAGGAGAAGTCCTTCGTTACCGCGTAACGGCCCGCTCGATGACGGCGTACTGCCGTCCGAGATAAAGGCGAAGCTCGCCGGGAGCGATACCCTGCACCAGCTGAAGAGGCCGCGGACGACGAAGCGTGGCGTCGGTCGCGACGGTTGAGGTGAGCAGATCATGACCGCCGATGTCCATCAGGAGCAGCTGCCCGCCATCGAGGAAGCCGGCGCCATAGGCTCCAGGGGCAACGGCTTTGCCAGCCACGATCAGTGGCGTCTCCGTAACGAAGTAAAACTGGTAGCGCTCGCGCACACTGGTCGCGTACCCGGAGTTATCGACAAGCGCGGCGAAGAGAACAGCGCCATCCGCAAAGCGAACGGCACCCGCGTTGCGGAGTTGGAGCGGCGCGGTCTGACCCTGAAAGAAGACGGAGGGCGGCAGCAGTGTCTGCAGGTCCGCGGGGGCGAGAACTCCCGTCGGCTTTGAGACCTGCGCGAGCGGCGGAGCGGTCGTTGTCGCATCGCTCGACGCCTGCGCGAGCGCCACCGGATCTGTCACCGCGAGACCGAAGATGGCGCCGATCGACAGGAGCAGGGCGAGGCTGTATTCGCGAGGGCGACGGCGCAGAGGCATACCAGACATTATGACCGAGCGGCCACGGGGCGCATACGATTTCGCTTGAACCAACCCCCACCTGCTAACTAATCTCTTAGTTGCCCGTCTTCTCCTTGAGGTGCCATGCCGCCACGTCGATCCAATACGCTGACTGAGGCCGAGCTGAGGCTGATGCGCCTGCTCTGGCAGCGAGGTGAGTCGTCGGTCAACGACTTGGTGTCGGCGATGCCGGACGATGCGCCGCTCGCGTACACGTCGGTGCTGACGACGATTCGTATTCTCGAGACGAAGGGGTACGTCCTGCATCGGCAGGAGGGCCGCGCCTTTCTGTATACGCCGACGGTCGCCGAACAGGACGCCAGCCGCAAGGAGATTCGCAACGTGATGGGCAGGTTCTTTGGCAACAGTCGCGAGCGGCTGCTGCTTGCGTTGCTGGGCGAAGAGGACGTGAGCGCGCATGAGCTGGAACGTCTAAAGACGGCCATTGCGCAGGCTGCGCTGGCGAAGCAGGCGGCTGGCGAGGTGGAGGAGTAATGATGCCACCCACTCACGCCATCCTTGAAGCTGTGCCCGCGCTTCTGACCAAGGTCTTCTTCACGGCACTATGGCAAGGCACAGCGACGGTATTGGCCACTGAGGCAGTCCTCAAGGTGCTCCCCCGAGCGGGTGCGCGGATGCGGTATACCGTGCTGAGTGCGGCATTCATGTTGCTCACAGTGCTGCCGTGGGTGCATCTATCGCTGATTGCCCCGGCTCGAGAGGGACCCTCACTGCGAGTCATCCCGATGGCAGCCATGGGCATCGCGCTGGTGTGGGGCGCTGCGGCCGCGATGCGAGCGGTGCAGCTGTTGCTGGCCTACCGTCATCTGCGCTCGGTTGCAAGGCGTGCGGTGCCGCTTGAGAGCGGTATCGCAGAGTTGGAGTCGCTCGCTTCTGGTACGCGCCGCGTCGTGCTGTGTACGTCGGCGGACGTCGACGCACCGACGGTCCTTGGCTTCCGCAGCCCGCGTCTGCTTCTGCCGGCGTGGCTTGCGCCGACGCTGGCCGACACCGATCTCAAGCAGATTGCGCTCCATGAGTGTGAACACCTGCGGCGTCGCGATGACTGGATGAATCTCCTGCAGCAGGTCGCCCTGCTGCTGTTGCCGCTGCATCCGGCGCTGCACTGGCTCGATCGACGATTGAACTCCGAGCGCGAACTGGCGTGCGATGCGGCCGTGATCACACGTACGGCAGCGCCGATCGTCTATGCAAACTGTCTGACCCGGCTGGCCGAACAGCGACTGGAGCGCCGCAGGAGAATGCGCCTGGCGTTAGCCGCCTGGGAGCGGCGATCGGAGCTGACGAAGCGGGTGCACGCGCTGCTATGCACCGCGGTCACCTGGACGCCGCAACAGTCGCGCTGCGCGACAGGCGCACTGCTGGTGGTCTTTGCGGCGGGTTCGATAACGATGGCACGGGTGCCGCAGGTGATTCGCATCGCGGGGGTGGACCTGCCACAGCTGGCGCATGCGAGCACGCCGGTCCCTCCGCTCATGGCAGCCTCGCATGCTGTGTCGTTTCAGCCGGCAGTCTACCGTGGTGGTCAGCCCGCTTTGGTAACAGCTGGGTTCCGGGAGCCCGTCACGCGTGCGACTCACCCGCGTCAGCCTGCCGTTGCTGTCTCTGCGCGAAGCGCGCGGCGCAGACGGCCTACCCCGCAGCTGAAGACGCTGCTGGCCAACGCCCCCGAGCGGTCGCAGCAGCCGATACTCGACCGTCCGGTTCGCTTCATCATGACCGACGTGGCACACACCTACGCCGCTGTCCCGTTTGGGGATGGTTGGCTGTTTCTTCAACTGTAGTTCTCAACCGGAGCCGTCCCTGAGGTGAACGTATGTCAGAACCAACTAATCATCTAGTATCCAAGCTCACGACGCGTCTCGTTGTCGTGCCGATCGCCTTGGCCGCTACTGCAATCTTGGGTTCAGCAATGTTTCTGCACCAGACTGGCGTGCATGCGGATGCGATCTCCGCCTCGCCGCTCGACGACGGTAGTGTCTCCGCGCTGACGCAACTCGATCACGATATGGAGACACTTGCAGCACGTGTGACGCCCGCAGTCGTAAACGTGGCCGTGACCGGCCACGGATCGCAAGACGAGCAGGAAGAGCTGCGCGGGCAGCAGGAGCCGCAGGATCTGCCGCCGGGTCTGCAGCGGTTCTTCGGCTTTGGCAATGGTGGAAGTGGTGGTGGACGGCGCGCGCAGCCTGAGGAGCAGCCACTCGAGCGGGGGATCGGCTCGGGCGTGATCATCGCTCCGGATGGATACATCGTCACCAACAATCACGTGGTGGACGGAGCCACGCAGATCAAGGTGACCCTGCACGACCGGCGCGTGCTGAACGCGAAGGTGATCGGCACAGATAAGCTGACGGACCTCGCGGTCATCAAGGTTGACGCGCATGATCTGCCCGCAATCTCATGGGGTGACTCGAGCAAGCTGCAGCCAGGGCAGACGGTGCTGGCGTTCGGCAGTCCATTCGGGTATCTGCAGTTCTCCGTGACTCGCGGCATCGTCAGTGCAGTGAACCGGCCGTCGCCATCGGCCGATGCACGCAGACCTGGCGGCCTCATCCAGACAGACGCGGCGGTGAACCCGGGCAACAGTGGTGGCCCGCTGGTGAACGCGCATGGTGAGCTGGTTGGCATCAACTTCCTGATCGCGACCAGCAGCGGCCAGTTTGCCGGAGCAAGCTTTGCGATCCCGGCGGAGATCGCGAAGTCAGTGACAAGCCAGATCATCAAGACAGGCGCGGTGCATCACGGCTATCTCGGGATCAGCATGAACGACGTGACCCCGGAGAATGCGCAGTTCTTCAACCTGAAGACAGCGAGTGGGGCCATCGTGACGCAGGTGACGCCAGGCTCTCCGGCAGCTGCTGCGGGACTGCAGCATGGAGATGTGATCGAGCAGCTGAACGGGCACCCGGTCGAGAACGGTGGAGCGCTGCAGGTGGCGGTCTCAGAGATTCAGCCAGGAACGCACGTGGAGCTCAGTGTGCTGCACGACGGAAGCCCGCGAACAGTAAGCCTCACCGTGGGCGAGTACACCAAGAAGACCGAGGTGGCCGCCAGTGATGGCGAGGGTGCAGGCAACGTTGCACCTAACAGCGGCAAGCTGGGTCTGGCCATGGCAGATCTAACGCCTGAGATCCGGCAGCAGTTGAGTGTGCCTTCCGCGGTGAACGGCGTGGCGATACGCGATGTCCGGGCGGGGAGCCCCGCGGAGGATGCAGGGCTGCAGCCGGGCGACATCATCGAAGAGGTCAACCGGCATGCGATCACATCGGCCTCGCAGGTGGTCAACGGCGTGAAGAGCACACCCGGCGGCAAGGATGTTTTGCTTCTGGTCTGGTCGCAGGGCGGGGAGTTCTACAGGGTGATCCACCCAGACCAGGGTTGAGATCCCATAGTGGCAACGGGGACAGCCTCCGGCTTCGGTCGGAGGCTGTCGTTTTGTCGAACCGGCTCTGTTGTTCGCTGTAGTACGACCGCGCGCATACCGGGCCAGAGATACGGTTCCGAACTGCTAATGGAAGTCATGAGAGTGCAGCGCGAGCTTCTCCAGACCGAAGGCAAGCTCCTCGAGGCGTTCGGCACGAACGTGGACGACACCATCCTGGTTCTGGAGCTGGCCATGCACAAGGAGAAACCTCCCGCGTGTCACCAGCAGACGATCCTCCTCGTACAGGTCCGGATGGATGATGACATTCGAGATGCCAGTCTCATCCTCCAGACTGAGAAAGATGAAGCCCAGGGCCGTGCCGGGGCGCTGGCGAGCGATGACCGCGCCCGCATGCGCGACATAGCTCTTATCCGGACGGCCGTGAAGCTCTGCAGCCGAAAGAATGTGTGCGGCCCTGAGGTGATCCCGTCGAAAGCTGAGTGGATGCGGGCCGGCGGTGACGCCTGTGCCGGCGTAGTCCGCAACGAGTCGCTCATCGATCGACATCCGGCGCAGCGGCGTGAGACCGTGCGATGTGCTTGACCATACAGAGGATGAGATCGCAACCGTTGATGACGTTTCTGTATGAGCTCCCTGGAGCAGAGGTCCGGCAGGACGGCCAATCTCGGCGACCTGCCAGAGAGCATCGCGGCGATGCTCGACGGATCCGAGCCAGTTGAGCGCGCCGACACGGGCCAGCTGTGCGAGGTCTCTCCCACCCAGCACCGGCACGCGCTGGCTGAGGTCTTCAATCGAGCGGAAAGGGCCGTGTGTATCGCGAGCAGCGACCAGCGCGGCAGCGGTCGTGCGGCGCAGGCCTTTGACGTAGAGGAAGCCGAGCCGAAGCGAGAGCGAGCCGTCCGCTTCGTGCTCCACCGTGCACTCGTCCCGGGAGATCTGAACATTGATGGCTTTGACGCGCAGGCCATGACGCTGCGCGTCTTTGATCAGCACGGCGGGCATGTAGAACCCCATCGGCTGATTGTTGAGCATGGCGCAGGTAAAGGCTGCCAGATAGTGCACCTTGAAGTAAGCCGAGGCGTAGGCGAGCAGGGCAAAGCTGGCCGCGTGGCTCTCAGGGAAGCCGTAAAGGGCGAAGCTTTGAATACTGCCCACAATCGCCTCCTGGGTGTGCGGCGCGATTCCATTTGCGGCCATGCCTTCGCGTAGCTTGGCCATGAGCACTTCCATGCGAGCCCAGCTTCGTCGCATCCCAACGGCCTTGCGCAGCTCCTCCGCTTCCGTGCCTGTAAATCCACCTACCACCATCGCCATGCGCAGCAGTTGCTCCTGAAAGAGCGGCACGCCGAGCGTGCGTTGCAGAACGGGCTTCAGACTCTCGACAGGATAGGTAATCTCCTCTTCCTTGCGCCGCCGCCGCATGTAGGGGTGCATCATCTTGCCGACGATGGGCCCGGGCCGGATGATGGCGACCTGCACAACGATGTCGTAGAACTCGCGTGGCGCGTTGCGCACAATGGAGGCCATCTGGGCGCGGCTCTCCACCTGAAACATGCCGACGGTGTCTGCCTTGCAGAGCGCGTCATAGGTGGCTGTATCGCCCTCCGGCAGCTGCGCCAGATCGGGGTGCTCGCCATAATGTGTGGGCACGAGCGATAAGCAGTCTTTAAGAACAGCCATCATGCCGAGCCCGAGCAGGTCCACCTTGACCATGCCCATCGCGGCGCAGTCCTCCTTGTCCCACTGGACCACGGTGCGGTTCACCATCGAAGCACGCTCCAGCGGCACAATGGAGTTGAGTTGGCTCTGGCAGATAACCATGCCGCCCGAGTGCTGTCCCAAATGCTTCGGCAGATCCTGGACGCGCTCACAGAGCTCAATGTATTTAGCAATCCGGCGATGGCCCAGATCGAAGCCGGCGTGCCGGAAGTTATCGGCAAGTGTCTCGTCTCGCTGCTTCCACTCCCATTGGCCGACCAGCCCGGCGAGACGATCCAGTGACTCTCGGTCGAATCCAAGTGCCTTCCCGACCTCTCGTGCCGCAGACCGGCCGCGATACGTGATGACGTTGGCCGTCATCGCAGCGCCAAGCTCACCGTAGCGCTCGTACACGTACTGGATCGCTTGCTCGCGCCGATCACCCGATGGCAGGTCCAGGTCGATATCAGGCCACTCGTTGCGGTTCTCACTCAGAAACCGTTCGAAGAGCAGATCCATGCTGATCGGATCGACTGCCGTGATCTCGAGCGCATAGCAGACGACCGAGTTGGCCGCCGAGCCTCGGCCTTGGATGAGGATGCCGTTGTCTTTGCAGTGCTCGACGATGTCCCACACGATGAGAAAGTAGCCCTCAAAGCCAAGCTGCTCGATAAGCGTCAACTCGCGCTCTGCCTGCTTCTGCGCCTTCGCGAAGAGTGTGGGATCGTTTTTGGGCCGGTAGCGATTCGCAATCCCGGCGGCGACGCGCTCCCGCAGATACACTGCCATCGGCTTGCCATCTGGTGTCGGATAGTGCGGAAACTCGTAGCCAAGATCTTTAAGGGTGAACTCCAGGCGTTCCGAGAGCAGGAGTGTGTTCTCGACAGCCTCCGGCAGATCTCGAAACAGACGACGCATGACCCGTGCGGAGCGGACCTGACGCTGCGAGTTGATCGCCAGCAGACGCCCGGCCTGTTCCAGGTCCGTCCTGTGACGGATGGCGGTAAACACATCTAGGACCTCACGCTCGTACTGCGTGGCATAGCGCACGCCGTTGGTCGCCAGCAGCGGAAGCCGCATGGACTCGGCAAGATGGAGTGCAGCCTGGTTGCGCCACTCCTCGGCACGTTCACCATGCCGTTGGAGCTCGACATACACATTGGCCTGGCCGTACAGCCGAACCAGATCTTCGAGCAACTCGCGCCCCGCAGCTTCGCCACCATGGGTCAGCGCTGCGGCGAGCGGGCCTTCATCGCCACCCGTAAGGCAGATCAGGCCGGGAGCGAACTCGGCCAGATCGTCAGCGGTCGCCACGCCCTCCGCCTTACCGCGCTCACGCATCTTGTAGCGCGTGATCATGCGGCACAGGTTCTGGTATCCCGTGCGAGAAGCGCACAGCAGCGGCAGTCGTACCGGCTCGGGTGCATGACGGTGCGGCACCCAGGCAGGTGGCGCTAGCCGAACACCCCAATCGCCCACGGCAACCTCAGCGCCGACGTGGGCCCGCATCTTGTTCTCCTCCGCAGAGGCGTGAAATCGGGGCAGCCCATAGACACCGTTCCGATCGAGTAGCGCCATGGCCGGCATCTCATGCTCGTAGGCCGCCCGAATCAGATTTTCGGGTACCGATGCGCTCTCGAGAAAACTGAACGCGCTCGCCGCGTGTAGCTCGATGTAGCCGTCCTTCATAAGTGCCCAGAGTTAGTCATAAAGCCCCTCGACCTGCCACTCGTGCCGGAGCAGATCATGCGTGAAGAGGCACAGCAAGGAAGAGTCCGTCGCGTTCGTGTCCGCTTCGGCCTCAATGTCCCACTCCTCGTGAGACCAGACCTCCGGCGTCCACCATTGCCCGCTGCGTCGCCACGGACCATGAGCACGACGAACGCTGTAACGAACACCATGCAAAGAGAAGCTCCTTGGCGTGTCACCGTCCTGTTGCGAAGGGATGGGCACACGCGGACGCAGCCTTCTAAGCGCAATGCCGTTGCGAAGCTCTACCTCGGACGTCTGTGAGGATGGCAGCGGAGGATCCGTCACGGAGAAACGCTCCATGCAAAAGCCTTCCGGTGAGTGCGTATCCAATAGTTTCGCGCGGCCTACGCGATCTTCGCCCACGAGGGCAGAGAGCCGGGCAAGAGTCACCTCGAGCCGTGCCGGTTCAGGTCTCTGCGGTGTGAACAGGCCGGTCTGAACCTCAGCACGGGATCCGGGCTCGGCACTCAGATGAAGCGTGAGAATGCCTGCACACGGGGGATGCGCCTGCAGATCCAGCTGCATCAGCTTAAGCAGGAGGGCATGGTCAAAGAGCGGCAGTACAGGTCGAATGGTGCGGCTGTGTTCAGGCGCGTTCTCTAAACCAAGCGCCACGGTCACACTGGCCAATGCAAGAGATCGCAGACCGGCACGAACCAGCAACTGGCGAAGCATGGGCCCGAGCACGAAGAGCAGCGAGTCGAGATGATCGACAGGCGCCTCGAACTCGATATGTTCTGCAAGCGAGAAGGCGGGCTCCTCTGGAACCAACAGATGAGGATGTCTGCCGCGAGCTAGCTGATGCAGTGTTCGACCTGCTTCACCCAGCCTCGTGACCACAGCGATCTCGGGTAAGGCGGCAAGTTCACCCACCGTGCGAATACCCCATAGCGCAAGCGTCTCTGCTTCTGTCTCTCCCGGCAAAAGCACGTCTATGGGCAGCCTGGCCAGGAAGGTCTCTTCCGTGCCGGGCTGAAGAATAACGATCCATCTCTGGGACGAACGTGCCATGCACACCGCAGTGTGGAGATTTTCGCTTCCAGTCACGCGAGCCCGAAAGCCGAGGTCGCGAGCGGCGTGCAGTAATCTACGCGCGGCCACCTCCGGCAGCCCAAATACACGTTCGGTTCCCGTCATATCGAGGGCGAGAAGGAGAGCACCCTCCCGATCTTGGCGTGGATCGACCGTTCGTTCTCTTCCATCGTCTTGAGAGATGTCCTGAAACCGTGGCGTAAAGCGGGCTGCCAGTTCGTGCAGAACCGCACGTGCACTGCGCTCCTCTGCGGGCGAGCGTCGCAGCACATGCAGGCCGGGAAAACTGTCCAATTCGGCACGCGAAAAGCCACGCTGCACTCCCATGCGCCGCGCCCGGAGGTTAGCCGCACACACGGTCTCGAGTGGAGATATGCCGTCAACAACGGCAACAGGCCGCGTGCGCTCCGCAACTCGCAGCCGCAACAGAGCCTGTGCCGCAAACTCAGAAACACGAAGACACAGATAGAGCGGCTGTTGAGCCCTCATCGCTCCCCCGTCCATGCCAACACACCATCTGCCCTCGCTCGCTCTGCACATGGTGCCCACGCCGCGCTTCGCGACCACGTTGCGCTCCGTTCACTCTGCGGCGGCCTGCGTATGGCGATAACTCGGTTCGTTGCGTGTGACTGATCCTCGATCGCCTCAAAACGCTGTCGGCCGACAGAGGCTTCAAAGCTCCTGCCGCTGAAGAGATCCCCAACAGAGGCGGTACTTGATGCGTTGAGGCGCAGCACAAGCCCTGCACTGGATCGTGCACAGGGATGCTGCGTCAGCAAGAGAAGAGTCGTGCGGGAGCGCTCAGCCGCCGCCCGAAAACGAAACCACGTCGCCATGGGGACGCGGTATGCAAACTCAGGTGGTGTGCTGCCCAGATCAAAGACGAGCGCCGCAAAGCCGCCCGCATGGAGCAGCAGATCGGCAGCTCGAACGGCCTGGTCGAGTGCGGTCCATATCTGCCGCTTCGGCGCAGTCTTCTCGCAAGAGTCGAGCCTCCTTGCGCGCAAGGTGTCTCTGTTCAACGCTGGCGTGGAGCATGTACTCACCTGACGTGCTTGCCGGCGCATCGTCGGCGTCTCCGCACAGCAAGGCATGATCGCCGCCGGGTGATGCGATCGCAGGTCAAAGTGTTCCCCACGCCGCGGGGGTTGCCGGTCTGTCGGCACCTGCTCCGTGCGATCGAATGCGCGGTGTGCAAAGGTGGTGTCCGCGTTTGGCCACAGCGGCCGGTTTGGCATACCAGGAGTACCAATTTGTTTGCGTCGACGACGTGCTTCAACGGGGTCTTCGCCATCTCGCTGGGTGAAAGCCGGGCAGTGAGTCTCCTGCTCACCTGAGTTCTCCGGCTCGCTCCGCGGGCCGTGTTGCAGAAGAGCCTGAATCGCTTCAGGCATACCGCGCACTTCATTGCGCGGGTGCGGACTGCCGCCCCCACCTGAGGGAGATCCTCTGCGTGGCTCGCCGCAGAGCAGGCCTGGCACATCAGATGGCCTCGTTTGATCGACATTCGGTTGTTTGCCATCGCCTCCACACCGAACCCACAGCTGTCGACGCAGATCCCCACCTGCTGCGGCGACGGACTCTGGATCCAGCGCGTCTGCGACATCGACCCACGCCGTCATTTGGCCGCCACGGGTAAGCTCCGCGATAAAAGCCAGTGCGAACGAGGTTCGCCCAGAGCAGGACGCGCCGATCACTTCAGTAATCACTCCCACTGGCAGCCCGCCGCCAAGCAGCGCATCAATCTCTGGCACACCGGAGGGGACACGCGAAACCACAGAGCGCTGCCGGGGCGACAACGCTCCGGGCACCCGATGTGCCAGCGCATCTTCGATCTGTCTGCGAACTGAACCTGCAGCACCCAAGGCGTCCTCTCTTCGCCTTATATTCGCCTTGCCTGCGGATATGCAAGCCTCGTAAAAGATTTCCTTGTCCTTCAGAGAGTCTCCACCCCCCCACTGCGGCACCAGCGCCGGCGAGTAATGGATCAACCCCGCCGCCTTCGTGTCACCCCCAAATGGCACCTTCGGCACGCCACGCCGGCACGCTCGGCTCCGGCTTCGGCCAGCTCTTCGATACCATTGGCGATAACTACGGCGCCTCTGGAATCGGCCCCGGTGAATCATTCAACATCCAGCTCGGCGGCAAGATCACCTTCTAAACTCGCAGCTGTCGTCCGCATGCGATCCTCTCTCGGAGCGGTCTTCACAAGGCCGCTCCCGGCACCTCGTCTAATCCGCAGGAGAACTCCAGACTGATGTCCATCACGCCCTTTCACCTCGCCTTTCCCGTCAACGACCTCGCCGCCGCCCGGCACTTCTATGGCACTGTCCTCGGCTGCCCGGAGGGCCGGTCCTGCGAGCAGTGGATCGACTTCGATCTCTTCGGCCACCAGATCGTCGCGCACCTCAAGGAGGGCGTCTCCGCCACGCCCCCCGTTGGTTCGAACGCCGTGGATGGCCATGACGTTCCTATCCCTCACTTCGGCGTCGTTCTCACCATGGAGCAATGGAATCATCTCGCCGAGCAGCTCCGCTTGGCCGGCACTCACTTCGTCATCGAGCCGTATATCCGCTTCAAGGGCGAGGTCGGCGAGCAGGCCACAATGTTCTTCTTCGATCCCTCGGGTAATGCGCTCGAGTTCAAAGCCTTCGCGGACATGAGCCAGGTCTTCGCAAAATGACCTCGATATCTTCGACCCGTCTCTCACCCAGCTCACCTCACAGGCCGCCATCGAGCAGTCCTGGCTGAACCAATCCCGCAAGCCCGGCGCCTTGTACTCACCTCAGTCTGACCCACGTACGCCCAACCACATCGGAGCCTTGGCCCCCTCACCTATCAAAACGACAAATGTGCTCTTCGATCGCCTCGACCCCGAAGACGTCGCGAAGATTACCCTCTTCCAGCCCGCCAGCAGCCGCTTCACCAACGTCCAGAACAAGCCGCCCTCTACTCCTACGAGATCCTCAACTTCGTCGATGGCCACCGCTCCGTAACGGACATTCGCAACGCCGTCGCCGCCGAGTTCGGCCCCATTCCCACCTCGACAGTCGCCAACCTCCTCGATGCCTGCCAGCAGGCCGCATCCTCAACTACACGCAATCCCACTAGCCATCGGAGCGCACATGCACTCACGAGTCATCCTTACTCTGGTCACTCTGGCACTCAGCCTCTCCCTTGACGCGCAGACCAGGGGGGCCTTCGAGACCACCTCGATTCTCGGCCAGAAGCTCTACGCTCAGCCCGGCAACGATGCCATCACCACTGCAAGAGCAAAACTCACCACCGCTGAGGACTACCTCGCGCTCTCGCACGCCGAAGCCGGCCGCCGTCAGTATCAGGAGGCGATCAAGCTGGACACCGAGGCGCTCGCGAAGTTTCCCAACAACGCAGATCTGCTCCTCGAGCGTGGCCACCGCAGACTCGGCCTGCGCGAGTTCGCCGCCGCACAGAAGGATCTCGAGGCCGCTGCCGCCGCGGACCCCAAGAAGCTCGACTCCCACTACCACCTTGGCCTTGCTCACTACTTTCAAGGACAGTTCGCCGAGGCCGCAATGCATCTCACCGAAGCCCGTGACCTCGCCAAGAGCGACGACTCTCTCATCGATTGCACCGCGTGGCTCTACGTCTCGCTCCGCCGCGCCGGTAAGAAGGAGGACGCTGCTGCCGCCCTCGCCCGCATCACCCCCGAAGTTCATAACACCGAGCCGCACCTGCTCTTCTATCTCCATCTGCTTCGCTTCTATCAGGGACAGATGACGGAACAGCAGATCGTTCCCGCAAAGCCATCGCCCGGTGACACCGAGGCCGAACTCTCCTTCAACACCATCAACTACGGCGTCGGTAACTGGCACCTGTACAACGGCGATCGAACCGCCGCGAAGCCCTTCTTTCAACGAGTCGTCACTGGCGAGGCGTGGAACTCCTGGGGCTTCATCGGCTCCGAGGTCGAGCTGGCCCGCCACTAGTCACACACCATCGTGCGTCGACATCTCCAGACAGCCGCGATGGTTGCGGTGGCTCTCCCCGGGAGCGGGTCAGGTGCTCTTCCGGCAACCGTTTCCCCCGCTCTCTGAGGCTGGGCGACGCACCTCGGACCGCGGTAAAGGTGGCAGGACTGACCCTTGCGGCCTTCGAGTTTCTGCCGCCCTCGTCCGCAGTTTGATCCTGCTGATCGCAAATCGTCGCTATCTCTAGTGTGTGGCCTGTGTGCTGGAGCTCCTACCCGTCTCAGCACGCCGGCAAGGCCCTGTCCGCTACACCCACTCTGCCCCTGAAGGAAGGACTCTCATGAAGACCAGTAGACTCTTTGCTGTCCTCGTTCTCGCTGCCTTGGCATCCTCCATGCATGCCGGCGTTATCCCTTACCCCAACACCGGCACCATCGCTCCTCAGGTCACGACCCTTGCCTCCGGCTCCCAAGGCGTAGATGTCTACTACTTCGGCAGCACGGCCAACTACAACGACTCCGTCGAGGTGTATGACGTCCAGACGAAGTACAACAGTGGAGCCATCCTTCCCAATCACGCAACCGCCGTGGGAAGCGAAGTGACGGTGGGCAGCACGCCGGGTCAGATCAACGCCGGCGATCAGCTGGTCTTCTACATCATCTCGCCCGAGGGAGACTTCGCATCGATCGCCAGCTACAGCGCCGACCAGGTCAATCACGCATACATCACCGGCTACGACGGCGGCACTTTGGATGGCGTTCAGATCCCCGCAGGCCTCTTTGTTGGGCTGGAGGATGAGGCGTCTTATCGCGCCGACTTCAACTACAACGACGATACCTTCGTCTTCACCGGGGTCAGCGCGCCGGCCGTGACCGTAACACCCGAACCCAGCTCGCTCGCCCTCTTCGGGACGGGTCTGCTCGGCGTCGGGGAGATGGTGCGCCGTCGGGTGCGAAGCTTCGCCAAGATCTAGAGCGGTCCCCGCCCGCCCCTTCACGGGCGGGGATCGCTCCAGAGACGGCGCCTCGACGGTTACAGAGCTGGCACTCCCAACTCTCCCGAAACACTCTCCGACCGGAGCCGGGCCGCTGCATCGCACATGTGCGTCAGCGCAGCGATCGTCTCGGGCCATCCGCGTGTCTTCAGACCACAGTCGGGATTGACCCATATCTGCTCCGGTGCGAGCCCCTGTAAGGCAAGCGTGAGCAGGCGATGCATCTCCTCTGTCGCCGGTATGCGCGGCGAGTGAATATCGTAGACGCCCGGGCCAATCTCGTTGGGATACCCGTGCGCGCGAAAGGCTGCGAGCAGCTCCATCTGTGACCTGGCCGTCTCCATCGAGATCACGTCCGCGTCCAGAGCGGCGATCGATGGAAGTATGTCGTCGAACTCGCAATAGCACATGTGCGTGTGAATCTGGGTAGCATCGGCAACCGAGCTGGTCGCGAGTGCGAAGGCTTTGACCGCCCAGTCGAGATACGCATCCCACTCTGCGCGCCGAAGCGGTAGCCCCTCCCGCAACGCTGGTTCATCGACCTGGATGATGCGTATGCCCGCGCTCTCGAGATCACTCACCTCGGCGCGCAGCGCCAGCGCAATCTGCCACGCCGTCTGCTGACGCGGAATATCGTTCCGGACGAACGACCATTGCAGCATGGTGATTGGTCCGGTCAGCATGCCCTTCATCGGCCGTGCCGTGAGCGAGCGAGCGTAGTCGGTCCACTTCACCGTCATTGAACGCGGTCGTGCGACATCTCCGTAGATGACGGGTGGCTTGACGCAGCGCGAGCCATAGCTCTGAACCCAGCCGTTCTCCGTGAAAGCAAACCCGTCCAGGAACTCGGCGAAGTACTCAACCATGTCATTCCGTTCGAACTCGCCGTGAACGAGAACATCAAGCCCAATGGCCTCTTGTCGGCGAACACAGTCGGCGATCGTATCTCGCAAGAAGGCCTCGTACTCCTCGCTCGTCTCGTGCCCGCGTCTGTGGGCGGCCCGATGTTGCCGGACCTCAGGTGTCTGCGGGAAGGAGCCGATAGTGGTGGTCGGGAAGAGCGGCAGCCCAAGCTCCTGACGCTGCACCGTGGTGCGCGCCGCATACGGCGATGCTCGCGCGAAGTCATCATCGCGAAGACTGTCCAGCCGTGCACGCACATCGGCGTTAGTCGATGTCTCCGCGGCCGTGCGATTCGCGAGGGCAGCGGCGTTCGCCGCGTGTGCGGCAGCGTCTCCTCGGGCGAGCGCCACGGTCTCCGCGAGCTTCTCCTCGGCGAAGCGCAGCCAGCTCCGCAGGTTTGTTGGCATCAGGACTTCGCCCCGGAGATCATGGGGAACGTGCAGCAGCGAGCAGGAAGGCGCGACTACGACCCGCGCTTCGCCGAGTGTTGCTACCGCCTGCGAGAGCAGGTCCGAGGTCTTCGCGAAGTCGGTCAGCCAGATGTTGCGCCCCTCCACGCACCCGACGCTGAGGACCTGCTGCTCAGCCAGTGCCGCCGCAACCGTCGGGACCTGCTCCGGAGCGCGCACGGCGTCGATGTGCAGACCCGCTGTTCCGAGCTCGACGGCCAGCGGGAGATTGTCGCCGAGCGCGCCGAAGTATGTTGTGAGCATGAGCTTCACCGGCACGTGCGCGAACGCGTCGTACACGGTCCGAAAGGCCTCCGCACCACCCGCCGGTAGATCTGTAACCAGAATCGGTTCGTCGATCTGTACCCAGCAAACGCCCTCCGCTGCAAGCTGCTCAAGCACCGTCGTGTACGCCTGAGTCAGCTTGCGAAGAAGCGATGCAGGATCGAAGTTCGCGACGCCTTTCCCCAGCCGGAGAAGGGTGAGTGGACCGAGGAGGACGGGGCGGGTCTCAATCCCGAGTGCTCGTGCCTGCCCAATCTCGCCTAGCAGCTTCGTCGTGTCGACCTGAAACGTGAGTCCGGCAGACCACTCCGGCACGAGATAGTGGTAGTTCGTGTCGAACCACTTCGTCATCTCCATCGCCGTCTGCTCACGGCTGTTGCGTGCCATCGCAAAGTACTGGTCGAGCGACACAGGACCTGTCCCGAAACGCTCCGGCGTAGCGCCGATCAGGACGAGCGCGTCAAGCACCTGGTCGTAGAGAGAGAAGTCGTTTGAGGGAATGACGTCGATGCCCGCGCTCTCCTGCAGTCGCCAGTGCTCGGCTCGCAAACCGGCCGCAGTCTTCTGCAGATCGTCTTCGCTGCGCCTGCCGCTCCAGTAGCCCTCGAGCGCGAACTTCAACTCGCGTTGGCGGCCTATGCGGGGGAAACCAAGACTGGCGGTGGTCAAGGTGCGACTTGGGGATAGAGCTTTAGCGGTCATCCGGTTCTCTCCTGATGCTGAAAGAACCACCCATGCGCCGACAGACCCCGTACGCGGCAAGGCGCGGGTCATCACGTAGCATACCGGTCCAGTCCACGAGATCGGCTAGCTCAGGCGCACCCGTGGTCAGCGCACGGCGCTTCCACGGTGGTGGCGGCAGGTTGGTCTTCGGACTCTGGGCGACCTACTCCGTTGCCGCTTCCCATCGCCATGCGACAGTGCGTTGGCTTGCGCCGTGCAACCTTTCGTTCCCATCACCGCTGCGGGACAGCGCCGGAGTCGCACCGGCTTCCCAGTTACCGAGCCCTCTCCCGAGAGCTCGACCTGCACATCCCTAGACTACATCTCCCATGCATCGACCCTCTTACCGGAACAGAGCGGTGCGGCTTCGCCGACGTGGAGAGATGTGCCTGGAACAGGTCGGAAGCTTCGCCCCCTGTTATCCACAACCTGTAGGAGTTGCGCACCCGGGCTACTCAAGATAGAGTGGGACACATTCCGACGGTTCTCCCGGCGACGGGAGATGAAAAGGGAATCCGGTGAAAGACCGGAACTGCCCCGCAGCGGTAAGCAGGTACGAACGCCACAACGACACTGGGCGCACCACGCCTGGGAAGTCTGGCAAGTAGGTACGAACCTGTGAGTCCGAAGACCTGCCACGGAAACATTCGCTGACGCCTCCGAGGGGAGGCGAGGTGGCAGTGCTTCGTCTCCGCCCTTGAGGCGCTGCGGGCCGCTGTCTCTTCCTATCGCCTCGTGAGGTCAAGGAGACGCTCCGTGGCCGCTCACACCTCCGCAAGTGCACCGTCGATGTCGCCCGTCCCCCTGCCTATACCGGCGGTGGACAGGTCTGCCAGTCCCCACGTCATTCGCCGCGACGGCTCACGGTCGCCGTTTGACGCATACAAGATCTCCGTCGCGATCAGTAAGGCTTTCGTCGCGGTGGAGGGAACAGGAGCGGCCGCGTCCCGGCGTATCCACGATGCGGTAGACGCCTTGACGACACAGATCGTCGCGACACTCGAGCGTCGCTCCGGTGCGTCCCGTGCAATCGACATCGAGGAGATCCAGGATCAGGTGGAGCTGGCCTTGATGCGCTCCGGAGAGCACAAGGTCGCGCGCGCCTACGTGCTCTACCGCGAAGAGCGGGCGCAGCAGCGGCGCCAGGCAAAGCCGGAGACCATCCAGAACGCCATGCACGGACTCACGGTCAAGCTGCCTGACGGCCGCACTGAGCCGCTGGACGAGGAGCGTATCGCAGGGCAGGTCGCCGAAGCCTGCCGCGGGCTCGACGGTGTCTCGCCCTCAGCAGTCATGGCGGAGGTTCGGCGCAACGTGTACGACGGTATCCATCTCCATGAACTCGGCCTCTCGCAGACCATGGCCGCACGGGCGCTGGTCGATCAGGAGCCCAACTACGCCTTCGTGAGCGCACGGCTGCTCCTGAACACTCTGCGCGCAGAGGCGATCGGCTTTGTACTTCCCGCTGCTATGGTCCTCTCGCAGTGGCAGCACGAGACAGGCTACGTGGAGTACTTCGGCGAGTACGTGCGCAAGGCGGTCTCGCTCGAGATACTGGACAAGGAGCTGCTGAACTTCGATCTGCAACGGCTTGCCGCCGCGCTGAAGCCAGAGCGCGATGGCAACTTTCAGTTCCTTGGCCTGCAGACCTTGTACGACCGCTACTTTTTGCATAAGGATGGCATTCGCTTCGAGCTCCCACAGGCCTTCTTCATGCGCGTGGCGATGGGTCTAGCAGTGCGCGAGATCGATCGCGATGCACGCGCCATTGCGTTCTACGAGCTGCTCTCGTCGTTTGACTTCATGTGCTCTACACCGACTCTGTTCAACGCCGGCACTCTGCGCCCACAGCTCTCCTCCTGCTTCCTGACCACGATTTCGGACGACTTGGATGGAATCTTCAAATCCATTAAAGACAACGCTCTGCTCTCGAAGTACGCCGGCGGCCTCGGCAACGACTGGTCTGGCGTGCGCGGGCTGGGAGCGCACATCGTTGGAACCAACGGCAAGTCGCAGGGTGTCGTGCCTTTTCTCAAAGTGGCGAACGATGCCGCCATTGCGGTTAACCAGGGCGGCAAGCGCAAGGGCGCGGTCTGCGGTTATCTCGAGACGTGGCACATCGACGTGGAAGAGTTTCTGGACCTCCGCAAGAACACGGGCGACGATCGCCGCCGCACGCACGACATGAACACCGCCAACTGGGTCCCCGACCTCTTTCTCGAGCGCGTGGAGGCCGACGGACCGTGGACGCTCTTTTCGCCCGACGAGACGCCGGACCTGCACGACCTCTATGGCAGGCCCTTCGCCGAGCGATACGCCTGGTACGAAGCAAAGGCTCAGCGCGGCGAGATGAAGGTGACCCGGACCGTCCGCGCCGTGGACCTCTGGCGCAGAATGCTGACGATGCTGTTCGAGACCGGGCATCCCTGGATCACCTTCAAGGATCCATGTAACCTGCGCTCTCCGCAGCAGCATGTCGGCGTCGTTCACTCGTCGAATCTCTGCACTGAGATCACCCTCAACACCAACGCGCGCGAGATCGCGGTCTGCAATCTCGGCTCGGTGAACCTTGCCAATCACGTCACTCCGGACGGCATCGATGAGGTGCGACTGAAGAACACGGTCAAGACAGCAATGCGCATGCTCGACAACGTGATCGACGTCAACTTCTACACGGTACCCGAGGCTCGGTACGCGAATCTCCGTCATCGTCCCGTGGGTCTCGGAGTCATGGGATATCAGGACGCCCTGTATACCCTGCAGATCCCGTTCGCGTCCGACGCCGCGGTGCGCTTCGCCGACACCAGCATGGAGCTGCTGAGCTACCACGCAATCTCGGCGTCCGTCGATCTCGCCGCGGAGCGCGGCAAGTACGCGACCTTCGCCGGATCGCTCTGGAGCAAGGGCATTCTGCCCCTTGACTCTATCCATCTGCTGCAGGAGAACCGGTCCCACACGCTCGACCTCGACCGCTCGTCGACACTGGACTGGGAGAGCCTGCGGCAGCGGGTGATCACCATTGGCATGCGCAACTCCAACACACTGGCGATCGCGCCCACCGCGACGATCTCCAACATCTGTGGCGTCACTCAGTCGATCGAGCCGACCTACCAGAACCTCTTCGTGAAGTCGAATATGAGCGGTGACTTCACCGTCGCCAATGCCTCCCTCGTCCACCAGCTGAAGGCCCTCGGTCTGTGGGACGAGGTGATGGTCTCCGACCTGAAGTACTTCGACGGCTCGCTCGGCGCGATCGACCGAGTTCCTGAGAACGTCAAAAAGCTCTACGCTACCAGCTTCGAAATCGAGGCCACATGGCTGATTCGCGCTGCGGCGTGCCGGCAGAAGTGGATTGATCAGGCGCAGTCGCTGAATCTCTACATCGCCGAGCCCAGCGGAAAGAAGCTGGATGCGCTCTACCGCGAGGCGTGGCACGCAGGACTCAAGACGACGTACTACCTGCGATCCAGCTCCGCGACGCATGTGGAGAAGTCCACTATGCGGCGCACCGATGGCAAGCTGAACGCCGTTGCCGTCGCCGCGCCGGCGCAGTGTGCGATCGACGACCCAACCTGCGAAGCCTGCCAGTAAATCACATCACCCACCCAGAAAAGAGACATGATGCTCGATTGGACTCAGCCCGCCGAAGCCCCTTCCATCCTCGTCCTGACACAGCCGTCAGCGGTCGACATCGCCGGTCAGGACCCCACAGGCTTAGGTGAGATCGCGCGTGGTGCCGCACGCGTTCGCGTCGACGACAAAGCAATGATCAACTGCCGCGCTGATGTCAATCAGCTTCTTCCGCTCAAGTACCGCTGGGCGTGGGAAAAGTATCTTTCGGGTTGCAACAATCACTGGATGCCAACAGAGGTCTCCATGCAGGCCGACATCGCTCTGTGGAAGTCGCGTGATGGATTGACGGAGGACGAACGGCGCTCGATCAAGCGAAACCTGGGCTTCTTCGCTGCCTCCGAGTCTCTGGTGGCGAACAATATCGTGCTTGCCATCTATCGGCATCTGACGAACCCTGAGTGCCGGCAGTACCTGTTGCGCCAGGCCTTTGAAGAGGCGGTCCACACCCACACCTTTCAATACATCGTCGAGTCGCTTGGGCTCGATGAGGGAGAGCTCTTCAATATGTACCGCGAGATCTCTTCCATCACCGAGAAGGCCTCGTGGGCGATCAAGTACACGCAGCACTTGAGCGACCCGGCCTTCACAACCGGAACGAGTGGCACGGATCAAGCTTTTCTTCGCGACCTGATCGCGTTCTACGTGGTCTTTGAGGGAATGTGGTTCTACACGGGCTTCGCGCAGATTCTCTCGCTCGGTCGGCGCAATAAGATGGTCGGCATCGCAGAGCAGTACCAGTACATCCTGCGAGACGAATCCATCCACCTTAACTTCGGTATCGATGTCATCAATCAGGTGAAAGCAGAGAACTCGCATCTCTGGACCGAGGCCTTTCAGGAGGAGGTCCGCGGCATGCTTCTGTCCGCGGCAGAGCTTGAGGCTGCCTATGGTCGCGACACCATGCCCAACGGCTTCCTCGGATTGAGCGCTGCGCTCTGCGAACAGTACATGCACTTCATCGCGAACCGTCGCTGCACTCAGATTGGGCTCAAGGCCGTCTTCCCGCAGACAGAGAATCCCTTTCCGTGGATGTCAGAAGCGATGGATCTGAAGAAGGAGAAAAACTTCTTTGAGACGCGCGTTATCGAATATCAGAACGGTGGTTCCTTAACGTGGGAGTAGTCTCTGGCCGCGCGCTCTGACTCGTTCACCGATCGATAGTAGCTGCCAAGAGAACAAGGTCAGATCTGTGGCCACCCCACCCTGGCTGACGATCCGGTCAGCAGTGCTCTCCCTCCACTCCGTGTTTGACAGCCGACAGCCTCATCGATACGGTGGAATATCGCCGTCACCGGTAACGCATGTATGCCCTCTGAACTCTCATCCAGAACCACGAAGGAAACCCTGAAGCTGATTCTGACGGACTCCCACTTTCTTCTACCGTTGGGAGTCCTTCTGCTCGGCGTCGCTCTGCTCTGCGGCCTGCGATGACAGGAGAAAAGCAAGGCACAGCCACCGCACCCTTCGCGTCGCTGCATGGGGTCGGCGTCCTCTGTGGCCTCGGGGCCGGCGTCTGGCTGGGCGCTGCGGAGGCGCCAACCAAGCTGGTCAACTCCGGGCTCTCGCCCTTTGCAATCTCGTTGTGCATGGTTGCCGGCGTCTTTACCGCTCGTTGGACCTTTCCTACGCTGCTTAAGGGAACCCGTTACGTCGCCGCGGACCTGCTCGCAAAGAAGCACCTTATCCTCTGGGCCATCCTTGCGGGCGCGCTCTGGGCAGTCGCCAACACGCTGACCGTCTTCGCGGTCCGCGACGTCGGCCTTGCCGTCGCCTTTCCACTCTGGAACGCAAACGCCCTCTTCGGCATCCTGTGGGGGCGCGTTCTCTTCGGAGAGCTCCGCGGCGCCTCGGCATCGACCGTCGCACGCGTCCTGCTGGGAGCGCTCGCCATCTTTGTCGCCGCGGTTCTGCTTGGCAGCTCCACCATCCACACGGGTGGTGGCTCATCGCACAGAGCGGTGCAGGGCGTAGTGGCCGCGCTTGGCGCGAGTCTCCTCTGGGGCACCATGTACGTGCCCTATCGCAAGGCCTATCTAAGCGGCATGAATCCGCTCTCCTTTGTGACCGCCTTTACCATCGGCGAAGTCGGCACCATGCTCCTCTTGGTCCTCGCGCTCGACGGCGGCACGCACGCCGCCGTCTTTCATTCAGCGCGTGTGCGCCCGCTGCTCTTCTGGCTCTTTCTCGGCGGCTTTGTGTGGGTCATCGGAGATCTTCTCCAGCAGTTCGCCACGAAGTACCTCGGCATCGGTCGCGGCATTCCGATCTCGAATACCAATCAGCTCTGGGGTCTGGTCTGGGCTGCGTTCGCCTTCGGTGAGCTCCGCCACGAGACGGTCAGCCAGAAGCTGACCGTGGTCGCCGGATCTCTGATCATGATCTTCGGCGCCCTGTCCATCAGCACTGCAACCGCGGAGGAGCGCGAGCAGACCTCGACCAATGACGCGCTCAAGCGCGAGTGCGACCGCTATGGCATGAGCTACTACCGCGTGCTCGCGGAGTACTCCGGTGCAGACCATCTCGGCCGCGAGCGACAGCGCGGCTGGTGGGACTACCTGATCGTCGCAGTCGCCGTCAGCATCTTCGTCGCGCTCGGGAGTGTAGCTGCGCCGCCTTCCATTCCGATCAACCTGCACTGGGTTGCGGCTCTGGCCGTCGTGCTTCTGCTCAGCCTCGCCGGATGCGGCTGGGCCCTTCACAAAAAAACCGGCTTCAGCTAGAAGGAGCGCTCGTACACTGAGTCCATTGTGGTCGTTCGACTCCAGGACATCGCGGACGATCTCGGCGTCTCCAAGGTCACGGTCTCGAAGGTGCTGCGGGGCAGCCCCGATGTCGGTCAGGCCATGCGCGAGAAGATCCAGCAGCGCATGCGCGAGCTCGACTACCACCCGAACTATCAGGCACGCGCGCTGGCCGGGGGACGAACCTACAGCATCGGTCTGATCGTTCCGGATCTCGTTCACCCCTTCTTTGGCGAAGTGGCCAAAGGCCTCGGCTCCGTCATTCGCGAGAGCGGTCGCGTCCTTCTGCTCGGCTCGTCGGAAGAGGACCCGGAGGTCGAACGTCATCAGGTGCACGCCTTGCTGCAACGTGGTGTCGACGCGCTTCTGATCGCGTCCTGTCAGGCGACGCTGCAATCGCCTCTGAGGAAAGGCAAGACCCAGCCGCCCTGTATTCTCGTCGACCGTACCTTTCCGTCGAAGAGGTTTCACTGCGTCAGCTCGGATAACTTCCGTATCGGCGTCATCGCTACGGAACATCTCATCGCGATCGGTCGCAGGCGCATCGCTCATATTGGAAGCGAGGCCGCCAGTACCGGCCGGGAGCGGCTGCGGGCCTTTCGCGAGACCATGCAGCAGCACCAGCTCCGTACTCCCAACCCCTTCGTGGTCACGAGAGAACGCTTCGAAGAGGCGGCCGATCGTGCCGGGTACGACGCCATGCGCCAGCTGCTCGCGCAGAAGCGGCCGCCCGACGCCGTCTTCTGCTACAACGACCTGACTGCGGTCGGCGCGATGCGGGCGACCTCTGCTGCAGGTTTGCGCATCCCTCAGGACATTGCCTTCGTTGGTTGTGGCAACGTTCGGTACGCCGAATACCTTCGCGTGCCACTCACCTCCGTCGACCAGTCCGCGCAGTCCGTGGGCGCCGCGGCGGGTCGGCTTGCCCTCGAGCTCCTGAGTGCTTCCGCCTCGGAAGAGAGGATCAAACCGAAGTCAGTCGTCGTCGAGTCGACTCTCATCGTCCGCGCCAGCAGCGTCCCGCCTCTACCCTGAACTGAGGTAAGGACGACGCTCTGAAGACTCTTGCCTTTGCTCTCTGCCATCTGCTAGCGTTACCGGTAACGTAGCGGAGGCCACGATGAGCGAGTCTGTCTCTGTCGCAGCAGAACCCCTGTCCAGCCTTGAAGACTGGGAAGAGTTTCTGGAAGGTCGATACCAGGAGGGAAAGTCCGAGTCGGAGTTCCGTCAGTACGACGCGGAGGCTAATCCTGGTGTCGCCGAGTTCTACCGCATCAATCACCAGATGCAGACCGTCGACTATGTTCTCGGCAAAGAGAAGCAGTACTTCGGCCTCACGCGCGGCAGCAAGACCGTGTGGGAAGCAGCCGAGTACCTGAACACATTGGTCGATGACAGCGATCCCGACACCGATCTCACGCAGATCGAGCACCTCCTGCAGACATCGGAGGCGATCCGGCGCGACGGTCATCCTCGCTGGATGGTGCTGGTCGGCTTCGTTCACGATCTTGGCAAGTGTCTCTGCCTGTATGGCGAACCGCAGTGGGGCGTCGTCGGTGACACCTTTCCCGTCGGTTGCGCGTGGTCGGATCAGATCGTCTTCCCGGAGTACTTTCAGGCGAACCCCGACCGCAACGTTCCCGAGTACCAGACCAGGTACGGCATCTACTCACCCGGCTGCGGCCTCGAAAACCTGCATCTCTCCTTCGGTCACGACGGCTACATCGCCGAGGTGATGAAGCCGTACCTGCCGGACGAAGCACTTTACATGCTCCGCTTTCACTCTTTTTATCCGTGGCATCGTCACGACGCCTACAAGTACTTCGAGAACGAGAAGGATAAGAGCATGCTGGAGTGGGTGCGTAAGTTCAACCCCTATGATCTCTACTCCAAAGGCCATACCAAGCCAAACCTGAAGGAGCTGAAGCCCTTCTACGACGATCTCTTTGCGGAGTTCCTGCCCGAGAAACTCGCCTGGTAAGCGTCAGGAGACGCAGCGTCTGCTGCGTGTTTCTAATTGCATGCCGACCGGCCTGTCTGCCACGCTCGCTCCTCGCATCACCTTCGTTTGGAACGAAGACATCTCTGCGGCGGCCTCGTTCATCTCAGCGGTAAGTACGTTGACGCGCAGGAGCGGGAATGCACCTTGTTGTCTTCGGTCTGACCGTCTCCTCGTCCTGGGGCAACGGTCACGCCACGCTCTGGCGGTCGCTGATCAAAGCGATGCTGCGTCGTGGTCACACCATCCACTTCTACGAGCGAGACCAGACGTTCTACGCCGACGCGCGTGACCTGCACAACCTGCCCGACGGCGCGGATCTCATCCTGTACGACACCTTCCCCGAGGTTCACTCGCAGGCAGCACGCGATCTGCGCGACGCGGACCTCGCTCTGTGCACAAGCTACTGCCCCGATGGACCGGCGGCGAGCGCACTCATCCTCGATAGCGTCGCCGCCATCAAGGCGTTCTACGACCTCGACACGCCCGTCACCCTCGACGCGCTCGAGAGGCGCGACGCTGTCGCCTATCTCCCCGCTGAGGGCCTGTCCAACTTCGATCTCGTCTTGAGCTTTACCGGCGGGCGCGCCTTGAGCGAGTTGCAGACCAGGCTCGGCGCGCGATGTGTTGCGCCACTGTATGGCTCGGTCGATCCCGACGTGCACCATCCGGTTCCGTCGCGCGACGACCTGCGCTCGACCCTCTCGTATCTTGGAACCTATGCTCCAGACCGGCAGCAGAAGCTGCGCGCGCTCCTTATGGAGCCCGCTGAACGCGCCCCAACGCAGCGCTTTCTGCTCGGCGGAGCGCAATATCCCGATGCCCTCATTTGGGCTCCCAACGTGTCGCGCCTGCGGCACGTCCCACCCGCAGACCACCCCGTCTTCTTCTGCTCCAGTCGCATGACCCTCAACGTAACCCGCGGTGCGATGGCACGCTACGGCTTCTGTCCGCAGGGCCGCCTCTTTGAGGCAGCAGCCTGCGGCGTCCCGCTGCTCAGCGATGCGTGGGAGGGCCTCGATAGCTTCTTCCAGGTCGGTCGGGAGATCGTGGAAGTGACCTCGACGGAAGATGTGCTGACCGCGCTTCAGTACAGCGACGCCGAGTTACACATGATCGCAGCCGCCGCCAGAGAGCGCGTCCTCGCGGAGCACACGGGTGAGTCACGCATCATCGAACTCGAACATATCTGCGACCGGGTACGCTCCGGCAGCGCCACAGCCAACGTTGTGCCACAACTTGTCAGCAAAGGGATCTAGACGTGTGGGGAATCATTCCAGCCGCAGGCATGGGCAGCCGCATCCAGCCACTTGCCTTCTCGAAAGAGCTGCTGCCCGTCGGCAGCGTTCGCCAGAACGATCACGAGCGACCCCGTGCCGTCAGTGAATATCTGGTCGAGCGCATGATCCGCGCCGGCGCCGACAAGCTCTGCTTTGTGATCTCGCCCGGCAAGACAGACATCCTTGCCTACTACGGAGCGCGCCTGTGGGGAGCCGACGTGGTCTACGTCGTGCAGCCGGTCGCGGGTGGTCTCTGCGACGCGGTCTTTCGCGCACTGCCCTTGGTGCACGAGGACGAATCGGTGCTGATCGGTCTTCCCGACACCGTCTGGTCTCCGGAGGATGGCTTCGCGCGTCTCCCATCGGACGTGCTCTCCTTCCTCCTCTTTCCGGTCGAGCATCCGGAGCTCTTCGACGCGGTCGTCACCGATGAGCACGATGAGGTAGTCACAATCGAGGTGAAGAAGGCAGCCGCTCGCACCCAGTGGATCTGGGGGGGGATCCGCATGCCCGGCCGGACCTTTCGCGATCTGCACACGCTCTGGTGTCAGCCGGAGCGTGGTGACGAGTACCTTGGCACGCTAGTAAACGCCTGGCTCAGCCGCGGCGAACGGGCCGTCGGCATCAAGGCTGGAGAGGCGTACGTGGATGTAGGAACCTTGCACGGCTATCGCGAGGCCATCCGCCTGCTCGCTGAGAAGCCGGACTCTCCCGATCAGGAGCATGCGCGATGAAGACTGAGTTGGACCAGCCGAACCAGCAGACGCAGGCTCTCATCACCGACGAAGACCTGCTGCGCCGTCGCATCGAGGAGCTAGGGCCGTGGTTTCACAACCTGCGGCTCGGCCCAGTACAGACTGCGCCGGATCACTTTCTCGGTGACTATCCGGAGATGAAGTTCCGGCACTTTCGCGACGCGCTGCCGGCCGACCTCCGCGGCAAAAGCGTGCTCGACATCGGCTGCAACGCGGGCTTCTACTCCTTCGAGATGAAGCGGCGCGGAGCCGCTCGCGTGCTCGGCATCGACGCCGATCCTGACTACATCCGTCAGGCGGAGTTTGCGGCCCGCGTCACAGGCGTCGACGTGAGCTTCGCACGCATGAGTGTGTGGGAGATCGGCGCGCTGCAGGAGCGCTTCGATCTCGTCATCTTCATGGGCGTGCTCTATCACCTGCGTCACCCTCTGCTCGCGCTCGACCTCATCCACAAGCACGTCGCGAAGGATCTCTTCCTGTTCCAGAGCATGCAGCGCGGCAGCCGTCACGTCGCGCCGCTCGAGCCGGACTACGACTTCTCTATCACAGAGCCCTTCGACCGCGAGGGGTTCCCCAGGCTTCACTTCGTCGAGCATCGCTACGCCAGCGACCAGACGAACTGGTGGATCCCGAATCGAGCCTGCGTCGAAGCCATGCTGCGCTCCTCCGGCTTCGATCCAGAGACGCAGGTGGAGGATGAGGTCTATCTCTGCCGATGGCGCCCTATCGACGATCCACCGGACGGTCCACATGCGGTATACCCGGTTCGCAGCACGCTCTAACGCGACCGCATCTCCGATCGCAGACCGAGACGCTTGAGCAGCGGCCCGATCGTGAGCCCCTGCACCACAATCGAGAAGACGACGACGACGTAGGTCGTTGCCAGCAGCAGGTTTCGCTCTGCCCCGTGACCCCGCGGCAGCGCGAGCGCAAGCGCGACGGCGAGGCCGCCCCGCAGACCGCCCCATGTCAGCACCCGCGTCGTGCCGCGAACGCGCTCATGGATCGCAGACAGCGCCCCGAGCGTGAGAGCGACACTCACCGCGCGCGACAAAAGAACGATCGGGATCGCCAGCAGCCCCGCCAGAAGCAGCCCGACCGACATCGGCAGCACAAGCAGCTCCAGACCGAGCAGCAGAAAGAGCACGACATTAAAGATGTCATCCAGAAGCTCCCAGAAGGTCTCGACATGCGCCTGCGTCCGCGGTGACATCGCCATCGGCCTGGCGTGCCCGCTGACAAAGAGACCTGCGGTAACGGCTTCGATCGGCGCCGAGAGGTGAAGAGCGTCGGCCAGCGCATATCCACCCATGGCGAGCGCAAGCGTCAGCAGCACCTCGATGCGGTAGCTGTCGATCGTCAGCAGCAGACGATAGGTCACGTAGCCGAGCAGGCCGCCCAGCGCGACCGCTCCGCAGGACTCGAGCAGCAGCAGCACGAGAAAGCGCGTGGGGGAGGGAAGCGCTCCACTCGTCGACGCCTCGACCAAAGCGAGAAAGATCACCGCGCCGACGCCGTCGTTGAACAGCGACTCGCCGGCAAGCTGCGCCTCGAGCGCAGCCGGCGCTCCCACGCGCCGCAACATCTCGAGCACGGCAATCGGATCGGTGGGTGAGATCAGCGCCCCGAAGAGCAGAGCGCTGATCACACTCAGCGAAACGCCAAGCAGCCAGAGCACTCCTTTGAAGAGCGCCGCGACCAGGAGCGTCGACACCACGGTCGCGACCACCGAGAGGCTTGCCACCACGAGCTTCTGCCGCCCAAGCTCCGCCAAATTGAGCTGCAGTGCGCCGGCGAACAGCAGGAAGGCCAGCATTCCATGCAGCACGACGCGATTGAAGTCGATGCTGCTGATGACCTGCTCCGCCATCGCATGCAGCGCGGGCGCGGCACGACCGCCAGCGATGATGCCGCCAGCCACGCCAAGAGACAAGATCGCGGTGCCGATCGAGGTCGGAAGCCGAAGAACGCGGTGACTCAACAGGCCAAAGAGAGCGGCAAGGGTGACGAGCATACTCAGGACAGCGAAGGTGGTCATCAGGGGAAGCGGCCAGTATGCCTCAAAGCCTTGGATGATCGCAGATCACCACACTTCATCGGCCAGAGTACGTTTTCTCGTCGGCAATCTGTCTTACTGGTCATCTGCGTTCATGCGGAGCCGCCAACTTCGAAGCGAAAGGTCTGTCGCGGCACCGCTCCCCACAGGCGTTTGTAGGTCTCGCCGCCGCGCAGCATATCCATGGTCGCTAGTCCCTCCCGTTCACACTGCTCAATAGCAAACGAGAGCACAAGTGTTCCCGGACTGAGCTCGATAAACTGCGTGTCGAAACCGATCAGATAACAGAGCAGACTTCGCGGCCGCTGTGAGGTTGCGGGACGGGGCGGATCGACGAAGGCATAGAGTGTCGCCATCGTGACGCCGTCCAGACTGACGCGGAACATGCGCAGCAGCCCCGCTCGAAACAGAGCCGGCACCGTCTCGCGATGGTGCGCCTGCACCGTCAGCGGAGCCAGCACACCAGACTCACCACGCTGCTGCCAGCGTCTTGAGTGCAGATCAATCAGCTCGTCAAGGCAGCGAAGCGCCTCCGTCGCGCTGCCTGCCATCGAGAAGCGAAGCGCGCCCTGCGTCTGTGCCCGTCGCCGGTAGCGCCCGATGTTGGACTGCAGCTTCGCCGGCAGCCCGCGCAGTCCAGTCACAGACACACCCGCGCAGCTCTCAGACTCCGTCAGAAGCGTCGCGTCCGCTCGAGCGCCGGCCAGCAACGGCGAGTTCTGCGGAAGCTGATGCAACACCGCACGATCCCAGTGCCGTGCATGCCGCATCAGCTCTCCCAGGCAGATACGGGCGATCGCACCAGCGCACGACAGAGCCTCTCCCGCAGGTCTGTCACACGTCGCTCCTGCTGGAGCATCCGCTGCACTGTCCTGCGCGAACACACCACCTAGATAATCGCTGGTGCCTGCACCGAGCAGCAGCAGATGCCGCTCGCCACCTGTTGGCTGTCGATAAAGGTAGATAGGAAGCACGGCAGCAAGACGCCCGCGATGATCGCGCGCCGTGAGCGTGAAGAGCTCTCCCTCACCCACGTGCTTCCACCACGGAATCAGCCACTGCGGGCTCTGGAACGGCGTCGCATCGGGATCGCTCCGCCATAGCCGCTCCCACTCCGGCGCAAGTGCCTCGAGTTCCTCGAGCCGTGTGAGGATCCTGTGCTGGTAGGGGGCGCCGTCCTGCACCAGAGCTGGCCGCGAACAGTCAGAGGGCATCACTGCGCCTCGCAACGAAGCACAAGGGAGTTGTTCGACAAGGCGCCACCCGCATCCGCCGCTCGCAGCAGCTGCGCGAAGTGTGAGGCGTACTCGTTCACCATGCGGCTCAGTCCGAAGCGCCGCGTCGCCGTCGCGCGACAGACGGCCGGGTCAATCTCTCCCACGCGAAGAATCGCCTCCGCCATCTCCGCCTCGCTTCCAACAAGAAACCCAGTCCGGCCGTGCTCCACAATCTCGGGGATTGCGCCTGAGGCGAACGCAATCACCGGCGTGCCCGCGGCGGCCGCCTCCATGGCGACGAGCGAACTCGTCTCCGGCGCGGCCGTTGGCAGCAGCAGGCAGCGCGCGCGCCTCAGCAGATCGGCCTTGACCTCGCCCCCCACCGGACGGATCAAGCGTGCTCCGTCATCCAGCCGCGGCGCAATCTCTTCGCGCAAATACGCAAGATGCTCCTCGTACGCAAACGTCTCGCCCGCGATGACGAGCGGCACGCCAGCCCGCCGAGCCGCGTTGATCGCAAGATGCACACGCTTCTCCGGGCAGATGCGCGACAGCACGAGCGCGTAGTCCTCGCGTTCCGTCGGCCGTCCGGGAGCGGGTTGCGGCACGCCGTTCTGCACGACTGGCAGACGATCTCGCACCTCCGCCGGGCAGGCTCGCCGCTGTGTCTCCGAGACACACTGCAGCTGGACGTTCGCCGGCCCTCGCCAGATCTCCCTCGGATACCACTCTGGCGGAAGATGAAGTGTCACCAGCACCGGCATCTCTCGCGGGACGCGGTATCGATGAAAGTCAATCCCGTGCATGTGGATGAGATCGACGTGCGCGGAGCGCAGAGCACGGTCCAGCGCAGCCTGGTGTGCCTCGACAGCAGCCTCGCGCAGCGCTGTGTCAAGCACGCCCTCAGCCACGTCCGTTGCGAAGAGTTCGCCTGCCACCTCCGAACCCGCTTGTGCGACGACGAGTGAGTGCCAGCCGCGCGCCGTCCACGCCGTATCGAGCCAGCCAAGAACCTGCTCCGCGCCCCCCGCGGCCGAAGGCCCGACTTTGGCAAGCGGATACGCGACGCTGACAACCGTCAGGCCCACGGACACATCATTCGCGCAGCCGTTTCACTGCGCAGCCTGCTCCACAGTCGTGCCGTCTCAGGTGCAAGCTCCGCGGGACATCGTGCAAATGTGCCGCTCATCAGCCCTCCTGACGAGGGAGCGAGCCGCCCTGTCAGTGACTCGGATGCGTCGCGGCAACGTGAGTTGCCCTCCGGCGCCGTTTAGCCACACTCTCGGCGGGTCACTCCCGACGTGGCTTGGGACATGCAGACCTCCGCACACGTGGCTGGCGCCACTCCTCATTGGTCGCGAAGAGGATGCAGGTCTCGCCCGACTCGGTGTTGAGCCGCCAGGTCAGGTCGCCCTGCCGGTAGAGCTGGAAGTGTCCGCCCCCGCCAAAGGTCATCCCGTTTGGTGGATTGGGGCTGATGGTATCGGTAGAGGGCGCCGCAGGACGAGCCGTCGAGCCCGCGCCCTGCTCCGCGTCGCCCGCCTCGGGCACAGGAACCTGCGCCCCGGAGGGTGCAGCCGAAGACTCCACACCGGACGTTCGCCCCGCACGCGCTGCAGACTCCGAAGATGATCCCGCCGAGACATCGCCGAAGCTGCTCTGGTGCGACCGGTAGCCGCTGTAGGCCACGTAGACGAAGACGCCCAGCACGAACATCAGAAGTCCGGTGAGCACATGCTTCATCGCAGCACCATCAGGACGCGGCATCTGCTGCTTGATCGTGTTGAGGTCCATCGCCGTCTGCGCTCCATGGCCGCGCCTCCGTGCATGCCCTCTGCAAGCGAAGGCGGCCAGCCTTCGTTCGGCCGCCTCCAGTATCCAACGCAATCATCGCTCCAGCGCGAAGTCGTTGCCACACAAAAGTTGCAGTCGGGGTGTCGCGCCGGGCGCTCAACCCAGCCTCCGCCAGTCGTCCCCCGCGAACCCGGAACCCGGAAGATAGGTCGACGAAGACCCCCGGCATAGTAGAATCGAGCCGTGCCTAGATACTCCGTCGTCGTCCCGTTTCACAACGAAGAGGCCAACGTCACGGCGCTCTACGACCGTCTCAAGTCCGTGATGGAGCACGTCGGCGAGCCGTTCGAGCTCGTCTTCGTGGACGACGGCTCGCGCGACCGGACCTACCGCCTGCTCGAGGAGATCGCCGCCGTCGACTCACGGGTGCTGGTCGTCAAGCTGCGCCGTAACTTCGGCCAGACGTCAGCGCTCGCCGCTGGCTTCGATCACGCGCAGGGTGACTTCGTCCTTGCCATGGATGGCGACCTGCAACACGATCCCGACGAGATCCCCAAGTTCCTCGAGAAGCTTGAAGAGGGCTACGACGTCGTGAGCGGCTGGCGCTCGCAGCGCGGCGACAATCTGATCATGCGGCGTATTCCGTCGCGCGCGGCGAACAAACTGATGGCCGCCCTCTCCGGCGTCAACATCCACGACTTCGGCACAACCTTCAAGGCGTATCGGCGCGAGGTGATCCAGAACATCCCGCTCTACGGCGAGATGCACCGCTTCATTCCCGCCCTTGCGAGCTGGTACGGCGCCTCCATCTGCGAGATTCCCATCTCGAACCCGGCGCGTACCGCAGGCAAGAGCCACTACGGCATCTCACGCACATTCCGTGTCTTCTTCGATCTGCTCACCATCCGTTTTCTCCTGAAGTACATGACTCGCCCCCTGCACTTCTTCGGCACGGTCGGTGCCGTCGGCATGCTGACCGGGGCACTCCTCGCGCTCTGGATGCTGATCTTGAAGCTGACCACGCACGCTCATCTGCTCGACCAGCACGGCCCGATCTTTGTCATCGCGGGCGTTCTCATTCTCGCCGGCATTCAGATGCTGGGCATCGGTCTTCTCGGGGAGCTGCAGGTCCGTCACTACCACACCGCGGCGCATCGCGCACCCTACGCGGTCGATCGCGTGCTTCGTCTTCGCTCGAATGAAGAAAGCCTCATGCAGTAGACCTCACGCGACTGTCGTCCGATCGCAACTTGGCAAGCGAAGCTCTAGGCAGTCTGCCCAACAGCGGCCCTGCGAATCACCTGCGCACCAAAGCGCTCCATCTCCTCACGCTGCGGGCTCGACTGCAGCAGCACCAGATCGCAGCCCACGTGGGCAAACTCCTCCAGCCTCTCGCGAACCTGCTCCGGCGTGCCCACGAACCCCGACCGCAGGCCGCGATTCGACACCGAGTAGTCCCGCAGCGAGACCTCCGTCTCAAGCTTCGAGCCGGTCACCCACTGCTGATAGTTCGCATACCCGCGCGCCGACTGCTTCACATCCGTGATGCGCTCGACCTCCCGCACCGCCTCGTCCTCCGTATCGCGCACGACCGTGTAGCCGCTCACGCCAAACTGCATCGGGGCGAGTCCGGCGCGCTCTCGCCGTGCCCTCATATCGGCGATCTTGGCGCCTACCGCCTCGGGTGTATCGCCGTGCATCAGGTACGCGTCGCACTTCGTCGCGATCAGGTTCTTCGCCGTCTCGCTCTCGCCGCCCGCATAGAGGAGGGGCCGCGGACGCGACAGCGGCTTGGGCGAGAGAACGTTGTCGGCCACCGTGTAATACCGGCCGTGGTGCGAAAACCCCTGCCCGGACCAGCAGCCATCGACGACGTCGAGCCACTCGGCCGTGCGCGCATACCGGTCATCATGCTCATCGAAGGCGATCCCGTACTTGGTCGCCTCGTCCTTCCACCAGCTCGAGACGACGTTCAGCGTCAGGCGCCCGTTGCTGATGCGATCAATGTTGGCCGCCTGCTTGGCCAGCAGTGCGGGATTGTGAAAGGTCGGCCGTACCGCCACCATCAGCTCCAGCGAGCGCGTCACCGCCGCCAGCGCAGCGGCCGTCGACCACGCGTCGAGCGACTCCGCCTCCGGCCCCTTGATGTCGTTCAGGTTCAGCTCGGCGATCAGCGTGAGATCGAAGCCGAGCGCCTCCGCATTGAGTGCGAGGTCGCGCGCGTACTCCCACGTCGCGGCCATCCCCTCGTCCTCGACGTTGCGCAGCCAGCCGCCAAAGACAGGGAGCCAGAAGCCATAGCGCATCAGCGAACCCCTGCCAGCGTCTCGCGCGAGCTCGTCACCCCACTCGCGCGCGCGATCTGTTCCGCCTCGCGCTCGAGCCAGTCCGCCAAGCGCACGAACGGATCAAAGCCGACCACCTTCTCTCCATCCGCGACGAAGTTCGAGAGCGCATTGATGTCGTAGTAGAGCCGCTGCCCGTCGCGATTGTCGACCATGTACTCGACGCCTCCGAGCTCGATGCCTGCCGCCTCCATGATGCGCTCCACCTCGGCGACGACCTCGGGCGAAGGGTCAAAGCGCTCGACTGTCAGGCCGTTTTTGGGCGCGTCGACCGGACACGCGGCACGGTCCAGCTCCACCCCAAGCGGCGTCTTGCAGATGTCTGCAGGACAAAGATCGAACGTCTCTCCCGTGATATGTATCTTGATCGCGTACAGATATCGCCCGTCGAGCACCTCGACGCGAACGATCGCTCCACCCCGGGCCGGGACGAACTCCTGCACCAGCGCCGTCGTGTCCATGCCCAGCGTCAGCGCGTCCGGAGCCAGCGATGCCTCTGCAAGCGCCTGCGGCGTGTCGAACCGGACGACGCCTGCGCCGCTTCCGCCGATATTCGGCTTCACCACCACAGGAAAGCGCAGCGGCTCGGCCGCATCCGCCGCCTGTGCGGCACGATGGATGACGCGAGCCCTCGGATACCCGAGCCCGAGCCGATCGAGCATCGTCAGCTGCGCCGCCTTCGAGAGCTCGCTGCGGAACGCGCGCGTCCCGTTGATCACCCGCACGCCGCGCGACTCCAGATGCTCGAGAAATCCCATCGTGTAGAAGATCGTGTCGCCGTGCCCGCGGTTCCACGCCGAAGGACTCATCTTGTTCAGCACCAGCGCATACTGCTCCTCGGCCCGCTCCTCCGCAGCATAACTGTGCCCCACCGCATCGATCTTCACGTACCTCGTTCCGCGCCGGTCCAGCTCGGCAAAGAGCGGCTTGAACCAGTGTGGCTGTTCATAGTAGATCGCGATTGGCAGGCTGGCGGCTGGGGACATGGGCATCCTTGCTTGGACGAAGATCGGCGTTCTGGTGTCGCTTTAAATCTACGCGATCTGCCGCCGCCACCGCCCGAACACCATCGCGACCTGACCAGCAACGCCGCCCGTGACAATGACGTCGTCTGCTAGTCTGTGGGGACGCAAAAAGTCCTGCAGTCCGCCGCCGCACGCGTCCTGCGCCATGCCACCTTTGACCCCGTTCCGCACTGGAGTGTTCGGGAAGCGCGGTGAGACTCCGCCACTGCCCCGCAACTGTGATTCGCGCAACATCACTCCTCGCGCCTCGAGCGCCGGCGGGTGATCTTGATGGCCGGCGATGGCGATGCCCCACTGTCTGTTCTGCACATGCAGCGCACGACGGGAAGAGGCGAATCCGATCGATCACCGGCATGCGACGCGAAAAGTCAGGAGACCGGCTCCGTCGCGCACCTAGCCACGTTCCCGAGGGGGAACGGAGGAGTCCGTCATGCCTGCATCCCGCAGCCGCTTCATCTCGGCCGTTCCCACCTTCCGCGGAACTTGCCTTCGTCTTCTCGCCTGCTCACTCTCGCTTGCCTTCGCCGCTCCGCAGGCGGTTGCCGTCGTCGTCCGTGGCGTGGTCACCGACAGCCTGGGCGCTGCGGTTCCGGGCGCTCGCGTCCAGCTCATCCACGGCAAGACCACCGCCTCCTTCGGCGTCTCCGGTGCGGACGGCAGCTTCGAGATTCGCTCAGGAGACTCCGGCCGCTTCCTCCTGCTGACCGGCGCCCGCACCTTCGCGCCGAACATCGGCAAGGACTTCTACGGCGGGCGCACCGACATCGTCGAGCAGAACGTCATCCTCTCGCCGACCGAGATCCGCACCGAGGTCTCGGTCACGGCCAGCGGCATCCCGACTCCCCTCCCGCAGCTCACCGCGCCCGTCACGCTCATCGACCAGGACGAGCTTCGCACCCGCCTCGGCATCATCGACGATCTGCGCCAGTCTCCCGGCGTCGACGTCGTCCAGACTGGCCAGACCGGCGGCGTCACCTCGCTCTTCGTCCGCGGCGCCAACTCCGACGCCAACAAGGTCCTCATCGACGGCATCCCCGCCGAGGACGTCGGCGGCCTCTTCGACTTCGGCACTGTCAGCAGCACCGGCCTCGCCGGCATCGAGCTCTACCGCGGCCCAAACAGCGCGCTCTACGGCTCTGACTCCCTCGCCTCCGTCGTCAACCTCGCCACGCCGCGAGGAACCACGCTGCGCCCCGTGCTCGACTACTCCGGCGACGCCGGCAACCTGCACACCTGGCGTGACGAGGTCGCACTCTCGGGCACCTATCGCCGCGCCGACTACTTCACCACGTACTCCCGCCTCGACACCTCGAACGCGCTCACAAACGACCGCTATCACTCGTCCACCGCCGCCGCGAACCTCGGCTTCAATCTCACCGCCAATACCCCGCTCCGCTTCACCATACGCAACGCCGACTCCGCGACAGGTCTGCCCAATGCGTACGACTTCTACAACGTCACGGAGAACGGCAAGCAGTCTGACCAGGACCTCTACTCCGGCATCACCCTCGAGAACAGGACCGAGGGCGGCTGGCATAACCTCGTCCGCTACGGCATCGCGCGCAAGCGCGAGCAGGCGGCCTACTTTGGCAACGCCGGCAGCCTTCTCACCTTCCCCAATCCCTTCCCGCCGCCGGCGACCTACTCGTCCTACTTCGGCAACATCGTCACCATCCGCGGCGCCAACGGCTTCAGCACCACCGGCCAGGCCAGCTTCTTCGACACCAATCGCGATCAGGACTCCAACCGCGACGAGCTCTACTACCAGTCCGACTACACCTTCCCTAAGCGCGTCACGGCGCTCTTCGGCTTCCGCTACGAGAACGAGCGCGGCAGCTTCATCACGCCCGGCGCCTTCGGTCTCAACGAGCAGACGCAGCGCACCAACTTCGAGTACAACCTGCAGCTTCAGGGAGACATTCGAAACCGCCTCTTCTACTCCTTCGGCGGCTCCCTGCAGAAGAACCACCTCTACGGCATCGCCGGCACACCGCGACTCGGCCTCTCCTACACCGCCGTGCGCTCGTCGCGTCGCTACTTCCACGGCACACGCCTGCGTGCCAACGCCGCGACCGGCGTGCAGGAGCCGAACCTCGCCTCCGAGTTCAACTCGCTCTACAGCCAACTGCTCGCCGTGGGAGACACCGCCGACATCGCCGCCTTTCGCATCACGCCGCTCGGGCCGGAGCGCTCCCGCACCTTCGACGTCGGCGTCGACCAGAACCTCGTCGGCCAGCGCCTCATCCTCAAGGCCGGCTACTTCCATAATCAGTTCTCGCATCAGCTTGAGTCCGTCGACCGCGGCGATCTCGCTACCTACTTTGGCCTGAACATCACCGACCCAAACGCCGCTCCCTTCGGCGCGGAGACGAACTCGCAGGCCTTCCGCGCGCAGGGTGCTGAGCTGGAGATCGAGTTCCAGCCGATCTCCCGCTTCTTCATCCGCGGCGGCTACACCTACTTGGACGCAGTCGTCAGCCAGTCCTTCTCCTCCGACGCGACCGCGGCCCTTGGAGGCTTCCCCCAGACCAATCCGCTCTTCCCCAACATCCCCATCGGCAGCACCGCTCCCTTCGTCGGCGCGCGGCCGTTCCGCCGCCCACCCCACACCGGCTACTTCGCCGCCGAGTACACCGGCCAGAAGATCACCGCCGCCCTCAAGGGCGCGTTGGCCAGCCGGTCGGATGACTCGACCTTCCTCGGCGGCCTCGACCCCGCCTTCGGCAACAGCCTTCTTCTCCCCAACCGTGACCTCGACTTCGGCTACCTGAAGCTCGACGCCTACGGAACCTACGCCATCCGTCCCCACGTCACCATCTTTACCGAGCTGGCGAACCTGCTCAACAACCAGCACATCGGACCCATCGGCTACCCCGGGCTGCCGTTTACCGTGCGCGCCGGCCTCAAGCTGCGCCTCGGCGGCGAGTAACCCGGCAGATCGCAGCTCCAGTGCGTCAGGAAGGCCTCGTCGCCGAGAGCCCTGTTATGCCCGCGGAAACACCCCTCGCGCGAACAGCAGCGCCGCCACGCCTGCGAGACTTGAGGAGCTCGCGTTCACCAGGTCATTGCCGATCCAGCCGCGGCGTTCGATCGTCGCTCCGAGCACGCTGTCGGCCACGAAGCCAAGCAACGCCGCGAAGAACGCAGCCGCGGCCGCTCCGCCCGGCAGCCCGATCGCGACCACGCCCGCAGCCACCACCACCATCGCCGCCGCCACACCGCTCAGCGTTCCGGCCAGGCTCACCCCCCCGTCGGTGCCGCGCGGCACGCGCCGCAGCGTCGTGATCAGCACCGTCCGGCTGCGGCCCGCGAGCGCCTGCCCCACCTCGGAGGAGACGGTGTCCGCCGCCGCCTCCGCCAGCGCCGCCAGCCCTGCCGTCGCCAGCAGACCTGTGCTCACCGGAAGTGAGCTGCCGATCGCGACCGCCGCGTACGCGCCAAGCGGGGAGACCAGCAGCGTCGCCGGTCCGAGATTCGCCAGGATCTGCGACGACACACGGCCGCGGCTCGGCTCCGCCAGCCCCTTCGCCCGCTTGCGTGCATGGCCCAGACGCGTGGACGCGAGCGTCAGCAGGACCAGCATCGCGAGCGCCAGCAGCGCGCTGTGCAGCAGCGGCTCGTCCGCGTCGCGCGTCCACCACGTCAGCGTGAAGCAGCACAGTCCGCCCCACATCGCCGCCCAGGGAGACGCCGCCCGCACCACCCCCACCAGAACGGCAAAGCCGAGGCTGACAAGCGCGATCGTCCCGCCGCCCGGACCCTCGCCGCCCGCGATTACCCCGAAGACCATCGCGTACAGCACCAGCGCGCCGATCACACCCGCGCACAGCGCACTCTGCAGCTGATCGCGCCCCGGCGAAATGCGCTTTCTCGGCTGACTCTCTGCCAGTGCGACGTGCTCTGCCATCTGCGGCTGCTCCCGGTGGTTCGTTTACAATCGAGCCTTGAGCATAGTCAAGTTCAGCAGCACCGTGGGAGCAGTTTTGCACTTAGCCCGTCCAGACGCGTCGCCTCGTCCTCGTCCCTCCAAAGTCGCTGCTTCCTCCTCCAGGATCTCCGCCTTCGCATCCGTATCTCCTGCACCCAGATCTCCCGCATCTTGCTCTCCTGCGCTCAGGACTCCCGCCGCCGCGCGCTGCACCAGTCCGGCACGGGCACTCCTCGGTCTCCTCGCCGCCGCCCTCCTTATCGCGAGCTCAGGCTGCGCCAATACCTACCGGCCCGTCGTCACCGCGATCAGCCCCATCGGCCCGGCCAGTCAGCCCCTCAAGTACGCCGTTGCCCTCGCCCAGCCTTCTCCGACCGGCGCCGGCCTCGTCACCGTGGTCGATGTCTCGGGCGACACGCCGCTCACAACCACCGCCGTTGGCCTGGCTCCCTACTACCTCGCCACCGATGCCCTCACCACCACGTCCAACGTCAGCAACGGCTACACCCTCAACGGCGACGGCACCTTCAACAACTTCGATATCTCCCCTCTGCTGATCGCAAGCGCCGTCCTGAGCGCGACCCTCAGCCCCGGCGGTGCTTCCAATAGCGTCGTCTCCTTCTCAGGCACATCGACGAGTAACGTGTACGTCACGCAGCCGGCTCGCAGCAGCGTCGCGCAGTTCCTCCGCAGTGGCACCGGCCTCACCCAGGTGCAGGAGCTCACCGTCCCCGCGAACCCTATCTACACCGTTGGCGTCCCCAGCGCACCCCGCGTCTATACGATCAGTCAGGGGACCGCCGGTGGAACCGGCTTCGCGACCGCCATCGAAACCGCCACAGCGATCAACACCATCTCGAACACCATTCCGGTCGGCAGCAACCCCGTCTACGGCGTCATGACCGCGGACGCCCGCCGCGCCTTTGTCCTCAACCAGGGCGACGGCACCGTCACCGTCATCAACGCGCAGCAGAATCAGCTCGACACCCCGATCAACACCATCGCCGTCGGCACCGCGCCCGTCTGGGCGGACCTCATCCCCACGCGCAATGAGATCGCCGTCCTTAACGCGGGGAACGGCACCACCCCCGGCTCGCTGACCCTCATCAGCATCCCGCTGTGCTCCGTCCTCTCGGCGCCCACCAACCCGAACTGCGACCCGAACAATCCGATCGACGCTGTCGGCTTCGGCACCGTGCTCGCTACCATCCCCGTCGGTGTCCGCCCGAACATCGTCGCCGTCCTGCAGGACGGCACGCAGGCCTTCGTCGCTAACAGCGGCGACACCGTAACGTGCCCGGCAAGCTTCAACAACGTCACGCCATCCATCCCACCCGCGAACGGCTGCGGTACCGTCAGCGTGATCAATCTGCTGACCAACACAGTCGTCGCCACCATCCCCGTTGCCGGCCACCCCAACTTCCTCGCCGCCACCACCGGCAGTCCCACGGGCAAGGTCTACACCACGTCGTCCGAGACCAGTCTTCTAACGATCCTGCGCACCGACACCGATAACATCCAGACCTACGTCGATCTCCAGGGCACCGGCCAGCAGGTCCGCATGACCGCCCAGTAGCGGCCGCAGCAACACACGCAAAAGAGAGACCGGTCACCTGACCGGTCTCTCTTTTGCAAACTCCTGCTCTGGGAAGATCCGCCGCCCTAGGTTAGACGCCAGATGCCCCCGCCAACAGAATCGGCATCGTCGGCGACTTCGACCCGCCCTCGTCCTCGACCGTGACCCCGAACGCCTTCGCCACCACACCCTTTGGAAGATCCGGCGTGATCACGCTCGCATCCCCCTTCTTGTCCGGGTGGAAGAGGCCCGCCGGAATCGGATCGTGTCCGTTTGCCGGAATGATCCAGAGCTCATACGTCTTGTAGGGCTGCAGCGGCTCGAGATTGCTCGCGACAAAGACCAGCGATCCCCTCTCGGCAAGGTAGGTCGCCTTGCCCTGCGGCACCGGCGCCTGCTTGGAGCGCGTCAGCGTCACCCGCACCGCACGCGGGTCCGACATCGTCTCCATCAGCTGTCGCGCCGCCGCTGTCTGCGCCTGCATCTCCGCTGTGTGCCGGTTTGCCACCTCGAGCGCCTCATGCAGCGCCTGCCGCTCGCGATAGAACTGACCCGCCGTCAGCGCAAGCGCCGCGGCGATGCCCCATCCTAGCCACGGCAGCAGCCGGCCCCGGCTCCGCGTCTCCGTTGCGCCGCCATCCCGCCCCTGGCCGATCGAGACCACCGAGCCCTGCGCCGCCTCCTGCACCCCGGCCGGCCGGTCTACACCCGTGCCCCTCCTGCCACCCGTGCCCCGCTGACCCGCCAGGGACCCGGTCACAGGACCCATCTCCGTCGCCTCCAGCGTCGATGTGGCAGATTGCGCCCGCGGCTCCCGCGCAATCTGCGTCAGCAGGCGCTCACGAACCATCGCCGGCGGCGAGTGCTGCTCCACCGTCATCGCATAGATCGCCAGGTCGCCCTGGATCGCCGCCAGCTCGCCGCGGCACTCATCGCAGTGCTCGAGATGCACACGCATCGCCGCCGCCTCCTCGCTCGAGAGAAGCTGCAAGGCGAACAGTGCAAGATCTTCAGGATCGATGTGATTCGTCGAGTTCATGCCTTGAGCGCCTTTCTCAGCGTCAGCAGCGCGCTGCGAATTCGTGTCTTTACCGTGCCCAGCGGATCGCCGGTCATCTCGGCGATCTCCGAATGCGTCAACCCATCGAAAAACGCCATCTCCAGCGTCTTCCGTTGCTCCGTCGGCAGCTTGTGGATCACCACCCGCGCCTTGTCCATCATCCCGCTTCGTACCGCCTCATCCACCAGGTTGTACGAGGACGGCAACAGCATCTCGTCCACCTGCTCCGTGGGTCGTCTCCGCCGCAGTGCGTCAATCGACCGGTTGCGCGAGACCACCGCGAGCCAGCCGCCCAAAGATCCCCGCGTTGCAATAAAGCCGTCCGGATTGCGCCAGACCTGCAGAAAAATCTCCTGCAGGACGTCCTCTGCCGATGCCGGATCGCGAAGTACACGCAGAGCGACCGAATACACCACCTTGGAGTATCGGTCGAACAATGAGGCCATTGCGGATTCGTCGCCCTTTTGGACGAGAGTCAGCAGGGCCGCATCATCCTGCGCTGATAGCGGAAGAGCGTCTCTCGCTCCCGTGTCTCTGTACATACAAACGCACCTAAAGTTGCTGCAGATTGGGCGGATGAAGCGTCACATCTGAACCATAGTGCAAACCATCGTACCGGCTCGCTTGACAACGCTACCATGAGCGAATCCCGCACTTCTACCGCACATCGGTTTCTCCAAAGTTACCCGAACGCCTCGCGAACGCCGTAGAACGCCCTTCAGACCACCCGCCAGCCGACCCCACGTCTACTCTGGATCGTGACGCCATGAAAAAAATCCGGCTGGATAAGCTGCTCGTCGAACACGGACACGCCGCCTCCCGCGAGCGCGCCCACGCCCTCATCCTCGCCGGCCGTGTCCTCGTCCGCGAGCAGCGCGTCGACAAACCCGGAACCGCCATCGCCGACGACGCCCCCATTCGCCTGCTCGGCGAGGACCTCCGCTACGTCAGCCGCGGTGGTCTCAAGCTCGAGCGCGCCCTCGCCCACTGGGCGATCGACCTCACCGGCCTGTCCTGCGCCGACATCGGCGCCTCCACCGGCGGCTTCACCGACTGCATGCTGCAGCACGGCGCGGCCCATGTGCTCGCGGTCGACACCGGATACGGCCAGATCGCCCACAAGCTCCGCGACGACTCCCGCGTGACCCTGCGCGAGCGCACCAACGCCCGTCTCCTCCAGCCGGCTACACTCCTCACCGGGCAGCCTCCCATCCGCTTCCTTGCCATGGACGTCTCCTTCATCTCCTCGACCCTCGTTCTGCCGCCCGTCCTGGCCGCGCTCACCCATCCCGGCTTCGCCTGGGCCGGCACCCTCGTCACCCTCATTAAGCCGCAGTTCGAGGCCGGCCGCGACCTCGTCGGCAAAGGTGGCATCGTGCGCGACCCCCGCGGCCGCGAGCTCGCCATCGATCGCGTCCACGCTGCTGTCGCGGCCCTCGGCGGCTCCGCCATCGAAATCATCGACTCGCCCATTCGCGGCATGGAGGGCAACCACGAGTACCTCCTCCGCGCCGTCTTTGCCCGCCCGACCGCTCCCGTACACTAGTCGCGATGCACCTCGCCGCCATCATCGCCAAGCCGCAGAAGCCCGAACTCAGCACCATCCTTCCCGAGCTCATCGGCTGGCTCAAGGCTCACGCCTATGAGGCCGTGCTCGACCGGGACGGCGCCGCTTACCTCGACGGCGTCGAGGGCGTTCCTCGCGAGACCCTCCCCCAGCATGCGCCCAACCTCGTCATCGTCCTCGGCGGCGACGGCACGCTGATCGCCGCCGCCCGCGCCTTCGCCGCCACCCGCACCCCCATCCTCTCGGTCAACCTCGGCTCGCTCGGCTTCCTCACTGAGGTCCCGCTCTCCGATCTCTACGGCACCCTTGAGGCCTGGTGTGAGAACACCGCCAGCATCGACATCCGCGAGATGATGCACGCCTCCGTCTATCGCGACGGCAGCTCCCTGCGCGAGTGGAGCGCGCTTAACGACGTCGTCGTCGCCAAGGGCACCATCGCCCGCATGGCTGACTTCTCCGTCGAGATCGACTCGCAGCTCGTCGCCACCTTCCGCGCCGACGGCATCATCGTCTCCACCCCCACGGGCTCGACCGCCTACAACCTCGCCGCCAACGGGCCCATCGTCATGCCCAACGTCGCCGCCATCGTCATCACGCCCATCTGTCCCCACCTGCTCACCCTGCGGCCAATCGTCGTTCCATCGAGCTCCACCGTCGCGATCCGCGTCGTCGGCGTCCCCAACGAGACCTACCTCACCGTCGATGGCCAGGAGGCAGTTGAGCTGAAGCTGGGCGACCTCGTCCTCTGCCATCGCTCCGATAACACCGTCCGCCTGCTGCGCCATCAGCCTAACGGCCTCTTCAACGTCCTGCGCTCCAAGCTCAAGTGGGGCGAGCGCTAGTGCAGACACCCCGTCCACGCTACCCGTGGCGTACTCTCCCTGCTCGTCCAGCTACACTGGATACAGCGCACCACCAGAGGGTGACGCCGCAAGGTCCTTCTATCCTCTTTGTTTCGAAGACTTTGCCGCTAAATCATCTTGAATGAGGACCTTGCCTCTCCGGTCCAGGCTTAAGTCTATTCTTTTGAATACTTTACGCAAATTACCGGAGTAGGGGGGACCTCGGTGCGCAAAGTCCGCCTCATTGCGGACGCAGCCGCGTCAGCCCCGGGTGCCGCCAGTCCGCCCCAGCTGCACCGGTGCTCCCCCCACAGGGTGGCAGAAGACCCGGCCGTGGCTAAGCGCGATCCTTCGCTGCGCCAGGCACGCCATCTCCGGGTCGTGCGTCACCATGACGATGGTGTGGCCCTCGTTGTGCAAGCCGCGCAGCAGATCCGCCACGATCGCCTGGTTGGCGCGGTCAAGATTGCCCGTCGGCTCATCCGCCAGCACGATCGGCGGGTTGTTGATCAGAGCCCGCGCGATGCAGACTCGCTGCTGCTCGCCACCGCTCAGCTCGCTCGGCAGATGCCCGGCCCGCTCCGCCAAGCCGACGCGCCTCAGCGCCGCAAGCGCCTCGGCCTCGTCCGTCATCGAATGGAAGTACTGCGCCAGCATCACGTTCTCGAGCGCCGACAGATAAGGGATGAGATGAAACTGCTGGAAGATAAAGCCGATCTTGTCGGCGCGAAAGCGATCGAGCTCGCCGGCGCTGATCGAGCTGAGGTCGACGCCGTCGATGCGCAGCTCGCCCGCCGTAGGCCGGTCCAGGCAGCCGAGCAGGTTCACCAGCGTGCTCTTGCCCGAGCCCGACGGGCCCGTGATCGCGACCCACTCCCCGGCCACGATCGAAAAGCTCGCGTCCTCCAGGGCGCACACCGTCCCGGTGCGGCCGGTGTACGCGCGGCACACGCCCGCCAGCGAGATCACCGCGCAGTCGGGACGTGTGTTTTGCTGCAGCAGATCGAGTGCGTCGCGTTCTCTTGGCATGGTGTCCACCCTTACTCTCCTTTGAGCAGCGCAGCCGGCTCGAGCCGGCGCAGAACCCGCGACGGAGCCGCCGCCGCGACTAGCGCAATCGTGAGGTTCAGGACGAGCACCCACGGCAGAACGCCCACCCGCGGCAGCGTCGCCGTCTTGAAGTTGAGCTCGCTGATCGCCCAGGCGGCGAGTGACCCGGCAATCCAGCCGCCGAGCACACCGACGGCCGCGAGCAGCAGCGCCTCTGCGAGAAAGAGGCCCAGCAGTTGCCCTTGCGAGCTGCCAAGCGCCTTCATCAGCGCAAAGTCGCGGCGGCGCTCGAGCACACTCGCCGAAAGCGTCGCCAGCACACTCACGCTGACCGTCAGCGCGATCAGCACCATCGCGCCCAGCATCAGCGCATTGGTTCGCTCCACAATCCGGCTCTCACCCTCGACGAGCTGCCGCACCGGTGCGACGGTCGCACCAGGAAACGCCTCGCGCAGATGCGCGAGCGCCGCATCAATAGTGCTCTCGCTGCCTGGCACCTGGATCTCGAGCACGCTCGGTTGAACACCTGTCCACGCGGTGAACTCCGCCAGCGGCAGATAGATGCGGCTCTCCTCGTCGGCTCCCGTGTGCAGTGTACCCACGCCGCGAAGCTGAGCTCGTCGGTCGCCGTACCGCAGGGTCATCGTCCCCGGACCGCCCACGAAGCGCGCCGCCCTCGCACCTAGCAGAGCGTCGCCGGCAGCGGTCGGCCAGCGATCGACGCTCCACCATCGGTTGAGCCGGCGCACCGACGTCATATCTGTTCCCGCCACCACGACTGCGGTCCCCCTGTCCGTCGCCGCGACCGCATAGGCAAACGGCACGACGACGCTCTCGCCACCGGCAGCCCGTAGGGCGCGCAGGACAGCATCCGGCGGCAGGGAAGCCTGCTTCGCCCCTCCGTCGGGCGCGGCTTGTAAGATGACGTTCGCTCCGAAGCTGCGGAACTCGTGATGCAGCTTGCTGCGCAGGTCAGCAAACAACGTCAGCAGCGCGGTGGCGATCGCAGCGGACACGATGAGTGAGAGCAGCGCAGAGACGCTCCGGCCGCTGTGATGGCGGAGCGATCGTGTGAGCAGGCGGCCGAAGCTGAGGGAAGCGCTCATAGGGCGCCACGCAGCACCAGCGAGGGCTCCGCCCGCAGCGCACGCCGGATCGCTGGCGTGCTGCCGAGCAGCGCCACCGCAAGCGCGAGCGCGAGCACGATCGGCAGCAGCGCGGGGTTGATCCACGCGAGTCGTAGGAGAGGTACGGCCGGGGTCGCGCCGAAGAAAAAGATGCGCTCCCCAAGCCACGCGGCCAGCGCGCTTCCAGCCAGAAAGCCGAGCGTTCCCGCAAGCAGCGCGAGAATGGTGCTCTCGACGTAAAAGAGCGCCGCGATCCTGGCCCGGCTCGCACCAAGCGACCGCATCAGGCCGATCTCGCCTTGACGTTCGAGGATTGCGGTTGCAATGGCGGAGCTGACGGCAAAGCCTGCCGCGATCAACGCCGCGGCACTGACCAGCCACATCAGGCCCGAGATGCGGCTGAGCACGGCACCCTCGCTCTGCTCGACCTGCCGCACCTGCTCGGCGTCCGCGCCCGGAATCGCCTCACGAATCTGGAACGCGATCGAGTTCGCGTACGGTCGGCAGTACCAGATGTCGCGCTGCTGCGGGGACAGAGTCTCCGGATTCCTGCGCGCGAAGGCGTCCTCGGGACGAGTCTTCGCACGGACGTCAATGCGGGAGATCGCGTCGGGCTGCCCCGCCATCTGCTGCGCCGCAGCGAGTGGCAGCAGGAGCATCTCGGATGTGACATCTCCGGTCGAGACAAGACCGGAGACGACGAGCGGTACCGCCTCCGTTGATCCCGCAGCCGGCTCCGCTCTAAGCCGGTCGCCGATGCCCAGGTGCAGGCGGCGTGCGAGCAGGTCTCCTACGACCACCTGCCGGTCGGTCCCGGCCGGTAGGGCTTCCCCAGCCGGCAGATCCGCTGGCCAGGCGCCCATCAGCCTCCACCACGGATGAAGGCTGCCGACGCCGGTGCGTGGTGAGCCTGTAGTGGCATGCAGCGGATGGCTGAACCAGACACCTAGCGCCGGCACCTCGAGAGACGACTGGCCCGGCACATGGAGACGAAGGGAGGTCGCCAGCTCCGGCGAGATGCCGGTGATGTTGTTGGCCCAGAAGATGCCCTGCAGCTTGGACAGGTCACGCTCAAAGAGCGTCTCGTCTCCAAGAGAGGGCTTCAAGCGAACGCCGCCAACGTCGACGACGAGCGCCGCGGCCTGCGGGGTGACGACGATATTAGCGCCGTAGGCGGCGAGCTCGCGATGGATGCGGTCGCCTATCGTTGTGGCGAGCGCGAGCATGGCGGCAACGGCGGCGGTGCCCAGAAAGACCGCGATGCCGGCCAGCAGCTTTCGCCGCCGCTGCCGGCGAAAGCTCTCAACAAGCAGCCGGAAGAACATCGCCTATCGCTCAAAGACGGTGGTCAGGCTGCGGAGCTCGGCGGCCTGCACGATGAGCTGTCCACCCGCCTGCGTGCTCTGAAGCGGAATCGGATTGCAGCCGCCTGCCTGTCCCATGGACTGGGGTACCAGAGGCGAGGAACACATCTTGCAGGTAATGCCCTGGGAGCCGATGTAGAAGCCGACCGGACCGCAGATGTGGCACGCGTCCGCGACGCTGACGACGTTGCCGTCGGGCTTGCGATAGAGCAGAAAACGCACCTGCGCGTCGCGGCCCTTTCCATCGTCGATGTGCACGGCAAAGCGGTGCAGCTTGTCGTCGTTGATCTCAGCAAGAGGCAACGTGACCTGCGAACCGACCAGCGTGACCGCGGTCGCGGGAGAGAGTGCCGTCGAGCTCTTGGCGTAGATGAACTCGGCTGTGGAGAGAAAGATGAAGACGAAGCTGGCACCGGCGACGGCAGTCATCCAGAGCCGTTCCCGCCGCTGCGCCCACGCGAGCTTGCGTCGCTCGGCAGGGCCTGCGGACGCGTCGAGCGCAACGGGCTGGCGCCGCTTGGACTCAAAGAGCACCATCAGTGCGGCGAGCGCGAGCATAGTCACTACGAAGAAGGATTCGTTACGGACGATCGGACCGATCAGGCGCATCTCGCCCTGGCTGGAGGGCAGCACGCCGTTCTCGCTCAGCTCATGCAGGCCGCTGACGACCAGCTGGAAGGTGACGAAGTAGAGAATTACCGTGGTGACGCGGAAGAAGCGCTGCAAGTTGATCCGCACGCTGCCGCGGATGAAGAGCACGCCAAAGACGACCGCAACGGCGATGCCGAGGAGGGTTCCAGTGAAGCTGAGCAGCTCTGTCGAGTTGAGTGTGACCGCGGAAAGGATGAGTACGGTCTCGACCCCCTCGCGAAGCACCAGCAGGAAGACGAAGAAGAAGAGACCCAGCTGCGAGACGCCCTCGCTGCCGGTATAGCGCGCAATGCCGGACTCGATGTTGCCCTTCATCGAGCGAGCCGTCCGATGCATGAACCAGATCATGCTGACGACAAAGACGGCGGCTGCGAGCATGACCCAACCCTCGATGACGTCCGAGTTCAGACTCATGCGGCTGACAATGGCGGCGACACCGACGCTTGCCAGAACGGCTGCCGCGAGGGCCCAGAAGACCGTCCTCCGCAACTCAGAGCGGCCGATCTTGGCCAGGTACGCGAAAATAATACCGACGATCAGGGCGGCCTCAACCCCCTCTCGGAGGGTGATGATGAATGCCTGGAGCATAGCGAGCCTGGAGTTACCTTTCCGCGGCATAAGGCGCCGGCAGCAGGGTCGACTCGTACACAGAAGGATGAGTCGGCCCTGTGACTTAGCCTAACCCGGACCAAATCGGTCGTCAATCAAGGCGAACGCGATAGATCTCGAATGGCGCACGGCTCGCGGCAAAAGCTGCTTGCTGCGCAAAGCAGCTTAGGAAAGGATCGTGGGGGGGTAATGGTGCGCCCGGAAGGAGTCGAACCTCCGACCTACTGGTTCGTAGCCAGTTGCTCTATCCAGCTGAGCTACGGGCGCACATTGCTTGAATGCAACTCGACTAGGATAGCGGAGCTAGGAGATCAGGGCAAGCGAGAGCAGTCCTGACTGCTGACACGGATGCAGTAGTGGTGCGCCCGGAAGGATTCGAACCTCCGGCCACTTGGTTCGAAGCCAAGTGCTCTATCCAGCTGAGCTACGGGCGCCTTCTTTCGCAACGTGCGTGCGATCAAGCTAACGGAAGTCTCGCACGCGATGCAACTAGCTGCTGGCCGGCTCTGTCTGTGCAGGCAGCGGAGCGGGCGCGACGAGCGAGGCCGTCTCCACGATATCCAGCCCGGCACGGCGGAGCATCTGGTGAATGACTGGTTCGGTCAGACGACTCGCATCGTACTCGATACGCACGGTCTTTCCGCGTTCGTCGACCTGGACCCGGCGAACGCCATAGACCTCGCGCAGCCGGGCGATGGCCATCGCTGCATCCTCGGTAGGAGGGGCTCCAAATCGATACAGGATATCTAGCTGCGTCATCAGACCGAATCATAGCAGCGACGGCCGCGGTCGCCGGAAGCCGCGCAGCTCAGAGCTGCTTGAGGTAGTTCACGATCTCTGGGCTCGTCCACTGCTGCGCGCCGATGAACTTACGACGCAGCATGCCATTGCGATCGATGATGTAGGTCTCGGGAATCTGAACGGTCCCGTAGAGCGCGTTAATGCGCTGATCGGCGTCGCGCACAGTGACAAGGTTGACGCGGTTCTCGGCGAGAAAGCGGCGGTATACGGCTTCATCCTGATCCGTGCTCACGCCGACGACCGAGATGCTCGGCATTAGGTGCTGCAGCTCGAGCAGACTTGGAAGCTCCTCGACGCACGGCACGCACCAGCTTGCCCAGAGATTTAGTACGACCACACGCCCGCGCAGAGCGCTCAGGTCGAGCTTCTCTGTGCCATCGCTGATGGAGAAGAGCGGAGCCGCTTGATCCAGCCGGTCAGGATGCGAGCCGCGATCGCAACCGAGAGCTCCCGCCAGGAGCAGGCAGGCGGTGGTAAGTACGTGAAGGACACGAGAGTGCCTTCTCGTGAGTTTGCTCCTGGCGTGCTCAGCTTCCATCGTGTTCACGCTTTCTATAATACGAAGCTGTGATCCGACCTCGCGAGCGCGTGCTGGGACTGTTGGACGCGGACGAGCCCTCGCCCGAGCCGAGGCGCCGAGCTGCGCACAGCGCGGCGACGCTCGAGCTCTCCGTCGTCCTACCGGCACGCAATGAGGAGCAGAACCTCGCAGCATGCCTCGATTCGCTTCTTCTACAGTCGGAGCCCGGCTTTGTCCTCGGCCAGCAGTGGGAGATCATCATCGTCGATGACGACTCGAGTGATCGCACGCTTGCGATCGCGCTTACGGCAAGTGCGGCAACCGAGACCGGAGTCCGTGTTTTGCAAGCTCCCGCGCAGGGCGTGCGCGTATCCATGACGGGCAAGAATAACGCCTGCTGGGCTGGGGCGCAGGCCGCTGCGGGCGGCCGCCTGCTCTTCCTCGATGCCGATACGGTCCTTGAGCTGAATGCACTCTCTCGCAGCCTGCGCGAGGCGGAACGGCACGAGCTCGCGCTGCTCTCGTACTCACCTCGGCAGAGTCTGACCGGGCTCGCACAGCGGCTCGTGATGCCGCTGATCTTCTCTGAACTGGCCAGCATCTACCCACCGCAGCAGGTGAGTGACCCGACGAATGCGCTTGCGGCGGCGAACGGGCAGTTCCTGCTGGTTGAGCGCACAGCGTATTTTGAAGCAGGCGGTCATCGCGCGCTGGGACTCAACATCCTGGAGGATGTGGCGCTGGCACGCACCCTAAAACGTGCCGGCAACTACATCCGCCTTCGCTACGCTCCTGAGGCGTTGTCCACGCACATGTATCGAACAAATGGTGCCATGATCGAGGGTTGGACCAAGAATCTCGCCTCGTTGGTACCCTCACCGGTCGCGCTTGCGCTCTGGCGCGTGCTCGACCTGCTGCTCCTGTTCGGTCTTCCCGTGCTGGCAGGAGGGGTCGCTCATCTTGTGTTCTGGCAACGGGGAGCGTTGCTTCTACTCTGGTTACGTACGGGTCTACGCTTTTACACGCGTGTTGCACGCGCTCACTTTGGTCCGGGCGAGACGGCGATCTCGCCATTCGGTTTGCCGCTGCTGATCTTTCTTCTGCTGCGCAGTGTGGCGGCCTATCGCCTTCAACGCCGCGTTCTCTGGCGAGGTCGCAGTTATGATCCAAACCGCATGTGAACCTTCATTCCATCTGTCGTTCGAGTGGCGTTATGCATCGAAGTCGCGCCGCTGCCCGACGAATCCAAGCCGAGGCTCAGTCGTCTAATCTCATGCTATGGTTCTGCTGACGCGCAAGGCGGAGTTCTCCGCGGCACACTTTTACTGGAATGACGCTTGGTCGGCTGAAGAGAATGAGCGCGTATTTGGTCGATGCGCCAATCGCAACGGGCATGGCCATAACTACTCGATTGAGGTGACAGTCGCCGGTGAGGTCGACCTCGTCACCGGCTTCGTCGTGGACCTGAAGCAGCTGAAAGATGTGCTGGATCGCGAAGTCGTGTCCATTTACGATCACCGCCATCTGAACTTAGAGGTTCCTGAGTTTGCGCAGCTGCAGCCAACCGCCGAAAACATTGCGGTCAGCGTGTGGAGGCGCCTTCGCGGCTGTATTCCGGGCGGTGCCCGCCTGCATCGTGTGCGCGTGTACGAGATGCCGGACCTCTTTGCCGACTTCTACGGGGAGGGCATATGAGTAGGCGGACGCCTGTGGCGCATCTCTCGCGCCGCTACCACTTTGCGGCGTCGCACCGTCTTCACAGCGATGTGCTCGACCGTGCGCGCAATGCAGAGATCTATGGCAAGTGCAATAACCCGCACGGACACGGGCACAACTACACGGTGGAGATCACCGTAGCAGGTGAGATTGACGCTGCAACGGGCATGGTGACGAACATGTCGGATCTCGACCGCTTCGCGCATGAGCGCCTGCTCGCGCGCTTTGACCATCAGAATCTTAACCTGCTCGATGTCTTTCGTGCAGTGGTTCCGACGACAGAGAATCTCGCGCAAGAGGTGTGGCGTAGCTTTGCCGAGTACCCCCATGCGCAGCTGGTGCGCGTGCGCGTGGAAGAGACCGATAGAAACAGCTTTGAAATTACACAGGGACAGTCGCCCGCCTGAACGAAAGGTCCATGTCATGGCAGAGATCTCACATCCTCCAATTGACTGCATCACGGCAAAGCCTGGCACACCTGAAGCGCGCGCGATCGAAGAGACGATGACCTCGCAGCCGGCTCTCGCGCCTGCCCCGGAGGCTGGAGCACCGCTGGCCGGAGTGGCTACGGATGCGATCTATCGCGAGCTGCTCCATCGCCTCGGTGAGGATCCCACGCGAGACGGTCTCGTGCGCACACCGGAGCGGGTCACGCAGTCCATGCAGTTCCTGACGCGTGGTTACACCCAGACAATCGGGGATGTACTGCACGGTGCGCTCTTCGATGTGGACTACGACGAGATGGTGATCGTGCGCGACATCGAGTTCTACTCGCTCTGCGAGCATCACATGCTGCCCTTCTTTGGCAAGGCGCATCTCGCATACGTTCCACAGGGAAAGGTGATTGGCCTCTCGAAGCTGCCGCGGATTGTGGATGTCTTTGCCCGCCGACTCCAGGTGCAGGAGCGGCTTACGCGGCAGATCGCTGACGCCATCATCGAGGCGATTGCACCCCAGGGTGTGGGCGTCATTCTTGAGGCGCAACATCTTTGTATGATGATGCGGGGCGTCGAGAAACAGCACTCGCTGACCACCACGAGCGCGATGCTGGGTGTCTTCCGCTCGCAGGTGCAGACGCGCAATGAATTCCTCTCGCTGGTGCGCCGGCCAGGCGCAGGGCTCTGAGAGCACGTAAGCTGGAGCAGCATGAATGGGCTGCTCATCCTCGATAAACCGGCCGGCATGACCTCTCAAGACGTTGTGGCTCTTGTGCGCCGTGCCACGGGAGAGCGTGCGGTTGGTCACCTGGGCACACTCGACCCCATGGCGACCGGTGTTCTGCCGTTGCTGCTCGGCCGCTTCACGCGGCTTGCCCAGTTCTTCTCGCAGGCGGATAAGGCATATACCGGCACGATTCGCTTCGGCTTCGCGACGGATACCTTCGACGTTGATGGCCAGCCCACGACGGAGCCGCAGCCCGTGCAGCACTCGTTGGCCGAGTTGCAGACGCTGGCAAGCGCGTTTCGAGGAGAGGTCGAGCAGATGCCGCCGGTCTTCTCTGCAAAGAAGATCAACGGTGTTCCCGCGCATCGGCTGGCACGTGCAGGGAAGGAGGCGCCGGTGAAGGCGGCGCGGATCACGATCCATGACTTCGCGCTCACCTCAATGGCGGGAGACACGGCAGCGTTCACGATGAGCGTCTCGTCTGGCGGCTATGTGCGTTCGGTGGCTCATGAGCTTGGACAGATGGCCGGCGTGGGAGCCCATCTATCCAGTCTGCGTCGGACCAGGGCGGGAGTTTTTACCTTGGCCGACAGCGTCACCATCGAGGCTTTGAAGGTCGCTGCCGATCAACCGCAGGCAGCGCTGGCGTTGATGCCGCACCCCCGGGAGATCCTGCGCGAGATGCCCGCGGTGACGGTTGATGAGCGAACGGCTGGTCAGCTTCGTAATGGACTGCAGGTGAACCTGCCGGACTTCTCGTCCGCTCCACTGCTGCGCATTTTTACAAGTTCAACGGATCTGCTGGCGATCGGCCGCCGCATCGCCGGATCCCTGATTCAGCCCGCCGTTGTCCTGGGTTAGTGCTTCAGCAGCGGCTCGACGAGGTGCAGCACGTTCTCGGCGACAACTACGTTTCCCTTGGCGGTTGCGTGCGTGCGATCGGCCTGCATCATCCCATCCACCCCGAAGACACCCTGCAGCAGGAACGGCAGCAGGGGCGTGTGGTACTTCGCCGCAAGCGCAGGGTAGATCGCGTTGAACCTGTGGATGTAGTCCGGACCGTAGTCCGGCGGCAGTGTGATCCCGGCTATGGCGACCTTACTACCGCCTGCTTTGAAGGCGGCGACGATGCGGTCGAGATTAGCCTGCGTGTCTTCAAGCCGAAGCCCACGCAGTCCATCGTTCCCACCGAATTCGATGACCACAATGGCCGGGTGAAGAGCGACCACGCGGTCGAGGCGGTCGACACCATCCTTCGTGGTGTTGCCACTGATGCCCTCGTTGACAACATGGTAGTGGTACCCAGCGCGCTCGAGGTCTCGCCCGAGCACGTCGGGATAGCTCTCTCCTGGATCGGTCCCAAAGCCGGCTGTGAGACTGTCGCCGAAGCAGACCAGCAACGGTCGCATGTCCTGTTGGCTCTCACCCTCTGGCGCTTTGCCTGAGGACGTATCGGTCGGATGAACGATTGTTGCGCTCGGTTGTGACGTGGTCATCGAGGGGGATGCATTCGAGTCCGCGGAGTGTGGGGGTGGCGGCGCGGAACGACTGCACCCACAAGCGCCCATGGACAGAGCCAGTAGAATCGAAGACAGAGCAGATCGCCGCATCTCTCCTAACCTACCAAACGCGCCCTGGTTAGATTGCGTTCGGTTCTGCCTGAGGAGTCTGCGTCCTTGTCCGCCATGTCCGCATCTACCGTCTCGTCACAGGATCATTCCATTATTGCAGTTGCCAAGCTCTCGAAGAGTCTGCGCTCGTCCGCCTCCGCGGCGGCTCTTCAGATTCTGCGGGAGATCAGCTTCACGGTTCCGCGGGGCCAGTTCGCTGCGATCATGGGCTCTTCGGGCTCAGGCAAGTCGACGCTGCTTGGGCTGCTCGCCGGCCTGGACACGCCGACCTCAGGCGAGGTCCTCCTGGCGGGCAAGAGCATCTCCTACCTTCCGGAAGACGAGCTGGCGCAGGTGCGCGGCAAACTTCTGGGATTCGTCTTCCAGTCGTATCAGCTCATCCCGACTTTGACGGCGCTTGAGAATGTGCTGCTTCCTCACGAACTCAATGCGGATACAAAGGCGGTAGGCGGCTCCGCGCGGGAGGGGATCGCCCGCGCCCGCGACCTGCTCACGAAGGTGGGGCTCAGCAGCCGGCTCGATCACTATCCCGTCCAGCTCTCCGGGGGAGAGCAGCAGCGCGTCGCCCTCGCTCGTGCGTTTGTCCTGAGGCCGCCAATCATCCTGGCCGACGAACCGACCGGCAACCTGGACTCGGCAAACGGCAAGCACGTGCTCGATCTTCTGCTTGACCTCAACCAGCGCGAGGGTACGACGCTGGTGCTGGTCACGCATGACCCGGCCGTCGCCGCGCTGGCGCATCGCAGGATCGTGCTGCGCGACGGTGAGATCGTCTCCGACGACTTTGCCGAGGCGTCTTCCACCCGCAACGATGTTGTCAGCGTCTGAGCCCATTTCACACGGCGTCTAAGCCGAGCCGATACGCTCCTGATTCGCCGAGACAAGGACAGCAACGATGGCAACTCTCTCGTTTCAAACTGCGGCCCGCATCGCCTCGCGAGAGCTCCGCGCGGGCCGCGCCAAGTTCTTCTTTGTGCTGATCTCGGTTGCGATCGGCGTCGCCGCGCTGACAGGCGTGCGCGGCTTTTCCGCTTCCTTTCGCGTGACACTGCTGACACGCGCGCGATCGATTATGGCGGCCGATCTCTCCGCGCGTATGTTTCAGCAGCCCACCCCGGAGCAGCGGCAAACCCTGTCTGCGATCGAGCAGCGTGGCGTCGTCGTCACGCCCGTGACTGAGCTCTTGTCGATGGCGTCGAGCGCGCGGACGCTCGATCCGCTGTTGGTATCCCTTAAGGCGGTCGATCCCACGCGCTATCCCTTCTACGGTACGGTCGAGCTGCAAGCTACCCCGGCCGACCCTCATCCGACGCTCGCCGCTGTGCTGCGCAGCGACACCGTCGTAGTCGCCGATGACTTGCTCATCCGGCTCCATCTTCACCTCGGCGACCAGATCAAACTGGGTAGCAGCATCTTCACTATCGCGGGTGTCGTCACGAACGAGCCGGACCGGCTCTCGGGAAACTTCGCCGCAGGACCCCGTGTGCTCATCTCCCGCACAGGTCTGGACAGTTCAGGCCTACTCGCTCCTGGCTCGCACGCTGGGCAGCGCTATCTCTTCAAGGTACCCGCACCGACGAACGGCGCGCCGATCTCCGATCGCGCCGTTGCGGACCTGAAGGCGGAGCTGGAGCAGGCGCTGCCCGAGTCCCAAGTCATCGATTATCGGGAGACGAACCCGGCGCTCACGCAGGGGCTGGACCGCGCGACGTCGCTGCTCTCGCTCATGAGCCTGGTTGCGCTCGTGCTGGGCGCCGTGGGTGTCGCGATGGCGATGCGCGCGCACCTGCAGCAGCGGCTGGATACGATCGCGATCATGAAGTCGCTCGGTGCGAGCTCCGGCCAGATTCTGCGCATCTATCTGCTGCAGACGCTGCTGCTTGGCCTTGCCGGCGGCATCCTCGGGGTTGTACTCGGGGTCGGTGTGCAGCTCGCGTTTCCCTACCTGCTGGCCCATCTGATCAATATCCAGACCAATCTCAACCTGCATCTCCGCACCGTGCTGACGGGTCTGACCGCTGGCGTACTTCTCACGCTTCTCTTTACGTTGCCTCCGCTGCTCGACATCCGGCGGATCCGGCCCATTCTCATCCTCCGCCGTGCGATGGACGCAGAGGAGCAGCCGCTCTCCGGGTTGGTCCTGCGGCAGCTCCGCCGGTCTCTGCTCGGCGCGCTTCTTCTGCCGCTCCTGGTCCTGCTGGGTGCCGGAGTTCGCTTTCACGGCGTGCGCGCGGCCTTCACGCACTCCGGTCTGCTCGCGCTGGGCCTGCTCGCGGCCGGGCTGCTTGGTTCGCTGATCGCGGTTGCGGAGCTTCGCAGCTGGCTGCGACGCAATCCGGCGCAGATCGGTGCCGGGAGCTTGATCCTGATTGGCCTCACACTCATCGCGGCGACGCTGTCGGATTCGCCGAGTGTGGGCCGGTACTTCTCGCTCGGCCTGGTCGGTGTGCTGGGTGTGCTTCTGCTGGCATCGGCTCTGGTGCTGCGCGGGCTGCGATGGCTGCTCGAGCGAACGCGGCTTAGTCTGCCCTCCTCCCTGCGGCACGGGCTCGCGAATCTCTACCGCCCAGGTAATCCATCGGCCGCGCTGCTGGCTGCGCTCGGTCTCGGCGTCATGCAGATCATGACCGTCTACCTGGTGCAGCGGTCGGTGGTGCGGGAGCTGCACAGCTCGTCGGCGCCGGATCTGCCGAACGTCTTTCTCATCGACATTACGAACGAGGAGATCGCCGGTGTGCGCGCTCTGATTGGGCGGCAGCAGAGCGTTGCCGCCAAGCCCGAGTTTCTGCCCGTCGTTGCTTCGCGCGTGTTGTCCATCGACAACGTCCAAGCCTCTGAGCTTCGCCTGCACAACTTCCCAAAGCGCATGCTTCAGTCGATCTCACTGACGTGGTTCGACGTGCCGCCGCCGGGTACGACCTTGAGTGCCGGCCGGTGGTGGACGGAGGCGGAGGCCACCGGGTTGGCCGCGCACCCGGTCGTCGAGGTCAATGCGCACACCGCAGAGCGCCTGAACCTGCATATCGGCTCGCACATCACCTTCGCCGCGCAGGATGCCCAGTTCACGGCAACGGTCTCCGGCTTTACCAAGAGCGATGGTCAGCATGCCTTCTCCCGCGCGGAGTTCATCCTGCCACATGCCGCGCTGGCGAGTCTGCCTACGGTCTGGTATGGCGGGGTGCACGCAGACCCGCAGCGCGTGGGCGAGCTGCAGCGCGCGCTTTACACCCCGTACCCGACCGTGACGGTCATCAACGTCGCGGCGGCGCTCGAGACCATTCGGCAGGTCGTCATGCAGATCACCTATGTGGTGCAGTTCCTGGCGGCGTTCTCGATCTTCGCCGGAGTCGTGATTCTGGCGAGCTCGATTGCGGGGACACGCTACCGGCGCATGCGCGAGATCGTCGTGCTCAAGACGCTTGGCGCGACGCGGTCGCGCATTGCGGGCATCTTCTCGATCGAGTTCGCGGTTCTTGGACTGGTCGCCGGCTTCGTTGGTGTCTTCTTTGCAAATCTCGTCGCACGTGCGCTGCTGCACGCGCTTGAGGTTGACTGGAGTACGCCGTGGCTGTGGAACCTGTCTGCGCTGCTGCTGACGGCGGCGCTGACGGTGGCCACTGGGTGGACGGCAAGCCACCGGCTGCTGGGGCAGAAGCCACTCGAGGTCCTTCGCGAGGAGTGACTATGCGGGCGTCGATGGCGTGGCGGGTCTCGAGTGGGGCGCGCTGATGCGCTTGAGCTCGGGGAGGACGGTGCCGAGGGCCACCGGTGATGCGTCTCTGCTGCCCAGGCCGAAGTAGACGGCGCGATAGAGCGGCAGGAGCTGCTCGTAGACGGCGACGCCGGCAGGGTTCGGCATGACCGTGCGGTGCGGCAGGCACATCGCCTGTTGCGCCTGCTCGATGGAGCGGAAGGCGCCGGTGGCGAGCAGCGCGAAGATGCCGGAGCCGAGCGAGGTCGGGACGCCGTCGGGTACCAGCACCGGCTTGTTGAGGACGTCGGCGTAGATCTGGTTGAGCACGGCGTTGTGCTGCGGAATGCCGCCGGCGTTGATAATGCGCTCGATGGGGACCCCACCTTCGGCCATTCGATCGAGGATGATGCGGGTGTGCATCGCGGTGCCCTCGATGGCGGCGAACAGCTCGTCCTGCGCGGTGTGGACGAGATTCCAGCCCAGGGTGATGCCGCCGAGCTCGGCGTTGACGAGCACGGTGCGGTCCCCGTTGTCCCAGCTGAGGCGAAGCAGGCCGGTCTGGCCGGCGCGGTAGCTCGCGAGCCCCTCGGCGAGCTGGCGCACGGTGGTGCCGGCGCGGGTGGCGATGGCCTCGAAGATGTCGCCGGTGGCGGAGAGGCCGGCCTCGACGCCGGTGAAGGCGGGATGCACGCTGCCCGGGACGACGCCGCAGACCCCCGCGATCAGATTGAGCTGCTGCTGCATGGCGATGATGCAGGTCGAGGTGCCGACGACGTTGACGACATCGCCAAGGCGGCAGCCGGCGCCGATGGCGTCCCAATGGGCGTCGAAGGCGCCGACCGGGATGGGGATGCCGGGACGAAGGCCCAGCTGCCCGGCCCAGGCCGGGGCGAGGTGGCCGGCAAGGTGTTCCGCCGTGAGGTACTCTCCGGAGAGCTTGTCGCGCACCCCGTCAAGGAGCGGGTCGACGGCAGAGAGGAAGCTTTGCGGGGGCAGGCCGTCCCACTTCGGGTTCCACATCCACTTGTGGCCCATGGCGCAGACGCTGCGCTTTGCCTCGGCTGGCCTGGTGATGCCGCAGAGGGTAGCGGCGACCATGTCGCAGTGCTCAAAGGCGGAGGCGAAGCGGCTACGCTTCTCCGGATTGTGGCGCAGCCAGTGCAGCAGCTTGGCGAAGCCCCACTCGTGCGAGTAGACGCCGCCGCACCAGAGGATCGCCTCGAGACCCTGCTGGTGAGCGAGCGCGGTGATCTCCTGCGCCTCGTGTCTGGCGCGGTGGTCGCACCAGAGGTAGTAGTCGTCGAGCGGCTGCATTGCGCTGTCGACCATAACGACGCTCGAGCCGGTCGTGTCGAGCGCCATGGCCGCCACGGTCGCGCCGTCGATGCCGGCATCGGCGACGGCCTGACGGGTCGCGGTGACAAGGGCGGACATCTGGTCGGCGTGCGACTGGGTGGCCTGGTCGGGGTCGCTGCGGCTGCGCTTGAGGGCGTAGGGCGCGACTGCGGTGCTGAGGCGGCCGCGGTCGCTGTCCAGCAAGGTTACGCGCACGCTGAGGGTGCCGAAGTCCACTCCTGCTACCACAGGCATCGATCCGCTCCCCGCGCCGAGTCAGACTCGACGACCCATTCTAGCCGCGTGTGCGAAGGCTGGAGGAAGGTAACCCCCCCTTCCCCCAACTTTGTCGCAAAGTCTTCGAAGGAGAAGACTTAGGTCTGGACCAGCAGTTGTCCCCTATGCACTACGGTAGGTCGAGACTGATACGTCGGCCACTCGAGCTGCGATGACTTCTGCTCTCTTCATTCTACCCACGCGGGGCATCTGCGTGCGCCAGCCGTCCGGCGGTGCCGCGCCAAGACACTCAGCCGTTACTGCTGTTGAAGTCCAGACGAACGATGGTGCGGACGGGGATGGCGCGCCCGTCGCGGAGGACGGGGTGATAGCGCCAGGTACGCACCGCGTTGACGGCGGCGTCACGCAGAGTGTGTTGGCCGCCGAGCACATGGAGATCGCTGACGTTGCCGTCCTGGTCGACGATGACCTCCATGACAACCATGCCACTGAGACCGGTGGAGCCAGCGACGTGAGGGTGCTGCGGGCGTGGGGCGTAGGCGAGCCGGCTCTCCATGGTGGAGGCGGCGACGAAGGTCGGCTGACCGGGCGTCTCCGCCCGCTGCCTGGGCTGAAAGGTCTCGCGTGCACCGAGGACACGGTTCGTCGTACCGCTGGGGGCGCCGGGGTTCGGAGAGGCAGGAAGATCGGGGCTGGAGGCAGACTTCTCGGGCAGGGGAGGCGCGGCGTCGACGCCACCGCCGGCGGTTGAAGAGGTCTGTGGCGCGGAGCCGCTGCCGATGGCGGGCTCTGCGCCGGAGTTGTGGAAGTGGAAGAAGACGAAGACACCGATGCCGAGAAGCACAAGCATAAGCGCGAGGACGGCGAAGGGAATAAGGGCGGCCGAGCGGCGAGCCTTGGGCGGGTAGGCAAAGAGCTCACTCCAGGCGGCGATGGCCTCCTGGCCGGGAGAGGCCGGTCTGGGCGCTGCGGCGAACGGAGCGAGGTGGTCCGCGCCCTGCACGGGGTAGGTCGCTTCGAGCGGGACCGGGGCCGAGGCGGGAGGTGCGGAGGGCCGCTCTACGGGCACAGGCCAGGTCGTGGCAGAGGCTGCACCGGGCGGGCGCGAAGGCGAGGTCTGCAGGAGGGCGCTGCTCCAGGATCGTGCCTCAGGCACTTCCTGAGGTATGGACGGAGGCGCGGAGGGTGGCGCGAGGTCGGGGAGAGGCTCGAGCGCGGTGTGCTGTGTTGCGGGAGATGCTGGAGCAGAGGGGATCGCCTCCCCCGCAGATGGTGAGGGCACGAGCTCAGAGGTCAGTGCAGGAGGAGCATCGACGGGTGCGAGAGGTGGCGGGTCGGGACGCTGCGCGACAGGGTCGACGCGAGGGCTGCTCTGTGCGGGGCTCGGAGGCGCGGGCGCGGGGTCGGCGATGCGGGACGCTGATTCGACGGGAGAGGCCTCGTCCGTGGACGGAGCCTTCTGATTGAGGCGCAGGTCGAAGGCGGCGAGGCGCTCGGCGAGAGCGTCGAGACGGGCGGAGGTCTGTGCAGAGCTGGATTCGAGGCGGGCGAGGGCCTCGAGGATGACGGCGGAGGAGGCGCCTGGTGGATTGCTGGAGGTCGCAGTCCATGGTGTGTCGCCCAGACCGGCCTGTGTGGCAAGCGAAGCGGCGATGGAGCGCCGCGGCGCACGGGTGGGCTCAGCGGAGTGCGATGCGGATGTGCTCTCGAAGGCCGCGGCGTGGGTGGCGGGCAATTCATTGTCGAATGGGGCGAAGGAGAGCTCCGGCCAACCACCCATGGCTTCGAGGAAGGAGCTGAGCAGCGAGGTGGGCTCGTCGTACTCCGGCCCGAGATCTCCGGCGCCGGGGCCGCCGATGGTGGTGAGCAGCAGATGCAGGGTCGCGCTCATCGAGATGGGTCCGCCGGCGCGGTTGCGGCTGGTATTGATGAAGGCGAGCAGATCCTCTTCGAGGGCGGAGCTGGCGCTGAGCCGCGGAGGGAGGGCGGCGATGTCTTCCGGATGGCCGGTGGCGATGCCGTGACGGCGAAGCAGCACCTGCAGCTCGCCAGCCTCGCGCGGGTAGAGCCCGTTAAGCAACGACATGGAGGAGGATACGGACACGGGCACAAGCCTTTCTTCAACCATCTTATTGGATGAGAGACGGCCTTCAGGAGAGAGTGCCAGCGGAGAGATTTCCCGTGGTCGACGGCTTATTCGAGCGTGGGCCGCGGTGGTGTAGGCTTCGGTCTGGCCGGAAGACGCGGTGCGCGAGACAGCGTGAGGGAGGTAGAGCGATGCGGGTTGGGCTGATGACGCGGGAGTATCCGCCGGCGGTCTATGGGGGGGCGGGCGTGCATGTGGAGTACCTGAGCCGGGAGCTGGCGAAGCGGATCGAGGTGGAGGTGCACTGCTGGGGTGATCAGCAGGCAGAGGAGGGGAACCTGCATGTGCGCGGGGAGGAGCCTGCGGCGGAGGTCACGGCGGGGTCGACGGAGAAGTTCAAAGCGGCGGTTGACGCTTTGGCGCTCAACCTACAGTGGATGAAAGAGTTAGACAAGATCGACGTGGTGCACACGCACACCTGGTACGTGGCGATGGCGGGGTTTCTGGCGAAGAAGCTATACGGGGTGCCGTTCGTGCTGACGACGCACTCTCTAGAGCCGCTGCGGGCGTGGAAGGCGGAGCAGCTAGGGTCGGGGTATGCGATGAGCTCGTGGATGGAGCGGACAGCGATCTTGGATGCGGACGCGATTATCGCGGTGTCGAACGGGACGAAGGCAGACATTCTGCGGGCGTATCCGGAGGTGGATGCGGCGAAGCTGCACGTGATCTACAACGGGATCGATCTCGCGGAGTATCAGCAGGTTGTGAGCACGGGGGCGCTGACCAGATACGGCGTGGATGCGAGCCGGCCGTATGTGCTGTTTGTGGGTCGGATCACGCGGCAGAAGGGGGTGACGCACCTGGTGGATGCGATCCGCTATCTCCCTGCAGGGACGCAAGTTGTGCTGTGTGCAGGAGCGCCGGACACACCGGAGATCGCGGCGGAGATGCGAGCCAAGGTAGAGGCGGCGCGAGCGGCAGGCGGGGATGTGGTGTGGATCGAGAAGATGGTGACGAAGGCGGAGGCGATCGAGCTCTACTCGCACTGTCGTGTGTTCTGTTGTCCGTCGGTGTATGAGCCTTTTGGAATTATCAACTTAGAGGCGATGGCGTGCCGGGCGCCGGTTGTGGCGAGCGCGACGGGCGGCATTCTTGAAGTGATTGTTGAGGGTGAGACAGGGTATCTTGTCGCATTTGAAGCAGATGCAGCGACGGGGTTTCCTGTCGATGGGGAGCGGTTCGCACGAGATCTGGCGGCGCGCGTCGGGGAGCTGTTCGCGGATCCGGAGCGGTGCCGGCAGTTTGGGGATGCCGGAAGGGCGCGAGTAGAGGCGCTGTTCTCATGGTCGGCGATCGCGGAGCAGACGGTGGAGCTGTACGAGTCGCTCGTGAGGTAACCTGTGCCGCAACAACGAGATTGGATAGTGTCGCGAGGCGGGCGAAACGCTGAGGCTTGAAGGCTGGGAGGAGGGCTTGAGGCCTCTCCTCCCAGCCTGGCGGTCGGTCTGGAACGTTGTTTAGAGTACGGTTCGGGCTGGGTGGCACAACACTATGTTTCCGTGTCACGCGGACGGGTTTGGATGTCACGCGGAGCAGTTGGGTGACACGCGGATGCCGCGCCGCGCGGGTGAGGTGTCAGGCGCTGGGGGTTGGGGTGGGATCGGGTTGGACGGCTTCGTGGACGCTTCCGTCGCGGAAGAGACGGATGGAGCGGCCGCCGACGATCACCTTATCGCCGAGGGGCACTTCCTTGAAGGGGTCGTCGATGTGCTGGGTGTCCATGACCTGGACCCAGGCGCTGTCGTTGGGCGGCTCGGGGAGCTTGAACTCCACGCCGTCGTGGAAGGCGTTGACGAGGATGAGGAAGCTGTCGTCGAGGACGGGCTGACCCTCATCGTCGGTGACCTGGAGGGTCTTTCCGTTGAGCATGAGGGCGACGGAGCGATTCCAGGAGGTGCTCCAGTTCTCTTCGCCGAGCTCGTTGCCGTCGGTGTTGTACCAGGCGATGTCGCGGACGACGGAGCCGCGGATGGTGCGGTCCTGGAAGAAGCGGCGGCGATGCAGGTTGGGGTGATCGAGGCGCAGCTTGATGAGGCGGGCGGTGAACTCCATGAGGCGACGACGGGGCGGGTCGAGGTTCCAGTCGTACCAGGTGAGCTCATCGTCCTGGCAGTAGCCGTTGTTGTTGCCGCGCTGGGAGCGGGCGACCTCGTCGCCGCCGGTGAGCATGGGGACGCCCTGCGAGAGGAGGAGGGTAGCGAGGAAGTTGCGGGTCTGGCGCTCGCGCATCTCGTTGATGACGGGGTCGTCGGTGGGGCCTTCGACGCCCATGTTCCAGGAGTCGTTGTTGTCGGCGCCGTCGGTGTTGTTGTCGCCGTTGGCCTCGTTGTGCTTCTTGTCGTAGGAGACCATGTCGCAGAGGGTGAAGCCGTCGTGGGCGGTGATGAAATTGATGGAGGCGTAGGGCTTGCGGCCGTCGGACTGGTAGAGGTCGGAGGAGCCGGTGAGGCGGTAGGCGAAGTCGGACAGGGTGCCCTCATCGCCCTTCCAGAAGCGGCGGACAGTGTCGCGGTACTTGCCGTTCCACTCCGCCCAGACGACGGGGAAGTTGCCGACCTGATACCCGCCTTCGCCGACGTCCCAGGGCTCGGCGATGAGCTTGACGTCGGCGAGGGTGGGATCCTGATTGATGGTGTCGAAGAAGCTCGAGAGCTTGGAGACGTCGTGGAGCTCGCGGGCGAGGGTAGAGGCGAGGTCGAAGCGGAAGCCGTCGACGTGCATCTCGGTGACCCAGTAGCGGAGCGAGTCCATGACCATCTTGAGGACCTGCGGGTTCATCATGTTGAGGGTGTTGCCGGTGCCGGTGTAGTCCATGTAGAAGCGCGGATTGTCCGGGACCTGGCGGTAGTAGGTGGCGTTGTCGACGCCCTTCCAGGAGAGCATGGGGCCCATGCGGTTGCCCTCGCAGGTGTGGTTGTAGACGACGTCGAGGATGACCTCGATGCCGGCCTTGTGCAGGGCCTTGACCATCTCCTTGAACTCGTCGACCTGGCAGCCGTCGTCGCCGCAGGAGGAGTAGCGGGCCATGGGGGCGAAGTAGCCGAGGGTGTTGTAGCCCCAGTAGTCGCGCAGGCCGCGGTCGACGAGGTGGCCCTCGTCGATGAAGTGATGCACGGGAAGGAGCTCGACGGCGGTGATGCCGAGCTGCTTGAGGTAGTTGATGCTGGCCTCGGAGGCGAGTCCGGCGTAGGTGCCGCGGAGGTGCTCGGGGACCATGGGATTGCGGATGGAGTAGCCGCGGACGTTGACCTCGTAGATGACGGAGTCCGAGAGCGGGGTCTCGGGCGCGCAGTCGCCTTCCCAGTCGAAGTGGCGGCCATCGACGACGACGCCCTTGGGGACGCCGGCGGCAGAGTCCTGGTCGTCGCGCTTGGCGTCATCGCCGGAGGCGAGGTCGTAGGGGAAGATGGGGGCCTTCCAGTTGACGTCGCCGCAGATGGCTTTGGCGTAGGGGTCGAGGAGGAGCTTCGCGGGGTTGAAGCGGTGTCCGCTGTCGGGCTCCCAGGGGCCGTCGACGCGATAGCCGTAGCGCTGGCCGCGCGTGATGTTGCGGATGAGGCCGTGCCAGACGAGGGCGGTGCGCTCGCGGAGGGCGACGCGGTCGGTCTCCTTGCCGTCCTCATCGAAGAAGCAGACAGAGACGGCGGTGGCGTTCTCAGAGTAGAGGGCGAAGTTGGTTCCCTTGGAGGAGGGTGTGGCTCCGAGCGGGTAGGGTTTTCCGGGCAGCAGCGTCCGTTGCATTGATCTCACAGTCTTTTGTTTTGGATGTTTCGGGGTCATGTGGGTAGATGCGATGGGGGCAGGTTTCGGCTGCTTTATGGAGAGAGGGACGAAAGGTTGCAGGAATGGCGTGACGGCACCTATGTGCGGCGAGAGATGTCTCCGCGCGCGGCCAAGCTGCGCTCAGAGGCTGAGGCCGATCGCTGCGACGATCGAGTGACGGCATGGCTGAAGCCGTGTCCTTCCGCGCTGAGGCGGTTGGCTCTTAGGTGGTTCGACCTGGGGTGCCGGGATCTTAGAAGAGTCGGCCGAGGGAGAAGAAGACTTTGCGATGGCCGGCGTCGCCGATGGAGCCGCCGAACTTGATGGCGCCGAGGGGGGTGGCGGCGACGAGGCCGAGGAGGCCGTCCTGGCGGAGGAGGGCGGGGCTGGTGGGGGACCAGATCTCGCCGGCCTCGTAGCCGAGGGTGAGATAGAGGCCCTGGCCGAGGCCGGAGGGGAGCGAGGCGATCTGGCGGAGGTAGCCGATGCGGGCGAGGAAGTCGTCGGTGCCGCGGTACTCGTCGACAGAGGAGGCGGAGAGGCGAAGGGGGCCGCCGAGGGTGAAGCGGAGGGGGTCGGTGACGTTGCGGCGGAGGTAGGTGTCGGCGTCGAAGGAGAGGCCAACGATGTTTTTCTGGTAGAGGGCGATGGTCTTGCCGAGGCGGAGCTGGGCGGTGGGGGCGGTCTGGCTCTGGGGGGCGTGGAGGAGGGCGCCGACGGCGAGGTCGATGCGGGAGCCGCGGGGGGAGACGGTGCCGGATTCGGTCGAGTCGTACCGCAGGTGGAGGAGGGCGGTCTGGGCGGTGCCGGAGACGGTGGGGTCGGCGTCGAGGCCGGTGGTGAGGTGCCACCGGATGACCTGGGCGCGCCACTCGGCGGCGACCTGGAGGTTGCGGGTGAAGGTGCGGCCGAAGTCGAAGCCGCCGCCGGCCTGCTGGAAGAGGCGCTCGGAGACGCGGTGCTGGTTCTGCCAGAGGTAGACGGGCTCGCGGACGACGCCGAGGTGGGGCTGGAGGAAGTAGCCGTGTGGGTTGAGGAGGCGGTAGTACTCGCCGGAGAACTGGGTGAGGAAGCCGACACGAACGTCGGCGCGGAGCTCGGAGCCGAAGCCGCCGACGTCCTGGTCGATGAAGCGGAAGTCGAGCGAGGTGCGGGTGACGTTCGAGGTGACGGCGGTGATGTCGGGGCCGAAGAGAAGGAAGGGTGGGCCGTTGCTGACGCGGCTGAGGCGGACGAGGAGGCCGGTGTCGGGGGCGGCAGTGGCGCTGGGGGCGTCGTTGGGGCGGGCGGGGTTGGTGATGAAGGCGGTGGGGGCGAAGGTCTGGTAGGTGGCGTTGTAGCTGCCGGAGCCTTCGACGGCGCGCAGAGCCTGGCTGATGCGGCCGTCGTCGATGGACTGGCCGGAGAGCGGGGCCAGGGCACGGAGGGTGCGGGCCTGGGCGCCGGGGGAGCCGCCCTCGACTCTGGCGACGGCGGTGGCGGCGGGTGCGGGCCGGGTGCGAGCGTGGCGGGCGTCGAGGTAGATCTGCCAGTCGGCTTCAGAGAGGGTAAAGCGGTCGAGGGCGTCGTGGCTCTGTGCGGCGGCGGCGTATCCGGCGGCGATGAGGTCGCGGACGTGGTCATAGTCGTTGGTGGAGAAGCGGGTGAGGTCGGTGTCGATGACGACGTCGGCGGAGCTGCGGGCGAGGATCTCGTTGCGAGCGGTGCCGGCGGAGTAGGCGCGGGCGAAGACGCCGACGACGGAGCTGACGTCGCCCTCGCCGAAGCGAACGGAGCCGAGGTGGACGCCGATGACGATGTCGGCGTGGAGGTCCTGGCGGGCGATGTCGGTGGGGAGGTTGTCGACGATGGCGCCGTCGACGAGGTAGTGGCCGTTGAGGCCGACGGGGGCGAAGATGCCGGGGATGGAGATGGAGGCGCGGACGGCGAGGGGGAGCGGGCCGCCGTCGAAGACGACGCGCTGGAGGCTGGTGAGGTCGGTGGCGACGCAGCGGAAGGGGATGGGGAGCTTGTTGTAGTCGAGCGGGGCGCGGTTGTAGCCCTTGAGGTTGGTGCGGAGGAACTCGTTGAGGCCGTCGTCGGTGAGCAGGGCGTTGCGCAGGCTGGGACCGCCCTTGAGGCCGATCTGGACGCCCTGGGGGAGATCGGTCGAGTCCTGCTTGCGGCGGAAGCTGAGGTCGGTGTAGGCGCGGCTGACGGCGAAGACGCGGCCGAAGTCGGCATCGGTGGCGATGGTCTCGAGCTGCTGGGCGGAGAGGCCGGAGGCGTAGAAGCTGCCGACGAGCGCGCCCATGCTGGTGCCGGCGACGCGGTCGACGGGGATGCGGTGCTCTTCGAGCCACTTGAGGACGCCGATGTGGGCGAGGCCGAGGGCGCCGCCGCCCTCAAGCGCGATGCCGATGCTGGAGCGACCGGCGGGGAGGGTGGGCGGGAGGTCGGCGGGGTTGGCGATGGCGTGCTCGAACTCCGCGCCGGTGCCCTCGAGGTTGGTGGTGGCGCTGGCGCGGCCGGTGTTGCGAACGACGGGCGGGAAGGGGGCGTTGGGCTGCTGCGGGGTCTGGCCGTTCTGGCTGGAGGGCATAGGCGCGGTCTGCGCGCGGAGGCCGAGGGCGGGGGTGAGCAGAGAGGCGGCGAGAAGGAGGGCGCGTCCGAGCATGCGTCTAGTGTCGCCCGTTCGATGGGCCGGGGGAAGGTCTGTCGAACCTTCAAGCCCACCCTAGAGTGGCGGAGGTCGCGCGGGCACGCGGCGGCGATGGCGTGGCTCAGGCCGGGGGCTTCGGGGGTCCTGCGAGCGTCCTCTGCGGGGTCCGCCTGGTCTCAGGAGAGAGTGAGGGCGGTGTAGGCGTTGATCTGCGCGAGGGTGAAAGCCTGCATGTCGTCACCGGCAAGGGCGGCTCTGTACCAGTTGACGAGCCACTCAAGGGCGGTTTCGAGGCGGAGGCGGGGCTGCCAGGCGAGCTCGGCGCGGGCGCGGGAGGCGTCGAGTTTGAGGTAGCCGGCCTCGTGGACCTGGGGGGCGGGGTCGACGGTCCAGGAGGCGTCGCCGCCCCAGAAGCGGGTCATCGTCTCGACGATCCACTGGACGGGGCGAGCGTCGTCGTCGGCAGGGCCGAAGTTGAACGCAGTGGCGAAGCGGGTGGCGTCAGCGCCGGGGGTGAGGAGGTGCTCGGCGAGGAGAAGGTAGCCGTGGAGGGGCTCGAGGACGTGCTGCCAGGGGCGGATGGCGTGAGGGCTGCGGATGAGGACGGGCTCGCCGCGGGTGAAGCCGGCGACGAGATCGGGGATGAGACGGTCGAGCGACCAGTCGCCCCCGCCGATGACGTTGCCGGCGCGCGCGGTGGCGATGCCGGTGGTGTGGCCGCCGGGCTGGTTGAGCTGCGCGGGGTGGAAGTAGGAGGAGCGGAAGGCGGCGGAGACGATCTCGGCGCAGGCCTTGGAGGAGGAGTACGGGTCGTAGCCGCCGAGGGCGTCGGTCTCACGGTAGCCCCAGAGCCACTCCTTGTTGTCGTAGCACTTGTCGGTGGTGACGGAGACGACGGCGCGGACGGACGGGGTGCGGCGGACGGCGTCGAGGACGCGCGCGGTGCCGAGGACGTTGGTCTCGAAGGTGCCGATGGGGTCGGCGTAGGAGAGGCGAACGAGGGGCTGGGCGGCCATGTGGAAGACGACCTCGGGGGCGAAGTCGTGCATGGCGCGGTCGAGGCGGGCGGCGTCGCGGATGTCGCCGCGGAGGTCGTCGATGACGGAGTGGATGCGGGCGATGGTGAGGAGATTGGGCTGGGTGCAGGGGTCGAGAGCGTACCCGCGGACGGTCGCTCCCAGGGAGGTGAGCCAAAGAGCGAGCCAGCCGCCCTTGAAGCCGGTGTGGCCGGTGAGGAAGACGCGCTTGCCTTGCCAGAGGGAGGGGGATGCGGGCATAGGTCAAAGATAACTGCTCAGGCGGTGGCGCGAGAGAGTGGTGTGGCAACCGGGATGCACCGGATCCGGTGTCACAGAGGTGTGCGGGTTCGCGCGCGGTTACTTCTCGCTGGTGGGAGGCAGGAGGCCTTTGAGGCGAAGGTAGAGGGCGAGGGTGGCGTACTGCTCGTTGTCGTGGGAGACGTTGCCCCAGGCGACGCTGTTGCGGGAGCGCGTGACAGGGCCGGCGGTGACGGGCGTGAAGAGGGTCGCTGCAGAGAGGGCGGCGTAGGCCTTGTCACACTCGGAGAAGGACGACTGGAGCGCGGCGATGATAGTTGGCTTGTCGGCGGTCTCGGGCGGTATTTTGGGGAGGTTCTGGGGGGCGGTCTGGTTGAGGGCGCCACAGCTATGGAGCTGGGCTTCGGTGACGTGGTTGACGACGCGGGCGAAGGTGCGGATGTCCGGTGTGGGGCGGAAGGTGTAGGCGTCAGCGGGCATGGTGTCAGCCGCTTTGAGGATGTTGGTCTTGAGGGTGGTGTAGCTGCGCTGGACCTCGGCGGCGGGATCGGCCGTCGTGCTCGCGGGAGCCTGGGCGCGCAGTGCGGGGGTGAGCGACAGGGCGAGACAGAGTGTGTGCTGAACGATGACGGCGGGCTTCATGCGGGAGTCCTGGCGAGCGGGGTTGGCTTAGCGTTGCGCGATGTTGATGAGCGGGGCGGGCGTGTACTCGAGCCTGGGATACCAGTCGGTTCCGCGGCCCTCCGGAGCGAGATCGAGGAAGGTCCAGAGCAGATCGATCTCGGGCGAACCGCGGGAGTCCTGACCGGGGTCGGCCATGTCGTCACTGATCTCGCCGCGCCAGAAGTGTTCGATGGCGCCACGGCGTCGGGTGAAGACGTTGAGCCCTGGGACGTCGCCATCCTCCGGAGTGACATAGTCGCGGGTGAAGTCGCCGGCGGTGTCCGAGAAGAAGGGCAGGTGTTGCCAGCCGCGCTCGCGCCTGAAGTCCGCGAGGCGCCGGAGGGGAGAGCGGGCGACGACGGCGAGGGCGACGCGCTCGCGAAGGTTGACGGCGGCACCGTCCCAACCGGAGAGGAAGGAGGTGCAGACGGGGCAGGCTCGATCGCGCTCCGGACCGAACATCATGCTGTACACGACGAGGGTCTGCTTGTCGGCGAAGAGGGCGGCGAGGTCTGCCGGCCCGTGCTCACCGACGAAGAGGTACTCGCGGGTGACGGCGCCGCCGGGAGGAAGGGCGCGGCGCATGGCGGCGACACGTTCTATGTGGCGGCGAAGTTCGATCTCTTCGGCGAGCAGAGCGTTGCGGGCTGTGCGATAGGCGGCGCTCTCGTTGGGAAGGTGCGACCGGTTGCGGGCGGCGAGATCGGTGGCGGGGGTGAGGGACAGGTGGTCCGTCATGGGGGTGTCCTCCGAGTTGCTACCAGGTCTTCCAGGGGGCTTTGCCCTTTTGCCAGAGGTCCTCAAGGTGCTGCTTGTCACGCAGGGTGTCCATGGCCTGCCAGAAGCCGTGGTGGAAGAAGGCGTGGACCTGGCCCTGGGTGACGAGGGCCTCGATGGGCTCGCGCTCGAACATCTGGGCGTCGTCGGTGACGGCGTTGATGGCGGCGGGTTCGAGGACGAAGAAGCCGCCGTTGATCCAGCCGCCCTCATCGGACGGCTTCTCCTGAAAGGAGTAGATCTGGGTGTCCTTGAGGCCGAGGGCGCCGAAGCGGGCCACGGGCTGGACGCTGGTGAGGGTGACGAGCTTGCCGTGCTGCTTGTGAAAGGCGATGGAGGCGGTGATGTCGACGTCGGCGACGCCATCGCCGTAGGTCATGAGGAAGGGCTCGCCGGGCGAGAGGTACTGGGCGACGCGGCGGAGCCGGCCGCCGGTTCCGGTCGCGTCGCCGGTGTCGACGAGGGTAACGCGCCAGGGCTCGGCGACGGAGTTGAGGACCTCCATCCTGTTCGAGCTCATGTCGAAGGTGACGTCGGAGGTGTGGAGGAAGTAGTTGGCGAAGTACTCCTTGATGACGTAGCCCTTGTAGCCGCAGCAGATGATGAAGTCGTGGATGCCGTGCTGGGAGTAGAGCTTGAGGATGTGCCAGAGGATGGGCCGGCCGCCGATCTCGACCATGGGCTTGGGGCGGAGGGAGGTCTCTTCGCTGATGCGGGTGCCAAGGCCGCCGGCCAGAATGACTGCTTTCATTACCCTTCCTCGGTGTGGGGAGTTCGCCCAGGGGGGAGGCGACCGGGTGCTTCGTGTTCGTCTCGGCCATCATACGCGGGGCGGAGTTTCAGCGGGACGGCGGAACGCGAGTCTTTGCGCAGGGATGAGGGATTGCGGAGCAAGGGCTACTGGTATTCTGGCGAAGCCTATGACCGAGCATGCAGAGCAGCTGAAGCAGCAGATTCTTGCCTTGACGGCCGAGTACCACGCGGCGGCGTTTCCACAGCGGGCGTTTGAGCCGGGGACGTCGGCGGTGCCGGTCTCGGGCAAGGTGATCCGGGCAGACGACCTGCAGGCGGTGGTCGAGTCGGGGCTCGATGGATGGTTCACGACGGGGCGGTGGGCGAAGGACTTCGAGCGCAAGCTGGCGCGGTTCTTCGGGCTGCGGTCGGCGAGCCTGGTGAACTCGGGATCGAGCGCGAATCTGGTGGCGTTGAGTGCGCTGACGAGTCCGAAGCTGGGGGAGCGCGCGCTGAGGCCGGGCGACGAGGTGATCACGGTGGCGGCGGGGTTTCCGACGACGGTGAACCCGATCTTCCAGAACCGGTGCGTGCCGGTGTTTGTGGACGTGATTCTGCCGACGTACGAGATCGACGTGACGAAGCTCGAAGAGGCGCGCTCGGAGAAGACGAAGGCGGTGATGATCGCGCACACGCTGGGGAATGTCTTCAACGTGGGAGCGGTGAGCGAGTTCTGCAAGAAGTACAACCTGTGGCTGGTCGAGGACTGCTGCGACGCGCTCGGGGCGACGTTCAACGGGCAGAAGGTGGGCACGTTCGGAGACATCGCGACGGTGAGTTTTTACCCGGCGCACCACATCACGATGGGCGAGGGCGGCGCGGTGCTGACGAACAAGCCGGCGCTGCAGGTGCTGATCGACAGCTTTCGCGACTGGGGCCGCGACTGCTGGTGCGAGCCGGGCGTGGACAACACATGCGGCAAGCGGTTTGACTGGCAGCTGGGCACGCTGCCGTGCGGATACGACCACAAGTACACGTACTCGCACGTGGGCTACAACCTGAAGGCGACGGATATGCAGGCGGCGCTGGGGGTGTCGCAGATTGCAAAGCTGCCGGAGTTTATCGCGCGGCGCAAGGAGAACTTCGCGATCCTGACGGAGCTGCTGACGCCGCTCAAGGAGTACTTTCTGCTGCCGGTGGCGGGCGCGAACGTGGACCCGAGCTGGTTTGGGTTCACGCTGGGTGTCCGCGAGGGGGCGCCGTTCACGCGGGATCAGCTGACACGGCATCTGGACGGCAAGAAGATCGGGACGCGGCTGCTGTTCGCGGGCAATCTGCTGCGGCAGCCGGCGTATGAAGGGTGGGAGTATCGCGTGGTGGGCGAGCTGACGAACACCGACTATGTGATGAACCATGTCTTCTGGATCGGGCTGTATCCGGGGCTGACGCGGGAGATGCTCGAGTACACGGCGCGGACGATTGCAGAGTTCGTGGAGCAGGCGAAGTCCGGGTTGAAGGTGCTGGACCAGGGTGAGCCCGCGACCATGACGGCCGGCTGACGATCCAGAGCGACTGCTCGGAGCGCAGACGGTGGTGCCCCCGGGCGAGGATGTGCCGGCCGCTGGCGGGGGAGTTCCTGCCGCGGGACGCGGGGGGTGCTGCGTCAGGGAAGGGCGAGGCTGTGCCAGGTGGCGGTGCGGCGGAGGGCTTCCGCGAGGGGGATGAGTTGACGCAAGCCCAGTTCGTGGCGGGCGCGGGCGGTTGAGGGGACGTAGGAGTTCATGGATGCGGCAGGGTTGGGAATTCCGTCGATCTGAACGGGCAGGGTGGAGGCGGTGCCGTCCGGGGTGGGACGGAGGGTGCTGGCGGTGAGGTGGGCGGCGGCGCCGATGGTGTGGGCGTCTTCGGAGCCGACGTTATAGGCGCGCGCGGGCGCGCCGCGCAGCAGCAGGTGCCACATCCAGATACTGAGGTCGGCGGTATAGAGCCAGGAGCGAAGGGGTGTGCCGTCGCCACGGATGTGGAGCGGCTGGTTGCGAAGGGCGGCACCGATGAAGTTGCCGATGGCGAAGTGGGCGTCGAGGGGCAGGTGGGGACCGACGAAGGCGAAGGGGCGGGCGATGACGGCCTGGAGCGGGCTGGCGTGGGTGTAGGCGACGCAGAGGTGCTCTGACATGCGCTTGGCCTCGTCGTAGGAGGACTGGAGGAGGAGGGGGTCGGGGGCGGCGCGGCTGGTCTCGGGGATGTGGGTCTCGGTCGAGGACGAGCGGCCGTAGACAGCGCCGGAGCTGGTGTAGAGGAGCCGGCGAGCGCCGGTGGCGAGGGCGAACTGGAGGGTGTGGCGCGTGCCTGCGAGGATGCTCTCGGCGAGGGCGAGTGCGGGCTGTGCGGCCTGCTGGCTGCCGGAGTCGGTGGCGGCGTGGAGGACGTGGGTGTAAGGATCGGTCGTCAGATCTGACGGGAAGGGAAAGGTGGCGGCGTCGCCCTCGAGCAGGGTGACGGCGGGGTCGCCGGTGAGGTGGGGGGCACGGCTGCGGAGGCGATCGGCGGAGCGGGTGAGCACGGTGACGCGGAGGTCGAGGGCGAGAGCGCGATTGGCATGCAGGAGGGGCTCGAGCAGGGCGTGGCCGAAGAAGCCGGTGCCGCCGGTGAGAAAGAGGCGGGCGTGGCGGAGCTGGGTGAAGACGACCGCAGTGTGGGTGAGGACGTGCGCGAGGTCTTCGGGGGGGAGCGGCGGGGGCGTGTGAGGCATCGCCCCTTGAGTATGCCTCGGCGGGCGCATCTGCTGCGTCGGGCGTCACGTAGACTGCCGCAATGCGAGTGCTTGCTGCCGTGCTGTGCGCGGGTGTGTTGGGAGCGGGGATGGTGGCGCGCGGGCAGACGGTACGCGCGGAGTTCCAGCAGATGGTGGTGCCGAGCCACGGGAGCATGCTGCTGGGCGTGTTCTATCTGGCGGCGGGGGCAGGGCCGCACCCGACGGCAGTTCTGTTTCACGGCTTTCCAGGGTACGAGCAGAACCTGGATCTGGCACAGACGATGCGCCGCCACGGCTGGAACGTGATGGCGATGCACTATCGGGGGTCGTGGGGGGTGAAGGGAGAGTTCTCGTTTGCGCACGCGGTGGAGGATGCGGATGCGCAGGTGAAGTTTGTGCTGCGACCGGAGAACGCGCAGCGGTACCGTGTCGACACGCGGCGAGTCGTGGTGATCGGGCACAGCATGGGCGGCTACATGGCGGTCTCGGTTGCGGCGCAGAATCCCGAGGTCGCGGCGGCGGTGCTGATCTCGGCGTGGAACATCGGAGCCGACTACGAGATGCGGCGAAGGCCGGGTGGGCCGTTGCCGACGGTCGAGGACGAGGCGAGGTCGTTGTCATCGGGCACGGATCTGCTGCCGCTGGCGGGCACGAGCGGCGAGGCGCTGGCGCGGGAGATGCATGACCACGGGGCGGAGCTGAACTTCGATCGCTTTGCGGGCGCGGTGGCGCCGCGGCCGGTGTTGCTGCTTACGGCAGACGACGGGCTGGCGGCGTCGGATCACGGCCTGGCGGAGGCGCTGCGGCGGGCTGGGGACAGGCGGGTGACGGAGCGACACTGGGAGACGGACCACAGCTACTCGGGCGAGCGCGTGGAGCTGGCGGAGGCGGTGCTGCAGTGGACGCTGGCGAACCTGAAGCCAAGGTGAGGAGGGCGGTGCTGCATCAAAGCGACTCCTGAGCGCGTCTAGCAGAGGTGAGAACCGGCGGGGTGTGTGGGATGGAGGAGGAGAGAGGGCTGTCGCACGCGTGGCGGGCGTTGCGGCACCGGAACTTCCGGTTATTTGTGAGCGGGCAGAGTGTCTCGCTCATTGGAACGTGGATGACGCGGCTGGCGACGAGCTGGCTGGTGTACCGGCTGACGCACTCGGCGCTGCTGCTGGGGCTGGTGGGTTTCTCGGGGCAGATCCTGACGTTTCTGCTGGCACCGTTCGCAGGGGTGTGGGTGGAGCGGATGGATCGACGGCGGCTGCTGGTGTGGACGCAGATGGCGGCGGCGGTGCAGTCGCTGGCGCTGGCCGGGTTAACGCTTTCGGGGCGGATAACGATCTGGGAGATCATCGGGCTGAGCCTGCTGCAGGGGCTGGTGAATGCGTTCGACATGCCGGCGCGGCAGGCCTTTACGGTGCAGATGGTCGATGACCGGGCGGACCTGGGCAATGCCATTGCGTTGAACTCCTCGCTGGTGAATGCGGCACGGCTGGTAGGGCCGGCGCTGGCGGGGGTGGTAATTGCGGCGTTCGGCGAGGGCTGGTGCTTTCTGATTGATGGGCTGAGCTACTTCGCGGTGATCGCGTCGCTCGAGATAATGCGGCTGCGGCCGGTGGCGGTGAAGCGGTCGGCGGCGTCGATGCTGGAGCAGATGCGGGAGGGATGGACGTACGTGCGTGGATTTGCGCCGATCCGGGTGGTGCTGCTGCTGTTTGCGCTAATGAGCCTGATGGGGTGGCCGTACGCGGTGCTGCTGCCGATCTTTGCGGGGCAGGTGCTGCATGGCGGGCCGCACACGCTGGCGCTGCTGACGGGGTCGTCAGCGGTAGGCGCGCTGGTCTCGGTGCTGCGGCTGGCGACGCGGCGCAGCGTGGTGGGGCTGACGACGGCGATCCAGGTGGCGGCCGGGCTGCTGGGGGTGGGTCTGGTGCTGTTCGGGATGTCGCAAGCGCTGTGGCTGAGCATGGCGGTGCTGCTGGTGGTCGGCTTTGGGATGATGCAGGGGATGGCGGCGAGCAATATGGTGATCCAGACGCTGGTTCCGGAGAGCATGCGCGGGCGGGTGATGAGTTACTACACGATGGCGTTTGTGGGGATGGCGCCGTTTGCGAGCCTGCTGGCGGGCGGGATGGCGCACCGGATCGGAGCGCCGCACACGGTGATGATCACGGGCGCGTGCTGTCTGGTGGGAGCAGCCTGGTACACGACGCGGCTGCGCGAGGTGCTGGCGGTGATGCGGCCGATCTATGTGGAGATGGGGATTCTGCCGGGGGTGGAGGCGGGCACCGTAGGCCAGTAAATCCGGCGGTGAAGTGCTGCTCACCGTGCGGGCAGGTGGATGTATGCGACATACGGTACGACGGCGAAGAGCATGCCGGGAAGACTCACGGCGTCGGCTGACCTCGGGCGAGAGACAGGCTTGCGCTCAGCGAGTTCAGGCTCAGACTTACTCGGCGAGTTGCTGGGGTTTGTTGCCGAAGTCCTGGCCGAAGTAGAAGCGCTCGACGAGCATGCAGAAGATGTGTTCGAGGGCGAGGTGGGACTCCTGGATGTTCATGGTGGTGGCGGAGGGGATGATGACGTTGATGTCGGAGAGATCGCGCATGGCGCCGCCCTCGTTGCCGGTGTAGCTGACGGTGTGGATGCCGAGTTTGCGGGCGAGCTTGAGGGCTTTGCAGCAGTTCTTGCTATTGCCGGAAGTGGAGATGGCGAGGAAGACGTCGCCGGCCTGACCGAGGGCTTCGATCTGTCGTTCGAAGACGTTGTCGTAGGAGTAGTCGTTGCCGATGGCCGTGAGGATGGAGGTGTCGGTGGTGAGAGCGACCGCGCGGAGGGCGGGGCGATCGATGGTGAGGCGGGAGACGAACTCGGCGACGAGGTGCTGGGAGTCGGCTGCGGAGCCGCCGTTGCCGGCGACCATGAGCTTCTTGCCGGCCATCATCGCATCAGCGGTGATGCGGCCGGCTTCGATGACGGCGTCGTGGATGGCAGTGTCGGCGAGGACGGCCTGCATGGTGTCGAGAGACTGCTGGAGTTGCGCGCGGACTAGGTCTTGCATGGGGGCTCCGGGACGGGGCTGGGTGAGTGGTCGTGAGGCGGTTTGTGGTTTCGCGCGAGCTTCGAGCGTTCGGGTGACTGGCGAAGGCGAGTCGAGGGCAAGGAGACCGGCGAGTGCGACGGGAGCTGCAGGAGTCCTTCGCCGGCTCAGGCTTGCGGCGGTGAGACGAGGGTATGGGTCGCAGCGTCTGCGACGGAGAGAAGTGGGTAACGGGACGACGAGAGCGGTTCTCAAGAGGGCGAGGGGACCTGGGCCTGTGTGGGTGTTGGTGGAGGCGGGGTGGCTTGCGGTTCCGTTGGGGCATGCCCTGAGACAGAGCTGGTGGTGGAGCTGGGGTGGGCTGAGGGGACCTGGACGGGGCTGATCTGGACTGGAGCGAGTTGCACTGGGCCAACCTTGGGGAAGTCGAAGCCGTGGTCGAAGTTAATGCGTTCGAGTTCGACGGCGTAGGGACGCTTCTGGACCTGGGTGTAGATGGCGCCGACGTACTCGCCCATGACGCCGAGGAAGACGAGCTGGAGGGAGGCGATGAAGAAGACGCCGATGAGCATGGGAGCGAGGCCGAGCTCGAAGCTGGACCAGAAGAAGAGCTTGAGCAGGAGATAGGCGAGGGCGATGAGGAAGGAGATCGCGGCGCCGATGAAGCCGGCGAAGGTCGCAAGGCGGAGCGGCACTTTGGAATGATTGATGATGCCGAGCATGCCGATGTCGTAGAGGGTGTACCAGTTGTTCTTGGTGATGCCGAACTTGCGGGCGGGCTGGTCGTAGAGCAGCTTGACGGTGGGCAGGCCGATCTCGGCGATCATGCCGCGGAAGTAGGGGTAGGGGTCGTCGAAGGAGCGGACGAGATCGACGACCTTGCGGTCGTAGAGGCCGAAGCCGGTGTAGTTCTGAATGGTCTCGATGGAGGAGAGGCGCTCGGCGATGCGGTAGTACTGCTTGCGCGCCCAGAACATGAGCGAGGCCTCTTCGGAGGTGCGCTTGATGCCGAGGACGCAGAAGGCGCCGTTCTCCCACTCGCGGATGAGGTCGGCGATCATGGGGGGAGGATCCTGGAGGTCGGCGACGATGCCCAGGACGGCGTCACCTTTAGCCTGGAAGAGGGCGTGTATGGGCGAGCGGATGTGGCCGAAGTTCCGGGAGTTGACGATGATCTTGACATTCGGGTCCTGCGCGGCGATCTGCTTGAGGATGGCGACGGTCGCATCGCGCGAGCTGTTGTCGATAAAGATGTGCTCGTAGCGGTACCTGCCGATGCGGGCCATGACGTCGCGGACCTGGGTGTACAGGTTCAGGACGTTGTCCTGCTCGTTGTAGCAGGGGGTGACGATGGAGATGGTCTTGCCGGTAGACGGGGGCGTGGTTTGGGGGGATGTCAACGGATCGGCTCCGGGGTGATTGTACGGCGTGAGCGGAGGCGAGGTTGGGACGGGGACGTAGCTCGCTAGATGCTCTCCGCGGAGGTGCTGGGGCGGGCGGGTTTGAAGGAGAACTTGCGGTGGCCGACGAAGCCGGAGATGGTCGTAAAGCTCATGGTGATGGCACCGGCGATGTAGCCGGCGGCGGCTTTGGAGTTGGAGGCGTGGGTGAGAACAGAGACCAGCGCGGCGTGGCCGGCGACGGCGGTCTGGGCGTGCTGCAGGGTGGCGACGAGAGGCGCGCGATGGGCGTGGAGGAAGGTCTGCAGGACGCGGGTGAGCGCAGAGAGGATGAGCAGGCCGGGCAGCATGCCGATCCCGTAGACGGCGAAGCAGCGGAGCCACTCCATGAGGTAGTTGCCCTTGGTGCGGAAGACGAAGAGCTTGTAACAGGTGTACGCCATGGTGATGTTGATCGGCGTCGAGACGAGCGAGGCGATCACCACGGCGAGGTAGAGGAAGCGCTGCGGCAGCAGGTGCGAGAAGAGGAAGAGGAAGAGGGCGTAGTCCAGGTAGCCGAAGAAGGTGTTCCAGATGCCGACGCAGAGGTAGCGGATGAACTGGCCGCGGGGGAAGCGCTGAACGAGGCCAGCGAGGCGGCGGGTGGGGATCTCGGGGTTCTGCGCGATGGGAACGACGGGCGGGTGCTCAACGATGAGGTCGGGGGCGTCGATCGCGGGAGGCGGCAGCGCAATGGAGGGGATCGGCTCCGTTGCGAGAGAGGTGTGCGTGAAGCGATCGGGGAGGTCGGTCATCGCCTCTCCAGTATCGCAGGTCAGGTCGTTACAGAGGAGTAACGAGGGGTGAACTGCGACTCACGGGTAGAGTCGCTGACGGGTCCAGGCATCGCCGGTGCGGGTGTAGAGGAAGCGGTCGTGGAGGCGATCGGGGCCGTCCATCCAGAACTCGATGCGGTGGGGCAAGAGGCAGTAGCCGCGCCAGTAGGCGGGACGGGGAACCTCGCCGGGGTGCTCCTGGTCGAATTGGCGGACGCTCTCCTCGAGGGTGGCGCGGCTGTCGAGGGGGCGGCTCTGCTGGGAGACGGCGGCACCGAGCTGGGAGCGGCGGGAGCGGCTGTGGAAGTACTCGTCGACGTCCTTCTCCGGCAGATCGGCGACAGCGCCTTCGAGGCGGACCTGGCGGCGCAGCGACTTCCAGTGGAAGCACATGGCCGCAATGGGGTTCTGCTGAAGCTGCTCTCCCTTTTCGCTCTCGGCGTTAGTGAAGAAGCAGAAGCCTGTCTGATCGAAGCGCTTCATGAGGACCATGCGGACGCTGGGAACACCCTGCGCGGTCGCGGTCGCGAGGGAGACGGCATTGGGATCGTTGGGCTCGCTCTTTTCCGCTTCTGCCATCCATGCACCGAAGAGGGCGATCGGGTCCATCTCGGGGATGTCATGCTCGGCCATAGAGACAAGGATAGCTGTGGGTCCAGGGCGACTCGACCGGATGGCGCACTCCATATGGGCGAGACGAAAACAGGGGGGCTTTGATCCGGCCGTGCGAACATCGGACGGACGACGAGCCTGTCGTCTTTAGGGGAGGGCTGTGTGCAGGTCAGGCCTCGGCGAGGCCGTCGAAGAGGTCAGTCGCGAGGCGTGCGGGGCCGGGGTCGACGGTGGCGGCGAGGGTGTAGACCTCGGTGCCGCCGTGCTTCTCAAAGACGTCACGGGTGCGCTCGATGAGCGGGGCCTGAGAGGTGTGGGCGCGAAAGGCGCGAAGCTTGCGGTCCTTGACGGCGGAGATGTCGAGGCGCACCGACCAGGGTGCGGGCAGCGGCGGAAGGCGGTCGGGAAGGAAGTACTCGGTGCTCTGGTAGAAGAGGCGGCGCGGCTGAAAGGGCTCGCCGAGGCCGAGGTAGCGGCGCTCGCGGCCGGACCAGTGGAACGCGGCGGTGGTGAGCAGCGAGACCATGGTGTGGTCGGGATGGGTGTTGAGTGCGCCGTCCGGGGCGAAGGTGAGGATGACGTCGGGGCAGCCACGGCGGATGCGTTCGACGAGGCGGCCGGTGGTCTGCGAGAAGTCGACAGACTCGAGTTGGGCGTCCTGATAGTCGAGAAGCTCGTAGTGGTGAACGCCGAGGATCGCGCAGGAGGCGGCGAACTCGGCGCGACGCATCTGGCCGAGCTCCTCTCCGGAGCGGGCATCGCCGCGGAAGGAGGCGGCCTGGCCGTCGGTGAGGCAGAGGACGGAGGTCTCGATGCCGCGGTCGGCGGCGAGGGCGAGGGCGCCGCCAAAGGCGAAGCACTCGTCGTCGGGGTGGGCGACGATGCAGAGGAGCTTCAGAGCCATGGCTGATCCTGAAGATCTTGTGAGTCCGGGGCAGTTTCGAAGGGTGTGTGGAGGGCTTGGTCGAGGTCGGTGCCGGCTTCGAGCTCGTCGGGATCGATGAGCATGTCGGTGAGCTCAAGGTCGGCGAGCTCGTCCGGGGGCAGGCAGGCGGCGACGGGGCGGAAGCTGCGGCGGTGGAGTGGTGACGCGCCGTGAGTCTTCAGGGCGCGGCGGTGCTCGGGGGTGGCGTAACCTTTGTGGGCGGCGAGGCCGTACCCGGGGTGAACCTGGTCGAGCTCGCGCATGAGAGCGTCGCGATGAACCTTGGCGACGACGGAGGCGGCGGCAATCGAGAGGCTGAGGGCGTCGCCGTAGAAGAGCTTGGTCTGGGCGCAGGTGTGGTCGACGCGCATGGCATCGATGAGCAGGTGGTCGGGAGCGAGGGAGAGGCCTTCGACGGCGCGGAGCATGGCCTGACGCGTGGCCTGGTAGATGTTGATGGTGTCGATGATGGAGGCAGAGACCTCGGCGACGGAGACGGCCAGGGCACGGGTGCGAATGCGACGGTCGAGGCGCTCGCGGTCCTCGCGGGTGAGCTGCTTGGAGTCGCGCAGGCCGGCGCGGGCGAGCGAGGCGATGCGCTCGGGCAGGATGACGGCGGCGGCGACGACCGGACCGAAGAGGGCGCCGCGGCCGACCTCGTCGATGCCGGCGATGACGCGGAAGCCGCGATAGCGGAGCGCCTGCTCGGGCGCGTCGGAGCAGACGAGCTGCTTGAGGATGCGCTGCTTCTCGGCGGCACGCTTGGCAACGCGGGACGTCACGGAGGGTGGTTCAGGCGGTCGCGGGGCGGTGCGGGGAGGGGCGGGGGTGCGGGCTGGCATGGGGACGATTCGAGTGTAGATCAAGAGCGGCGGAGGAGAGGGTGGGAGTCGGCAGGACGAGAGACAGCTCCCTTCGGAAGGAATGATCGAGGTCTGGCGTGAGGCGCAGTGCTTAGGAGCCAGAGTGCCATCAGGAAGAAGACAGGTAGCAGGCGCAAAACGAAAGACCCTGGCAGGAGGCCAGGGTCTTCGAGGGGACTGAGTGCGTGATTACTTAGTGGCGCGCTCGACCTCGCGCAGGCGGGCGGCTTTGCCTCGGAGGCCGCGGAGATAGAAGAGCTTGGCGCGGCGGACCTGATAGGAGCGAACCTTCTCAACCTTGTCGACGACCTTGGAGTTATAGGGGAAGATGCGCTCGACGCCCTGGCCGAAGCTCATCTTGCGAACGGTGAAGGTGCCCTGGGGACCGCGGCGGGTCGCGATGACCATGCCCTCGAAGGCCTGCAGGCGCTCTTTCTCGCCCTCACGAATCTTGACCTGAACGCGGATGGTGTCGCCGGGGGCGAATGGGGGGAGATCGGTCCGCTCGAGCTTCGCGGCCAGCTTCTGCATGATGGGATGGATGGACATGGCACAACTTTCCTATGTTGGACTCGACTTCTAAGTCTACACGGAAGGAGCTGGTTTCGGGCAAGCTTCGTCGGGCGGCAGATCGGAGGCGGGGGCGCCGAGGTCGCGGAGGATGGCGCGGTCTTCGGGCGAGAGAGCGGCGGTGCGGAGGAGGTCGGGGCGGTTGCGGAGGGTCTTGGCGAGGGACATGCGGCGGCGCCAGCGGCGGATGGCGACGTGATCGCCACCGGCGAGGACGGCGGGAACTTCGAGGCCGCGGAAGTCGGGCGGGCGGGTGTAGTGGGGGTAGTCAAGCAGGCCGCCGGCGCCGTGGGTGGAGCGGGGCAGGGTGCCAGGCTCGGCGGGGCCAAGATCGGGGTTGCCGAAGCTTTCATGCTGGGCGGAGGCGGGGTTGCCGAGGACGCCGGGGAGGAGACGGATGACGCTGTCGACGATGATGGCGGCGGCGAGCTCGCCGCCGGAGAGGATGTAGTCGCCGATGGTGAGCTCGCGGTCGCAGAGGAGCTGGTTGACACGTTCGTCGACGCCCTCGTAGCGGCCGCAGACGAGCACGATGCGGCTAAGGCCGGCGAGCTCGGCGGCGACGCGCTGGGTATACGGCGTGCCCTGCGGCGAGAGGAGGATGACGGCCTCGCCTGCGGCGGGGCGTGCGGCGAGTGGTGCAAGGGAGAGCGAGTCGATGGCGGCAGCGAGGGGCTCGGGCTTCAGGACCATGCCCTCGCCGCCGCCATAGGGACGGTCGTCGACGGTGCGGTGGCGGTCGGTGGTCCAGGTGCGCAGGTCATGGAGCGCGACCGAGACGAGGCCGGTCTCGCGCGCGCGGCGGAGGACGCCGAAGTCGAGTGGGCCGGAGAAGATGCCGGGAAAGATAGTGATGATGTCGAAGCGCATGGGGCGTTGTCGGCAGCTCTCCTTGGCGAACGGTTGTCTCGCTTCTCTACCGGAAGGGCTGCTCTGAGGCTACAACCGACGGGGCATCGGCGCGGCATCGGAATGTTGCTACGGTGGCAGTGTCTGGATCTCCTTAGTGCGCAGACGCCGTTTGAGGCGATGCCGGGGAGATAAGAAAGAGGTCAGAGATGCCCCTGAGACGAGAGAGAGCCGCTGGTGTGGTCGCGGTTTTGGTCGTGGTGGTCGCGTGCGGTGGGTTGCGGGCTGCGGCGCAGATGGTTCCGGTCACAGATCCGGTGAGTGCACCGGGATCGTTTGTGCCGGGGTATCGCATGTCGGATGGGCCGCCGGTGAGCTCCGCGCCGGATGCTGCTACCGCGACGCGCTCGGAGAGTGTCTCAACGGACTCTGGATCCGGCGACCCGGCTGCGAGCGGAGCCGGAAGTCCAGCAGCGGGAGTCACGCTGCCGCCGTCGCGACGGGTGCGGGACCTGCCGCAGCTAACGGCCGGCGATCGATATCACATGCGACCACTGCGGGCGGTTGCGTTCGGGTTGACGGCGAGTACGCTGGGCGGCGGGGCGGAGATGGCGATGCCTTTGGCGCGGACTCTGAACGTCCGGGTGGGCGCAAGCTATCTGAGTTACCGAACGCCATTCTCGACCGATGGCGTCAACTTCAATCCGGGAATCAAGTTTGTCGCGGGGCGGAGCACGCTGGACTGGTTTCCGCGTCATGGGGGATTTCACCTCAGTGCGGGGGCGCTCTTCTTCCAGAACACGATTGGAGGCGCCGCGAGCGTGCCGGCGGGGGAGAGCTTCACCCTGGGCGGGACGACGTACACCAACAGCGTGAACGACCCGGTGCACGGTTCGGCGTCGTTGAACTACAGCAAGAGGCTGGCGCCGCTGGCACTTCTTGGGTTTGGTAATGTTCTGCCGCGGAGCGGACGTCACGTGTCGATGCCGATCGAGTTTGGCGGGGCCTACCTGCAGCCGCCAGATGTGCGATTGGCACTCGGGGGGACGGCGTGCACGACGCAGGGGTGCTTCGACGCGGCGACCGATCCGACCATCCAGGCAAATCTCGCGAGTGAGCGCGCGCGATTCAAGAGCGACCTGCACTTCCTGGAGGTATACCCGGTGGTCTCGATCGGGATGGCGTGCCGCTTCTAGAGGTCGGGCGGGTCTGGAGCGGTGTCTTCGATGGTCGCGTTGGGCGCATTGAGATCGACAAGGCCCTCAGGCAGCTTCATGCGCAGGATGCGTGCGGCGGTGTCGATCTCGACGAGGTAGCTGCGCGCGAAAGGGACGAGGATCTCGTGTCCGTCAGTGGCCTCGACGACGAGCAGGGGCGCGGCCTCGGCGAGGCGGCGGCGGCCGTCGGGGGAGAGTGGGAAGGAGACGTCGGTGACGATGCCGAGGTCGACGGAGCCGTTGAGCAGGCGGCAGCCACAGAGGTCGTTGATATAGACGCTGTCGTCAGAGAGGGGAACGCGGGCAGCGGCCTTGACGAGGATCTCCTTGCCGGCGAGGATCTCGGCGGCCGAGATGGTGGAGATGCCGGCGAGCTCCAGGACGATACGGCCGCGGTTTTTTCCATGAGGCAGCCAGGAGCCGACGACCTGAACGGGCTCGGCGTGAGCGGCGGTGCCGAGCGCGAGGGCGCGGCCAGCGGTGAGCTGCTCGGGAAAGTCGGTCAGGAGGTCGGCGAGGACCTCGCCTTTGCGACCCTGCGGGCGCAGGATGCGGGCGAGGGTGACCCAGCCGGACTCAGGTGCGGTGGACACAAGGCGAGGGTACACCGGCCGAGAGCCGGAGCGGCTTGTGCCCTGCGATGCTGAGCAACCGGCGCAGTCTCTATCCGGCTTCGACGATATCGAGGGTGAAGCGATGCTTGAGCTTCATGCCGGCTCCGGAGAGGATGGTCCGGAGGGAGCGGGCGGTACGGCCCTGGCGGCCGATGACTTTACCGATGTCTTCGGGAGAGACTTGGAGGCGGAGGATGGTGCAGTCGCCGTCGGGAATGCTCTCGACGGAGACGGCGGTGGGCTGATCACAGAGGCTGCGGGCGATCTCGAGCACGAGGCGGGTCATATTCGCCACGGGATCGCCTGCAGCCAAGGGTGGGATGGCTTGCGTCATCGGGTCTACCTCCCTGAGAGTCACGCTCTCAGCTCAGCCGCACTGTGCGCCTGGCCGTCTAGGTGCGGCAGGTCGCGATCGGTGGGACTCTGACGAGTGAAGAGACATGCGCCCGGAGGCCGGCGAGACAGGCCGGGTACCCGGGCGAGGGCACCTCAGGGGAGGTGCCGCTTGACCCCGAGTGTATGAGAGCCGAGCGGAAAGCGTACGCGGGCAGTAGTTTCCGGCGGACGATCTTTGGGTATGTCGGATTTGCTTCAAGTCACCGTGCAAACGGTAACTTACGATGCCGGGGAAGGCTCCGCAACTGCTGTGGTGCTGTCGGTTGCAGCAGGCGCGAGCGCGGGCTCGGGGGTGGACGTCGCCGGTGCGGGCGTGATGGGTGCTGTGGCGGCAGCCGGCTCAGCGGGAGCCGCGGCCAGAAGCTTTTCAACGCGCTCTGACAGCTGGGCGCCGTTGCCAGTCCAGTAGCTGATGCGGTCGCGCTTGAGGGTGACAGAGGCCGGCGTGGTGCGGGGATTGTAGGTGCCGACCACTTCGACGGAGCGGCCGTTGCGGGCGCGGTCCTTCTCGATGACGACGACGCGATAGTGGGGCTGCTTGCGGGCGCCGACGCGCGCCAGACGGATCATCAACACAGGAGAGATACCTTTCAGAACGGAAGTCGTTTGCGGTCGGGCGGGACCGAAGAGAACGGCGCGCGTGGGTCCGAGCCGCGGGCCAACATCTAAGTATTGCGGAAAGACAGCCGGATTGCAATCGCAGCGACACGCGCGGTCAGGGCCGGGGTGCGGGGAAGAGAAAGCTGAGGACGTCGGGAAAGCAACGCGCCCAGGCCTCCTCGGTGTGAATGGCGCCGGCATCGCGGACGTAGAGGACGTCCTGCCCGGGCTCCCAGCCACGGTCGAGCAGCAGGCTGTAGAGCAGGTCGGCGTCGCGCAGATGACGCAAGCCTTCGGCGGTGCCCATACTGAGCCAGAGGCGCAGGGGCGGCACGGGGCCGGTGCGGCGGACGCGGGTGAAGATGCTGCGCTGATCCCACCAGAGGGAGGGCGATAAGATGGCGAGCCTGCCGAAGACCTCGCGGTACTGGAGGCCGAGGTCGAGTGAGATGAGACCGCCGAGCGAGGAGCCGCCGAGGCCGGTGTGGGCGGGTCCGGGGAGGGTACGGTAGCGGCCGTCGATCAGAGGCTTGAGCTCTTCGACGAGGAGGCGGCCGTAGAGGTCGCCCTCGCCGCCGCCCATGCGCAGGTCGCGGGTGGGGGTGTACTCGGCCATGCGGCGGAGGCCGGTGTTGGCGATGCCGACGAGGATGAGCGGCTCGATCGCGCACTGCGCCGTGAGGCGGTCGGCGGTGGTGTGGGCGCGCCAGGTGCTGCCGGCGATGTAGGAGGTGCGCGGGTCGAAGACGTTCTGTCCGTCGTGGAGGTAGAGGACGGGAAAGCGGCGGTCAGGCTCGGCGGCGTAGGCGGCAGGAAGGTAGACGGAGATGTTGCGGTCGTCGGGCAGGATGCGGGAGTGAAGGTTCGAGACGATGTAGCGGGGCGGTGTGAGGGCAGGATCGGCGGGAGGCGCAAGATCGTGGGAGGTGTCGAGCGCCTGAGGCAGAAGAGACGGGTCGGCGTGGGGTTCGATTCGACGTGCCTCCCTTAGAGCCGAGTGTCTTCTGGTGCTGCTCTAGTATCGCAACAGGCTAGCAGAGGGGGGGTAGGCGTGGCTGCTGAAGGGAGAGGTCGATCACTCGTTTGGCTGGAACGGAGACAAGATGAGCGCAGATGCAGATCTTTCTTGGAAGAGAGCAGAGCGCAGAGTACAGGGGAACGGCACGGGGTCAGACACCACGCAGCGGCTGGTGCAGCAGTGGCGGAGTTGACTGAAGGCGTCGTCAGAAGACGCGAGTGAAGCGTTTGCGCGGGAGTGAGGCAGAGAGGCGGGGTTAGCGGTGCATCGGGAGTACTGCAGGTGGTTCTCGGGCTCGCTCGGGCGGGAGATGGAGTTGCTGATCTTCGGCCACGCGGGCATGCCGGCGCTGGTGTTTCCGAGCTCGTGCGGCAAGTTCTGGGAGTTCGAGCACTTCGGCATGGTGGAGACGGTGCGATGGCAGCTCGAGCACGGGCACCTGCGGTTATTCTGCGTGGACTCGGTCGATGCGGAGAGCTGGTATAACCGCGACGTGCCGCCGCGGTGGCGGATCGCGCGTCACATGCAGTACGAGGACTACCTGTTGCGTGAGGTGGTGCCGCTGATGGGAGCGCGGCTGGACGCGGCGGAGATGGTGGCGCTGGGGTGTTCGTTCGGTGGATATCATGCGGCCAATATCGCGCTGCGCCACCCGGAGGCGTTTCGTGGATTTCTCTCGCTGAGCGGGATCTATGATCCGACGCGATTTCTGCACGGCTACTACGACCAGGACTGCTACTTTCACGCGCCGACGCACTACATCAGCAATATGCATGATGGTGGGCAGCTGAACCGCTTTCACGGCCGGACGTATGTGCTAGCGGCGGGGGAGCACGATATTTGCCGCGGGGCCAACGAGCACATGGGCGCCGTGCTGGGGGGCAAGGGGATCGCGCACCGGCTGGATATCTGGGGTGACGGGGCGGTCCACGACTGGCCTTTATGGCGCCACATGCTGCGGACATACCTGTAAGCTATGCAAAAACAGGAGGAGTGGGGGCATGGCGGAGCAGGTAAAGAAGATCGGCATTCTGTCTGGGGTGGAGAACAGCTTTCCGCCGGCGCTCGCGGACCGGATCAACGGAATGCAGGTGCCGGGGGTGGTGGCCGAGGCAGTGCACGTGGGCGGCGTGCGGATGGCGGAGCCGAGTGGATATGCGGTGATCGTGGATCGCATCTCGCACGATCTGCCGTTCTACCGGTCGTACCTGAAGAACGCGGTGCTGACGGGCACACAGGTGATCAACAACCCGTTCTGGTGGTCGGCGGACGACAAGTTCTTCAACTACGCGCTGGCGTCGAAGCTAGGGGTAGCCATTCCACGAACGGTGTTGCTGCCGCACAAGGGATTTCCGCCGCAGATCAGCTCGGACTCGCTGCGGAACCTCGAGTATCCGCTCGACTGGCAGGGCATCTTCGACTACGTGGGGTTTCCGGCGTTTCTGAAGCCGCACGATGGGGGTGGCTGGCGTGACGTCTATCACGTGCACAACCATGAGGACTTCTTCCGCGCGTATGACCAGACACGGGATCTGTGCATGACGCTGCAGGCAGCGGTGAAGTTTACCGAGTACTTCCGCTGCTACGTCGTGGGACAGCGAGATGTGCGCATCATGCCGTACGACCCGCGACGACCGTTCGAGCAGCGGTACATTCAGGAGCCGCCGGAGTATGCGCCGGAGCTGCTGGCGCGCGTGGAGCGGGATGCTCTGACGCTGTGCCGGGCGCTCGGCTACGACCTAAACACGGTCGAGTTCGCGGTCGAGGACGGCGTGCCGTATGCGATCGACTTCATGAACCCGGCGCCGGACGCGGACTACTTCTCGGTGGGCGAGGGCAACTTTCACTGGATCCTGGACAAGGTAGCGGCGCTCGCAGTCGAGAAGGCGCAGGCGGGACCGGCGGCACAGCAGGGGATGAACTGGTCGACGTTTCTGACTGGCGCCGGTGCGGGCGCGGTGGTGGCTGGCGCACCGGCGAAGAGGCCTTCCGCAAAGAGGCCGCCAGCCAAGAAGGCGAGAGCGTCAGGGCCGGAGATCTACGCGGCCGCTGAAGAGATATCGGAGCCGACTGGCAAGAGCCAGGCGGGGGCATCGAAGGCTGGACGCACAGGACGAGGAAAGACGTCGTAGGCGAAACGCAGGGATGATGCGGGAGAGAGCAATGCGGCCATCGTTCACCCTCGGTATCGAGGAGGAGTATCAGACCGTAGACCCGGAGACGCGGGACCTGCGGTCGCACATCGCGACGGAGATGCTGGCACAGGGCAAGCTGCGGCTTGAGGAGCGGGTGAAGGCGGAGCTGCACCAGTCGGTGATCGAGGTCGGTACGCGGGTCTGCCGCGACATCCGAGAGGCCACGGAGGACCTGTTTGATCTGCGGCGCAACATGATTCGCCTGGCGGAGGAGCATGGGCTGATGCTGATCGCTGGCGCGACGCATCCCTTCGCGGACTGGCGCATGCAGGAGATCTATCCCGATCCGCGGTATGCGCAGGTAGTTGAGGATCTGCAGTTGGTGGCGCGGTCAAATCTTATTTTCGGCCTGCACGTGCATGTCGGCATCGAAGATAAGGAGACGGCGATCCGTGTCATGAATTCGCTGCGTTACTTCCTACCGCACATCCTGGCGCTCTCGACCAACTCACCGTTCTGGCTGGGAATGAATACGGGCTACAAGAGCTATCGCGCGAAGGTGTTTGAGAACTTTCCGCGGACGAATCTGCCGGATACGTTTGCGAGCTACTCGGAGTTTGAGGAGTACGTCAACCTGCTGATTCGCACGAACTGCATCGACAACGCCAAGAAGATCTGGTGGGACATTCGACCGCACCCGTTCTTCAGCACGATCGAGGTGCGGATCTGCGATATTCCGATGCGGGCCGAGGAGACGATCGCGATTGCATCGCTGATTCAAGCGACCGCATGCAAGCTATGGAAGCTGCACTCGCGCAACATTGACTATCGAACGTACTCGCGCGCGCTTTTGATGGAAAACAAGTTTCGTGCGGTGCGGTATGGGCTGGGCGGCAAGATGATCGACTTCGGCAAGCAGGAAGAGGTGCCGGTGCGCGATCTGATTATGGAGTACCTCGCGTTTGTCGATGAGGTGCTCGACGAGCTGGGCAGCCGGACCGAGTTGGAGTACATCGGCACGATGCTCGAGCAGGGCTCGGGCGCGGACCGCCAGCTGCGGGTCTTTGAAGAGACGGGGTCGCTGCGAAGCGTGGTGGACTATATGGCGGCGGAGACGAAGGCGGGTCTCTGAAGCGAGTGACTGATCGATGAGGGCGGGCCAGAGATCAAGGGCCGTGCAGGAGAGGTAAAGGGATGCTGGACAGGATGGAGACAACGATCGAGAGCAGGCCGGCGCAGCGGACAGACCTGCGCCGCACACCGTTTCCGGACGAGTTTCGCGCTGGCGCGCATAATGCGGTGACGACGTGCCTGCGTGTGCAGGCGGGCGAAAAGGTGACGCTGATTGCGGACCGGAGCTGCCTGGGTGTCGCGGCGTCGCTGGCCGATGAGCTCGACCGGGTGGGCTGCACATGGAACGGATTTATTCTTGAGGACCTTGCACCGCGGCCGTACAGCGAGATGCCGGGGACGATCCTGAGCGACATGGAGAGCTCGCAGGTGAGCATCTTCGCCGTGGAGGTGCAGCCGAATGAGCTGCGCAGCCGCATGCAGATGACCGACGTGGTCAACCGCCGACACATGCGGCACGCGCACATGGTGAACATCACGCCGGAGGTGATGGTTCAGGGCATGCGCGCAGACTTCTCGGCGATCGACCGGCTAAGTCAGATCGTGCTCGACAAGGTGCGGCGAGCGAGCTATGTGCGCGCGACGACGGCTGCGGGCACGGACATCCATGCAGAGCTCTCGCCGGACTACCGCTGGTTCAAGACATCGGGGATCATCAGCGCGGAGAAGTGGGGTAACCTTCCGGGCGGTGAGTGCTTCACGGCACCGCTCGAGGTGAACGGGGTCTTCGTGGTGGATGGCGTCGTGGGCGACTTCCTCTGCGCGCGCTACGGCATTCTGCGGGAGACACCGTTGACGATCAACATTGAAGCGAACCGGATCACGCGCGTGCAGTGCGCGAACCGGGAGCTCGAGCGCGACTTCTGGGCATACACGCACACCGACGGGAACTCGGACCGGGTGGGCGAGTTTGCGATTGGGACCAACATCGGTGTGACGCGCGTGATTGGGAACATCTTGCAGGACGAGAAGTTCCCGGGCGTGCACATCGCGTTTGGGGATCCGTACGGGGCACACACGCTGGCGCCGTGGAAGTCCTCGACGCACATCGACGTGGTGGGGCTCGGCTTCAACATCTGGCTGGGGGATGCGGAGGGGGAGGAGCAGATCATGCGCGAGGGACAGTTCCTGATCGACGTCGACTGACGCGCGGCCGGAAGGGCTTGGCCGGAGAGGAGCCTACGGGTGCTGGAGCCGTACCGAAGTGACTTCAACGCGCGGTTTACCGAGGCGAAGTACAAGACGCTGCTCGCCTCGCTCGATCGAAAGACGCGGACGCATGTGGAGTTTCGAGTGTGCGAGACGCCGTGCTTCTTCGCACCGGAGCTTCTGGAGTGCATGATTGCCGCTGGGCGCGAGCTGACGCTGGCGCTGGTGGAGAGCCGGGAGTATATGCGGCAGTCGGACACGGCTATCCCGGAGGCGTACCGGGTGCCGAACGACACTCCCCGACCCAACTTCATGACGGTCGACTTCGGCATGATGACGGAGGCGGACGGAAGTATCGGCTTTCGGCTGGTGGAGCTGCAGGCGTTTCCGTCGATCTTTGGCTTTCAGGACCTGGTGGCGCGAGAGTACGTCGAGGTCTTCGGACTGGCACCCGAGCTTCGCTGGCATCTCGGTGGACACGACGAGGCAAGCTTCTGGCGGCTGATGAGTCGGGTGCTGCTGGATGGCCATGCGCCAGAGAACGTGGTGCTAATGGAGCTGCACCCGGAGCAGCAGAAGACGCGCGCGGACTTCGCGGTGTACGAGGACCGGCTGGGGATCCGGACGGTCGACATTACGAAGCTGCGTAAAGAGGGGCGGCGGCTGTCGTATGAGTGGGAGGGGCGATGGGTGCCGATCGAGCGCATCTTCAATCGCACGATTGTGGACGAGCTGGAGCGAGCGTCGGTCACGTTACCTTTCGACCTTCGAGACGACCTGGATGTGACATGGGCGGGGCACCCCAACTGGTACTTTCGTGCGAGCAAATTCTCGCTACCCTGGCTGCAACAGCCGGTCGTGCCGCGGGCAGTCTTCCTCTCGGAGTGGATGGAAGATCGGACGAGATTTGAGCTCGCACGAGAGGAGATGCTGCTGAAGCCGCTCTTCTCCTTTGCGGGTAAGGGGATCCAGTTTGCGCCGACAGACGCGGATTTAGCAGCGATTCCGGCGGGGGAACGGCATCTGTTTCTGCTACAGGAACGGGTTCGGTTCACGCCAACGATCCAGACGCCGTGCGGGATGACGCAGGCTGAGGTGCGCCTGATGTTTGTCTGGCCGGATGGGGGCGAGCTCGAGCCGGTGATCAGTCTGGTGCGGCTGGGGCGAGGGCTGATGATGGGGGTGGATCACAACCGGGATCAAGCTTGGGTCGGGGGATCGGCGGCGCTCTTTCCCGATATGGGAACGACACACGAAAATTCCGCTTGCGCGGCGCACTCCTGAGATAAACTCCTCGTGATTGCCCGGCTTTGTCCTGTGCAGCCGCGGCTTAGAGGGAGATGGATGGCGACTTGGCTCAAGGCAACTGGAGAGAATCCATTGCGGACCGCGGTGCGATTCCCGATGAAGCTGGCGATCCAGGTGCTTGCCAATGACGTGCGGTATGAAGCGGTGACGGAAGACATCTCGGCGAACGGTCTGCTCTTTGTTGGCGAGCAGCTTCCGAAGGTCGACAGCAAGATCGAGTTTACGATCGCGATGCCGTCCGAGGTGATGGGATCTGAGAACGACGTGACGATTCACTGCTCGGGAAGGGTGGTTCGACATCAGCAGGAAGGTAACCAGCAGCGTGCCGCAGCCGTGATCGACGAGTACTATCTGAAGGCATAAGAGATATGAGCAGCAGCGATCTGAACCACTTTGCAGACTCCCAGAACGGTGATCAAGACGGTGCGCCAGGCATCCGGGTCATACTCGCCGACTCCCAGGCGATCTACCGCGTCGGTATGAAGAAGATCTTCGCCGTCGAGGACGACATTCGCGTGGTGGCTCAGGTCGAGACGCTCGCCAATCTGCATTCGGCACTCGAACGCTATCCGACGGACGTGGTGGTGCTCGAGGGGCAGCTGATCGCGGGCACGATCGATGCGGTTCCGGAGCTGGTGCGGGCGTGTCCGACGGCGAAGTTGATTGTTCAGGTGACGGAGGCGGATGAGGCGAATACGGTGGAGCTCTATCGACGGGGCGTGCGGGGTGTGGTTCCGCGATCCATCTCGCCCGATCTGCTGGTCAAGTGCATCCGCAAGATCGCTGACGGAGAGACGTGGATCGACAACCAATCGATCTCATGGGTGATCGAGGCGTATCGATCACAGGCGAGTGCGCTGACCAATCCGCGCACGCAGCCAAAGCTTTCGAAGAAGGAGCTGGCCATTATCAGCTGCATTACGCGCGGGATGCGAAACAAGGAGATCGCGTACCAGATTGGCACGACCGAGCAGGTCATCAAGAACTACCTGCGCAAGGTGTACGACAAGCTGGGCGTCTCCGACCGGCTGGAGCTGGCGCTCTACTGCCTCCATCATGAGTTGCTGAAAAAGTATGCCGACGGAGAGGCCGCCGAAGACGTGCGCGGGGCGGCCATGATCGAGCCCATGCAGCCACTCAGCGCGAAGATGTGAACGCGGCGGGTAGGGCGGAGTGCTAGCATGAGCGACCTATGACGACGGCGGCTTCGCGGCCAAAGCTGACCCCGGGGCAGCGAAGCACGTTTCTGGCGTGCTTTCTGGGCTGGACCCTGGATGCGTTCGACTTCTTCCTGCTGACGCTTTGCCTGCACGCGGTCACAAATACCTTTCATGTCGGGTTGAAGCAAGGTGCGGAGTCGATCTTCTGGACGTTGGCCATGCGGCCCGTGGGTGCGCTCGCGTTCGGCGCGATGGCAGAACGTTTCGGGCGCCGGCCGACGTTGATGGTGAACGTGATCGCGTTCTCCGTCTTCGAGCTGGCGTCGGCGTTCGCGCCGAGCTTTGGTCTCTTCCTGCTATGCCGGGCACTCTTTGGCGTGGCGATGGGAGGCGAGTGGGGTGTGGGCGCGGCGCTGGCGCTCGAGGTACTGCCTGCCGAGCGGCGCGGCTTCTTCTCTGGTCTGCTGCAGGAGGGCTACGTCGTGGGTAATCTGCTCGCGGCGGCGTTGTTCGGGCTTCTCTACCCGCACTTGCACGGGACGGGCTACGCAGCGCCGTGGCGGGTGCTGTTCATGATCGGGGCGCTCCCGGCGCTGCTCGCGTTCTATCTGCGGTTCAAGGTGGAGGAGTCGCCGGCATGGCTTGCGTCACGGGCTGCAAAAAGGGCAGAGAGAGCAGGCGGAGTGCGGCGGCCGCCGTTCCCGTGGCGTCAATACCTACCGCGATTTCTCTTCCTCATTGTGCTGATGACTGCCTTTACCTCGTTCAGCCACGGTACGCAGGATCTTTATCCGAGCTTTCTGGATCGAGATCATGGGCTCTCTCCTGGGGCGATCGGCACGCTAGTCGTGCTGGGGAATCTGGGCGCGCTGGCGGGCGGAGTCTGCTGCGGCGCACTTTCGGAGCGATGGGGGCGGCGGCGCACGATCGTGGTGGCGGCGCTGCTGGCGTTGCCGGTGATCCCGGTGTGGGCCTTCTCGGTCTCCCCGGTCCTGCTGGCGGTAGGTGGTTTTCTGATGCAGTTCACGGTACAGGGCGCCTGGGGTGTGATTCCGGCACACTTGAACGAGCTCTCGCCAGGGCCGGTGCGGGCGACCTTTCCGGGGTTGGCCTATCAGCTCGGGAATCTGCTCTCGTCGCGCAACGGAGTGTTTCAAGCGGCACTCGCGGGCAGCTTCTTTGGTGGGGCGCTGCGGCCGGTTCTGGGCGGGACGGTGCTGCTGGTGGCGCTGGTGGTCGCGGGACTGACGGCGCTGGGGGGCGAGGCCAAAGGCGTGTCGCTCTCGGGCGACGCTTTGTGAGGGGCTCCCGGCGGGGACGCGAGTGACCGGCGCGGGCGAGCCGAAGCTGCGGCCAGCCATGTATTCTCAGGGCGAGGTTGAGTTCCCTATGCTGCAGGCAGCGCCCCCATCTCCTGAGACATCGACGTTTACGCTTCGCGCGGCAGCACCGTTTCTGATCGAGCAGGACTGGGTCGCGTACACGCCGGAGCAGCACGCGCTGTGGGGAGAGCTGGTGGAACGTCGCCTGCCGCAGCTGCGCGAGCACGCGTGCCGGGAGTACCTGGAGGGCTTCGCGCAGATCGGCCTGAGCACGGATGAGCTGCCTAACCTGAAGAGCGTGAGCGCGCGACTGGCGCCGCGGACCGGCTGGCAGTCGACGCCGGTGAGCGGATTTCTCCCGACCGACGCCTTCTTCGAGATGCTGGCGGCGCGAAAGTTTCCGACGACGACGTGGCTGCGCAGCCGCGAGAGCATGGAGTACACGCCGGAGCCGGATATCTTCCATGACGTCTTCGGACACGTGCCGATGCACGCGGACCCGGTCTTTGGAGCGTTTCTTGAGAGCTATGGCAAGGTCTCTGCGGGGCTCACGGATCCGATAGCGCTCGAGCGGATGGGGCGGCTGTTCTGGTTTACGGTCGAGTTCGGTCTGATTCGGGAGGGGGGCGAGGTGAAGGTGTACGGCAGCGGGCTGATCAGCTCGCACGGTGAGTGCTCGCGGGTGCTGGCGGGGGGCTGCGAGGTGCGTAGCTTCGACCTGGACGAGGTGCTGGAACAGCGCTTCGACACGGGTGCGATGCAGCCGGTGCTGTATGCGGTCGAGAGCTTCGAAGAGATCTACGAGGCGACGAAGACGGCTGAGGCCCGGCTAAGGTAAGCCGGCGATGCTCAGCGAGAAGACCGCGCGCAGACCGGCGGAGTGAGATGCGTTGGTCTTGCGCTATGATCATCGGCAACTTGCGCGTTAGGTGCTGTCCCTCTCTCCCCGGGGGCGGCCTGTACGACGCGCGTGCGACGACGGGCGAGGAGAGACGAATGCGGTCGAAGATGCTGGGGAGAGGGCTGCTTTCGGCGGCCGTGATTGGCTGCCTGTCATGGGGCGGAAGGTGCGCCAACGCAGCAGAGCCCTTGAAGGTTCCGGAGCTGACGTACGAGAAGTACACCTTGCCGAACGGGCTGACGGTGATCACGCACGAGGATCATCGGCTGCCGCTGGTGGCGGTCGATCTCTGGTACCACGTGGGGCCGCTCAATGAGCGCGCGGGGCGAACGGGCTTTGCGCACCTGTTTGAGCACATGATGTTTGAGGGCTCCGAGCACGTCGGTGAAAAGGCACACATCAAGTATGTGCAGGGCGCGGGTGCGACGACGGTGAATGGCACGACGTCGTTCGACCGCACGAACTACTTCGAGACGCTGCCGAGCAATCAGCTGGAGCTGGGTCTGTGGCTCGAGAGCGACCGCATGGGCTTTTTGATGGAGGGGCTTGACCGGGAGAAGCTGACCAACCAGCGGGATGTGGTGCGCAACGAGCGTCGGCAGGGTGAGGGAACGCCGTACGACGTGGCGCAAGAGGCCGTGTTTCACCTTCTGTTTCCCAAGAGCCACCCCTACTATGCCAGCGTGATTGGAAGCCATGCGGACATCGAAGCGGCGCGGATCGCGGATGTGCGCGACTTTCATCAGCAGTTCTATACACCGAACAATGCGAGCATCGCGATCGCCGGGGACTTCAACCCGAAGACGCTGCGGGATCTGCTGACGAAGTACTTCGGGCCCATTCCGCAGGGGCCGCCAGTGCCTGCGGTTGAGGTGACGACGCCACCGATCACGTCGCAGAGGCGCCTGACGGTGACCGACACCGTGCAGTTGCCGCAGCTGCAGATCGCTTGGCTGACGCCGCAGCTTTACAGCGCCGACGATGCGGACGTCTTCTATGGACTGCAGGTGCTGGGCGGGTTAAAGGCAAGCCGGCTGCGGCGCACACTGGTATACGACCAGCAGATCGCGCAGGACGCGCAGTGCTTCAACCTTGGGTTGAAGCTGACGGGGATTGGGGGATGCACGGTCACGGCGAAGCCCGGGGTGAAGCTCGAGGATCTCGAGGCGAAGGTATGGGCGGAGCTCGAGAGGATGGAGACTGCGGGACCGACCGCCGACGAGGTGGAGGCGGCGAAGGCCTCTGCGTTGACCGACAAGATCACGGGTCTGCAGCGGCTGGGCGGCTTTGGCGGCGTCGCGGACACGATGAACGAGTACAACCAGTACCTGGGCGATCCGGGCTACCTGGCGAAGGATCTTGAGCGCGATGCGCGACCGACGGCGGCGACGGTGCAGGCGGCCGCACGGCGGTACCTGGCGAAGAACAGCGCGGTGGTCGTGTATTGCGTGCCGGGCAAGAAGGTGGTGGATGACGTGCCGCGCAGTCCGGCGGACACGGACAAGAATGTGACGATCACGAATCCGTACCCCGCCAGCTTTGAGGAGGCGCAGAGCTGGAGGAAGACGGCTCCGGCCGCGGGTCCGCCGCCACCGTTCCACCTGCCGGTGCCGAAGACGTTTGCACTCAGGAACGGGCTGAAGGTTTACCTGGTGGAGGATCCTGAGCTACCGGTGGTGGCGGCGTCGCTGGTGAGCCGCGCGGGTGGCGAGACGAATGCGGCGGACAAGGCGGGGCTCTCCGCGCTCACGTCGCAGATGCTGACCGAAGGCACCGAGCGGCAGACCGCGACCGAGCAGGCAGCGGCGGCGGAGCGGATCGGCGCGGGGCTGATGTCGGACGCCTCGATGGATGGCGCCGGGGTGAGCACAACCGCGTTGACGACGAACGCGCGTGCTGCGGTCGATCTGCTGGCGGAGGCGGTGCTACACCCGGGCTTTCGCGAGGCCGATCTGGAGCGTGTGCGCAAGGAGCGTGTCGTCGCCATTCAGCAAGAGGCGGACAGTCCCTTGACGATCGCGCGCCGGGTGGGACCGAAGCTGGTCTATGGCGACCAGCCGTATGGGGCGACGGACTCGGGCACAGTCGAGAGCCTGACGAAGCTGACATCGGCGGAGGTGAAGGGCTTCTGGAGTGAGCGGTATGGGCCGGGAGACTCGGCACTGGTGCTCTCGGGCGACCTGAAGGAGGGTGAGGCACGCGCGCTGGCCGAGCATGCCTTTGGTGGTTGGGTGGGTGTGGCGAAGGGGGCAGTGACGCTGCCGCCGCCGCCGCCGCAGCCGAGCCCACGGATCGTCATCGTCGATAAGCCCGGTGCGCCGCAGACGGCGCTGGCCGGCTTCGGCGTCGGGGTGCCGCAGAGTGTGGCGAATCTGCAGACGGTGCAGGTGATGAACTACACGCTCGGGGGCAGCTTCGCGAGCCGCATCAACATGAACCTGCGTGAGGTGCACGGATATACCTACGGGGCGCAGTCGCGGTTCTCGCTCTTCCGCGAAGGCGGCCCGTTCTTCGCGGGTGGGCTGGTGCGCACGGATGCGACGGGGCCGGCGGCAAAGGAGCTGATGCTCGAGCTGCATCGCATTCAGACGACACCGCCAACCGAGGAGGAGCTGCAGATGGCCAAGGTCGCGCGCGTGCAATCCATCCCGGCGCAGTTCGAGACGACAACGGCGACGGCGAGCGCGATGACGCAGATCTTCCTCTACAACCGGCCGCTGGACTACTTTTCAACGCTGCCGGAGCAGTACCGGGCGGTGACGGCGGCCGGCGTGGCGAGTGCGGCGCAGACGGATGTGCATCCCGACAACCTAATTTTGCTGGCGGTCGGCGACAGGGCGAAGATCGAGCCGGGGCTGAAAGAGCTGAAGCTGCCGATCGAGTATCGCGATGTGACTGGACAGCCGGTGCCATAGAGCGGTGCCTAGGGAGTCGTGCTCGCCGGGCTGGGCTGGGGTTGACCGCCTGGGTTCCACGTGGGCTTCCAGCGCGTGTTGCTGAGCCATTGCACGGGGTCGATAAGGGATGTGATGGCGGCCGTCATGTGCGTGAAGTCGATGGTGGAGAGCTCGTCGGACGGGTGGTGGTAGTCGGGGTGCAGGCCGAAGCTGGAGACGGTCTGGGCGACAACTCCCCGAAGCGCGAGCGCATAGTTGTCAGAGCGGGTGAAGAAGCGCTCTTTCGGGTGGGGGTCGGCAACGAGGTGGGCACCGTGATGGGCGAGCTCGGGGCCCAGGGTCGAGCGCTCGAAGCCGGTGAGCCAGAGGGTGCCGGCGGGGACAGCGGTATCGGGGCGGCCGACCATCTCGAACTCCAGGTTGGCGACGATCTGGGTGAGTGGAACAGACGGGTGGGCGAGGAAGGCGCGATTTCCGAAGCCGCCAAGCTCCTCCGAGCCGAAGAGAGCGAAGATGATGGTGCGTCGGGGGCGGTGGCCGTGGGCGAGCACGCCGGCGAGGGTGAGGACGGCGGTGGTGCCGGAGGCGTCGTCGTCGGCGCCGTTGTAGATGCGGTCGGCGGCGGGGTGGGCGGGGTCGAGCTTGCCGACGCCGAGGTGGTCGAGATGGGCGGTAAGCAGGATGGCTTCGCCGGGGTCGGTGCCGCGGAGCAGGGCGACGGCGTTCCAGGTCTCGGAGCGGTCGGTGTCCTCAAAGGTGGCGAGGCGCCCGGCGATGCGGTCCGGCAGCGGGTTCGGCAAGGGGGACTTCTGGAGGAAGGTGCCGTTATCGCCGCCGGGCTCGAGGCCGAGTGCCTGGAGCTGTGCGGCCGCGAAGAGGGCGGTGATGTGCTCGTCACGGGTGGCGGAGCCGCGGCCATGGAGCTGATCGTCGGCGAGAAACGTCATATCGGCGTGCACCTCGCGCGCGATGGCGGCGGTGTCGGGCTTGCGGGCGGCGTGTGTGCGGGAGACGGAGCAGAGGAGAAGGAGACTCACGCCAAGGGCGGAGAGGCCGGGACGTTGCGGCCGGCGTTCATAGAGAGGCATGTTCCTGAGTATAGGAGGATGCCGGCGGAGGTGGGATGATGCTGAACGGGACTCGGGAGGCGGTGCGGTGGCTGCGATGATGAGTGCGAAGGACGGGATGGCTGGGCGAGGCGGGCGACGGCGGTGGCGGGCGTTGGCAGGGCTGTTGGGGCTGCTGTCGATGCTGGGCTGCGGAAACTTTTTCGTGAAGCCGGGTACCGGCGGGAGCACCGGCGGCGGCGGAACGGGGAGTGGAACGAGTCTCGCGTATGTCCTGAACCAGACGACGCAGACGGTGGCGGGGTTTGTGGTCGGTGCGGGGACGCTGACGGCGGTGCCCAGCTCGCCATATTCGCTGGGGTCTGTGCCGCAGGCGGAGGTGGTCTCGCAGAACAACGCGTTCCTCTATCTGGCGGGGCCGGGGTCGATCAACGCGTACACGATCGCGACCAGCGGGGCGATCACGCAGGCGACGTGCTCGGGCTGCGCGGTGATCGCGGATGTGGTCTCGCTCGATGTCTCGCCGGACGGGCAGTGGCTGTTCGGGCTGGACCTGCTGACGTCGACGATCGACCTATGGCAGCTGGACAGCTCGACGGGCGCGATGACGGCGGCGGTCGGGGCACCCTTCAGCGTGACGAGTGGCACGGTGACGCCGCGGCAGGTGCGGGTCTCGCCGGCGGGCAACGTGGTGGTTGCGGCGCTGGGCACGGGCGGCGACGCGGCGTTCACGTTCGACACGTCGACGGGGGCGTTCGCGCCGGCGGGAGGGAACCTGCTGGCGACCGGCTCGACGCAGACGAGCGACAATGCGCTCGCGATCAACAGCGCGGGAACCGTGCTCTACATCGCACGCAGCGGTACGAACGGGGGCGTGGCGGCGTATGCGATCGGCAGCGATGGGTCGCTGAGCGGGATCACCGGATCGCCGTTTGCAGCGGGTGGTACGCCGGCGGCGGTGCAGCTGGACGGCACGGGGGCGTATCTCTATGCCGCCAACCGGGTCGACGGAACGGTCTCGGGGTACAGCATCGGGACGGGCGGCGGGTTGACGGCGCTGGCCGGGTCGCCGTTCGCGTCGGGCAGCCTGGTGAACTCTCTGGCGCTCGACGGCACGGGCACGTATGTCCTGGCGGCGGCGCTGAACGGCTCGCCGGACCTGACACTGTACAGCTTCAGCACGGCGACGTCAGGGGCGCTGGTGAGTGCGGCGACGGCGACTACCGGGACGGATCCGACGGGGGCGACGGTGGTGGCGACGACGCACTAGGCCCCCCATCCCCCCTTTCTGATGCAAAGTCTTCGATCGATGAGGGTTAGGCCTGGACTTCAAGAGGAACTCTGGCGAAAAGTCCCATCTTCCGTGTTCTGCGGCGGCAAAGTCTTCCTTACAAACAGGTTCGAGACGCAGGTCCTGTCGATGACGGGACTCCGGCGGTCGGGTGTGGTCGTCCGGTCCTTGTGGTCTTCCACGCCAGCTCAGCAGCTGAAGCCGCAGGGTTTGGCGGCTTTTTGCGGGACGGCTGTAGCCGTACCGTGCCGGGGTAGGGCGGAGGAGTACGGCTGCATCACAGGAGTTGACGGCCTCTGCGGCTCCAGGCGGCTTCGCTCAGGACGGGGTCGGCGTGTCCTTTGGGACGCTCCGGATCGAGATGAGTTCTGTAGATCTTAGGCTCTGTTTTAAGCATACGGGTCTGGAGGGAGTGATTGCGCCAACGGTCTTGCGGATGCTGGGGAAGGGGAGGGTAGCGGGGGTGCATGGTGGGGTACGGGGTGGTGGGAGAGAGCGACTCTATGATGGGAGGTGGATGAGTTGGCAACGGGCCGGCTGTCGATGCGGCCGGGGACGGGCGGGGAACGGGTGGTGACGCGGGGCGACAGAGTGGGCGAAGCGGAGAGGTCCCGGGGGGCATGGCGGCGATGGTGGCTGGCGGCGGCGCTCGCGGCGGGGCTGCCGGTGCTGGCGGGAGTGGAGGGATGTTCACGGCTGCGGCCGGCGCTCCAGAAGCAGTATGTCTACGTGATCAGCAAGCAGACGTTCCTGCGGGACCGGGTGGCAGCGGTCTCGAACCGGACGGGAACGGTCGAGAACGGGGACAAGCTGGAGGTGCTGGAGCACGGGCGGCGGTTTGTGCGGGTGCGGACGGCGAAGGGGGAGCTGGGCTGGATCGATGAGAAGACGGTCGCGACCGAGCAGGTGGCGAACGGCTTCGACGGACTGAAGCAGGAGCACAGCCGCGATGTTCCGGTGGCGTCGGGCGTGGTGCGGGACGAGGTGTATCTGCACCTGCGGCCGGGGCGGGATACGGAGCGGCTGTACCGGCTGCCGGAGGGCGAGAAGCTGAAGCTGCTGCGGCGGGCGACGCTCCCGAAGGCACTGCCGCCGGGGCAGAAGGCGCCGGTCGCGACACCAGCGAAGCTGGTGAAGGCAAAGAGCAAGGGGGAGCCCGAGACGCCGGCTGCGCCGGAGGGACCGCCGATGGAGGACTGGTGGCTGGTGCGCGACGGGCAGGGGCGGACGGGGTGGCTGCTGAGCCGAATGGTGGATGTGGACGCGCCGGACACGCTGACACGGTACTCGGAGGGGCAGCGGTTTGTGGGGGCGTATGTGCTGAAGATGGTGAACGACCCTGACGCGCCGATGGACGACAAGAATGTGGCGGAGTGGGTGACGGTGCTGAGCCCGTACAAGGCGGGGCTGCCGTATGACTTCGATCAGGTGCGGGTGTTTATCTGGAACGTGAAGAAGCATCGCTTCGAGACGGCGTTCCGGCTGAAGAATATCGAGGGCTATCTGCCGGTGGGGCTGCGCATGGGCACGGACCCGAACGGCAAGGGCTTGGTGGAGCAGCAGCCGACGCCGACGTTCTCGTTCCGGGTGCTGGCGGCGGATGCGCCGCCGGTGGTGCCGGACCCGACGACCGGGGCGGTGGTGCCGTCAAAGACGATCACGAAGATCTACCGGCTGGAGGGAGCGCAGGTGCGGCGGGTGCTGCCGCCGGGCGAGGAGCCGCCGGAGGAGGCGCATCCGGTGCCGGTCGACGAGCTGAAGAAGAAGGGGCGGCGGCGGTAGGAGGTTGGGGAGGTCGACTTCTTGCGGGCGGGTGGACGGAGGGGTGTCCGCGGGCGGTGAGCCTCGGTCGAAGTGGGCGAGAGAGATGCGATCTGATTGGGTAGACGAGAGAGCGATGCTCTTTTTTCGGGTTTTCGCTTTATTTCTGTTCCGAAACGGGACGGCGTGACCTGAAGGTGGGATGGATGTGACCAGGTGGGCTCTGGACCCGCGGTGTGGGGCGGTGGGATCGTGAGCCATGCGAACCCTTGCCGCGCTTGCACTTCTGCTTTGCTTTGCGATGACGACACAGCCCGCGCACGCCGCGGGCGAGACTGCGATCTATGGGATTCCTGCGGGATCGAAGATCTACTTTGAAGACATGAGCGGGTTCGGGGGCGATCTGGGCGCGGCGCTGGTCCGCAAGAAGGTGCCGCTGGTGGTGGTGTCGGACCGAGCCGAGGCGGACTTCTTTGTGTGGGCGCGGGCGAGCGTCGAGAACCAGTCGTGGTGGAAGACGGTGTTTGTGCAGCCGGTGCCGGCGGCGCACGCGAGTATCTCGCTCAAGACGCGCACGGGGCGGCTGGTGTACGCGTACGCGTATGACCGGTCGCTGGTGCCGCGCGGGCAGCAGAGCTCGGCGGAGGCGTGTGCGAAGCACCTGAAGTGGATTGTGCGCTAGGGGCGGAGGAAGCTGCGAATGCTGGCGACGACGCGGTCCTGCTCGTCGTGGCGGAGCTCGGGATAGATGGGAAGGGCGAGGACCTGGGCGGCAGCGGCTTCAGCGTCGGGAAAGTCGCCCAGGCGGTAGCCAAGGTGGGCGAGGGCGGCCTGCTGATGGAGGGGAAGCGGGTAGTAGACCTCGCTGGCGATGTGGTTGGCGGCGAGGTGCTGGCGGAGGTCGTCGCGTCGCGGCGCGCGGATGACGTACTGATGGAAGACGTGGGTGGCGCGAGGGTCGGTGAAGGGAAGGGCGATGTGGCCGCCGGTGGGGCTGAAGTCGGCGAGGGGCGCGGTGAGGGCGTGCTCGGAGAAGAGGTGGTCGTAGCGGGCGGCGAGGGCCTGGCGCTCGCGATTCCAGCGGTCGATGTGGCGGAGTTTGATCTCGAGGACAGCGGCCTGGAGGGTGTCGAGGCGAGAGTTCCAGCCGAGCTCGTCATGGAAGTAGCGGCGGCGCATGCCGTGGGCGCGGAGCATGCGGCTGCGCTCGGCGATGACGGGTGAGGGCGTGGTGACGAGGCCGGCGTCGCCGAAGGCACTGAGGTTCTTGGTGGGGTAGAAGCTGAAGGCGGCGGCGTCGCCGAGGGCTCCGGCGGCAGAGGTGTGCCAGCGGGCGCCGAAGGCCTGGGCGGCGTCTTCAAGGACGAGCAGGTGGTGGTCGCGGGCGAGGTCGTTGAGGGCGTCCATGTCGGCGCACTGGCCGTAGAGGTGGACGGCGAGGAGGGCGCGGATTGAATGGCCGTTGCGGGCGGCGATCTCGACGGCGGCGGTGGCGGCGGCTGGGGAGAGATTGCAGGTGGCGGGGTCGATGTCGGCGAAGACGGGGTGAGCGCCGGCGCGCAGGATGGCGCTCGCGGTCGCGAAGAAGCTGAAGGGCGTGGTGAGGACGCGATCGCCGGGCTGAACGCCGGCGGCGGCGAGACCGAGCCAAAGGGCGTCGGTGCCGCTGGCGCAGCCGATGGCGTGATCGACGCCGAGGAAGGTGGCGGCGTCGCGCTCGAAGCGGTCGACCTCTGGACCGAGGATGAGCTGCTGCGCGTCGCAGACGGCCGTGATGGCCGCGAGGACCTCATCGCGGATGCCGGCGAACTGACGGCGGAGATCGAGCATCTGAACAGGAGCGGATGAGTCGTCGGCCACAATGCTGATGGTACCTTGCGAGCGTTGGCTCGAAGAGAGCACAGCAAGGTGCGGTGACCGGTTCGGTGCGATATGGTAGACGGGCGTGGCTGTAACGATTGAAGGCAAGAGCCGTCAGACCAGCAACGGCAGAGAGCCCCAGGAACGACAGAGCGGCATACGAGTACGAGAGGGAAAGGGAGATCGGCCCATGGAATCGAAGCCGGCGCAGAACATTCAGGACACATTTCTGAACACGGTCCGGAAGGACAAGAGTCCGATCACGATTTATCTGGTGAGCGGTGTGAAGTTGACGGGGCGAATCCGCTCCTTTGACAAGTATTCGGTGCTGCTCGAGAACAACAGTCAGGAGCAGCTGATCTTCAAGCACGCGATCTCAACGGTGGTGAACGGACGGGCGGGCGCGCACGGGGACGCGCGGCCGGAGATGCGGGCCGAGCCGCGTGCACCGGCGGCCCCGGCGGCGACACCGACCCATACCGCGGCGGCTACGCCCGACGGGCATTAACGTTGCCGACATTGGCGGGACGACGTGCGGCGCGGGGAGATGCGGGCGCGGCCTCCGGCGAGGTGCGATCGCAGGGCAACGACGCTCCGGTTGCGGCCTCCGGTGAGCGCGCGGTGCTGGTGGCGGTCGAGTTCACCGGTGAGCGGCGGAGGCTCTCGGCCTCGGTGCGGCTAGCAAGGAGCGCTGCGGCGATCCACGCGGGGGGTGGGTCTCCGGAGGGTGAGCCGCAGGTGCCGGTCACGGACGAGCGCCGCGCGGCGGATGCGGACGATGTCGAGGCCGGGGTGGCGGAGTTTGAAGAGCTGGCGCGCAGCGCAGGGGCGACGGTCGCGGCGACGCTGCGACAGCGACGGGCGCGGCCAGACGCGGCGACGCTGGTGGGCACGGGCAAGCTTGAGGAGATTGAAGGGGTCGTGGCCTCGACGGGGGCGAATGTGGTGCTCTTCAATCACGATCTATCCCCGTCGCAGCTGCGGAACCTGGACGATCGGCTGCCGTGCCGGGTGATCGACCGGACGCAGCTGATTCTGGACATCTTTGCGCGGCATGCGCGGACGCGCGAGGGGCAGCTGCAGGTCGAGCTGGCGCAGCTGGAGTATCAGCTGCCGCGACTGGCGGGGCGGGGCAAGGCGATGAGTCAGCTCGGGGGCGGCATCGGAACGCGCGGACCGGGCGAGACGCAGCTCGAGACGGACCGGAGAAAGATCCGGCTGCGCATCGACCACGTGAAGGCGGAGCTCGAGCGGGTGCGGGGGATCCGGCGGCAGCAGCGACAGCGGCGCGAGGCGGTTCCGGTGCCGGTGGTGGCGCTGGTGGGGTATACGAACGCGGGCAAGAGCACTCTCTTTAACGCGCTGACCCATGCGGGGGTGCTTGAGAGCTCGCGCATGTTTGCGACATTGGACACGAAGCTGCGACAGGTGCGGCTGCCATCGCGGCGCAAGGTGCTCCTGTCGGACACAGTCGGGTTTATTCGCGATCTGCCGCATACGCTGGTGACGAGCTTTCGCGCGACGCTGGAGGAGGTGGAGCGGGCGGAGCTGCTGGTGCACGTCGAAGACGCGGCGAGCGCGACGCGCGAGGAGCAGAGGGACCAGGTACGGCGCGTGCTGGCGGAGATCGGCGTGGGCGACCGGGCAACGATCGAGGTCTTGAACAAGATCGATCTTGTGCCGGGGGCGACGGCGGGGGCCTTCGGCGCGGGAGTCGTGCGGGTGTCGGCGCTGCGCGGGCTTGGGATCGTCGAGTTGCTGACGGCGATTGACGACGCGCTGGTCGAAGACCCACTGCTTGAGGCGGGGTTCCGGGTACCGCAGTCGGAGGGACGGGTGCTTGCGGCGATCGAGGCGGGGGCGACGATCGAGGCCAAGCGATTCGAGGGCAATCTGACGTACTTCAGCGCGGTCGGGCCGGCGTCACTGCTGAACCGATATCGACGATTTCAGACAGAAAGGGCATAGGCCGCACAGATCGGGAGTGGAGGTAGTTCCCGGTCCTGCGGCCCATGTGACCCGGAAGTGGGTCGGGTAGGTAACTTCAAGTATACCCAGGGCGGAGGGGGAGGGGTGAGGAAAATCTTACGCGCGGGCGGATGCGCGAAGATCGGCCTGGTCGTTCGCTTATCGCACGCGCTTCATTGACACCCCTTTCGCCGCTTTGCTAGAACTTGTATGTAACGCCGTAAGCAAGCTCACCACACTGCGCGTCCGGTGCCGTTTACTCTGGATCTCCCTCTTTGGGTTTAGCTCTTTGACCGCAGGAAGCGGCCTCCCGACTGAATGAACGAAATCTTTCATCAACTTGGCGGACTTGTGCTCGGCTCTGTGCCGACGATCGTCCTGTTCGTGCTGCTGGTGATGGCGTACTCGCTGCTGGTGCTGCGGCCGCTGGAGCGCGTTCTGGCGGAGCGGCGTGCGCGCACGACCGGGGCGGTCGAGCAGGCGCGGGGCGCGATCGCCGCGGCTGAGGCGGAGACGAGCGTGTATGAGGACAAGCTGCGATCGGCGAAGGCGGAGATCTTCGCCGCGCGCGAGAGCCGCATGAAGCGCCTGGGCGAGGAGCGGGAGCAGACGCTGGCCGAGACGCGGCGCGGGATGCAGGCGCGGATTGAGGCGGCGCGGCATGAGATTGAAGGCAGCCTGGACACCGCCAAGGCACAGATCGAGGCGGTCAGCGACGAGCTGAGCTCGCGCATTCTGACGGCGGTGCTACCGGCGGGCGCTGCCGGGCGGGAGGTCGCGCGTTGACGGGATTAGAGTCTCTGGCGGAACGGCCGATATGGTCTGGTATGGATGGGATTCGCGTGCAGGGCAGAAGGGGATCGCTCGTAAGCCTGCGACCGGTGCTGCTGCTCGTGATTGTGGCGTGTCTCGTGTGCGGGACGCGGGCGAGTCTGGCGCAGGCAGCGGCGAAGAATGCCTCCTCGCAGGCGGCTGGGACGTCGAGCACACCGGAGGCGAACTCGGAGGAGAAGAAGGCGGAGGTCTCCGATCCGAACGATGCGTTTCGGCACTCGACGATGGTGACGTCGCTGGGTCGCATGATGGGCATGGACGCCGAACGGGCAGCGACGGCGTTCGAGATCGTGAACTTCGTTGTGCTGGCGGCACTGGTGGGGTGGTTTCTGGTACGGACGCTGCCGAAGACGTTTCGCGGCAGGACGGGAGCGATCCAGAAGCACCTAGTGGACGCGCGATCGGCGACCGAGGAGGCGAACGCGCGGTTGACGACCGTTGAGAGCCGACTGGGCCGGCTGGATGAGGAGATCGCGGCGCTGAAGACGAGGGCGGAGGCGGACGCGGCAGCCGAGGAGGACCGGCTGCGTGCCTCGATTGCGGACGAGCGGCAGAGGATTGTGACGGCGGCCGAGCAGGAGATCGCCTCGGCGACGGCGCAGGCGCGGCGGCAGATCCGCATCTTTGCGGCGGAGATGGCGATCGACCAGGCGGCGAAGAAGCTGGTGGTGACGGCGGAGACGGATCGGCTGCTGGTACAGGAGTTTGCGCGACGGCTTGAGGACAAGAATCCGCGTGGGGGGCAGAACTGATGGCGGCTATCACCTCCCGATATGCGCGTGCGCTGGGGTTCGTGGTCGCGGCGGACGGCCTGGATCCGCGGGACGCGCAGGAGCAGCTGGCGAGCTTTGGCGCGCTGCTGAAGGAGAACCGGGATCTGCGCGAGGTGCTGGCAGATCCGTCGATTCCGTCGCCCCAGAAGCTGGGGGTGCTCGATGGGCTGGCGGGGCGGCTGGGACTCTCAAAGCCGGTGCGCAACGTGATTGCGGTGATGATGGATCACGAGCGGCTGCACGAGCTGGGGCAGGTCGAGATCGACTTCGCGGCGGTCGCGGCGGCCGACGAGCACATCGCGGACGCCGAGATCATCAGTGCGCATCCGTTGAACGAGGACGACCGGGCGCAGCTGGCGGAGCGGGTGAAGCAGCTGGCGGCGAGCGAGGTGCACATCACCTACAGCGAGGATCCTTCGCTGCTGGGCGGGGCAGTGGTGCGGATCGGGTCGACAGTGTGGGACGGCAGCCTGCGGGCGCAGCTGACGCAGATGAAGGAGCAGCTGGCGGCGGGAGCGGCGGTCTGACGGCTGGAGCAGAAGAGCCTGAACGGACAGACGAGCGCGAAAGACGATAGATTGCTAGATTGCTGAGAACAGAGCGACGCCGGGAGTACGAGCCGGCGAGCGCGAGGGAAGAGAAGGACCAGAGACCTATGGCACAGAGCACCGCAATCCGGGCAGACGAGATCACCGAGCTGCTCCGGCAGCAGATCGAGAACTACGAGCAGCGCATTCAGGTGGACGAGGTGGGCACGATCATCTCGCTCGGCGACGGCATCGCGCGCGTGCATGGCCTGGACAAGGTAATGGCGGGCGAGCTGATCGAGTTTCCGCATGACGTCTCGGGGTTGGCGATGAACCTGGATGAGGATCAGGTCGGCGCGGTGCTGCTGGGCGACTACACGGAGCTGCGCGAGGGTGATCAGGTCAAGCGCACAGGCAAGATCATGAGCGTGCCGGTAGGCGAGGCGATGATCGGCCGGGTGGTGAATGCGCTGGGCGTGCCGATCGACGACAAGGGGCCGATCGAGACGGACAAGACGCTGCCGGTGGAGCGGCTGGCGCCGGGGGTGATCGCGCGGCAGGGCGTACGCGAGCCGATGGCGACGGGGATCAAGGCGATCGACACGATGATTCCGATCGGGCGCGGACAGCGTGAGCTGATCATCGGCGACCGGCAGACGGGCAAGACGGCGATCGTGCTGGACACGATCATCAACTCGGCGAAGAACGACCTGATCTGCATTTATTGTGCGATCGGGCAGAAGCGGTCGAGCGTGGCGCAGGTGGTGCAGACGCTCGAGCAGTATGGGGCGATGGCGTACACGGTAGTGGTGGCGGCGACGGCGTCCGAGCCGGCACCGATGCAGTACCTGGCGCCGTTCGCGGCGACGGCAATCGGGGAGTACTTCCGCGACAACGGCAAGCATGCGCTGGTGATCTACGACGATCTCTCGAAGCACGCGGCGAGTTATCGCGAGATCTCGCTGCTGCTGCGGCGGCCGCCGGGGCGGGAGGCGTATCCGGGGGACGTGTTCTATCTACACTCGCGGCTGCTGGAGCGGTCGGCGAAGCTCTCGAGTGAGCTGGGCGGCGGATCGCTGACGGCGCTGCCGATCATCGAGACGCAGGCCGGAGATGTCTCCGCGTACATCCCAACGAACGTGATCTCGATCACGGACGGGCAGATTTTTCTCGAGACGGACCTGTTCAACTCGGGCGTGCGGCCGGCGGTGAATGTGGGTCTGTCGGTCTCACGCGTGGGCTTTTCGGCGGCGACGAAGGCGACCAAGCAGGTCGGGGCGACGTTGAAGCTCGATCTGGCGCAGTATCGCGAGCTGGCGGCGTTCTCGCAGTTCGGCTCGGACCTGGACAAGGTGACGCAGCAGCAGCTGAACCGCGGGCAGCGGCTGACGGAGCTGCTGAAGCAGCCGCAGTTTCAACCGCTTTCGTTCGAGAAGCAGGTGGCGATCCTCTTCGCGGGGACGAACGGGTTGCTGGACGACGTGCAGGTGAGCGATCTGCGCGCGTTCGAGGATGGGTTCTACCCGTATCTAGAGGGTTCGGGGTCGGTGCTTGGGGACATTGCGAGCAAGAAGGCGCTGGACGACGACCTGAAGAAGAGATTGACCGACTCCGTGAACGACTATAAGCGGGGCTTTCTGGACGAGCGCCGGCGGGCGAGCGACGCGGGCAAGCAGGCGCCGGCGGCGAAGATGCCGAAGGAGGTCGCCGACGGGGCTCCGCCGGTGGGTGCCGAGAAGCCGGCGGCGCAGGGGATGGCGTAGAGAGCGATGGCAAACGTACTCGATCTTCGGCGGCGCATCCGCAGTGTGAAGAACACGCGGCAGATCACGAAGGCCATGAAGATGGTTTCGGCGGCGAAGCTGCGCCGGGCACAGGAGCACGCGATGCAGGCGCGGCCGTATGCGCAGATGCTGCTGAACGTGCTGGAGAGCCTGGTGCGGCGGACCGATCTCTACGACGAGGAGACGGGCGAGATCGTGAACCCGCTGCTGGTCGAGCGCGACGAGAAGAGCGTGCTGCTGATCGTGGTCGCGGGCGATAAGGGGTTTGCGGGCGGGTTCAATGCCAACATCATTAAGGCGGCGAACGGGTTTGTGGAGGAGCGCCGGGTTCAGGGGAAGAAAATTGACATTGAGCCGATCGGGCGCAAGGCACGCGACCTGTTCGGGAAGCGGTACCCGGCCGCGGTGTACGAGCGGACGGAGGAGCACTACGACAACGACCTCTCGACGCACTACGAGACGGTCCGGCATCGCGCGCAGGAGATCGAGGTGGTGGGTGACCACACGGGTCTGCTGGCGAACCCGAGCTTCGAGGAGGTCAGCAAGATTGCGCAGTCGATCATCGAGCGCTATGAGCGGACGGAGATCGATGCGGTGTATCTGGTCTTCAACGAGTTCAAGTCGGTGATCTCGCAGCGGGTGGTGGTGGAGAAGCTGCTGCCGATCAAGAATCTGGGCGAACGCGAGGTGACGGCCTTTGCGGAGATGACGGAGGAGGAGCGCGAGTCGGCGATACGCGCGGCGGCGACCTCGGGCATCAGCGTGGATGAGTCCGAGCAGACGGAGATGGACACGGAGGCGAAGAGGTTCGGCACCGCCGATGTGGACTACATCTTCGATCAGAATCCGGCGCAGCTGTTTCGGCACCTGATGCCGCGGTATGTGGCGACGCAGATCTTCCATGCGGTGCTGGAGAGCGTCGCGGCAGAGCACGCGGCGCGCATGACGGCGATGGACGCGGCGACGAACAACGCCGGAGACCTGGTGGACTCGCTGAGCCTGACGATGAACCGAGTGCGACAGGCGGCGATCACGAAAGAGATTATCGAGATTGTGAGCGGCGCCGCGGCGCTGTGACGAGAGAGAGCTATGGCTGAGAACAAGCAGGACGCGAGCAACAACGGGCAGAAGACGACGGGTGGCGGAGAGAACGCCGGCAAGGTGATCTCGATCTCGGGGCCCGCGGTCGATGTGCAGTTTGACGAGGCGAAGATGCCGCCGATCTTCCAGGCGCTGCGGATCTCGAGTGAGGGGTTCAATATTCCGACGCCGCTCGACGTGGTGGTCGAGGTGCAGCAGCACCTGGGCGAGGGCCGCGTGCGCTGCATCGCAATGGAGGCGACCGAGGGCATGGTGCGCGGGATGAGGGCGATCGACACGGGCGCGGGCATTACGGTGCCGGTGGGCCGGGAGACGCTGGGCCGCGTGCTGAATGTGCTGGGTGAGCCGGTGGACGAGCTAGGGCCGGTGAACGCCAAGGTGCACATGCCGATTCATCGCCAAGCGCCGGCGTTCGACGAGCAGTCGACGTCGGAGGAGATGTTTGAGACCGGGATCAAGGTCATCGACCTGATCCTGCCCTTCCTCAAGGGCGGCAAGATCGGGCTGTTTGGCGGCGCGGGTGTGGGCAAGACGGTCGTAATTCAGGAGCTGATCAACAACGTCGCGACCAAGCACGGTGGCTTCTCGGTGTTCGCGGGAGTGGGCGAGCGAACGCGCGAGGGCAACGATCTCTGGCACGAGTTTCAGGAGTCGGGCGTCATCGACTTGAAGGATCTGCCGAAGTCGAAGGCGACGCTGATCTATGGGCAGATGACCGAGCCGCCGGGAGCGCGGCTGCGCGTGGCATTGACCGGGCTGACAGTGGCCGAGCACTTCCGCGACGAAGAGGGTGCGGACACGCTGCTGTTTATCGACAACATCTTCCGGTTCACGCAGGCGGGCTCTGAGGTCTCGACGTTGCTGGGGCGCATGCCCTCGGCGGTGGGCTATCAGCCGAATCTCGCGACCGAGATGGGTGAGCTGCAGGAGCGGATTACGTCGACCAAGAAGGGGTCCGTCACGTCGGTGCAGGCGGTGTATGTGCCCGCGGACGACTTCACGGATCCGGCGCCGGCGACGACGTTTGCTCACCTGGATGCGACGATGCTGCTGTCGCGACCCTTGTCGGAGCTGGGCATCTATCCGGCGGTCGATCCGCTGACGTCGACGTCGCGCATTCTCTCGGCGCGCATTCTCGGGGACGAGCACTACGACGTGGCGCAGGGCGTGAAGCGCATTCTGCAGCGGTACAAGGACCTGCAGGACATCATCGCGATTCTGGGGATCGACGAGCTCTCGGAAGAGGACAAGACGACGGTCGCGCGGGCACGCAAGGTGCAGCGGTTCCTCTCGCAGCCGTTCCACGTGGCGGAGATCTTTACCGGCATTCCGGGCGCGTATGTGAAGGTCGAGGACACGGTGCGGTCGTTTAAGGAGATCATCGAAGGCAAGCATGATGCGATCCCGGAGCAGGCGTTTTATCTCAAGGGCGGTATCGAGGACGTGCTGGCGGCTGCGGAGAAGATGAAGCAGCCGGCGTAGACAGAGTGGCGGCAGGGAGTTGCGGTCCGGGACTGGTGCGTATGTCCGACGGGCCGGCTGGGGAGTGATGGCAGAGACGACGAACAACGCGGGCGGTGACGGCAGGCTGAAGGTGCGACTAGTGACGCCGGACCGCGTGCTGCTGGATGCGACGGCCGATGCGGTCGAGCTCCCGAGCGCGGCGGGGTATCTGGAGGCGCTGTACGGGCATGCTCCGCTGCTGGCGGAGCTGGGCGCGGGCGAGGTGCGGCTGCACGGCGGCACATCGGGGGATCAACGCTTTTTTGTCGCGTGGGGCTTTGTTGAGGTGCTGCCGGAGCGGGTGACGATCCTGGCCGAGGAGGCACTGAAGCCGGGAGAGATCGATCGCGGCAAGGCCGAGCAGGAGCTTGAGGACGCGCAGAAGATGTGGCAGGGTGCGGGCGATGACGGGCAGTGCTATGACGAGGCGAACGCGCTGGAGCGCAAGGCGGAGGCGAAGATCGCTGCGGCTGAGGAGAAGGCAGGCTAGAGCGAGAGTCTCGCGCGAGGAGGGCTGATGCGTTGCGGCGGGGTCTGGCCAGTGCTGCTTTTTGGCTCACTTCATCGCGGTTTAGTGTTGCCCTTCTACGGACGGTGGACGGGTGTTGACGTCTCGGGATGGGCAAAGCGGATGCAGCTGGGGCCAGCTGTGCCGCAGATCTCGACTGTCGCTGCCACGTGAGCCGAAGCGAAGCTATCTGCGACGACGCGGAGGGCCTGGAGCGGTCAGGCGTGCGCGGCTTTGCGCTTAGCGGGGGGGCGAACACCCGGCTGCTGTTTTTTGGGTGCAGATTTGGACGCCGCTGCTGAAGACGGCTGCGGTCTGGAGGCCGACGCAGCGACTGGCCGGGAGGGTGGCTTCGAGGCCGGTTTGGAGGCGGCTGCGATGGCAGGCCGGGGCGTTGCTTTGAGTGCTGGTCTGGACGCCGGTCCCGGAGCCGAGGTGGAGGCCGAGGCGGGTGCGGGATTGTCGGCGACGGGCTTCGGTGGTGTGGCGGGGGTTGCGGCACGCTGGCGCAGGGTGTGGAGGACGACGCGCAGCATCTCTTCCTCGGGGGCAGGCTTGCCGGTCCAGATCTCGAATTGACGGGCGCCCTGCTGGACGAACATCTCGAGGCCGGTGATGACGGGGATGTTCTGCTGGCGGGCCATGTGGAGCAGAGGGGTCTCAAGCGGGTTGTAGACCATGTCGAAGACGAGCTTGGCCTTGATCTCCTCGGGCGTGAGGAGGCTCTGGGTCTTGTGCCCGAACATGCCGGCGGGGGTGGCGTTGAGGATGACGTCGAACTGCTGCTTGCCGATGAGCTCGCGCTTAATGGCCTTGGCGGAGGCCTGGCGCGCGAGCTTTTGGGCGGTCTCGTGGGTACGGTTGACGATGACGACCTCGGCGCCCTTATCGACGAGGCCGAAGACGGCGGCGCGGGCGGCGCCACCGGCACCGAGGACGAGCACGCGGGCGCCGCGCAGGCTGAGGCGCTTTTCGAGCGGGGCGATGATGCCGGCGACGTCGGTATTGAAGCCGTAGAGCTTGCCATCGGCGGTGCGGAGGACGGTGTTGACGGCGCCGATCTTCTTCGAGAGCGGGTCCATGCGCTCGAGGTGGGGGAGGATCTCCTGCTTGAGAGGCATGGTGATGCTGAGGCCCTGGATCGGGATCTCGGCGACGAGGCGGAGGAGGTCGTCGACGCGGGCGGTCTGGAGGGCGAGGTAGACGGCATTGAGGGTCTCGCGGCGGAAGGCGGTGTTGAGCATGAGCGGCGAGAGGGAGTGACTGACGGGGTTGCCGGCGACGCCGTAGATCTTGGTGGCAGTGTCGACCTGATCGATGCGGTAGATGTCGAAGAGGGAGCGGGCGTCGATCTGGCCGGGCGCGGTCTCGTCGCCTTGGCTGGCGGCGGCGAAGGTGAAGGCGGAGCCGGCGCGAACGCCGAGGACGCGAGAGATGACGCCGGCCTCGCCCATGCAGGTGCCGACGATGCTGGAGACGTCGGCCATGCGCTCGAGGAAGCGGATGAGGGTGATGTTGTCGGTGAGCGACTTGGCGGTGGAGACGATCTTCGTAAAATCGGGGTGAAAGGCGGCGATACGGGCGTAAGCGCCGTCGAGGTCGCGAGTCGCGGTGAAGTCATGATGGCTGACCATCAGGGCGACGCCGGTCTCGCGGAGGGCGGCGAGGTCGGACGGTTTCACGGCCTCGGCGGTCTCGAGGGAGACATCGACGAAGTGAAAGCCGGCGCGGGCGGCGCGGCTGAGGAGATCGAGCTCAGCGGCGGGGGAGCCGGCGAAGCGGCCACCGCTCGGCTTGGAGCGGCAGGTGGCGATGGCGAGAACGGTGGGGTTCTCGCCGAGGAAGGTGCCGAGCCGGGGAAGGGCGGCGAGCGGGTCGGGAAGGTAATCGAGGCGGAACTCAAGGAAGTTGGTATCGCGCATGGCCACGAGCGCCTTCTCCAAGAGCTCGTCGGGAGAGGCGCCGATGATGGCGACGCAGACTTTGCCAAGGCGGGAGCGAAGTTGTTGTGGGCTGAGAGTAGGCACGTTCGTTCCTGTCAGATTCGCGGTATCGTACCGAGGATGCGGGTCGGATGCAACTTTCGTTCCGGGGATCTGCAGCTTGCGCGATGCGGGCGGTGATGGCCATTGACCGGGCTGGCTATCGTGGTGATGGACGTTTGTGCAAGAGGAAAGGTCGCCTGCCGTACTCTGGAATCGAGGGTGGGGCGATGCGATGGAAGCCGAAGGGTGGGGATGTTGACTGGCTGCACGCTGCGTTCAGCGGACGGGCGGGCGGGGTGTCTGTTGGGTTTGGCGGGTCGACGATGAACCTGGGCTGGAGCGCTGCGGACGATCCGATGCACGTGGTGGAGAACCGGCGCAGGCTGATGCGCGAGGCATGGGCGGACGACGGTGGGGCGCGGCCGGAGCTGGTGACGGCGGTGCAGGTGCACTCGGCGGAGACGGTTATCGTGCGAGCCGGGGAGTCGCATGTGGATGCAGCGGGCAGGACGACGCTGCGGGGAGACGGGTTGATGACGGGCGTGCCTGGGCTGCTGCTCGGGATCCAGACGGCGGACTGCGTACCGGTTCTGGTGGCGGATACCCGATTGCGGGTGGTGGCGGGGTTCCATGCGGGGTGGCGGGGGACGGTGGGGCGGATCGTCGAGCAGGGGGTGGCGCGGATGGGCCAGGAGTATGGGTCGAGGGCAGAGGACCTGGTGGCCGCGGTGGGGCCGGCGATCGGGATGTGCTGCTATGCCGTCGGGGAGGAGGTGCGGGAGCGGTTTGCGGCGGAGTTCGGGGATGCGGCGGAGGTGTTCGCGATGCGGGAGGAGGCGCCGCGGTGGGAGCAGGAGGAGGGTGGGGCGGAGGCGGGAGCGAGGATGTATCTCGATCTGCACGAGGCGAACCGGCGACAGCTGCTGGCGGCCGGGGTGCCGGGGGAGAAGGTTGAGGTGATGCGGGCGGAGTGCACGGCGTGTGCGCGGGAGGCGGATGGGACGCGGCGATACTTCTCCTACCGGGCGGAGCGGGGCTCGACGGGGCGGATGATGGCCGTCATTGGGATTGCGGGCGGGACGTCCTGACGGCGCGGGCCGGGGCGGTGCGGGAAGGATCGGCGCCGGGGTGGCTGTTCGGGGTTCTGGCGCTGCCGTATGCGGTACTGGTAAACGGGTTTGTGGGCACGGTCCTGGCGTATCTGCTGCGGCGGGATGGGGTGACGGTCGACCGGATCGGGGAGGTGATCGCGCTGGTGAACCTGCCGCAGGCGCTCTACTTCCTGTGGTCACCGGTGACGGACTTCTGGATGCGACGGCGGAGCTGGCTGGTGGCGTCGAGCGCGGTGGCGGCGGCGCTGCTGTTTGGAGCGTTCCGGGTGCGGAGTTTTGGGGAGCCGCTGGCGGTGTGGCTGGTGTTTGCGGCGGTTGCCGTGGCGATGCTGACCTCGGCGTGCTGCGGCGGACTGATGAGCGACACGGTCGAGCCGGAGCGAAAGGCGCGAGTGTCGGCGATCTATCAGGCGGGATCGCTGGGCGGGGGAGCGCTCGGCGGCGGGGGACTGCTGTTGCTGGCGCAGCACTGGAGCCGGACGGCGGTTGGTCTGGCGGCGGCGGCACTGGTGGTGGTGCCGGCACTGGCGGGGCAGTGGGTGGAAGAGAGACCTGTGGTGCGCGAGGCCGGTGGGCTGCGGGCGCGAATGCGGGCGATCTTGGCGGAGTTTCGGCGGACGTTTCTACGATGGGAGGCGGTGACGCCGCTGCTGCTGCTGGTGGCGCCTGCGGGAAGCGGAGCGGCGATCGGGCTGCTTCCAGGGGTGGCTCCGGACTATGGGATGTCGGCGGGGCAGGTGGCGTGGATCAACGGGGCACTGGGCGGGCTGCTGACGGCGGCCGGGGCGATGCTGGTGACGCTGCTTCCGAAGGGTGTGGATGCACGCCTGGCGTATCCCGTGGCGGGGCTGCTGAACGCGGTGTGCCTGCTTCCGCTGGTGCTGGGACGGCCACGGCCGGGAAGCTATCTGCTGGGGGTGGGCCTGTATCTGCTGACGGTGGGAGCGGCGTACGCGTTCTTTACGGCGCTGGTGCTCGAGACGATGGGCCGGGCGGGCGCGAGCGGGGGAAGTCGCTACAGCATTCTGGTGAGTGTGGCGAACCTGCCGGTCGCGTACATGGCGTGGCTGGACGGGCGGGGGTACCGATGGTTCGGGACGCGGGGTGTTGCGGGCGTGGATCTCGTGTTGAGCGGCGTGGTCGCGGCGGGGTTTCTCTGCTGGTATATATACTCGCGACGGCGCTAAGGCGGTGCGACAGGGTGGAGGCGGTCGAGACGACCAGAGAGAGCGCCGCCTTTGCTGCGAGGGGACCGGAGGAGAGCACCTGATCCGGGCGGAGCGGTGAAGGCCTCATCGAGGCTTTATCTTGTGTATGTTTCGGCGGCTTCCAAGCATAGGTCAGTACAGACGGGCAGATGGAATGTCATTCAGGCCCAGAAGCTTGACCGGGGTCACATCGGTGGCGGGTGGTGCTTATCGATGGTCTTGGCGATCTCGGCCTCGACCTTCGGGGTGAGATGCGCCTCGATCTCGCCGCCGTGGGTCTTGCGATTGACGGTGTCGCGGAGCTCCTTGGAGGGCTTGAAGAAGGGAACGCGCTTGGCGGGGACGTCGACGCGCTCGCCGGTCTTGGGGTTGCGGCCGATGCGCGCCTTGCGCTGGCGGGTGCGGAAGCTGCCAAAGCCGCGAATCTCGATCTTGTCGCCGGCTTTGAGGGCGCCGATGACGGATTCAAAGAGCGTCTCGACGATGACCTCGCCGTCACGCCGGGTGAGATCGCCCAGGGAGGTTACCTTCTCGACGAGGTCGGCCTTGGTCATCTCAGCTATCCTTTCCAAGCACCAGTGGTCTGTTCATGGCTCCGAACTGATTGTAACGGAGGGGTTTCTCAAATCTGTTCGAGGTTAGAACAGGTGATTCGGGCGATCAACGATGTGATGCGGGGTTCTCTGCCGGAGACTCGGCGAAGCTGATCCCAAGGTAGGACTCCTGTCGAGTGATTTTGGGTGCAACCGGAGCGTCTCTCAGCGATTTAAAGGCGCAGCTGCCGCTAATCTGGTTGATCGGCTTATTCTAGGGCCGCCTGCTCGGCAAGGAGGGAGCGGTCTGAAGGCTCACGAGGGCCAGATCTGGCAGGGGAACCACGACGGAGTAGACGAGGATGCCAAGCAGGATGACGCCCTTGAGGAGACCGGCGGCCGTCATGTCGTTCCACATGATGAAGGTCTCTGGACCCATCAGAAGGGCGAAGAGGACGAACAGGGTCGTCGAGGTGCGCGGAGACCGAACGGAAGAGGGGGCAGATGCGAGGGCGAGCGCTGTCCAGGCGAAGGGGATGTACATGTTCTGGAGGGTGTAGTCGAAGGAGGCCGGCGGAAGGAAGACCGCCGCCGTGACGGTGAAGAGCAGCTGGTTGGTGCGCGGGAGGCGGATCACCCGGGTGAAGAAGACGAGAAGCGCGAGTACACCGGCGACGACCAGGAACTTCTGCATGTAGGTGGAGTAGTCAGGATGCAGGGTGTGGGTGAGGACCTTGACGATTGCGTAGAGCGAGTGGTCGTACGTGGCGGAGTGTGGCGAATAGGAGCTGGCGTAGTCGTTCGTCCATTTGGCGATGCCGGTGCGGACGCCGTTCCAGGCGAGAGGAATGCTGGGCTCGAGGAAGCGGAGTGCGACGAGGGTGATGGCGGCGGTTGTGACCAGACCGACGGTGAGTTCCTTCCAGCGCCGGGGTCTGAGCAGGAGCGCAAAGCAGAGCGCCGGGTAGAGCTTGAAGGAGGCGACCACGCCGAGGAGCACGGCCATCAGCATCCATCGACTCCGACCGAAGGCCCAGATAGCGAGCGCGAAGATCAGCCAGGTGACGGCTTCGACGTTGCCGCGCTGGAGCGAGAAGTAGATAGGCCAGGAGAAGACGACGGCCACAAGGGCGAGGGTGTAGGACGGCAGGGAAGGTACGCCGCGATCGACAAGACCGCGGCCGAGACGGAGTGCTCCGTAGAAGCTGCCGGCGAGGGCAACGCCGAGATAGGCAAGATATCCGGTGAGCCAGTTTCCGCTGAGCCGTCCTAACGAGTAGAAGAGGTTCAGCATGAAGACGTCGGGCGCGGGGTAGTACCAGCTGTATCCGGGGTGCGTGAAGAACTCAGGGCGATGCAGGTAGTACATGCGGCCGGTGTAGTTGTAGTAGTCGAACGCAGGCGGGGAGTAGAAGATCCAGCGGAAGGTGTCGGGGCGGTGGAGCAGAGAGGCGGTCAGGACGGCGTAGCTGAGCGAGAGCAGCCAGAGCAGCGGAGCGATCCAGGTGAAAGCACGAAGACCGGCGGACAGCGGCTGCGGTGCTGTGACAGGCGAGATCTTCTTCAAAACGTTGCCGTCTCCTCAGAACGTCACCGGACAGGCAGACGGATCCTCTGCTGACCACCTTGAGGAGCTCCTTTGGTATCGCTGGGTTGGGCTAAGCGCGTAGTTATCGCCACATAAAGTAGAAGCCGGGAGCGCGGTTGAGAAGCTGGGATGGGTTGGGGAAGAGGTCGTCGCCGTCTGAGGTGAGCATCGAGAGGAGGCCGCGCTTCTGACTGGCGGGGCGAACGATGCTGGGCTCGCCGGAGATGCCGACGGCTTTGGCGGTGTCGGTCAGGGCGATGCGGAAGCCGCCGACCTGGTCGATGAGGCCGAGGGGAAGCGACTGCTGACCGGTCCAGACCTGGCCGGTGGCGAGGGGTCGGATCTTGTCATCGGTGGTGTGGCGGCCGACGGCAACATCATGGACGAACTGGGTATACATATTGTCCACGAGGGACTGGAAGTAGGCCTGCTCCTTGGGCGTGAGGTCGCGGCTCGGGTCGCCGGCGTCCTTGAGCTCACCGGCATGGATGGTGATGTTCTTGAGCTTGGCCCAGCGGAGGAGATCGCCGTAGTTGGTCCACTCCATGATGACGCCGATGGAGCCGACGACCGAGGCGTCGTTGGCGTAGATGCGGTCGCAGGCGCTGGCGATGTAGTAGGCGCCGGAGGCGCCTACGCTCTCGACGGAGGCGACGATGCGCTTGTGCTTCTCCTGGCGGAGGCGGAGGACCTCGTGGTAGATCTCCTGGGAGGCGGCGGCGCCGCCTCCCGGAGAGTTGATGTGGAGGATGATGGCCTTGACGGAGCCGTCGTCGGCGAAGCGGCGGATCTGGGAGTCGACCTTGTCGGCGTCGAGGATGACGCCCGTGACCTCGACGACGGCGATTTGGTTGGTCGCGAAGGCGCCATCGGCGCCGCCATTAACCGAGTGCAAGGCGGCCCAGACGAAGAGGCCGAGAACGAGCGCGATGGCGGCGGCCGAGCCGCCGATGACGGCGACGTAGAACCATGGCGAGCGGCGCCTCACGGGTGCATAGGCGTAGCCGCTGAAGGCCGACTGAGGGGGGGCCGCACCGGGCTGATTGAAGAAGCCCTGCGTGTAGCTGGCCTGGGGATACGCGGCCGCAACGGGGGGCTGGGCATAGCCGGCGGCAGGCGGTGGTGGCGGTGACGGGATTTCGTCCGACATGACCGGAGTGTAGCAGGGGGGCGCACGGCCGGCGCTGTTCGCAGGGTACCGGTCGCCAGGCACGCGCGTGGGAGAATGGGGACTGCGCTTGGGGCCGGTCGAGCCTGACGCGCCTAAGGATGCGGCCCTTGCTTCGATCGGCGTTTCTTGCGTTGTCACAGAACCAGCAGCTGCGCTCGTTTTCGGAGCGCTCGGCGATGGGGCGGAAGGTCTCGAGCCGGTTTGTCGCGGGCATGCAGGTGCACGAGGCCCTGCGCGCCTGCCAGCAGTTGAACGCCGAGGGCATCGCGGTGACACTGGACTCGCTGGGCGAGAGCGTGACGGTGGAGGCGGCGGCGCGGCGCAGCGCGGATGTCTACCACGAGCTACTGGACGCGATCGGCGAGCGCGGGCTGGACGCGAATGTGAGTGTGAAGCTCTCCCAGATCGGGATGGATATCGACCCGGAGCTGGCGGAGACGATTGCAGGTGAGCTGCTGGCGCACGCGGCGGCGGTCGACTCGTTTCTGCGGATCGACATGGAAGGATCGCCGTATACGGAGGCGACGATCACCATGACGGAACGCCTGCATGCGAGACCGGGGATGGCGGGTCGCGTGGGTACCGTGCTGCAGGCGTATCTCTACCGGACGGCTGCGGATGCGGAGCGACTGATCGGGCAAGGGATTCGCATCCGGCTGTGCAAGGGCGCATACAAGGAGCCGTCGTCGATCGCGTTTCCTGAGAAGCAGGATGTGGACACGAACTACAGAGCGCTGAGCGAGTATCTGGTGACAAGCGGGGTGTTCTGCGGGCTGGCGACGCACGATGAGGCGATCATTGCGCGGACGTGCCGGTTTGCGCGGCGGTATGGGCTGGACCGGGACGCGTTTGAGTTTCAGATGCTCTACGGGATCCGGCGTGATCTGCAACGGCAGCTGGTGAAGGACGGCTTCCGAGTACGGGTCTACCTGCCGTTCGGGGCGGAGTGGTACCCGTACTTTATGCGGCGACTGGCGGAACGGCCGGCCAACGTACTGTTTCTGGCGAAGAACTTCCTGAAGCGCTGAGAGGGCGGAAGAGGCTCAGGGCTGGGGTGGCAGCATGGGCTCGACGTGGATGAGGTTGTCGAGGGTGGAACGCTCCTCGGGGGTGAACTGGGAGCGGTACTGGTCGGACTGGAGGGTCATCTGACGCTGCTCCGGGGGCTGGGAGCGGAGCTCACGGAAGGCGCGGGAGACGACGCGCCGGCGGTCAAGCGGAAGTTCCTGAAGGTTGGAGAGCGCGCCGCGAACCTGCTGACGCTGGTCGGGCGAGAGACGCTCCATGGCTTCGGTGCGATCCATGACGCGCTGACGCTGCTCCGGGGAGAGCGTGTTGAGCTGGGAGAGACGGTTGCGCATGCGCTGTTGGACCTCCGGGGAGAGGTCGCGGAAGCCGGGCTCGCGCTCGAGTACCCGCTGCTGCTCGGGGAGGGGAAGAGAGCCGTGGCGGTTCATCCACTGTGCGAGGTGCTCCTGATTTCGCTGCGGGCCGACCGCGGAGCGTGGCGGGGCGGCGGCGTGTGGCGCGGGCGCGGTGGGCCCATGGCCGCCACGGGCCCGCTGGGCAGGGAGCGGCTGCGTCGCCAGGAGGATGCCGGCGAGCGCGGCGATGCTCAGGAGCCGAGTTGGTGTGGCGGACAGCATGTCGGTCAACTTGATCTGTGTTGAGGGCACGTGCGGCAGTCTTCGTGTGGGCTATTCGTCTGCGAGCATATCGTGCCTTGGCGATACGGGGAAGCTGTCTGGGAGCGCCGTACGGGAGGCGGCCCGCTAGCTCGCAGGTGCAGCGGCGGCTCCACTGCCGTCATCCCCATCCGCATCGTCCGTGAGCAGCTGATCCATGGTTTGGAAGGCCTGGTCATTACGGTCGAGGATCTGCAGATCCTGAACGGCGGCCGAGACCTGGGCGGGCTCATGATGGAGAACGCCCGAGAGGCTGGCCGCGGCACCGCCGCTAACGACGAGGGCACAGGCCAGGGCGCCGGCGAGGGCGGGCCGGAGCTGGCGGCCGGTGTTGAAGAGCAGACGAGAGCGCAGGCGCTCGAACCAGCCTTCGGGCTGAGAGGCCTGGGCCTCGCGCAGCCGTGCGGCCATGCGCTGGTCGAACCACGGCGAGGGTTCAGGGGCGACCCACTCATCGAGCAGGGTGAAGGTGGACTGGAGCGAACGGAGCTCTGTCGCGCAGTCCGGGCACGACGCCAGGTGAGCGCGGGTCTGATCGAGGCCAGAGCTGGCTGGGTCGAGCAGGAGGTCGGGGAGAGTGGAGCGACACGCCGTGCAGTTCATGAGACTCCTTTCTGTGGGTGGCGTTCCGGCGAGGGGTTCCGAGTCGCCGGAGCGCTTGGCGTTGCGCTGTGGATCAGAGATCAGATTCATACGAAGTCCTTAAGGCGCTCCCGCAGGGTCTGGTAGGCGCGAAAGAGGAGCGACTTGGTTGCGGACTCGGAGAGCTTAAGCACATCGCCGATCTGCCGGTAGTCCATCTCCTCGTACTTGTGCATGAGGACGGCCATGCGCTGCCGCTCGGGAAGAGCCATGACGTGATCGCGAATGGCGTTCAGGCGCTCGCGACGCAGCATGGTCGACTCGGCGCCAGGGGTGTGATCGGGCAGATCGGGCGTGGTGCCCGTCTCGTCGTCCGCCGCATCGAGGTAGACCGTGGCGGCGGAGCGCTCCTGCCGGTGATCGCGGGCGTGGTTGACGCCGAGGTTGGTCGCGATGCGATACAGCCAGGTCGAGAAGCGAGCCTCGGCGCGATAGGTCTCCCGCGACCGATAGACGCGGAGGAAGACCTCCTGGGCGAGCTCCTCGGCGACCGCCTGGTTGTGCACCATGCGGAACATGAAATGCATGATGGGCCGACGGTACTTGCTGAGCAGATGATCAAAAGCGGCCATGTTGCCGGAGCGCAGCTCGAGCATCACAGCGGCGTCCTCCATCTGCTCGAAGCTGGTGAGAGTGCCGGCATTGCCAGCATCTCCGGGCACGGCTCGCATGGAGCGGATCGCTTCGGGATGGATGGCGAGCGTTGCCATATCTTCCGTAACCCGATCCGGGGCGTCAGGTTGCGGTTGGGGGTCGACAATTTCGCTCAAGGGCGGCGGGTGAGACCGCGGAGACGGCTCTCGAGGTGCGTTTTTGCGGTCTTGATCTCCCATCCGGCCCGATCATTGTACCGTCGTGCGACGACCGGGGGGGCCACGCCGGAGTCTGCGGCGGTGTTATGCTGGGGCTCTCGATGGTTCTCCTTTGCAACTTGGGGGACATCAGGGGCCGGTCAGTCCCTTGATCGCGCTTTAGATGGGCGCATAACTCAGCGGTAGAGTGCCACCTTCACACGGTGGAAGTCGTAGGTTCGAATCCTGCTGTGCCCACCATCAAATCAACAACTTAGCGGCCTTGGCAAAGGTAAGTTGATGCCATTTGATGCCAAACTGCACCGGCTGGCATCAAGTTCGCCGGTTGTACCGGCTGCATCCTTCCCTACATCGCCCGCTGCTGCGCTGCTGCTGTGGTGAGCATCTGGTAGACCGAACCGACCATCTGCTGCACACTCTCCGGCAGTTCCTGCATGTACTCGTTCGCCGTGGTATCCGCTCGCGAGTGCCGCAGGTGGGACTGGATGTCCTTCACCGATCCCAGGTTCTGAGCCCGCGTTGCCATCGTGCGGCGCAGCACCTGAAAATTCAGCTTGGGAATGCCCAGCTCCTCTGCCAAAGGTCTTAGATCCGGCTCCGGTAGTTGGCCGTGTCGATGGCGCCACCGTCCGCGCTCGCAAAGATGAACGCTTCCGGGGACGGATCGGGGCACTGCCGCTTCCAGAGGTTGAGCTCGGCCGCAAGATCATCGGGAAGATGCATCTTGCCGAGACTCTTTGTGGTCTTCCCGAACGGCCGCAACTGCCTCCGGTAAACCGTTTCCGTCAGCGACAACGTATTCACGTTGTCGAAGGACCGCCAGCGTAGAGCAAAGAGTTCGCTGGGCGTAGGGCAGCCGTCATGTCCAGCATCAGGACCAGCCGGTCACGTCGCTCGGCTCGCGTCAGGATCGCTCCCATTTGCTCCCCGGTCAGAATCTGCTTATCTTTCGGCCGAAGGTTCTTGGCAGTCTTCAGCGTCCAAGTCGGATCCTTGGCCATGAACTCCTGCTCAATTGCTTCGTCAAAGATGGACTTGAGATAAGACCGCGCCTGTTTCACTCGATCCTGGCAATAGGTTCTTGCCAGATGGTTCACATGCGTTTGCAACTCAAACTTGTCGATGGAGTCCAAGCTCCGAGAACCGAACTTGGAGATCAGGTCGATCTCGATCTGATCTGTCCTTTACTTCGCCGTTTCAGGGCGCCAGTCCCCATGTCGCAACGGGAAGTAGCGCTGCTGGACGAACCACTCGAAGGGTGACAGTGTGTTTCAACAATCTGCCGTCTGGAAGTTGGCCCGTTTGTTTGGCTGTCTCCGACCGGAGCGCTTTTCGCGCAGCGGCTTTCGTCATCTACGTCTTCAAGCCCAGTCGAACGCAAACGCGAACAGACAGGGATGCCTCTGTCTCAGGCTTGCTCGACGTTCCTGGATACGACGTGTCCCCGCTTGTTGAGAAGTCGGGCAAGAGTGCCAGCCACATCCACGCGAGGCTTAGCCTCCTGCAACTCATCCCCAAGGTGGCAGAGGCGGTTGTGCAGGAAAGCATCACGCCAGCCACGCCAACCTTATCGCGCGTTTGCCGCAGGAGCATCAGGTCGATGCCGTCGAAAACTGCTGGCGAAGAGACTGGCCGGACAAGGAAGCGCACCTGCTTCCAGCCAAGCACCTGAGCGCATGGATTCAGGCGAATCTCTACCTGAACCGGCGGAGGCACCCTTCGACAGGGAAGACCGCATAGAAACCCGAGGCCGGGGCTTGCGTCACCTGCCCACGTCGCAGCGGCTTCAATACCAGCCTGTTTGCCCACGTGCAGGGTGCCCAGTGCCTAGACGCCGCTTGCTTTCAAGCCAAGGTGACCGCTCACATCGACCGCGAAATTGCTGTGCGGCCTGAGTTGGTGCAAATCGAAACCGCGTGGCGTTCCCCACAGGAACAGCGTCCCGGCACACGCAACAAGAACCAGACCACGAACTTCCGGAACCGGATAACTCTGACGCGGAGCCACCTTGCCCAGTGCCAAGGCAGCGATCATCGTCTTCGGGAAGAACGTTGGCCGTACGGTAACCGTTTGCCTTGAGGACGAATGCCCGGGGCACACGAACCACGCGCATCGCGTCAAAGGAGCTGACGTGGAGCCGCCCCCCGTCATGGCCGAAGCACCAGAACAGGAAACGGAAAAAGAAGCCGCACTGCGAAAGGCCGAACACGAACAGCGCACGTTACTACAACTGCGCACCTTGCCGAGTCGAGTTTCCTGAATTTGAGAAGCTTTACGAAAAGTATTGCGAACAGGGCTTGACCATCGTTGCCGTGAACCGCGGGGACTCAGCAAAGACGGTCTCCAGCTACACACATACTGCGGGCCTGCAATTTCCAGTAGTACTGGGAAGCGAACTCGAAAGAGCGGCGGTGTCAAGAATCATGAAGTCTCTGAAGCTTTCCCGCTGGCCTATCTCCTAGATGCCAATGGACGTGTTGTCTACCGGACGGCGGGCATGAATTCGGGAGGTCTCAAGCGCGCTCTTCAGCAATTGCGTTTCTTACAAGAAGTGGGTCTGAAGCGTCCCGAGCGCAAAGAGACGTCGATCTTCAGTAGGTAAGAGCGTTCCATCTGCAAAGCTGTTTTACGGAGCAAGGCTGGAAGCTGTGGCTTACGATGGCACGGGCGTAAAGTACGCTAGGGTCAAAAGTCGGTGCGCTTCACGTGCACTGCGTGCCAGCAAGCAGAAACCAGAGCGTTCAGTGCGGAACGAAGACGTGAGGTGCCAGTTGGCAACTGGCCGGGATCTACCAGTCATAACGGCTTAGAACTGAAGCAGAGACCGCAGACACACAATCAATTTTGGAAGGCACGCTGGCAGGCCGCGTCGGCCTGCGCGTCTCTCTGCAGGCGAAAAAGAATCGGGCTCGCCGCCGCCTGTTTCATGGCTTTGTCGATGTGTTGTGACGCCATCTTTTCGTTGAAGCGCAAGCACGATGCGGATGAGCCACTCGCGTTTCGAACAGCTGATAAGCTGCAGTTCGCTAAGACCCAGAGATGTTCGATCGACCGCGTTCCTGCTTCAGCAGCTCTGGCAGCATCGACTCCGGGGGACAGGTGTCCGGCATAAGGCAGGTTCTGCCGGTTCGCCTCCTGGAGCACCGCGAAAAACACCCTCGCTGGACAAAGATGGTCTTATGAAATCCGCGCCTTCTGCCTTTTGACGCTTCACCTCTGCAACCGCCTGATCCACATCTGCAGCATTGGCGGATGTCAAAACTTGACCGGGCATCGCCAGCAGCGCCGGCGCATCGGATGCTAGCGCCAGCTGACCGCTGCTTCGTCTGGAAAGAAGGATGGCGTTGCCTGACATCTTGCACCACCCCGTAACGCCGTACGACAGCATCAGGTCCAAAATGTCTTCTGGATGATCGTCCTCAAGCACATGCGCATGCATGTCAACATTTCCGGGAACCAGGAATTTGCCTCTGCCATCGATCGACGCAGCGCTGCGATCAGGTTCGGACGTGGGCCGAATGTTCTCGATTCATTCCTGCCGGAACGTGACCGTCATGTTCTCGGTAAGAGAACCGGTTCTCGGGTCAACAACATTGATTCCCGTAATCATTCGGACCCCTGCGGCACTTGAACTTTCCTAGAAGATGCCTACGCAAGTTTGGTATCGATGACGAACAAGCTGGCGAAGGATCGTCGATATGCATACATTAGCGCTGCTTCGATGAGTGCAGAACCGACGCCCAAAGCAATACGCGAAGAATCGAAGAAGAAGTGGTACAGCAGAATGTTAACGACGACTGGAGCCAGCAGGGATAAACCAAGGGCCACATACCGGTTTAGCAGCAACAACGCCCCTCCAGCGACTTCGATGACAGCTACGACGGACATGATGTGATGACGGAATAACAAGGAGTAGTACAGACCGGCGTCGCCTGCCGGCAGCGGTACGGGCCTGAAGTGCAGCAGCTTATTGGCTCCGAAGACGACGAACAGTAAACCTAATGCAGCGCGGAAGAACGGGACTATCTTCTTCATCTTCTGACTCCTCGTTCTGCCTGCTTTCGCAAATATTTGATGATCCGCGACGCATAGTTGGAGTCAGCTGCATTGCAAAATGACTTTGCATGAATGTCTGCACGCTCACAATGGTGCAAGATCGCTTTGCAGAAGAGTGCTGCATCGGTGCAGCCGGAAGGCCAATCAGACAAGACAACGGCGCGCTGTGGGAACTTACCGGGCGGCCGACCGATTAGGAAAGCAGGTTGTGATATGCCACTTCAGGAAAAGCTCGAAGCGTTGAATGCCCGTCTTCAGAAAATCCTCAAACCAGGTGTCGACGACATTCTGGACAAACATATGAAGTCGCTCGTGTCCGATGGATTGCTTGATCATGTACTCAAGCCGGGGGCCCATGCTCCTTCCTTCACTTTGAGGAATCAACATGGCGATCTGGTTAGCTCCGTAGATTTGTTGGAAAAGGGACCACTTGTCGCGTCGTTTACTCGCGGAGGCTGGTGTCCCTTCTGCGCTGAGGAGGCAAATGCCTACGAAGAAATCTATGACCACTTTCTCCAGGCTGGTGCACAGATTGTCTTTCTGACACCACAGGCGCTTTCGGGTATCGAGGAATGGACGCAAAAGACACCGTTCCGGTTCAACGTCTTACGCGACGAGGGCAACCACGTTGGCGAAGCCTTTGGCGTCGTCTACACATTTCCCGATAACCTTCGGCAGCTTTACGAGACGGCATTCTCGAAGAATATCCCCGAGATCAACGATGCGGAGGGATGGAAGCTGCCTGTGCCGGCGTGCTTTGTGTTGGATCAGCGCGGAACGATCCGCTATGCAGAGGCGGACCCGAACTATCGCATGCGTCCTGAGCCTAAGGAAACGCTCGACCACGTACAAGCCTTAATATCGGCAAAGCCCTAAAGCCATTGCGGGTGCGGGGCCGCCAGACACCTGGCCCCCCGCCGAAGACTTGTCGCAGGCCACACGTCCGGGCAATATTCTGGAACTGCTTGCTTGCTTCTCCACGTAAGGCGTCCAAGCAAACGTAAAAATCCCTCTTCCCGCATCGTCCGCATGTACGCCGCACCCCACTGCAGGAGTTCCGCTAGCTGCTTCGATTCGCTTACGGATTGGCCAAGGAACAACGCATTTCAAAATGGTAGCGGGCTGCCCTGCCAGCGCACTGCTATGCCCCAGCGGTCTAGCTACTCACCGGCGACGCGATTTGCACAATTCTCGTGAGCGTTTCCACGAAAAGACTGATTGACTCTTCAGCTCCCGAATAGAAGCTGTGGCGCTCCTCCGGAGAATCGTTTGGAAGCAGAGAGGGGCGCCGTGTCATGTATTCTCACTCTTAATTCCAGAAGGTGGAGTAAATGGCAGTGATCCGCAAAGCCTCTTTGCATGCGTCAAAATACAGCCTTGAGGACCTGCGTGCATTTACTGAGGCAGCACGTCTTGGTACTTTGAGCAGCGCTGGAATTGAATTGAATGTACCGGCATCGACAATAAGTCGGGCCATTACGCGTCTGGAAAGCCATACAGGCTTGCTCCTGATGCAACGCAATCCGGGCGGCCTGATCCTGACGGATGCCGGCCGCGCATACGCAGCTGCTTGTACAACGGCGCTCGGGTCGCTAAGGGATGGGGACAATGTGCTGGATAGGTTCCGGACAAGGCCAGCCGGGAATCTCCGCATTCTTTGTCCGTATATCTTCGCTCGTGATGTCCTGGCACCGGTACTTCCTCTCTTCACCAAGACTCAGCCCGAGCTCGTTCTGGATATTGCGCTTTACGCCTCCCGTTGGGACCAAGAGCCCAAGAATGATACCGACATCGTCTTCAAGGTCATGACGCCGAAAGACACCTCCCGCCGTGTCCAACGCTTTCCGGCGGCATATGTTGGCCTGTTCGCAAGTCCAGACTATCTAGCCGGTGCGGAAGCTCCGACCCGCGTCTCAGACCTTCAAGCGCATCAGTGCATTGGCGCTGCACCGACACCCGAGATCAGATGGACATTCACTAAGGGAGCCGACTCGACCAGCCAAATCGTTCAATGTACGGTGCGATCGGTCGAGCCGGAGTTGCGCCTACAGCTTGCGCTGGGAGCACAAGGAATCGCACCGCTGCCGATGTGGCTGGCCCTGCGGCCACAATATCGGGGCAAACTGGTACAGGTCCTGCCGAAATGGTCAATCGAGCCAACCGTGCTTTCGGCGTTGTACTACGGGACAGCCAGGCAAAGCCCAAAGGTCAAACTCTTCCTCGATTTCCTCACAGATTTCGTCGGCACCGCGCGTGATCCCCGCCTGATGGGAGCACCGGTCACGAAGTGTTTCGTTTAGGTGCCGGAAGGGAGCGTTTGAGTCGAGTTGGCCTCATAGGTGACGAAGACTCAAAGGAGCTTTCGTTTCTCGATTATTCGTCGCGCGAGAACCGCTTCGTTGAGCGTTGCAAAGCCAGAACACGAGGTTGGGAGCCGATGTTCAATCCTAAAGAGAAATCAGCAGAAGCACGCTGATCCTTATTGGCCGGGTCTGTGCAGAAGAGCCAGCAACGACAGGGAAGTGCGCCACACTGCCCTGATCGCCATGTAGTTGCTACAGCGGTTCCAATCACCATACGCGGCAGGGGTTACGCGGCATCATCGGCTGTCCGACGTGGCACTCGAAGGCGCGCCCAAACTGTTCAAAGTTTTGTACCGATCCATTTACGCGAAACTCCCCTGGTGGGTGAGGGTCGGTCTTGCCGCGCACGCGTTGGTACTCCGGGTTGCGCGTCTCGCACCAGCTCTGTGCATAACCCAAAAAGAATCGTTGGTCCGGCGTGTAGCCATCCAACTTGCGGCTTTGCTGCGCAGGGGGCTGCTGGGAAAGAAATTCGTGGAAGGCTTCATAGGCGATTCGGAGCCCGCCATTGTCCGCAGTGTTCTCTCCCACGCTTAGACTTCCGTCGAGCCTTAGATCTGGGAGTGCCTGAAAGCTGCTGTACTCCTGTACAAGACACGAAGTCATCTGATCGAACGCTTGACGATCCGATGCCGTGAACCAGTTCCGTAGATTTCCTTTCTCGTCGTAATGTGACCCTTCATCGTCAAACCCATGAGTAATCTCATGGCCGACAAAAGTTCCCAAGCCTCCATAGTTGTACGCGGCATCCGCGCTTGGCGAATACCGTGGAGGCTGCAAGATCCCAGCTGGCAGCTCAATGTCGTTCAGACTCGCGTCATAGTTCCCGTCAGCGTCGGGAACAGTCCAGTAGAACGAGGACTCGTCAACAGCTTTACCAATCCGATTCAACTCGTACCTCCTGTTTAGGAGCTCAATCTGATGAAGGTCGGCCAGGAAAGTTGCCGGACTGAGGTGCAGTCCCGAATAGCTGCGCCAGTGGCCTGGATACCCGACCTTCTCTCGCATCGAGGCGAGCTTGCGAAGAGCCTCCTGCTTCGCGTCGGCGGATAGCCAAGGCAGCCCTTCGATCTCCTCGCGGAAGGCTTCTCGAACGCTGTGTATCATCGCCTCCGCGTCGGCTTTGCTCTTTGCGGAGAAGTTGCGGGCGATCCAATCCTGCCCGACCGCGTCACTTAGGACATGGTCACTCAACACGGTGCAACTCTTCCAGCGTGGCTGCTCTTGTGCCTGCCCCCGCAGTGTGGCATGGAACAGCGCGAAGGATGCCCTTTCAAATGGAGCGGACAGATAAGGTGCTACCGCGGTAACCGCATGCAGGCGGAGGTAGCTTTTTATCGCAGACAGAGAAGAAGTGGAGATCACACTTGCAACGGTCCTTACATAGGTCGGCTGCTCCACATTCAACTTCGCGAATCTCGGGGCGCCGATACGTGTGAAGTAGACCTGCCATCTGAGGTCAGGCATAAGCTGCTGAAGTGAAGCTAGGCTCATGGGATGGTAGACATTACTCGCGTCTCGGAGCTGGCTCTTCGACAGCATGCTTTTCGCCAGGCTTGTTTCGATGGCGATCACATTCCCAGCCTCTTCGTTGGCAACTGAAGGTGAGTCGCCTAGAAGAGCGAAGATCTGGGTGAGATAGTTTCGATACTTGCCCCGGATTGCTTCGTCCTGAGGACCTTGAGCCAAATAATAGTCTGGTGCCGGCAGCGTGAGGCCGCTCTCGCGCAATACGGGCAGCTGCTTCCGTGAATCTTTCGCATCCTGTTCAACGGATAACGTGAGGAAGCCGATGACGCGCAGCTGTGGATCTGAGAGCAGCCGGGCGAGATCGTGCTTACTTGTAAGAGCTTGGATAGACGCCAGGGTCGGCTTCAGTGGGTCAACGCCCTCGCGGTCCACTTGTTCGACGTCCATGCAGGCCTTGAAGAAGGCGCCGTACTGCCGCTGGAGCTGTGTGTGTGGCGATGTCGCGGCTTGTTCAAGCTCTTTGTAAAGCAGATAGAAGTTACGATCATTCATTTGTTCGAAGATCGCCACACGCTCTTCGTCGGCGGGCACGGGATTCTTTTTGGTCCACCCTCCGCAGGCATACTTGTAAAAGTCTTGGCAAGGATTCACCGTGCTGTCGACGTACGACGGCTCAAAAGAATGCGAAACTTTTGGAGGAACGGGTTCCAATCCTGAAGCGTTCGCCAAGCCGTCGCTTGGTGTCTGCGCAGGCATTAGCAAACAGCATGCCAGCACGCATCCAGAAAGACAACGTCTAAGGAGTGAACCACCTATACAAAGCTTCTTGAGCCTCAAAGACATGCTCCCCGTTCGCGCAGGACGCCGCGTGGCCATGATCGGATAGTTTTCTAACGTTACTCTCTCGTTATGCTAAGACCGTCAGCCCAGGTGTCCACAATGCCGAACGCAAACTGATTTTGCGTATTCCTAAGCATTTGGTGTGAACGGATGAGTTATGTTGAGGAGGTATTGCCTGACTATCCGGACCGGACATCGATAGAGGTCGGAGCCTTGCATTCCTACGTAGCGAGGACACAATGGCAACCTTCCCGCTTGCCTTGAACCTCATCAGCACAATCACACTTCGGGGTGATTCGCGCTATGGATTTATGTGCTCCGGCAAAGGGCGGGTCGGCCAGCGTTTCCCCTGGTAAAGTTGATGCCAGTTTGATGCTAAATACGGCCCGGAATACCGGATTTCAACAACTCATCCGGCCTACAGGTCATTTAGAATGTCCGTCAAGCCTCTCCTTACACACCCTCACATGGTGGAGATCGTAGGTTCAAATCCTGCTATGCCCACCATAGAAGCAACAACTTAGTGGCAGTGTCCAGGTGAATGCTGTGCCACTTCATAAGTTTGGCCCCCTACTAACCTTCTCTGTGCTTGCAGTACAAGAGCAGCAACAGTCTTTTCAACGGTCTGGAACGTTTGCCTGCACTCGTCGGTGGGTCACCTTGCGTCGAAGGCTTCGCGGAAGGCGCGGGGCGTCTTCCCCTTCAGCGCTTTGAACTGTCGATTGAAGTTTGCGAGATTGCGGTAGCCAACCTCGTCGGCGATCAAGGCGACTGGCTTGCTGCTGTTCACCAGCAAAGCACAGGCGTTGCCAATCCTCAGCTGAGAGACGTAATCGCTTGTTGTCATGCCCGTCTGCAGTCGAAATAACCGATGCAGAGAGCTGGGGCTAAGAGCTGCAACCTTGGCCAGCCTTGCCACCGAGCTCTGCTCCCGGTAGTTGCCATGCAGATACGACAGGACTTTGCCGATGCGCTCCTCCGTCATGGACGAGGGCGCCTGCGTCGATGCGGAGGTCAGCGGCTTTGCCTGCCTGTCGCGGGAGAGCAGCAGCAGTAGCTGCAGCAGCGCCGGAAGCCTATCCTCCGCAGTCTGGGTCAACATGGCGCAGATCATGGCCCTCGCTCTCTGTCTCACGTCCATGGAGAACTCAAGCGCTCGCGTCGAGCTTTCAAGCAACATCTGCACAGACCGGAGTTCGATATGCGATCGAATCAGGCTCTGGACGAAGGTCTCGCTGAACCAAAGCACCAGCGCCTGGTGAGTCTCTCCTGCACCCGCGCTCTCGCTCGAACACCAGGTGTGCGGAATCGTAGGTCCGATCAGGACCAGGTCGCCATCGTCGTAAGCGGACATGCTGTCCCCGATGAATCGTTGCCCGCGGCTGTTCAGCGTCAGGGTCAGCTCGTACTCGCGGTTGTAGTGCCATTCGAACGGGATGGCCGGAAGGCGCCGGTCAAAGAGAGTCCAGGATCCCTCCTGCGATGCCGCGATGTGTTCGAGGTAAGGCCGCATACCGTCCCGTGAGTGGTGGAATTCTATCTCTTGCCCTCATCGACATGCGATTCCAGTATCGGTTTTTAGAATCCTGAGCAAACAAATCCGGGCTGCAACTGCCTATCGTTCTCCTGTGCGCAACGGGCGCTGAGGAGACGTTATGAATCAAGCAGCAGCAGTCGAAGAAGCGGTCGCGGGCAAGCCTGGCGACAACAAACTCACTCCCACCATCGTGCGGGAGCCCCTTCACCTTATCCAGAAGAAGCTTCCTCTGCGCGTGCTCTCACCCGAAGACTTCAAGCACTGGCAGACCTACGGCTTCGTCGTGGTCAAGCAGGCAGTGTCCGCGGATCACGTCGAGACGCTCAAGAAGCTCCTCTGGGAGTTCCAGGAGATGGATCCGAACGACATGTCGACGTGGAACGCCGCGCAGCTCCGCAACCACGCTATGGAGGAGCTCAATAACAGCGGCATGGTCGAGATCTACAACCACCAGGCGCTCTGGGACAACCGGCAGACCCAACGCGTCTATGACGCCTTCGTCGATATCTGGGACGACGAACACCTTTGGGTCACCATCGACCGCGCCAATCTGAACACACCGAATCGCAGCGGGCGCGCCTTTGCCGGCTTCATCCACACCGACGTCGACACCACTCTCGAGCCGCTGCCGGTCAACGTTCAGGGTGTACTCTCGCTCGTCGATGTCGACGGCGAGACCGGCGGGTTTCAGTGTGTGCCGGAGCTGTTCCATCACTTTGACGAGTGGAAGCAGCGTCAGCCTGCCGACCGCGACGGCTTTCGGCCTAACGTGGACGGCTTCGAGGTCTATCCCGTCCCGATGCAGGCCGGCGATCTGATGATCTTCAACAGCCTTCTTGCCCATGGCATCCGGCCCAACACCTCGGAGAACAAGGTGCGCATGGCCCAGTACATCTCGATGACTCCGGCAGCGGTCGACAACGAGGAGCTCCGGACACGCCGCGTTGAATCATGGGAAGAACGCCGCGCCCCGGAGGGCTTTGCGTTCCCCGGCGACCCACGCGAGTGGGAACGCACCAGATACGAGACGGCAGTCCTCACCCCGCTCGGCCGCAAACTGCTCGGCGCCGATCCTTGGGACTGAATGCTGGCAACGGTTCGTGGCGGAGGCGCCATCGCTTTCGCCACGAAGACGAAGAATCTGTTCATCAGCAAAGAGAGGAGAAGAGATGCGACGATTGAGTGTCATCCGTCCCGCCGAGTTGCAACACACGGCCTTCCTGAAGGTCGAGTCTCGCCCCTGTGCCAACGCAGCGTGCCTCAGGCGCGACACCTGTAGACGCGCCACTCTCCCTTCAGCCGTCGAGCCCCTTGCAGCAGAGGCCGCGACGGCTTCGTTTGTTACTGACTCCAGCTCCGCCAGTCTCCGATAGGAACCCGTTTGCAACCCACTTTCAACAGCGCTTTGGAAGATCAAGCAGACGAGACCGCGCCCGCAGAGACCGACGTCCGCGCCATGGCCGTAGCCATCGCGCTCTTCTTCATGGTCGGCTTCCTCACCTGCCTCAACGATGTGATCATTCCTCACCTGAAGAGCATCTTCGAGCTCTCCTACGCCGAGGCCATGCTCGTCCAGTTTTCCTTCTTCTCGTCGTACTTCGTCTTCAGCTATCCGGGTGCAAAGCTGGTGGACACTCTCGGCTACAAGCGCGCGATGGTCGGCGGTCTGCTGATCATGGGTGTCGGAGCCATCGGCTTCGTTCCCGCTACCGCGTTAGCCAGTTTCCCCGTCTTTCTTTGCGCGCTTGTTGTGCTCGCAGCCGGCATGACCACCGTGCAAGTCGCTGCGAATCCCTACGTCACCATCATCGGTCCGCCGCGCACGGCCTCGAGCCGCCTCAATCTGGCGCAGGCCTTCAACTCCGTCGGCACCTTCATCGCGCCTTTCTTCGGCGCCATGCTCATCCTGAAGGACGCCAGGCCTGTATCACCCGCAACCCTGCACAGGATGTCCGAAGCTTCGCGTCAGCTCTACCGTGTCACGGAGGCTGGCTCCGTTCGTCTTCCCTACATTGCCATGGCGCTCGCGCTCTTCCTGCTGGCAATCGGTCTCGCGTCCATCAAGCTCAAGCCGCAGCAGTCCGTCCTCGACCAGACTCGCGACTTCCGTCCCGGAGCGTACGATTCCAGCTTCTCGCAGCAGAGCGTCTGGCACCAGCCCTGGCTGCTTGGCGGTGCGCTCGGCATCTTCGTCTACGTGGGCGCGGAGGTCTCCATCGGCAGCCTTCTCATCAGCTTCATGGAGCTTCCGTCCATCGCCGCCTTCACCGAGGCGCGAGCAGCGGGCTACCTGATGCTCTACTGGGGTGGCGCCATGCTTGGCCGGTTCATCGGCTCCGCGATCCTGACCCGAGTGCCGACAGGACCGATCCTTGGGGGCGCGGCTTTCTGCTCCATTCTTTGCATCGTGACTGCGGTCACCGCCCACGGACACCTTGCGATGTACTCCCTCTTGGCTGTCGGTCTCTGCAACTCCATCATGTTTCCTTCGATCTTTGCTCTCGGCATACAGGGCCTGGGGCAACTCACGAGCAAGGGCTCGAGCCTCATGATCGCCGCTATCGTTGGCGGAGCAATCGTCCCGCTAGCCACCGGCAAGCTGGCCGACTCCGTCGGTCTTCAACTGGCCTTCCTGCTTCCGGTACTTTGCTACGTGTACATTGCAGGCCTCGGCCTCGCAAACCGTCGCAGGGCGCAGTAGAGATACCTCGCCGGAGCTGGCCCGGAGCTTTCTTCACCGGCGATTGACTGCATGGTCAACGGGGCTCTGGAAGAACGACGCCGTGGATCGCATACGTTCCGAAGTGGGTCGTAGCCGGTCCCTCCGAAAAGGTCATCGCGAAGTTGGAGAAGGGAAGCTCGTTGCCGCCGGCTATACAGATCCACAAGGTGGAGAGTCCTTTGGCCTGAAAAGGGGCGGGACTGCCGTTGCCCGTCAGAATATGGGGCTGACCGGTGACCACGATGACCGGACCGGTCGTAGCCGGGCTGTAGGCGGGGCAGTGGCTGGTGTCGGTTGAGAGTGCGGCGTGGGTGAGGCTGATGGTATGGGTGTGGGCGCCTCGGCTGGGAGGCATGGTCGGGTCCACCACGCCGGTGTTCACGCCGTAGTCTGAGGTTTCCATGTTGAAGGTCGCGGTAAAGTCGGCCCAGTCCTCATGGAGGTCAAGGCTCCAGGGACCGCGCATCTCGTACGGCCCGCCGGCGACCGTGGACGGTGTGTAGTCGTTGATCAGACCGTGGACGTGGTGGAAGAACGACCGGCGTTCGAATTGGGCCCATGCGGAGGAAGCAAGGGCAAGTGCGAGGATGGCGAGGGTCGATCGGTGAAAGCGAGTCATGGGATCTCCAATGCAATGGGTGTCTGTGTTTGCAAGGTGGGGCAGGTCGGAGCTCCGAGCAAGCGGCATCGCGCTGGATCGTGCGTATGCCGTCTCATGCCGCCTTTTGCGGTGCGGAGTATAATCGCGGCACTTTACGGCGATGCTCCGGCAACTTCGAGAGAACGCAATGAGCGGATTGCCTTTACAGGTGTTGGGCGTGGAACAACGGCGACTCGATTCCTGGAAGGAGATCGCCAGCTATCTGAACCGAGATATCACGACCGTGCAGCGCTGGGAGAAGCGCGAGGGGATGCCCGTGCACCGGCACGTGCACGACAAGCGGGGATCCGTCTACGCCGTGCCCGGAGAGTTGAACGAATGGCTGCAGAGCCGGAAGCGGCCCGACATTGAGATCGAAGTCCCTCCCCCCGAACAAAGCTCCCAAGCTACGTCGGAAGTCGATAAGCCGGTCTCGACGCGCCGGACGAGCCTCTGGCTGACTCTCGGCGCCAGCGTACCTGGGCCTGGCGGAGGCCTACACCATGCTCGGGACGGTTCTTGCTGGAGTCTCTCCGGAAGAGACACGACCCAAAGTCGCGAGTTTCGCCCGAAGGGCGCTGGCCATTGATCCGGACCTTGTCGAGGCCCATGTTGTGCTGGCCAACGTTCTGCAAGAGGAGTGGCATTGGGGCGAAGCCGAAGCGGAGTACAAGCGCGCTCTCGCATTGAACCCCAACAGCGCGGAGGCTCATCAGTGGTTCGCCCTATGGCTGGTATGTCAGGGACGAACGGACGAAGCGGTGAACACGATCAAGCGCGCCCGAGCCCTGGACCCGGTCGGTGTTTCAGGTGGGAGTGTCGCCTGGATCCTGTTTCAGGCTCATCACTATGATCAAGCGATTCGCGAAGCGCGCAGCGCTTTGGCCATACAGCCGGACAATGTGGGCACCCTGACCGGCCTGGGATTCGCGCTGATCGCCAACGACCAATCGCCGGATGCTGTTCCAGCACTGGAAAAGGCAGTCTCCCTTTCAAGGAGTCCTGCCGCGACCGGCATCCTGATCCGGGCGTATGCTCACGCGGGGCGACGCGATGACGCGCTGCGGCTTCTTGGGGAGCTGAAGCGACGCAAGGAGGCAGGGTACATTCCTGCGGGCGCGTTCGTAAACGCGTACCTGGGCCTTGGCGACAACGAACATGCGTTCTACTGGCTCGAGAGGGCGTACCGGGAGAGATCGAATATCCTGCAGTTCCTAAAGAGCCACCCGTACTTCGACCCGATCCGCAGTGATCCCCGCTTCATCGACTTGACACAGCGGGTTGGGCTTTCTCAGTAGGGGATGCACTTACGCTGCCGCTTTACCGCATAGAGCTGTGTCGCCGGGCCTTCGCTCGACGGCGCGTTCCACTTCGTCTTTGACCGGATTTGCCCGGCGAACGCGGAGTCGCCACGGCATTGATTTGCATGACGCGATGATGATGCCGACATAGGCTAGATCTCGGCTCGGGTGTAGCCACGCTCGGCCATCATGCTTCCCATCTCTCGATACATCTCGTGTCCTGTCGGTTGCCAGGTGGCCAGCCCGTCCACGTAGCGGTTGTACATGCAGAACGCGGCGGCGATCAGCACTGTGTCGTGGAGGTCGAGGTCGGTCGCGCCGTAGTCACGCGCTTTGGCGATCAGCTCCGGTGTAACTCGTTTGCCGTCGATCTGTACCTGTTCGGCGATGGCGAGGAGCGCTTTGAGCTTGTCGGGCAGGGGAGCACTTCTATAGTCGCGGATGACCTGCTCGACCAGGGTGGCATCGCCGCCGTGAAGGTGGGTAGCGGCTGCGCCGTGGCTGGTTGCGCAGAAGTAGCAGGTGTTGCGTGAGGAGACGAAGGTGGCGATGAGCTCGCGATCGCGGGAGCTGAAGCCGTCGTGCCCAGAGGTATGCAGCAGGATGTGCGCCAGCTCGCGCATGGGCTTCGCGGTGTCCGGGCGGAAGGCGAAGCCGGCGGTGATGCCGGGCATGTTGTCAGGCAGGGCGATATGGGGCATGGTCTTCCTCCGAGGTGAGGGTCGGCTTTGAGGGGAGATCCTTGGTGACGAGGACGGAAGCGGTGCCGTCTCGCAGAAGCAGGCTGACAAAGACTGCCAGAAGTGCGACGGCGGCGAGGCCAATAATGTAACGCGGCTCGTAGGTGCCATGCCGGTCATAGAGGTGGCCGATGACGAGCGGTCCGGTGGCGCCGCCGACAGCGTAGGCGGTCCAGTTCAGGCCGTAGAGCACGGAGAAGTGTTTGCGGCCGAAGTAGCGCGCATACAGGTAGGGGACGATGTCTGTCTCACTGCCAAGTCCCGCGCCAAGCAACGCGGCCCCGAGCAGCGCGACTGGCGTGGTTCCCGCGAACGCGAGCACGAGTGTGCCGGCGACCGAAAGCAGAAGGATAAGGGTCTGCACGCGCTGCGCGGGAAGACGGTCGATGAGGTAGCCCGTGCCGAGCCGGGCAAGTATGCCAGCGCCACCGCGGACAGAGAGCGCGAGCGCCGCGGCGCTGAGGCCCACGCCATGATCGTGCAGCATGGCGGCCAGGTTCGTGACGAGGCCGTTCTCGCTAAAGGCCGAGAGCATCGTGATGGTGGCGAGGACCCAGAAGGGCAGGCTGCGCAGGGCTGCGCCGACACTTACGCCGGCGGTGGCGTCTGCTATGGAGGCGTGGTGTCTGGCGGAGTGGTTGCGAACGAGCAGGGCGGTGAGGGGAAGACCGAGCAGTGCGATCGATCCGAGGAAGAGATAGCCGCTGCGCCAGCCGTGATGGGTGATGAACCACTGCGTGGCGGGCGGAAGGACGATGGAGCCGACGCCGCTGCCGGTGAGCAGAAGCGCGAGTGCGAGGCCACGGTGCCTGCTGAACCAGGTGAAGATGGTGCGCGTGTAGGCGAACTGCGCCGTGCCGTTGGCGACCAAGCCCATGATGAAGAAGGTGAGATAGAAGCGGCGGATGTCCGGGCCGAGATGGGCAAGCGATGCGAGCGCAGCGGCGAGGATGATGATGGCGGGCAGGATGATACGGCGCGGGGGGAAGCGATCGAGCAGCAGGCCAATCAGTGGCGAGACGAAGGCAACGGTGATGGCGGCGAGCGCGAAGGCGCCACCGATGGACTGCCGCTGCCAGCCGAAGGCCGCGTGGAGAGGATCAAGAAAGAGGCTGAAGGTGTAGGGGACGATGGGCGCGAAGCTCACCATAACGCCGACGAAGGCAGCGGCGAGGACCGACCAGCCTGGGTAGGTGAGGGTGGTTTCGGGCTGCGGAGCGGCGTCTAACGCGGGCATGTTCAATGGGCACCTGCGGTGGAGTGCGGGTCTGGCGCCGAGGTGGGCAGCAGCTCCTGCGAGGGCACACCGAAGGCGCTGACGACGCGATTGAAGCAGGCAAAGAGGGCGGTGAGGTGAACGGCTTCAGCGATCTGCAGATCGCTCCAGCCGGCGGCCTGGAGCCCGGCGACGTCGTCGGGATGAAGATGGCCGGCGTGGTCGTTGATCCTACCGACGAAGCGCAGAAGAGCCTGCCGCGATGGATCGAGTGCAGGCGATGCGAGATCACAGGCCATGGCTGCCTGAAGCAGGCCGGTCGACGCGCCTTGCTGCAACAGGGAGGTGCCGTGACTGTCGGCACAGTAGGCACACTCATTACGGGCGGAGAGGAAGGTCGCAATGAGCTCCTTGTTCGAGCGGCCCAGCGCACCTTCGCTGAAGAGCATGGACTGAGCTAGGCCCATCATGTGTTCGAGCAGCGGTGGGTGTGTGGCGAAGCACATGAGGATACCGGGGACGTGCGGCCGCTTGAAGCGCTCGCGGAACTCTGCGTAGAGTGCGCTGACCTCAGGCGAGGCGGTGGCTTCTTCGATGATCGGGAGATGGGTGGTCGTCATAGAGTGGGCGGTACGGTCAGAACTGGTAGCCTCCGACTTGAGAGTCTTCCTCAGAACTCCAGACGGGCGGCGAACTGGAAGGTGCGTGGGCCGCCGGAGCCGAAGAACCCACCCGCCGTGGTGACGGCCTGGTAGAAGTTGGACTGGATGGGGGCGCTCTCGGTGGACGGCGAGATGGAGATGTTGCGTCCGGCAAAGTTGGCATTGTTGCTGCCGCGTATGTTGACCTGATTGAAGAGATTGAAACCCTCACCGAGCAGAGAGAACGTTGCATGCTCGCGGAGGCGAATGTCTTTACGAAGGCGCAGATCGAGCGAGCTGAACGGGCTGAAGAAGTTGAGGCCACCGGGTACGTGGGCGATGGGGCCGCCAGCGTTGCAGGGGTAGGTTCCGGGGCAGGCAGGCAGGGCGTTCCACTGGTCGATCGCGGCGTTGAGTTGATCGCTGTTCTTCACTTTGCGGGCGAGCGCGTTGCGCGGCAGCAAGGGGAGGCGTGAGCCGGAGGCGCCTGCGATGTTGGCTGTTCCGGGAAGGAAGGTATCCGCGGGCACGCCGGAGCCGAAGGTGTAGAGCGGCGCGAGGCTGAAGCCGTAGGGCAGGATGGCTTCGCCGTAGAGCGTGAGGCGGTGGCGCTCATCCGTGAGGGCGTAGCCCTTCTCTTTGCGCAGGCCGGCGGTGCCTTCGACGAGGTTGACCTGCTCATCGGCGTTTCCGTCTTCGAGCTGGTCGTCGTCGGAGTAGTCGAAGGTCTTGGAGAGCGTGTAGCTGAGGTTGACGTTATAGGGCAGCCGGCTGATGCGGCCGGAGCGACGGCCCACGCTGACGAGGAGGCCGTCGTACCAGCTCTTGGCGGAGGAGTCGAGCTCGGTGACGCTGTCCGTGATACCGGTGACCGGGTCGGTGATGAGACAGAGTTGGTTGTCTCCCGGGCACTGCACATAGGGCGAGGTCGAGGTGGTGGAGCGAAGCAGGTGGCCGATCAGCTCACGCTCGCCGAAGACGTGGAGGCCATCCGCGCTGAGCAGCCAGTCACCGTGAAGCTGCTGTTGCACGCCGAAGGAGAGCTGCTGGAAGAGCGGGTGGTGCGAGTCCGGCCCGAGGGCCACGATGCCGACCCCGCCGGTCTGGTGCGGTCCGCTGAAGGCGCTGCTGAGCGTGGGGCTGCCGGGGGCGAACTGTGCGCCGGGAGCGAAGCAGTTGCCGAGCGCTGCGGGGGCGGGGGTGCCCGGGATGACGCAACTGGAGCCGCCATACTGCGTGACTGTCAGCGCTCGGTCATTCTGCACGAGCTCCTTCGAGCCAGCCTCGAGGATCACGCGGTCGTAGTAGATGCCGTAGCCGCCGCGCAGCACGGTGGTGCCGCGGCCAAATGGATCGAAGACGAAGCCGACGCGCGGACCGAAGTCTTTGCCGTCTGGAGTCTTATGCAGGGGCAGGACGTTCGCCATCCAGGTACAGGGCTGGGCGGGCAGCGAGGTGAGCGACGGGCATGGCTGATGCGCGGCGCCCTGCCCTGTGGCGTCGGAGTCGTACTCCCAGCGAAGGCCGAGGTTGAGCGTCAGGCGATGCGTGGCTCGCCAGTCATCCTGCACGTAGAGGCCGGTGTAATTGTTTGTGATGAACGGGATGGGCACGGGCGTGACCGGTGCGGTGCTGTGGATGGCCACCGCTACTGGAATGTCGAGATCATTGACCACGCCGTCGCCGTTGAGGTCCTGAAAGCCGAAGTCGGAGACAAGGATGACGGAGCCACTGCCGAAGACGTTGATGAGGCCGTCGACGGTGTAGTGCTGGAACTCCGCACCGGCATGCAGGGTGTGTGTGCCGAGGACGGTGGTGAACGCGTCGCGGAGCTGATACCGATTCATGCGCGTCGCCTGCGGCAGGTTAAAGTTGGCGCCGTCGGCGAGATCGGGGAAGAGAAGCTCGTTGGTCAGGCCGAGCTGCGGGTTGGTGATGGAGGCGTTCTGCGTGTAGGGAGGGATGGTATTGAAGAAGTTGTCGTAGTGGAAGGACAGGTCATTGGTGCGGGTGGTTCCGAAGATGCGCGTCCATGTGGCGACAGCGGAGTGGAAGCGGTTAAGAGCGTTCTGTCGTTCGGCGGCGGTGGAGAGGGGTGTAGCTTGCGCGGCGCTGGCCTGGGAGGTGTCAGTGGAGCGGTTGAAGCTGTAACGCAGAGTGAAGAGATTGCCCTCGTTGGCGTGGAGGTCGACGCGGTTCGAGAGCAGCAGGTCGCGCAGGGGTGCGGGAGCGGCAGTGTTGATGATGTGACCGTAATACGGTGTGTCACCAAAGGGCGCCGAGGCGAAGACGCGGGTGCCAGTCTGGAGCGCGGCGTTCTGGTTGCGGAACTCGAGAGAGGAGAAGCCGAAGACCTTGTCTTTGCAAAACGGCGCACCGACGGAGCCGCCTATCTGCTCCCGATCGAAGCGAGGTACCGGCTGGGAGCGGTCGAAGGTGGCGGGCAGGCCCTGCAGGTGGCGATTGCGCTCGAAGAGGAAGGCAGAGCCGTGGACCTGGTTAGCGCCGGAGCGCGTGACGACGTTGATGATGCTGTTGCCGGAGCGGCCGACCTCGGCGGTGAAGCGGGCGGTGGCGATCTGGAACTCAGCGACGGAGTCCTGGGGGAAGTTGGAGAGTGTGCCGCCGACGACCTCGTCGTTGTTGTCGGCTCCGTCAATCAGAATGTTGCCGCCCCGGCCGAAGCCGCCGGCTGAGCTGATCTCCACGGTGTTGGTCTTGGTGGGATCGAAGTTGGGCGCGGGGCGATTGCCGGGAAGCAGAAAGGCGAGTTCGAGGAAGTTGCGGCCGTTGAGCGGGATGCTCTGGATAGTCGCCGCGGTGATCTGGCCCTGCAACATGGACTGGGTGAGGTCCACCTGCTGCTGTGTGTTGCTGCTGACCTCAACAACACTGGTCTGGGCGGCAATCTGGAGAATCGTCCGAAGGGTGACCGATCTGCCTGGATCGACCTGCACGTGAATGCGCACCGTCGTGAAGCCAGCTGCGGTGAGATCAAGCGCGTAGCTCCCAGGGGAGACGTCCGACAGGAGGAAGCTGCCTTCGGCGTTTGTATAAACCTCGCGAGTGTCGCCCTGCCGCTCATCCATCGCGATAACGTGCACGCCTCGGAGAACGCCGCCGCTCGGATCCGTCGCGGTTCCGCCAATGGAGCCTGCCGGCAGTTGGGCGAACAAGGACGTGGAGGCTAGAACAGTGGAGAGCAGTGCAGGGATGACGACGCGACTCAATAGAAGCTCCGGTAGGACAGGCGTCACCTGTTGTCCAGGACAGATCGGAGCAGGTGACTCTGCAGTGTTTCTACTTTGGAGCACATCGTACGGAGCTGCACATCACCCTGTCGTCCATCGGAAGATGGAGCTTTTCCTCCAGCTTCTCCTCTGCGGGATGGCGCGGTAAACCGTCTTGCGCCGGAAAGGGAGAGACACGATGGCGGCATATGGATCGACCCGCAGCCTGCGCTTACCCGCTGCTCTCCTCTCGTGAAGGATCGGTCGACCGGGCCGTGGTCCGTATACTCACCCTGTGATATTCGGAGGCGAGCACATCCGGGAATGCCCTCCAAGCGCTCGCTTTCGATCCTGGGCGAAGGGGATGCGCCGCCACCAGTCGCTCAGCGCACCGGGTGAGATGCGCGCAGAGGTAAGGTGCCAGCGCCGGCTCATGTGGGTTGTGGTGGGCTGGCTGCTTGTGTCGGCTTGTGCTACTGCGGAACAACTTGAGGCGATTCAGCAGATGGTGCGCACGTCCTGGACTGGGCGCAGCGGCGCACCACAAGGCATCACAGCCCTCGCCCAAACACCGGATGGACGGCTCTGGATCGGGACTGTCGCCGGCCTCTACTCCTACGACGGATACACCTTCCGTCCTTTTCCCATGCCCTTGTCGGCGGGCGTTCCTGCAATCTCCCGCAAGGTGCAGTCCCTCTTTGTCTCCCGCGATGGAGGTCTGTGGGTCGTCGGCCTGGCGAAAGGTGCGGTGTACCTTCACGGCACGTCCAGCGTGGATGCTGGGATCTTTGAAGGGCAGCATGCAAGGTTTGACAGCTTACAGCAGGACCGCTCCGGCCGAATCTGGGCTGTCGTCAACGACCATGACGTGGCCTGGTGCGCGCAAGACCATATCTGGCATGTGGAGAGGGGGCCAGTCGCTCACCCGACTCTCATCTCTGGGATCTTTATCGATTCGCGCAACACCCTGTGGGCCGTAGTCGACGACCACCTCTACCGGCGTGCGGATGGTGATACCAACTTCGAAGCGACAGGCATAGTGGCCGAAGGCGGTATTCACTTCGTTGAGGCCAGCGACGGGAACGTGTGGCTGGTCGGGCAGACACCGAAACGCTACAAGGGGGAGATACGTGGGATTGATCTGCGCCGCTTCGATCCGGAGGGTCACCTGCTTGCGTTCCCATTCGTTCACAGCGACGTCAACGCGATCCTGGTCTCGCACGATGGATCGCTATGGGTTCTGGAGAATGACATCGGTAAATACGGAGAGCGGAGCCCCGCACTGACGCGGTACTCACGTAACGGCGACAACTGGCTGACGGATCGCATCACCAGTGCGCAGGGACTCGGCAACAGCGATTCCCACGCTATGGTCGAGGACGCTGATGGCAGCATCTGGATTGGCGGCGAGCGCCAACTTGAGAGGTTCCGCGCCTCGACGCTGGTGCCGTTGACACCTGGGCTCGTCGGTAGTTCCTGGATCCTCTGCGCGAATCCACAGGGCAGCCTGTGGGTCGGTAGCCGGTCCGGCCTTCTAATGCACTTCACTCACGGCAGATCGACACAGGTTCACGGGCAGGACGGGCCCTACAAGCTGGTGTGCCGCGACGATGGAAGTACATGGATGCTCGATGCACGTGGGCTTTCACTTGTCGAAGGCACCAGTGTTCATCGTCTGCCCCTGCTCTCCGGACACGGCAGTTACTTGGACAACTGGGGTTTCTCGGATGTGTTGGAGACGCGCGATCATCGCGTCATTGTTGCGGAGCATGGTGCAAGCGAATCGAAGCTCTGGCAGTTTGTCCGGGGTGGCTGGCAGCCGTTCGTTCCCGACCTCAACGGAACACCCATTCATGCCTCGTTGGAGGACACGTCGGGAACGCTCTACTTGGGAGGGCTCGACGGCTATCTGGCTGCGGTGCACGACAAGACTGCGACGCGTCTTCCGGTTGAAGGCGGTTTGCTGGGAAACATCACCGCCTTTCAGCAGACTTCGTCAGGACTCTTCGTGCTTGGGTCGGAGGGGATCGCCGTTTATAAATCAGGCGTGTTCCAGCGTTTGCTGTTTGCGGTTCCAGAGAACGCCGAGATGGTTTCAGGTCTCGTCCAGGCAGCGGATGGAGAGGTCTGGATCAATGGACAGCGCGGCATCATTCATGTTCCGGCGCTCGAGATGCAGGCCGGGCTTGAAGATCCCGGGCACGGGATCCTCAGCTCTGAGATGCACGAGAGTGACTTTGTTGGTCCCGCGATGACAGGTATCGCATCGGCTTCGGCCGTACGAGACGACGCCGGAACGTTGTGGTTCGGCACCCTGAACGGCGTCGTGTCTCTTAATCGATCTGCTTTCCGGTCGCCAGTGAAGCAGCCGGATCTGCATATTGAATCAGCCGACGCGGACGGAAAAGACTTCAACGATCACGCTTCGCTGCCGCCTAATGTCGCGACGCTTCGCATCCGGTATCTGGGCCTCAACGTAACTCGGCCCGAGGACGTTGTGTACAGCTACCGCATGCAAGGTGTTGACCGGGATTGGCAGACAGTAGGGAAGCGTACGGAGGCTGTGTACACGGGCTTGAAACCGGCTGACTACCGCTTCTTCGTCAAGGCATCCTATGGCGATGGAAACTGGACGCAACCGGTCGAACTCAGCCTGCAGATACGCCCGGCCTTCTATCAGAGATGGTGGTTTATCGCATCCTGCATTCTGCTTTGCGTTGTGTGCCTGGTAGCGACCGTCTCACTACGCTTCCGTTTTCTTGCGAACACGCTTCGTGAGCGTGCGGAGCAAAGGGCGGAGGAACGCATCCGTATTGCACGCGAACTCCACGACACCTTGCTCCAGGGCATGCAGGGCCTACTCATGAGCTTCCATGTAGCTGCACAGTCCACTCCTGAGAGCTCCAGGACCCGGCACTTACTCGAGCGTGCGTTGCAGTCCGCAGATCGCCTCCTCGTGGAAGGGAGAAATCGTGTCAGCGACCTGCGTGGCGAACACCTTGCGGAGCACGCCGATCTGCAGAGTCTGCTGAGGCGCGCTGGTGAGGATCTTGCTGCAGGTGAGCCTAAGCTTCTCAAGATCACCAGCCAGGGCGAAGCACGGGAGATGCAGAGGGACGCCCTCGGAGAGTTGTACTTCGTCGGGCGAGAGGCGCTGACCAACGCGTACCGCCACTCTGGGGCGGCTCAAATTGAGGTTGTGCTACAGCATGGGCCTAAGAGCTTTGCGATGCTTTGCATCGATAATGGTCGCGGCATCGACTTGACCACATCCGCCTCGCAGACGGATCACTGGGGACTTCGCGGGATGAAGGAACGCGTCCAGAGGCTCGGCGGCAACTTTCATATCGAGAGCGGGCCCGCTGTTGGCACGAAAGTCGTCGCAACATTCCCGGCCGGGAATATCTATAGAGATCAAAGATCACCCAGCTTCTGGCTTCGCCATAGACCCTTTCGTCGCGCCTAAGCGCTTCAACCATGTTCTCGCAAGCTCGATCAGTTGCAGTCTCATGGAGAACACCGTACCGATGACACGCCGGCCCAATCGGTAGCAGACCTCGCTGCTTAGCAGCGCAGAGCAGACTCCGCGACCGCATCGGTGCGATCCAGGGAAGCACGATCCCAACCTGCTGCATCCGCAGCGGCGGAGTACGTTTGGTTCAGAAAGTTCATCACTGTTTGTGCGGGAGCAGCGCTCTGGCGAGCCTCTTCGTAGTCGAGCACAAACTCGCCCATGCCCGGGTCGAAATACCCGGCGCTCAGCTGTTTCGCGTCGCCAAGATGAGGCGGCACCGGGGCCGCGTAGCTGTAGAACGCCGCCTTGCCATAGGACCCGTTTCCCGGCCAGAAGCCGGCGCTGATCACCTGGTGCGAGTAGGCCTCCTGCTGTACCGCGTCCGTGCCCTCGCGCCGCGGCGCAGGCTGGCCGTTGAAGCGCGTGACCGCCAGATCGAACGATCCCCAGAAGAAGTGTACAGGGCTGATCTTTCCATAGAACGTTGTCGAGAAACGCTTCATCAAGGTGTCGGCGATGCGGAGCACGGTGAAGAACCGTGAGACCGCGTCCCGATCGTACGAGCGGTGCATCGTGTCCTGGTCGAACGCGATGGGATTGGCTACTTCCACAGGCATCCGATCGAGCGGGATGCTGACGCCAAGTCTCGTCAAGCTGACAAGGTACTCGGCATAGAAGTCCGCGACGGGTCTGGCGCGCAGCTCCAACTGTGCGGCATCGGCACGGCTGGTGCGCAGGCGCAGCACGTGTGTGACAAAGTCGAAGTCGATCTCAAGCAGATGGCCGCCGGTGATCGGCATGGCGCTGGTGCTCAGGCCATGCGCGCTCACATACAGTGGAACGTTCCACCAATGGTTCTGCGTCGGTGTCAGTGCGAGGCGGGTCTTACCCACGATCTGCGTCAGCATCTGCAGCGTTTCAGCTGTGTCCTTCCACTGTTTCCAGTCGAGGACGGGCCACGCACCCAGATCAAGCTCGGGACTATGGTGCTGCATCTTCTTCTCCTTGCTCGAGCAGAGCGCGTCAGGATGCGCGGAACGTCTTATCGCCATTATCGACCCACGGCTGAAAGAGTGGAGCAGGCCAGTTAACCTCGACGTTCGAGGTGCGCTCCAGACACTTCCAGACGCCATCGCGCCCTCCAGTTCACCATCCAGCGCCACTCGGCCGTCGCGCGTACTCCATCGCCGGCGATCTCGGATGGACCCATGGTGTGAACCACTTGTCCAGCGGGAACACACTGTGCGCGTAGTCGAACATCTGCTTTGGCTCCTTCGCGCCGCTGAACACCGTGTCACGCAGATCATTCAGCACAAGCGGCCCTCCGGCCAGTACAGGTCGACATAGCGCGCCGCGATCTCTGCGCCCCACGGCGTATCGATGCGGCGCTGATGTAGGCTTAGCTGCTCGAAGATGCTGAACCGATCTTCAAAGGTAAGCATCGCGGCTGCCATCAAATCTCCATAGGCGTGTGGTGAGCGCCAACGTCTGCTGCGCGCTCTAGACCGCTTGCCTCTGCGAAAAGCCGTCGGTAATTGCAAGCTCGCCAATTGACCCAAGCTGCTCAAGCGGGACGATGCCTTCCGCGTTGGTTCGCAATCCGCCGCGGATACTGAGTTTGTTTACTTCTCCGCCGGGCTGGATGCTGAGGGCGATTGCGGAGAGTTGCTGGACGACGCCTTTCACCAGCGATGGACCGGCGGCGCCGAAGGTCTCAATGCCGCGCCGGAAGGTGAGCGTGCCGACAGGTTGAGCGATCTGCACGCCGACGGCTCCGTCGCCGTGCGTCACGATGCGGTCGAACTCGGCGTGCACCACCGTTCCTGTGTACACGTTGAAGCCGCGTGCACCGCCTCCGAACGTCTCGATTGGAGCTTCCACGCGCAGCATGCCGAGCTCGCCGAAGTTGACGAACCCGATGCCACTCGGGCCATGCGTGGTGATCTTCTCGGACGCGATCCAGCGATCCACGGTGCCCCAGTTGTCCAGCGCCATGTCGTTCGGCCCTTGCGTGGTGACCGGAGCCAGGTTCTGGACGAGATTGGCCACAGCACCATACGCAATGAAGACGCCGCCACTGATCGTGTCCGGTGTTCCCGGTGCAATGCCGCCGTTGCTGTACACCGGACCGGTGGTTAGCACCTCCACCAGAACGCGTCCGCCCGCGTCCCCAGCGCCGCACACTAGAATGCCGCTGCCCTTTACCGCCGACGTGATGCGGCCTGCGGAGATGTTGCGGAGCGCGGCGGTGATCGTCACATCGCCATCCACCTGTTGGTTCCAGAGGTTGAATGCCCCCTGCAGCACTGAAACCCCGTACGCATGCGGCCGGTCCTGGGCAGCGCGCGTGTCTGCAGCCACAATGTCGAGCCCGTTCACCTCCACATGTCCGCTGCGCACCTGATTGCGGGCGATGAGTTGAATCTGGCCGACCACGCGAAGATTGCTGAGGACGATCTCCCCAAGGTCCCTTACGAGGTCGTCGTTGCTCAGCGCGCGGTTTGCCTCAGAGGCGTACAAAGCGAGATCGCGGACGGTATTGTCGGTGCTGACCGAGAGTCCATCGCTACCGGCTGCAAAGTAAAGTGCGATGCTGGCACCTTGAACGCCGCTCAACACCTGCGAGGGTGCAAGCCGAAACGACGGCACCTCCATCAGATCTGCCGTGACTTCGATCCATTGCACACCGGTGTCCGCAGCCGCTCTCAACAGTTCCGGAACCGATGAAACAGAGCACTTCTTCATTGCCGTGCCTTTCTCTGCATTTCCTCGGGACGACTCACACGTTACCCCGCAAGTACTTGGTGGACGAAGCTGATCGCCAGCGATCCTTCGCCGACGCCGGACGCGACCCGCTTCACACTGTTGGCGCGAACATCTCCGACCGCAAACACGCCAGGCACGCTGGTCTCAAGCAGGTAGGGTCTGCGGGTCAAGGGCCAGCCGAAGCTGCCGAGCTGTTCCTGCGTAAGGTCTGCACCGGTCAGCACGAAGCCCTTGTCGTCCAGAGCGACGCAGCCCCGCAGCCATGCAGTGTTGGGGCTTGCCCCTGTCATCAGATAGAGATGTCGCAGGTCACGATCTTCTGTCTGCTGCGTTTGATTGTTCTTCCAGGTCTGCCGTTCCAGGTGGGTGCACCCGCAAAGGCCGACGACCTCCGTGTGCGGATGCAGCGTGATACAAGGGCTCTCCTCGATGCGTCGGATCAGGTACTTCGACATGGTGTCCGCAAGGTGAGCGCCGCGGATCAGGATGTGAACGTGCCGAGCATGCGCGGCAAGAAAGACCGCTGCCTGGCCAGCCGAGTTGCCGCCACCAACGACCACCACCTCAGCATCGGCGCACATCTGCGCCTCAATGGTGGACGCGCCGTAATAGACGCCGACACCTTCGTACTTCGGCAGGTCTGGCAGCGGTATCTTGCGATATTGCGCACCCGATGCAATCACGATCGTCTTGGTGCGCAGGACAGAACCGTCGTTGGTTTCCAGTTGGAACGGCCTGTTGCCGCACCTGAGCTGCACGGCGGAGTGTGCAATCAGAAGCTCGGCGCCAAACTTTTCCGCCTGATCGAAGGCACGCCGTGCGAGCTCCGGACCGGAGATGCCGTTGGGGAAGCCAAGGTAGTTTTCGATGCGCGAGCTGGAGCCGGCCTGGCCGCCCGGCGCTTTGGTCTCCAGCACCAGTGCGGAAAGCCCTTCGGATGCGGCATACACCGCGGCCGACAGGCCCGCCGGGCCTGCACCAACGATGGTCACATCCCGCATCTCCGCCGTGTCCACGCTGCTGTTGAAACCCAGGGCTGCCGCGATCGCTTCATTCGAGGGGTTCTTGAGGACGTCGCGTCCGTTGCAGATGACGACTGGGATAGCGTCAGTGCTGATCTGAAATTCATCAAGCAACACCTGCACGCCTTCGTCCCTGTCCAGGTCGACAAACGCAAAGGGGTACCCGTTGCGCAGGAGAAAGTCGCGGATGCGAAGGGTGCCGCTCGAGTTATTGGATCCCAACACGATCGTGTCGCCTGTGGACGTGGCGAGAAGATCGACTCGTCGCAGGATGAACGCACGCATGAAGAGCTCGCCGAGTTCGCTGTCGCTCTGCATCAAGCTCTGCAGGCTAGACCGCTCGATGGTTACGATCTCACCATCCGAAAGCATGCGCCCGGAGACAAGGCTCGGGCGCCCCGACAAGCAGTGCACATCGCCGAAGAATTGGCCGGGGCCATGCGTGAGCACGTGCATGATGCCGTTGCGGCTCTTCTGTTCCACCGCCAGTTCGCCTTGCACTACGACAAGGAAGCGCTCCATGGGCTCGCCCTGCTGCAGGATCGTGGTCCCCGCAGCAACGAATGCCGAGGCTCCATAGCGCCTGATCTGGTTCAGAGCCGCATCGTCCAAGACTGGGTTATTCTGCGACTCTGCGGAGGTGCTGCCTGCCATGCCTTCTCTCCTTTAGGTTTGGGGCAACTTGCGAAGAGACAGCGCGCGGCCGTCCATGCTGTAGCGAAAGTCGGTACCGAGCGATATGCTGCGATGTTCCTGTGGGTCCTGGCAGGAACCGAGCGCAACTTCGAGCCAGCACGCGACGTAGTCTTCGATCTCCGGGCTCAGCCCCTCCTGCTGATCGGACAGTTCATTGCAGATGGTGGCTTGAACCGGCCGCGACGGGTCATCTGCAAAGATGATCTCAACGCGATCGCCGGGAAGAAGTGGTTCCATGCGGTTCCTCATCCGTTCCGTCATGCTGTGCTAGTGGAGCTGTGACTGCCAGTCGCGTGGCACTTTACCGGCGGGTCCTGGTGCGGGTTGATCCGCGGGATGCGCATGTGGCGGCGAGCTCTGCTCCGGCAACCATCCTGTTTGTTTGGTAGTTCCAGAACCAGCGCTCGCCCGGTTCAAAGCTGGTCGCAATCGGATGGCCGGTCTCTGCCGCGTGCCGTGATCCATGCTGGCTGGGCGAACTGTCGCAGCAGCCGATGTGTCCGCATTCCGCGCAGCGCCGCAGGTGCAGCCACCACTCATTGCTCGCCAGACAGTCAGCACAGCCCGTCCCGCTTGGCCTTGCGGACGGATTGATTCCTGCATGTGGACTCATGTGTTCTCCTGCGTACGTCGACGATTACGGGATGAGCAGCACTTTGCCGATGCCGCCGCCGGCGACCGCGGTCATGGCAGCCCCTGCTTCACGCAGCGGCACCTTGCGATCGATAGAGAGGTGGAGTTTACCTGAGCGGACGCCTTCTACCACATAGTCAAGCGTCGCTGGATTCTGTTTCGAAACGAACTCGACGACACGCAAGGCAGGAAAGTCTCGAGCGTTTGCGGGCGCACCCGTCACAGATGCAAACACACCGCCAGACTTCACCTTGGTCATCAGGCGAGCGGCCGTTTCACCGCGCACGCAGTTGGCCACGACGTCGGACTGCGGCAGCGCGTTGAAGGCCTCGACCACGTCAAGCGCCACTACCTCATCCGCTCCCGTGTCGTTCGCCACGTCGAGTTGGGCTGACGTCACACCAGCGACAACATGAGCCCCCTGCTGTTTTGCGGTGAAGACCGCGGCACGGCCCACCGCGCCGTTCGCACCGGAGACCAGAACCGATTGACCGGACTTCAGTCTGGTCGCAACCGAGATCAGCTGGCTACCAGTCGTACCAGCGAGCGGCAACGCCGCAGCGTCCTGCAGATTGATCTCACCCGGCACACGGGCCAGCAAGGCCACAGGCACCGCACACAGCTCGGCGAACGTGTGAAAGGCCCAGGCAAGCACGCGGTCGCCGACCTGAAAATCCGTCACACCCGGACCGAGTGCTTCGACCGTGCCCGACACATCCCACCCAATAACACCTGGAAACTGCACCGGAAAGTACGCTGCAGTTCCACCCGCTCGTTGCAACAGGTCGACTGGATTGATGCTGGCGGCGGCAACCCGCACCAGCACCTCTCCCGCGGCCGGCACCGGATCTGGAAAGGTCTCGTAACGCATCACTTCCGGGCCGCCATACTCGTGTATCACGCTCGCATTCATCAGCTTGTCCTTTCGCTGTCGATTCATTCAGGGTCGGTTTGCAGAACTGTGGAAGGGCTCAGGATGCGAAACCTGCTGCCTGTGTGTTGCCAGCCGTTTGCAGATTGAGTTGCAGTAGACGGCGCGCATTGTCACGCCCGACCTGCTGCTTTATCTCGCGCGGAATGCGCAGTTCGTCGAACCAGCGCGCGGCCACATCCATCTGCTCATACGGGTAATCCACTGAAAAGAGAATCCGTTCCTGGCCGATCTGCTCCATCGCTTCCAGGAACTGGCTCGTGTGGAAGTGTCCGCTGGTCGTCAGCCAGAAGTTCTGCGCAAAGTAAGCGCTTGCCCGGCGTCTCGCACGATTCCCCCTTTGCCCGTCTCTCTGCTCATCCAGGCGGTGCTGCATACGCGGCAGAATGTAGGGCAGGCCCTCGCCCAGGTGCCCAAGGATGATCTGTACTTCGGGAAGCTCATCAAACAGTCCGCTTAGGATCAGGCGTAGCGCGTGCGATGCTGTTTCGTATGTGAACGCCCAGGCGGATCCGATGAGCTCCGGATAGCCCTGAATGCTTCGCCGCTGGCTCGGCAACGGCTCGCGCGGATGGAGATAGACAGGCACCTTCAACTGCGCTACCTTCTCCCAGAACGGACGTACCGCATCTTCATCCAGGTATTGCACCTGTTCGTCCGGACCGACATTGCTGTAGCCGTTCACCAGAACGCCCTTTAGCCCCAGTGTCGTCACCGCTCGCTCCAACTCCATGGCGGCTGCCTGAGGGTCTTGAAGCGGCACTGCTGCAAACGCGGAGAACCGGTCTGGAAATTTCTGAACGCAAGAAGCCGCGTAGTCGTTCGCGGACCGCGCAAGTTCGGCCGCCTTGCCCGGATCCTGTACAGATTGAACGCCCGGCGAAGTGAGTGACATGACGCAGAGTTCAATACCGGCGCGGTCCATCTCACGCACGCAAGTCTCCGGGTCAAGCAGCCGCCGTTCAATGTCCTTGGAATAGGCTTTGCCGTTGCGACCCTCTTCACCGGCCGCATCCCAGTTGCGGTTGTTCAACTCCGTGGAGAAGTGTTCCTCTAACGCGATCTTGCCTTCCATCATGACCTCCTTCGCAGTTGGTTCTGTCTACGCCGCAGCGTCGGCCGGCGCAACGACCTCACCACCCGCTGGATTGCTGCGAAAGATCCACTGCCCACCGGAACGAAAGCTGGACGAGGTTGCGAAGGTGTCTCCATGAACTGCATGTAAGAGATCTTGCCGCCCGTTAGTTTGCAGAAGATGGAGAAGGGCGAGGTCACTGTCTTATGCAGCACGGTGGAGGTGAGGGTCATGCGGCCGAATACCGCAACGAATCGCTCATCGCCGAAGGTCGCTTCTGGGGAAAAATCGTCGACTGACCAGTACTGCTCCACTCGTTCGAACGTGCTCACGATCGCCTCTACGCCGGTGCCGGTGCCGCACCAGGGCATCGACTTCTTCAGGTCAGGGTTGGAGTAGTTCAGCGAGACGTAGGTGACGTCCGGCGTGCAAAGGGCCTGCACAACCTGCAGGTTCTTGCGGTCCTTCAGAAATGCTTTGATCAGTCCTACCGAGTCCACTGCCATGCAAGCTCCCTTTGTGGTGTGCCTCATACCGCCTGAGTGGGCCGGCCCGTTACAACGCCGGCCTCGCAAGCGTGCCGGGATTGAAGGCGATGTGCTTGTACTCCAGGAAGTCGTCAATGGCGGCCAGCCCGTTAAGCCGCCCGTTACCGCTGCGCTTGAAGCCGCCCTCTTCGAACTCGTCCCAGACCACCGCCCAGTCGTTGATCCAGATCGTGCCCGCATCAATCTCGCGTGCAACCCGCAACGGCCGGTCGATGTCCCTCGTCCAGATGCTTGCGGCGAGGCCATACTCACTGTTGTTGGCCAGTCGTATCGCTTCTTCTTCCGTACCGAACGTCATCATCGTCAACACGGGACCGAAGACCTCCTCCTGAAAGATCGGAAGACTCGGATCGTTGATCTCAAGCAGCGTCGGCAAATAGAACGCACCGGCTGCAAGTGGCCCCTCGGTGACCGGACCGCCGCGAACCAGCACCTTGGCGCCGGCAGCGATGGCGTCGTTCACCATGTGATCGACGCGCGCCACATTCGGCTTGTCGATCAAGGGCCCCATCTCGCTCGACAGATCGCTGGCTGGGCCGACCTTCACGTGGCGTAGCCGGTCCGCGATCAGCTCGCGCAGCCGCGGTGCGGCCCTGCTTTGTACAAGCAGCCGTGACCCTGTCATGCAGAACTGACCGGCAAACGTCGTAAGCGCCTTTGCAATGTGAGGCGCAGCCGCTTCCAGGTCCGCATCATCAAAGACGATCATCGGCGTCTTGCCGCCAAGCTCCGTTTGAAAGAGCTTCAGCGTCGGAGCACCAGCCGCCGAGATCGCCTTCCCGGTTTTCGTACTGCCGGTGAAACTGACAACACGAATGTCCTTCGACTGCGTGAGGAAGACAGACCCAGCACTCCCGCTCTCCGTTACGACATTGATCACGCCAGCAGGCATCTCCTGCACCTCTGCCAACACCTGGCTAAAGGCATAGTTGATCTGTGCGGTGCTGCCCGGCAGCTTGATCACAGTCGTGACCCCGGCAGCAAGCGCAGGAGCAAGCGAGCGCACAGTCAACACCAAGGGCGAGTTGAAGGGCGCAACAATGCCCGCTACGCCGATCGCCGACCGGGTGACGAGAGAAAGATGTCCCGGCTGCACCTCCAGCGCTCGGCCATACTCGGTCAACACATGGGCGGCCCAGTAGCGAAACTTGCTCGGGATCATGTTGACCTCGAAGGCTGCCTCGCCCTGAATCTTGCCGTTCTCAAGCGAGAGGATCGCGATCAACTCCGGTGCGCGTGCCTCGAAGCGGTCGGCCAGCAGGTTGAGCACCTTGGCTCGCAACCGGCGGTTCTCTTTCCAATCCGATTCGGCAAACGCCTTCACCGCGGCTGCTGTTGCCGAGGCCGCATCCTCGACGGTGGCGTCAGCGTAGGTGCCGATCGAATTGCCTGTCGCGGGATCATAGCTTGGGGTGCGCTTCACAGAGTCGACCCACGCGCCGCCGATCCAGTTTTGCGCAGAGCCACTCTGCAGCTTGCTTGCGTCTTCGTGCGTGTACGGCATGGCTATCCTTGTGCATCTCGAGAGAGGGCAGGTGCGTTCGACTGGAGTCGTGGTTATGTCGCGAAGAGCTTCTCGCCGCTACGCCGAAGGGGAACCTACGGGCGAAAAGCTGTAGCGAGCGATCTTCCATGCGCCGCCCTCCCGGCGGAAGAGAAACAGTTCCTGGTTCCCCTCGGAGCTCTCCGCTCCCGTGCTCGGGTTTGTGGTAGAGCCGACCGAGTTCGTGCGTGCATAGGCATACTCTGGCGACAGAACGACCAACTCCATGATGTGAAAGACCACATTGAACTTTAAAGTCGCAAACACATTGCCGTACGCCTTACGGATCGCCTCCAGCCCGATCGAAGAGGGGCTGAAAGGTCCCATGAAGATGCCGTCAGCGGTATAGAGGGAGATGACCTTGTCGGTGTCGGATTCGTTGAGCGCGGTATTGTAGGCGGCGAGTAGCGCCTTTACCTCTGAGGTCGCCGTCGCCGTCGCGGCGCCATCCGCATCTGCAATCAGCAGGGCCTTGCCGTGGATGGCGCCCCTCGCCGTGTCCTCATGCGCCTGCACCGCGTCGGCAAGCGGGTACTGCTTCACGACTGGAATGGTCAACTCGCCCGCTTGAACGGCCTCGACCATCGCGGCGAGAATTGCGGCGTTCGGCACCGCACCCACCGGAGCAAACGTGACCGCAGGGTGATCCTTGGCAGTCTTGGGAGGCCCCAGAACAGAAGCGAAGACGCCGCCGGGCTTCACCTTGGTAAGCAACATCTCGGCCAGCTTGCCCCCAATCGTGTCGGCAACGGCGTCCAGCTCGCCGAGTGCTTGCACGGCTGCTGGGTCGTCCGTCGCAATGACCCGGTCGACGCCCATCGCGGACGCCTCACGCACCTGGCTCGCCAGCACGCCTGCGATCACGTGCGCACCGCTCTGCTGCAGCGCGTACACCGCAGATCGACCGACGTTGCCCACAGCTCCCGTGACGAGCACAGTCTTGCCGGTCTCATTGCCCGCAGCCTCGGCCAGCATCTTGCCGGTCGTCGTCACCAGCGGGATCGCTGCCCCTGCATATAGGTCCATGCCGCCCGGCATGCGCACCACCGACGCAGCAGGAACAGCGCAGAGTTCGGCATACGTCCGGTCTGCCATGCAGAGGACGTTGTCACCCACGCTGACGCCCTCGACGCCCTCTCCCAGAGACTGAACGATGCCCGCAACATCCACGCCAACCACGCCGGGGAAGGTGATCGGAGCCTGCTCCTTCGCCGCTCCAGATCGCCTGTTCAGATCAAAGGGGTTCACACTTGTTGCGTACAGGCGGACGAGCACCTCGCCCGCTTTTGGAGATGGCTGGGCCATGTCCTCAAGCTTCATCACGTGAGGTTCGCCGTACTCGCGAATAACCATGGCCTTCATGTCAGCGTGTCCTTTCTCACTGTGCTCACAAGGCGCCTAACCGGTAGATAGGCTGCAGAGGTGATGCCGCAGCACTATCCGACCGGGCGACATGACCTTCAGAAGATGGTCGTCGTTGCCGCTCTCTCGATACCTTGACGATAGAAGGCGAGCCCAGCGCGAGTCGCACCCAATACAGGTGAAAAGCACCCCCTCTTTCGAGGGGTTCGAGTCGTTAGAGCTCGATAAAACCTCGTCGCAGTGCGATGGTCACTGCGTGAGTTCGATCATTCGCGTTGAGCTTTGACAGGATGTTTCGTACGTGTCCCTTGATGGTGTCTTCCGTCACTGACAGCTTGCTTGCCACAGCCTTGTTTGACGAGCCCGCGGCGATGTACGTCAGCACCTCGATCTCGCGTTGCGTCAGAGCATCATCCATCATGTGTGCCGCCAGTTCCGAAGCCACCTCCGCATGTAGCCTTCGCTTGCCGGCGTGCACAGCTCGAATCGTGTCCAGCAGCTCCAAGCGCAGCGTTGCTTTAAGCAGGTAGCCAAGAGCACCGGCACGCAGGGCTTTCGCTGCCTGGAAGTCTCCTGGATAGGTGGTAAGCACCACGATCTTCGCGTCCGGGTGCCTGTAACGAATGCGCTCGATGACCTCGACTCCACTCATGTCCGGCAAACGAAGGTCGACCAGCGTGCAATCCGGAAGGTGCTCCTCAAAGAGCGTCAACGCCTGGCTGCCCGTAGCCGCCTCCGCGACAAGAACAAGATCCTCCTCGCCGGCGATCATGGCGGCCAGGCCCTCGCGCAGAGCTGGATGATCGTCGACGATCAGGATGCGAATGTGCGGTCGCTCCGCGGACATTGCTACTCTTCCCTCGATAACAGACTCATCTATAGCCTCTCACCCGGTGCATCCGAACGGGTGCCTCAAAACCATCCTTTCGAGTGGCGGGGAGGGGGTTGCCCCGGCGTACCTTCTCCGCAGATGACGCTCGTTCAATCTCGAACGGGCAGGGACGGAGAGTTCGACCGGTTGAGATCGAACAGCCCACCTCGCCTCAGCGTTTTTCAAGCCGAGAGATGGCTTCTCGATCCTTTTAGAGTGTGCATGCGTATGAACGTACCTCTCGCTCACACGCGGTTCGGCGCCAAGTGTCTCAGTGTACTGGCCCTGCTTGCCCTGGCCATTGAGTGCCGTCGGCTCGCCAAGCGCGCAGACCAAGCCGAAGCAAGAATGGCGGACCTGGCCCGTGAGGCAGGGGCGCTGAACGACGACCTGCTGCAAAGCATTCAGGGTCTCATGCTCAGCTTCTACGTGGCCGCCAGCATGAATCCCACGACCAGATGATCAGGCAGGTGATCGAGCAGGCCTTTACCTCCGCGGACAGGGCTGTCGTGGAGGGACGTGATCGCTTCAAAGAGTTGCACCTGGTTACAACGGGCAAGGACCCGACACGATAGCTCTTCAACCTGGCAAGTAGCTCGCGAAACCACAAGCACTCTGAGCCGGGCTGACGAGAGTGCAGAGCACTTACCCGGAGTGCACTTCTTTTCAACCTCCTTTCGAGGGGTCGCCGTGCACTCAAACGGGCGTTGTAGGGCGCTGACCCGGAGTGTTCCACTGAGACAGTTCTGGTTCACAGTGTGAGAGAGCGGGCTGAGGGTAAAGGGACTGACGCGCACATCAGCTCAGCGGGCGCGATCAGCGTCCACAAGGCGGAGTTCCGTTCACCTCCGAGCGCGTCGTTGTAATTGCGAGACTTCTATGTCGCGACAGGCGTTTGTGAGCGCCTGACGCGTTCGTCCATTTCTTATATGCCAACTGCGGAGCGCTCGCTTCGCGAAGTCCAGACGTGAGGAGAGAGCATGAAAGACATCGACAACCTGGCCCGCCCATCGCGGCGATCCCTCCTTCGTATGGCGGCAGCAACGACCGTCGGTCTGGCCATTCCAGGGCCTGCGAATGCGTTAACTGAAGGCGCGCGTCCGTCAGCTTCGCCGGCAGTTTCAGGGCCGCTGCGTTCGGCGGGCGCCCTCACGTTCGGACCGGGCAATGTGCTGTTCGTCGGTGACATCCGCGCGGCGCAGGTTCACGCGTTTGCTCTCCAAGATTCTGATATCACGCCGCAAACCGATGTGGCTCTTGGCAACTTTCACAACTTTGAGGGCAACACCCTTGTGACCGAGGTGGAGCAGAAGCTTGCGTCCATGCTGGGGACCACCTTCGACAAGATCGTGATCAACGACATGGTCATCCACCAACCCTCTCAACAGATCTTCCTGTCCGTAGAGCGCGGCCGCGGCCCGGATTCCATACCGGCGATCGCCAAGGTCAACCACGGCCAGCTTGAACTGCTGCACCTGGATGGCATCGCCCACACCAGCACAAACATTGCCAACGAGCCAAACGACACGGCGATGATGGAGTTTTATAAGCAGCGCTCCTTTGCCATCACGGACATCAAATATCACCAGGGTGAGATCTTCGTCACCGGCGTTTCGAACCAGCGCTTCGCCTCTACGCTCCATCGCATCGCCTACCCCTTCAACGATACGAAGTCGACGTCGACGGTTGAGATCTGGCATCCGGTTCATGGTGAGTTCGAAACGCGCGCGCCCATCATCCGTCAGCTCATCAAAGAACTCAACGGCGAAACGTATCTCTTCGCCGTCTACGGATGCACGCCTCTGGTGCGCTTCCCGCTCGCGGCGCTGAAGGACGGTGCTCACGTGCGCGGCGATGTGATCGGGGAGCTCGGCTACGGATCGAACCCGATCGACATGGTGACCTTTACCAACCCGTTCGACCAAAAGGAGTACCTCGTCGTGACGATCGACGTTCGCAGCGCGGGTCGCATCGCGGTGGCCGACCTCGCAACCGCACCCGCCGAACCGACCGGCGGTGCTATCGACTTCGGACCCGGCGGCCTAGGCAAGACACAAGGCCTTCTTCCCATCGTTGCAGAGCACTTCGGTATCCTCGATTCCCGCTGGGCAGTCCAGGCGGAGCGGCATCCCAAGACCTCGTATCGACTCGACATCAGCGCCACTGCTTTGCCGTACTGCTTTGAACGCAAGGACGGCATGTCTGAGATGAACTTTCCGGACGGGCCCGATCCGTTTGAGTACCGCACGCATCGCAACGGGCCGACGCGGTAAATCGGTCATGAGATCCGCGGTAGGTGCGAATGAGCAAAATGCAGGAACAACCGGTGGAGTCGCGGCCAAAGCTCACCTTTCATCTCGACAGCCGAGACCCGCTCTTCGGAGCAGTCTCGGTGTCCGGCCTCTCTTCGGATCTGCTTCTACATCTGAAGAGCGAACGACAGCCGGCGGCTCGGCTGCGACTGGCGTTCCACGTCTTCGTGACCGGGTCAATGGATCAGGAACAGGCGCTTCCCGCGGTCGCAGGTACGTTCCACCCGCTTCACGATGGCCTCTACTTCGTACCGCTCTTTCCCTTCGAGCCAGGCCTGTCCTACACGGCGACATTCAACTTCTCGTCAGTCGCTGAACCCAACATCTCCGAGGCGATTCGGCTGTGCTTCACTCCGCCGACATCAGCCTCGCGCGCGGCGGCTCACGTCGTGTCGGTCTTTCCATCCGGTGATCGGCTGCCCGAGAATCTGCTTCGCTTTTACATTGAGTTCTCCGCGCCGATGCAGCGTGGCTTTGCGGAGGCGCATATCTCGGTCATCGACAGCCATGGCCGGCCTGCGGACGACGTACTCTATCGCCCACCGCTCGAGTTGTGGGATCGGGAGATGAAGAGACTCACGGTGTTGCTCGATCCCGGACGACTCAAGCGTGCAGTCGGTCCGAACCGCGCGCTCGGTCCTCCTCTGAAGACCGGGGCGTGGTACACGCTTCGCATCAAGCGAGGCATACGAGACGCGCAGAACCAGGCGGTCGCGAACGACTTTGACAAGATCTTCTACGTTTCGGAGGCGGTGCGCACTCCAGTATCACTGGCGAAGTGGACACTCGCATCGCCCGGCGCAGGCACGAAGGATCCACTCCTCATCGAGTTTCCGCGAGTGATGGATCACGCCCTCGCGCTCAACTCGATCGCAGTCAAGCAGGAAGAGGGGGAGCTCGTTCCTGGCTCGGTCTATCTGAACCGTGATGAACGCTGCTGGCTCTTCGTGCCGTCCGGTCTCTGGGGCGCGGGTCACTACGTCGTCCAGGTTTCCCCGGATCTGGAAGATGTGTGCGGGAATAATCTGCAAGGTGCATTCGATAGACCTTTGGCAACCGCTACCGTGACTGGGCCCGGCCCGCAAACCGAGGTTCCTTTCACATTGGCGTAGGGGCTGGGCGTCTGACTCTCCTTGCTCTCCGATGTAGCAGAAGGATCGTAATGGGATTGGTTCACGCTCGCTTGCATGTTCGTGAGGGCTGAACCCGATTGAACAGAGGCCTAGACCCGCTTGTCCAGGCCTTCTCTGCTTCGCGATCGCGTATTTCTTTGCGGTCCAGTCTGTCGGATTGGCTTACATGCTCCTCATAAGTCCATCTGTTTGTCTCTGAGGCGCTAGTCTCCACGTGCTGTTTAGGAGGTACTCAGCCAGCCACACTCGGAACTGAGTGCGAGAGGTGTGAGCGCGGGACACTTCAGGATTCGTCCATACCTAAGTTTCAGGCTATGGCGGCGTTCACGAGGTGCTGAGCTTCGGTCTGGATCTGCTTGAGGTGATCGGGGCCTTTGAAGGATTCGGCGTAGATCTTGTAGACGTCTTCGGTGCCGGAGGGACGAGCGGCGAACCAGCCCTCAGCGGTGGTGACCTTGAGGCCTCCGATCGGGGCGTGATTGCCGGGAGCTTCGGTGAGGATGGCGGTGATCGGGTCGCCGGCAAGGGTCTGGGCCGTGACGGCGGCGGGAGTGAGTTTCGCGAGCTTGGCCTTCTGGTCCTTCGTGGCCGCGGCGTCGATGCGGGCGTAGGTGGGACTGCCGTACTTGGCGGTGAGTTCCTGATAGTGCTGACCGGGATCCTTGCCGGTGCGGGCGGTCATCTCGGCGGAGAGCAGGCCGGGGATGAGGCCGTCCTTGTCGGTCGTCCATACCTGGCCGTTCTGGCGGAGGAAGGTGGCGCCGGCGGACTCTTCACCGACAAAGCCAAGGGTGCCGTTGACGAGGCCGTCGACGAACCACTTGAAGCCGACGGGAACTTCCAGCATAGAGCGGCCGAGGCCGGTGGCGACGCGATCGATGATGGAGGAGGAGACGAGGGTCTTGCCGATGCCCACAGCTTTCGACCACTGGGGACGGTTGGTGAAGAGGTACTGGATGGCGACGGCGAGATAATGGTTGGGATTGAGCAGGCCGGAGGAGCGGGTGACGATGCCGTGGCGGTCGTGGTCGGTGTCGGCGGCGAAGGCGACGTCGTAGCGGTCGCGGTTGCCGATGAGCGAGGCCATGGCGGAGGGGCTGGAGCAGTCCATGCGGATGCGGCCGTCCCAGTCGCAGGTCATGAAACGAAAGGTCGGGTCGAAGTTGCCGTTAACGACTTCGAACGGGAGCTGATAGCGTTCGGCGATGCGCGGCCAGTAGTGGATGCCCGCGCCGCCGAGAGGATCGGCGGCGAGCGTGAGGGTCGTATTGCGGAGAGGGGCGAAGTCGATGACGCTCTCGAGGTCGTTGACGTAGGCCGTGATGTAGTCGTGGCGGTGGGTGGTGGAGGCGGCGAGGGCGCGGGAGAACGGGATGCGGCGCAGCGTGAAGGTGTCTCCGCGCTGGAGGGATTCGAGGATCTGGTTGGCGCGGTTCTCAATCCACTTCGTAGCGGAGGTGTCAGCAGGGCCGCCGTTGGGTGGGTTGTACTTGAAGCCGCCATCTTCAGGGGGGTTGTGGGAGGGCGTGATGACGATGCCGTCGGCCTGGGGCTTTCCGGTGTGCGCGGCGTTGTAAGTCAGGACTGCATGGGAGAGGGCAGGGGTGGGGGTGTACGCGAGATCCTGATCGATGAAGATTTCGACGGCGTTGGCGGCCAGGACCTCCAGCGCGGTGCGGAAGGCGGGTTCGGAGAGAGCGTGGGTGTCCTGGGCGAGGAAGAGGGGGCCGGTAGTGTGCTCGTTGGTGCGGAACTCGACGATGGCCTGGGTGATAGCGGCGATGTGATCGTCGTTGAAGGCGGTGTGGAAGGAGGAGCCGCGGTGGCCGGAGGTGCCGAAGGCGACGCGCTGCGACGGGAGCGACGGGTCGGGGTGAAGGGTGTAAAAGGCGCTGATCAGGCGAGGGACGTTGACGAGGGTGTCGGGCAGGGGCGGCTGGCCGGGAGTGTTGACGGGCGTCTGGTCGGGCATGCGTGGTGTCCTCGTCGAGATGCGTGAAGGTGCGAATCAGGAGATGGGATGCGGGTGAAGGCGGAGGCGATACGACCTCCGTGGGAGTGATGTCGGGCGGCGGGGGAGGTACCGTGGGCGAGCGTGCGGTGCGTTTGGTACAGATCGCTGGGGCCGGCTGTGGCTCTGCTGACTTTCATGGCGATGGCGCTGCCGCTGCGAGCAGCGACGGCGACGCTGGTGGCCGATGCGCACGTGAGCAGCGCCCGTCCGGATGCCAATAGCGGAGCCATCTCGAACCTGGCGGTGGGCGGCGGCTATACGACGCTGGTGCAGTTCGATCTGAGCACACTACCCGCTGGCACGACAGCGGCGCAGGTGACGCGGGCGACGCTGAAGCTGTTTGCGAACCGGGTAGACACGCCGGGTACGGTGGCCGTGCAGACGATCGGTGCTGCCTGGGGCGAGTACAGCGTGACGTACAACACGTTGCCGGTGCTGGGGACGAGCACAGCTGGGTCAGTGCAGGTGCTGGCGGCGGAGAGTTATGTGACAGTCGACGTGACGGCTGTCGTGCAGGGATGGCTGGCAAGCCCGGCGACGAACAACGGCTTGGCGCTGACGGCGACAACGGCAGTAGTGCAGTTCGACAGCAAGGAAAATGACCTTACGGGACACGCGGCGGAGTTGGAGGTGCTGCTGGCGACCCAGAGCGGTGCCGGGACGGTAGGTCCTGCGGGTCCGGCTGGGCCGACCGGGCCTGCCGGGCCGACGGGATCTCCCGGTGCGGCGGGTGCCATGGGGCCAGCCGGCCCGCAGGGGCCGGCGGGTGGCTTGAGCTACCAGGGAACATTTTCGGCGGCGACGGCCTATGCTGCGGGGGCCGTGGTCAGCTTTGGCGGGTCGAGCTGGGTGTCGCTGGTGACGGCGAACAAGGGAAGTGCGCCTGGGACGAACTCAGTGGTGTGGGGCCTGTTGGCGCAGGCGCAAGCGGGACCGGCTGGACCGGCCGGTACGGCAGGAGCGGCGGGTCTGCCGGGTACTCCGGGCGCTGCCGGTCCCACGGGACCGGCCGGACCTGCGGGACCGGCGGGCGCCGCCGGGGCAACCGGGCCGCGAGGAGTGCCGGGTCTGGTCTACCAGGGGGCCTACAGCTCGGCTATGAACTACAACCTGGGTGACGTGGTGCTGTGGCAGGGTACGACATATACGTCTCTGGTGACAGGGAACCATGGCAACGCTCCGGATGGCAGTCCGGCGGTGTGGGGTGTGCTCTCGGCGCAGGGACCGCAGGGTATAGCGGGGCCACAAGGGCCGACGGGATCGCAGGGGCTGGCAGGGCCCGCGGGTTCCGTGGGGCCACCCGGGGAGCACGGTTCACAGGGCGTGCAGGGAGTTGCCGGCCAAGCGGGCGCGCAAGGGATTCCGGGGGTCACCGGCGCGCAGGGGCTGCAGGGGCCCATGGGTCCGCAGGGTCCGGCGGGCCCAGTCGGGATGACCTTTCGCGGAACCTACAGCTCTGGGGTGAACTACGGGCTGGCGGACGGGGTGAGCTACAACGGCGCGGGCTACGTGTCGTTGCTGGCAAGCAATCGCGGCAACACACCCGACCAGAGTCCGCAGCAATGGGCGATCTTTGCGGCGGCGGGTGCGGCGGGCGCGGTTGGGACGACGGGCGCACAAGGGCCAGCTGGACCGCAAGGTGTGCAAGGTCTGCCCGGGCCAGCTGGAGCGACTGGCGCGGCGGGTCCCGTTGGTTCGCAGGGACCGCCGGTGGCGACGTTTCGCGGGGCGTACAGCGCGGCAACCGCCTATGCGATCCATGACGCGGTGAGCTATGCGGGATCGACCTATATCTCGCTAGGTGCAAGTAACCATGGCAATCCTCCGGACCAAAGCACGGCCTGGTGGACGGTCCTCGTCGCCGGCGGGGTTGCGGGACCTGCAGGACCGGTCGGGGCGACGGGGGCGCAAGGAGCGGTTGGGCCGCAGGGTCTCCCAGGAGGGACCGGAGCACAGGGACCGCCGGTGAGCTTCACGGGCGGCTGGCTGACAGGGCGGATGTACGCGGTCGGAGACGCGGTCGCGTACAGTGGGTCGAGCTATATCGCCACGGCCGCGAATAGCGGGCGACAGCCGGACGTAAGTCCGAGTTACTGGGGCTTGCTGGCGCAGACAGGCTTGGCAGGTCCTGCGGGACCGACCGGCGCGACGGGAGCGCAGGGGCCGACGGGGGCTCCGGGGCCGGTGGGGCCGATGGGAGCGCAAGGAGCAGCCGGAGTGAACGGGGTAAACGGTCTGCCGGGGCTGGTGTATCGCGGAGCGTACACGGCCGGGACGGTATACGCCCAGAATGATGCGGTGACGTTTGCGGGCAGCAGCTATCTGTCTCTCACGGGAGCCAACGCGGCGAATACACCGGGTCAGAGCTCGAGCTGGGCGGTGCTTGCACAGGCGGGGGCTGCGGGCACAGCAGGGCCGGCGGGCGCGGCCGGGCCAGTCGGGGCAACTGGACCGGCCGGGGCAAGTGGTCCGACCGGTGCAACCGGCGCGGCGGGCGCCATCGGGATCAACTTTCGCGGAGCGTGGAACGCGGCAACGGTGTATCAGGCTAACGACGCCGTGACCTACGCGGGTGGAACGTATCTGGCGCAGGCGACAAGCAGCTCGGTCGAGCCGGACCAGGGCGGCGGAGCGTGGACGTTGCTGGCGGCGAGTGGTGCAGCGGGTCCGAGCGGGCCAACGGGTCTGGCGGCGACGGTGACGATCGGGACGGTGACGACTGGGGCGGCGGGAAGTGCAGCAACGGTGACGAACACGGGCACGGCCAACGCTGCGGTGTTGAACTTCACCCTTCCACAGGGTGCAGCGGGGACGGGCGGTGGTGGCGGCGCGACAGGCGGAGGAGCGGAGACGAGTGGGATTCCATTTGCGTCGATGTATCACGCGGTCTCGTTCTCCAGTCCCTACCTGTCGGTGAACAGCACGACGTCGGCGGCGAGCGAGCTAGGCGGGGCCGTGCTGTCCTGGGTGCCGAATGGATGCACGATCACAAAGCTGATGGTGTTCTCGCAGCAGGGCAACACGATTACGGTCACCCTGCGGCAGGGCCCCGTTGGCGGCTTGACGACGGCACTGAGCTGCCAGGCGAGCAGCGGTGGAAGCTGCTCGACAACGGGCAGTGTGGCGGTTGCGGCCGGGAGCTTTGTGGATCTGCTGGTGACGGGGGCGAATGGAACGCAGGCCGGGGTTTGGACCGCGGTGGCGTGCGAGTAGGTGCTGCGACAGGCAGGGTGCCCGTCTTTACGAGAGCTCCTAGGCGGAGGGATCGAGGTTGAGCGCGGCGCGGAGCTCGCGGGTGAGGCGGGCCAGATGGGGCGGATGGGGTGGCTCGGGAGCGTCGAGAAGCTGCTCGAGTGCGCGGGCGATGCGGGTGCCTTCGGGATAGCCGAACGTGCCGAGCGAGCCAGCGAGCTTATGCGCGGTCATGGCGGCGTCGGAGCGCAGGCTCGGAGTGAGATGGTTGTCCAAGGCGAGGGTCGCGGCACGGTCGAGCTGGGCGAGGCGGTCGCGCAACATGGGCAGGTTGCGCTCCCATAGCGACTTCAGCAGGGCGGCGGTCTTAGCGGCGGCGGCTGGGTCGCGACGGGGGTCCATGATCTTCTGAGAGCTTCGTCAATTTCTAAAGTGAGAATGCACCTGGAGAGTGTCTGCCGGGGTGCTCTGTGTGGTGAGCTGCGCTGTGGTCATGGGGAGGCTCTACTCTGTCCAGCCAAGAACATCGCAGACCTGCTGGGCAAGGGTGAGCGGGTCGAAGGGCTTGAAGAGCACGGCGGCGACGCCAAGGCCGGCGAAACGACGTTGGTCGACGCCCTGAACCTTGGCCGTGAGGAAGAGGACGGGGATGCGGGCGATCTCGGGGTTCTGTTGCATGAGGCGGAAGGTAGTTGGGCCGTCGACTCCCGGCATCATGACGTCCATTAAGATAGCGTCGGGAAGCTGCGCTGCGGCGACGGCGATGCCTTCGGCGCCGGAGCGGGCCGTCGAGACGTGCCATCCGGCGGTCGCTTCGAGCGAGAGGGCGGCGACCTCCCGGATATCGTCTTCATCGTCGATGATGAGGATGCGTCGCATGGCGCCTGATTTTCTCACGGGGTGCGTGAGTTGCGGCCACTCCAAGCGCAGGATCGCATTACGCCAGTCCAGCGGGAGCGAACTCGGAGAGCTTCCGGAGTCGCTGGACCATGGAGACGACGAGCTCCTCGACCTCTTTGGGCTGAACCTTGGCCTTGGTGAGGAACTCGGTGGGGCCGAGCTGGAGCTGCTTCATCTCAAGTTCAGAGACTTCGCGGCCGGAGTAGACGACGAGGGGGAGGGAGCGGAGTCCGGGCTGCTCGCGGAGCCACTCGACGAAGGAGAAGCCGTCGCCATCGGGCAGCGTGAGATCAAGGATGAGGAGATCGGGACGGCGGACGAGGCAACGTCGAATGGCCTGCTGGCGAGTGGCGGCATGATCGATGCGGACGTCCGCGCCCTGGAAGGAGGAGACGATGACGCTGGCGAGATCCTCGTCATCCTCGACGAGCAGCACCTGAGCAGATCCTTCCCCGTGACGGAGCACGCGGCCCAGCTCGGCAAACAGGAGGTTCTCATTGAAGGGTTTCTGGACCCAGCCCTGGGCGTCTCCGGAGAGCTGCGTGCGCAGGACGGGAGAGAGGACACTGAGAATGACGACGGGAATGGCGGAGGTCGCGGGGGTGTCGCGAAGTCGCTGCAGGGTCTCCCAGCCGCTCATGCCGGGCATGTAGAGATCGAGCAGAATAGCTTCGACCTGCTGCTTGGAGGCGATGTCGACAGCTTGGGTGCCGGAGGTAGCTTCGACGACCTCGTAGCCCTGCCGGGTGAGGTGCTCACGAACGATGGTGCGGATGCCCGCATCGTCGTCGCAGACCAGGATGGAGCCCTCGCCACGAGGCTGAACGAAGCTAGGGACGGCGACATCGGATGCGCGGGCGGTGCGCGGCAGCATGACGCACAGAGTGGTGCCGGCGCCAAGGTTGCGCTGAGCCCAGATGGAGCCCGAGTGCTGCTGGACGATGGTGCGGCAGATGGCCAGACCCAGGCCGGTTCCGTTGCGACGGCGCGTGTCCGAGGCCTCAACTTGGTGAAAGCGATCGAAGATGGTGTCGAGCTTGTCGGCCGGTATGCCGCGCCCCTCGTCGGAGACCTTGAGCAGAATGGAGTCGGAGGTGGCCTCTGCGTGGACGCGGATGGTCGACTCCGGGGGGGAGAACTTGATGGCATTTGACAGCAGGTTGGTGAGAACCTGCAGGATGCGATCGGCGTCGCCATCAAAGAAGAGGCCATCTGAGCAGCCGGGGCCGGAGGTGAGGGCGAGGTCGAGGTGAACACGGCCTTCGTCGGCCATGCTGCCCATGGTGTCGACTGCTTGCTGGGCGAGCTCTTCGAGCGAACATCGCCGAACCTGAAGGGGAGCGCGACCAGACTCCATGCGTTCGAGGTCGAGAATGTCATTGATCAGACGGATGAGGCGGTCCGTATTCGTGACAGCGATGCGAAGGAGATTCTGTGCTTTCGGGTCGAGCGTGCCGAGGACACCGGATGAGAGCAGACCAAGTGAGCCGCGGATGCTGGTGAGCGGCGTGCGAAGCTCATGCGAGACGGTGGAGATGAACTCATCCTTGAGCGTGTCAAGCTCGGAGCGTGCATTGAGCTGCAGGCGATCATGATGCTGCTGCTCGGCTACCTGTGTGAGCTGATCTGCGAAGACGCGTAGCGTTCGATGCGCGCGCAGAAGCGCGAACAGGAGACCTCCGGAGAGTAGCAACAGGCAGATGCAGGCAAGGGTAAGCAAGGGAGCGCCTCAGAGTAACCAAAATAGTAACCACTTCATTGCGTCGAATAGTAACCCATAAAGTCAGAGAGGCACGCGAAAAATCCATGACTCCATACTCTTGAGTGCCGATTCGGGAATCAGCATGTCTTCTTTAAATGACCTGGTGCAAGTCTTAAGTGGTTCTTGGCTCGTTAAGTTTATTAGCATTCGAGTAACCCGGCGCTGGTTACTTATGCGCAGATGGCCGCTTTGGCCAGACAATGAGCACGCAAGGGAGCTTCTTGGGGGCTTTGCCGACGTTGGTAGTCTGGTCGCGACGCGGGTGAGCCGATGAACGTGAACTTTGCCGAGCGGGCGCACAACCACAACTGGAAGTTGGACCCAATCGTGCGTTCTCTGCTGGACACGGACTTCTATAAGCTGCTGATGCTGCAGTTCATCTGGAAGAACTTTCCTGCGACCCACGTGACCAGTGAGGTGAGTAATAGGACTGCGCGTATCAGGCTGGCAGAGCGGATCGAGGCATCGGCGCTGATAGAGCAGATGGAGCACGTGCGTGGGCTGCGCTACCGGCGGAGCGAGCTGGTCTGGCTAGCGGGGAACTCCTTTTATGGTGTGCGCAGCATCTTCGAGCCGGGTTTTTTGGATTGGCTGGAGACGGAGTTTCGGCTGAGCGACTACGAGGTGAGTGAGCGGGATGGGCAGCTGGTGCTGCGCTTCAGCGGGCTGTGGTCGGCGGTGACGATGTGGGAGATCTACGCGCTGGCGATCGTGAGTGAACTCAAGACGCGGGCGGCGCTGGCAGAGCTGAGTGAGCTTGAGCTGGACGTGCTCTACGCGCGAGCGAAGACGCGGCTGTGGGACAAGATCGGTCGGCTGCGGGACATTGAAGGGCTGCAGGTATCGGACTTCGGGACGCGGCGGCGGCACAGCTTTCTCTGGCAGGAGTACGCGGTGTCCGCACTGCGGGCGGCGTTAGGCAAGAGCTTCACGGGTACGTCGAACACGGCGCTCGCGTACAAGCACGATCTGGAGGCGATCGGCACGAACGCGCACGAGCTGCCGATGGCGATGGCGGCGATGGCCGAGACCGACGAGGCGCTGCGGAACTCGCAGTATCGGGTGCTCGAGCTATGGCAGCGGAGCTACGGCGGCGCGCTGCTGATCATGCTGCCGGACACGTATGGGACGACGCAGTTTCTAGAGGGGGCCCCGGAGTGGGTCGCAGACTGGACGGGGCAGCGCGTGGACAGTAAGGACCCTATCGTCGCAGGAGACGAGTACATTCGATGGCTCGAAGGGCGGGGACGAGATGCGGAGACGAAGCGGCTGATTGCGTCCGACGGGCTGGACGTGGACGACATGCTGCGGCTGCACGCGCACTTCAAGGGGCGAATCCGCTTTAGCGCAGGCTGGGGAACGCTGCTGACAAACGACTTTCGCGGATGTCATCCTCGTGGAGAAGACACTCTGGGGCCGCTGAGTCTGGTGTGCAAGTTGACCACGGTAGAGGGTCGGGCGACCATCAAGCTGAGCGACAACGGAAATAAGACGACCGGGCCGGCCGAGGAGGTGGAGCGGTACCGGCGAGTGTTCGGAAGCGTGGGTGCGGAGCGGGTTCCGGTGCTGGTGTAGCGGTACGGGGAGGACTGGTGTCCTCGGGAAAGGCAGCTCCGCGGCTGCCACAGTCCTGTCTTCTGGAGCCGATATACTCGCGATCATGCTTAGGGCGAAGCGATGGTGGCGGGCGGCGGGGGCGGTGGTGCTTGTGCCGCTGCTGCTGGTGGAGCAGAGCTGGGCGTGGGGGGTGGATGGTCACCGCATGATCAACCAGCTGGCGGCGGCGAATCTGCCGAACGACGTGCCGGAGTTCCTGCGGAACAGGCAGGCGCAGGAGGTGATGGCGTACCTGGGACCGGAGCCGGATCGATGGAAGAGCCCGGCGGAGCCGGAGCTCGGGGCGGCGGGGTCGCCGGAGCACTACATCGACCTGGAGTACGCGGACTTGGTGGGCGAGCTGCCGCATCGGCGCTACGACTTCATCCGGGGGCTGGCGGTGGCGCAGAAGGACCATCCGGACCTGCCCCTGAGTCCGGAGAAGGTGGGCCTGCAGCCGTATGCGGCGCTCGAGGTCTGGGAGCGGCTTAAGGCAGGGATGCGGGAGTACCGGGCGTTGCAGGCTGACCACGAGGCGACACGGGGGGCGGAGACGGCGATCCTCTTCTATGCGGGGTGGCTGGGGCACTACGTCGGGGACGGGTCGATGCCGCTGCACACGACGATCCAGTTCAATGGTTGGACGGGACCGAACCCGCACGGGTATACGACCGAGCACACGATTCATGCGCAGTTCGAGAGCGTCTTCGTGGGGGCGCAAGTGAAGCCGGAGGAGGTGGCGCCGCTCGTCGCGGCGAGCGAGCCGAGGGTGCTGGGAGAGATGTGGCCGGAGTACGTCGCCTATCTGCGGCGGTCGAACGCGCTGGTGGAGAAGACGTATGTGCTTGAGAAGGCGGGCGGGTTTAAGGATGCGGGGACGCCAGAGGGTAAGCGTTTCGCGGAAGAGCGACTGGCTGCGGGCGCGACCGAGCTGCGGGACATGATCTACACGGCGTGGGTGCGCAGTGCGGATCCGGTGCCGGAGTACAAGCCGGATCCGGCCGTACCTGGGGGCGGGGCGGTCAAGAGCGCGGGCGCGCCCGCCGGGGTGGCACCGAAGTAGGCGGAGATACTCGGGAGAGCATGGTTCTTCGGTCGATCGGTCGCAGCATGGTATTGACGGGTCTCTTTGTTGGGGCTTCGGTGGAGCTGGTGTGGACGCGGCCGCGGACGCGGGCGGCACGCGCGCGGTGGCTGCATCGCTTCTGCCGACGGGCGATGGCCCGGCTGGGGGTCCGGGTCGAGGCTCGAGGGGAGTTTCCCGAAGGCGGCGCGGTCATCTGCAACCACATGAGTTATCTGGACATTGTGGTCTTTGCGGCGACGCACCCGTGTGTCTTTGTGGCGAAGGCGGAGATTGAGCGCTGGCCGGTGCTGGGGTGGATGACGACGATGGCGGGCACGGTCTATGTGGCACGCGGGCGCGGCGGAAGTGCGGTGAAGGCGGCGGACGGGATGCGGGCGGCGGCCGAGGCGGGGCTGCCGGTGGTGTTCTTTCCCGAGGGCACGACGTCAGACGGCGACACGCTGCTGCCGTTCCACAGCGGTCTGCTCGGGCAGGCGCTGGCGAGCGGGCTACCGGTAACGGCGGCGGCGCTGCGGTACCGGCTGGCAGAGCGGAACGCGCCGGGGGTGACGGTGGAGGACGATGTGGCGTACTGGGGCGCCGCGGTGATGGTGCCGCACATTCTCCGATTCTTGGGGCTGCGCGGGGTAGTCGCGGAGGTGAGCTTCGGGGCGGAGCCGATCCGGTTCAGCGCGGGAGGGGCGACGGAGCGGAAGCGGGCGGCAGTCGAGGCGAGGGCGGCGGTTCTGGAGGCGCGTGGTGGCTCGTGATGAGGGCGGCCAAGCTCAGCGCTGGTATACCCCCCCTTCCCCCCGGTTTGTGTGCAAAGTCTTCCAACGAGAAGAGATAGGTCTGGACTTGACCTGGACTTGACCTGGACTTGATCTGGAGCTGGTCTGAAACCTGGTCCGGACACCTGCCGCTCTGTGCTGCCGGTCTCTTCCCCGAGGGCTTCTCTTCATTGTAGTTGCGCCGGGGGAGGGATTGCGCCACGGCGTCCCTGGGTGGCTGCGGAGGCGCAGGACGGCAGTGGAGTGGGTCGGAGTTCTCCGGCGGAACCTCGGCGGCTCGAGCCGTGTGGCGGATCAAAGGCTTACGGTGTGGACGGCGCCGTGCCTTCCACGGTTGCGACGGCAGCTAGACGCCCTCCTCGGATGAGAGCGGGAGAGGTAAACGCAACGGCACCTGTGGACTGCCGCCGGAGGTGACCACCCGGTGCAAGACTCTCGTGCGTTCAGGGGTTGACGTTGGTGTGCGGGATGCTGGGCGCGGCGTGGTGTCGGGGGATGGCTAGAGCTGAGGGATGAGGGTGGTGAGGAGGTGGGCGACGGGGCCCTCGGCGCGCTGGGCGATGGTGAGAACGTCGTGATGATCGACGAGGGCAGGGGAGACGCCAGCGGCGAGGTTGGTCACGAGGGAGAGGCCGAGGACTTCGAGGCCCATGTGGCGGGCGACGATGACCTCGTGGACGGTTGACATGCCGACGAGGGTGGCGCCGAGGGTGCGAAAGGCGCGGATCTCGGCGGGGGTCTCGAAGGACGGGCCGAGGACGGCGCAGTAGATGCCTTCGGGGAGGGGAAGCCCCTGGCGGTTGGCCTCGGCGCGGGCGAGGGTGCGCAGGCGGCGGGAGTAGGCGGCGGACATGTCGAAGAAGCGCTCCCCGGTTCCGGGGCGGGTGGCGAAGCGGGCTTCGTTGGGGCCCGCGGCGGCATTGATGCCGGTGAGGTTGATGTGGTCGGCGATGAGGACGAGGGAGCCGGGGATGTAAGCGGGGTCGATGCTGCCGGCGGCGTTGGTGACGATGAGGGTACGGCAGCCGAGGAGGGCGAGGACGCGGGTGGGGAAGGTGACCTCGGCCGGAGTGTAGCCCTCATAGGCGTGGACGCGGCCCTGCATGATGGCGACGGGGACGCCGGCGACGGTGCCAAGGAGGAGATTGCCGGCGTGTCCCTCGACGGTGGACGGGGGGAAGTGCGCGATGTCGGTGTAAGGGACGGTGACAGGGGATGTGAGGTGGGCGGCGAAGGCGCCGAAGCCGGTACCCAGGATGACGCCGACCTGGGGGATGAGGTGGGGAGCGCGGGCGCGGAGGTGGTCGGCGGCGGCGCGGGCCTGGTCGTAGAGGGTGGGCATGACAGTTCCTCGCGTCTCCTTTGCGCGTCGCACGTTCTGGCCTGCTCCCGTTGCGGGTGTGCAGGGCGTTTCACTCGATTCGTGGGAGGCGATGTGCGGTTGTGAGCGAGACAGGCACAAGCGACCACGGCTTCTGGTGAGTGTAGCGGGTCGTCGAGTTCGTTTTTGCACGGGGAGGGTGGCTATCGAACAAGCTGGTTCCGGTCGAGGTGACAGCTTGCGGGCGATCTCTGGAAGAGGGGCGCATTGAGAGCGTCTCGTCCCTCTGCTGCCGTCTTCCCATGTTCATACTCGCTGCGGCGTGTGGTGATGCCGGTGCCCGCTTTGGGTGCGTTCGCTGCTGAGGCGCGAACAGGCGGTTGCTTTCGCGAGGTAGGTTGATGGTGAGGGTGGAAGGCGCATCTACACGCTCATGCGCCTGTGCATCGTTGTCTGGTTCTTGCTGGGAGTCGGGTGGATGCGCAACGTGGAGGCGCAAGGGGGGATCGACGGCAGGGGGGCGGGGTCGATCGCGGCGGGTGCTGGTCAGGGTGAGGCGGTGGGAGACGCTGCGTCGGCCAACGCTGCGGTGCAGACGGGGGAGGCCAAGCCTGCGGGGGGGACGGCTGCGGCGGGGCGGGACGCGGGGGTGGCGGAGTTCTTTGGGCGGTGGGCGGCATTTTACCGGTCGGACTGGCATCCGGACCCGAAGGCCGTGCCGGCGCCGGCGCCGGCACGGCGGGGTGCGCCTTCGCCGCTCGACTCACCGCCGTTTCCGAACGCGGACTGGTCGTATGGCGGATCGCCGGTGATTGGGGAGCCGGACACGCAGAGCTATCCGTTTATGCAGGCGATCGATAAGCCGAAGACGCGGGTGAAGCTGTATGGGTGGGTGGATCCCTCGGTGAACGGGAGCACGTCGGGACGGTCGAACTCGCCGGTCGCGAACGATCCCTACGCCAATCGGTTGGAGCTGAATCAGGCGGTGGTGTACTTCGAGCGGCTGCCGAACTCAGTACAGCGGGAGCATGTGGACTGGGGGTTTCACCTGACGGCGTTGTATGGGACGGACTACCGGTACACGACGAACAAGGGCTACCTCTCGGGGCAGTTCATCGACGATAAGCACCAGTATGGGTTCGATCCGGCGCTGGAGTATGTGGACGTGTATGTGCCGCATGTGGCGCAGGGGCTGAACCTTCGGGTGGGACGGTTCATCTCGATTCCGGGGATCGAGGCACAGCTGGCGCCGAACAACTATGTGTTCTCGCACTCGCTGCTGTATGCGATCGATCCGTTTACGGACACGGGGATCCTGGCGACGGTGAAGCTGTCGGACCAGTGGCTGGTGCAGATGGGTCTGACGGCGTCGCACGATGTGGCGTTGTGGACGGCGGATGCGAAGCCCTCGGGGACGGTGTGCGTGAGCTATACGACGACGTCTGTGAAGGACAACGTGTATGCGTGCGCGAACGGGATCAACGACGGGGAGTATGCGTTCAACAATGTGCAGCAGTATGACGTGACGTGGTACCACAAGGTGGCGAAGACGTGGCATGTGGCGACGGAGGTGTGGTCACTTTCGGAGCGGGATGTGCCGGCGGTGGGTGGACCGATCGCGCCGGAGAAGGGAACGAACGGGGCGTTCTGCCGTGCGGGGCAGGTGCGGTGTTTCGCGCCGGAGTACGCGATGGTGAACTACGTGCAGAAGGAGCTGACACCGCACGATTACCTGTCGTTCCGGTCGGACTTTCTGAACGACAAGAAGGGGCAGCGGACAGGCGTGGCGACGAAGTATACGGAGAATACGCTGAGCTGGAATCACTGGGTGGGGACGACGGTGCAGCTGCGGCCGGAGGTGCGGCTCGACCACGCGTGGGATCGGCCGGGGTATGACAACGGGCGTCGCAGCAGCCAGTTTACGGCGGCGTCGGACCTGATTTTTCACTTCTAGCGGGCTCTGACGAGGGGATGCGGCCAGAGCTGGATCAGTGCAGGAGCAGGCTGACGATGGAGGCACTCATGAGATTCGCCATGGTGCCGGCGAGCATGGCGCGGAGGCCGAGGCGGGCGAGGTCGTTTCGGCGGGTGGGGATGAGAGCGCCGATGCCGCCGATCTGCATGCCGATGCTGCCGAGGTTGGCGAAGCCGCAGAGGGCGAAGGTTGCGATGGAGAAGGTGCGGGGGGTGAGGGTGGAGCGCTGGGCGCCGAGCTGGGTATAAGCGATGAACTCGTTGAGGACGGCGCGGGTGCCGAGGAGGTTGCCGATCTGGCGGGCTTCGCGCCAAGGGATGCCGATCAGCCAGGCGACGGGGGCGCCGAGGGTGCCGAGGATGGCGTTGAGGGAGTGGGGCAGCGGGATGTGGCCGTGGGCCCAGGCGAAGTCGGAGACGGCGAGCATGACGGCGTTGAGCAGGCCGACGAGGGCAAGGAAGCTGATGAGCATGATGGCGACGTTGAAGGCGAGGCGGCCGCCGTCGATGGTGCCGCGGGCGATGGCGCCGAGGAGGTTCTCGTCCGCGTCTTCTTCGGAGGCGGGCATGCGGGCGGTGCCGGCGGTGGCGGGCGAGCCGGTCTCGGGGACGAGCATCTTGGCGACGAGGATGGTGCCGGGGGCGGTCATGATGACGGCGGAGAGGAGGTCCTGGGCGTTGATGCCGAAGCTGATGTAGGCGGCCATGATGCCGCCGGAGACGTGGGCCATGCCGGAGGTCATGATGGTCATGAGCTCGGAGCGGGTGGCGCCGGCCAGGAACGGGCGAATGGTCAGGGGCGCCTCGGTCTGGCCCATGAAGATGCTGGCGGCGACGTTGGTGCTCTCGGCACCGCTGGTGCCCATGGTGCGCTGCATGAGCCAGCTCATGGCGGCGATGACCCGCTGCATGAAGCCGATGTGATAGAGCACGGCGAAGAAGGCGGAGACGAAGATGATGGTGGGAAGGACGGCGAAGGCGACGACGGCGAGCGGATTGCCGGGGGTGCCGAGCGGGCCGAAGACAAGGGAGGAGCCGTCGACGGAGTGGCCGAGCAGCGAGGTGATGACGGCGGCGATGTTGCGCAGGATGGCCTGTCCGACGGTCCACCGGATGACGAGGACGGCGAACAGGATCTGCAGACCGAGGCCCCAGGCGACGGTGCGCCAGCGGATGGCGCGGCGGTCGGTGGAGAGCGCGTAGGCGAGCGCGAGGAAGGTGACGAGGCCGAGCAGGCCGGTGAGTCGGGGCAACGAGGATCTCCGGCGGGGAAGATGTCAGTTGAAGTTAGTGTACTGTGTGCGCTTTGGTGGTTGGTCGAGCTGAGAGGATTGGGACTGGGGTTCGCTGGGCGCTAGCTCGGGTTGAGGTCATGCGGAGCTCACTGAAGAGAAGCCCACCTCGAGATAGGAATTCGACGCTCGGCTCGTAATCTCACTCGTGTGCACGAATACCGTGAAATGATGGACGCAGAGGAAGCGGCTATACGGTTCAGCAAACTACCTGTCGGGTTCTTGTGAGAAAGCTACTTCTTTGCAGTCTGCAGCGCGACATGAGAATAGTTCTGTTCATCATTCTTGCCTCATCCCTGCTGGTAGCTAGTTCAGCTCAATCGCAAGAATCAGATGTATTCGTTGACGTACGAGGTGACGGACTGCACTTTCACATCCTGAAGGGGCAAGGGATATCGATCCTATTCGAGGCCGGCTGAGGAGATGATTCAAGCGTTTGGACAGATATCGAGAAGCCCATCCGTCACATCACCGGTGCGACGCTAATCACCTATGACCGCGCGGGATTCGGACAGAGCCAATTGAATGCCAATGATCGGGACATCCCTAGACACGGGATCTTGAATGGCATCGAAGAACTAGAGATAGCTCTCAAACAGTTAGGCTGTGACAGTGACATCATGCTTGTGGCGCACCCCTATGGCGCTCTCTATGCAACGTTGTACGCTGCGAGACATCCGGATTCCGTCAAAGCAGCCGTTTTGGTCATGGAAGCTCGGCCTGCTGGTCTGATGATGACTGGATGAAGAACTTCGTTCGAGAGAGAAAAGATCACCCATCATTGGCCGAAAAGCCGGGAGCCTTTTACCAATCGGAAATCTGCCAAAAACCATCGAGATCGTTAGAGAGAGGCCATGTCCTCCGTCTATTCCTGTCATTGACTTGGTATCGGAGTCCCCTCCTTTTTCGAGCGACAAGGATATTAGTCGCTGGAGGAATTGTCACCGGCAATTTTGTGAATGCTCAAGCCAATCGACAAGGCATCACGGCTTATGGATCAGGACATTACATCGATAAAGACAACCCACCGCTCGTCATAGACTCTGTGGTCAAAGCATATATAGGCATCATGGACCGGCAAAATGCCTTCGACATCGCGAGGCGGGAAGTTGATTATGAGATCGAAGCGGTCAACCGAGGTGGTCAGCGAGCCGGTGCATCGCGGCGCTAGAAGTATGATGATCGGTGGAAGTTTCAAAGACGCCCTTCGGCAAGTCCTCACAAACGCCGTTGTCGTACTCGGCGCGGCGATAATGGTGGTCACCGTCTATCTTTCCGCCATTTCAATCAGGGCGCAAGCAAAGGGCTAGATGAGTGCGTTGGCGATCGATCACCCATTGGACACTGGCCAGAACAAGCCTCAGGACGAGCAGACCACTTGTGCAGGAGTTACGAACCACTCGCTTAGCAATTCGGCGGACTATTGAAGGACTTTCACGTACAATCTCGACAAACAACCCGCCCGCTCTTCGGTGCCCTTCAGTCTGACCGTGAGCACTGGGAAACCGTGAGCACTGGAAAACCGTGAGCACTGGAAAACTCATCGAGGTGCTCCTGTGACGGGCATAGAAGAAGTAAGGTCGGTCGATCGCGGTAAACCATCCAAGAGCGTATATGGACAAGATTGGGTGCGGCGCGCGTTTGTGTTTTTAGCCTGTGCCATTTGGCTCCAGACCGCAGCAGCCGCTCAGGCCGACTCGGGACGGATAGTCCTACACTCTACAGTGCTTGACGAAGACCGGGAAATAGAGGTGCACCTTGCCCCGGAGTATGGACATGCAGCAGACGTAAGATATGACGTACTCTATGTGCTTGATGCGGGCGAGATGCTGGACTTCACGCTCCCGGAATCTTCCATCCTGCATGAACACGGTCTCGCGCCCTCACTCATTGTGGTGGGAGTTCACAATAAGTGGCTTCCAATGGCGGGGGTCAATTCGCGAGAGCGAGACTTTCAGCCAACCCGTGCCGAAGGCTTTCCAGCCTCAGGAGGTGCCGAGCACTTTCTCGCATACCTTGAGAAAGAGCTAATTCCTTACATCGACGCGCACTACGCAACAACGGGACACAACATACTTTTCGGGCACTCGTTCAGCGGCCTCTTCGCAACGTATGCCATGCTTAAGGGGGCGTCCTTCGATGGATTTGTGGCATCGGACCCGGCGCTCTGGTGGGACAAGGGCGTAATTTTGAAGCAGGCGCAAGCATCACTAACGAATTACTCTGCGAAGCGCAAGATGTTTTTTCTAGGTGGTCGCGCTGGCAACCTATATGAAGCACAGGGCCCAAGCAGCTTGGAACAAATGCTGCGTGCTTTCGCTCCCAGGCAGCTCAAGTGGCAAGCCCGCGCGTACGATGACGAACAGCATGGTTCCGTCAGAGCGCCCATTCTCTACGATGCGCTCAAATTCATGTACTTCGGATACTTTCCGAACTCGGTGAGTTACTTCCCGATGAATGGCATACTGCTTCCCGGCAAGCCGATCGATCTCCTCACGTTCTTTACTTTTTTAGGTTACGAGCCCGGGATTCGATACACGACCGATGGAACAGAACCAACAGAGACCTCACCTAAATTCGACTACCGCACAGAGATCAAAGGCCCAGCGAACTTCCACCTGCGCCTCTTCAGCACCAGCGGACGCTTCGATACGACGAATTCCGGTTTATTCATCTTGGGTAAGCAACTGTCGGTTCAGGCGGAACTTCCCTCGGTAGTTCCGGGTGGGCTTCGATACCGGCTCTTTCGCGGGAGCTTTCGTTCGTTCGAAGATCCGACGCTGAACGGCACGCCAGACCGGCAGGGAACAGCAGACAGACGCCTTGACATCTACGTGGAACGAACTCATCCCTTTGCGCTACTGGAGGATGGTTATTTCAAGATCGATGAGGATGGATACTACACCTTCGTTCTCTCCTGCGACGGTGTGGCCCGCTTGTCGATCGATGGCTTGAAACTAATCGATTTCGACTCAGAGAAAGACCATAATGGCGTACCGTCCGTCATCTTGCCTTTATCGTCTGGCCTCCACTCTATCGCGATGGAGTATATCCATCGTAGAGGCGACACGGATTTCGGGCTCACCTTCGTTCCTTCGACGGTCCCAACCTCAAGTCGACTCTTCGAAATTCCGATTCCCATACCGGATTCTTCCCTCTATTCGAGAAAGTAGGGGATTTTGCTCAAAGCTTTGGACCCCGATAGCTGTGCGAGCTTGACTCTAACCACAGGAGGGAGAAGCTAATGTCGGATCGGTATCTATAAACGCCGTTGTCGTACTCGGCGCTTGTCTGCTGATGGCTGCGTGCGTTGCGTCTTCAGTAGAAGAGCAGGGTCATGTTGTAGGTGGTGAAGCCCTCGGTGGTGCTGGCGACGTGGCAGGCGCCGACGGCGGCGGAGGTGTAGGTGGCGCGGGTGAGTTCGCGGTGGATCTCTGGGGGGAGTCGGGCCAGCTCGGAGCCTTGCCAATGGAGGACGAGGCGGGCGTTCGGCGCGGAGTCGGCGTCGCGGTCGCAGGCGGCGCGTGCCTCACCGGTGGCGGAGACGGAGTCGAGGCCGCGGGTGTGAAGGAGATGGATGACGCGGGCCTCGACGAGCTCGCGGGTGAGGACGGGGACGGGCGTGGAGAAGTCCTGAACGCCGGAGAGGAGGCCATCGACGATGGCGATTCCGATGCCGATGGAGGTGAGCTGGGGGTTGAGGAGGGTGGCGCGGTGCGGGGCGGTGTGGAGCCAGGCGTCGAGCAGGGCGGCGGGGCTCTGGGCGCGGCGGGCGATGTTTTCGGAGACGACCTCGAAGTGGGCGCCGGCGTGAGAGGCGCGGGTGACGAGGTCGGGCTCGCCGGGGTACTGGTGCTCGAGCGAGCCGGGCTCGGTGGCGATGCGAAAGGCGTGCAGGCGGGCGGCGCGGGCGAGGGCGGGATCCCAGGTGAAGAGGGGAAGGTGCTGCTGGGCGCGGAACTGGTTGGTGAGCTCGAGGAGCTCGTGTTCAGCGGGCGTGGCGTCGCGCTGCGCATGAGCGATCGAGGCGAGCAGAAGGAGGGCCAAGAGAGAACGGAGCATGTTGCGCGTAGACCGGAGCACACTGTCCTCCCGCCGGCTTGCGGCTGTTCTGGTAGACCCGAGGTGGAGGCATAAGTTGGCGTGGGCTGCGAGATCGCGGATGCGGACGGAGTTACGGCGCATCCAAGCGGTATGCGATCGGCCCTGCTCACTCTCTCCCTGACGGAGTCCTCGGTTGCTCGACCGGTGTTTCCGGGCGATCATCCGGATCCAACGATCCTTCGCGTGGGTCAGCACTTCTGGGCGTCGGCGACCTCTGGCGAGTGGGGTCCGCAGTTCCCGCTGTTCCACTCGACGGATCTGATGCACTGGACGCCGCAGGGTGCGATCTTTCCGGTGCAGCCGGCGTGGGCGGAGGGATCGTTCTGGGCGCCGGAGCTGGTAGAGGACGGAGGGCGCTTCTTTGTGTACTACGTGGCGCGGGCGCGAGGTGGACCGCTCTCGATCGCGGTTGCGACGGCGACGTCGCCGAAGGGGCCGTGGATCGATCACGGGCCGATTCTTGCAGAGCCGCTGGGGTCGATCGATCCGGCGTTTGTGCGCGACGAGCATGGGCAGCCGTATCTGGTGTCGAAGACGGACGGCAACTCACAGAGGCAGCCGACGCCGATCTCCGCCCGGCGGCTGACGCCTGATCTGCTGCACGTGACGGGAGCGCCGACGCAGCTGATCACCAATGATCAGCCGTGGGAGGGAGGTGTGGTGGAGGGTCCGTATGTGTTGCGCCGGGCTCATCGCTTCTATCTTTTCTACGCGGGCAACGACTGCTGCGGGCGAGAGTGCAAGTACGCCGAGGGGGTGGCGCGAGCGGATCACCTGCTGGGCCCGTGGACAAAGTTCCCGGGCAATCCGATCATCAATGCAAACCAGACATGGCGGTGTCCGGGACATGGCACGGCGGTACGCGGGGCGACGGTGAACGGAGAGGCGGGGGCGGACTACCTGCTCTATCACGCGTATCCGGAGAGTGGCACGGTGTATGTGGGCCGACAGGCGATTCTGGATCAGGTGATGTGGACGGAGGATGGGTGGCCGACGATCAACGCGGGTGCGGGTCCGGGGGCCGGCTTTCGCGAGCCGCGTACGGGATTTCGAGACGACTTTCGCGAGGTGACTCTGAACGACAGCTGGCAGTGGCCGGTGAACACGGCACCACTGGCGTTGACGGGCTTGAACGCGGAGGGCGAGGGTGCGCTGCACCTGCGGGTGCCTGCGCGGCGCCAGTCGGCGCTGCTGGCGGTACCGATTCCAGGGTCGCCGCACTATGTGGCAACGGTTCGGATGCGATGGGAGGCCCGCGGGAGTGCGGAGCAGGGTGCGGGTGATCGGGAGCAGCCGGAGACGCCGACCTACAACGCGCCCCCGACGACGGCGTGGACAGGGCTCTCGGTGGTAGGGGATCCGTTCAACACGATCGGGCTGGGTGTCCGGGGGCGCAGCCTGGAGCTGTGGGTGCGGCGCGGGGCGACACAGCATGTCGCGTGGTCGGCCGACTATGGAGACGGTCTGGCGGACATATGGCTGCAGGTGCAGTCGCAAGGGGGAGCGGAGCTTGCGTTCCGCTTCAGCAAGGATGGGCAGACGTGGACCGAGGCGGCGGCGCGTGTGGACGCTTCCGGACTGCCGGCGTGGGACCACGGCCTGCGTATCGGCTTCATGCTGGAGGGTCCTGAGTACACGCGGGCCACGTTCCAGCACTTTGCGCTGGAGGAGCTCACTGCGGAGACAGAGGGGAGCGCGGTGGAACGAGGCTGAGAAGGGCCGGTTCAGGGCTGGCCTGAAGCGAATCGCGGTCGATGATCTGCTGGACCAGGGGCTGCGGCGTGGGGCGGGCGGCGGCGATGTGTAACGCTTCGCGGAGCATCTGCAGGGGCTCGTCGAGGGCGCTGCGCGTCTCGGCGTAGAGGGTGACGATGGGTTGACCGGCGGTGAGGTGATCGCCAAGCCTGGCGTGCATCTCGATGCCCGCGGAGGCGCTGACGGGGGCGCCGGGGTGAGTGCGGCCGGCGCCGAGTCGCTGCACGGCCCAGCCGACCTGTCTGCAGTCCATGCGGCTGAGGTAGCCGGCGTGAGGGGCGGTGAGGGTGACCGTGTGGGCGGCCTGATGGTGGGCGGCGGGGTCGGCGAAGACGGTGGTGTCGCCGCCCTGCGCTTTAACAATTTGTAACCAGGACTGGTATGCGTCGCCGCTCTCGAGCAGGTCGCGGGCGCGTTCGGCGCCGGCCTCTGGCGAGGGTGCGTGATGAGCAAGGTGGAGCATCCAGCCGCTGAGGATGAGGGAGAGATCAATAAGGTCGTGGGAGAGGGGGTGGGGGCGGCCCTGAAGGATCTCGACGCACTCGCGGACCTCGAGCCAGTTGCCGGCGAAGCGGCCGAGGGGCTGATCCATCGCGGTAAGCAGGGCGACGGTCGGGGTGCCGGCGCGGGTGCCCGTCTCGACCATGAGATGGGCGAGGTGGCGGGCCTCGGCGAGGGTGGGGAGAAAGGCGCCGGAGCCGACTTTGACGTCGAGGACGAGGGCGTTAAGGCTCTCGGCGAGCTTCTTGCTCATAATGCTGGCAGTGATGAGGAAGGGGGACTCGACGGTGCCGGTGTGGTCGCGGAGGGCGTAGAGGATGCGGTCGGCGGGGACAAGGGCCGGGGTCTGGCCGATGAGAGCGGCGCCGGTCTGGCGGAGAACTTCGGCGAAGCGGGTGAGGGAGAGCTCGGTGTCGAAGCCGGGGATGGTCTCGAGCTTGTCCAGGGTTCCACCCGTATGGCCCAGGCTCCTGCCGGAGATCATGGGCACGCAGATGGACGAGGTGCCGGCGGAGGTGGGCGCGGCCAGACCCGCGGCGGCGACGATGGGGGCGATGAGCAGGGAGGTCTTATCGCCCACGCCGCCGGTGGAGTGCTTGTCGACGAGGAAGACGGGCGCGCCGGTGTGGAGCGGGGCGGGGTCGAAGACATCGCCCGAGGTGCGCATGGCTTCGGTGAGGGTGGCGAGCTCGCGGGGATCGAGGCCGTGCTGGTAGATGGCCATGAGGAGGGCGCCGAGCTGAGCTTCGGAGATGTGGGGCGCGTCGGGCTGGCGGGCGCGCGGAGTCCCGTCGAGGGTCGCGGCCCCGTGCGCGACGACGGCCTGAACGAGGTAGCGGATCCCGGCGTCGGAGAGGTCGCCGCCGCTGCGTTTCCGGAGGATGAGGTCGATGGCGTGGATGGCTGCGGGCATGCTCAGTCTGACGGTCGGCGTGGCTACTGTGGATCGATGGCGAAGCGGAAGGCGGCGGGGAGGAGGTCGGCGAGGGTGCTGGTGTGGTCGGCGGCATCGTCGCCGGGGTAGAGGATGAGAACCTCCGCGGGGTCGGGGGCGAACTCGAGCAGGGTCTGGCGGCAGGCGCCGCACGGCACGGAGGCGGCGCGGTTGAGGTTGGCGACGGCGACGGCGCGTAGGCGGATCGCGGGGCCGAGTTCAGCGATGGCGCGGGCGATGGCGGCCTGCTCGGCACAGGTGGTGAGGCGGTAGCTGGCGTTTTCGACGTTGGCGGCGGAGAGGATGCGACCGGCGTGCGGCGCGGCAAGGAGGAGGGCGGCGCCGACGCGGAAGTGGCTGTAGGGGGCGTAGGCGTTCTCCGCGGCGGCGCGGGCGTGAGCGCGCAGATCACTGAGGGTGGCCTGATTGAGAGGCGGCATGCTGAGAGTGAAGGTACGCGGGGATGCGGTCGAGGACAAGCCACGCGGACGGCGGCGGGCCGGGTGCATCTTAGAGGCATGGGGAAGACGCCGGTGGGCTCGACGGGAGAGAAGGCAGCGGTGAAGGCGACGCGGCGATCTTCGGCGCGCGTGGCCGCCAAGGCAGCCGAGGTGACGGGCGAAGCGGAGGTACGGGGCGAGGTCTCGGCGGTGGGGCTCGCGGCGGCTGGGGAGGCGGTCGATGCGCGCGGGCTGGCGTCGGCGGAGCGGGCGCTGGAGCTGTTTCACCCGATCACGGCGCAGTGGTTCCGGGCGGTGTTTGAGGGACCGACGGCGCCGCAGGTGGAGGGCTGGCCGGCGATCGCGCGCGGGGAGTCGACGCTGATCCTGGCGCCGACGGGCACGGGCAAGACGCTGACGGCGTTCCTGTGGTGTCTGGACAAGCTGATGCTGAAGACGCCGGCGGAGGCGGAGCGTGGCTGCCGGGTGGTGTACCTCTCGCCGCTGAAGGCGCTGGCGGCGGATGTGGAGCGGAACCTGCGCAGCCCGCTGACGGGCATTGCGAACATGGCGAAGCGCGAGGGTGTCGCGGTGCGCAGCCCGGAGATCAGCGTGCGTACGGGGGACACGCCGCAGAAGGAGCGGGCACGCTTTCGCAAGCACCCGGGCGACATCCTGATTACGACGCCGGAGAGCTTATACCTGCTGCTGACGAGCGAGGCGGGCGAGGCGCTGCGGTCGGTGGAGACGGTGATCATCGACGAGATTCACGCGCTGGTGCCGTCGAAGCGTGGGGCGCACATGGCGCTGTCGCTCGAGCGGCTGGAGGCGCTGTGCGGGCGGCGGCTGCAACGGATCGGGCTGAGTGCCACGCAGCGGCCGCTCGAGGAGGTGGCGCGGTTTCTGGGAGGGGCGGAGGGGGGTGGCGTTGCGGCAGATGCAGGTGTCGGGATCGACAAGCAGTCTGTCCGCGTTGCTCAGGATAAGAGCCGGCAGAGTGGGAGCAAGGACAACAAAGAGAGCAAATTCGCAGATGCTGCTTTGGCGCTTCCTGGAGCGGATGAGGCGGCGGTGGAGAAGGCTCCGCCGGCAGCTGATGCGGGAGCTGTGGATGCAGCGTTGATGGTGGTGGCAGGCGCCGAAGCGGAGAGCGCGGCGGAGGCGGCAGCGGCGGATGTGGCGAGCGGGGTGCGGTACCGGCCGGTGACGGTGGTCAACGCGGGTGCACGCAAGGTGCTGGATCTGCGGGTGGAGGTGCCGGTTGAGGACATGGCGCGGCTAGGCGAGATCCAGGATCTGCCGAGCGGGCCAGCGAGCCAGGGGCCGAAGCGCACATCGATTTGGCAGTCGATCCATCCGCGGCTGCTGGAGATTGTGCGGGAGCGGACGTCGACGCTGATCTTTGTGAACGCGCGGCGAGTGGCGGAGCGGCTGGCGGGGGCGTTGAATGAGCTCGCGGGCGAGCAGGTGGCGAGGGCGCACCATGGGTCTCTGGCGGCGGCGCAGCGAACGGAGATCGAGGAGCTGCTGAAGGCGGGAAAGATCAAGGCGCTGGTGTGCACGTCGTCGCTTGAGCTCGGCATCGATATGGGAGCGGTGGATCTTGTCATCCAGATCGAGGCGCCGCCGAGCGTGGCCAGTGGCATGCAGCGGATCGGGCGCGCGGGCCACCAGGTGGGAGCACCGTCGAACGGGATTATCTTTCCGAAGTATCGGGCGGACCTAATTGCATGCGCGGCGGTTACAAAAGCGATGCACGAGGGTCATGTGGAGTCGACGCGCTTTCTGCGCAACCCGATCGACGTGCTGGCGCAGCAGATGGTCGCGATCGTCGCGCATCCGCCACTGGGTGCGGTCGATGCGGAGCGGCGATCGAAGCGGGCCGATGAAGAGGCGATGAGTCCGGGGATCGGGTATGACGCGCTGCTCGGGCTGGTGCGCAGCGCGGCGCCGTTTGCGGGGATGAGCGTGGCAGTCTTCGAGGGTGTGCTGGACATGCTAGCCGGGCGGTATCCGTCGGATGAGTTTGCGGAGCTGCGGCCGCGTGTGACGTGGGATCGGCAACGGAACTGGCTGACGCCGCGCGGCGGGGTGAAGAAGATCGCGATCCTGAACGGGGGGACGATTCCGGATCGCGGGACGTATGGGGTGTTTCTCGCTGGCACGCACGCGAAGCCGATCCGGGTGGGCGAACTGGACGAGGAGATGGTGTTCGAGCAGCGGACGGGCGACACGTTCATTCTGGGGGCGTCGACGTGGCGGGTGGAAGAGATCACGCATGACCGGGTGCTGGTGAGTCCGGCGCCGGGGGATGCGGGGAAGATGCCGTTCTGGCATGGCGATCAAGCAGGGCGGCCGATCGAGTTTGGGCGACGGATCGGCGCGCTGGTGCGGGAGCTGCGCGAGGCGCCGCGATCGGTGGCGATCACGACGTTGATGCAGGCGCACGATCTCGAGCAGGGGGCGGCGGAGAATGCACTGCGATACCTGGCTGACCAGGAGCTGGCGAGTGGATATGTGCCTGATGACAGAACAATTGTGATCGAGCGCGTGCGGGACGAACTGGGCGACTGGCGGGTGTGCTGTCTGACGCCGTTCGGCAGCCGCATCCATGCGCCGTGGGCGATGGCGGTGACGGCGAAGCTGCGCGCGAACGGCGGGGCCGAGGTCGAGACGATGTGGTCGGAGGACGGCTTCTGCCTGCGCTTTCCAGAGACGGAGGAGCCCCCAGCGGTGGACGTGCTGCTGCTCGAGCCGGAGGAGGCGGCGGAGCTTGTGCTGCGGCAGCTGGGGTCGACGGCGCTGTTTGCGGCGAAGTTTCGCGAGAGTGCGGCGCGGGCGTTGCTGCTGCCGCGGCGACGGGCGGAGGGGCGGACGCCGCTGTGGCAGCAGAGAAAGCGCTCGTATGATCTGCTGGGTGTGGCGAGCCGATATCCGTCGTTTCCGATCCTGCTCGAGGCCTATCGAGAGTGTCTGCGGGATGTGTTCGATATGCCGGCGTTGATGGAGACGCTGCGAGCGATCGGAAACAGATCGCTGCGGGTGCACACCGTGGACTCGCGGACGCCGAGTCCGTTTGCGGCGGCGCTGCTGTTCAGCTACGTCGCGAACTACATCTATGACGGCGACGCGCCGTTGGCGGAGCGGCGGGCGCAGGCTCTCTCGATCGATCAGGACCAGCTACGGGAGTTGATGGGCGACGCGGACCTGCGGGAGCTGCTCGACCTGCATGCGATCGAGGAGACGGAGGAGCAGCTGCAGTGCGTGGCGGACGGGTACAAGGCGCGATCGATGGACGGGGTGCATGACCTGCTGCTGCGGCTGGGGGATCTGACGCGGGCGGAGCTGCGGACGCGATCTGTGACCGATGAGGTTGCAGCGTCTGCGGACCGGCTGATCAAGGCGCGGCGCGTGCTGGAGGTGGGGGTTGCGGGAGAGCGGCGGCTGATTGCGGTCGAGGATGCGGCACGCTTTCGCGACGCGGTGGGCGTGCCGCTGCCGCCGGGGCTGCCGACGGCGTTTCTGCAGGCGGTGCCGGATGCGCTGCTCGATCTTGTACGGCGGTATGCGCGGACGCACGGACCATTTGTCACTGGAGATGTTGCAGGAAGGTACGGGCTGGCGAAGGAGAGCGTCGAGGCGGTGCTGCAGCGGCTGGTCGGACTGGGACGGGTGCAGGAGGGCGGGTTCCGGCCGGGTGGACTGAATCGCGAGTGGATTGAGGTCGAGGTGCTGCGGGCGGTGCGACGAAAGTCTCTGGCGCGGCTGCGCAAAGAGGTTGAGCCGGTCGAGCAACGGGTGCTGGCGCGGCTGTTTACGCGGTGGCAGGGTGTGGTGACGCCGCGACGAGGGCTGGATGCGCTGCTCGATGTGATTGAGAATCTACAGGGCGTGCCGCTGCCGGCATCGATTCTCGAGACGGAGATCCTGCCAGCGCGGGTGCTGGGGTATCGGGCCTCCGATCTGGACACGCTGATCGCGGCGGGAGAGGTGGTGTGGGTGGGGCTTGAGCCGCTGGGGGAGCGGGATGGACGCGTGGGTCTGTATCTGGCGGAGCGACTTCCGGTGCTGTGGCCGCCGGTGCGGGCCGCGGAGGCGGAGCCGATGTCCGGGAAGGAGACTGAGGTGGTGACATATCTGCGGGCACGCGGTGCGTCGTTCTTTCAGGAGCTGCACGACGGGGTGGGTGGAGGGTATCCGGGAGAGACGATCGAGGCGCTGTGGTCGCTGGTGTGGCGTGGACTGGTGACGAACGACGGCATGGCGGCCCTGCGGGCGTACGGGGCGCGGCCGACGAACGCGACGGCGAAGAATGGGCGGCCGTCGGCCAAGCGGGTGCACAACCAGGCTGGCTTTCGCAGCCGGCGGACGACGCCGCCGACGGTGCAGGGGCGGTGGGCGCTGCAGGTCGCGGCATTTGTAACGGAAGAGGATCGCGCGCAGAACGGGGCTGTGCGAGCCACGGAGTGGAGCCATGCCGTGGCTCAGCAGTTACTGGCGCGCTACGGCGTGGTGTTCCGCGAGACGGCGCACGCGGAGGGTCTGCCGGGCGGGTTCTCCGCGGTGTACGACGTGCTGAAGGCGATGGAGGAGAGTGGGCGGATACGGCGGGGCTACTTTGCGGCGGACCTGGGGGCGACGCAGTTCGCCATGCCGGCGGCGGTCGACCTGCTGCGAACGCTGCGGGCAGGCGGGAACGAAGAGCAGGCGGAGATGGTGATGGTGGCGGCGACGGATCCCGCGAACCCGTATGGGGCGCTGCTGCGATGGCCGGCGGCGGCGGACGCGACGTCGTCGCTGCAGCGCAGTGTCGGGGCGCGGGTGGTGCTGTGTGACGGGGCGCTGGTCGCGTATCTACGGCGCGGGAATCCGAATGTGCAGGTTTGGCTGCCGGAGGAGGAGCCGGGGCGCGGGCAGGTGGCGCGAGCGCTCGCGGAGTTCCTGGTGGCGCGGGTGCAGGGGGAGGAGCGGGTGCTATCGGCGACGGACGCGGGGTCGCGCACAGGGATGCTGATTGCGGCGGTGAACGGGGTTGCGGTGGCGGAGTCGGTGATGGCGCGGTCTCTGCTGGATGCGGGGTTTCAGGCGGGGGCAATGGGTTTCAATGTGCGGCGGATGCTGCCGAGTCTGCCGGGGACGAGAGGCGGAGCAAGGCCGAATGCCTGAAACACAAGAGACCCGATCTCTTCTAACGACGCACCTCGAGGGGTGAGGCGATCTTCTTGCGCTGGGTTGCCGACCGGCTTCTCCGGAGTGGAATGTCTGCTCCTAACGGCAATGCCCTCCTCGAGTCTCTCGACGACGCAAGGAGTAACCCCCGCGAATGGCCACGTCGTCCTGGTCTGAAGAGCAGGTGTCTTCTGGAAGACGGCACCGAGTGTCGAGGGGCTGTGAGTTGCACTGGTGCAGTTCTGCCGTGTGCGGGAGATGCGCTCCAACTCGTCCCGACTTTGACGACAGCGATCGATAGCTTCTGTACTACGCATGCTGTCTAGCGCTCTTTCTTCGACGCGTACTGAAAGACCTGGTCGAGGGGAACGCCGAAGACTGAGGCGACCTTGAAGGCTGTTTCGAGGGAGGGGGAGTACTTGCCCTGCTCGATGGCGATCACGGTCTGGCGGGTAACGCCGATGTGGTCGGCGAGCTCCTGCTGGGTCATGGAGTGGGTGGCGCGGAGCTCGCGGACGCGGTTGCGGATGGAGGGCATCAGAGCGGCCTGCGATAGGCGATGATCTGCGCGGAGGTCTTCACGATGTCGCCGATGACCAAGATGCCGAAGAAGACGCTTAGGAAGTGCAGGGCCATGAAGTGGTTGTCTACGGGCAGGTCGCCCACTGTGGCGTGGACCCAAAGCATGCCCAGCCCAAGCACCATGAGCGAGGCGACGGTGAGATAGCCGGCGCGGTAGCCGCGCAGCTGGATGACGCGATCCCGCTCGTCGGTGATGCGATTGCGGGTGAAGGCCGCGATGAGGGACTGGAGGATGATCTGGAGGACGATGATGGCCACGATCATGCCGGCGACCTTGTTGATCGAGTTCTGGCGATGGAGGAAGAAGTAGGGTCCGTAGACGATGAGCTCGGCGACGAGCGAGCCGTAGAGGGACTTCTCCTGGTAGGAGAGACTGGCCGCCATGACGACCTCCTTCGGTGTCAAAGATGTTTGACAAAGGAGGATCGTATCTCTGCGGTCCCTGCATGTCAACAATCTTTGACACGATGCGGCAGACGGCCTACAACGCGGGTTGGAAGTCGCAGACAAGAACGGTGAGGTCGTCTTCCTGCGAGGCGGACCACTGCTGGACGGAGGTGACGATGCGGTCGGCGGTCTCTGTGTGGGAGGTGTGGGCTGTGTCTTCGAGAAGGCGGGCGAGGCGCTCGTGACCGAACTCTTCGGCGGTGCTGCTGGCGGCCTCGAGGATGCCATCGGTGTAGAGCAGCAGACGGTCGCCGGGCTCGAGGGGGAGCGAGACGGAGGTGTAGGTGGCGAAGTCGAAGGCGGCAAGCATGAGGCCGTTCTCCACCACGGGTGTGACCTTGCCGGAGCGCAGGAGAAGCATCGGTGGATGGGCCGCGGCGGCGTAGCAGAGGAGTTTGGCGGTGAGGTCGAGGTAGACGTAGGCGGCGGTGACGAACTGGCTCTGCGTGTTACCGCAGAGTGCGGCGTTCATGCCGGCGAGGAGCATGGGTGGATCGGCGGCGTGGCTGCGCTGCGACGTGGCGGCGAGCTTCACCATGGAGGCGATCAGCGCGGCGGGGATGCCGTGGCCGGAGACGTCGGCGATGAGGATGCCTGCACGCCGGTCGTCCGCGAGAAGGAAGTCGTAGAAGTCGCCGGCGACGGACGTCATGGGGACGTAGCGTGCGGCGACGCGGAGGCTGGTGGACGCGGGAAAGGTGGGCGGAAGGATAGAGAGCTGGATGCGTTTGGCGATCTCAAGCTCTTTCTCGATGACGGAGAGCTGTTGCTCGCGACGGAGGGCGCGGCGGACGGCGACGACGCCGAGGCAGGCGAGCAGGATGACAAAGCAGAAGGGTTCGATGTTGTGGAAGTGGTGGAGGAGGCCGGAGACGTTGTCGTAGAGGGCGGAGGCGATGAAGAGGAAGAGGCCGCGGCGGATGAGGGTGAGATCGCGTGAGGGAGAGCCGAGGCGGAGGATGTTGAACGCAAGCACGAGCAATGCGGCGGTCACGACGGTGTTGTTGAGGACGCGGAAGATGTGGAGGGGGCCGAAGATCAGCGTGGCGGGCGCGATGCAGAGGACGATGGGCGTGATGATGTAGGAGACGATGCGACCAAGGCGGCTGAGCAGGTTGAGGGAGCGGAAGAAGAAGAAGGCGGGGAGGGGAATGAGGTAGTCGATGGCGCGGCGGAGGCGATCGAAGACGGCGGACTCCGACCCGATGAGGGCGGTGGGCTGGTAGTCCATCCAAAGGCGTGCTCCGTAGAGGACGGCGAAGAGGGCGAACCAGAGCAGCAGCGGGTCAAGGCGACGGCGGACGAGGGAGATGGCTGCGGCGACGAGGCCCACGGTGGTGATGGCCGCGCCGAGGAAGAGGTAGATCTGGCCGTAGTTGAAGGCGTGCAGGACCTGGCCGGCGGTGAGCTGTGGATCGACGTGGCTCATGGGAGGCCATGGTAGCTGATGGAGTGGCGCTGTCTGGTCTGCCGTCTCTGCGTGAGAGGGATCGGCGCCGCAGGTCGGCTGCGCATCATCTTATCTGGAGAGACCAGAGCCATGAAGGTCTCAGGAGAGCGGCGATGCCGGAAGGCGACACAATCTACCGAGCGGCGCGGGCGCTCTCGAAGGCGCTGGAGGGCAAGGTGGTCTCCGGGTTCGAGACGAATCTTGCGCTGATTGCGCGGGTGAACGATGACACGCCGGTGGTGGGGCGGATGGTGGAGAGGGTGGAGTCGCGGGGGAAGTGGTGTCTGGTTTTCTTCTCGGGGGACCTGATCCTGGTGACGCACATGCTGATGTCGGGGTCGTGGCACATCTACCGTGCGGGGGAGAGGTGGTGGATGGGGCGGAGCCGGATGCGGGTGGCGGTGCGGGTGGAGGGGTTCGAGGCGGTGGCGTTCAATGTGCCGATCGTGGAGTTTCACACGGCGCGGTCGCTCGAGCGGTCGGGTCAGGTGCCGAAGCTGGGCCCGGACCTGCTTGCGGGCGAGTTCACGGTGGAGGCGGGTGTCGCGCGGATGGAGCAGTATGCGCAGGAGCAGCCGGCGGCGGAGGTGGGGGTGACGCTGTTGAACCAGCGGGTGCTGGCGGGGCTGGGCAATGTCTACAAAAGCGAGGTGGCGTTTGCGGCCGGGGTGAATCCGTTCCGGCAGATGGCGACGGTGACGACGCGGGAGCGGGAGCAGATGGTCGAGTTTGCGCTGCGGTGGATGCGGGCGAACGTGAACGACGGCTCGGGCGACGGGATTGTGACGTATACGGGCATCCGACGAACGACGCACAGCTCGCGGCGGGAGGACCGGCTGTGGGTGTATGGGCGGCAGGGTCAGGAGTGCCGGCGATGCGGGGCGACGGTGATGATGCGCAAGCAGGGCGAGCAGGCGCGGTCGACGTACTGGTGCCCGGGGTGCCAGCCGTGGGTGGCAGCAGAGGGGCAGACGGCCGCGGCGCCGGTGGGTGGGGAGTACGGAAGCCGGCGGCGGAAGGTGGGGTGCTGACGGCGCGATGTCCCGAGCGTGGTAGTTCCCCCCTCCCCCTACAGTGTGCAAGTCTTCGAATGATTCGACTTAGGTCTGGACTTCAAGCCAGATGCAGGTCCAGACCTGGCGTCCGAAGTTGGAATCGGACCTGGGTCAAAAATCTGAGGTCGGAAAGTGGATCCAGACCTTGGATCCAGACCTGGGCGCTTAAGCAGGAGACCCCGCCTTTGCGGGCCGGGTCTTTGCTGTCTTTATTCGACGGCTGGGTGAGGGGTGGGTGCGCCATCTCTGGAGCGGAGTCAGCCAGTCGCCGGCACGGCCGCGAGTTGGGCCGAGGGGAGTCTTGAGCGATTACTGCGGGGCGGGGGACGAAGCGGGAGCGGTGCCGGGGTCGGGTGGGGGTTGTTTCTTGTCGCCGCCGCCGAAAAGTTTGCGGAAGAAGCCTTTTTTCCTGACGGGTGTGGTGGGGTCGGCGGGGATGGGATTGCCGTCGATGTCGGTTCGGGGCTGCGAGGGTTGCGAGTCGTCGGAGGAGGAGGTGGGCTCGTGGCCGCCGCCGCCGAAGACGCGAGCGAGGAGGCTCTCGGGGGTGTCGCCCATGCCGGTGCAGGAGTTGGTGGGGGCGGTGCCGTCAAGAAAGGCGGCGGTGTAGTCGTCGGGGCAGGTTGAGTTGGCGAGCAGGTTGGTGTTCTTGTCGAGGCGGGCGACGGTGACGCCGGCGGGGGCGGTGAAGGACCGCATGTCGGAGTACTGGGGGAGCTTGACAGCGCGCTTCATGAACTCACCCCAGATGGGGGCGGCGGCGTCGGCGCCCTGGAGGGGACGGTTCAGGTCGTGCGAGATGTCGGAGTAGTCGTCGTTGCCGACCCAGACGACGCAGAGGAGGTTGGAGGAGTAGCCGGCAAACCAGACATCGTGTGAGGTTCCGGTCTTGCCGGCGGCGGGTGCGGTGAAGCCGACGGCGCGGGCGGAGGCGCCGGTGCCGCGGGCCATGACGCCTTCGAGCAGGGACTGGGTCAGGAAGGCGGCGCGGGGGTCCATCACCTGGTGGGCCTCCGGGGCGAAGTCGGAGACGATGTCGCCGTTGGCGTTACGAACGCTGGCGACCATCCAGGGGTTGAGGTGAACGCCGCCGTTGGCGAAGACGGTGTAGGCGCCGGCCATATCGAGCGGTGTGGCGACGTACGTGCCGATGGCGACGGAGGGGGTTCCGCGGGCGTTGACGACTCCGGAGGCGCGGGCGAGGGCGGCAACGTTCTCATAGCCGACGATCTTGGCGAGAGCGATGGTGGCGATGTTGAGGGAGTGGTCGATGGCCTGGGTGGCGGTGACCATGCCGGGGTACTCGCCGTGGACGAAGTTCGCGGGAACGTAGGACTGGCCGTTGCTGCCGAAGTCCTGGGGATCGTCGTTGAGCTTCGTGACGGCGGTGAAGACGCCGTCCTCGCCGAGCGAGAGGCCGTTGAGGGAGGTGTTGTAGGCGGCGGCGTAGACGAAGGGTTTGAAGATGGAGCCGGTGGGGCGCTTGGCAAGAGCGTGGTTGAGCTGGGAGGCGCCGTAGTTGCGGCCGCCGACGAGGGCGAGGACCTGGCCGGTGTGGGGGTTGAGGGCGACGAGCGAGACCTGCGGATAGGCGATCTCTCCCGTGCCGCGATGGCGTTTGCGGACGAGTTCGTCGACGTGGCGCATGCCGATCTCGACGGCGTCGGAGGCGGCGCGCTGAAGCTCCGGGTCGAGCGAGGTGTAGATGCGGAGGGAGTCGTGGGCGATCTCGTTGTCGGAGACGCGCTGGGCGAGCTGCTCGTGGACGAGGTCGACGAACCAGGGGGCCTCGCTCGCGTCGACGTTCTGCGGGGCGAGGTGGAGGGGCTCGGCCTTGGCGAAGTTGGCCTCGGCGGCGGTGAGGGCGCCGGTGTCGACCATGGCGTCGAGCACGAGGTTGCGGCGCTCGAGGGCGCGCTCGGGATGCCGATAGGGGTTGAGGCGGTTGGGGCTCTGGATGGTGCCGGCGAGCAGGGCGTACTCGGCGGTCGAGAGCTGGCGGAGGTCTTTGCCGAAGAAGGCCTGGGCCGCCTCGCCGAAGCCATTGACGGCGAACGAGCCGCGCTGGCCGAGGTTGATCTGATTGGCATACATCTCGAAGATCTGCTGCTTGTTGAAGCGGCGCTCGAGCTGGAACGTGATGAGGATCTCGGCGAGCTTGCGCTTGATGTTGCGCGCGGGGGTGAGGAAGAAGCCGCGCGCGAGCTGCATGGTGATGGTCGAGCCGCCCTCGACGACACGGCGGTGGCCGGAGACGTCGTGGACGAGAGCGCCGGCCATGCGGTGGTAGTCGACGCCGCCGTGCTCGAAGAAGCGGCGATCTTCGATGGCGGTCACGGCCTCGACGAGGCGCTTGGGGATCTGGTCGTAGGTGACGAGGCGGCGCTTGGTGCGGTCCTTGTCTTCGGAGAGGGCGGTGATGAGCTGGGGCTCGAGCTGATAGGCGCGGAGGGCGGCGCCGTTCTCGGCGGTGATGCTCTGGACGGTGCCGCCGTCGGTGGCGATGGTGGCGCCGTCGGTGGAGTGGAAGCTCTCGGGGCCGGGCTTGATGAAGATGCTGTCGCCGTTGCGCTGGAAGGTGCCGAGGTTGGGAGAGGTGTTGTAGCCGGCCTGGCGGAGGTCGGCGGCGATCTCGTCGGCGGTGAGCTTCTGGCCGTTGCGGACTTCGCGGGGGGCGGCGTAGATCTGGGCGACGGGCGCGAAGAGGGGGCCTTTGGCGAGGCGGTCGTCGACGACGTGCTGGTAGCGAGAGTAGAAGACGCCGACGACGACGACGACGACGACGGCGACGGCGGCGACGCCGGTGAGTGTGGCAAGGAGGATGGTGCGGACGAGGGCCGCTTGCGGAGAGCCGCTGCGGGTGCTGCCGCGAATTTTGAGTTTGAGGGCCACAGTTATGTCTTCTTGGACGCGCCCGGGGCGGGGTTGGGAAGGCTGCGAAGATCGCGGAGACGCGCCTGAAGCCGGGTGGTTACCTCTTCGAGGGGAAGATCGGTCGTGGTGCCGGCGAGGCGGTCGACCAGCTCGACTTGACGGTCGACGAGCTTTTTTCCGACGTTGAGGCGGAAGGGGACGCCGGTGAGGTCGGCGTCTTTGAACTTGACGCCGGCGCGCTCGTCGCGCTCGTCGAGAAGGACGTCGATGCCGGCGCGGGAGAGCTCGGCGGCGAGGTGTTCGCCGGCCTCGGCGAGGGGGGCTTCGAGGACGTTGGTGACGGTGACAATGACCTCGAAGGGGGCGATCGCGGGGTGGAGGGCGTAGGTGAGGTTTGCGGGCTTCTGGGCGGCGGGTCGACCTGCAGGTCTCTCCGCTGCGGCGCTCTGCGCCTCCGGCCGAGATGACACGGCGTCTGTGAGATGGGCGGCGTGGGTGGCGGCGGACTGCTCGATGGCGGCGGTGAGGATGCGATCGATGCCAATACCGTAGCAGCCCATGATGGGGGTGACCTCTTTGCCGTCGCGGTTGAGGACGCGGGCGTGCATGGACTCGGTGTAGCGGGTGCCGAGCTTGAAGATGTGGCCGATCTCGACGGCTCTGCCGAGGTGCAGCGGGCTGCCGTCGATGGGGTCGGGGTCGCCCTGCTGAACGCTGCGGATGTCGGCGGTGAGGGTGACGGGAACGTCGCGGGCGATGGAGACGTTGCGCAGGTGGTAGTCGAGGCGATTGGCGCCGCAGATCATGTTCTCCCGGCCGGTGAGGGCGGCGTCGACGACGACCGTGACGGCATGGGGATTGAGGAGCTGGGCCTGCTTGTCGGGGTTGAGGCCCTTGGTCTGGGCGAGGGAGGCGGCGGTGTAGAAGCCGTGATCGTACTTGAGCGCCCAGGCGGGCAGGGCGGTGAGGCCGACGGGGCCGAGGAAGCCGGCGGGGGCCTGGAGGTACTGCTCGAGCTCGTCGGCGGTCATGGGGCGGAGGGAGGTCGAGGCACTGGCGGCGGCGAGCTTGGTCTCGTTGGCCTGGTGATCGCCGCGGAGAAAGGCAATGACGGGCTTGGTGCGGAGATCGCCGGTGGCGAGGGTGCGCTCGCCCATGAAGGCGACGCACTTGATGTCGTGGACGGGAGAGATCTGGAGGAAGGCGCAGATATCGGCGATGGCGCCCATGCCGGGGGTGTGGATGAGCTCGGGGGTGCCATCGCCGGTTGGGACAAGGCTCTCGACGGGGGAGAGGCGGGAGGTGGCGCGCTCGAGGTTGGCGGCGTAGCCGGAGGCGGAGGAGGCGATGAGATCTTCGCCGGCCTCGGTGTACACCATAAACTCCTGGGACTGGGAGCCGCCCATGGCGCCGGAGTCGGCCTCGACGGCGACGAAGTGGAGGCCGCAGCGGGTGAAGATGCGGCGATAGACGGCGTCGTGTTTGGTGTAGGAGGCGTCGAGGCCGGCCTCGTCGAGGTCGAAGGAGTAGGCATCCTTCATGAGGAACTGGCGAACGCGGAGCAGACCGGATCTGGGGCGGGGCTCGTCGCGAAACTTGGTCTGGATCTGGTACCAGATCTGGGGCAGCTGCTTGTAGCTGCGGAGTTCGGAGCGGGCGATGGCGGTCATGACCTCTTCGTGGGTCATGCCCAGGCAGAGGTCGGCGCCTTTGCGGTCGGTGAGGCGAAACATGTTCTGGCCCATGGAGGTCCAGCGGCCGGACTCCTCCCAGAGCTCGCGGGGGAGGAGGGCGGGAAGCAGGAACTCCTGGCCGATGGTATCCATCTCCTCGCGAACGATGGTGGCGATCTTGCCGAGGGTGCGGGCGCCGAGGAAGAGATAGCTGTAGATGCCGGCGCCGAGCTGGCGGATGTAGCCGGCGCGCAGGAGGAGCTCATGGCTGGCGACCTCGGCATCGGCGGGGGCTTCGCGCAGGGTGGGGATGAACAGCGTGGACCAACGGTGCATGGTGGCGGGCTCTGGACTTTCCGAACCGCCACGGATGGCGGGGCGATGGTGAGGATGGAAGATTTCATTTTAGCCGCAGACAGCGTCAGGGCTCCGGGCTGGTGCGGGCCCGGAGGCAGGGTGTGGCCGGGAGGGGTGATTTCGCAGAGAACGCGGGCTTATGTAAGGCGGGGTACAGACTGGAGTATGTCTTGCACGGCACAGTGAACTAACGCGTATTCACGGATTTCGGGGCACAGGTTAGGTCGCCGCACGGTGCAGCAAGATCTCCCGTTTGTGGGCGCCGCACAGGTGATGACCTTGACCACTGATCGTCCGCTGACGGGTGTGATCGATCGCCCGTTGAACCGCCTTCTCGCGCAGCTGCCGCCTGTGGAGTCGACCAACTTCTCGCGATCTCTGGTTCCGGTGGAGCTGCCGGCGGGCATGCGGCTCTCTGAGCCCGGCCACAGTGTGGAGTATGTGTACTTTCCGGTGAGCGGTCTGATTGCGACCGATGCCCTGACGCACACAGGCGAGTCGGTGCTGATCAGCCTGACCGGATGCGAGGGCTTCACGGGGATCTGCGGGGTGCTCGACCATCCGATGATGATGCACTCGGTGGTGGTGCAGACGCCGGGTCGGGCGCTGCGAGGGCGGGTCTCTGCGGTGCGGGAGGAGTTTGAGCGGGGCGGTCTGTTTACGCGGCTGGTGCACGCGTTCTTCTACATGCAGCTGGCACAGATCTCGCAGTCGGTGCTGTGCAACCGGCTTCATTCGGTCGATCAGCGGCTTGCGCGGTGGCTGCTGATGATGAGTACGCTGGCAGGGACTAACCAGCTGCAGATCACGCACGAGGTGTTGGCGCACATGCTGGGCGCGCGGCGATCGACGGTGACGGTGGCAGCGACGGGGCTGCAGGGCGCGGGTCTGCTCGAGTATCGGCGGGGGAAGTTGCGGATTGCGAACCGGCCGGGTCTGGAGCAGGTGGCGTGCGAGTGCTACGGGATGGTGGAGGGTGTGTACGCGCAGACGACGGCAAAGTGCTTCAGCGGCCTAAACGGCGCGGGGTGATGCGCGCTTCGTGAGCGGCCGGGCGATGGGTGCGGCGCAGTTTTGAAGGATGACGAACTGCGGGGGCGGTTGAGGCAGTGTTCGGGATGACCCCTGCAGTGCGGTTGTGGGCGATGCAGCGCGGGTGGTAGCCGTGCCCCCTTCCGCTTCCGTGCGAGTGGGAGCTGCGCGGTGTGGCGCTGGCTCTTGCGCGATCTTCCGGTCAGCAGAGTGGCAGTCAGATGAGGTGGAGGGTCCAGAGATCGTGGAGGTGGAGCACGCCCTCGAGGCGGCCGTCAGGGGTGACGACGGGCAGGGCGGTGATGCGGGAGTGCTCGAGCAGGGTGAGGGCGGCGGAGGCGAAGCTTTCGGCGGAGATGGTGTGGGGTGCGGGGTTCATGACATCGGCGGCGGTACGGTCGAGGGCGTGGGCGCCGTCGCGCTCGAGCAGGCGGCGAAGGTCTCCGTCGGAGATGATGCCGCGCAGGCGGCCGTGCTCGACGACGGCGGCGACGCCGAGCTTCTTGCGGGACATCTCGTAGATAGTGTCGGACATGCGTGCCGTGGGCGGGACGGCGGGGATGCTGTCACCGGTGTGCATGAGATCGCGGACGCGCAGGAGACGGCGGCCGAGCTGACCGCCAGGGTGAAGGTCGGCGAAGTCCTCGGGGGCGAAGCCGCGGCGCTGGCTGACGGAGAGGGCGAGGGCGTCGCCGAGCGCGAGCATGACGGTGGTGGAGGCGGTGGGAGCGAGGTTGTGGGGACAGGCCTCGAGGGGAACGCTGACGTCGAGGGTGCAGAGGGCGGCGCGGGCGAGGGTGGAGCGGGTGTTGCCGCAGAGGGCGACGAGGCGGAGGCGGAGGCGGTCGAGGATGGGCAGAAGGCCGGTAAGCTCGGGGGTCTCGCCGCTGGCGGAGAGCAGAAGGACGAGATCGCCGGCGGCCATCATGCCGAGGTCGCCATGGAGGGCCTCGGTGGGATGGAGGACGTGGGCGGGGGTGCCGGTCGAGCGCAGGGTGGCGGCGATCTTCTGGGCGACGAGGCCGCTCTTGCCGACGCCGGTGAGGACGATCTGGCGGTGGTCGTCGACGGCCTGGGTGAGCAGGGTGACGACCTGAGCGAAGGGCTCGCGCATGGGGCCGTCGAGGCGGGCGGCGAGGGCTTCGAGGGCGGCGGCCTCGATGCGGACCAGGGCCGCAGGCGAGAGGGTGGGCGTCCCGGCGCTGGGCGAGGTCGGTGACATCGCTGCTGATGCTAGCAGAGCTTTTGCGGCGGCTGTGCGGACGAGGACGTCTACACTGGAGTGTGTGAGGCGGCGGGCGGAAGCTCGCGGCCGAAAGGATGTGTCTGGTGAAGCAGCGGGCGGCGTTTCTGGCGGTGATGGTGTTGGGGATCACGATCATGCTGTGGGCGGGGTGGCACAACCTGCGGGATCGGCGGCTGCGCATGCAGCAGGCGGAGGCGAACCATGTGGAGCTGACGCCGGCGGGCAAGGGGGCGGCGGGTGCGAGCGCGGGCGGGGCGGCGGGCGATGAGCCGGTGCTGACGGGCAAGGCGGCGCCGACGTTTGCGCTGGTGGATCTCAACGGCAAACGGGTCTCGCTGGCGGACTATCGCGGACGGCCGGTGTTGGTGAACTTCTGGGCGACGTGGTGCGCGCCGTGCAAGCTGGAGATGCCGTGGTTCGAGGAGTTCCGCAAGCAGTACCAGGCGCAGGGGTTCGAGATTCTAGGCATCAATGAGGATCCGGAGAGCGGCAAGGAGGCGATCGCACGGACGGCGAAGACGACGGGCGTGAGCTACCCGATTCTGCTGACGGACGACAAGGTGGCGCAGCAGTATGGCGGCGTGGGGTACCTGCCAGAGTCGTTCTACGTGGACCGGACGGGCAAGATCGTCGAGCAGACGGCGGGGCTGGGGACGAGAGACGAGATCGAGGCGAATATCAAGAAGCTGGTCGGGGCGCCGGGTGCGGTGGCAGCGGTGGGGCCGGCTCCGCTGGTGACGGGGGCCGGACGGTGAGGTGGGTGCTGGTGGGGCTGGTCTGCGCGGGGCTGCCGGTGACCGTGGCGGCCCAGGTTACGGGAGGTGATCTGAACGGTGGAGCACGGGCGCATCGAGACTTTGTGAGCTACGCGGCGGAGCCGGCGACGGTGGCGGCGGGGCGGCGGTCGGTGGTGGAGGTGCATCTGCGGGTGGCGGAGGGGTTCCACGTGAACTCGCACCGGCCGAAGTCGGATCTGCTGATCCCGACGGCGGCGACGCTCGCGCCGGGGGATGCGGCAGTGACGGTCGGCGACGTTGAGTATCCGGCGGGGACGAGCTACCACTTCGCGGCGAGCCCGGGAGAGACGCTGGATGTGTATACCGGGGCGATAGTGCTGCGGGTGCCGGTGACGGCGGCAGCGGGGGAGCACACGTTGAAGGGGTCACTGCGATATCAGGCTTGCGACCAGCAGGCGTGTTATCCGCCGAAGGTGCTGGCGCTTGCGGTGCCGTTTACGGCGAAGTAGGTTTTGGCTGCTTCTGGTTGACGGCGCGTCTGGCAAGGTCGGTCTGGGTGTTGATGAAGCGGCGGAGGCGGTCGAGGGAGCGGGGCTTGCCGAAGATAAGGAGGGACTCGAGGAGTGGGGGTGAGGTCAGGGAGCCGGTGAGGATGGCGCGGAGGAGCATGTAGTTCTCCTTGACGGACCACTGCTTGGCCTCACCGATGGCCTTCATAGCGGCGTCGATGGCATCGTGCTCCCACGGGGTGACTTCGAGGGTGGTGAGCTGGTCGGCGGCGAAGGCGAGGGTCTCCTCGAGGGTGCGTCTTTTAGGGAGGAAGACCTCGGGTGCGGGCATGATGTCGTCGGCGAGGAAGAAGTTGGTGAGATTGCCGAACTCGGCGAGGGTCTCGACGCGGTTCTGGCTGAGGGCGGCGATCTGGCGGAGGTAGGCGTCGGAGAGGACGGTCTCGCGAAGGGCGGCGTAGAAGGCGTCGGGGGAGAGGCGGCGGAGGTACTCGCCGTTGAGCCAGCGGAGCTTGGTGAGGTCGAAGACGGGACCGCCGAGGGAGATCTTGTTGAAGCGGAAGCGCTCGAGCATGTCGGCGAGAGAGAAGAGATCGGCCTCTTTGCTGGGCTTGGGGGGCTTGGCGGCGGCGGGCGAGGAGGCGGGTGGGGGTGGCGCAGCGCCGGTATGGCCCTCGATGTGGCCTTCAAGGTGAGGCATGCCGCCACCCATGAGACCGAGGAAGTTGATGAGGGCCTCGGGGAGGTAGCCGCTCTGCTGGTAGTAGAGGAGGGAGACGGGGTTCTTGCGCTTGGAGATCTTGCTCTTATCGAGATTGCGCAGGAGGGGCATGTGCCAGAAGCGGGGCGGCTCCCAACCGAAGGCCTGATAGAGAAGGACGTGTTTGGGGGTCGAGGAGATCCACTCCTCGGCGCGGATGACGTCGGTGATGCCCATGAGGTGATCGTCGACGACGTTGGCGAGGTGGTAGGTGGGATAGCCGTCGGACTTGAGCAGGACCTGATCGTCGACGTTGGTGTGGTCGAAGGTGATGGGATCGCGGAGCTCGTCGCGGAAGGTGGTCTGGGCGCCGGGGCCCTGCAGGACGCGGAGGCGGATGGTGAAGGGCGTGCCGGTCGTGAGCTCGGCGTCGACTTGGGCGAGGGAGAGGTCGCGGGAGCGGCCCATATAGCGAGGAGGCTGCTTCGCGGCCATCTGTGCCTTGCGCTCGGCGTCGAGCTCTTCGGGGGTCTCGAAGGCGCGGTAGGCGTGGCCGTTGGCGAGCAGGACCTCGACGTGCTGGCGGTAGATCTCGGTGCGCTCGGACTGGCGGTAGGGGCCGTGGGGGCCGCCGATGTCGGGACCTTCGTCCCAGGTAAGACCGAGCCAGCGGAGGGAGGAGAAGATCATCTCCTCGGAGGCAGGCACGAAGCGGGTACGGTCGGTGTCCTCGATGCGGAGGACAAAAATGCCGCCGCGCTGGCGGGCGAAGAGGAAGTTGAGCAGACCGATGTAGGCGGTGCCGACGTGGGGATCGCCGGTGGGGGAGGGGGCGATGCGGACGCGGACGGGTGCGGCGGTGGGTTCAGAGGGAGTGGGCATGGGGCAGGTTCGATGGTAGCAGGGGTCGCGGTGCGGTGCGGGCTTACGCCACACGGGCGTCTTCCGCGCAAGAGGTTCGATTGATTAGGGTTATGTTTGCGGGTGTATCGTGTGTTGGGGAGGCTGTTCGTGTGAGGGCGCTATCGCTTCTGACCGGAGGATGAGTCTGCGGTCTCTTCGTTCTGGATGATGCTGATGGTGCCGTTGCGCTCGAAGACGGCGTACTTGACGGCAAAGATGGACTTGATGCCTTTCATGCGGGCGGCGGCCATGATGTCCTCCGGGTCGATGCGAGTGCGGCGCATCAGGGTGGTCTGCCACTGGCCGTTCTTGATGAGGACGAGGGGGGTGCCGTCGACGATGGCGCCGACGCGGGGCGAGTGTGACTTGGCCCAGGAGACGAGGCGATGCAGGAGAGCGACGGTGAGGATGGCGGCCGAGCAGTTGGTGATCGAACGGTCGTTGCCGACGGTGGCGAGGATGATGACGCCGCCGATGAGGAAGACGATGACGAACTCAAAGAGGGTGAGCTGGCCGCCGGGGCGGCGGGCGAGGACGCGCACGGTGAGGAGGAGGAAGAAGTAGCCGAGGATGGCACGAAGGAGGGTTGGCATGGGCTTATCTGGGTGCGGTGGAGCTTGAAAGTAGGAGTTGGTTGAGGTTGAGGTGAGGTCAGGGCATCACGATGACGCGAGCGTGGACGCGCTGGCCGCCCTCGGGCACGAGATCGAAGTGGAAGATGCCGGGGCCGGCGGGCTGCAGCGCGAAGGCGACGGCAGCGGGTGAGGTGGTAGCGGGGAAGGTGTAGATGAGGCCGTGGTCGCCGATGGTGGTGGCCTCGGGGGCGGGGATGACGCGCTGGTTGCCGAGCTCGTCGACGACGGTCTCACTGACGAAGAGGCGGATCTTGCCGTTGTGGATGGCGGATGGGGCGAAGGTGATGCGCATGAGGGAGGGGGTCCCGGTGCGGGCGATGCGTTCGTAGCGGAGGTGCATCTCGGGGGTGCGGATCTGGTCGTGGGAGAGGGGGCCGCGGCCGAAGGCGCCGGCGAGGGCGAGGACAAGCAGAACCGAGAAGACGGTCCAGACGGCGTTTTCAAAGCGCCACCAGGTGCGCTGGAAGGCGAGGTCTTCGCCGACGGCGATCTCCTGATTGATCTTGGTAACGGAGTCTTCTACGGGGCTGGTAAAGGCAACCTGGGACATTGGGCTCACGCGGATGTTGGGCTACTTGCTGGGGATGATGCTGATCTGTCCGTTACGTTCCAGGATGGCGGTGTCGATCTGTTCGAGGGAGAGGACGCCCTGATCGCGGGCCACGGCCATGACGTCATCGTCCTGCACGCCCATCTTGCTGAGGGTGCGGGAGCGCCACTGGTGCTGCTCGAGGAGGATGAGGGCGGTGCCGTCGAAGAGGCGGGCGATGCGAGGCGAGCTGGATCGAAGCCAGGCGACGGCGTAGTGGGCGATGGCGATGGTGATGATCTGGAGGAGGGCGTTGGTGATCGAGGCCTCGTCGCCGACCATGGCGGTGAGGGTGAGGCCGCCCATGAAGAAGACGAGAACGTACTCGAAGGGGGTGATCTGTTTGCCGGGACGGCGACCGACGATGCGAACGATGAAGACGAGGAGGAAGTAACCGAAGAAGGCACGGAGGATAGCGACCATAGAGAACCTCTGAATGGACGCGCGTGCTGCCCTAGAGGATGAGAGGCGAACGGCGGCCAATTGGTTTCTTTAAGGAGTGCTGACCTGGGTGGGGCGGAGCGGTAGAGTAGGGGGATGGCGGATGTGCCGGTGGTCGACCTGGTCGGCGTGGGGCTGAATGCGACGGACCGGGTGATCTCGGTGGCGAGCTATCCCGTGGTGGGGTCGAAGGTCGAGTTCAGTGAGGCGCGGGTGTTCGCGGGCGGGCAGGTGGCGACGGCGGTGGTCGCGTGCGCGCGGTGGGGGCTGCGGGCGCGGTATGTGGGCCGCCTTGGCGACGATGCGTCGGCGGTGCTGCACCGGGAGGCGTTTGAGGAGGCGGGTGTCGACGCGAGACTGTTTCCGGTGGCGGGGTGCGACAGCCAGCAGTCGGTGATCCTGGTGGACGGCGCGGGCGAGCGGACGGTGCTGTGGCGGCGGGACGAGCGGCTGGGGCTGCGGCCAAAGGACCTGCGACGGGAGTGGATCGTGAACGCACGGGCGCTGCACGTGGACGGCTATGACACGGCGGCGGCGGTGCTGGCGGCAGGGTGGGCACGCGAGGCGGGCGTGCCGGTGATTGCGGACATCGATGAGCTCTATCCGGGAGTCGAGGCGCTGCTGGAGCGGGTTGACGATCTGATCGTGAGCCGTGATTTTCCGTGCCGGCTGATGCGGGAGCGCGATCTGCCGCGGGCGCTCGAGCGGATGCGGGAGCGGTTCGGATGCCGGCTGACGGCGGCGACGCTGGGCGAGCACGGGGTGTTGGCGTGGGATGGCGAGCAGCTGCTGGAGCGGCCGGCGTATCACGTAGGCGTTGTGGACACGACCGGTGCGGGCGATGTCTTTCACGCGGGGTTTGTGTATGGGCTGCTGGCGGGATGGGCTCTGGAGCGGCGGCTGGACTTCGCGTGCGCGGCCGCGGCGCTGAACTGCACGGGGATGGGGGCGCGCGGAGGGATCGGCCGGGTGGAGGCGGTCGAGGCGCTGATGCGGGACGGTCAGCGGTACAGCACGGTCGCGGGGTGATGGCGGGGTAGGGTGACGTGAGTCTGTGGGAGAGCGATCTTGGCCTCACGGCTGCAGGGTTGCGTGGGATGGCGATCGCACGCAGATCTGTGATTCCAGATTCCGATGGGCCTGGCGACCCGATCTCGCCATTTGCGCGGGCGAGAGTGGCGTCCGCGACTTAGAGCTCCATGGCGAACTGGGGGGAGGCGTCGTAGCGGGGTGTGGTGGGGGCGGTGCTGAGATCGACGACCAGGCGTTCGAGGACGAGGCGTTTCGAGACGGGAGAGCTGCGCAGATCGAGGTCGGCGCGGGCGATGAGGCGGAGGGCGCGGGTGAGGTCGCGGCGGGAGGGATAGCGGCGGGCCTGGCGGATGAGGTCGTCGGCGGCAAAGGGTGGCATGCGGAAGCCTTGCCAGAGCACCTGCCAGATGGCGCGGGAGTCGCGGACGTTGCGCTCGAGGATGATGAGCATCTGGCGGAAGGTGCGGGCGAGCATGTAGAGGTGGCCGATGGCGGCATCGTCGCCGGAGTCGGAGGCGTTGAGCAGGCCGTGGAGGAGGGCGACGGCGCGGGGGCGGTCGCGGAGGCTGATGGCGTCCGTGAGCTCGTAGAGGGTGCGCTGCTTGGCGGCGAGGACCATGGTTTCAACGTCGCCCAGGGTGATGCGGGCAGTAGAGGAAGGAAGAGGCGGAGTTGCTGGTTGGTCGAAGGTCTCACGGGGGAGAGATGGGGCATTCGGGTCTTCGGCGGGGGTTTGTGACTGGTGCGAGATCTCGGGGGCGAGAGATGGGGGAGCCGAGTCCGTGATGGTTGGTGCAGGTGGCTGGGGCCGGGTCTCAGAGGCGAGAGCTGCCGTATGCGGGATGCGGAGGTGGGCCGGTGCGGTGACGTAGAGGAGGAGCTTTTCGAGTTCGCTCGCGATCAGCATCATGTCGCCGCCGAGGGCGTCGACGAGCTCGCGGGCGGCGTCGGGATCGAAGCGGGTTTTGCGGTCGAGGGCGGTGTCGATGGACCAGCGGATGGCGTCCTCCTCGGTGAAGCGGGCGAGCTCGACGATAGAGCAGAGGTCGCCGAGGGTCTCGCGGATGCGGTCGTATCGGTCGCGGTCCTGCATGTCCATGCGGCGGAGGTCGGTCGGCAGGTGGATGTGGTCGGCGACGAAGAGGAGGACGGCCTGGGGATTGGGGGAGCGGAAGTATTGGTCGATGGCCGCGAACTCTTCTTTCTTTGAGCCCCGGGTGTAGAGCACTTTCAGGTTGCGGAGAAAGAGGACCTGGAAGGGCGCCATGAGGGAGGGAGTCTGGGCGCGGTCGAGGGCTTCGAAGAGAGAGACGTCGGCGAGGTCGAGGTCGTGAAGGGTGAAGTCGCGGGTGGGCTCGGGGGCGAGGGTGGCGAGGACGGCGCGGCGACAACGGTCGAGCAGGAAGGTCTCATCGCCGAGCAGCACGTAGCCGGGGCGGATGGTTGCGGGGGAGCTGATCTCGGCAAGGAAGCGGTCGGTCGACCCGAGAGATGCGAGCTTGCGTGGGGCGGGTTGGGGCACTAGAAGCTCTCCAGCATGTCACTGACGACGGTATGGGCGAAGTCGCGGGCGATGCGCTGCGTGGCGGCGGTGTCTTCCTGGATGAAGTTGCTGAGGTCGGTGGTGGACTGGTACTGCTCGCGATAGCTGATGGCGTCGTTCTCGTAGAGGACGCGGCCGGAGTGGCTGGTGAGGATGACTTTGGCGGTGATGCTGAGGAGGTAGCTTGAGGTCTGGCCGGAGGTGGAGTCGTAGGTGAGGGGGGTGACGGTCTCGGAGAGGATGGTGCCGGTGAGGGTGGCGTCTGTGGCGGGGGTGACGGTGGGCTCCACGCGCAGGCGGGTGCGGGTGTCGAGCTCGCGGACGACGGCGGCGGTGAAGAGGGTCTCGGTGCGGAAGTTCTGGACGCGGGTGGTAAAGGCGGGGACGGCGACGGTGCGGACGCTGGCGGGGACGTGGGTGGCGGAGCCGGCGGTGTGATAGCCGCAGCCCGTGATGAGGAGGGTGGCGGCAATGATGAGCGGGGCTGGACGCATGCCGATGGGCTATTGTCGCATCGCGGCGGCGTGGTGTGGCGGAGGCTCTCTGGAGCGAGAACTTAGGGAGTGTGCCTATTTGCGGTGGCACTCCAAGGAGGTGCGGATGGAGACTTCCTTCGGGAGTGAGGGTCAGGAGGGTGGGCAAGAAGATGGGTAGCCGGTGAACTGGCTGCCCTGATGGTGCGGAGTTTCACAGTGCCCGTTATGCGGGGGAGGGCTGGCCTTCGTTGCCGAAGCCGGGCTTGCGACCGGTCTCGGGCTTGATGACTTTCTGAACCTCGCCTCCTGGACCCTGATCGACGTGAGCCAGATTGGAGCGAACGGGCGGGAGGTCTTTGCCTTCGATGATGAGCTTGATCTCGGAGGCGTCGAGGGTCTCCCGCTCGAGCAGGGCGGTCGCCATGCGATGCATGATGTCCTGGTTGGACTCGAGCAGCGAGTAGGCGGACTTGTAGCCGGCGTCGACGAAGCTGCGAACCTCGGCGTCGATCTGCTTGGCGGTGTCGTCGGAGAAGTCGCGGTGCTGGGCGATCTCACGGCCGAGGAAGATCTGCTCTTCCTTCTTGCCGTAGGTCATGGGACCGAGCGCGCTCATACCGAACTCGCAGACCATCTTGCGGGCCATCTCGGTGGCACGCTCGATGTCGTTACCGGCGCCGGTGGTCATCTTCTTGAGGAAGATCTCCTCGGCGCAGCGACCGCCCATGAGGGTGGCGAGCTTGGTCTCGAGATAGTCCTTGGTGACGGTGTGCTGGTCTTCCTCGGGGAGGTAGACGGTGACGCCGAGGGCCATGCCGCGGGGGATGATGGTGACCTTATGGAGCGGGTCGGAGTGGTCGCGGAGGGCGGAGACGAGGGTGTGGCCGGCCTCGTGATAGGCGGTCACCTTCTTCTCTTCGTCCGTAAGCAGCATCGACTTGCGCTCGGCGCCCATCATGACCTTGTCCTTGGCGACCTCGAAGTCATACATGTGGACCGACTTGCGGTTGTAGCGGGCGGCAGTGAGGGCGGCCTCGTTGACCATGTTCGCGAGGTCGGCGCCGGAGAAGCCCGGGGTGCCGCGCGCGAGGATGTTGAGGTTGACGTCCTCGGCCATGGGGACCTTCTTGGAGTGGACCTTGAGGACCTCTTCGCGACCGCGGATGTCCGGGCGATCGACGATGACGCGGCGATCGAAGCGGCCGGGGCGGAGGAGGGCGGGGTCGAGGACGTCGGGGCGGTTGGTGGCAGCGACGAGGATGACACCGTCGTTGGACTCGAAGCCGTCCATCTCGACGAGCAGCTGGTTCAGGGTCTGCTCACGCTCGTCGTGACCGCCGCCGAGACCGGCGCCACGATGACGGCCGACGGCGTCGATCTCGTCGATGAAGATGATGCAGGGGGCGTTCTTCTTGCCCTGCTCGAAGAGGTCGCGAACCCGGCTAGCGCCGACGCCGACGAACATCTCAACGAAGTCCGAGCCGGAGATGGAGAAGAACGGAACGTTGGCCTCACCCGCGACGGCGCGGGCGAGCAGGGTCTTGCCAGTGCCTGGAGGTCCGACGAGGAGCACGCCCTTGGGGATGCGACCGCCGAGGCGCTGGAACTTCTGGGCCTCGCGGAGGAACTCGATGATCTCCTTGAGCTCTTCCTTGGCTTCATCGACGCCGGCGACGTCCTTGAAGGTGATCTTCTTCTGCTGCATGGAGAGCAGGCGGGCGCGCGACTTGCCGAAGCTCATCGCTTTGTTGCCGCCGGACTGCATCTGGCGCAGGAAGAAGAACCAGAGACCGAGCAGGAGCGCGAAGGGCGCGGCCTGGATCAAGATGCTGAGCCAGGCGTTCGAGTTCTGGTCCTTGATGGTGATGTCGACACCGTGATCGCGCAGCGTCTTGTACATGTCCGGATAGTTCGCCGGGATGGTGGTGTGGAACTGGGTCTTGGTGTCACCCTCGCGGTAGTGACCGGTGACCTCGGCTCCATTGACGATGACGTCCTTGACCCTGCCCTGGTCGGCGTCGGTGAGCAGCTGGGAGAGAGAGATGTTCTTCTCCTGTCCTACGCCCGTGCCCTTGACGACGAACTGCCAGAGAAAGATCAGGCAGGCGATCATGAACACCCAAATCAAAATCTGTCTGACGGTTGAGTTCAACGTGTGTTCCCCATTTCGTACCCTTGCAGATTGCGAAGCCACCGAGTTGCTGGTCTATGTGCCGCTGGCGACTGCGTGCTGCAGGCGCTCAGCAGTTAGACGAGAGCGAGCGAGGAAGGTTCGGAGCGCCCGGATGACCCTGCTATGCGGCGGCGGCGGACCCTGTCGTGATGTAGCACGATTCTACTCTGAGCGCCGTGGATCGCGTTCAGCCACTCTTTATTGTTGATGCAACTTATGGACCATGGATTCAGTGTGGTGCGGGCTGGTGTTGGAGAGGCGAAGTTCGCGGGCGGATCGTTCGGCGCGGAGGCCGCCGGCGAGGGCGAGGACAGAGCCGGGGCGGCTGGAGACGGTAAGCATGGCGCGAAGGCCGCAGAGGGCCTCAAGACGGGCGGTCTCCGCGAAGGAGAGGCGAGCGCCGAGGCGGCGGGCGGCGGCGCGGAGGACGCGGCGGCGGGTGGCGACGTCGAGGGGGCGGAGGCGCTCGATCTCAATTGAAAGAGCCTGATCGACGCCCGCGGGAGCGGTGGAGACGGCGCGGCCACCGCCGCGGACGGGCTTGCCGGGGAGGAGCAGGTGGGGGAGGATGCGGGCGAGTTCGGCTTGCCAGTGAGCCTCCTCGTCACGGGCGATCTCGGCGAGGTTGGCGAGGGTCTCGTCCAAGGCGGGGTTGACGTCGCGCAGGGCGGGGAGGAGATCGTGGCGAAGGCGGTTGCGGGTGAAGGCGGGGTCCCGGTTGGTCTCGTCCTCCTGCCAGGGCTGGCTGGAGGTGTTGAGGAAGTGCAGGATCTCGGCGCGTGAGGTCTCAAGGAGCGGCCGGAGGATATGGCCTGCGGGTCTGGCGACATTATTTGGGCTGAAGACGTTGAGGACGGGGTAGATAGCGGCAATGCCGTCGGTCCAGGCGCCGCGGAGGAGTTTGAGGAGGACGGTCTCTGCCTGGTCGTCGCGAGTGTGCGCGGTGAGGACGCTGGTGGCGGCGCCGCGGAGGATGAGGTCTTCAAAGACCGCGTAGCGGGTAGCGCGGGCGGCCTCTTCGAGGGTCTCGCGGTGTCCGGCGGCGCGGGCGGGGACGTCTGCCTGGTGAAGGTGGAGGGGGATGGCGAGGCGGGTACAGAGAGCTTCGACGAAGTGCTGGTCGCGGTCGGCGGACTCGCCGCGGATGCCGTGGTGGACGTGAACCGCGGAGAGGCCGACGCCGAGGGACTCGCGGGGAAGGGTGTTGGCGTGATGGAGAGCGAGGAGGAGGGCGACGGAGTCGGCGCCGCCGGAGAGGGCGACGGCGATGCGGTCGCCGGGGTGGAGGTGGGTGCGGTCGAAGGGCAGGGTCGGGGAGGCGGGCATGCTGGGTGTCAGTGTATGGGTGTTCGGTCGCCGGGTGTGGATCGCGGCCGGAGATGCGTGGTCCGAGATGAGGGTTGGGGAGGTGCTTGGTATACTCAGCCGGTTATGCGAGTGTTCGTCATTGTTCCGGCGGCGGGGATCGGCACGCGGATGGTGGGGGCGGGGCCTGCGCCGAAGCAGTTTCTGGAGCTGGCGGGGGTGCCGGTGCTGGTGCACACGGTGCGGGCGTTCCTGGCGGTGGCGCGGGTGGACGCGGTGTGCATCGCGGTGCGGGGGGCGGAGCGGGAGCGCATGCAGGCGCAGATGGTGGAGTACAGACTGGGGCCGCGGGTGCACCTGGTTGAGGGCGGCGATCATCGGCAGGAGTCGGTGGGCAATGCGCTGGCGGCGCTCGAGTGCGACGCGGACGATGTGGTGCTGGTGCATGATGCGGTGCGGCCGCTGATCGACGCGGCGACGATCGAGCGGACGATTGATGCCGTGATGCGGCACGGGGCGGCGATTGTGGGGCTGCCGGCGGTCGACACGATCAAGCAGGTGGAGCGGACGGCGGATGGGGCGATTGTGACGGCGACGATCCCGCGGGAGCGGGTGGTGCTGGCGCAGACGCCGCAGGGGGCGCTGGCCGGTCTGCTGCGGCGGGCGTACGCGGAGGCGCAGGCGGACGAGTTTGCCGGAACGGACGAGGCGAGCCTGCTGGAGCGCGCGGGGGTCGAGGTGGCCGTCGTGGCGGGGTCGGCGCGGAACTTCAAGATTACGCAGGCCGGGGATCTGGATCTGGCGGAGTTTTACTTGGAGACGACGATGCCGGCGGGGGTGCGATGAGTCTGCGGATCGGGTATGGGTTTGACTCGCACTCCTTCAAGACAGGGGTGCCGCTGGTGATCGGCGGCATGGCGATCGAGCACGCGGAGGGGCTGGCGGGGCACTCGGATGGCGATGTGCTGCTGCACGCGATCACGGACGCGCTGCTGGGAGCGGTATCGGCCGGGGACATCGGGACGTTTTTTCCGCCGACGGACGATCGGTGGAAGGGGGCGGCGTCGAGCCTGTTTCTGCGCACGGCGCTCGAGGAGATACAGACGGCGGGCTACCGCATCGTGAATGTGGACACGGTGCTGGTGCTGGCGCGGCCGAAGATCGTGCCGATCGCGGGGGAGCTGCGCGCGTCGGTGGCCGAGCTGCTGGGGGTGAAGCCGGGCGATGTGGGGATCAAGGCGAAGACGCCGGAGGGGCTGAACCAGGACGGCGTGGCGGTGGCGCACGCGACGGTGCTGCTCGAGAGCCTGGAGGCGGCAGACGGGCTGAAGGTGATGGCGGCGACGGCGGATGTGGACGAGGTGAACGAGGTGGTGGAGAGCCTGGTAGCGGGGCGGCGGGACGTCTCGGCGCTGGGGCGCAAGGTGCCGACGTTCGATACGGACGATCTGACCTGAGGGCACGGCGACGCGGGCTGCATTTGCGCCGCAGCGGTCGTTGCAGTGGATGGAGCTCTGTCCCACCTGGTTGATGCGACCACAGATCTTTCACCACATCCAAAAGCTGGCGGTCTTGCATGAGCGCAGCGACTTCTGTGAGGGACGGCGGAGACCAGAGCTGGCCCAGTCGACACCGGGTGTGGGCGGGGGTGGCGGTGTCGGTGCTTCTCGTGGGCGTGTTGCTGGTCGTGAGCGTGACGGTCCTGCTGCGGCGGGCGTCGCCGATCCTGAAGAAGCGTGTCGTCGAGACGCTGTCGGCGAAGTTCGAGGGGCGGGTCGAGCTCGATCGGTTTCAGGTTTCGGTGCTGCAGGGGCTGCGGGTGCAGGGCGGAGGGTTGCGGCTGTTTGCGCCGGCGGAGGTGGTCCAGCGGGCATGACGACGCCGGTGATCACGGTGGAGCACTTCGACTTTCACGTGGGGCTTCTGGGGCTGTTGCGGGCACGGACGCATGTGGGCGAGGTGCGGGTCCGGGGGCTCGATCTCGAGGTGCCGCCGAGGGAGTGGCGCAGGCAAGAGACGCGACGGCCGAAGAAGACGATCGAGATCGTGGTGGATCGCATGGTCTGCGACGACTCGCGGCTGGTGCTTAACACTGTGAGGCCGGGCAAGGACCCGAAGGTCTTCACGCTGCAGCACATCGTGCTGCACGACGGGGGGCCGGACCAGCCGTGGCGGTACGAGGCGACGCTGGTGAATGCGGTTCCGCGCGGCGACATTGAGGCGCACGGGACGTTTGGGCCATGGATGCCGGCGGATCCGGGCGCGGGCGCGGTGACGGGCGCTTATGTCTTCGAGCATGCGGACCTGAATACGATCAAGGGGATTGGCGGGATGCTGCACTCGGTGGGCACGTTCCGCGGCGTGCTGGACCGGATCGAGGTCGAGGGCCGGGCGGATGTGCCGAACTTCTCGTTGGACACGGCGAATCATCCGGTGCCGCTCGAGACCCAGTTCCGCGCGATCGTGGACGGGACCAGCGGGGACACAAGCCTGCAGCCGGTGATCGCGAAGCTGGGAGAGACGGAGTTTACCTGCCGGGGCGCGGTGATCAATGAGAGGGGTGTCGGACACGCGGTCGACCTGGACGTCGATGTGCCGGACGGCCGGCTGGAGGATTTTCTACGGCTTTCGGTCAGGACGCAGCCGGTCGTGGTGACGGGTCGCGTTCAGATGAAGACGAAGCTGCACATCGCCGCCGGCAAGGAGAGTGTTCCGGAGAAGCTGCAGCTGAAGGGTGAGTTCACGCTGACGGCGCTTCACTTCACCAATGAAGCGGTGCAGGACAAGGTCGACATGCTGAGCCTGCGGGCGCAGGGTGATCCGAGTGAGGCCAAGCGCGGCGCGGTGGATGTGAACTCCCGGATGGAGGGGCAGTTCTCGATGGGGGCGGCCAAGCTGCGCCTGACTGCACTGCGCTACGAGCTGCCGGGAGCGAGGGTCGAGCTGGATGGCGTGTACTCGCTCGATGGCAACCAGTTCGACTTCGCGGGCAAGGTGCGAACGAAGGCAAAGATCTCGCAGATGGTGGCGTCGCGGTGGAGATCGCTGCTGTTAAAGCCAGTCGATCCGTTCTTCGCCAAGCAGGGCGCGGGTGCGGTGATTCCGGTGAAGATCAGCGGGACGCGGAGCGCGCCGAAGTTCGGGCTGGACCTGTTCTGAGAGCGCAGCAGCAGACGGAAGTTGCTCACCAGATGTGGACGCGGGCCTCCGGGGCGAGGTAGAGCTTATCGGTGGGCTGGACATTGAAGGCGGCATACCAGAGGTCGAGGTTGCGGACGGTGGCGGCGCGATACTGCGCGGGGGCGTGGGGGTCGGTGAGGACCTGACGGCGGAGGGCGGCTTCACGGGTGACGGACGCCCAGTTCTGGCCGAAGGCGATGAAGAACTGCTGGTCGGGCGTGTAGGAGCCGACGACGGCGGGAAGCTGATCCTTCATGGCCTGATGAAGGCCGTCGAGGGCGGCAGTGAGGCCGGCGAGATCGGCGATGTCTTCACCGAGGGTCTGCCGGCCGTTGACGCTGACGCCGGGAAAGGGCTGGTAGGTGTCGAACTGCGCGGCGAGGGCGGCGGTGGAGGCGTTGAAGTGGGCGAGGTCGGCGGGTGTCCACCAGTTGCGGACGCGGCCCTGGGAGTCAAAGGCGGCGCCTTCGGAGTCGAAGGTGTGGGAGATCTCGTGGCCGATGATGGTGCCGATCGCGCCATAGTTGGCGGCGGGGGGCGCCTTGGGGTCGAAGAAGGGCGGCTGCAGGATAGCGGCGGGGAAGTTGAGGCCATTGTCGAGCGGCAGGTTGACGGCATTGACGGTCTGCGGGCTCATGCACCACTCCTTGCGGTCGACGAGCAGGCCGATACGGCTGAGGCTGTAGTCGCGCTCAAAGAGGCCCGCGCGGAAGAGGTTGCCGAAGAGGTCGTCGGGGCGGATCTCGAGCTTGCCATAGGAGCGCCAGTGGTCGGGGAAGCCGACGCCGACCTTGAGGGTGGCGAGTTTGCGCAGGGCCTCTTCGCGGGTGGCGGGGGCCATCCAGGCGGCATTCTCGAGGCGGTGCCGGAAGGCGGTGAGGAGGTTGGCGACGAGGGCCTGGACTTGCGCCTTGTCGCCGTCGGTGAAGTAGCGGGCGGCGTAGAGCTTGCCGACGTCGTCGGCGAGGGTGGCGGAGACGAGCAGGTTGGCGCGGATGTCGCGGGGGCGCTCGGCGGGGGTGCCGGAGAGGGTCTTGCCGACGAAGGCGAACTGCTCGTCGGCGAGTTTGGCCGAGACGGCTTCGGCGTAGCTCTCGATGAGGTGGTAAGCGAGGAGGTCTTTCCAGGCATCAAGAGGCTGGGACTGCACAAGGGCGGCCTCGCCGGTGAAGGCGGAGGGCTGCCAGACGATGTAGGTGGCCTCGGGGGCGAGGCCGGCGGCGGTGAAGACGGTGGACCAGTCGAGGCCGGGAGCTTTGGCGGTGAAGTCGGCGAGGGTCCACGGGTTATTGGCGGCGTGGATGTCTTCGCTCGCGGCGAGCGAGACGTGGACCTGAGCGATGGCGGTTTCGAGGGTGAGGATGCGGGCGGCGCGGGCGGGAGCGTCGGGGAGGCCGGCGAGGGTGAGGGTCGCGGTGATGTGTCTGGTGTACTCGGCGCGGATGGCCTGCGTGGAGGCGGAGGTGTCGAGGTAGTAGTCGCGGTTGGGGAGCTCGAGGCCGCCCTGGAGGAGGTAGGGCGCGTAGTGGTCGGGGTCGTTGAAGCCGGGGGCGACCCACAGGCCAAAGAGGTTGTGGGTGTGGAAGTTGGTGTTGTTGAGGGCGTCGACGTCGGCACGGATGGAGCGGCCAAGGGCAACGGCGAGATCATGCGGCGTGGCGATCGCGGTGATTTCGGCGAGGTGGGGTCTGAGGGCGTCGAGGCCGTGCTTCTCGAGGGCGGGCTGGTCCATGTAGGAGCGGTAGAGGTCGGCGATGCGCTTCTGATCGGGCTCGGGCTGCGCGCCGGCTTCGCCGGTGGACTTCACGGCGGTGTGGATGATGGCGGTGACGTGCTCGGTGCTGAGATCAGCGAGGGTGCTGAAGACGCCGATGCGGGAGCGGTCAGGGGGGAGCGGGGTATGGGCGATGTAGGTGCCGTTGGCGAAGTAGAAGAAGTCGTCGCCGGGGTGGACGGCGGGGTCGATGTTGCCGAGGGCGATGCCGTGGGTGGGGTCGCCGGCCGCGGAGGTCTGGCCGGCTGCAGAGAGGCTAAAGAGTGCGACGGCGAGGGTTAGCAGATGGCGGGTTTGCGGCATTCGAGAGGGCTCCGATCGCAGGGTCGAGAGGATCAGGGTAGAGGGTCGAGCGACGACTGTCGAATGAGTTGAGAAAGGGCTTGACAGAAGTTTGTGGAGGGGACTAGAAGGTGGCGCGAGGTTGGAGAGGGGGCGTGCGATGCGTCTTCTGGATCGGCTGTTCGAGATGTTTGCGAAGGTGCTGCGGGCGTGCTGTCTGAACAATGTACGCGTGCTTCCACGCTGGTAGACGGGTGGTGAGGACGGAGCGGCGGCTGCTTTCGAGCAGAGCGAACGTGTGTGCGTTGAGGGTGGGCCACCGATCGTGGATCAGAAGCTCTTTTGGAGACTGCGTTTGGGACTGACGACTTGTGCAGGTGCTGCTTCCGTCTCGACGTGACAGCGAGAGAAGCAGGTGGATGGAAGCGCGTCAGGTCGCGAAGGGGTGTTCGAGGGAGGGGCTCTGGGGTGTGAAGAGGCGGGCGCCGTCCGGGGTGATGTGCATGCAGTCCTCAAGGCGGATGCCGAACTCGCCGGTGAGGTAGATGCCGGGCTCGTCGGAGAAGCACATGCCGGGCGCGAGCGTGGTCTGGTTGCCGCGGACGAGGTAGGGCCACTCATGGCCTTCCATGCCGATGCCGTGGCCGACGCGATGGAGGAAGAACTTGTAGCCGGGCCCGAAGCTGGCCTGTTCGATGAGGGTGCGGGCGGCGGTGTCGGGGGCGTGGCAGGGGCTACCGGGGCGGGCGGCGGCGAGGGCAGCGGCCTGGGCGCGGTGGACGATGTCGAAGACACGCTTCTGGCGGTCGGTGGCGCGGCCGAGGACGAAAGACCGAGAGATGTCGGACTGATAGCCCTCGACGGAGCAGCCGTCATCGATGAGGATGACCTGGCCCTCGCGAATGATCTGGGGCTGGAGGGAGCCGTGGGGGAGGGCGGAGGCGGGGCCGACCTCGCAGGAGGCGTCGCCGGAGAAGCCGGTGCGCTCGTAGGCGGCGGCGATGAGTCCGGAGACGTGCTGGTTGGTCATGCCGGGGGTGAGGCTGCGGAAGGCGGCCTCGTAGACGGCGAGGGTGATGTTGTTGGCGAGCTGGAGAAGCGCGAGCTCGGCGGAGCTCTTGCGGCTGCGGCAGCCAGCGGTGACCGGGGTCGCGCTGGTAAGGGTGAGGGCGGGCGCGGCGTGGGCGATGGAGTCGGCGAAGACGAACTGGGTGCGCTCGTCGATGCCGAGGCGACCGGTGGCGAGACCGGCGTCGCGAAGGCCGCGGACGACGAGGGCGTACGGATCATCGTCCTCGTTCCACGCGAGGATGCGGGTGGATCGGGCGGCGGGGGCGAGGCGCTCGCGGACGCGGCCCTCCTCGAAGGCAGGGCAGATGATGAGGGGCGCGCCCGTGCGGGGGAGGAGCCAGGCGAAGAGGCGCTCGGACTGGCCCCAGGAGAAGCCGGTGAAGTAACGGAGGGAGGCGCCGGTGGTGACGGCGATGGCATCGAGATGATGGTCGTGCATGAGCTCGCGGGCGCGGATGAGACGCTGCTCGCGCTCGGCAGAGGCGATGGGGACGGCGTCGGCGCGGCGATCACTGAGGGCGAGGATGGGTGGTGGGAGGGTCGAGGAAGCAGGGGTCTGTGAGGGGAGGGCGGTGGTGGTAAGAGCGGCGGCGGTGGTCGCGAGGAAGCTGCGGCGCGAGGGCATGCGGGGATTGTACGGGTGATGATGGGAGGATTTTCAGGCGAGAGAGGGAGAAGGGAAGGAGTGTCATGCTTGAGTATGGAGTGCGGGGGAAGGCGTGGCGTTTCGGGCGGTGGTGGTGGATGTGCGGCAGGAGGGGCGAGCGCGGTGGCAGCTGCTGCTGGATCGAACGGAGTTTGGGGTGGGCGATGGTGGACGGCTGGAGGCCGTGGCGCGGAGCGGCGCGCGGCTGGTGATTCCGGTGCTTGGGATTGTGGCCGGGACTGCCGGCGAGGTGTGGCATGTGGTGGAGAAGCCGCTGGGGGCGGGAACGGAGGTGGAGGCGGTCGTAGAGCGGGGCGGAACGCTGCCGGGCGCGCGCGTTGGTGGCGCCGCGGGGTAGCTGCTACACTCTGGAAGGCACGTCGGCAGAGCGTCTTGGGGTGGTATGGCGCGATGCGTGGTGAGGGGCTGTAGCTCAGCTGGGAGAGCGCCTCGTTCGCAACGAGGAGGTCAGCGGTTCGATCCCGCTCAGCTCCACCAATCGATGGCGGGGGACTCGCCGCCGTGATGAATGCCACTACTTCAATTTTGTGTAAGGTCAGCCGGCGAGGCACCGCTTCAGGGATGGGGGGTGCGGGTGGCGGCGAGCTTCTTGACGGTGTATTCGAGGCCCTCGGTCCAGCTGAGACCCTGTCTTCGAGCTTCGGCCATGCAGCGGTTGAAGTCGGCGTAGTCGGCGGCATCCTGGCCGGTGCTCTGGAGAGCTTTGAAGAGCGTGTTGTGTTTGCTGCTGGAGAAGAGGCCTGAGGAGTCCATGCGGCGAACGATAGCAACGTCGCTGAGGGCGTGAAACTCCCCGAAGGTGGGAGGCTTGCGGCGCGAGTGGTGATCTGGGTGAGGTGCGCTGGTGGACTTGCGCGCGGGTCCTTATAACAATGCGGGTGAAGTCAGTTCAACAATTCAGGCGTAACGCCCGCAGTCCATGGTGTTTTGCATGGGCTGGTGATGGCCGCCACCAGCTCGTTGGATCCGGCTTGTCGATGTCGCGCGGCTGTCTCCTGTCTCATGGAGCGGTTCACGCGTCAGTTTCGTTCAACCGCGTCGCGCTTGGGGCCTCTCGCCACACGAGACCGAGCGTTGCGGCCTGGTGTGGCTGTGGAGTCGCGAACCACCAGGCGCGTGGGTAGGTGCAGCAGGTGGTTTGCGTCCTGTCCTGGCTTAAGCAGCGCCTCCACAGTCAGGCGACTGAGCTCGGTGCGCGAGACGTCGACTGTGGTGAGCGGCGGGGTGAGGAAGCGACTGAACTCCGTGTTGTCGAAGCCTACGACCGAGACGTCGCGCGGGATGCGAACGCCACGCGCCTGCAAGCCGCGGTAGACCCCCATCGCGATCATGTCAGTCACAGCGACGACTGCCGTGAAGGACGTCGAGTGATCAAGCGAGGCGATGGCGCGCTCGCCGGCTTCGGCGCCGGCGCCTTCGACGTCCACGACTCTGGTGACGAGATCGTGCACGCCACAGGCGCGCACGGCGGCCTGAAAGCCTTGATGCCGCAGGCGATGCGAGAACAGGGGGCGCCCATGGCCTCGCGGCGAAGAGCGAACAAACAAGAGCTCGCGGTGCCCGAGTTCGATCAGGTGCTCGACGGCCGCCTTCATCCCGCCGCGCGAGTCGACCCGGATCACTGAGGAGTTTCCGGCCGGCTTGCCGACGTCGAGAAAGACCGAGGGAACGCCGCTTGCCTGCACGAGGTCGTGCGCGATCGCATCGTGCTCGGAGGTGATGACGGCGAGGCCGGCGAGCCGTGCCCCGAGCAGCTGGCGGACGGCCGCGCGATGCTGGTCCGGCGAGAAGTTGGTCGCCATGAGCGAGACCTGGTAGCCGCGCTGCGCGGCCGCCTCTTCAATGGCCTGCGCCGTCTCCGCGAAGAAGGGATTCTGCAGGTTTGAGACGATGAGGCCCAGCAACTGGGTCTGCCGCCGCGCCAGGTTGCTGGCATAGAGGTCTGGTCTGTAGCGGAGCTGCTCGATCGCCACCTTGACCCGGTCGCGCGTGCGCTCGCTGACCCGTCCCTTGCCGTTGAGGACGGCCGAGATTGTTCCCAACGAGACGCCAGCGGCGTGCGCGACGTCCTGGATCTTGGGACGTGTCGCGCGCTCCGGCATGCCGGCGACCTGCCGGGAGAGCGTGCCACCCAGGCGCGACGTCTTCTTGACGGCCACCTGATGACTTTGGCGAGAGGACGCACACATGGCTCGATTCAGCTTGACAGAGTTGAACGGTCAGCGCGATGCTCACACCGTAGATGAAACGTTTCAGCAGATGAGGACGCCATGATCGCCTCGGCTACCGCCGCCGTCAGCCCGCGCACGACCGAACTCAACGAGAGCTTTCCGCTCACCCCCGAACAGATCGATTTCTACCGCGAGAATGGCTATATCAAGCTGAAGCATGTGCTTTCGCCAGAGCTGCTTGAGTTCTACCGGGAGGCGATCCATGCGCGTGTAGCCGAGCTCTCGGCGGAGGCGCTCCCTCTTGAGCAGCGCACGACGTACGGCAAGGCATTCCTGCAGGTCATGAATCTCTGGACCGAGTCAGAGGTCGTGCGTGAGTTCGTCTTCAGCAAGCGCCTGGCGCGCATCGCCGCGGAGCTGATCGACGCGGCGGGTGTACGGCTGTATCACGATCAGGCCCTCTACAAGGAGGCGGGTGGAGGGATAACGCCCTGGCATGCTGACCAGTATTACTGGCCGGTCTCGAGCGACAAGATGGTGACGGCGTGGGTGCCGCTTCAGAGTACCCCGCAGGCGATGGGACCGCTTGCGTTTTGCCAGAAGAGCCATCGCTCGACGATTGGTCGCGACCTCGAGATATCAGACGAGAGCGAGGCCAAGCTGCAGGCGGCGCTCAACAGCTTCACGATGGACGAGACCAGTTACGATCTTGGCGACATCAGCTTCCACTCCGGCTGGATCTACCATCGCGCGGGGGCCAACACGACGGACAGGTCGCGTGAGGTGATGACGGTGATTTATATGGATGAGTCGATGACGCTCGTGGAGCCGCGCAATAAGGATCAGCGTAACGACGTCAATCGCTGGTGCCCTGGGGTGGAGGTCGGACAGGTCGTCGCGTCGCCGTTGAACCCTGTGCTTTATTCGTTTCAACCCTGCTCCGATCCGAACGTTTCAGCGCGCTTGATGTAGGCCACGCATGAGACGTGTACGCGCCGCCAGTGCTCCCGGAGATGGCTCCTTCACGATGGAGACGATCAAAATCGACTCTCCGGACCTGGCGAGGTTCGTGTGGCGATACGCGAGTGAAGTCTGCTATACAAACTGGGACTTGCTGCGGGCGACGCTCCCTTCATCGTGAACCCGCACGTATCTGGACAGTGCCGGAGGTCGCTTACTCCGTCGTTATGTCCTGAACAGTATCAGCGCGCAGAGATTCAAGAAGATCTATGGGGGCCACACCGAGAGAGACTTCGCAAAGCGCCGGGGAACACTAAACTCCGCGATCGAGCGCGGGCAGGAGTTCCTCTCGAGATTCGTTCGAACCTTGGGACCAGCTTCCTCCTTCGAGGACGGCCGCCGGCGACCCCAGGGGAGTACGAAGAGCGCGAGTGGCCTCGACCAACTTTGCGATGCTAGGCCACCTTGCGCTGTGAGGGACGACTTCGATACGCGCCCGGTCTGCACCTGACTATCCTGTTGAACGCCGTACTGAATGCACTTTCCGAGTCGTAACCCACGTCGGTTGCGATCGTCGCAATGCTCTCCTTGCCCTCCTGCAGCAGCTCACAGGCGATCTGCATCCGCCAGTTTGCCAGGTAGGCCAGGGGAGACACCCCGACCGTCCTCTTGAAGACGAGAGCAAAGCCCGACCGCGACATCTGCGCCAAACTGGCTAACTGGTCCAAGGTCCAGTTGCGCTTGTAGTCCGTTTGCATCGCCTGAAGAACCCTGGACAGGCGTGGATGCGCAAGAGCCCGCAGCCAGTTCTCTTCTGCCGGGGACGAGCTGACATAGAGGCGCAGCATCTGCAGAAGCATGATGGGAGCGAGATGACTCAGAATCAGAGCGCGTCCGAGGCCGACGTTGCGCATCTCCGCATTAAAGCGATTAAGACTCCAGCGAAAGGCTGCAGCGTGATCGGAGCTGCCATCGATGTGAACGATCGGAGGGAGACGGCGAAATAGAAGGGATGGCAGGTGTCCCTGGAACCTGAAGATGGTGCCTACCACGAAGAACTGTCCACCACCGTTGCAGACAGCGACGCCCTCTTTGGCGTGCATGTACAGCTGTTCCGCGCGGTCGCGGTGCGGGTGGGTGAGGTCGCTGGCGAGCGTAAACGGTCTTCCACCTGTCAGCAGGAAGCAGTCGCCGGACCTGATACGGACCTTCTCACGGGCACTTACCGACAGCCATCCTTCTCCCTTTTGCACGACGTTCAACGTAAAGCCTTCATAGGCCGGAAAGTCGACGGCCCAATCGCCGCCTGTATCGAGCGCGACGCTGAGGAAGGCGCGCAGCTTGATCGTCATCAGGGCTGTGGACAACGGATCGTGTGTGTTGAGGACATTGTCTTCGTCCACCGGTAGACTCCCGAGCATGAAAGCTGGATTGAGGAGGATTGTAAATCCAGCTCTGCTGTCTGAGCATAGATTTCATGAGCGTTGAGACGAAAGAAGCGGGATCTGCGTTGCGAGTCGTCGTTATCGGTATGGGGGGAGTCGGCAGCGCATTTGCGTTTCAACTCGTGCGCACTGGTGGCCACCAGGTCACGGCGGTGGCACGCCCCGGTTCGCTGCGTCTGAAACAACTAGAGCGGGATGGCGGGGTTGTGAACACAAAGCTCGAACGAGCCGAGTTGCAGGTTGCAGACAAGCTGGATGAGCACGTGCCGTATGACCTCGTGCTTGTCACGCTGCTCGCTCATCAGGTCGAAGCGGTTCTGCCCACATTGCAGCGCTGTCGGGCAAAGGCCATTCTGTTCATGTTTAATAACTTCGAGCCGGAGCAGTTGAGAGATGCCATCGGAGCGGAGCGGTGCTCTTTTGGTATGCCGTTCCTTCAGGCATCTCTCGATGAGGGTGGGAGGCTGACCGCGAAGATCGGCGCCGGTGGTCAGAAGAGCAAGATCGGCAAGCAGGCATGGGTGGACCTTTTCAACGCGGCAGGGCTGCCAGCGGTCCTTGAGCCAGATATCTTTCTATGGCTGCGCTGCCACGTTCCCCTTGGAGCGGCGTTTGAGAGCGTAAGCGTGGCGGCGGTGCGGCGCGGCGGCGGAGCTTCCTGGGGAGAAGCCTTCGCGATCGCTTGTGGAGCACGGGAGAGCTTCACCTTGATCCAGCGGTTGGGCTATCGCCTCTATCCATCCGGAAAGGTATTTCTCCACGCAAGCCCAACGTGGGTGCTGGCCAGCATTCTCTGGTCCGTATCGCGTGTTTCCACCTTTCGTGTGCTTCTCGCGACAGGCCTGAATGAATGCCGCGCCCTGATCGATGTTCTGGTCGCCAGTGCCGTACGCAACGGCCATCCGGCGTTGGTAGAGACCATCACGGCGATGAGACCCGCGTCGAATGAGCGGACGTAGGAGCTTTCATTGATCCTGAGGACGCCGCGGATAGGCCAAATCTCCGGCGGTCTTCCATGGCGCAGGGCGCCTGTTGTGGTGCTCGGGACTGTGCCTACTCGTCTGTCGAGAAGTGAACCCCCGGACGTTGATCCACTGCTGTGAGGATAGGAGATCGGCGTCCAGATGGCGTGACGGATCACCGATACTGGCACTGGCATGCTTCTGCAGCTGGAGTACTTGGCCTGAGATGTCCTGCGCCATCTGCGGCTCCACGTGGAGTTCTAAGTGACGACTCACACGAGAGCGATGATCAATCAGGTGTTGTGAAAGTCAGGGGAAAGGTCAGTACTGACTCGCTTCTAACTCTGCCAGCCTCTTCGCGAACTCTGACCGCGCAACACGGACGAGTTCTTCCAGTCTCGCTGGCAGCTTTCGGTCCACCGTCACCGCGAAGACGTTGACCGGAGTACTCTCCCACTCTAGGAGGACTCTCACGAGGCCCGTCCGTAGTTCGGGTGAGATGCCAGGTGGGAAGGCAACATCGCTATGCCTAGGTGCTCTCGGGTGGCTTGAGCGGACACGATGACGCTGCTCGAAGCGCAAGGGCTGCTGACATCGATGTGCTCTTGCCACAGACCAAGCGCCAGTTCTTCTCCGGCAGAGAGTCCAGGTATCGTATGCAACTGTGCTCCTGCAGATCTTTGGGCGTCTGGGGCATGCCATGTCGTTTCAGATAAGTCTTTGAGGCATAGAGCATTCTCCCGAATGAACTAATGCGGCGCGTCGAGAGTGAGGAGTTCAGGCAAGGAGACTTGGTGAGCAACGGCAAAGGCAACGTCGAGCCTGTCCTTCTCCATACCCGGCTGGCCCTGAATCGAGATGATGTCCAGAGAGATGCCGTCGTTCTCTCGACAAAATTTGGCGAAGGCGGCTGCCAGTATCGTTGATGCGAGATCAGACGGGGAGCCTGCCCGGACGTGCCCGGAGACCTTCACGAAGTTGGCAGAGAGCTCGTCTCTAGTCTGTGACACCTCCTTGAGAATCTTCCGCGCACGATGGTAGAGAGTTTGTCCCGCCCCGGTGAGTGCAAAGCTCAGCTGTGTCGAACTACGAGGGGACGGCCCTTTTCAAGACGAGAGTTCCTCGATCAGGGCGCTCTATGACGCGATCTCGGGCGTAAAGGATCAGAAATGCATCGACGCTCTTGACGATGCGCGTCTCCAACTCCCCTTTGGAAGACGACAGAGGCAGTCCCATCAGAGCCCGCTGCAAGGACTGCCCGTGGATCAGACCCAGGAAGTGCTCGGCTGCGATGCGAGAATCTTCTGCTTTCAGCATGCCCGTCTTCATCTGATTGGAGAGAAACTCCGAAAACCGCGTGATGCCACGCTCGGGACCGAACCTCACAAACGCCTGACCGATCTCAGGAAAGTGAAGCGATTCCATGTAGATGATGCGCAAGAGGGCGACGTTCTCGCGTCCAAGCACGACGTTGTAGAAGTGATGTGCGATCTTCAGCAACGTTTCTCTTAGAGGTGCGTTGTCGTCCAGGAACGCACCGAAGAGTTCGGTCATTCGCATCATGCGACGATCGATGACCGCGAGGAACAGCTTCTCCTTCGTGGGGAAACGCGCATAGAAGGCTCGCTTCGACGCGTGTGCCCGGCGTGCAATTTCGGTGGTGCTGGCTCCCTGGAAGCCGGATTCGAGGAAGATCTCAGCGGCGACGTCCAGCAAAGCGTCGACCCTGAGCTTCTCCTCCGTCTCCTTCGGAAGGCCTGATTTCCTTGGCCTGGGCATGTTTTCACCCCAAGCATAACGAATTGGGCATCCCTGTCGCGATTGGCGCCGTCTCATTTATGGTACGACATGGTACCGTTTCTCGGTATCGTCGCAGTCTTCGCCGCGATCCTTTGTGTCGGTACAGAAAGGAATGCATGCGTAACGAGAAGATGATCTTCGCGCCCGCTTTTCCCATCGTCAACAAGGACCATGAGCTAGGCGTCTTTTACGAGTTCGCCCCTGGCACGAAGTTACTTTCAGCCGGTTTCCAGGCGGAGTCTGTCTTCCGGCCCTTGCCGGTTGACGTTGTCTTCGAGAAGGACGTCGCTGTTACGTTGCGTGATGGGATCACGATTTACGCCGATGTGCTTCGGCCCGCAGGACTTGAGAGAGTTCCCGTCATCGTCGCCTGGAGCCCATACGGCAAGAGCGAAGGTACCGCGTCCAAGGTAAAAATGCTCTTCGAGATGATCGGGCTCGACTTTGACCTGCTGTCGGGCTTGGAAAAATGGGAGGGTCCTGACCCGGCGTATTGGTGCGCCCACGGCTACGCGATATGCAATCCCGATGCTCGGGGGATAGCTGAGTCGGGCGGCGACAGCGTCATGTTTGGCCGCCCGGAGGGACAGGACTGCTACGACGTGATCGAATGGCTCGCGACGCAAGAGTGGTGCACGGGTAAGGTTGCGATGAGCGGAACGTCGTATCTCTCGATCTCGCAGTGGTATACTGCCGCCGAACAACCCCCTCACCTGACGGTCATCAATCCCTGGGAAGGGTTGAGTGATGTCTATCGTGATCTTGTGATGCGAGGTGGCATGCCGGATCTCGGCTTTGCCGAACTACTCCAGCGTAACTACGCCGGCAAAGGGCAACGAGAGGACGTTGTCGAGGAAGCGAAGCGCTACCCGCTGATAAACGATCTCTGGGAAGACAAGGCCGCACGCTTCGACAAGATTACGGTGCCGGCGTATGTCGTCTCCAGCTATTCCAACACGTTGCACACAGCGGGAACCTTCCGAGCATGGCGGAGGATGGCTTCTAAAGAAAAGTGGTTACGCATTCACAATACTCTTGAGTGGCCCGACTACTACTCGCATGTAGATGATCTGCGCCGTTTCTTCGACCACTATCTGAAAGGCGAGGAGAATGGCTGGGAAGAAACACCTCGTGTTCGTTACGCTCTTCTCGATCTCGAAGGCGGCGACCGCCTGAACTTACCCGCGACAGATTTTCCGCCTGAGGGTGTCACGAATACGAGATACTTTCTTCACGGTCGATCGCGCACCCTCAGTACAGAGGCTCCCAAAGAGGAGGTGGCGGCGTCCTACGACTCCACCTCGGAGCCGGGGCTGGTCTCGTTTATTCTTTCGTTTGAAGAAGAGACGGTGATGGTTGGCTACCCTAAGTTGCAACTCTGGGTAGAAGCTGAAGGTGCCGACGACATGGACCTGTTCGTTATCGTCCAGAAGCTGAATGCCCAAGGCGTCCCGCTGCAACAGTTCAATGCGCCAAATCACGGAGCGATAATGCAGGACATCACTGAGCGGGGCGCTTCTGTTCTGCGATACAAGGGTTCAAACGGCCGCCTGCGTGTCTCTGCACGGCACCTCGACGACTTACTCTCTACCGATGCTGTACCCGCTCACACCTTCGATCGAGTCGAAAAGCTGAAGCCCGGCGAAATCGTCGAGGTGTCTATCGATCTGTTTCCGCTTGGATTGGTGTTCTATCCCGGAGAACAAGTACGGCTCATTATCAGTGGTCAAAACGCGCTTGGAGAGATCATGCCTGGGGTGACGATCTACACTCCGCAGAACAGCGGTAAACACCTGATTCACACTGGCGGCCGTTTCTCCTCTTACCTGCAGCTGCCGGTCCAACTGCCTTCACAATCTTGATACACGGCGTGGCCCTAGCCGGTCGACCCGCTCTGTTCCGCTATGCGTATCCTCGCTGGCGGCGCAGACGGTGAAGCTACACGCCATTGCGCCTGGGCGTTCTGTCGGATGCACTCTCACTAATCGTTAGTCTGCTCGTAGCGATGGAGTCGGACACTATCCATGCTGCACCGACGATCGCGATACTAATCGCGTTGCCTGCCCAATTAAAGTGGCTTCTCGGCCCCGCAAGGAGATTCGGTATCCAGAAGAGTAGTTCAAAGAGCATGATTTCTAAGACGAGCATTCGGGCCGCAAGCGGTGCCATGATGCCGGTAAGTATGGCAACAGCAGCTGCGAAAAACCCCAGCGTGGTCACGTATGCCCAGAACATCCTGGAGGGCGGCAACCAACCCGGAATGGCTCCCAACAAGCCCGGCATGCCCGTGATGTGGACGATGCCAAATGAGATAAGGCAAATGGCGAAGAGAAGCACACAAAGACCTTGTTGGCGTTTCATCCATGAGCCGGTCGGCGAGAGGCTTGCGCAGAGAACTAGACCAGCCGCAACCAAAGAGAACTCCTCGAAGACATTGCCGATCGGATCGTAGTTGCCGAGATTTATCAAGGCTTTGGGTATCCACAGGAGTGTAAAGACGGAATAGACGGCGGTCAGCGTGAGAGCGCCAACGCGAGCAGTCAGCCGGTAGAGGAGACAAAGTCCCGCAGCTAGTTCGACGCATGCGGTGAGACGCGCCAGCGGCGAGCGAAAAGGGAGGTTAGTGGAGACGTTCTGCCAGGTAGCTGCGAAGTCACCAGAGATCAAGCCCAGCACGCCCAGAAAGATAGCTGCCGTGGCGTAGATGTAAAGCCCGAGATTCGATTTAATACCGAGTTGTTTGGGCATTGGTAACGAGATTCTAGCGCGTCAGGTACCGTGTCGCGCGATGATTCTATACGACGCAGAACTCCCGAACCGAGTCGTTGTCGCGCTCTTCCTTCAGAACGGATGTTGGATTGCACTCACCGCCTTCGAGTCTACAGGGATGAGCTGAATGAGCCTTCAGTCTTTGATCCTGGCCGCCATCTCCTCAGCGATGTCGCTTACTTCTCTCTCCATGCAGTGCAGGCGCACGCGGCGCAGACTCCTTCTAAAGGAGGCCTGTGAGACGGTCTTGCTTCAAGGGTGTTGTCTGCGGAAACAAAGACGGGAAAACGATCTGTTATCTTGACGGGATCTTGCGTACCGCCTTTATAGGAGTCGCCCGTCAACTCGACGCGGTTGCTGAAGCGAGAGTCGCTCCTGTGAACTCCCATTCTCGTCAGCGATCGTGAGGCGACATGGGCGTGTCTCAGGACGAAGCGGGCTTTCAAAGCCATTGTGTGCATCGAAAGGTGAAGCGCAAGCGGATCTTCATCTTGAGGTGGACGACAGACCCCTATGGCTCAATCCAATATTGACAAAGTCCTAGCAATCTTTGCTGGCATCAGCGCCGGGGATGTAGACCTCGCGACCAAGTACATCAATCAGACGCGATTTCTACAACATAACCCTTACGCGGCTGATGGGGTAGAGGGGCTAAGGAGCTTCATCCGGCAGGCGCCGCGTGATCAACTTCGTCTAGCCGTGGTGAGAGCGCTACAGGATGGCGAGTACGTGGTGACTCAGGCGAAGGGTCAGCGGTCTGGGAAGGAGATCTTCTTCGACATCTTCCGGTTTGAGGCGGGCCTCGTCGTCGAGCACTGGGCCTTCTCGACCACGGACGCGCCACCTAACCTGAGCGGGCACACACAGACCGATGGACCGACTCTTGCGGATCTCGTTAAGGACACAGAGAAGAACAAGTCACTGGTGCGCACGTACTACGAGACCTTTCACATCGAGGGAGATCACAGTCAGAGCGAGAGGTACTTCTCCGGTGATCATATGATCCGACACGAACCGGGAGTCCGAGACGGAGTCGCAGAGTTCATGCGCGATGTAGAGGTGCTCATGCAGCACCGGACTATCGACGAGATTAAAGTACTGCTGGGACATGGCAACCTTGTGTTCATCGCTGCGAAGGGAACGCATGAGAAGGAGCCCTGCGTCTATATCGACCTGTACCGTGTAGAAGATGAGAAGATTGTGGAGCACTGGGGTTTTCCCGAGATGGTTCCCTCTAAAGATCAGTCCAAGAACAACAATGGCATGCTGTAGGTCACAGGCTCTTCTCTTTTGACCGCAGGACCTTTGACAGTCCTCGCTATCATTTCAGAGATCTGAGATGACACTGCTGTGTCACTTGACTCGTCGTCCCATCCGCCGAAGGCCTGCCAATTGGGATGGAATCTTCCGGCGGAAGAGTGCGCGAGGTCGCCACAATCCGATCTCCATAATGACGTTCCCAAATTCACCCGGGGAAGTGGACGCTGAGGGGCCGTGTTGGATCGGCTTCGACGCGAAGGTGTAAACGCAGCCGGCAGATAGGGAACTTATGCTCAACTACAATGATGTTATTCAGTCCAGTCACCAAGAGAGTGTGTCGTGAGATTCGTTCAAGAGAACTACGAGGCGGCAGCCAATACAGCAGGCTGGGATGATGGGAGTTTTAGCATGGCAGGAAGCGTATACCAGGGTTCCGGGTACGCGAAAGGTCCCGGAACAGCATGACTAAAGGCAGACTAGAGGCATTTAGCGACGGTGTGTTTGCAATCATCATCACCATCATGGTGCTTGACCTTCACGTTCCAGCGACGTTTACCCTATCGTCGTTGCGCCCGATCGCCCCCATTTTCCTGAGCTATGTCTTGAGCTTTCTCTATGTCGGTGTGTATTGGAACAACCACCATCACCTGCTGCAGGCTGCTGACCGCGTAAGCGGCACTGTCTTGTGGGCAAATCTCCATCTGCTGTTTTGGCTCTCGCTGGCGCCGTTTACAACAGCTTGGCTTGGTGAAGGAAGACTGGCGTCACTGCCTGTCGCGCTGTACGGAGTCGTGCTCCTGTTCGCCGGTATCGCCTACTTTATTCTTACCAAGGTATTAATCGCACAGCATGGGAGCGACTCACGTATCCGTCGATTCATCGGCAGAGACTATAAGGGAATGTTCTCGGTTGTGATGTATACCGTTGCCGTCCCAATGGCGTTTGTATGGCCAGCCATTGCATGCATGTGCTACGTTCTCGTGCTCGTCGTGTGGCTGTTGCCTGATCCTCGTATTGAGAGACACTTGGACGCAGGGCCGGTCTCTGAGAAGACCTAAGTGACCCAATCAAAAAATCAGGTCTCGAGACAATGAACGTACGATCCTCCAGAAAGTGGGTTAGAGCACAAGCCTTAATGAGGGAGGCGGTTTTCGCTTTCTCCTGGGCCGCTCTTACTTTTTTATCGCGCCGGGCTTATGGACAGCAGCAGAACCTTGACACAGTGTTGCGGGAGGCAACGGCGGCGCAAACGGCGGGGGACTACCAGACGGCAGCGACGCTGTATCGACGTGCCACTGTTCTCTCGCCTGAGACCGCAGAGCTATGGTCCAACCTCGGCGTCATGGAGTACTTTGCGGGAGATCTAAGCCCCTCGATGGTGAGCCTTCGTCATGCTCTAAAGCTCAAACCCGACCTGTTTGCGTCTGTCCTGTTCGTGGGCAAGATCTATCTGGAGGAGAAGAAGCAAGCCGAGGCGTTGCCGTACCTGACACACGCGCACGCTCTGCAGCCAAAGGATGCGGAGGTGCTGCGATCCCTTGGGAAGACTTGTGCGGATCTCCATCGAGAGCGTGAGGCGGCAGACTCGTACCAGGAGATGATCAGGCTGACACCACAGGACGTCAGCGCGTGGCTGGGATTGGGATCCGCCTCTTTGACGTTGATCGCCAGAGACGGTCATACCTTAGCTACTTCTGCACCCGATTCGCCGTGGGCTCGTGCTCTTTACGCAGACGAACTCCTGGCGCAAGGTCGACCTATTGAAGCTACGGACACGTACACCACAGTCTTTCGACATGCTACGTCTGTCGAAGAGATGGAGCTCGCGCGGATGCTGCTGTTCATGCGAGACCATCCGATGCAGTTTGCCTTTCCTGCGAAGTCACAAGCTGCTTTGCAGCATCTCGTTGATGTAACCCGAGAACAGGGCGTGAAGAGTCAGACCTCGCTGTGCGGCGACGAAGATCGTGACTCGTCCTTTTTGAGCATGGGTGCGGCCTGTACCTTCTGGGCGAGCGACTACGGCCAAAGCGCAGAGCAGGCACGAAAGCTCCTGGAACGAACACCGCACGATGCGGCGGCGCTCTACTGGTCAGTGAAGGCGAACGAGCGGCTGGCTGTCACCGCACTGTCCCGGGTCGATGAGCTCGCGCCTGACTCGACCACCACTCATGACCTTGTCGGCGACCTCTATCGCTACCAGCATCAATGGAACAACGCGATCGCCGAGTATGGGAAGGCACTGACACTCAACCCGCATGATCCTGCCGCGCTCTTGGGTGCCGCTGCGTCCTATCTCGCCGCACGTCGGTATGAAGAGGCAACTTCCACGATGCGGACGGCTCTGGCCGACCGACCGGCCGACCCACAGTCGAATCTGCTCATGGCTGAAATCCTCGGTTCACAAGGTCACGAGAACGACGCCGCGCCTTATCTGGCGAAGTGCTCAAGCATCGCTCCACAGTTTCAGCCGAGGGTTCATTACCTGCAAGCCCGAGCGGCGGCGAAGGACGGACATATTCAGAAAGCTATCCATGACTATGAACTAGCGCTGCCAGGGGATACCGACGGCAGTATCCACTACCAGTTGTCGCGCCTGTATCGCAAGATCGGGAATCTGACGAAGGCGCAGCAAGCTGAGACGGCGAGTAAGGCTCTGGTCGCCAAGCGGGATGCGAGTGCGGCGGTCGCGCTGCGGGAAGGGGATGCGCCGTAAGGGAGAAGACGCATCAGATCGAGTCTTGAGTGCGAGTTTGCGACGGTGGTGGCTCACTCTGGCAGTCGTACCGAAAAGAGGTTCCCCGTCCCGATCCGCGGCTTGATGATGGGAGCACCAGTTGGGGTGACTCCGCCGAAGAAGTAGTCATTGACGGTCGGTAATCCAAGATTTGTGATGTCAGCCACGGCTTTTGCGGGTTCTCCCGCAATGGAGACGCGAAGAATGGCGGACCTCGGGTCAGCGAATGCATGGAAGTACACTGCCTTACTGTCCAAGCTCCACACTGGGTCTGCAGCACTTCCAGTAGCTAAGACCTTCCAGGTTCCCAGAGCGACGTCGTAGAGCAAGAGCCGAGTCTGATCCAGTGAGAGCGCAACCACCCACTTTCCATCAGGCGACCATCTCGGGCTGAAGAGGTTCTCCGAGCCCTGTAGGGTTCGCGTCTGCATCGTCTTGAGATCGAGAAGCTGGATGGTGTGCGGCCCAGTCTCCTTTCCCATTAAGTCTGCTTCGCGCCCAAAGATGATGTGGCTTCCGTCGGCAGACCAGTCGGGATCGGCAAGGTTCCGTTGATCTGCCAGTATCTTGCGCGTAACTCCGCCGGCGGCACTGACGATGTACAGTTGCCAGGTTTCCCCAGGCTCCCGCGCCATCACGACCAGCTGAGAGTTGTCCGGAGACCACTGCGCCAAGAAGACATCCAGATCATCCGGCGTCAGCTGCAACCGCCCCGAACCGTCTCCGCTGGAGGCTCGCCACAACCGTCCGGCAATATCGACCCACGCCACCCATCGCCCATCCCTGGAGTAGGTGACTCTCCTCGCATGTTCTAGAAAGGGAGGCGCTGGTATGAACTGACGGATCTTTTGATCGAAGAACCGCGTACCCGCAGGCGGCTCCAGCCCAACAAAGAAGACGGTCCTCTCCGTGCGGGAGGGCAAAGGTGAGACGTAGCTAAGGGGACCATTGGTAAGCCTGGTGATCTGAGGATGCGCACCTGTTCCGACGGCCCAAATGTCACTTCCTTGTGCGTCGATCGATTGCAGGACGTAAAAGCTGCCGTCCGCGGACCAGGAGCCGCAGCAAAACGCAGGCCCGGGAATCCCGGTGATGCTTAAAGCATGGAATTTACGGGTAGCCGAGTCCAGCTCCCAAAGGGAGCTGACATGTGTGACGGGATCGATCAGTGTGAAACGAAGTCGTTTGAACGATGGTGACCAGCGCAGCCAGAAGGCGCGTCCCGGTAAGGAAACGAACTTGGATGACAAACCGGTTTTGAGCTGCACCACATCCAGCTCGTCGCCGGTTGCATAGAGGATGCTGGCATCATCCGGCATAAAGGTGGCATCGTGGGTGAGAACGTCACCGACCCGTAACGCACTCGATCCCACCCGTGGCACGATCCAGAGTGGCTGTTCTGAGTCGCGGGAGTGACCACCGCGCACAATCAGCTTCGAGCCGTCTCGGGATATGTCTGCGATCGAAACCGAGCTGAGTTCGTCAGGTAGTGGGACGGCTCCCAGCGAGGTTCCGCTTTCGTCCAGAGAGCCAATGCCGGATCGGCCACCGATTAAGAAGGAAGTATAGATCCGCGGCCCGTCCGTGACGAGAGTCAGGAGGTTCTCCGGGTTGGGAGGGCCTTGGTAGATCTCACTTGCTTGTGTGAGCTGGGTGACCCTGGAGGGCTGAAGAAGTCTTGCCGGATGGGTCAACCTGAACGATGACAGGCCGATCAGTAGCAATACAGAGGCAGATAGTAGCACCAAAGTCCGATAGGTAACAGCAGAGCCGTGTTCCTTCGACAACTCGATGGCGGATACGGCCGAAACGGTGTTTGGCTCGGATTGAGGAGCGGCCAAGGGCGGCGCTGACACCGGCGAGAACGCTTCGAGACTCAGCGAGCGGTCTTCACCAATGGCGTGACCGGGAATCGAGAGCATGGATTCCTGAGGAGGGCTGACAGGAACCTCGAACACGACAGGCGCGATGAATCGAAACCCGCGCTTCGCAAGAGTCTCGATGTAGCGGGGGTCTTCAGCGGAGTCTCCCAGCGCCTCTCGAAGCTTACTCATCGCGGTTGCGATGCCACGTTCGAAATCGACTGTCGTGTGCTCGCCCCAGATCTGAAGCTGCAGTTCCTCCCTGGTGATTACTTCTCTCGGCCTAGAGAGGAGTGCGGCAAGGACTCGGAAGGGCTGGCTTTGAAGCTTGACCCGTTTTCCAAACTTTCTTAACTCACCGGTGTTGAGATCGACTTCAAAGCTCCCGAAGCTAACGAGTTCACGCTGTTGCACTGTGCTCATGGATGCCCGATTCCCAAAGGCACATCCTAAATGATTGGTTACGTCGAGTGACATCGATCCGCAAGTTGTTCATTGGAAATCTCTTATTGGGTGATCTAGAGGAGAGAGACAAATGACTCGCGATCCATTGCGCGGATTGTTGAACAGGTCCGAATCTTCGCATCGCCACGGTAAACCGAACGATTGCTAAGCGGGACTTTCTCCCAATTGGCAGGAGTTCCTGGACCGGCGGTAAAAGGAGCTTCTCGGTATGAGCATCGCCCCGCTTTTGCGCCGCAGGTGGTCACTCTGCGTTCTCGTTCTGGCAGTTGTAGGGCTCGGCCCTTTGCAAGGAGATGCTTCTGCCCAGGCAGATCCGCCGATTCCGGGCGGGGACATTCGGGTGCACTACTTCCGGCCCGATGGGAACTACAGCGGCTGGACCCTCTATGCGTTCTTCGACACGACCGAGCCTGACAATTTTCCGGGCGGACCGGTTCCGGTGACGGGCAAGGACGACTTCGGGGTGTACTTTGACGTAGGCGTCACTGCGAGTGCGACCAACGTCGGCCTGATTCTTCATAACGGCAACACAAAGGATCCTGGGCCCAATCAGTCTGTCGATCCCGCAACACAGGGCAACGAGTTCTGGGAGCTCTCAGGCAGCGACGTCCTGAGCACAACACGGCCAGCGATTGGGCAGGACACTCCGCTATCTCCAGGGCACGCCCGCATTCACTACTTTCGGCCCGATGGCAACTACGACAACTGGAGTTTGTACGTTTACGGTGCCACGACTGACCCCACGGGGGACTTCTGTGGAACGAACGACTACTTCGCAGGATATGACAGCTACGGCCCGTACTTCGACGTGGGCGTCGTTCCGGGCCACCTTGGCTTCATCATTCACAACTGCTCGACCGGTGCAAAGGATCCTGGGCCGGACCAGTCTCTGCAGATCCCCGCGCAGCTGGAGGGCTGGGTAACCTCTGGCAGCAGCAATGTTTACCCGCAACCGCCCACAGCAGCCCAACTCTTAGCAGGACCCTTTAACCAGCTACAGGCGTACTGGATCGACAGTTCGACGATCGCCTTGCCGCCCAGCTATGCGGTATCCGGCTGGGTCTATTCCCTCAACGCCAGCTTGAACGCTGGATTGCAGATCTCGAGCACGGGTCTGACGGGAGGGACGTCAATCCCGCTTACCCCGTTCACGGGCACTCTTACTCCCGAAGAGCTCACTCGGTTCCCGCAGCTGAGCTCATATGCTCTTTTTAAGCTGCCGTCGAACGTTAAGCCCGCCGTCCTGCGGTCGGCGCTGAAGAGTCAACTTGAGGTCAGTGCCGTAGCGGCAGATGGCACGCTCAAGTACGCGACGGGCGTTCAGACATTCGGGGCTCTGGACGCGCTGCTGGCCTATGACGGCACGCTCGGCGCCGTCTTTCATCACCCGAATAGATCCTCATGGTCTGACTGGGAGGACGACGACGCTTACCCGGTCAAGGTGAAGGTCTGGGCTCCAACTGCCCAAAGTCTCTCTCTGCTTCTTTTCCGTCAGCCGTCCGACACTACACCGGAGCTGACAGTAGCCATGCATGAGCATGACGGCGTCTGGGTTGCTGACGGGCAAGATGACTGGCTGGGCAAGTATTACCAGTTGCGTGCGCAGGTTTATGTCGCTGCCGATCAAGCGATCGACGTGAACACGACCACAGACCCGTATTCAGTGGACATTTCGTTGAACGGAGCAATGACCCGCATCACCGACCTGGACTCTGAGGAGAGTAAGCCTCCTCTCTGGGACCTGCTCCCGTCGCCTGCACTCGCAAGCCTGAGCGACACAAGCATCTACGAGCTTCACGTTCGCGACTTTAGCATCGGTGATCCAACTGTGCCAGCCCCTCTGCAAGGCACCTACGAAGCCTTCGACGACCCTCAGAGTGAGGGAATGCGACATCTTCGTCAGCTGGCAAAGGTAGGTCTGACGTCTGTTCATCTTCTGCCCAGCTTTCACTTTGGAAGCGTGAACGAAGACAAGTCGACATGGCAGTCCCCCGGAGCGCTCTCACCCAATCCCACGGACGGACAAGATCAACAACAAGCCGTTCAAGCGGTCCAGAACGCCGACGCTTACAACTGGGGCTACGATCCGGTCCACTACATGGCGCCAGAAGGGGCCTACGCTGTCGACCCGAACAATCGCGTGCGTGAGTACCGCGACATGGTGGCAGGGTTGCATCTGGCCGGCCTTCGCGTGATCCAGGATGTCGTCTTCAACCATACCTACACGCATGGGGAAGATCCGACGGCGAACCTTGATGAGTTGGTCCCCAACTACTACCACCGTCTGGATGCCAGTGGCATGGTCGAAACAGGTTCCTGCTGCTACGACACTGCCAGTGAACACCAGATGATGGAGAAGCTGATGATCGATACGGTCGTCCTAAACGCCCGACAGTACAAGGTCGACGGATTCCGCTTTGACGCCATGGGCCTTCACTTCGTCTACAACATGGTCGACATCCACAACGCGCTGAACGCACTTACACCCGAGAAGGACGGTCTTGACGGTACCAAGATTTACCTCTACGGCGAGGGATTCCAGATCGCTGAGGCGGCCAACAACGCCATCGGACCCAACGCGAGCCAGAGCAACCTGTATGGAACGGGTATCGGTAGCTTCAACGATCGAATACGGGATTCCATTCGCGGCGGCAACATCTTTGGCCAGGACTTCCAAGTACAAGGGTTCGCGACGGGTCTCTTTACTGATCCAAGCGCCTTCACAGATCGAAGCACAACTTCGTATGACCAGCAGAGCAGTCTGCTCGCCCAAACCGATCTGATACGACTCAGTCTTGCCGGAGCCCTGAAGAACTATAGCTTCATCGACGCTCAGGGGCAGCCAGTCACGGGTGGGGAGCTGACATACAACGGACAGCCTGCTGGCTATGCCGCCTCGCCGCTTGAGAACGTGAACTACTGCTCGGTGCACGACAACCAGACGCTCTTCGACGCCATTCAGCTTAAGGCCGCGGCGGCGGACACGACTTCCATGCGAGCGCGCCGGCAGGTCCTCGCCATGAGTCTCATCACACTCGCTCAGGGCATTCCCTTCTTTCAGGCGGCAGACGATCTCCTGCGCTCGAAAGATATGGACAACGGAAGCTATAACTCCGGGGACTGGTTCAACAAGATCGACTGGAGCGGGCAGGACAATAACTGGGGCGTCGGTCTTCCGCTTGCCAATGTGAATCAGGCACAGTGGCCGATCGAGCAACCTTTACTCGCCAACCCGGCGCTAAAGCCTACATCACAGAACATCACGACAACGACAGCAGTGTTTCAGGAGTTCCTGCGCATTCGCTACAGCACCGGTCTGTTCCGCATGGCAACCGAGGACGAGGTGCAAGCGAACCTGAGTTTCCTTAACACCGGACAGAGCCAGATTCCAGGGTTGATTGTGATGAAGCTGGATGACCACGGACGGAACTACGGGGGAGCGCATCACGTCGTCGTCTTCTTCAACGCCGGTGGTACACAAGTCAGCTTTTCTGATGCCACTCTCGCTGGCTTGGGCTTTCGTCTTGACCCTGTGCTGAAACGGTCATTAGACAGTGTGGTGCGAGGCGCCAGCCTCGATGACAAGCAAGGGCGCGCCACGATTCCCGCACTGACGACCGCTGTCTTTATCAGCGACAGGGAATGAGAATCGCAGCCTATCGAGCCGCTCGATACCGAGCGCGTAGAACACAGCACGTCGACATCTTGTTTCACTACCTTGGAGGTTCTCTTGAAGAGCAAACTCTGTATGTATGGTCGCTGGATCGCGCCATTCCTGATCTTCTTCATGAGTGTCCCGTTGCGGCTGCCTGCTCAGCTGGCGGTCACTACAGCGACACTAAGCGGCTCTGTGGTCGACAACTCTGGTGCTATCGTTCCGCAGGCAACGGTAAAGCTTGCAAGCGTACAAAACGGCATCACGCGCACTGTCACCAGCAACGCGCGCGGGAACTACAGCTTCACTCAGCTGCCCCCTGCCACGTACACCTTGTCGGTGGCGGCCAGCGGCTTTGAAGCGTATCGACAGACCGGCATCGCTCTGGACGCCGCCCAGTCAGCGACGCAGAATGTCACTCTGACCGTTGGATCTGTAAGCCAGGAGATCGTGGTCGATGCTGAAGCTTCTCAGATCAACACCGATAACGCGAACATCGCCACCGACATCAATGCGAAGCAGGTTGTAGAGCTTCCCCTGAATCTGCGAAACGTCTATGGCCTCGCAACGCTCAATTCCTCAGTGCAAAACACCTCGGAACAACAGGGGCTGCTGGGCGGCGGTCCCAACGGAACGGACAACGCGGACCAAGATATCTCGTTCCTCAACTTCGCCGGCGGCTTCTTTGGCACGTCGGCGTACCTCCTGGACGGAGACTGGGACACCGATCCACAGTGGGGCGCGGTCATCTATGTGCCTTCTGTGGATGCTGTGCAGGAGTTCAAGGTTCAGAACAACTCTTTCACAGCACAGTATGGCTGGAGCACCGGAAATGTCGTCAACGTCGTTACGAAATCCGGAACGAACGCCTTCCATGGTGACGTGTACGAGTTTTTTCGAAATGACGCGCTTGATGCAAACTCCTGGTTCAACGATCACAATGGCGTTTCCAAGCTAAGTTTCGGCCGCAATCAGTACGGCGGGTCTGCAGGAGGCCCTCTCTACATTCCTCACCTATACCAGCAGAAGGAGAAGACCTTCATCTTTGGTCTCTACGAAGGACTTCAGCTATCGACTCCCATCAATCAGACTTTTACCGTACCCACTGCTGCGTATCGCATGGGTGATTTTTCCGCACAACTCGGAATGCAGGGAATCGTAAATGGCACACCAGCAGTGGACGCCTTAGGTCGTCCCATACGCGTTGGGCAGATCTACAATCCGCGCAGCACACGTGCCATCACGGCTGGTAAGGTAGATTCCGCGACCGGACTGGTCGCCTCGCGGACCGGATACATTCGCGATCCAGTCGCGAATAACAACGTCGCTGCGCTTGGTACGTTCGACCCTGTTGCTGTGAAGCTACTCGGCTACTATCCAACGCCCACCAGCTCAGGTCTTACGAACAACTTCTTCGGCTCGGGAGCCGCACCCGCAACCTCCAACGAGTACCTCATCCGTGTTGATCACAATATCAGCAACAATAGTCGTGTCTATTTCCGTTACTCCTACAAAAGCGAGACTAAGACCGGCAACCCCGACTATTGGGGGACGGAGAATCCAGCCGGCCCGGGGAACAGTCGACCGAATAACCGCTACGATATGGCTGCCGGCTATAGCCAGATCTTCACGCCGACGTTCACGATGAACATCCAGGCTGGCGTCGAACTTTGGCATGAGACGTCCAACAATCAGTCGTTCGGCTTCAAGTCCTCTAGCATCGGCCTGCCCAGCTACTTCGACGCGAACAGCCCCCAGTTCCCAAATATCGATCTCGGCGGTGAGTCTTCGCTCGGACCTACGAACCAGCAATATATCGTCAACCATGGTCCGGTCGGCAGCGTCGCGGTGGACTTGATCAAGACGGCGGGGCGCCATACCATCAACTTCGGGGCGATGGGCGTCGAGCTCGAGGATGACGAGAGGCAATACAACACGGCGACATTGACCGCAAACGGCGGGTTCACCGGCGGCCCCGATCCAGTCAATGCGGTGCCGTTCAACACCGGAAACGGCGTGGCACAACTGCTGCTCGGCGTGCTGGACAGCGGTACGACGAGTACACCGTTCGCACCAGCCGTGGCGACACACTACTTCGGCGGATACCTCCAGGACGACTGGAAGGCCCTCCCAAACCTAACCTTCAACCTGGGCCTAAGGTATGAAGTCCAGACAGCGCCAACATACCGTAACAACACCGCGTCAACCTTCAATCCAGAGGCAATCAATCCGCTGAGCGCCGTCATTGGAAAGCCTGTACTGGGTGCTCTTCAGTTCCTTTCCCCGAGCCAACGCGGGGTTTACCACACAAACTTCACTAATGTCGCCCCGCGAATCGGTTTCAACTATTCGGCTACGCCGCACGTTGCATTCCGCGGAGGCTACGGTCTCTTTTATCCGCCCTCAATTACATGCTGCTTCCCGGGTCAGGCGAGTGGATTCCAGGCGACTACACCTGTACCCGCAACACTGGACAACATCACGCCTAATCCTGCGGTCAGTTTGGCCAACCCGTTTCCGGATGGATATCAACAGGTCACCGGTAGTTCACTTGGGGGCTTAGAGCAGGTTGGCCAGGGTTTGGACACAGCTGAGATTGCGCGGAAGCCTAGCTACGTGCAGCAATACATGCTAGGAGTTCAATGGGGCATAACGTCCAATGACTTGCTCGACATCAATTATGTCGGCAATCACGGGACGCACATGCTTGCAGGTAGCCTACCTTTCAACCAGCTAAATCCGTCGTATCTCGCCTTGGGAGCAAACGCGCTGCAGAACCAGGTGACAAATCCCTTCTATGGAGCGATTCCGGCAGGTTCGGGTTGCAGTGTAGATCAACCAACGGTTTCGCAAGGACAACTACTGCAGCCCTTCTCGCAATACTGCAACTTCTCTCAACAGCAAGATGCTCCAGTAGGCTTTTCTCTTTACGACGCTTTGCAGGCGCAATACAGTCATCGTGTTACTCAGGGTCTGACGGCCATGGTCTCTTATACCTACTCCAAGTTTCTGGACAATGTGGAGGGGAACCAGCAATGGGCCTATGCGGGAGATCAGGCTCCCGCCAATACCTACAATCTTGCTGCCGAGAAGAGTGTGGACGGCTCTGATACCCCGCACAGCCTCGTGGCAAATTACATTTACCAGATTCCGGTTGGACGTCAGCGGGCATATGGATCCCACCTAAACAAGAAGGTCAATGCAGTCATCGGAGATTGGCAGATTTCACAGATCGTTACGTTCCGGTCCGGCCTGCCGCTCAGCATTAGTGGCGCCAATTACAACTCCTACGGTGGGAATCCACGTCCTGATGTGACCGCCAATACTCACGTCCCTAAGCAGAGCATTCACGAGTGGTTCAACACGGGGGCGTTTGCTTATGCCCAGTTTGGCACCTTCGGAACCGCGCCGCGCTTCTTCTCGAGTCTTCGTGGACCCAAGTATCAGAACTGGGATACCAATCTCTCCAAAGATTTTCCGTTTAGAGATACCATGCGTCTTCAGTTCCGCGCGGAGTTATATAACACCTTCAATCATCCGCAGTTCTACACCCCAAATACAGGGTACGGTGGCTGTGATCCAAACGCTTCTACGTCGTGCCAGTCAGGTTTCGGGCAAATCACCAACACCTTCCCATCCAGAAGTGTGCAGTTTGCAGGTAAGTTCTATTGGTAGCCCAGGAGGCTGAGCAACAGCTTTGGTCGATGGGGGTCAATCAGAGAGCGATGGACCTGTCTTGGAACGGCAGGCATGTCCATGCTAGATGCAATCGAGCGATGAGGCAGAAACGCGGAAGGGTTTTGACCGCCCGCTTAGACATTCCGTTCAAGGTTGCAGCTAGGTACTCACAGGTTAACGACATCCTTATCCGTACTCTCAGGACTCAGAGATGGTGGGAGCTACCAGCTTTGAAAAGAGAAAGGCTCTATCAAGCACCTAACTCGGTCGTGGGCGCTTCTGCTCCACCAAAGCTTCGAAACAGAGCTACGACGCGGTCAGCGGCATCCGGTGCGTAGAACATCTCTGTGTTCACCATCGTGTCCGCCGTGATCTTCCGGATTCGGGCAAACATCTCATCCTCATAGGAGGCTATCGCGGCAGCAGGCGTCTTTTCGTTGAGCAGAAGTCGTGACAGTATCAAAGCATCGAGCATCGCCATGTTTACCCCTTCGCCTGCGTATGGCGGCATCACGTGCGCTGCATCGCCAATCAACGTAACGTTTGGCCTCGGCGCCCAGAGCTGATCTGCAGGGCAAACGAGGAGCGGACGCCAGACCATCGATACCGCTTCCCTGAAGAGCGGTGCCCAGAGCTCGCTCCAGCCTCTAAAGCTGGCGTGGAACCACGCCGCTCGGTGCTCCGGGGTACGTGCTGTCTCCAGGCTCTGCCGAGGGTCGTCGCTGTCTGTCTTTAATCCTGCGTAGAGCAGCACACTGCCATCCGGCTTGGTTCCCAGGCCGATCGTCCTCTCGCCCCCCAAGGCGATCAGGGCGGACCCACCGAGTAGCTCCCACATCTCCGGCATAGCGTGCTGTGCGGCGGGAACCAGGCCTTCTACTAGCGACACCCCGACATACTCCGGCCGGGTAGGAGTAACGATCTCCCGCAACCGCGAGTTCGCGCCGTCGCTGCCGATCGTGATATCAGCGTAGGCCGATCTGCCGTCCGCAAAACGCATCCACACCTGCTCGCCCTGCGTCTTCGCAGACTCGAGCTTGCAGTCCCACTGCACAGTGCCTGGTTCAAGCGAATCCAGCAGAATATCCCGTAGAGGTCCACGTTCGATCTCGGGACGTTGCCCCGCGCCGGACATCCGGCGGGAGTGCTCATGAAGAATTGTTCCCCTGGCATCGGTGATCCGGAGACGATTCAGGTCGGGCCGATGGTTGGCCCAGAACGCTTCCATGAGCCCAGCCGCTCCGAGCGCAGCCAGCCCGGAGTCTTCGTGGAGATCCAACGCGCTGCCCTGGACCCGCGCCCTGCGGCTCTAATCCCGCTCATACACCGTGACCTTCGCACCGCCCTGCTGCAGCAGTCGCGCCAACGTGAGTCCGCCGGGTCCACCGCCGACGATTGCAATCGCTTTACCGTTAAGAATCCTCACTCTGCCTCCCGACCCAACCCAGTCTATGGAATGACGTTCCACGATATTGGAACGTCATTCCATTCGTGTCAACATGGAACATGGCGAAACAACGACGGAGCATTCAACGGCGGGGGGAAGCCCTTTCGCGCGAGCGCATTATCGAGGCGTCGATTGCTCTGCTCGATCGTGATGGCAAAGACGGTCTGACACTCCGCGCTCTCTCCGAACAGCTTGCCACGGGCCCGGGGGCTATCTACTGGCATATTGCCAACAAGAGCGATCTGCTCATGGCAGCGTGCGACGCCCTGATCGTGCGAACGATGAACGAGATCGCCAATACAACACCACAGAAGACGATTCGAGCGGTCGCGCTTGCCTTATTCGACTTAAACGAGGCGCATCCGTGGATTGGTTCGGCCCTCACCAGCGCTCCAGGTGCATCGCCTGTCGTGCACATTCTGGAGCGCATTGGTCAGCAGATTCGCGCGCTTAAGGTGCCAGCGGGGCAGCAATGGGCTGCCGTGGGCACCTTGATGGCCTTCATTCTTGGCCTCTGCAGGCAGAACGCCGCAAACCGTAATCTCGCCAGAGCGCAAAATCTTGATCGACCCCACTTCCTCGAAGCGGTTTCCACGGCGTGGTCTCAACTCGATGAGACGAAGTATCCGTTTGCAAGGAGCGTAGCCGGACGGATGCGGAGTCATGACGATCGGGCCGACTTTCTTGCTGGGATCGATCTGATCTTCGCGGGGATTACCTCACCAAGACCCCGCCAGCGCCGCAAGTGAAACCATTCGGCTTCTTCAGAGAGATACCTTCCAAGAAGTTCGCTTCGCTTGGGGCATCGTTCTTTCGGAGAAGCGAGTTCTCCTTGTCTTGTTTCCGAGAAAGCGCTCACCTTTTCAGTTCGTTACAGTATGCAGACCCGGCCCCGACAGCATCAACGCAATATACTGCTGGCATAAAATTCGGAGCGCAGCAATCGATCAGCATGAACTATGGAGGTCATCCCGTGATCGAATTGACTCGAATCACACAAGATGGCGCAGCCACGCGAGAGAGACGCAACATGGCATCACCGAGGCGCAGACCGGCGGCATTTAGAGACAGCTTCGGTCACATGCTTCGTTCTCTACACGGTGCAGTATGCGTTGGACGGGGGCTGTTAACTGTGCTTTGCTGTTCGCTCGCCACAGCGCAGCCGCCAACGCAAGTGCCCTGCAGAGCTAAACGTAATATGTCAAAAGATGGTCGGCACGACTTCGACTTTGAGGTGGGCAACTGGAACGCGCACGTAAGCATGTTGATACATCGTCTTTCTCATTCAGCGGACTGGAACGAATTCTGAAACGAATTCTCTGGCGTTGTCACCACGCGCACATTACCCAAGCTCGAAGGCGGGAACGAAAGCGAAATGCAAGTTGACAGCCAGAGATCCGGCAAGCATATTGAGCTGCTCGCAGTCCGGACCTACAATCCTTCCACTCACCAGTTTCAATTTGTGGCACAAATATAAGACCGGTACTTTTGACCCGCCTATGATCTGTCATTTCAGAGCGGTTGCGGTGAGTTCTACTCACAGGATACCTAGGAGGGACGGTCCATCTTGTGCGCTTTCTCTGGCAGCGTGTCGATGCAAGTCATACGCGTCTGGAACAGGCCTACTCCGACGACGGAGGCAAGACTTGGGAGACAAACTAGATCGATGAAGGAGAGCGACAACCGACTCGGTAGAAGTTCCCGAGAAGCAATAACAATCGTCGGTGTACGTCATCGGTCCCGGAAAGTGCCGCGCTAAGTGAGTTTGGCCGCCACAGGTATCACTAAGCCTGTGGCAGTCAGGATGATCAACACTGGCCGACCTGTCAGGACTGACCTACGTGCTCCTGCGCAGCGCTTGTCAACGCTGCATAGAAGCAGTGGCGTGAATGCAACGAGGAGCTACTAGCGCTCTTGCGAGCCCAGCCACCCGTCGTTGTATTTGCAGAAGAAGCTATCGTAGTCGCCACGCTCTGCAAAACGCATCGGCTTCGATCGTTCTGAGACAATCTCTGCGGCTGCCGGTTGATTGCTTAGAAGCTTGATCGTCTCGGCGATGTAGTCCTTCAGCGGCATTGCTTTGGGGTTCATTCCCCGATCCCCTTGCAACTCGGTTTGCACCCACGGCGGAATGATCTCGATGACCTCAATTGAGGAATCCTTGAGTTGGTAACGAAGCGACTGTGTGTAGGAATGCATCGCCGCCTTGCTTGCACAGTACGACGGCATCCTGGCGGCAGGCAGCATCGCCAGCGCCGAAGAGACATTCAGGATGGCGCCGTGCGGTTGAGCGAGCAACTGCTGCATCAAGGCTGCTGTCAGCCGCATGGGGCCAAGCAGATTAGTGTTGATCGTCGCTTCCGCATCTTGTATCTCTCCGGAAGTCAGGTCTTCGACCTTCTGAATCCCGGCGTTGTTTATCAGCACGTTCAGGCTGGGAAAGCGCGTCCGCACCTCGGCTGCGAGCTGTTTGGCGCCCGCTGGAGCGTCTTGATCGAACACCAGATGCTCCATCCCGGCGTTCGCCGCTGCGACATCCCGCAGGACGCTCTGTCGCCGTCCGGAGATGATTACGTGATTGTCGAGACGGTGAAATGCCTCGGCCAGACCACGTCCGATACCGGAGCCGCCACCGGTGATGAGTATGGTGTTTCCTGAGATCTTCATCGTGTCCTTTCTATGTCAGTCTCAGGCTGAGACAGCATCCTGGTTATAGTTGCGCGCGTACGCATTCTCCACGCCGGCGAGGATCTCGATGATTGAGAAGAAGCCATCCCAGAGCGGCGTCTCGCGGAGCTCTTTGACGACCATCTCGTAGGCGTGGCGCGACTTTACCTCCCACCTCCAAATGTCGGTGACGCGTGTGGAGAAGAACTCTGTATCGAAGATGCGGCAACGGACTTCGCCTTCGTACTTCTTGAGGATCGGTTTCATACAACTGTTGAAGTGAGCGAAACGCTCCGCCACCGGCATCCCGAGCCACTCAGGCATGGTCTTAACCAACATGAAGACGGTGAGGTCATCGGAGGTCTGATGTTGTGTCTTTTCCTGGGAAGTCATCCTGTGTTCTCCTTGAACCAAGAATATGAGCCTTTGCTCACAAGGGATACTCGCGTTCTATGACCAAGAAGCAGGCTGCTGCAGAAGCGTTGAAGCCGCGAAAGACGCCGTTGCAGAGGCGATCCGCTGAGACTGTCGCCGTCATGCTGGAAGCCGCTGCTCGCATTCTGGAGCAGCATGGATTTGAGGGTTTCAACACTAATGCCATCGCTGAGCGCGCGGGCGTGAGCATCGGCTCGCTCTATCAGTACTTTCGCAGCAAGGACGCTCTGCTGAGCGGGCTTATCGCGCGCGAAGTTGCTCCGCTGCTCGCGGCGGGCGACGATCTCGTACAACATCCCACCTTCCGTGTGGCCCTCAAGTCCTATATCAGCGCATCAATGCGCCATCAGATGAAGCGGCCGAAGCTGGCACGGCTGATCGATATTGCGGAGAGGCGCGAAGCCTTCAAGAGCCAGGTGTCGGGGACGACCTCGCGTCTGCAGATTGTGATGGAGCAGATGCTCGCGTTGCCTGATGCGCCGAGGATAGCGAACAGGAGCGTCGCCGCGGCGGATCTGTTGGCGGTGATGCGTAGCCTTATCGACGCAGCGGGGGAGCGGGAAGAAGGCGAGTCCAACGAACTGTTAAAGAGAACCGAAGGCGCCGTATGGGGATACCTCCACTCTTAATGCGCGAGCACGATTCACGCCGCTGGGAGTGAGACTCTAGGAGAAGGTGATGAGACAAGGCAACCGCTAGACATACGGAGTACCTTCGATCGCGGCCTGCACGCCCTTCGTCCCTTGATCGACCAGTTCAAGAAAGATCTTCTTTGCCTTCTCGACGCCATGACCCATTTCGTAAGCGCGGTAGCCCTCGTTCAGGGCGACGGTCCATACAGCAAGCAGCATTGTGGCCGCCAAACCAGCGGCAGGATCGAGTGGAGGTCGATGTACAGACTCCGTGAATGCCACTCTCAGGGCCTCTGACAACTCGTCGCGTATGGCTCTGGCTCGGGCTTTCAGAGCTTCGCTCCCTCGAACCGTCTTGATGAACCTCTCACTTCCGTCCTGGAAGAAGCGAACGTAGGGCCGTTGCTCGGCGATGGCCCGGTGCGCGAAGAGTCGCAGCGCCTCGACGGGAGGCATCCCAGGCTCCTTCTCCCGTAAAGCGCTAAGGATATCTTCTCGTCCTGCTTCGTCGAGGTCGAAGAACATGTCCTCTTTACGGGCGAAATGATTGAAGACGGTCATGCGGGAGACGTCAGCGGCCTCGGCGATTTCGCCTATGGTCACCTGGTCAAATCCATGCGTGATGAAGAGACCAGTGGCAGCATCGGAGATCTTCTGCCGTGTTGCGAGCCGCTTGCGAGTCTGTCGATTCAGAGTCATCTTTTTCGTTTCTCGAATAACTATACATTGTACAAAAATGTACATAGTATAGATACGGAGACAAGAGTAGAGCACATGAGGAGAGAGCGTATGACAAAGAAGATGGAGGCAAAACCGAGCGTTCTTGTTCTAGGAGCGAGCTTCGCTGGCCTGGCAACGGCTTGGTGGATGCATCGCCTCGGCTATGCGGTGACCGTCGTCGAGATTGCAGCAAGCCCCAAGAGGGGCGGAACTCCTGTCGATATCCGCGAAGGTGTTATCGAGGTTGTGCAGCGCATGGGTTTGCTCGACCGCATCTCCGCCCAAAGTCTTGCGCCGAGACCCATGGAATTTCTGGGCGTCGATGGGACGCCGGTCGCGCGCCTCACAAGGGTGGACGACCCGAACAGCGCAGAGGAGGAAGGATATGAGATCGAGAGGAACGACCTTCTGGACATGCTCCTCGACAAGGTGAAGGGCGATGTTGACTTTCTCTTCGGGGACAGCGTTTCGAATTTAGAGGACACTGGCGAGCAGGTTGCCGTCACGTTCCAAGACGGAACGAGGCGATTTTTTTCGTTTGTGTTTGGCTGCGACGGGATTCACTCCGTGGTGAGAAAGATGTGCTTTGGCGAAGAGTCCTCCTACTCGCTCTTCCTCCAAAACTATGTCTCGCTCACAATCGTCAACAAACTTCTCATTGAGGAGAACACGTCGCAGATGTTCAATCTACCCGGGAAAACCGTAATGCTCAACGCGTATAACGGCAAGACTGATATCGCGTTCTCCTTCTTCTCGGAGAACGAGATCACCTACGAACGACGGAACGTGAAACAGCAAAAGCTGATGGTCCAGCAGCAGTTCAAGAGTAAAGGCTGGAGAATACCCGAGCTGCTTCAAGAGATGAACGACTGCGATAACTTCTACTTCGATAAGCTTTGCCAAGTGCGAATGGATTCGTGGAGCAAAGGCCGTGTCGCTTTGGTCGGGGATGCGGGATACTGCCCCTCGCCTGCCGCAGGGATGGGCGGCTCCATGGCCATTCTGGGAGCTGCTGCTTTGGCCGACGCTTTCCAAAAACATCCCAATGACTTCAGGATGGCGTTTCAAGAGTACGACCGGAGCCTTCGCCCTACTGTCGAGCAGATTCAACAACAAGCGGTTGAGGTCGGTCTGGCCATGTTCGCTCCGAGAACGGAGGAGGAGATACAGCAGAGGAACGCACGCTTCAACGAGCGTGAAGAGAGCGGCGCGCTATCAACCAGAGAACCAGCAAGCAGTGATCAGACTGATCGGTTCTGAGAGACGCCGACATGAGAAAGCGCCAAGAGCCTTCTTACTACCGACAGGGAGAGTGATGAGTACCTGACAGGTGATGACACCGTATACGCTACTCTGGCGCAGACGGGTTTTGCGCGGCTCTCAAGACTTTGCGAACTGCTGAGGTGGCCCAAGATGTTCTTCCGCTTGCTTCCGAGATCCGACTCTTGGTTAGCCCTGTTTCTCCTCGCGATTCCCGTTACGGAAGCTCAGAACAGGGACGCTCCACTTCCTCCGGATGTACCTGCAGTGGAGTGCAAGCCTCCTGCCGCCTTCAGCTTTGATAGCCTGCGCGTCTTCAACGGCACAGCGCCGGTCCTGATGGCATTTCACTGTGGAGAGAAGGGCAGTGAAGCCTCCGCGTGCCACACCGAATATCTCGACCTTGCTAAACCCGAGGAGTACCAGGGCGACCTCATCGCTCCCGGCGCGACACAGGGCCGTTGGACCTGCGCCATGGTTGGCGGATGGTCCGGTTGGATTCCGACCGATCGCCTAGCGTCCGTCCCTTCCACTCCCGCCATCACCACACAACAGTGGCTCGGAACCTGGGTCATCGGCCACCTCGGCATGCATGGTGACCGGCTAATCCTTACGCGCAGCGCTGAAGGTCATGGCAAGATCCACGTCGAGGGCAGGGCGTATTACACAAATGCGGCGCACAATGTGAGTTCTGGCGAAGTGAGCGGCGACGCCGTTGCCATGGGGCCATTCCTCCACATTCTTGATCACGGGGAACAGCCCGATTGCGTACTCGACCTGAAGTACGACCTCGCGAGCAACTCCTTTCGTGCCGTCGACAATCAATTATGTGGCGGTTTCAACGTCACCTTTGATGGAGTCTGGCACCGCACGACCTCGAAGAACTAGCTATTGAAATAACTGTTCTGTCTTGCGGCACGTGAGCTGCAGAACTGGAAAGCACCGGTACCGTGGTCAGTTGGAGCTTGCGAGCAGCTCGGCAGAGCTTGCCGAACCGGATTACAAGCGCAATTCGCAACCGATGAAACTTTCGTGTGTGTATCTGCCGATCATGCGCTCGTGAACAAAGCTGAACTGAAGTAAACGAAAGAATACTTCTATTGAGGAAGCCTACCCGTTCGCAGAAGCTCCTGTCCGCTCTTGTACTGAAGACAAGCAGACGAGTCTTCAGCATAAGAAGAGGTTTTGTTCGGGCTTGGGGGCAATGAGGTTCAGGCGCAGTGGGTCTGAACCTGCTCGATCAACCGGGTGAAAGAGGGGTTTTGGCGAAGTGAGTCGAAGCGTGGGTCTGTGGCAAGCCAGATGAGCTCCGGTTCCATCTCCTCATACGCTGCGCTGAGCAGGGAAAGCGCCTCGTCGGGAAGTCCGAGAGCAAGGGAGAGGGCAGCCTTGCGGAACCTGCTGAGCTGCGTCTCGACAAGGAGCAGGCCGGTCTGCTGGGTAATGGACGAAGCGAGATCCTTGTTCCCGGCCAGAGCGCTGAGCTCCGCGGCATAGGCCTGAAGGGCGACGTTCGGGCCCGCCTGGAGGTGAAGCGTTGCGGCAAAGCGAGCGGCGTCGTCGCCGCGGCCGGTGTATAGGTTGATCAACGCGCGTTGGACCTGGCACTCCACTGGTTCCGGCGCAGCGGAGAAGCGGGCGGCGAAGAAGGGTTCCGCTGCCTCGTAGCGGCGGCTGAGAAAGAAGAAGCGGGCGCAGCAGATCTGCTGACGGGTGGAGAAGGCATCGATACGTTGAGCCTGCTGGAGAAGCATCCAAGCATCTTCGAAGCGGCTCAGCGAGCAGAGAAAAAGGCTTTCCTGGCGGAGTGAGATGGCTTGGCTGCCGAGGGACGAGGCGCGGCTGAAACTTAGGTGGGCCTGAGCAGTATCCCATTGCAGGCTGCGAATGGCCCCAAGGGTAGAGTGCGCTTCTACCATGTTCGGGTCTAGACGAAGAGCCTGCGTGGCAGCGGAGGCGGCCTGCGCGAGAACTCTGCGGCCGTTTGCGGCTCCGCGTAGGGCAGTCCAGTAAAAGCACTGCGCAATGCCGCACCAGGGACGTGCGTATTGCGGAACGGAGGCAGCGACTGCCTGGAACTTCATCAAGGCCGCATCGATGTCTTCTCCGCGAGCGCTGTCCAGCAGTGACTCCGCAGCGAGAAGGAGGGGATAGATCGCGAAGACAGCGGGCCCGGCCGAGGCCTGATAGCTCCGAATGAACGAGAGCTGCGGCCCAACTCGATTCATGATCGCGGAGGCGACGCTTTCCTGCACATCAAAGATGTCGACCTCGAGAAGATCCGGCGGGTGAAGGTCGAGATCGAAACGCTGCGACCAGAGCAAGAGTCCATCGGCATTGACCAGCCGGATCGTGTTGCGAAAGCGGTTCCCCTGTCGGCGCACGGTACCTTCGAACACAACGTCTGCGCCGAGTTTGGCGGCTAACGAAGGGATATCCGGCGAACCCGCGATCACCTGCGCGATCGAGCCTGCGGCTATGACGCGCATCCCGGCTACAGCGGACATGTGATGCATGAACTCATCGGTAAGGCCGTCCGCGAAGGAGGGTGGGGCTAGGCTGCCGGCGATGTCGATGAAGGGAAGAATGAGTACCGTGACGCCGTGGCCGGGGGTAAGGATGGGCTGGGTGGGAACGGCAGATGAGGATGGAAAGCCGAGGGGGGAGGCGTGCTGAAAGATAGGAACGTAACTGCCGGCTTTAAGATGGATGGCGATGAGGTCGTGTTTGCCATGAGCGTCGTTATAGCTCTTTAGCTTGCCGCGGAGCCGGCGGGCCTCGCTGCGCACGAGAGAGTTCTGGCCTGGATCGAAGTCTGCGCCTAAGTCATAGACCTGAGTTCCTATGACAAACTCCTTGAGCGAAGCGGCGCGGCCCTCAAGGGTTTCCTCCACGATAAAAGTCAGGAAGCGAACAAGGCGCTCACAGTGAAGGAACTGCGGGCTGGTAACGATGGTGTGAAGTTGCCTGCGTACATCAGCTGCGAGCGGTTGTTCCTGCTGGTGCACAGGCGGCTCTGCCACGAGCTGAACCTTCTCATTACGCATACTTCGCTTACTGTACCGCACACACTGAGGCGGCGCCGACATGCAGCCTTGTCGCTCCCCACCGTGCGGCTCACGGTTGCCTCACCTGCGGATGACTGTAAGTGACTTTTGTGGACGGCAGGGAAGTGTCATCGTCTCTATGCAATCGCAATGCAATTACTCCTTGACTGGGCAGATGCGAAGTATTCACTTCTACTGCACTTTCTGAAAGTCAGATATATGACAACATCGAAGAACAACAATGTCCTGAGTAAACTTGCGGGCCTGACGAAGGGCTCCGCGATCCTGATGATCCTACTCGGCGTGGCCGCGCTCTGCCTGCCGGCATATGCCGGTATGAGTGTGGCGGTGCTGGTGGGTGTGCTTGTACTGCTTGCAGGGGTGGCGACTCTGACATCCGTGCCTGCAGCGTCAGGTGCGGGAGGCGCTATCTGGCGGCTTCTCATCGGCGCCGCGTACTTGGTGGGCGGAGTTTACCTGATCGCGCATCCAGCACTCGGGCTGGTCTCACTCACCATGCTGATGGCGGTGATCTTCATTGTAGAAGGGGTGAGCGAGCTGCTGGCTTATCTCTCAATTCGCGCGCTGCCTCGTGCGGGAGTCGTGCTGCTGAATGCGCTCATAACGCTGGCGTTGGGCGTCATGATCTGGGAAGGGTGGCCGTCCAGCGCAGCGTGGGGCATAGGCACGTTGATCGGGGTGAACCTAATCTCGACCGGTCTGACGCGACTGATGTACGGGCAGGTGGCAGACAAGGTAGCGGCCGCGTATTAAGTCAAACCCAGGGTGAGAAGTGCTTGAACGAAGAGGCACGCGAGAAGCATTCTTCTGCTCCCAATGGAACGTTGGGAAGCTGACCTTGCCCACGAATCACAAACAAAAGAAATGAGGATCTTATGGCCGAACTGATCGTAGTTGGATTCAAGAATGACATCTATCGCGCGTCACAGGTGCTGGACGAACTGGCCAACCTGAACGATGACTGGGTGGTGGATCTGCGGGACGCAGTGGCGGTGTATCGCGATGCGGAGGGCAAGCTAATCATGGCGAAGAACTACCAGCCCACAGCTCGGCAGGGCGCGGGCCTGGGTGGCACCCTCGGACTGTTGATTGGTGCGACGCTGGCGATTCCGTTTACCGCAGGCGCGAGCGCAGCGGTGGCGGCCGGTGCGATTGCAGCCGGAGCGCTGGGCGGCGCTGCGCTGGGCGCGACTGGCGGGGCGATCGACGCTTCGTTCTGGAAGAACGAGTTTGGAATTCCTCAGGATTTTGTGCAGGACGTGAGTGTCCTGGTGGAACCCGGAAGCTCCGCCATCTACGCCATCCTGGAGTCGGATGAGCCTAGCGTGGTCGCGGCAAAGTTCCAGGGTTACGGCGGCACCATTCTGCAGACGACGCTGACGAAGGAGCAACAAGCAAAGATAGAAAAAGCTTTGCAGTCAGCGCGTTGAGTCTGTCCACCAGATGGGACGATGTGCAGTGAGCGTAACGAAACCGATTCCCAGGAGAACATCATGGATGAACACAAGGCTGCATTGAACGCATTCGAACACAAGATCTCGGCGCAGATGGAGGAGGCGAAAGCACACATCAGCGAGATCGAGGCTGCGGCTAAAGGTAAGGCGGCCGGAGCGGAGATGGATGCGCTGAAGAGACTTCACACCATAAAGGCCAACATCGAGACAAAGCATGCAGAACTGAAGACGGCGCAGGAGGCGAAGGCATCCGCGTTGAAGACCGAGATCGAGGCGGAGATAGCCAAGCTGAAGACCTCGGCTGAAACGTTGCATTCGAAGATCAGGCAGTCGGTGAAGAGCAAGTAGGTTCGTTGTTACGGAACATTGGGCCAGCCCTGTAGGGGCTGGCCCGCTTACTACGTTGAGTTTCAGGCAGCTTATTCTTTGCGAACACCCAGCTTGATATCTATCTCGCGAAGCGGCAGGACCGAGAAGCTTTTGGTCATCGGATTACGGGACTACCAGAGGCCGGTTAACTTCGACTGACCAGAACTACTGGGGCCGAGACCGCCCCCAGGCATGATCCCCCTCCGCACTCGTGAGCACAAGCTGACCCCAAAGTCCAGCGCTCCGTCGATTCCCGAGCGAATCATTTCTGCACCAGCAAACGTGACTCAAGGATCAAGCAGTGTGAACTGCTCGCGAACCTGCAGACCCCGACTCGCGAACACAATAAGCTTAAGAGAGCAGGCGACGTACCGTGTGCGCCTCTATGCAGATCCACAAGGCGCACGTTAGGGCTGAGCGTTCCGCTTCTTTGCGGCTCGTTTGGTTCTGCGAGCTGGGTCCGTCATCTGGATCTGGTGCGCCTTCACAATCGCTGCCAGCAACCCCGGGTAGCGCGCATCGACCTCCGTGTCCCGTGATGCAGTATGCATCGCCACCCCATGGCGTTCGCTATGGATCAGGCCGGCTTCACGCAGGATCCTGAAATGCTGTGAAAGCGTTGCCTTCGGGATAGGCTTCTCGGCTATGTTCACAAAGGCTGTACAGTTTCGGGGACAACCTTGCTGCGCAATATCCGCAAAGATCTTCACGCGTGCCGGATCGGCCAGCGCGTGGAGGATCGCCTCCAGGGGAACGTCATCGATCTCGGGATGGTGAAGCGGCCGCATGGATCCTCATCACGACATCAGATGCATGGCGCTAAGGCAGTTTACATATTCCGAACTTATGAATCGCTCTGCGACTATCCGCCATCCACTAGAGCAGGACGCGCCTCGACATAAAGAGCGGCGGAGGAGAGAGACGATGGGAAAGCTCGATGGCAAGGTAGCGGTGATCACGGCGGCGACCTCCGGCATGGCATTGGCGACGGCACAACTCTTCGTGGAAGAGGGCGCGCATGTATTCATCACCGGTCGTCGCAAGGACAAGCTCGACGAAGCCGTGAAGCTAATCGGCCGCAACGTTACGGGCGTGCAGGGTGACGCGGCGAACCTTGCCGATCTCGACCGGCTTTACGACACGGTGAAGCGCGAGAAGGGACACATCGACGTGCTTTTCGCAAGCGCAGGCACGGGCGAGTTCAAGCTGCTCGAAGAGGCTACTGAAGAGCATTTCGACACCACATTCGACCTGAACGTTCGAGGGACGATGTTTACGGTTCAAAAGGCCTTGCCGCTCTTCCGCGAGGGCGGCGCGATCATCCTGAACGGCTCGATCGCGAGCATCAAGGGCACGCTGCAGTTCGGTGTGTACAGCGCCAGTAAGGCGGCGGTCCGCTCGCTGGCCCGTACTTGGCTGCTGGAGCTCAAGGATCGCAATATCCGCATCAACGTGCTGAGCCCAGGGCCAATCGACACGGCCATACTGACGCCCTTAGGAGACGAGTTCAAGGCGAACATGGCCGCAGCGGTTCCACGCGGCACGCTTGGCAAATCCGAGGAGATTGCCACCGTGGCGCTGTTCCTCGCCACCAGCGATTCCAGCTTCGTCAACGGTGTGGAGTTGTTCGTCGACGGCGGCATGGCGCAGGTGTAAACGATCACCCATGGAATCGAGCGGGTCAGCCCTTAGTGACTGGCCCGCTTTTGTGCACTTATGACTTTCCGACTAACCGGAAGACGGAGTACGGTAACCGGTTATCTCGTCAGCTGTGGTCCTTGATCGTGCAAATCGCCAATGCGCTCATCGACATCGGCTTCGTACCGATGGGTCGGCTGAGAAGAGTAACGGGTCAGACTGGAGAGAGGTGCATCTTGTCAGGACTAGGATCTCCGCTGCTTTTGCGTGTGTACGCTTGGTGTCACTCCAAGGACCTGGTGGAAGGCTCGGGTAAACGCTCCGGCGCTCTCATAGCCAACCTCGAGAGCGGTCTCCGTCACCGAACGGCCCTCCGCCAGCAGTTCGAGTGAACGGAGTAGCTGCATGTGCCGACGCCACTGGCCGGGACCTAGCCCGGTCTCCTTCTGGAAGTTCCGGAACAGCGAGCGCTCGGACAAGCCGACCTCGCGCGCCAGTGCGCTTAGATCCCTGGCATCTCCGGAAGCCTCCGCCAGTATCATCGCCAGGCGTCTGAGCGCCGGATCACGAGGAACCGGCAAGTGCAGCTCAACCTGAGAAGCCGCACGGATCTCGTCGTGCAGCACATCCACCAGGCGTGCCTTGGCTGCAGTGGCCTTGGGGTCGTCTACCCAGGTCATCATTCGAACGACAATTTCCTTCAGCAGCGGAGACAAGGCCAGAATGCGAGGTTCCACGGAAGGCTGACTCGTTCGCTCGGGGCTTTTCCCCTAGTAGCGATGCGCATCATCCAACCACTGATCTTGCCGCACGAGCGCAAGGAATGCACTATGCCGGACGGGATCCACATGCAACGTCCTGGCAGGCACGTCCAGGCGCCTGCCTCCGTCTCCAGAATCGCAAGCCCGCCGTCGAGACCGCACAGCTGCGCTTCAGCATGCCTGTGAGCGGGCATCTGTCGAATCGTAGCTTGGGGTAGCTCCCACGCAGCGACGCCCAGGCTCTCAAGAACATCTGGCAGTCTCGGGTCCTTGCCTGGCATACACGGTCAAGCGCTGCGCAAATGATCTTCCTAGAGTACTTGAAGAGGAGTCTTCTTATGAAAGCAGCAATCGTGACGTCCGCTGGAGCCAAACCCACCTTTGGCGAGTTCGACAACCCAGGTATGCGTGAAGGTTTCGAAGTCATCACGGTCACTGCTGCAGCTCTGACCAATTTGACGAAGGGACGAGCCGCCGGCGCGCATTACAGCGCAGATAACCACTACCCCTTTGTTCCCGGCGTGGATGGCGTGGGCACCCGCGCCGATGGGCGTCGCGTGTACTTCGCCATGCCTGAAGCTCCCTTTGGAGCGATGGCGGAGCAGACCCTCGTCGACCCGCGCGGCACCATCACCTTGCCCGACGAGCTCGATGATGTAAGCGCCGCCGCACTAGCAAACCCGGGCATGTCCTGCTTCGCCGCACTAGTAGCACGGGCCAGCTTCCACGCAGGCGAAACTGTCCTCATCAACGGTGCAACGGGAGCCGCAGGGCTTGTTGCCGTTCAGGCAGCGAAAGCACTTGGAGCAGCAAAGGTGATCGTGACGGGCCGCAATGCACAGGAACTCGAAGCGCTGCGCCCTCTCGGCGCCGATGTCGTCATCCCCTTCGACCTTCGTCCTGAGAACGAGCACGGGGTGGAAGAGTTTGAACAGGCTCTCATATCAGTGTTTCCCGATGGGCTCGATGTCGTCGTCGATTACCTGTGGGGCGGCAGCGCTGCAGCCCCTGCCGATGAGTCCCCTTGTTTGATCGACAGAGTCCATGGACGGCCTTTTGCTTCCTGTCTTCTACTTCTCGAAAGACCTCGAACAGTCCCATCAGATTTGGCTGCAAGCCTGAAGCACAGGGTCGAAGAGTAGCTCTCGCCTCTCGGACCATACAAGGCTCATCTTCAGCCCGCTGATCATAAATGGAACTTGACGTTGGATGGGAAGCCAGATTATTCCTGTGAAACGCCGCTAGTGGAACTTGGAGCAGGCCTCACGGCACCGGACCATCTACCCAGGTTATGATCACTGCCCATAAGCCGACTTGTGAGGTCTGATCCTTGCTCCTGCCTACTCTGAATGGAATTCCTTGCCCGTACTGAAGAGGAATGGGAGAAGCGGCTCAGATTTTGATTTTGCGAGAACTCTGAAAACTAGCTGTTCTAGCAACGTTCGCTTCGACTGCGTCATCTCGGCAGGATTCAGTTTCGAACCTTTTCTTAGGTGTAATTGTGCCCGAACCGTATCCCCTATGTAGGTGTAAGCAGCAGAAAGCGCTGCGTGCGATAGGTGATCCAATGAATCCTTGTAAAGGCTAGCTTCCAGGTACCGGATCGCTTCGCTTGCAAAGGCTCGCGTCCTATCCTCGACCGGGTGTTCCTTCGCTTTCTCCGCAACACAGTGATCCATGGCCATGCGCCCAAGATTGTAGAGCGACGGTGTGTAGTCGGGCACGGCGCATAGTGCCCGCGTAAAAGCCTCATAAGCGTCTTCAAGCTGCCGCGCAGCCACATGCTCGACCCCGAGATCGTTCCAAACCATTGGGTTCTGGGGGCTGAGCCTTGCGCGTTCGCTGAGTGCCTGCGCCGCTTCTGCATGCATGCCCATCTCCGACAATCGCCTTGCGCTAGCCTCCAGCTCAAGCTTTCTCTGGCTTGAAGGTGCTCCACAGCACCGTCGCATGTTTTTGCCACTTCCACATGGGCACTGTTGCCGATTCCTTCTCACCTATCCTCCATAGAGGTTTGCTCTCAGCCGAACGTGTTTGTGATGAGCGCTGAATGCTACCCATCCGAGCGCTAGGGTCGCCAGGCTGCATGCGGCAGCAAGACAGACAGCTTGTCTTCGCCGAGTGCAACTCGTTCGATAGAGGCGAGACCGACAGGAGCACACCAGGCGTGCTTCCATTTCGGAGGGCGGCTCTGCCGACAACAACCGTGTGATCGTGCCTTCAACGTCCATCTCTGAAAGCTGCATAGGATCTCCCACCTACAACGATTTAGCTTCTGAGAAGCTTTGCTAGACCAGGCATCGTGTCCAGCTCGCGAGACCTTACGAAAGCAAGAGCCTCTTCGAGGATGTAAGGTGTGTGTTCGACAGCTCTTGTGAATGATTGGACCGCAGACACGACGTGTGCCTTCTTAAAGCTAGAGCCATGCCGAGCTGCTACGCCGGTAAGGAGGGTTGTCATCCAGGAGTAACGGACGACCAACAGCACGGCTTCCTCAGCCATTGTGTGTGCAACGAACCTGTTGCTTCCATCTCTGCCGAAGGGGAAAAGGTGCTGGTAGATGTGGTTCAGCAGGTAGTTCTCGAGCATGAACGGTGCCTTCATGAGCAACGGGTCCAAGTGGTTTTGGCTCGCGTGACGGAAGCGATGCACGTCTTCCTCTGCTCCTGCGGAAGTAGCTGACCCGATCGCTTCGATGAAGTCCCAAAAGACATCCTTGAATCGGCGGCCACAATCCTTGTCCTGGCATCGCTGATTGCTGAGCACTATGGAGAGTTCAAGACGACGTGCGACGTCCGGCGCTACCCGGTCTAGCTCTGAGCTAGATCCCTGCGCCAACGACTTCCGGTAGCGAGCGAGAAGGTCTGAGGCGGCAAACAAGTCGTGGTCACCCACGCTGTCCAGCCGGCCACACAGAGCGACTATCAAGAGCAGACGTTGCCATATGGGCCGGGACCGGTCACGGATCAGTTCGACGATCACACCTCGTATTTGCAGGTAGATCGCCCCGAGACCTTTGTTGTCCCGGACGCCGAACACGTTATCCGTTCGGAACTGCACAGACAAGAGATCGGCCATTTGCTCAGTGGAGTGTTCTTCCAAGAGCACCTGGCGTGCGGCTTCAGGACAGGAAAGGCTGAGAGAACCCTCAAGTACGCCATGCACTGCCGCGAGAGAGCGGGGATAAAGCGAACAGGTCGAAGATAAGAGCCCGGGGCCGTATCGCTTCTGGATTCCGCAAAGGCGATCCTCACCAAAGAAGGGACACGAACCATCCGGTTTGCGACGGATCGAGGCATACCAGTTATCGTGCGGCTCTCCCTCGCACGCTATTACAAAGTGCGAGACGAGAGAACCCAGCGCTTCGGCCGGAAACTGCCGGTACTTCAAATAGGTGATCTTATCCAGAGGGATGTCCCAGTCACCGCAGCATGTGTCCTCACACTCAGAGCCCGCACAGCGGAACCTCCCAGCAAAGGTGGGCTGTTTACTTTCCTCTGTCTGGGGCAACTCATTTTGCGGCGCAAGCGGCTGCGTCCGCTCGCGCCGCAAAGAATTCTGGTGAGTTGTCGTTGCCATAGTTGGTTATGGACCGCGCCGGTATTAAGGGGCAGCGAAGGTCCTTACTATGCATGACGGATGACAGTGAAAAGCGCTCGACAACTTTTGCGCAGGCAATACGAGCGGACGTGAGAAGAGCGTAGAGCGAAGTTCTGCCTGGATTAGTACGGACAAACGCGCTCTCGTCACTTGCGACCCCGCAGGCGGCTCCGAAGCCGCTCAAGCCGGAGCACTTCCCATGCGACTTGTGAGTACCTGATGGGGTCAGAGGATGTCATGCGCTACTCTGGCGCAGACGAGTGCGCATATTTCCTAAGGGCTTGGGAAACTTTGAAGACATCAACTGGAACGGCCTTGACCCCTCTGAGGTGTCCCCAGATGTTCTTTAGCTTGCTTCCAAGATCCACCTTCTTGTTCGCGTCATTCCTTCTCACGGTCCCCATTTCAGGAGTTCAGAACAGGGACGCTCCACTGCCTCCGGATTTTCCTGCGGTGGAATGCAAGCCTCCCGCTGCATTCAACTTTGATGGCCTGCGTGTCTTTAACGGCAGAGCGCCGGTCCTGATGGCCTCTCACTGTGGGGGAGAAAGTCAGTGAAGCCGACGCGTGCCACACCTAGTACCTCGACCTTGCCAAACCTGAGGACCATCAAGGCGATCTCATCGCTTCGGACGTCACGCAGGGCCGTTGGACCTGCGCCATCGTCGGCGGATGGTCCGGTTGGATTCCAAGTGATTGCTTCGCGCCCGTCCCTTTCCACTCCTGCTATTACGACACAACAGTGGCTCGGGAATTGGGCTAACGGCCATGTCGGCTCTCGGAGTGACGCTGGTTCTGACGCGCAGCGCTGAGGGGCACGGCAAGCTCCACGTCGAGGGGAGAGTTGCTTACACCAACATCGCACACAATGTGAGTTTCGGTGCGGTGAGCGGTGCTGCCGTTGCCAAGAGACCATTACAGATCCTTGATCACTGCGAGAGGTCTGATTGCGTACTTGATTCCAAATACGATTGGCCAGCGACACCTTCCGTGCCGTCGACAATCAGACATGTGGCGTTTTCAGCGTAACCTTTGATGGAGTCTGACACACACGACCTCGAAAACTGACTTAAAGCAACTATTTTGTCTCTTGGCACATGAACTGCAGAGCTCTCAATCATCGGTACCTACCATGTAGCTGTGGACAGTTGGAGCTGGCAAGGCACCTCGCAGAGCCGGACCACTGACGATAATGCGACTTGGCACACGATTGAGGCAGACCGTTTCATGTACGGATCGACAGTCCTAATTGACGATAAATTGCCCGCGTTCAGCAGTCTTACCAGATCGGTAGTAACGCCTCAGTAATGGGGCACTAGAGTTGCTGCTTTCTGGTCTCAAGAGAAGGCAAGGGCTGTGCTTCAGGTCAAAAAGATCTTCGTATAGGGATGTTATAGAACACCATGACTACGTACGCAAACCCGACCATGGTCAGGACACCACAAGTGACGATTAGGGCCAAGTGAGCCGCATCAGGTTTGTGGCGCTCGTAGTAGTTGCTAAAGCTCCAATTTAAAACAGATGGTCTTGTCATTGCTGAGGTGAATAGTGCAATCCATATCCAAAAGCGTAAAGGGGCATGTGAGAGTCGCGCGGAAGATCGCTCCGTTGTTTCTGTACAGCTTCAACTGAAGAGGGAAGCTCACACGGTAAGTGCCCTTCAGGTCTCATCTGACCCTTTATGAGGGTAAGCAACGCAGAATCGGCAATCCCGAAATCCACCAAGAGCGCCGTCGCGTATGGTCTCACTTCCGTTAGGATTAGGGGTCGCTCCAAGGTGGTGACGAAGACGGTCGGCGTTAAGCGGCTTACCCTCAGCAGCTCGGCATACCCGGCATCGGCCATGGTGAAGTTCAGCCGACCTTCGTACTGAGTGGCGCCAAAGTAGAAGTTTGGGTGCTCACTGCTATGCGGCGCAGGCGCACGCACGATAGCGAACTCCGCTTGAGTTGGGTCACTTACAACGACGAAGCCAGCGGCCTCAGCCGCAGCGGGTGCTACCCCGTAGAGGTACACCTTGAGCCCGCTTTCAGTGACAGGGAGCAACGGCCTGTGACTCCTGCCCGTGAGTTTGTTCTCAAGCAGAACGACCGCTCTGGCTTGAGCCGCCTGACCCTCTCGCACAAAGTCTGCATTCGCTGATATGACCCCGTCTTCATGCTCATCAACACAAGGCTGCTCAAGTAGTCCGAGCTGAAACTTCTGCGGGGCGTCGAAGACCTCAGCAAAGCGGAGCGTTTCGCGAAGGCCATCAACGCAGGTGTCGATCAGATCGGAGGTACGGAGGAGTCGAAACCTAATTGTCGAAGACGTCCATCGAGGCCTCATCACAGAGGCGCGTGTGCGGGAGGCCGCAGCACGTGTGTTATCGCAGTTTCGTAACAAGGCTGAACGGGACTGCCTCCTAGATGGCAACTGCCAATAACAGCATTCAGGAAATTGCAGAAAAGTCCGCCTTTGGCATCCCGATTACCATCTCCTCCGACCCGAAGCGACACCAACGCTTCATGCCAGCCGATCAGCCACGCCAGTTTGTCCTGCCAAAAGACCGAGTAGCCAAAATCCGTCATGAACAACATCGTGCACAGAAGAACGGTCTTCATACGGCGGGTTGAACCGCCGACGACTCCCATGAAGCCCCGCAGCCCTACCGCCAATAGAGCGTCCCTAACCCTGGAACGAGAAGGCGTTCACCTATGCTCAGACTCATTTTGTGGCACACGAGTAATAACCGGCAAGGAACGTTCCTAGTCTAAAGCACCCTTTGCTGTTCCGATGCCAGATGCTAATTCCCCGGCGGTGAGGCCCCCCTTTGACAGCAAGTTCACCTCCGGCAGCGATGGATGTGATTCCTCCGCCTTCCGTAGCAGCGCTGAAAATCCCTTGATGAGCATTCGATCTGAAAAAGCCTGAAGTGCTCCCGTACAAAGGATTAAGCTGGCCCCGGTAAATCGCAGGACGTTTTTTACAGGCAAATCCTAGCCCAACAACGGTAAGGTTTGGCGCACTGGAAGACGGCTGTTGCCCTGTCACAGAAAGACCAAGGTTCACAAGGCTGCTGATGGAGTTACCACCCAGAACGTTAGCTACCGTTCCTCCGCCGAAAAGCGCTCCTATGCTGTGAGCCTGACCGTACTTGGCTGCGCCTTTGAGATTCTAGACGACGTTACTTAGGGCAACTACAGCTTGTGTTCGGCAGCCCGGTCGTTGAACGTGCCCGTCACCCACTGCAACCGGACGATGCCGAGCTTCGCCCCCGCCTCGGTCAGCCGCCAGCCCTGCTTTCCGTCTGGGTCCGTCACCGCCTCGATCTGGTCGCCCCTTCAGGATCAGGCCCTGACCCTTGGCCGTCATGCCCTCCAGCAGCGTGTACCGGTCCGTCGCTCTCGCCGAAGCCTGCGCCCGCGCCCCGCTCTTCAGGTAGTCCTTCCAGTAGAGGCCCTGCGCCGCTGTCCAGCTCCGCTCGTACTGCACCGTCAGCAGACCGGCGAACACCACCGTCGCCGCGAAGATCGCTCCAAGGGTCCACACCGGCCTCCGGCTCGGCCACGGCTTCCGGTACTCTTTCCGTCCCCACTCCGCCATCTCAGCCCGCTTCCTCCACTTCCGTTCAGCGCCCGCTTCCACCTTCGGAACCGCCGCCGTCAGCCGCTCCATCGCCTTAAGCGCCTTGTCCCCGTCCGCTTTCTCGATCAGCTCCCGCATCGCCTCCGGCGTCACCGGCTTGCCGTTCGTCAGCGAGAACATCAGGTTCAGCAGGATCGTCCGTAGGGCCAGAACCTCGCCCAGCAACACCTCACCGGCAGCCCCGCCGCCGTCCGCTCTCGGCTCCAGCAGCTCCGCCCGCACCCACACCGACAGCGTCAGCTTCCGCGCTCGGGCACGACTCTCCAAGGCCGCGAACTCCTCTTCGCTCACCTTGGTGCCGACCGATTTTGTACGAAGCGGCGGCTTCATAGAGCACCGCCGGACAGGGATTTCAGGAGAAGGGCCGCAGCCTTCCTGGATGTCGCTGGGAGGACAACAGGGGGCCGGAAGCGGGCTAAGGGACAGAGACTTAACAGGTTCCCCAGCAGCAACGGAACCGCACGCGGCTCCGTTCCTCTAGGGTAACTCCCAACACCCTTTTTCCTCTTAGTAGCCTGTTTTCAGCTAGTTCCCGCACAGGAACCCAAGGTTACTCCGCAGCTCCCATTCTGGGGTGACGTGTCACCCTACTCCCCATGCGAAGCATGGCTGGCTCTTGCTCACAGTCAGTACAGAGGCTAGAGGAGGCCACAGACGCAGCAAGGCCGCCCCCGAAGAGACGGCCTGCGACTTTCTGAAGCATCGACTAACGCAGCAAGCTGACGGTTCCGTCCTCCGGTTTCGGAGGAGTTTTACTTCCGCACCCATCGCATAGGAGCGTATGGAACTCCACAGGTACAGGGCCGCTTGGGTACACGAACGCGGAGTTGGTGAAGCGAGACACCCTGCCTGAGCTGAACGAGACCTCGATCACTTGTGGTCCTTGCCATCTCACAGATAGACCGTCGAAGTCATAGCCGCTCAGGAAACATTGACCCTTCTTCTCCGGGAACCCTGGACTGGAAGCATTTGCCACGCAGACATCAACATTTCGGGTGCCTGAGTGACTGATCTCCTGAGTTCGGACGATGACCTTAAAAGCTCCGTTTGTCGTTTCGGATAGAATTTCCTCCGTGATCCTCTTGCAAGCCTGCAAGAGGATCACGGAACAGCAGAGAGCGAGAGCTACTATCCTTTGCATCTGGCACCGTACCCCGCTGCACTTTTGCATTGGAGTTCGGCTATCTGGCTGTAGAAGCCGTATTCGACACCGGCTTGCAAGTCTCATGGAGAGTGGCGTGGAACTCAACAGGTAACGGATGGTCCTTCGACACTATTGCAAAATTCGAGAACTTCTCGACCCTTCCACAGCTAAATGAGATGTCAACATCACGATCCGACATCCACCTAACCGAGAGGCCGGAGAAGTCAAAACCATGTAGAAAGCACTGCGACTTGTCCCCAGGAAAACCCTGGTTAGTGTCCGTGACGCATACATCCACGTTACGGATACCCGAGTCATGAAATTCCTGCGAGCGAACATCGACCTTGAAAGCGTCGTTCTTCACCTCGGTCACACTCTGTTCCGTTGGCCTTCCGCAAGAGGTCAGAGCGAGCGCCAAAAGACATCCTGCAAGAACTATGGGACTTTGCATCCGGCACCGTACCCCGCTGGAATTTGAACCCGCGCGCTTGGGTCCATGCCGTATGGACCCAGGTCGCTCAACGGGTGAGTAAGCAATGTGTATGCACCGGCAGCTAGCTCAGTTGCAATCAAAGGCACCCCGATATTCGCCGAGACCGCTGCGTAGGCAAAGTTTCCTGCGTCGCCAAGGAAGGCATAATTCGCGCCCGGGCCGCCGAGCATCTTTCTAAAATTCGTCCCTGAGTAGACCTGACTAGCGACAGAGATCGGACCTGGCGCGCTGGGATTTGGCCCGGGGCCATATGGTGTAGATGTCGGATTGCCAACTGAGCCGTTAATGCTGTTGCTGAGTTGATTTACGTAGCTTCCTACAGTCTGGCCATTTGGCAGAACCGTGGCGCAGGTGATTGTGTTGGCGACCCTGCCGTTATTTGGGGCCGGGTTACTCGGAGCCGGTGTGTTGGTGGGCTTAGCTGGTGTGACTGATACGCTGCTTCCTGAGTTATTTGATGAAATAAAGAAGCCCCCAGACGCAAACAGGGCTCCCTGAGCGCTAGGTCCACCGTACTCCGACACCCACCATGGTTCAGGACAATTGTCATAGTTGTATGTTGTCACTGTCTGCAGAAGATCGCCATCAGCGCTGTACACATTAGACGTAAAGATCCCACATTTACCAGATGGATCATTGCCATCTAGCGGATTATTTAGCACATAGCTATAGCGATTGAGACTCTGCGGATTGCTGAAGTCATAGCTGCCGTCGTAGGGATCGGGGCTGGTCCAGGAGCCGAAGGTGGCCGAGTACTCGCGAAACGTGGCGTGCGACAAGTTCGCTCCGTCGCTGAGGTCCTGATCGAGCAGGGCGAAGTGTCCCGGATCGAGGTCGGTTGAGCCGGTGTTGATGATTTTCTCGCCGAACGGCATCGACTGCACCGTCAGGTCAACCACGCCGGCGCTGTTGCTGCGGATGCGGTCGGTGCCCTGAAGATCCGCGTGCTCAAAGTGCGTGTTTTTGTCCGTGTTGGTCCAGTACGCAATGCGCTCCGCCCCGGCGTAGTACTGCGCCAGCTTGAGCGTGTTCGTGCCGTCGAGCCAGGTCGTCGAGCGCCGCCCCGACAGGTCGAAACCGTACCGCTCCGTCACCCCGTTGGCCGTCCCCTTCACCCGCTCGTTGAGCGCGTCGAACACATACACCGCCGTCGACCCGTTATCGATCTGGATCATATTACCTTCGGCGTCGTAGGTGAAGTTGTGCACGCTGTCGTTCATCAGGTTGCCAGCCGCGTCGTAGGTGCGACCGACTACATGGTTCGCGACCCCGTCGTAGGTCCACGAGACGTTCTGATTGCCTCCACCGGAGTTCGCCGTACCTTCCGCCCAGCGATTGCCGTAGCGGTCGTAGTTCGCAGTAAAGCCAATGTCAGGGTTGCCCGAACCGGCTGAGCGGCAGAAGACGTTCCCCCTTCTGCACTTTCCCCTCTGCTGCATGCGGCGCTCTGCAATGACGAGAACGGCGTTTTGTATGAGCAGGTCCCAGCTGTCAAATCTTTTTCGTTATCAGGGTTCTTGTTTTTGCTGTTGTCGTTGCGGTTGTTGTTGCTCTCCACTGGGTTTGTATTCGCACTCTGCTGAGTCGGATGAGGTCTGGACTCGGTGCCGGTTGGGGTTCGAGAGGAGAGTCGATGCTGCCATTTATCGGACGGTCTCAGAGGACCAAAACGCCGACGCAGTCATCGGAACGCGGTGTCGATGCAACGGGTGAACTCTATGCGGCCTGCTGGTAGAACGGGACGTACGGTTCCTGCGTGGTCCAGAGGTGATGAAGCAGCACTGCCAGCTTGCGAGCGACGGCCACGACGGACTTGTTCTTCGCCTGCTTGCCGCCTCTGGCCGCGAGATGAAGGCCCCACTGTCGCAGTGCCGAGTCTCGACCATGTGGTCGCAGGATGTGGTTGGCGCACTCAATCAGCAGACTTCTTAGATAAGCGTTGCCAGCCTTGGTGATGCCGAGTTGCGGGTCACGTTCACCCGACTGGCTGCGTTTTGGTCGTAGCCCAAGGTAGCAACCCACATCTCAACTTCGACCGAATCGTGTCTTGTCGCCAAGTGTAAGCACAAAGGTAAGAGCAGTGATGTGGCCGATTCCATGAATCGTCATCATGGCCTGAGTCTCGGCATACTCAGTCTGAGTCAGCCGCTGGATCTCGCGGTCGTACTGCTTGATTTTGAGTGTCATCTGCGCGATCTGGGCAAGGATGGGACCAAGTGCAAGCTTCAGCCCTGGCGGCAGCGCAGCGTGGCCTCGTTGTGCGAAGCACTTCGTTGATGAAGCCGGCATGCGATGACCGCAAGCCTTCGTCAGGCCGCGAACCGCGTTGATGGCCGCTGTCCGCAGTCGAACCAGAAGCTCTCGAGCGCGGATCAGGGTAAGGGCTTCCTGCTGTTCGACCGTACGATGAGAGATCGGTCGCAAAATCTCAGGATCGAGCCGAGCGTAACGTGCCAGCTTCTCCGCATCCACATCATCGCTCTTGCGGTCGCTGTGCGAGATCGCTCGCAGCTCACGCACGTTCGCGACAATCACCTCGTGTCCCAGTTGCTCAAGCTCCTCGCTAATCCAGATCGAGTGAACACCCGCCTCCATCGCCACTCGGGCATGAGGTACGTCGGTGAACCACTTATCGATCGCCTTCTGCGTCGTCCTGAAGCGGCCTCGATCGATCACTTCGCCTTGCTGTTTGAGCGTGCAGTAATGACTCCAAACGTCGCGAGGTCGATGCCGATCGTCAGCTCTACCTGGCCACGCTTCCGGGGTACTTCCGCGATGAGGTGTTGTGTAGGCTTCTTCATGGGAACAGTCTCCTCCTCCTCTGGAGGACTTGCTCATCCCATTTGTCGGTAGCAACATCACGACTTAAATCTTTGCGGCGAACAGCGTCTCATATATACATGTTGCATATGCAACACGTGTATGTTGTAATAGCAACATGCTAGGGTCAATTGTCGCAAGTGTTGAAAACCCGGGGGATCAAACAATGGACATGCTTCCCCAGAGCGAGATTTCCAGTGCCATCTTGAACGGCTCCGTCATCGCTTATGTTGCGGCTGCGTACTTCGCAGTCGGCAGACGATTAGAACGAAAGACCCAATGCTCGGCAACGCGTGGATTTGTTCTCTCAATTCTGAGCGGCGGCACTGCACTCAATCAAAATCAGATTGCCCTGCAGCTCGGTATCGACCGCACGGTCGTGCATCGAGCGATCAAGTCAATGGCGAAGGATGATCTCGTGTCGGAGCGCAAGGAAAAAACCGGCAGAGCCATTCCCGTCCAACTCACCGCCAAGGGAAAGAAGTATCACGAACGATTGGTCGTTGCCAGGAAGGCAGCGGATGAGAAAGTTCGGAGACTAATGACGCTCGACGAACGTGAACTGCTCGTCGCTCTGTTACAGAGAATCACAGAATGCGAGTTCTGAGAGCCAACACACCAACTCTCGAATGGGTGGGAGAACCAGAGTTGACTTCGCAGCTAGAGCCTCAAGAGGAGGATGTATGAAAGACCAAGATGGCATCGGAAAGAACATCGTTGTCTGGGTGCTGTGCGTGTTGCTTGCGCTGCCTTTCCTGGGTTCCGGTGGAGCGAAGCTCGCGGGAACGCCACTCATGGTGGCACTCTTTAGCAAAATCGGACTTGGTCAATGGTTTCGCTTTCTAACCGGAACACTTGAGGTGTGTGGAGCGCTTGGGCTCTTTTTCTCTCGTTACAGGCAGCTATCAGCGGCTCTTCTCGCACTGATCATGCTAGGAGCCATCGGCTTTCACCTTACGACGCTGGGGGGAAATCCCACGGGACCGGTTGTTCTGTTTGCTACATCGGCGCTGGTTGCCTGGCTGAGCGGAAGGCGATCGAAACCACTACCTGAAGTTGCCTCGTAGTTAGTCCTCATAAGTCGGCTTGTCAGAAGTGATGTGGTCGGGGCAGCCCTCCTCAGATGGTCCCAACCGAAAACGCTGACAACGGCGTTTTTCGGTTCTTACGCTGGGCCCTTGTAGCGGCACCGGGCTTTGTAGACGGTTCCTTTGGCACCAACACTCGAAACGGGCCGCCTCTAGAGGTACTGGAGCAGCCAGTAGTGGTGGCGGCGTTTGTAGCTGGCGTACCAGCGGCAGGCGGGATAGAGCGCGGCAATGATGGGAACCCATACTACAAAGGTCATCCAGAGCGGATAACCATAGTCCGCGGAAAACTTCGCGAGAGGGCTTCCCATCGAGGGCGGAGCGAGCAAGAGGAACCGGTTCCATCCATACCGGCTCAAATTAAGAACGATGCTAACGAGATGTGCCAGCAGGATGTGACCCACGTAGTAGAACAACGGAACGACTAAACACGAGGAGGGGGTTGCGATCCGAGAAGGTAAAGCGTTCGAAACATGCAAGCGCCAGCAGCGTCGGTCCAATGGTCATGAGTAGGAAAACCAATGACGGAGGGTATTTGGTGACATTGAGAAACGACAGAACCGTGAATACGTGCGACGCCTGTGTGGACCATCGGACAGGGTCGCCGTAACGGTCGACCACTCGAAGCACTAAGAAGCCGGCAATCATACCCAACCCGCCGGTCCGTAGCCAGCCGCGCCGACGGTCAGCTTGCCACTCATATGTATGCCCGATGCAGAAGCCGAAAGCAATAACGGCAACCCAGGGCAGTACTGGATACGCGCTGACGAACGTGATCCCGAACGCTTGGAACGTTCCGGGTTGATGAAGCGCGTTCCAGAGCCACCCGAGAAGCCCGAACTGACTTGCGGGAATCTCGTCCAGCAGGTTATGAAACGCGATTACCGCAGCACTCATAAGAGCTATAAACCTCACCGGCAGACGCGCAAGCACCGCCAACGCCGCCATGCTCACACCGATCGCCCAGAGGATGATCAGAAGAACTGGAGACCCGATGAGTGGCCACGCGGAGAATACGACGATACGCATGACTGTGAGCTCAAGAACAATGAGGAATAGTCCGCGACTGGCCAAGTATCGCGATAGTTCTGATTTTGAGTGGCCGCCTCTTGACATCCACAGGTAGGCGCTAACGCCGGAGGTCAGCACGAAGGCCGGAGCGCAGAAGTGGGTAACCCAGTGGGTCAGGAAAAGCGATGCACTCGTGCAGTTCAGGTCGGTTGGCGAAAAGAGCATCGCCCTGTGATCAACGAAATCACGGATGTGATCGATCGCCATAAGAATCATGGCGACGCCTCGGAAGCCATCCACGGACGTGAGGCGCGGTAAAGGCGAAGGTGTTTCTTTCATTTTCACAAACGCCATGCTCCTAAAATGACTTTGCACACCTTACGCAGTTGCGTGTGGGTATGCCTTCTGTCATCGCTCCCGTAACTATGGCCTCGACCGAAACGCAGGTCGGGGCTTCTGCGCCAGTAGGCCCGACGCTCAGAGGTTTACGACTCCAAGAACTGAGTGGCCTTTCCGGCGTACATACCATCACCATCGAATCAACTCGCAAGCGATACGGCAGCCGATGTCGCTTTGGGGAGCCCTCCCCAAGCAAACTATGCTAAGCATCGCGGTCCTCAGTTCCTGAGTTCTTCTTAATCCAGCTCTTGCCTTCGTCAGCGGATTCATACTCTTCAAACCTAATGTGATCGTGATTGAGGACGTAGTTTTCCACGCGAGACCACTTTCCCGTTAGTCCCTTGGGCGGCTTGTCAAGGTACGTCCAGTGACTCCCATCCAGAATGAAATCACCACGTCCACCCGCTAGGCCGTCTGGGGCAATGAAGCGGGAATGCAGTTTACCGGCAGAACTGCCGATCGTGTACACAATCAGACCCACCGCTTTGTCGTCGACGGTTTGTTCACAAGCAAAGAACTCAGTAAAGCGCTGGCAACGGCTCACCAAGTGATCCGCCGTGCCGGGAGGACCGCCGCCCCATGGATGTGCAGCATGCACAGTCCAAGTTCCGTTGTAAATGGTTAATGGAGCGAACGGATCGGTCGCGGTCTGGCCCCGCAAAGCGGATTGGATCACTGCAAGGGAAAGAAGTACGATTGTTTGTTTAGTCCGTCGCCACATCATCATCAAGTATCCTCTGAACCGCTACTGTCTTGTCTAGTGATCACGATCTCCTACGTGGCGATCTTGTTGAGCAACGAAACAGATCGGAACTGGAGCCCGGCAGCACTCTGCCGAGGAGTCTGTACAGACGATGGGCAAGCCAATTTGAAAGGCCTGTCGTAGCCGCCAGCGGACGATCACGAATGTAATTGTGCCACCTTACACGAGCCAACTACGCGCAGGCGAGCTCTTGCGCCGTACCGAGTGGAATGCGATGGACCGAGTTGCGGCCGATTAGGTCATAAGAGCAACCATTCCCCGTCAGCTTGCGCACACGCCCACGGCCAAGAGAAATGCGTCTCTCCACGGCAGCCGACCAAGGTGGTATCCCCAGTACTAGGATGGGCTCTCATCTTGTTGCAACTTGGTGGACTTGTTAGCCTTGGCGGAAGCGCGTGTGAGCTCCGTTTCAAAGCGAACGTACACTGTGATTGGTCTCACTCTGGTGCCTGTACAAGCTGCAACAGAGCTGATTCATTATGGGGGCACACGCGTCATGAGTCGTAAGTACTACGGTATCGATGCGCCGAGAGTCGTATGCACTCTCGGCCTACTGGGCATCGTATGCGTCGGTTGTAGACCGCTTCCGAACACGGCTCCGGGTGCGCAGATCGCTCACAATCTCTGGATGACCGGCGTTAGTGCGCTCGCCGCCGCTGGTTGGATGCTCATATCGAGTTTGTGGATCAAGAAATCGGTGATGTGGTCGCTGCTCGATCAGCACCGTTGGCGTGGCGATGAGAAGGTCCTCGATATAGGATGCGGACGCGGTCTTCTTACCGTGGAGGCCGCGTGGCGCTGCTCAAACGGGGAAATCCATGGTGTGGACATCTGGCAAGCAGCAGATCTCAGCGGTAACAGTCCGGACGCGATCCAGACGAACGCAGTGATTGCGGGAGTTGCAAAACGATTACGCATCGACACCGGAGATGCGCGGGAACTCCCGTATGCCGATGCGAGTTTCGATGTAGTGTGCTCGATGACGGCTATCCACAACATCGACACTACGGACGGAAGAGAGAAGGCTATTTCCGAGGCGTGGCGAGTTCTTCGACCCAGCGGTCAACATCTCATCTTTGATATAAGACACGCGAAGGCATACCTCCGAGTTCTGCGCACATTGGGAGCCTTCGACACGCAATTGAACGGTCCTACTGTGCTTTGGGGGCCAGTAGGTTGGTGTCTCACAGCGATGAAAGCATTGAACAGCGAGTGAACGCACTGATAGCTAAGTAGCTTGCATCCACTTGCGGATTGCCAGGGAAACCACAGGCCGAGAGCCAAATCTCGGCTAGAGCTTTACGAACCTCACACCTCACCTTTGCTTTCAACACGGAGTTGTTCTGCATGATTTTCACATCCCCTCGCCTCATCTTTCGAGCCTGGACGGCCAACGATGCTGCGTTAGCCGAAGCCTTGTGGTGCGATGCTGAAGTGACTCGCTTTTTTGGCGGCGCCATGACACCAGAGCAAGCTCGTGAACGCCTCAATGCGGAACGAGAACGAGGAGCCCATCTCGGTTTTCAGTATTGGCCGATGTTTTTGCGCGAGAGCAATGTATTTGCAGGGTGCGCCGGACTACGACCGTGGCAGATGGATTCGCAAACGATCGAGGCGGGAGTACATCTGATGAGATCAGCTTGGGGTCAGCGTTTGGGTGAGGAGGCTCTGCGTGCTGTTCTCGATACGGATTTGAAACGCTTAGATTGCCAAGGATCGTAGCTGGCCACGGTCTCGGGCACGACAACTCGCAGAAGCTTTTAGAACGCGTTGGCTTTAAGTACACGCACAATATCGAGTGGGGTGCGAAGGGGATCGAGGTTCGCATGTACGCCATCCATGCAGACACAACTCGTTCGACGAAGTCCCCGGACGGAAATAGGAACCAAGCAGCGGAACGCACAACATGCTAAGAGAAGAGCCTAGGACGAAAAGTCAGATGCCGTTGGAGTTCTTTGCGATTGCGTTCGCATGGGCTTGGGGTTTTGCATGATCCCGCTCGCGACCACGCGAGAGTGGATTGTGGATCCGAAGCTGAGTGGGCTTCGGATGCCGCTCCTGTTGGTCGGAGCTTTTGCACCGTTTGTTGCGGCATTCACATTGAGTCTTCGCGACTTTACGCTGAATCTGTTTACGCTGCTTGATCCGAAAGTTTCAACTCTACATCAGGTGACATGGATGTACTACACGGGACTGTTAGCGTTGTCGGCGCTTGTAGTGGCTTTGATGACCAAGCGTGTCGGCTTTGAAGCGGTACACTCAAGATCGGCGGACCAGTAGCGCTCTCCACTGCTGCAAATGCAATCTTCTATCGCCTTACGCGCCGCAAGTACTCGGTTGGGGTCACGCCCGCGAGTTTCCTGAAGTCATTGATGAGGTGGGCTTGATCGGCGTAGCCTAGATCGACCGCAAGCTGAGCGCCCTCAAATGGTTCGCCTGAGTTGAAGCGCTCCAGCAGCTCGTGGAGTCGATAACGGCGGATGACCCACTTCGGCGTCACTCCCACATACATGCTGAAAAGTCTTTGCAGCGCACGTACGTTTAGGCCGCTGCGCTTCGATAGTACGTCTACGGTCAAAATCGCGGGATCGTTGAGGATGATTGCGACTAGATCTCTTGCCAGCTCGCAAGACGGATCGGCTGCTGGCACGCAAGACTGAAGATAGGAAGCTGTGGCTGCCGCCATGGCTTCAGCTGTCTGCTGTGCCCGAAGAAGAGCCGCCAATGCGTTTATGCCAGTACCGAAGACCTGCTCAGCCGGCATCACGCGGTCGGTGAGCGTAGAAACCGGCTTTCGTAGATAACGGAGGATTCCTCCCGGTTGGAACTTCAACCCGAAGACGCGACCGCGGCCTTCCATGGTGCGAGAGAACTTGCCGGTTTGCACGCCGGACACTTCGGCACGGTCGAGTACACATCGATCGTCGATGGGCTTTTCGAGATCGTGCTCGAAGACAAGATAACAGCTGGGATGGGGAAGAGTTTCAGCGGTTCCAGGAGTCCGGCCGCGACGATCCCATTGCACATACCAAAAGTGTTGGATGAAGGCCGCGAGCTCAGCCGGTGGCGCGATTCTCTGGTGAAAGAAAGCTTCGTCGCGGTCTTCCGGTGCATGCAGCACGCCCCGCGGTGGCCCTACGCTGGGGCCAAGCTCTGCGGGCTCTTGTCGCTTATTTTCAATACGGCTCACGGTCATAGTCTTATTGTGGCTGTTGAGAGGGCTATATGCACGTCATCGGCAAAGCATTGGCGACATTCCTGGTGTTGTTCCCAACTGCCGGGGTGACCAAGACAGGAGCGATCCGTATGGAAGCAAAAGGAACGTTTGAGGTGAAGGTCACACCGGTAGAGCCAACTGCGTTTGAGAGATCCATCGGCGAGTCTCGCGTCGAGCTCGACAAGCAGTGGACTGGAGACTTCGTCGGAACGTCGAAGGGGGAGATGCTGTGCAGTTCCACGGAGAGCACGGGCTCGATGGCGTATGTTGCGATGGAGCAGGTTGTAGGCAAGCTCAGCGGAAAGCGCGGGAGCTTTTACTTCGCACATAGGGCGACGATGACAAAGGGCGATGCGGCTTCAGGCGAGATGCACATCCGTGTGGTGAAGGGATCCGGAACGGAAGATTTGGTTGGTTTATCGGGCGAACTGACCATCATCATCGACTCAGCCGGCAAGCACTCTTATGTGTTTGATTACGAACTCCCTTCACGATAGCGTTCGCGCGAGAGCACAGCGTGAGTGGACTCCGTAATCCCAGATCTTGGGCGCGAAGTCCCCTCACTTCGTTTGCCTAGCCCGGATCGTTTGCACTGCACGCGCGGCTTTTTCGTTCGCCGGAATCAGCTGCACAAGCAGCCAGTCCGGGTTCGTGACGATCCTTAGCCGCAAAGACAAGAACTCTAGAATCCCGAAATCCGCGATTGTGAATCTGATCTCGCTAGGGAGATAAGAGCCTGCGCCGCTCTTTCTGCTTGCCTCCCACATTCGGCCGAACTCCGGGCTCGCCGCTACTAGGTCACTCACAAGCTGCTCCAGTCTCTTGTGACCCGAGAAACGAGCGCATTGAGCTCTCAATAAACCGACGCTGTACTCCGCCCATTCAGCCCACGAAGCAAATATCCCGCGGCGATAGGGATCCATAAAAAGCCGCCAAGCGATATTGGCAGCATGCGGTCCGTCGTAAGCGTCGAAACGATAAACGAAGTTTGCAAGCTGATTGAAAGCCAGGACATCAAAGGCTTCGTCGGTCACAAACGCCGGACCTCCTGAATAGCCATCCAACGCCAGCTGCAACACGTGTATCACTTCTCCGAAAGGTTCATGTACCTCGCTAATCGGATGAGCAGCGAGCGAGGATAGGTATGCAGCGTCATGGGGCGACAATCGAAGTGCGTGCGTGAGGCGTTCTAAAAGCTTCTTTGAAACCTGAATATCCCGCCCTTGCTCTAGCGAGGTGTACCACGAAAGCCCGATGCCGGAAATCTGCGCAAGCTCTTCTCGACGCAACCCCGGAGCGCGTCGTCGTCCTAAGCTCGGAACGCCGAACTCAGATGGTTTGAGGACGGCTCGTTTTGCCTTGAGGAACTCGGCCAAGTCCTTACGTCTCCGAGCCTCAACACGTTCCTTTGAGGTGTCAGCCATATCAGTTGTTCCTCGGTTTCAATATTGGGTATCGCCGGGATGGAAGCACAAGTTGTGCAAGCGTACTCAGAAAGGCAAGGCCAGCAAGTATCGGGAACTACAAGCTATAGCGATCGAAGATCGTGCGATCGTGTCTCAGTGGCACATCCACAATAAGTGTCGCGAAGTCAGCACTATCTGAGCGCGTCTCACCAAGAATGCGCCCTCGATCGTCTGTGACAGTGAGAAACCCGCCTTTAGCTGCGTGTGCTATCGCATATCCTCCTTCCACCCCACGCATGATTGCAATGTGGCCATGCCAAGTGCGGTCCGCGTTGAAGTCCCACGCAGGATCGAGAAGCAGGTCAACTCCGGAGCGTCCATAGTCGAGCGCGGGATGGATGAAATCCATGTCTTTGCAGATTGCGACACCTACAGGGCCCGGCTTGTCTGAGAGAAATGCCAGCGACCTTCCCGGAGTGAGATTGGACTCGAATGGCGGAAGCATGTGCTGCTTTTCGTAGGTGGCGACGGGCAAAGCGGGCTCGTAGAGGCGCGCTTCGTTGAACGAGCCCTTTGCCTCTAGGTGCCTCATCCCAAAAACGAGTTTCGCTCCCGTACGGTCTGCAACCGCCTACAAAACGGGCATCCACAGATGAGACGTTTAGCGCGCATGAGCCCGACCTTTTCGGGCATCACAATGATCTTTGCACCTTCACGAGCGAGCCGCTCTGTTTGCGCGCGAAGCTGCCAGCCGTGCCGTTCGCCGGGACAAAGCTGGCCAGGTACTCGATGACTGACAAAAACGCCGGCAACGACACTGTGGCACTCACCACTGCGCCACGGTGGAGAAGTGCTCGGAACAACAAGACGCCAAGCGTAAAGAGCAACGATGCGATCGACATCGGAAAGAGCCATGCCGTTACGGGGGCTCCAAGGACGAAGTGTATGTCGTACAGAATGCTGAGACTGCCGAGGGAAAAGGCAAAGAACGTCGCGCAGGCCGCGACTTTCCATGAGCGTGATTCCGCCGCCAACAGGAGAACAGGGATGAAGGCGATCCACATCAAAGGCCACACCGGAGTCATGCCGTCTCCCAAGATGAGAAGCGTAGCCGTGGTGCAAACTGCTAGTGCGGCGGCGAGTACGGGATGCTTATGGACGAAGACCATTGAGGTACCTCCTGAAAGAGCTCTGGTATAGAGAGCGCAATTTCTTTTCGCCTTGGACCAACCGCCCACCCAAGTACAGCGAGATGAGACCGTGCGAAAGCGCACTCAACTCGAATGCGACCTCAACGGGATCATCTCGTCGCAACTCTCCGCTATGCATCGCTTGCTCAAGAATCCGCACGGTTGGATTGAATGTGGGGGAGCGGCCCGCCTCAAAGTCCTCGGGATACACGCGCGCTCCCTCGCGGGGCATCAGAAACATCAGGTGGTACATGTTCGGCGATCGTAGTGCGACCTTTAGAAAGATAGACCCGACCTGCATGAGTCTCTGTTCAACATCACCTTCGAGCGTCAGTGCTTCCACGCGAGATGCGATGTCCCGAAAGCTTAGGTCTGCCACCGCATTAAGCAGACTCGCTCGATCCGAGTAGTGTTTGTAGATCGCCATTGGCGTGATGCCGACTTTCTCTGCGACCGGGCGCATCGCAACCGCTGACAAGCCTTCTTCATCGAGAACCTGACGTGCCGCGGCAAGGATGGCAGCAGCGGTGTCCGGTTTGGTGGGCTTCGAACGTCGTAAAGAACTCACTAAGGTCCAACACACACTAGATGGTATACGCTGTATACCACTCCGTACGTCAGAGCATCACAGTCTTTGAGTAAGGCCCCGTTCGCACATGGCAATCAACCGCTCGCCGAGCTCCATCACCATCTCACGCGGCATGTTGCTCAATGGGCCTTCGAGTGCCAAGAGCGCCAGACCATGAACCGTCGACCAAGCGAGGTATTCCGCGCCCCTACGATCTTTCCTGCTGATCAAACCGGTCGCCAGCATTCGATCAAGGGCCAACGACAACAGCTGGAATGGGTTTAGGCCCATGCTAGCCGCGTTCGCAGGATCAGTTGACTCGACAAGAGGTGGAACAGAGAACGCCGTGCGAAAGAGCCCCGGCTCTCTTGTCGCGAAGCCTAGATATCCGATTCCAACCGCGCGCAAACTTTTGCGGGCGAACGCTTGCGGATCACGTCCAGGTCGACACCGTGCCAACTCTTCTTCGACGGCCTCGGCCAGCCGTGCGATACAGGCCGAGCGCACAGCAGCCAGCAGGTCGGCCTGGCTGTCAAAGTGCCTATAGGCCGCGTTCGGAGCAACACCGGCAATGCGCGTCGCTTCTCGTAAGACAACTGCGTCGGGTCCGCCCGCCCGGGCCATCTCAAGCCCAGCGGTCACGAGCGCATTTCGTAAGTCGCCGTGACGGAATGAATTACGTGCTTTGACGGATTTAGTTGTGCTCATTGCCGACCAAAGGAAAGTGTAATGCGCATAGGGCAAATCTGGACAGCTACGCTTCGTGTCTATTAGGATGTTCATCTGTGGACGGCGTCCACATCCGGACGTTCCTTGAAGAATCTATTTGACCCCCAAGATGCGCAAGAGATTGAGAATCGCGTCAACTCGCTAGGTCCTGATGCCCAGAGGCGGTGGGGCGTTATGAATGTGGCACAAATGCTTGCGCACTGTTCTGCATGGATGGAAATGGCCACGGGTCAAACCAAAATACCGCGTAGCTTCCTCGGCCGCCTCTTTGGAAAGATAGCGAAGAAACCGATCCTGTCGGAGGGTTCTCTTCGCAAGAGCATGCCGACAGACAAGAGCCTGGTCATAGCGAACGAAAGAAGCTTCGATCTCGAGCAGCAACGGTTGATCGATTGGGTAAAGCGTTTTCCGACCGCATGCACTGGAACCGCGACACACAGCTTTTTTGGACAGATGACTTCAATGGAGTGGGCAACGATGGGATACAAGCATCTCGATCATCATCTGACACAATTTGGTGTCTGACGCGCCAAGCCCCCTGAATGCCGACCACGAAAAGAAGGTCGTAGCGAAGTCACGTGGAACTTGTCGTCTTTCTTCAATACTTCACGGGTCAAGCCTCATAGTCTGGCTACAGCTGTCATCGAACGCTCAAAGACGCCTGGAAGAGCTGGCACTGCAGCCGTTTGGTTCGCTGACCACCGTCTGGTGCGCTGGGGCATCGGCTTGATCTCAGGATGGCAGCTTTCCGTTTAGTTTAGGGGACCGGTTGTGAACGACGTAGTCAGAAGGAAGGAGTTGGCTAGGTTTCTGCGCGTGAGACGAGCTGCCATCAAGCCCGTTGCGTACGGCCTGCCTCAAGGCACACGTCGGCGAACCCCGGGGTTGCGCCGGGAGGAAGTCGCTTCGCGCGCCAACGTTGGCGTGACTTGGTATACGTGGCTTGAGCAAGGCAGAGACATCCAGGTCTCCCGAGAAGTTCTCAGCCGGGTTGCTGGGGCTCTATGCCTCTCTTCGTCCGACAGAACGTACCTCCGTTGCCTCACGGGTCTTCTGTCTTCAGCACAGGAAGAACCTTGTGGCGGCGCGATAGCCGATGCCCAAGACCTGCTGGACGGCTTCCATGCGGGACCAGCGATGCTCTGGGATTATCGATTCGACTGCATCGCCTTCAACAGTCTGGCGGATGAACTCTACGAGTGGACAGCGTCCCCTGAGTCCTTTGAGCGAAATATCATCTGGCGAAGCTTCATGGATCCCAAGCGAACCACCTTGAACTCAGAAGTGGAACACTTCTTGCACAACGCTGTGGGCATGCTGCGCTTGCGCTATGCTCTGCACTTGGGAGAACCGTATTTCGAATCACTGGTGAACAGTCTGCTTGCGACAAACGAGCGCTTTAGGAAGCTCTGGACTGAACATCACACAGCGTCGACGGTCTCCGCTCCTCTAGTCTTGACGCACTACCGGCTTGGGGTGCTCGCGCTGCGCTCTATCGGAGCGACCTTCCCGGCAATTCCGGAAAGTACCCTTGTATTCGTCTGTGCTTCAGACGATGCGACTACAGCCGTGCTCGAGGGACTTCTTAAGCACTGACTGCGCTTGGGTGCGCCTTCAGTCCTGCGCCAGCCTGTAAAGTGATACCCCCAGTACTAGGATAAGTACCTCACTTGTCGCAGTATCCAGATCGACCTATTTTATGAGAGCAGATCTCCTCACGGGGTCTCAGTTTAACGAAGAGCTTGCCTTTTCGGGAACTCTTTATTCAGGCTCCGGCCAAGAGAGGTCACATTGAATCAAGTCGTCGACATGCTGAATCCCGAAAAGCCGAAGCGAGTTGCAATCGTCGCTTCAAACGCTTCCACTTCAAAGCAAACTGGCTGGCCCATTGGCTTTTGGTGGGCAGAACTGACCCATCCGTATTTCGAGTTCATTAAGCAAGGGTACGAGGTGGACATCTACAGTCCAGACGGCGGCAAGTTGGAAGCCGACGACTGGAGCGATCCACACGACGATGGCAAGCTTATGGCCGGCGACCTCATCTCGCTCGGATTCTTGAACTCTCCAAAGCACTTGTCGCTCATTCAGAACTCCAAGCCTATTGCCGATATCAAAGTCGCTGATTATGACGCCATTCTCTTCGTGGGCGGCCAAGGACCGATGTACACGTTCTACGAAAATGATGACGTTCACAAGCTCTTTGTGGCCTTCTACACTGCAGGGAAAGTCGCAGCGGTGCTATGCCACGGTACGTGCCTTCTGCTGAAAGCAGTGGTCGACGGAAAGCCTCTCGTGACCGGCAAGACTTGGACTGGATTCGCTGATTCAGAAGAGGACTACGCCGATGAGTTCGTCGGGCAGCAGATGCAGCCATTCCGCATCGAACGAGAGGCAAGAAAAATCCCTGGCACGAATTTCATTGTCTCCGGTCGTTTTAAGTCCCATGCTGTGCGCGACGGCAATCTCATTACTGGCCAACAGCAGTATTCGGCGCCGGCGGTAGCGAAACTGGTGATTGAGGCTTTAGGCATATAGCCTCCAGAGATCATCAGCGTTCCTGTACCTCGGCGATGTAGAGGCCGTTTCCGGCCCCCTGTGCTCTATCGCTGGTGATTTGTCCCCGTGCAAGGCCGGCGATAGACACGGTTCTCCTGGTGCTATTGTCCGCCAATGACCGACAGATGCTGTTTGCTTATCATCATGAGCTACTTCCAATCCGAAGCAACGGTTCGCTAGGCAAGGCGGCCCCACTTTCTATAGCGCACAATGGACACTTTCCGAACTTATGTATACGAGGTCGACGTGGATGACTCGACGAGAAGGGCGGAGTTGGCGAAGTTTCTGCGCGCTCGGCGTGCGGCAATCACGCCTGACGCATACGGCCTACCGAAAGGAGGTCGTCGTCGAACGCCCGGTTTGCGACGTGAGGAGGTCGCGGCGCGCTCGAACATCGGCGTGGCTTGGTACACCTGGCTCGAACAAGGGCGCAGCATAAACGTCTCTCGCGAGGTGGTGAACCGTGTCGCTGACGCTCTGAATCTTTCGAAGTCGGACAGATCGTACCTGGCGTCACTCGCTGCGCATCCGTTGCCCACCCTCGAAGAGGTTTGTAACGAGCCGATGGTAGAAGTTCAAGCCTTGCTAGATGGATTCAGTGCCGGGACAGCTATGCTTTGGAACGCTCGGTTCGACTGCGTAGCCTACAACTATTTGGCAGATGTGATCTATGAGTGGTCGGGCTCTCCTGGACCTCTTGGGTTCAACGTGATCTGGCGATTTTTCATGGATGCCAAACGACACAAACTGTATTCAGAAGCTGAGCATCTCGTGCACGATTGCGTGGGGATGCTACGTGCTCGCTACGCGGAACACCTTGGTGAAGTGCGTTTCGAATCACTTGTGACAGTCTTGCTTGCCGAAAGCGATCCGTTCGCTGCACTTTGGGCTCAACACCGTACGGCACCGATCGAGCCTATGCCCTTTGTTTTGACCCATCCTACCTACGGAAGGCTTGAGCTACGTTCGATTAGAGCGCTTTTTCCGGCAATTCCTGGAAGCACGCTGGTCTTCGGAGTTCCGGTAGACGACTCGACCAAAGTCGTCTTCAGGCAAGTCAGCGAGAGTTGAACTGTTGATCTCCGCCGAGATGGTTCATTTCTACCACCACCCTTACGAGGGAGAAAGACTTCGATGCCGATGTCCTTCATGCAAAAGCCCGAACCTATACGAGTATTCGGCTTGGTGGGTTCTGCATCCGCCTACTCCATTCGGGACTTCCTGCATCGCAGCTTGATACCCTTCGGGTGGGCAGAGGTGAGGAACTCGGACGAGATCTCCACGGTGCATCAGTTCGACCGTCCACGAGGCATGAAGCTGCCCGTTTGTATATTCTCGGATGGCACTTGCCTTGAGAATCCCACGTCCGCTCAGATTCTCGACCACATCGGTTGGCTTATTCAACCTTCGAAAGAGATGTGTGACCTTGCTATATATGGCGGAGGTCCAGCCGGTCTCAGCGCTGCCGTTTACGGTGCTTCGGAGGGTCTCAAGACAATCCTGATCGAGCGCTATGCAGTGGGTGGTCAAGCGGGCTCCAGTTTCCGGATCGAAAACTACCGCGGTTTCCCGACAGGTATAGCGGAGCCGACTTGGCAGAAAAAGCGCGAGAGCAAGCATGCAAGTTTGATGCAGAGATCCTAATGACCAGGGAAGGTACTGGTGCCGAGCGCCTCGCCACTCACGGCGGCGGGTTACTCTCCGACGGCAGTCGCATCGCGGCTCGTGCTGCCATCTGCGCGACTGGCGTTCACTATCGTCGCCTTGGGCTTGAAGGGGAGGAGAGATTCATCGGAGCCGGAGTTTCCTACGGTGCGGGATCCAGCGAGGCGACTCTGTGCCACGGTGAGGAGGTGATCGTCGTCGGAGGAGGCAACTCCGCTGGCCAGGCCGCTATGCACTTCGCCCGTTACGCCTGCAAGGTCTCGATCATCATCCGCGGCTCTGGGTTGAAAGAGAGTTTATCCGACTATCTATTGCTTAGAATCATGAATGAACCTAATGTTCACGTGATCACTCAGACGGTGATTGACGGCCTAGGTGGTAACGACACCCTGACTGAAGTCAATCTAAGAACGTAGCCACAGATGAAGTTCGCCGGGTACGAACCCGATGGCTCTTCATCTGCATCGGCGGCGAGCCCCAAACAGCCTGGGCATCCAATGTCGGGATTCTGGTAGATGAGGCCGGATACATTCTTACCGGACCAGACCTGGAGTTGGGCACGAACCGTTCCTCCTGGTCACTTGCGCGGGCACCGTTCTACTTAGAGACGAGCGTTCCAGGCCTCTTTGCGGCAGGGGATGTGCGCCATGGTTCTGTCAAGCGGTGCGCCTCCGCCGTTGGCGAGGGGGCCATGGCTGTCACCTTTGTTCACAAACATCTTTCACAGCCACCTACGTAGTTGGGAGTCGATGGATTTGACGGTATAAGGTCTCCGAAGCCGATCTCTCGACCCAAACACGTCTTCTCTCTAATCGCGGATCACTCGCCGCGCAAGGCTATTCTCGAGCATGAAGGGGCATGACCATGATCAAGAAACGGATACGGCTACTGGGACTGATTTGGTTGTCCTTGGGAAGTGTCCTGTGTGGGAGGCGATCATCAGAAGGCCAAAGCAGCATGGAGAAGAGGTCTGCCGTACCACAGGAACCTCATACAGCTGCTGCGGTTATCGCAGCAGATAAGGGCTGGACCATCGCTGAGGAGAAGGGCGACGTTGCATATGTAGACGCCCTTCTACTGCCGGAGTACCGCTCCATCTCTCCCGATGGTAGCGCTCATGACAAGAACGCCATTCTCGCTGGTACACGCAAGGCGACAGCAGATCGCGCAGCAATGATCGAGAAGTACCTCACAGAGCATCCGACAGACATGAACGTCGTCATCAATGGTGACGTCGCCGTGCTTACCTTCTCCGCAGTAAACGATGCGAAGAAGTTGATCCACTCCTGCGATATCTTCGTCTATAGGGATGGCCGATGGCGAGCTCTGTACTCGCAGCATACCGATGCGGAGAAGGCTTGAGATATCGGACAGTTGATCGAGCCACCGATCGTGGTAGATCTGTGAAAGGAACCGACTAATGAGTACGAAGAATCTGCTGAAGTTCGGCCCGATAGCGACTCTCGTGTTCTGGCTCGGAGTAAGCGCGTGCGCGTTAGGCCTTCCCGACTACCAATCCGTTCACCAGACAGTCTCCGAAATTGGCGAAGTAGGTTCACCGATGCGGGTGCCTTTCACCGCGACGCTGTTAATCACTGCTTTCAGCTTGATGCTGTTTGCGTTGGGACTGAAGCGCGTTTCCTTCGAGAACGGTCACTCTTCCGCCGGCGCATTGTTTGTTGCTGCCATGGGACTGAGTGCCGCTGGTGCAGGCGTCTTTGCCTATCCACATCCGCTGCACAGTGTCTTCGGGCTCTCGGAGCTAATCGGATTTCAAGCGCCCGCACTTCTTGCCTTCACATGGCGAAGAGATGCCCAGCGAACCATTGTGCGGTTTTCTTGGATCATGTACGGAGTAGTCGCTGTCGCAGACCTTGCTAACTTGTCTGTGTTGGATCCCCGCGGAGCCCTCTGGGCCTACGAAAGGCCGATCTATGGAAAAGTGCAGCGGTCGCTGTTTGCAGCCTGGTTCTTCTGGTGCGGCGGCGTCGGATTCATGATGGGCCGCACCAAGCGCTCAGTCTTCAACGAGCGTGAGCAAATCGTTGCGCACAAAGCGCTCAATGCAGTCACCGGCACTGAAGGCTTGCACTGATGAGCGACAGCTAAGGTATGTTCATCGCCTGAACGGTCGAGCGGCGATCTGAAGACGCTTCGCGCCAAGCGAGCAATGGTTGGCGTGGGCTCCTGATAGCGCACCATAGTCGAGATCCGTACGGTCGGACAAACATTCCAACTCACTGGGGCGGACTGCAGCACTCAGTAGACCCAGGCAACCGCCGCGTCGGCAAGAGCGATGACGTTGTTGCTGGATTGAGCATCGGCCGGGAACAGGCATTCGATTGCCAGCTCAGAGACAGTGACATCACTTGCTAAGCCAAACATCATTGTTGTCGTTATGAGGTTTACAGGACCCTGCGTAGTCGATAGCCGAAGCGGTATCGCGAATCCAGAATCTGGAGTGAAGCCGCGATCTGTCGGCTGACGATCATACCGGTATCCCTTGATCTCCTTGAGCAACTCCACAAGTTCAATATCATCTGTCGCATCCGCCCGCTGTTTCAACGCCCGCACGCTATACAAGTGCCACTCGTCGAAGTTGAGGATAGCGGAAGCCAACCCGTGGGGATGGAGTGCGATCCGCATCGCATTTAGTGGCGGAGATAGCAAGTCAGGGTCGGCACTCGCGGTCAGGAGCTTGGTGGCGTCGTTCATAGCAACGATGTTCCACCGTTGATCAATGGCAAAAGCAGGGTTCGGACCGTGTCCTGCTAGGACCGCTTGAACCACGTTCATCACCGCTCTTAGGCCTGAGTCGCCGAGGGAACGCTTCGGATACACCGGCGCGAATCCCGCAGCAGCAAAAAGGGCGTTCCGAAATCTGAGTGGGACTTGCAGTTCATCCGCCAAGCGAAAGATCATATCGCGGCTGGGAGAGGACCGCCCAGTTTCTAAAAAGCTGAGATGTCTCGAAGAGATGCCCGCGATATTGGCCAGCGCTAGTTGACTCAGACGGCGACGGTCCCGCCAGTCCCGTAGCATGCACCCAAACTCACTTTGAACACGCATTCTTCACAGGATAAGCGTCGCAGACGGAGTTGTCCTTACCTCTGAGGTAATTGAATGTCAGTCGCAGCCAGGTCACAATTCGGATATCGCTTCTGCCGTGAAGCAAGGAGATCATGATGCCGTTCATTCAAGCAAGTGATGAGACCCAGCTTTTCTATACAAGTTGGGGGGATGGGCCGCCGGTTCTTTTCGTTCACGGCAACAACATCTGTTCGGACATGTGGAATTACCAGATAGCTCATCTCCTCGCGAAGGGTTTCCGCTGTATCTTTTACGATCAGAGGGGATTCGGCAGGTCTGACGCTCCGAGCACTGGCTACGATCCGGATACGTTAGCCGAAGATCTTCATTCGCTAATTGAGGCTCTGGGGCTTTCCAAAGTGTCCCTAGTCGCCTATTCCGTAGGTGCTGGGATTGTTGCCCGGTTCCTCTCCCGCTTCGGTTCGAGTTGCATCGATCGAACCGTTCTCCTCTCTCCAGTGACTCCGTGCTTTCTGAAGGCCAAAGACAATCCAGAGGGACTAGAGGCTCAGGTGACGTACGATCCGTTCCGTTCGGGCCTCATTTCCGATAGGCCGCAACTCCTCCGCGACTCTCTTGAAGCTTTCTTTAACCCTAAGGCCGCTGAAGACGAGATTTCAGAAGAATTCCGCAACTGGATTGTCACCTCTTCGCTGCAGAATGCCCTTCTTCCAGTGCTGGAATTTACTCGCATCAGCTATGAATCTGATTTCCGACCCGATATGAAGTCATTCACAATTCCTGTGCTGATTGTGCATGGAGCGGCAGACGTTTTCGCGCCGCCGCCGCTGACAGCGGTGAGGACTCACCGAATGATCCGCGACAGCCACTTGGTCATCTATGAGGGGGCTTCTCACGGTCTCATCTTCTCTCATCGTGCCCGACTGAATCGTGATCTCATCGAGTTCCTCAGCCCAGGCTCGAAGCAATACAGAAATTCATCAACTATGTCGGTCAGTAACTGATATCGGCAGTACTAGGATGGCTGCCTCTCTTGTAGGGTTTGATACCAACAATATGGTGTGACAGTGAGAAACTTTGTCGGCGCATGATCCACGAAGACTTGGATTTTCACGCGGCCCGGCTCGTTGTCGCTAATCGCAATTAGGCATGGACAGAGCAGTGGTCACATGGTCCGCAACGAACGGGGAGGAACAATCGTGGGAGAGCGCCCATGTCTGCACCAGTTGCGGCCACATCATCAATCTCGCATCACTGGATTTGAGGGCGATCACGACCGGGATTGTGACGTGCCCTGGATGCGATTGGTCAGGCCAGATCGAAATACAGATTATTGGTCAAATGACTCGTAAGGGGCCCGCATCGGTCCTCTCATGACGCTACGCCCGGATCGGAAGCGGCAATTGCTGATCTCTCCTTGTATCGGGCATCTTGCGCATGTAGGCACGGACCAATTCGCTGCCGATCTTTGAGTCGTCATCTGCACGGCACACCAAGCATGTCTTCATTCGCAGGCGTGCTTCGTCGAGAGGGCGCACAGTCACCCCGTCACGAGCAAGGAGCATAGCGCCAGCTTTCACCACAAAGGCGATTGCACCCCGGTCCGCGACAAGGGGAAAAACTTCTTGTGGCGTCGTGACATGCTGAATCTCACGGGGACGGATTCCGCGGCGCGCCGCCGCATCGATTACAGTGTCATAGAGCGGTGGATGCAGTCGTCTTTCAAACATTATCCACCGGCGTTCACCTAGCTGATCGAGCGCTATCGATGGGTGGCTCGCCAAGTCCTCTCTCTTCGACATAGCAATGTAGAACGGCTGATCGGCGATTTGGACACAGGTGAGCGAGGGCGAGTCAGGCGGGTGATTCGCTATTGCAAGATCGATGACACCAGACAGGAGATCATCGATGAGATCCATCGAGTACTTGCTTAGAAGCTCGAGCCTGAGGTTTGGGTATAAGGGCAGTTGGATCGAAAGTAGCTTCGGAACCAGAAACGGGTCCACATAAGGTGTGCGTCTCACATGGAAAGTCTCGCCTGTTTCCCGCATGACGGTACGTGCGGATTGCATTGCTCGTTCGCCGTAAAGAAGGGAAAATCGCGCTTGTTGGACGTAGGCGCGACCCGCGTCGCTTAGAACGACGTATTTGCGGTCTCGGAGAAACAGAGGGGCACCAACCAGCGCCTCCAACTCCTGGATGTTCTTCGTGAGCATCGGCTGGCTGATCCGTAATTTGCGAGCAGCTCGCCCAAAGTGCAACTCCTCTGCGAGGGCGATTGCCGATTCCATCAACTTTGTGTCATTCCTAAACATGCCAACCCCCATGTACTCCGCAGAAATGGGGGTGAGATGCGAACTACCTGTCGGTTCTTCTCGATGTATCAGCGCTCAAGCGTCTCACCGTCGGTTCCACTTACTTTGATGGAGGAGCTGTGAAAAAGGTGAGCCGATGTGTGCTTATCAGGGTCGTTGATAAGCGGTGCCTCTCGATGACTTGGACTCTACCAGCATCTTCGACCATCTTCAGAGCACGTGCGTTATCTCCACCCTACCGTGGGTACTTCCAAGCGAAGTTGTATGCTCTCAGCCGTCAAAATACATTCTCCCGCACCGACACCAGGTTTCGAACGGCTGCTTGACCTCCAAGAGGCGGCGTCCGTGCTGGGCATGCACTGGAAGACGCTGGAGGGCAAGGCAAGGCAGCATGAAGTCCCCGCCTTCAAAGTAGGAAAACGCTGGAGATTTCGGCTGAGTTCGCTAAATAACTGGCTGGAAGCAGGCCTAAAATTGAATACAACCGATCAGGCCGCTGTGACTAGACAGGAGCGACATCCTTGAAATTCACTCGGCAGCGCTTTTAACGCGGCACCCTGCGCAAGGTCGCGCGGGCAAACAATCAATGGCCTGGGAATACCGCTACCAAGACCCCACAACCATGAAGAGAACATCCTTGTTTTGAGCCTCGAAAAGTTCCCGACCCAGACCGCCGCCGAACGGCATATGGAGGCGTTCGTGCTCAAACTCAACCAAGAGAACCCGACCCTGGCCATTATGGAGCCGACCTTTGACGCCATCCTTGACCGGTTCATCGAGGACGCATGATGGAAATCAAGCAGAGCCGTCCCGGCGGCCAGTTGAAGGGTGGCATGTTGAGCTATTCAACGGTCATCTCCTACCTCAGCGTCATCAAGCGCGTCCGTGCGAAGTGGGGACCCACCCGCATCACGCGGATGAAGCCAATGCTGATCCAAGCGTGGCTCAGGGAGTTGGACATCGCGCCTAAGACCAAAGGCCACATGAAGGCAGCATGTATCGGCTGTTTGAGAAGGCCATGCTGTGGGAGATGGTTGAGTGGCAGCGGAATCCGATGGAGTTGGTTGAGATTAAGGGCGTCAGCAAGCGGCAGAAAAAGCCGATCATCCTCACCGTCGAGCAGTACTACCAGATCCTCAAACTGTTGCCGGAACCCTATCGCACGATGGTAGAAGTGGCACAGTGTACCGGCCTTCGCGCCGAAGAGGTGCTGGCGCTTGAATGGGAGGATATCGATTTCGAAAATCTGAGTATGAAGGTCGTCCGGGCGGTCGTTCACGGCCGAGTCAAGACGGTCAAGACCGACTACTCGGAGGACGAGTTGCCGCTCGATCCCGGTTTCGCGGAGACTCTTCTGACCTGGAAACGCAGGTTGGGAGCCGAGCGCGAAGCTCAAAACGGGTCTTTAACCCCATTGGTGGGGTTGGACCTCGTCTTCCCAAGTACCGCGACAGGGCGGCACTTCCACGCGGCTCCGGCGCAGCAGGACTACATCCGTCCTGCCGGCTGCTGCCTTGTGGCTTGCCCGAACTGTGGCGCTAAGGTGGGAGTCTGGTGCTTTGAGGATGGAAAGACAGGCAACGGGAAGCGTCTGCCGCTGCACGAAGAGCGGTGGAATGCTGCGGCAAAGTACAGCAGCGTAGGCTGGGACACCTTTCGCCACACGTTCCGTTCCTGGCTCGATAGCACCGGAGCGCCCATCGGCGTGCAGCCGAAACTCATGCGGCACGCTCAGGTTTCAACCACGATGAACGTATACGGAAATGCCTTGATGACGGCCAAGCGGGAGGCCCACAGCAAGGTTGTAAAGATGGCATTGAGGAGCGCTTAGACCCATGCAAAAAGCGCCAACCACACACAATAAATCCCAAGGCGATTTCGCGACCGCTCCTATTTGGGGTTATCTGGGGTTGACGTTTTCGCTAAGTGGTTGCGGGGGCAGGATTTGAACCTGCGACCTTTGGTTATGAGCCCAAGGTGGGGAGACCTCCACTACGGGCAAACCAGAACCACCCGACGGATGTTGCGAGATACTTCTGCGGTGTAATTGCAGTGACCCAAACGAGGAAACCAAACGCGAAGAGGGGATACCCGAGTCCTCGAATCATGTAGCAAAGCAGGATGATGGGGTAGCTGCTGTGCGCGAGACCGAGAGTAAGGAAGGGCACTTCCATAACAAGCCAGATGAGAAGGCCGGCCCACATCACTTTCTTTGGGCCGACGAGATCGGAGAGCACGCCGCTGAGCCATGACGCAAGTGCGGCAGCAACCCCGTAGAGAGTGAACACGAGTGCAATCCGCGACTCACTGAAATGGAGATCAAGCATGTACGGAGATAGAAAGCCGGATTCGACACCATCCCCAATCATGAACAGCAGAAGGCCGAGAAATCCGATGGCAAGCTGTGGGTGCATGCCGAGCTTTTCGCTCAATGTAGTCTTCTGCGTCATTTGATGGAGCTCCTTAGTTAGTTGCTGCGGTGTAACGACGGATGGTTTCTCTTGCGCCGACACTATTGAGCGACTTGAGCGCAGTTTCGATGTCGTTGGCGAAGACTGGCTCAGCAAAGTATGGAAGGCCGAAGAGCCACTTCATCGCGATAAAAGGGCGTGGATCATCCCCGATGGATTCTGCGGCGCGCTTGAGATCCTTCCCCTTAGCGTCGACGACCTCTATGGAGTTCCCACATTCGTCGGTGGACGATTGCAGATATTTGATCCATGCGGCAATGACCAAGCAGAGGAGCTTGGTGGGGCGTCGTTTTTCGGAGAGCTCGGCGACAGAGGGCAGCACCCACTTCGGCATCTTGGCGGAGCCTTCGGAGCAGAGGCGAGCCACACGATCGTTAATCGTAGGATTGGCGAACCGCTCGATGAGCGTGCTCTTGTAACTGGGGATAGATGTACCCGGGATGAGCGGAACGACGGGTGTGACTTCCCTCATAAAGGCTTTGATAAAAACGTCGAAAACGGGGTCTTGCATAACTTCATGCGCGAAGGTATGGCCGGTGAGTGCTCCAAGGTATGCCATCGCCATGTGACTGGCGTTCAGCAGGCGAATCTTCATCAGCTCGTAGGGCATAACGTCAGTAACAATCTCCGCACCGACCTCCTCCCAAGGCGGCCGACCGTTGCAGAAGGTGTCCTCGATGACCCATTGCAGGAACGGCTCAGTGACGACCGGCCATGCGTCGTTGATGCCAAAATCCCTCTGCAACTGTTCACGATCGGATGCAGTAGTAGCTGGTGTAATGCGATCGACCATGCTGTTTGGGAAAGCCACGTTGTCAGCGATCCAACGATGGAGTGTGGAGTCCTGTAGCTGGGCAAGACCTAGGAGGACTCTACGTATGACGTGCCCGTTGCCTTGCAGATTGTCGCAGGACATAAAAGTGAATGGAGCGAGGCCTCGGTCTCGGCGGAGCAAAAGTGCGGCGGTCATGAGTCCTAGCGAGGTGATAGGCGCGTTAGGCTCTCGCACGTCGTGCTGGATCGATGGGTCATCTTGCGAAAACTCGCCGGTGCCTTCGTGGACGAAATAGCCACCCTCTGTGATGGTGAGCGAAACCAGGTGTGTGTCTTCATGCGCGAGCCGTTCGATAGCGGCCTCGGGATTCTCAGGCGCAAGCGAGAAATCCATGATTGAGCCGACAATACGTGCGGCCTGCACATCGGCGCTGCGTTCGAGGACGGTATAGAGATAATCCTGTTCGCGGAGCGCGTCGCGCATAGCGACATCGTGAGCCAGGACGCCCATGCCGCACTCGCCCCAGTCGGTGAGGGTCCCGCATTCAAGTAGGTTGTCGAGATATACGGCCTGATGTGCGCGATGAAAGCCGCCAACTCCCATATGTATGGTGTGCGGACGTAGCTTGCTGCGGTCGTACGAAGGGCGGCGAACTCTGTTATCTAACTCAGATACGGTTGCGTTAGAAAGATGAAGACTCTTCTTGCTTGCAATCATGTACTGACCATCCTTGTAGAGCGTTGGCAAGCTGAACACATGTATGTGCGCCATAGAAAGATCGGCGAATGCGAAACCCTTACTTTTGGTATCTCACTGATGTTTCGCCTGCTGTTAGGAGCCGATGGCGCCAACTTTGACGGCCTATCGTTGTGCGGAACGGCGAGCATTGGGTTCAATTTCAAGTCACGTCACTCTTAGCAAGCTCACTTTGCTCAATGACTTGGAGTTGCGGAAAAGCAGTAACACGCAACTTCGCCGCAGCATAAGGAGTCAGTTCCAGCAACTCATCGGAATTTGTGCTGACCTGCAACCCCTTCGGTACGGGTGCCGCGACTCCATCCTCAGAGCGCCAGGTGTCTATTCGACGAGCTTTGAGTCGCAACTTCACCGGAACCGTTACTCCCGAAAAAGGTTTGGGGCCGACTGTCCCCTCGACAACCTCAATCTGGGCTGCCGAGCTCTCATCGACGAGCAAGGCATAATTCCAAAACTTCCGAGGGTAGACTTGCCAGTCTGCAGTCAATCCCCTATCGCGGAGTTTGACCCAACTCTGCCCTGGATCAAGTGAGAACACTAAGGGGCCCCGCATCAGCGTAATCGAATTGTTGTACCAGCGTGAAACGGAAGGAACCATGGGCAGGTGGAGGTCAACGACATCGCCTGAAACCCACTGCCGATTGATGAGTGCGAACGTCGCTGGCTTTGCATCAATCGGTGCCGACTGACCGTTGATTGAAACGGTGGCGGCGTGAGCCCATGCAGGGATCCGCAGCCTCAAGGGGAAGCTAACGGGAGCCTCGGGGGACACAACAATGCGGATGTCCTGCTTGAACGGGTACTCGGTCTCCACACTCAGAGAGAGCTTGTGATTGCCGACTGTGGTCTCGACCTCACACGGGGCATATAAGGAAGCTACCAAACCTCCATCGGGCGAGCGCATCCACAGGCTGGACGTGAATTTGGGCCAACCCTGGTGAAAGTTCGCTGTGCAGCAGCCGAAGTTAGGTTCTAGTCCGTACAGATTCGATTCAGGTCCATTCGTTGTCCACGGCTTAGAATTGAGCCCCACCTGAATCTGATTGGACTGCTGATCATATTGGTGCGCCCACATATCGTCGTCGAAGGTGCCAGGAAGCGCATTGAAAGCAATCTTCTCTATCCGGTCACCGACCAAAGCATCGCCAAAGGTTGCGAGTATGACCTCAAGCGAGTAGAGAGTCTCCACCACCGTACAGAGTTCAGTGCCATGGCTTGGGTCGAGGCCCGCCAGATGCTCATCGCATGAGAACATACCGTTCGGCATACCATGGAAGCGGTCAAGCGTCTCTATCTGTCGCTTGAAGTTGGCCAGCTCGGTTGCAGCTTCACCAGAGAGGCGATACTGGACGGCCGCAGTCTTTAGGGCCTGCCCATTGTTGACACCGTGGGTCTCCATACGCTCGGACTTACCCCCGTGCGTTGCGGCAGCGTCGAGGTCGGCGCGCGAGGTTACGCCCATATGCTTGAAGTTGGCGAATCCGGCGGTCCAATCGTATCCTTGCCGTTCGAGGAGACGTGCAAGACGCAACAATAACGCGTCACCGGTGCGATCGTAGAGCCATTCCACTACAAGTACTTCATCCTGCCATCGGTACTTGCCCCAATCGCGCAAAGGACGCGTTGGCAATGCGGCAAGTTGGTAGTGAAAGTAGCGTGTGAGCACTTCAATGATACGAGGGTCCGCGGTGGCGTCATGATACTGAGCCAATACCTTCGCCATCACCATGCGCGGCCACCAGTCATTGTTTCTACCTGGCCCAATCCTGCCGCTTGGTGCCTGATGGTTCAGAGTCCAGTCGATAAAACGCATTGCTTTGGTCTTGAGACTTTCGTCATCCAGTTGCCACGCGAGTGGAAGTAATCCGTCGATGAAGTAGGGACCGCGTTCCCAACTTTCGCCGGGACCACCCAGCCAACCGCTTTGCGGACCAACATCGGGCCAGAACTCATCCAGATGTCCGCTCAGGCCATCGGCCTGAATGCGAAGCTGTCGACGAAGCCAACCTGTAGGGCGGATTTGTCCGAGCGGAAGCCCTCCAAATGATAGAGGAGCAAGTTTCGCCGGAGAAACGTGTGGGGCAACGGCCAAAACGTCATTTTGTTGCAGGGCTACCGCCGCAAGGGTCGCCGTACCTACCTCTACGAATTTTCTACGTGTCATCATTGAGAGCATTAGTCCCGTGTTTAGCGATTGTGCCGAGCGCGAAGTTGTCGATGGAGGATCGTATCCCTTGATCTCCCTGGATTACATTGGTGACCGAATACTGGTGTTCGCGGGATATCAACAACCGAGCTTCGCTTCTCAGAGCCTCAGCTCGAATCGCAAAGTTGGTTATACAAAGAGAATTGTGAGCGGGTGACTTCAGAAGAAGTCACCCGCCCATAAAAGAATTCCTCTATCGTTTCAAAAGTTGACTCTTGCTCCGAGCAGCATGTTTCTAGCCGCATACGTGGCGTTGGACTGACCAAATGTGGTGTCTTGCAGCTTCGGATCGACAGTCATGAGGTTTACTCGATTGAAGAGGTTGAACGTATCGAGGCGCAGCTCCACATTGACACGCTCGGTAATGCGTGTGGTCTTTTTCAATGTAAGATCGGTGTCCGCATAACCAGGATTTAGGAAGCGATTTGGAGTCTGATTTCCCTCTGAGCCAAAGGTCGGAAGCGCGAAGTTCCCACAAGGAAGCGCGCCACCCGCACACACAGGAAAGACCCCGTGGCCGATTAGGAAGTCGCTTCTGTTGTGCTTCTGTGTGTACGCGGTCACTTTAGGGTAATCCGTGTTATTTCCGTCCGCGTTATAGTCGCCGCTTGTCGGGACATACTGGAGATGACCGGCAGCTAGTTCGGCCGCATAGTTTGCGGAGGTTATGGGCGCACCATCGGTCCCGGTGGTGCTTACCGCTAGAGGATTTGTGTTTTGCACGCTGAAGGGTGTACCCGACTGGAGAGTGGTAATTCCACTCAATGTCCATCCTCCGGCTACGCGTCTAAGAATGGAGTTCGCCAGTTGATCGCCTGGTAGCTCGTAGGCCCCGCCTAAGGCGAAAGCGTTCGGTATGTTGAAAAGCGACGGCGAATAGTATTGGCTATAGGGCGGCGCTGCCGTCGGGTAGCTCAGCCAATCGTCCATTGCTTTTGAATGAGTGTACGAAGCCGTAATAAAACCGCGCTTCGTGAACTTCCCCTTGACCGATGCAACGACGGCGTTGTAATTAGATGTTGGCCCGTTTGTTGCATATGTGATGGCGGCGAAGCTCGTATTAAGTCGAGTTTGGACTCCGCTTCCCGTGTAGGCACCAGATGTTGCGAAGTCAGGGTGTTGCAGCAGATCCCCTGCAAAGTTGTTCACGTCGTTGCCGTAGGTGTGAGCGGCGAGATTGCCTCCATTCGTGATCAAATTCCCGCCATGTGATCCTTGGTAACCTAAACTAGCCACCAGGTTCTTTGTCAACGAATGCTCAAGCGTCAACGTATAGTTCAGAATGCGAGGCAAACTGAGGTTAGGGTCGATACCGATCGTCGTGAAACCCCCTCCAACTCGGCCGCCCTTTGCGTCCAACGGAGCTCCGACAAACGCTGGGTATGGAAATCCGAACGGGTAGGTGTTTGAAGTTGCAAATCCGAAGACTGGCGGCGGAGTTGATCCGTCATTTTTGAACGTCGGCCGAACAGGACCGGGAGGGTTGGCAATTAGTCCGTTTTCCTGGTTGCCGAGGGTGAACTGGTCTCTGTAAAGGCCTGCACCTCCGCGAAGAACCCAATCCCCTTTACCGAACAGATCATAGGCAAATCCTCCACGGGGACTGAATCTCCAATTCAGATCATGAGCGAAGGTGTGGCTCTGTTGCGTGAAGGCTCCATTGCCGACACTTTGAGCAAACGAAGAGCCTGTTGCCGGATGAAAGTTCGACAGAACCGTCTGCCCGAGAGCAGGATATGCGTTACCGAAGTTATCGTAACGAATACCATAGTTGACTGTAAGCCTGTGTCCAACCTTCCAAAAATCCTCCGCAAACGCGCCACCCGTGGTTGCGGCGAAGCCATAGTTGTCGGGAAACGGCAGCCCGGTGACTGGGTTGAATGCGATATTGGTTTCAGAAAACGGATTGTCATTAATCAGATTGATAATGCTGGTATACGTAAAAAGTGGCTGGCTGTATCTGCCCGCAAAATATGCCAAATCGTCTCCATGCGTGCCTTCATAACCAAGTCTGAAGTCGTGATTCCCACGAACATAGGTGACAACGTCTCTCCAGTGGAAGACATGCTGGATATAGTCTTCATAGGGGTTAGCATCCCCCCAACCAACACCCAGATTTGTTACATTGACCACCGGGACTGTAAACAAGCCCTTATCTGGCGTGTATCCCTCGATCCGGTTATAGCCAATAAGGGCCTCATTCAGCAAACGTGCAGAGAAAGTATGCGTTTCATTTCCCTGTAGAGAGAAAGTGTAAAGATTACTGCTCGTCGTGAATTGTGGCCGTGGGCTTGGCGCCGAACTCGCGATCGTGTTTCGAACAAAGAAGCCGTTGATGCGATCCTTGTCGAAAACCTTATCGAGGCGGACGCTGTATTGGTACGAGGCGTTTGGTGCTGTGCCATTAAAGATACCCTGGTCGAAAACCGCTGTCGCGCAAGGAATGTTATCGGTACTGGGTGTGTTGCAACCGGTATTTGCTGCTGTGTTTTGAGCTCCGAAGACCTGTTGGGCGGTTCTGGTCGATTGGAAAACTACCTTGCTAACAGGATATTTAGTGAGCAGAGACGTTTCCAGTGAACCAGGCTTAGCCTGTTGGGCAAAAGCTACGAACGCCGGGTCCTCAAAGGTCAAACTTCCGCTATTCGGAGCAAGAGCTCCGACGGCTGTCAAAGCGGGATTTGGAGTAGAGGAATAGTACGGTTCCAAGGTCGCAAAGAAGAAGAGCTTCTTCTTCGGTATGATCGGTCCGCCGATGCCAAAGGACAGATCAGTAGTGTGATACGGCGACAGACGGGTCGGTTGTGGCACGCCGTATTCCCCACGGGCCGAGAGTCCTTGATAAGTGTAGTAGGCGCTTGCAAAACCGTGATACTCGGCTGTTCCGGGTCGGGAAGACATGAGCGTTTCTATGGAGCTTGACTTTCCGTAGTCCACGTCATACGTGTTCGTTTGAATCGTTACTTCCGAGAGTGAATCGACGTTTGGCGTAAGGTTACTGACTCCTTCTCCGATGACGCTGTCTACATCCAACCCGTCGACAATAAAGGTGTTCGCGTTCCCGCCTCGACCACCCGCGCTGTAATGGTTCGTGGTCTCAGGATTGAATGTCGTGGTTGGGGGCTGTATACCGGTCACTCCGGGCGTGACTGCCAACAATGACATAGGATTTCTGGTCGCTAACGGCAGATTCTCCAACGCGGTCTGAGCAAGTGTCACTTGTTCACGAGTGTCCGCCGTGTCTAGAACCGGCGCCTCGCTCGTGACCGTGACGCTGGTGGTTTCGGTGCCGACATTGAGTTTCAAGGAAACATCTCGAATTTGGCCGGCCGTCAATGTGAACCGCTCCTTCACGGGCGTAAAGCCCTTTGCAGCGACCGAGACCTCATAAGTTCCAGGGCCAAGACTAGTGAAGCGATAGAGGCCAGAAGAATCGCTGGTGCCGGCTTGCTGCACTTTCGTCTCGGTGTTGAGGAGAGTCATTTGGGCGTTCGGTATGTTGGCTCCGCCGGTATCCTGGATGTTGCCCTGCACTCCGGCGGTAAACTGCGCGAACGCGGTCGGAGACGCCAGCAGAAAATATAGCGCGAGCGATATTACCCCATAGATCAAATGGCCAACCGGCCGCTTCGAACAGTCGATAGGCTTAGCGTGGTTCATTGCGTTCCTTCTTTCTTGACGTCCGTTGAGGCGAACAACAAGTAGCAGGAATGCAAATGGCAACGCAAAGCATTTCACGGATGCTCAACCGTTACAGTTATGAACCACTCTATAATCAGGTGTTTGCCATATCTTCATGCATCATGACGCACGGTTCAAAGTCTTGCCAGGATCTGATTTGCCGCCTGTTCACACTGATGTATTAGACTGATCCGGTTTAGGAAGACATATGATTACCACGAGACCAGAGCGTGGAGCAGCAGATGCTGGTTCCCGACGCCCGGCGCGATCCCAAGCGATTGTGCCGGTCGCAGCCCAGCGTGAGCTGGTACGCCGCATTGTTCATTCATCGACCTTCGGTCGCAGCGAGCGTCTCGGCACGATGCTGACCTACGTCTGCGAGATGGCGCTCAAAGGACGAGAGGCGGAGTTGAATGAACAAAAGATCGGTCAAGCGGTCTTTGAACGAGCGCAGGATTATGACTCGTCAGTGGACGGGATTGTACGCAGTCAGGCAAGCCGGCTGCGGCAGCGTCTCGAACTGTATTTTCAGCAGGAGGGCGCAGACGAGCCGGTGCGCATTGTGATTCCTCGCGGAGGTTACGTGCCGGTGTTTGAGACGCAAACTGCTGCTGCTCCCACCCTAGCCGCTGCCGAGAATACGGAGGTTATAGCCGACACTGCTCCCTCAAGTCTTGCTGATATTCCCAAAATTGAGTTTAGAGCCTATTTTCTTCGTCGTTGGTTGCCGTGGGGGATCAGTTTAGTCTTTGGCCTGATGCTGTTGGCTGTGTGGGCTCATGATCGTCGCGCTTTCGTGCCAGCTGCTGCGTTTCCACAGGCGCACCCCTTCTGGAGCCAAGTCTTCACAAAGAGTCAATCGACGATGGTCATTGCTCCCGATTCAGGACTGGTGCTCTTCCATGGTCTTTCGGGACAGGAAATAGATCTGAAGGGTTACTTAGACGGAGCGTACCGGTTCGAATCGAACGGACCACCCCAGATCGGACCAGCGGCATCACGTAGCGACTGGCTCCTCAATTTGGCCAACCGCCGGTATACTTCCATGGCTGATGTTGAGGCGATCCTCATGCTTAAGGATCGAGCGCGGGCCCTGGGAAGCGATGTGTCTGTCCGGTATGCTCGGGATTTGCGCCCCAACGATTTGAAGAGCGGTACTGTTATTTTACTGGGCGCATCTTCGGCTAACCCATGGGTTGAGCTCTTTGAGCAGAACATGAACTTCGTGCTCAAGGATGACTACAAGAAAACCTATGCGGTTCTTAACCGCAACCCGCAGAAGAACGAACCTGCACGATGGGAGTCTGGAGCGTACGATCCGCAGCAACGAGTGTTCGGAGTGGTCGCCTACATGCCAAGTCTTGCAGGAGATGGCAATGCGTTAATTCTAGAGGGTACGTCGATGTCGGGCACTGAGGCGGCAATGGACTTCGTTAATGACGACGCAAAACTGCTGCCATTTTTAGAGCGGATACGGCGCTCTGACGGCACTATGCCGCATTTTGAGGTACTCCTCGGAACGAGAAACATGGGTTCCAGTGCGGTTCGCAGCGAAATACTAGCTTGGCGCACGATGAATTGAAACATTCGCAAATGCGATGTCCGCTGCTCGAAACGCGCCCCTTCACAGCCGCGAAGCCTACGGTGCACAAATGCACTTTCAAGCTCTGTAGAGTTTGGAAATTTATCGAGGAGTTGATTGAAGATTTCGGTCGGTATGCTCCCGGCCTGGATACCACCGACGATTATGTCTTCGTCTTGCCCTATCACCTAGGCGAGACGCCGAAAAATCGAGACGTTGCGCTCCGCGACGAAGAGACTTCACTGCACTTTGATCCCGGTGTCTGCATGAGCGCGTTGTTCGGAATCCCGAAGACGCGGCCTTCGATTCGGTATAGGCCCCGTTCCATTCCCGAATCGCGGCGGAAGAAGTAAAGCGTTTCCTCGACCGCAACACGCTTTTATATCAGGCGAACCGTTGAATCAACAAAGAGAAGCGCGGCTGACGGCAAATGCTGACGACATTTTTAAGGATGTCTGCTTGGACGTCATGATCGAATGGCTAGCTATCTCAGAAATCTGGAAATCGCTGCCTCATCACCTGGTTTTCCAACAAGAGCCGTCTAGTAAGAGGAATTGCGTATAGAGAATGTATTTTGCCGCTTGTTCTGACGCACAGATGAGTTGGTGCCGGCTTTCGATTTTTACGGAAAGCGCCGCATCCTGAGGGCGATCCTCGAAGCCTCCCGTTCCGGGGTCGATAGCAAAGGGGTGCCGCCTTGAAGGCAAGATGCGTGGGTTGCGTGGATCAGGCATCTTGCCGAGCCCAAACGGAAGTACGAAAGCCGAGCAGCGTGCCGCCCGGGACGGGAATCCGCTCGACTCTAGGATCAAACGACTCCCCAACAGTCTTGCGAACCTCGGTAAATAGACGTGAAACGCAGCTTTGTAAGCGGGGTCGTCACGGATCCAAAGGTCTTGAATCATGATACATGATTGCAAGGTAAACCATTCATTCTGAGCTGGTTCGCTCTTGCAGCCGCGGTGCATCCGTGAAATGGCTTTGGCTCCGCCCACGCCTCTGCTACATTCCGCTCGACGAGGAATGACGATGATTGCCCCGATCTTCTCGCTAGTCCTGACAAGTCGTTTCCGAGCAGCTTCCAGCGTTCGCGCGATCACCTGCCGTTTGCGTATGCCGCGATACGCGATATTCTCCGCTCTCATGCTGTTGACAGCAGCAGGAGCGCACGCGCAGTTTACGCCCGCTATTCAGGGCAACATCCGCGATAGCGCGGGGGCGAACATCCCCGGGGCTCAGATAACGCTGGTCTACACTGCAACAGAAGGTCCGGAGCGATGGCTCAGGCCTGTACCGGTTCACCAATCTTGGACCAAGTGAGTATCAGGTAACCTCCAGTGCTCCCGGCTTCCAGTCCGGGGAGACGCGGTTCACCCTGACTGCCGGTCGCGATCGAGGTCCCGCGGCAGACTAGCAGGTATTCCCGCTGCAGGCTTGGAATTATGCGCACGATCCTATCGAGTGCTCGGCTGAACCAATACAGGTAATCGAATCTCCCCTAGGAGGTGTCCCTTTTTCAGCCGTCACCGCTCCCGTCCGACTCCAGGTAGCCAGGTACAAGCTCAACACTTGGCTCTCAAATGACGGTGTCGTCGCATCACTTCCGCTCATTCAAAATCAGGTCCTTTCGACCCGGAACTGCTTAGAACTGCTCCCGTATGGGGCTGCAAAGCTGCGTATCTCAGCTTTCCCAACTCGCTGGATTGACACCTGATCGAGCCGACTCTGGAGATTTTGGATGGCGACGTCTCGAGATGGAACGACCGCCAAGCGCGGGTATGGAGGCCGGCCCGCATGCAAGCGAAAGGGAACTGCATGGCCAACTATCGGCAATTACAACAGCTAAGCTGGTTACTGATGGACCGGCTTTATAACTCAGCAATTGGAGGTATTACATGGTTCAATCTCCAGTATATGACAAGCACGAGAAGGTCCATCTTTACTCCAGCATCTGTATTTTACGCGCTTCACGCAACTGGACTGTTACTGGCGAAGAGATCACGCTGTTCACCGACAGAGTATGGACCCGCTTCGCCAAGCTACTCGCAATATTCTTTATTAGCCTTGGCGCGCCATTGGGCGCACAAAACTACAACCCTAATCATCTCGATGCCGTGAATATTATGACTGCAATCGAGCACCCGCACAGCGATCTCGTCGTTGTGTCGTCACACCGTGGGCTGCACGCCTTGATCGACGGCTCAAACGGGTGGGTGCCGGAAAACAGTCGATGGTCAATGGGACTTACTGGGGAGGCTGGGATCGAGGAAATCGAGCTCGATGTAAAGCTTACCAGCGATGGCGTGCCGATCCTCAGCCATGATCTCACATGGGGACGAGAGTGGTGTAACTATGGCTTTTCCAACGATAGATTTGACCCTTTCACCGCGCAGGGTATATCCGAGTCCAATGATTCCGTCGACTTCCCGGTCAACACGATAAGTTTTGCGGACACGCGGGGCGGAACAGCGGGCACCGTAATCCGGGATACTGTCAGTATCATAAAAGATCATGAGGCGGGACCTTACTACGGTGCCGGCTGCGGCAGTGGTAGACAGATATATGGAGAGTATCCTTCTACCCTGCAAGAAGCGCTTCAGTACATAAGCCAAAATAAGATCCCAATCGTCGTAGCTCTTGATCTCAGGGATCCTGCAACGGCCAAAGCGGCATGGTCGGTCGTCGCATCGATGATTGATTACAAAGGGCGTCCACTCTATCAATCGACTTTGTTCAAAATCCCATCAAAAGGTTTCATTCCTCCTTCAGGCTCCCCAGCAGGAACGACGTCGATCGACATCTACAAACAAACCTTTGGAGCCTACTATGGAGAAGTTCATTTCCAGCCGGTTTACAACACGGGTGACATAGCGGCGACTGTGTATGGCAGCGAAGCTGGAATGACCAGCGATCTAAAGGCCTGGGAAACTGAAGGCGCCATCGATGTTTCCGCTGTCGAGATACAGTATAAGAAGTCTGGAGGTATCCTCACCTCCTTCCTGAACGCCGCAAAGACCAACTTTGCGACGGGCCAGTCTGAGTCCATCACGGTATTCAGCCCGTTCCAGGACTATGTCGATCCGAACGACGCATCCAAAACGCCGCAATTCTTCACCACCACGGGTTACTGCTGTGTCACGCTGGCGAACTTCTACTACAACGTTCCTGGGAGTTCAGGATACGATTCGACTCGTCCCTCGGATTCTACGGACGATCGCGGGGATATTAACTTTGTTGTTTCGAATGGCTACACCGGGGTCACGCGCGACGATTCAAACAACTTCCTCGCGCAGCTGAAGTCCCGCGGCCTGCGTAACATCTCCTACATGCAGGATGGCACCCAGGGTTCTTCAACGACAGAGGTATTCGGCCTGATGCTTCCTCCCACGGACCTGGCCGGTCCGCAGGCGGGTGATTCATTGCAGATCGACGCCGAGTTGAACGCGCCCTCCGCGACCGGCACCGCCCAACTAGAGGAAGGATCTACTACCGTTGCCACGGCACCAATCATCGATGGCAGCGCGAGCTTTGTCATCAACAGCCTAACGGCCGGCGTGCACACGTATACGGCGGTATACCCTGGCGATGGTTATAATCCATCGGCTACCTCCAATAGTGTTGCCCTCACTGTAAATCAGTCAAACTCAGGCGGGGGCGGTGGCGGAGGCGGAGGGAATAGCGGTGGCAGCGGATCGGGCCGGTCCACCGAAGGGGTTTGTGATATTTATGCTGCCGGGGGCACGCCGTGCGTTGCGGCTCACAGCACAACGCGAGCCCTGTACAGCAACTACAGCGGCAATCTATACCGTGTCCTACGCGCTGCTGACAATAACTTCCTGGACGTTGGGGTCTCTCCCTCCACAGGATTCATTGTGGCGGCACCGCAGGATTCCTTCTGCTCCAACACGACTTGCACGATCTCGACCGTGTACGACCAGACCAGTTTTCATAATGACCTTAGCGTGGAGGGCCCCGGCGGCAACGGTCCGCAGGACTTACCAGCCCTGGCAAACGCAATCCCGATGACCATCAACGGAAACAAGGCATATGGCATGAACCTTGGGGCCGGCGTGGGTTACCGTAACAATTATACAAAGGGCGTTGCTACCGGTTCCGCGCCGGAAGGCATGTATATGGTAACCAGCGGAACAAACGTCAACGGCGCCTGCTGTTTCGACTACGGCAATGCCGAGACCAGTACCAAAGATACAGGCAATGGTCACATGGACGCACTAAACTTCGGGACTTACTGCGAGTTCGGTCCGTGTTCCGGTCCCGGACCTTGGGTCGAGGCCGATCTAGAAAATGGGCAATACATGGGGAACGGGCAAAATTCATCCGACACGACTCTCAACAGCAACTTCGTTACGGCGACCCTCAAAAACGACGGTAAAACCATCTTTTCTCTAAGAGGAGGCAATGCACAATCGGGAGGGCTGATTACGATGTACGCGGGGAGCTTGCCCACCGTACATTCCGGGTATACCCCGATGAGCAAAGAGGGCGCCATTGTCCTCGGTACAGGCGGAGACAATAGCAACTCCGGCGTGGGCTCCTTCTTTGAAGGCGTCATAACAGCCGGGTACCCATCGGATGCGACCGAAGATTCGGTGCAAGCCAACATCGTTGCCGCGGGTTACGGCGGCAGCAGTAATCCGACCGCTTCAGCCGTAACGACTTACAATGGTCCGAATGATCCAAACGGTCCCGGCCCTCAAGACGGCTTCGAGCAGCCCGCCGATTTACAGGCGAATGATTTCATGGGATCGAAACCAAGTATGGCCTACTTCAATAATGCTTTGTTTGTGGGCTTTCGTTCAGACGACTCACGTAACCAGCTTTTTGTGACTTCGACGGCGTTTGGACAGCCTTATTCAGCGGCTACAGGCTACGCAAACATACACATGGGCAGCGCGCCTGCGCTCGCCGTCTTCAATCATCAACTCTTTGTGGGCTTCAAAGCGAATGATTCAAGCAACGAGTTCTTTATTACCTCTTCAACAACAGGAGGAAACTTCCCGACAGCAACCGGATACTCTAACCTTCTAATGGGCAGTGCGCCTTCGTTGATTGCCTTCAATCATCAACTGATTCTTGCTTTCCAAGCGAACGACAGCAGTCACAGTCTTCAGATTGCGGCATCGAATGACGGAGTTACTTGGCCGAGAGCAACTGGTATCTCTAACGTCAATATTGGTGGAACCCCAGCATTAGCTGTCTTCAACCATAAGCTCTATGTTGCTTTCCGCGCGAACGATGCCAGTAATGATCTCTGGTTCGCATCGTCAGCAGACGGCATTACCTTCACCTCACAACTGCTGTCTAGCCAGAGCATGGGCGCTAACAGTTCCCCCGCTCTTGTCGTTTCTAACGGCGTCCTTTACTGCATCTACAGTGCAAACGATGGCGCGAATGAAATGCTCGTGACCGCTTCAAACGACGGATCAACTTGGCAAGGGCCTGCGGCCTATCTCAACGCGCGAATGGGAGCATCGGGGCCAGCTGCAACCGCCTACCCAGGCGGCATCACGGTCAGCTTCCAATCGGACGATGCGAGAAATGCCCTATTCACCTCATTCAAGAATACAGAGGCAGCTTCGTATACCGGGCCGAACGACCCGAACGGTCCCGGTCCGCAGGACATGTTCCCGTCTGCGGCAACGATGCAAGCAAACATACTGATGGGCTCAAAGCCAGCCATGGCCTCCATAGGAAATACTGCATACACCGCGTTTCTCTCAGACGACCCACGGAACTTGCTCTTTGTCTCTTCCACACCGCTCGGCCAGACTTTCCCGGCGGCAACTTTGTCCAGCAGTGTCATCATGGGCAGCGCACCTGCAATGGCGGTATTCAACAGTCAGTTGTATGTGGCCTTCCAGTCGAACGACACGCGTAACTTGCTCTTCACGACGGCCTCGAGCACCACCACCTTTCCGGCAGCGACCGGCTCAGGTAGCGTTCAAATTGGCGGGGTTCCCGCTCTGGCAGTCTTCAACGGCAAGTTATGGGCGGCCTTTCAATCCAACGACGCCCGCAATCTGCTGTATACAACTTCTCTTTCAAGCGGAACGACCTTCCCGGCCGCGTCCGCGTCCAACGGAGTTCAGATGGGAAGCGCACCAGCTATGAGTGCGTTTCACAATAAGCTCTTCGTCGCATTCAAGGCTCTAAATCCGGGGAATGCCGTAATTGTGGCTTCCTCAACAGACGGTGTAAATTTCACTTCGCAGGCGTTACCTAACCAGTACATGGGGGGTGACAGTTCTCCCGCAGTCGTCGCTGACATTTGCTCCATCTACGTGATCTACAGGGCAAATGATGCCGGGAACGAAATGCTCGTTACGTCATCAACCGATGGTTCAACATGGCTAGGACCCAAACTCTACTCTGGCGTACAAATGGGCCCTGCCGGTCCTGCGGCTTCCGGGTTGGGTGCCGGCGGGTACACCGTAGGATTCCAATCTAATGACGCTAGGAGCATGTTGTTTACGGAGTACGGTAAACCTAATTACGGCACCTGTCCTTAATCCGAAAGTTATATAAATTCACAGAGTGGCGCGGATGCAGTCCACTGCACCCCGCCACTCTGTTGCATTTGTCTGAATGCATACTGTCGGCGAGTCTTCTCTGACCGTCCCTACCCCTCACTTCTAAGCGTAGGAAACGCCTAAGGCTGTTACGAAAGCGCTGTTAGCAACGAAGCCTCCTGCCTGCCGACTGCTCTCGCTTTAACATTGCATCTAGCGGAGATGTCTAGGAAGTGTTGGTATTTGTCATCCTTTTCTGCCGTACGCAAAGCTTTATCCTTTTCGACAACACTCCTCTTTTTGTATACACATCAGTCACTGTAGCGGTGCGAGTAGCTGCAAACAATTTGCCGCCATAATATTCTTCCTTCCTATTCTCCTGAGTGCTGGTCTACTAGAACATTGGAACGTAGCCACTCCCATGCTGACCCGGTCAGCAAACCGAGAACAAGAACTTCCATTGTGAATTGGCCCTCACTGAGCATGCCCATCGCCAGCGATCCCGGAATCCAGAAGCTCCAAACCAGAAGGTTAATGATTGAACCCTTCAGCAGCAAGATGATGATCGAAAACAATAGAACACGTTGCCACTTAAGTACCCTCATAGCTGGCCAGACCATCCAGGCTACGAGAAATGTGGCCAGCACTGGCTCAAGGTAGCCCGCGTAGATCGGGACAAAGATTTTTAAAGGGTAAGGCTCAAAGTAAAGCTGGGGATAGTCGAATCTTGCCAGCGACCGCAGTACAGGGATCATTACTCGATCCAAAGCGGGACGGACTAGCAGCGGGAACGCCACTGCGATGGTCATAAGCAATCCAGCGAAGTTCCAATTACGCCGCGCTCGCCTGGAAACGATTACAACAGTGCAGGCCAACAAAAACAGATACAGTGCGTTGGGGACAGCGGTGACGCCCTGAAACAGCCAAGCCTTGCATAGGGCCACGTCAATGAAGTAAACCCTTAGCGTTTCGTTGAGCATAACAACGGCGAGGCCGAGTAGGCGAAGCAGCCGTCGAAGAGGTATTCGCGTGTCTGCAAACCTGCAAATGAGACCCAACCCTGTCACGACACTCAGTGCATTAAGGCATGGGGCCCACGCGGGAAGGTGTAGACGCGGCGGATGAGGTACGCGAAGGCCTTCCAGCATGATCTCGTGAACGCCTAGAGAGAGGGGTGTAATGACAACCACGGCCAAGGCAAGCCGAATCCACAATTTGGCGCTGTAGGGCAGCGTGAGGCGTTCGGCGTATTCGCTGGAAACGGATTCTGTTTTCCCTTTGATTTGAACTCCTCGAATCATTTGAATGTTGGTTTACCTCTAGGCGCTTATGCTCTTTTTCGGTTGTGACACAGTTTTCGTATAAGCGTGAGGTGCGGCTTGGGACTGTAGCCACCGCCCATCCTCACGAGGCGGCCTGCCGAACTCTCGCGAATATTCGCGACTAAATTGAGATGAACTGTTGTATCCGATATCAAAGCCGACTTTGACTGCGTTGTCTTGATGAAGAACCAGGCGTCGTCTTGCCTCAGCTAGCCGAATTCGCTTCTGGTACTGCAAAGGGCTCATCGCGGTTACTGCGCGGAAGTGGCGATTGAAGGATGCGATACTCATGCCTGCAGTGCGGGCGAGTCGTCGCGGAAACATTTCCGTGTAGTTGTCGCGCATGGCCCGAATTGCTCGTGCAACACCGGATGCGCTGCTGTCGGCCGCGGCGAACTGACGCAGCATCGAGGCCGCAGGACTCTGCAGGAGCCGAAAGATAATTTCCCGAGTAAAAAGAGGTGAGAGGTACGCAACAGAGGAGGGTTCGTCTTGCAACTTTGTAAGGCGTACAAGTGCATCCAGCAGTTCCGAATTGAGCGTACCAACCACCAGTCCGCAGCTTGGTGTTTCAGGCACCCGCATCGAGGGCGGCATTATTAGGATTTCAGCAAGAAGTTCTGCATTAAGTTTTAGCCCGAGCGCAATGCAAGGCTCTCCCTGCTCGCGGTTGATAAGGCTTCCGCTTACAGGTAAGTCAACTGTCGCGATAAGATACTGACCGGCTGCAACATTGAAAAGTGTGGAGCCCAGCGCAACTCTTTTTTCACCCTGAAGAACGACACAGAGCATGGGCTGGTAGATGAATTGATCACTCGTCTTTTTGTCGGCCTCGGTGCGGTGGAACCGCAGACCAGGTACTGGGCTCTCGGTCCCTAAGCCGCGGGCGTGACGAACAGCAATCGTTCTCAGTTCTTCAAACAAACTCATGGCTTGCCTCTAAACTATTGTCTCTAACAGCGGTTGAAGAGAGCCATTTGAGCGGATCAGGCAAACTAAAGAGTGCTTCATTCGCTCCGAATTATCGGCAATCCATATCCTTAATATGACCCAATGAAACTACGGAACATGGGGCGAAAGAGAGACAGTGCATGCACAATACGGTGAGTACAAATCCAACAACAGATGAGATTTTGAGTGGCGTTGACCTCCGGGGGAAGCGAGTTTTAGTGACCGGAGCAACCTCCGGGATCGGCGCGGAGACTGCTCGCAGTCTGGTTGCACATGGAGCCTTCGTGACTGGGACGGTACGCGATGCAACGAAGGCTGAAAGCGCGACGAAACAGATCACGAAGGATGTTTCGAACGGCGGAGGTCTCGATTTCGTCAATCTTGATTTGGCGTCCTTAGCAAGCGTGCGTCGCTGTGCCGACGCTCTGGTGGACGCACATGAGCTTTTCGACACTGTGATTTTGAATGCTGGTGTGATGGCCACTCCGCGTGGTGTTACGCAGGACGGTTTTGAGACGCAGTTTGGGATCAATTACATCGGGCACTTTGTTCTAGCCAATCGGCTGAGAAGCCTTCTCAAGCCAGATGGCCGCCTAATTGTCGTCTCTTCCGCCGGCCACCGAGGGGCGGATGTCTCCCTTGATGATCCCAATTGTGAGACAACTTCCTACGATCCATTGCTGGCATATCGACGCTCCAAGACAGCCCTAATCTTGTTTTCAGTCGAGTTCGACAGGTGTCACAAGAATCAGGGTGTTAGATCTGCAGCGGTTCATCCAGGAGCAATCCAGACTGAAACAGTAAAGTCAATGATGAAGGCGATGAATAGCGACCAAGCTGCAGCTGCCGAATCGGCGTTTGATTGGCAAACGGTTCCTCAAGGGGCAGCAACGTCAGTTTGGGCAGCATTTGTAGCCTCAGCCGACAAAATCGGCGGCACATACTGCGAGAACTGCAGGGTTGCCGAGATTGACGACAACCCCGAACATCGCACGGGCGTTCGCTCTTACGCCGTAAATCCTGAACGCGCCGAGGCGCTTTGGAAGAAAACCGAGGAAATGGTCGGCGAAACTTTCTCATGAACACTTTCTCATGAACGCCAGATGCGCGAATCAAGAAGACACACGAAATGATTGTATCGAGCCGTTCGTGAGGCCAAGTGGATACCACGGCGCTCCGGATCTGTAGCAGGTGAACTGAGATCGGCGTTCTCATCGCGTATCCAGGCGGTCGTGAAACGAATTCCAGTTCAGCACGAGGCGTCTGTTCGTCCTTATAACGAGGACAAAGATCTAACTAGAGGCGTTCGAAGGGACTTAGATTGGACACAAGGTTTATTCACGCTCATGTTTGCTCCTCATGCGGTCTCGCTTCCCAGCGAGACGAACTAGGCGGGACTCCGGACGCTTCCGGGATATTCCATTGCCCTCAGTGCGGACATCACGGCCCGCTTAAAGATGAGATCGTCACTGAAGACGATCCCCGGTTACATCGCAAGACCTTGTAGAGGTAACGTTTGTTGTACTGATGCATCGCCTTGTTGGAGCTTTCTCATAGTTGCGCGAACGTATTCGCTAGTGAGGCGCGTACGATCGTCCGCCCGGGTGATTATCGTTGTCTTGACCCAGATTTCGGATTCGGCGAGAGGCCTCAAGGTTAAGCCGTCCCGGGAAACGCGCCAAGCACCGTTGCGAGTCAACAGCGCGACACCATCAAGTTGAGCAACGAGGTGTGCTGCTTCCTCGGCGGTCGTCACTTGATGAATCTCGCTTGGCTGAATACCTAGCGCGTCTGCGCGCCTGAGCACTTCATCATAGAGAGCCGGATGGACATGTCTGCCGAACATGATCCAAGCCCTATTTTGGAGATCCCCCATCGCAATTGATTGTTGGGTTGTCCACGGACGCTGGTCGCGCACAAGCGCATAGAGGGGATATTTTGAAAGCTCAAGGAAACTCAAGCGACCGCTTTTAACGCCTTTCGTGATGACGGCGACATCGATTTCTCCAGAGAGGACTTGGCGGCTCAACTCTTTCGAGAAGTTGCTTGAAGCGTGAACACTTAGCCTTGGGAACAAAGGGAGCCTCACCGAAAGGACTGTGGAGATGAGGTATGGATCGATGTCCGGCGAAGTGCCGAGGTTTAAGACTGTCTCCACACCTTTTGAACTCGTCTTCGTGAGGTGTATCGCTCGATCCAGATGCAAGAGTGCGAGTTTTGCTTCTTCGATAAAAATGCGGCAAGGCTCAGTCAGCGCGACCCCCTGATTATTGCGTTCGAATAGCACCACGGCTAGCCGTTCCTCCAGTTCTTGTACTTGTTTGGTGAGCGCTGGTTGAGTGATTCCAAGCCTCTCGGCTGCTCGCGAAAAGCTCAATTCATCTGCTAACGTTACCGCCGCTTGAAGAAGGCGAATATCAATAGTACGCATGGCCAAACCTCCCAACGAATCTCGATAAAGCGTCGGAAACCGGATTGAACCGGCACAATCCGATTCGAAAGTTCACTCCTTTTGATGCCGCATCGTCCACTGTTGGCATGACATTGTTCTTCTCATAGCACTCATGTATTCCGCCTAGGAATGAATTAAATACGGCATTTGATTGGACGGGAATCCAAGAAGTCGACCATCCTCGTGTCGGAGTCACTATGTGCCGCAAGAGGGAGGAGCATCATGGACGGAAAGAAGCCCGTGGGTCGCGCTTTGCCGACAACACTCATCGCTGGGAAGGAAATTGAGCTGCTGCTTGACAGCCACGAAGCTGCAGCAGTGCTCGGGGTTCATCCCAGAACACTCCAGAGAATGGTGCGTCGGGGACAAATAACGGGAGTGCAAGTTGGCAAGCTATGGCGCTTCCGGGCATCAGCACTTTCAGACTGGATAGATCACGCTATCGCAAGCTGAGCGAAGCCCTTTATTCACACCCATTGTCACGCGATCACCCGCATCAGATCTAGTAAAATGTCGTTAGCCAAACGTGCTGCGGGTCTAAGGAAACCTAAATGCGTGCATGTTATCAGTTCGGAAATTAAGCTTAAGAAGCGGGCGAAGGGATCGGCAGCCTGGGAATTTCGGTACTACGAATCAACGGCTATCGGGAACAGGACACGAAAGACCTGCACTCTCGGAACGGTGGACAAGTACAGGACCGAAGCGCAAGCCCGGAAAGGCGTTGAAGCTCTTCTCCTAAAACTCAACTCAGAAACTCCGCAGCAGAGAATGGCAGTAGTGACGTTCGGTGGAGTTTGCGACCGGTACGTTCAGGAAGAGCTTCCAGAACGGCACTCGACTCGCAAGTCGTACCTCTCCAATATCGAACTTCACCTCAAGCCGCGTTGGGGAGATTACCTGCTCGAAAAAGTTCGACCTATGGCGGTCGAAGACTGGCTGAAGAACCTCGATATGGCTCCTAAATCAAAGGCGCACGTTCGGAGCTTGATGCACCTGATGTATCAGTGTGCCGCACGCTGGGAACTCTTCACCGAGCAGCGAAATCCAATCGGGCTGGTGCGTGTCAAGAACTGCACACGCCGTCGCCAGCGTCCAACAATTCTCACTTAGGACTCGTTCCACGCCATTGTCCAAACGCTCAAAGAGCCTTATAAGACGATGGTGTTTGTCGCTCAGTGTCTCGGTCTTCGCGTAAGTGAGATTGCGGCACTACAGTGGGCAGACTTCGACTTCGAAAAGCGTCAACTCTTGGTTCAACGGAGCATTGTGAACAACAGGGTAGACGACGTGAAGACGGAGTACTCCCACGACTATGTTCCATTGCATGACTCGCTTGTAGAGGTTCTGCTCGCCTGGAGTTCGCAAGCTTACCCAACCGAAGAGGGATGGGTCTTCGCGAATCCCGTGACGAGTCGCCCGTACTATCCCACGGAAATCCAGAAGCGCCACCTACGGCCTTTGGGTATCAAACTGGGGATCGGACCGATCGGCTGGCACACGTTCCGCCACACGTATCGCTCGTGGCTGGACGAGACCGGCGCGCCTATGAAAGTGCAACAGGAGTTGATGCGGCATGCTTCGATCCAAACGACCATGAATGTCTATGGACAGGCGATGCCGGCTTCCAAAAGGGAAGCCAATGGAAAGGTTGTTGAGATGGTGCTCAGCCCCGCCAGGATGAGCGCCTGAAATCAGCAAAATTTTCTTATTGGGAGTTTTTGGGAGTTTGTCAGACCCAGCCGAAGGCCGTAACTGATTGATTTGATTGGTTGCGGGGGTAGGATTTGAACCTACGACCTTTGGGTTATGAGCCCAACGAGCTACCGGGCTGCTCCACCCCGCTCTCCAAATATATTGCCTTTGGGGATGCGCGTCAACGGAGTGGGGAAGCCGACAAGTCCGTGGCGATGCAGTGTCGGCCGGATCTGACCTGGCGTGAACGCGAGGTCTGCGGCTGTTCGAGCAGTGTGAGCGGGCGGAACTTTTCTGCTCGAGAAGGGTCTAAGGGATGGGGCTGAAGTCGCGTCTACCGCAGCTTCGGCACGGATCAGGAGCATTGTCGATGAGTACGCATTTACAAACACTCCATCGCCTCACGATGGCACTCGCACTGGGCGGAGCATTTACGATGGCACACCCAGCCGTGGCGCAGCAGAAGTCAGTCACGTTGCCGGATGCGCAGGTCGCGTCCAATGTGCTTCAGGCGCTCGCATCGAATCCCAAGTTGTCCGATCAGACGATCAGCACGACAGCGATCTCGGGTGAGGTGACGCTGACTGGGTCGGTACGTGATGAGGCGACGCGGACACTCGCTGAGCAGGTTGTTGCGCGGACAACGGGAGTCACAAAGGTCGTCGACGAGTTGACCGTTGGTGGAGACAATCCAGCGGCACCCAGCGCGCCAGCGATGGTGGAGCAGGGCACACCCTCAGGTACGGGCGCACAGCCTACAGGTGAGGAAGCGCAGGCTGCGTCCAACCCCAATCTGCAGTCTGACGGAACGATGGCACCCCCTGATGTGCAGCAAGGTCAAAGTGCGACTAGCGGCAATCCGTCGCAGAGTGCCGGACTCCCTCCCGTACCACCCTCGAACCAGCCATACGGGCAGGCTGGACCGCCTATGGGAAGCGGTGGCTACGGAGGCGCTCGCAGTGACGGCCAAAACGGGTCGCCGACGAGCTATCCGCCGCCGCGTCCGTATGGCCCGCCGCCGTATCCAACCAGCAACGGCCAATACACGCAGGGAGCTGTAGCGCCATATGGCGGTAGTCGTCCGCGTCCCAGCCAAACCGGTGGACAGGCGGTGGTCGTTCCAGCGGGGACGGTTCTCCGTGTGCGTACGAACCAGGAGATTGACAGCCGCCACTCTCCAGCAGGCAGCAGTTTCAATGGTGTGATGCTCAGCGATGTGATTGCGGATGGCGCGATCGCGATTCCGCGCGGTGCGCAGGTTCAGGGCGTTGTGAGCGAAGCGAAGTCGGCCGGCGCGGTCAAGGGCCGTGCCGAACTTTCTTTGCAACTTACCAGCATCACGCTCGGCGGCAACGTGTACCCACTCGTCTCTGATGCGTGGGACCATGCAGGGCCGGATAAGACAGGACGCACGGTGGGTAGCGCCGTCGGGCTAGGCGTCGTCGGTGCCATTCTTGGCGGCGTTGCTGGGGGCGGACCCGGAGCGGCAATCGGTGCTGCGGCGGGAGGTGCCGTCGGCGTGGGTGCCTCTGCTGCGTCGCCGAGCGGACAGATCTATGTTCCGGCCGAGGCCGTGCTCAGCTTCCGGCTGACCCAGCCTGCGCCGCTGACGACGGTCTCGCAGGCGGAGCTGAATCGGTTGGGCGCAGGGCTGCCCTACCCGCAACGCCGCGGTGTCGGACAGCCGCCTCCCCCGCCGTACGCCTACGGACCGCCGGCTTACCCCTACGCCTACCCGCGTTACTACTATCGTCCCTACCCTTACTGACGGCTACTCGAAGGAAGGGTAGACAGCGGGGTGAGGTTGGTTGGAGCTTTGTCCCACCCTGCTACGGGAACGCTGACGGGCCACCGAATGCCCTGATTTATACTCATGGCTTGCCCTGCAGTCGTCCGGCCTCTGCCGGATCTCGCAAAATTCCAGGCACTCGCGTACGCTCCCGGTCCAGAGTTCCTTCGACGCGGAGTAGAGGTTCTCACCCAGCTATGATTCGTTTCCTGCAGCAGAACACTCGCGTCACAAAGATCATCTTCACTGTCATCATCGGGCTGGCCGTCGTCGCGATGGTGGTCACGCTCGTCCCTGGCATCTTTGACAATGTCTCGGCCAACGATTCAAGCGTCTTCGCCACGGTGCACGGCCCGGGTCTCTTGGGCCGATTCGAGAGCGGAACGCCGATCCGGCAGGTAGCCGTGAGCCAGCTTGCCGAGCGACAGCTGCAACAGCAGAATCTGCCGGCGTTCTTAGCGCCCTACATGGAGCAGCGAGCAGGACAGATCCTCGTGCAACGCGAGATTCTTAAGCACGAGGCGGATCGCATGCATCTGCAGGTCTCCGACGAGGATCTGCGGCGCGAGCTGCAGACCGGTCCCTTCGCGCAATATCTCTTCCCGAACGGTGCTTACATCGGAGACGATGCTTACATTAGCTTCGTTCAGCAGGCCTTTCGCACGACGCGCGCTGACTTCGAGTCGCAGGTGAAGAGCGACATGGAGCTGAACCGGCTGCAGGCGCTCATTACAGGCGGTGTGGCCATCTCTGATAGCGCGGTGCGTGACGCGTACCGGCAGCAGGGAACGAAGGTCAAGTTCGACTATGCAGTGATCTCGGCCGAAGATCTTCGCAAGACGATTAACCCGACAGACGCTCAGCTGCAGGAGTTCTTCAAGCAGAACAAAGCACGCTACGCGGCAGCGATCCCGGAGACTCGCAAGATCACCTACGTAAGCTTCGACGCTTCCAATCTGCCAGGCGGCAGGCCGGCCGTGACCGACGCAGATGTGCTCGCGTACTACAACGCTCACCAGGCGCCGTATCAGGTCAAGGAGCAGGTGAGGGTTCGCCATATCCTGATCGCCGTGCCCGCGGGCGCCGACAGCAAGACGGATGCCGCTGCCAAGACGAAGGCGCAAGACCTGTTGAAGCAGATCAAGTCCGGCGGAAACTTCGCGGAACTCGCAAGCAAGAACTCAGACGACCCAGGCAGTAAGGTGCAGGGCGGGGAGCTGGGATGGCTGGATCGCGGCAAGACTGTACCGGAGTTCGACAAGACTGCCTTCTCGCTCGGCGCGGGTCAGACCTCGGATGTGATTCGCACTCAGTTTGGCTATCACATTCTTCAGACAGAGGAGAAGAAGACCGCGCACCTTCGGCCGCTCGAGGAGGTTCGAGCGGAGATCGTTCCCGTGCTCGAGCAGCAGCGTGCGGCCACGGCGGAGCAGGCTATGGGCGCACAGATCGCCTCGGACGCGCAGAAGAGCAGCATCGAGAAGGCGGCTACGGCCAAGGGTCTGCACGCGGTCACGACCGACTACGTGGCGAAAGACGGCGTGATTTCTGGTCTAGCTGACGGCTCGGCGCTGCTGGCGAAAGCCTTCGGCGCTGCGAAAGGGGCGGCGCCGGCCCCGGTCGCCTCGGGGGATAGCTACGCGGTCTTTCAGGTGGCCGACGTGCGGCCGGCACACGCGCCGGAGTTCGCCGAGTACAAGCAGCATCTCATCGAGGACTTTCGCGAGCAGCAGGTGCCGCAGCTCCTCAACGCACAGCTCATCAAGCTTGATGATCGAGCCAAGGCGCTCGGCGATCTTCACAAAGCAGCCGCTGAGCTGAACATCCCCGTGAAGACAAGCGATCTCGTCGGCAAAGACGGCCAGGTGCCGGACCTGGGCGCCATGAGCGGAGCGGCTTCGGTCGCGTTCACGTTGACCAAGGGCGCGATCTCAGGACCGGTGAACGCCGGGCGCATCGGGGCCGTGCTGACAGTGGTCGACAAGCAGGAGCCAAGCGCAGAGGACATCGCGAAGAACTTCGCGCAGACACGCGAGCAGCTCCTGAGCGCGCAGCATGACGAGCTCTTCCGGATCTATCTGGGAACGGTAACCGACGCGTACACGAAGGCGCGAGCCGTCCGGTACTCGAAGCGGCAGCCGGCACCGGGTGCCTCGCCCTTCGGAACATAGCCTCGCTCTACACCGGTAGCGGCGTCTCCGAATCTACGGGCTCCCCTGTCTCTCAGGAGAGCCCGTGACCGTTTGGGAGCGGCCCCGATTTTGGGAAGATGCGACGCGGGTGCACGCGCGCATCATAGAGTTGTCTCCCTGAGGAACTCGATGAGCGCCGATACTGCCAAGCCCACTCGACTCTCCGGCATCCTTCTGCACCCGACGTCTCTGCCTTCCTATGGCGGCGTGGGTGACTTCGGACCCGCAGCCTACGCCTTTGTCGACTTTCTTGCCGCCGCCAAGCAGCGGCTCTGGCAGGTGCTTCCGTTGAGCCCCACGGGCTATGGAAGCTCGCCTTACTCTGCGCTCTCGGCGTTTGCCGGAAACGCTCTCCTGATTAGCGTGGAGCTGCTCGCCAAAGAGGGCTGGCTCACCTGGGATCGGATCCAGGGGCTGCCAGGCCATGAAGGGTCGGTGGACTTTGGAGAGGCGATGCGGCTCAAGCTGCCCATGATTGAAGAGGCCGCCGCGACCTTTCTCGAGCGGGCCACGCCCGAACAGCGAGCTCGCTTCCAACGCTTTTGCAACGACAACGTCTCATGGCTGCCGGACTACGCTATGTTCAACGTACTGCGCCGCCAGCACGACTATGCGAGCTGGAACGAGTGGCCGGTCGAGTATGCGCAGCGAACCAGCGATGCGCTGACGCGTGCTCTCAATGAGCACGGCCGGGCGCTCGCCGTGGAGCAGGCGATCCAATACTTCTTCGACCAGCAGTGGTGTGCCCTTCGCACCTACTGCAAAGAGCGCGACATCCGTGTGCTCGGCGACGTCGCGATCTTCGTCAACTACGACAGCGCCGACGTGTGGACGAATCCTGACATCTTCGAACTAGACGACGAGCGCCGGCCGACACGTGTCTCGGGTGTGCCGCCGGACTACTTCTCCGCCACCGGCCAGCGCTGGGGCAATCCGCTGTACAAGTGGGGTCTGCTGCAGGAGCGCGGCTTTGACTGGTGGGTTGCTCGCATCCGCCGCGCGCTGACGCTCTACGACATGGTTCGCCTCGACCACTTCCGCGGCTTCGAGGCCTTCTGGTCGATCGCCGCCGATGAGGAGACTGCGGTGAACGGGCAGTGGGTCAAGGCGCCCGGGCAGGCTCTCTTCAGCCGCCTGCGCGAGGTCTTCGGTGATCTGCCCTTCGTCGCGGAGGATCTCGGCCTCATCACACCCGAGGTCGACGAGCTGCGCGAGCACTTCGGCATGCCGGGCATGCGCATCCTGCAGTTCGGTTTCGCCGAGCGCGGCAGTCATCTCTACCTGCCGCACCGCTTCACGCAAAATACGGTCGTCTACACCGGTACCCACGACAACAACACGACGCTCGGCTGGTGGCAGCAGGACGCCACTGGGACGGAGCGCCTGAATGTCCAGTGTTACCTGCAGCCTATACATCACGATTCGGAGATCGTGTGGGCCATGATGCGTGCGGCGGCGCGCTCGGTGGCGAACTTCTGTGTGTTCCCGCTGCAGGATGTGCTGCACCTCGGCGCCGAGGCGCGCATGAACACGCCCGCCGCTGGCGACGGCAATTGGACATGGCGGTTCGGACTCGAGGCGCTGCACCCCGACTTCGCGATACAGCTCGCGGCGTTGATGGCGATGACTGATCGTGACGGCTACGAGCGGCCTGTTGAGGGCGACGACGCGGGCAAGCCGACCGATCAGGCGAGCCGCCGCGCAGAGCTCGGCGTAACCGTTTAGACTGGCTCTAACACCAGACGAGGAGCCTCTGCATGCCGCTTTCGGGCGAAGCCATTCGCACAATGAACTACGTCGACGATATCTCGGTCACACTGCGCCGGATCCTCTCGGTACTGCCGGCGCTCACCGCGGAGGAACGGCAGCGTATCTCCGAGCACATCAAGGCATCGGACCCGAGCTATGAGTCAGTGGTCACGGCCGTTGCGCCGCCTGCCGAGAGCGTGAAGTGAGCCGCCGGTGAGCAAGGCTGACGCAGCGATCAGCACGGTTGCGGTGATCGGGGCGGGCCACGCAGGCCAGCTGTTTGCGCAGCGTTGCCTTGAGGCTGGTCTGACGGTCGTGCTCGAGGACGTGATGCCGGCGACATTGCGCAGTGCACGGCAGGCACTCGAGCCTCTCGTGATGTCGAGCGCTCGCGGTCGTCTGACCACGGTGCTCACCGTGGAAGATGCGGTGCGAGACGCGGACCTCGCGATCGACTTCGTTCCGGATGAGCTTGAGTCAAAGCTCGAGATCTTCAGCATGGTGGATCGCATGGCGCCACCACGCACGATCCTCTGTACGCCGACGAGCACGCTGAGCATCACGGACCTGGCTTCGTGCACCTACCGGCCAGAGAGGTGCTTTGCGCTGCACGACCTCACACGCTCTCTCGGCAGCTCGCATAACGAGGTCAGCTTGGTCTACGCGGTCGGCGCGGACGTGGCGGCGCAAGACGCCTTGCAGGAGCTGCTCGAGCGCCTCAATCTCCGTTGCTCGGCCGCACTTGATACAGAGATGCCGCAGCTGACGCGGAACGCGTAGGGGAACTTCGGCCGAAGCTGGTACGTATCGCACTCTGATCGCACCTCTGAGCTCAGCCGATTGGGATGTGGTGAGGCTTTTCACGGCCGTCTATGCGGACCTTTCTCGACATCTTCGCGCAGGTGTACCAGTCGATCATGGCGAACAAGCTGCGGTCTTTTCTGACCATGTTCGGCATCGCCTGGGGCGTTGCGTCGCTGCTGCTGCTGATCGGCTTGGGCGAGGGATTTCGATCGGGTCAGCGCCGCTCGCTGGCGACACTTGGCAACGACATCATCTTTCTCAACGCAGGCACGATTCCGGCGTTGCCGAGCCAGCACACCGGGGGCAGGGCTTATAAGATCACGCTCGCCGACTGTGACGCGATCCGCGCCCGGGCGCCCCATGTGCGTGACGTGACTGGCCTGGTCATTCGCGGGGACCTCAAGCAGACGAGCGAGTACACGAGCTTCGCCGGCGGCGTCTGGGGAGTCGAGAGCAACGTTCAGAAGATCCGGACGATCACGCTCGCGCAGGGCCGATACATCAGCGCGGCTGATGTCGCTGAACACCGTCATGTCGTCCTGCTGGCGCAGAAGGCGAACGATCTGCTGTTCATGGGACATCCCTCCCTGGGCGCGTTCATCACACTCAACGGGCTGCGGTTTCAGGTGGTCGGTGTCGCTGCCAAGAGTGGTCGCGGCAACAACAACAATGAAAACCAGAAGCTCTACATCCCCGTGACGACGATGCTGGATAACTTCGCCATCGTCGGCGAGAACATTCCCGAGGGTGCGTTGAGCGGCATCGACTACCAGCCCATCACCGAGGACATGAACGAGACGGCGAAGGCCGAGGTGCACGCAATCATCGCCGAGCGGCACGGCTTCGATGTTTCAAACAAGGACGCCTTCGATGAGTGGGACACGATCAAGGCGAACCGGACCGTGGGGGTGATCTTCACCGCGATGGACGTCTTTCTCGGCGGGGTGGGTGTAGTGACGCTGGCGCTCGGTGCAGTCGGCATCATCAACATCATGCTGGTCACGGTGAGCGAGCGCACCAAGGAGATTGGCCTGCGCAAGGCGCTGGGCGCGACCAACCGAAGCATTCTGCTGCAGTTCTTCACCGAGGGGCTGATGCTCACCGCGCTGAGCGGCGTAATTGGCATCGTCGGGGCGAGTGTGCTGATGATCCTGCTCGGCAGGGCGCTCGGAGACAACGAGATGGGCTTTGATCCACCCCGCCTGGTTCCATGGTCGGCTGCCATGGCGCTGGGTACGCTCAGCCTGTGCGGCGTGGTGGCGGGCATCTACCCCGCGCGCAAGGCCGCGATGCTCGAACCCGTCGAAGCCCTCAGGAAGGAGTAGCCCGGCATGCTGCGAGACATCTTCGGACAGGCGATGGAGGCGATGCGGCACAACCTGCGGCGCACGACGATCACCATTGTCGGCATGGCATGGGGCATCGCGACGGTGGTGCTACTGCTCGCGTACGGCGCCGGCTTCGGCCGGGCGTTCGAGACCATCTTCGCGCAGTTCGGCACGAATATGATCGGCGTCTTTCCGGGTACGACGAGCGAGCAGGCAGGCGGCGCGAAGGCCGGTGTCAAGGTCCAGCTGCAGGTTGAGGACGTTGAACGCATCCAGGAGAGCCTGCAGGGCGTGATCGCGGCGACACCCATGATGTACAAGAACGTTCCCGTGCAGAACGACCTGCACACGTACACGTGGGAGGTGGACGGCACGCGGCCGGAGCTGATGGGCATCCAGAACATGGACATGGCTGAAGGGCGATGGCTCTCCACGGATGATCTGCAGCAGCGGGCGCACGTCGCCGTGATCGGGTCCGAGGCCAAGACGAAGCTCTTCTCCGGCATCTACCCACTCGGGCAGACGATCCGCGTGAACGGTGTGAGCTTCGAGGTCGTCGGTGTGCTCAAGGCGAAGATGCAGGAGAGTGACGATAACCTGAACCGCATCGTCTACATCCCGTTCTCGACGTTCGGCGATATCAAGGACACGAAGTATATCGACGGCATCTGGTTCAGCTACCACGGCGACCACGCGGCGGTGGCGCAGGCAATGCGGAACCTGCTTGGCTCGGCGCACAGCTTCCGCCCGTCAGACCGCAACGCGATCTATGTGGCCGATATCATGCAGCAGCTCTCGCAGTTCCGTCTGATCTCGCTCGGGCTCGAGGCGCTGCTGCTGTTCATCGGGGCGTTGACGCTCGGCATCGCCGGCATCGGCCTGATGAACATCATGCTGGTGAGCGTGCAGCAGCGCACGCGCGAGATCGGGGTCGAAAAGGCGCTGGGCGCGCGCAAGCGGCACATCCTGCTGCAGTTTCTCGCCGAGGCGATGGTGATCACGGGGGTGGGCGGCTTTGCCGGCGTGCTGCTCGCGTTCACGATCAGCAAGACGGTGGGCAGCATCACGTTCTACAGCGCGCTCGCCTCGAACGCTGACGCGGCCGACATTCATCTGCTGGTGAGTCCGACGATCGTGGTGGTAGCGACGTCGATCCTGGTGATCGTGGGGACGGTCAGCGGCATGATTCCGGCGATCCAGGCGTCGAATCTTGACCCGATCGAGGCACTACGGTACGACTAGCGGTGGGAGGTACCCCTCCCCCGGTTTATGATGCAAAATATTTGATCTAAATGAGTTAGATCCGTACCTCGGGCGTGTGCTGCGAGCATAAGGTACAGCTACATGCCTGTCCGACTACATGGACGATATTGTTACCCGCTCCGGTCGAAGACGACACCTTTGTCGCTTTGCGTAGCCTGTCACTGGCGGCGGCCCAGCCTTATGGGCCTACAAACTCAGTGTACCGGGTGAGTGTAGGTGACTACGCCATGGGCGCAAGGCTCGGCACCTGGTGTCTATCAGAGACGGATGCAAGAGTTCGTGGAACGGGAATTGATGACAAGTCAATCTATCCAGGGTCGGTATTGGCTATCAACGATCTCGGCTTAGCCAGGAGCTAGGCGATCACATGATTTGGAACCAGCAGTTCTTCCGTTTGACGCGAGCAAGGATGACAGAGCGAAACGACCAGCTAATCTCCGTCGGCGTTAAAGCCCGCGATCTCGCCCTTCGGATCATAGTCAATGAGTATGCCCTGCGCGTGGTCGCCGAAGAAGACTCTGTACCATCGCGTCCGGGTTCCGTCCGCAGACGTGGAGTCGCTGATCAACATGATGCGGCGCACGGGCTCGAACAGGCCAAACCATGACGGACCCACGTCGCTGAAATCAGAGGCATAGTCTTCCCGTACAGGCGAGGCAAATAGCGAGGGATCCACGTGACCTGCGGCTGCTCCTTCGAGGAGCTTGCGAAAGCGAAGCGTCAGCGCTGGATTGCTGTCAGCCACACCGCTGTCGCTGTATGCACCGGGCTTCGCTAAAAACTGGTCCGCCAGTAAGGACGCAAGAACAGGATGAAGTTTTTGCTGATTCGTCAGAACCACAATGCCAAGATGATCATCAGGGAAATACATGACATCGCTGAAGGCGGGGCCCCCGCTATGTCCTACCCAGCGATGTCCGCGATAGGTTCCAACGACCCAGCCGATGCCGTATTGCGAATGGCTGCCATCCGTCATCGTTTCGGGAGCTTCCATCGTGTGCGCGGAAGCTGCTGAAAGTAATGTTCCCGCGTCCAGGCGCGCGATGAACTCAGCAGCGTCCTTTGCGCAGGAGTAGGCCCCACCCGCAGCGTAGGCGTACTTCGTGTAGAGAAATCAACGGCGCTGATTGTATATGTCGATCCACCGGTAATACTCGGCGCGTCCCGGAATGTCGCGTGCAAACCGCTGCGGGCCGTGCTCCTCTGCCTCGTCAAAGCCTGTGCATTGCATCCCGGCAGGGTCAAAGAGCTTTTCTCGAATAAGTGCTTCGAATGACCTGCCGGAGATCTTCTCCAGAATGTACTGAAGGATGGTGAAATCAGTACCGGCGTAGTTGGCGCTCGCTCCAGGCGGCGCCAAGACCTTCGCCTTGTATGCCAGTTCCACAACGTCCTTTGCGGCAGTGACAGTGGTGTCCACTTGCACGGCATCGATGCCCGCACTGTGTCCCGCCAAGTTTCGGATTGTGATTCGGCCCCAGGCCGTGGGAGCCTCCGGGAGATACTTCGTTACCGGTTCGTCCAGTGCGATCTCATGCTGCTCGACCATGCGCATCAACAGCGCGCCCGTATACATCTGGCTGGCTGATGCGATCTGAAAGGGCGTTTCCGGAGAGACAGTGACGTGATATTCCGTACTCGCCGTTCCATAGGAACTTATCCTGACAACCTTGCCATCTCGAATGATGGCTACGCTGGCGCCTGGAATATGCGCTTTCTCCATGGCATGGCGCATTAGATCATCGATGTTGTCTGCGCGTGCCGCTCGTGGAGTGAGACAGAGGCCGATCGAAGCAACCAGAAGCACACCAAATCTCATAGGAAGCCTTTCAGCGCCGTCGGGAACGAAACGTGGCAGCATGCCTTTAGCCAGAAGCTTACTCTGCACAAAGCGAACGAAGATCCGATCCAAAGCAACGATCGCGGAAGAGGGGAGGCATTCGGGGTGAGGTTGGCGTCGTCCTGACTTAAGAGTGATTGATGTCTGCAGGTCTCACGCAGCTCGGCGTCTGCTGCAGCCACCCTATTGCATTTTCAACGTGTCTTCCGGGGGAAGACGTCAAAGGGATGGACTGAAGGATCACTCACACAGGTTCGCGCTGATGCGCAGGTTGGTTACAGATGTTGAGAACGCGCTTTGTCAGAGATGCTTCGGGATCGACGACAGACGCTGATGCACTTATTGAGGCGCCGGATCCATACCGATATGGCGGCGTGTCGTGAGTGATTTGTTGTGATTTTGGGAGGGCAGCTTAGGGGTGGAGGGATGGCTTAGTTATCGGTGCGCTGCTGGGCGTAGGGTTTCTGGATGAGGGCGCGGGCTTCGTTGACGGCGCCCTGGGTGTTGTCGTTGGTCTGGACGGCGAGGCGGTACTCGTTGACGGCGCGCTCGCGCTGGCCAGTGACGTCGAAGATGCGGCCGAGCTCGACGTGGCTCCAGACCTCGGTCCACTTGGGGTCGCCGTCGCCGCGCAGGGAGTCGCGGAAGCTGTTGGCGGCGGACTGATAGTTGCGTTGCTGGAAGAAGACCTCGCCGATGCGGTAGGAGGCGAGAGACGAGGTCTTGTTGGCGTCGAGGGCCTTCTGGTACTCGCCGAGGGCGGCGGTGAGGTCGCCCTGGGCGGCGGCCTGCTGGCCGCGGAGGACGGCGACGCGGACGGCGAGGTCGGGCGTGCTCTTGAGCAGCCAGGTCTGGGGGTCGACGGTGATCTTGCGGGGGCGCCCGAAGGTCTCGACGGAGTACTGCGACTCCTGACCGGAGACGTCGACGCGGCGGATCTCGGTCTTGCCGTCGGTCTCGATGCGCAGTTCGACGGGCATGCGGAAGAGGTCGAGGTCCTGGTCGATGGAGCCGACGGTGCGGAAGCCTTTGTTGGCGCCGAGACGGAAGACGGTGAACTTATTGGTGAAGGAGGGGGCGCCGGTGCCATCGACCCATTGGGCGAAGAAGGGGGTGAGCTGGAGGTCGCTCTGGGTCTCGGCAGCTTTTTCGACGTCGGAGGCGCGGATGCCCTTGTCGTTGTAGGTGCTGAGCAGGTTGCGGAGGAGTTTGTTAAAGACCTCGTTGCCCATCTCCCAGCGGAGCATGTGGAAGATCATAGCGCCCTTCTCGAGGGTCTCGGATTGGAACTGAGGGGAGAAGGGATCGAGGCGGCCGGCGGTCGAGAGAGGCTCGGTGTCGTAGGCGAGGGCGCCGGCGGAGACGTCGGTGACGGCGCTCTCGAAGGCGGTCCTGCCGCTGGTGTCTTCGACGTAGAGGAGCTCGGCGTAGCGGCTCATGCCGTTGGTGATCCACGCGTCGTTGAGGGAGGCGGGGGAGATCTGCGAGCCCCACCACTGGTGGGCGAGGGTGTTGGCGAGCAAGCGGGTGGCGTTGCGCGGGTCGCCGATGCGACTGCCGGCGATGGCGGCGATCTCGGGCGCCCAGGCGGCGGAGACGGCGTCGTCGGGTAGCTCGACGATGTCGACGCGGCCGGACTCGGGCGGACCGAAGGTGCTGGTCATGAACTCGAATTGCTTGGCGGCGGCCTGGGCGAAGGCGACGGCGGTGGCCTTGTGCTTGTCAGTCACGAAGACGTGGATGTTGTTGATGCCGGGGGCGCTGATGGGCTCGAGGAACTTGCCGGCGACGATGGTGCCGGGGAAACCGGGCTTGGCCCACTTGAAGGTGTACTCGCTGCGATTGCCGGCGACGCTGCGCACGGCGGCGACGCCGCTGCCGCTGCCGACGACGCGCTCATCGGAGGGCACGCGGATGTGCATCTCGGCGGTGAAGCGGTTGGTGAAGAGGCCGACCATGGGAAACCAGCGGCCAGGGTAGAGCAGGATGCTGATGGGATCGGCGATGGCGGCGAGCTTAATGCCTTCAACGGGGCTGGTGTCGGCGTTGGTGAGCGCGCCGGTGTAGGCGAAGGTCCAGGTGGAGGTGGTGCCCTTAGGAAGCGGGGTGGGGAGGGCGATGCGAATGGTGGAGTTGGTGCTGAGGCGCTCGCTGTCGAGCGGCTTGTGCGCGGCGTCGGTGAGTTTGGTGATCTGCAGGCCGTTGTTGAGCTCGAAGGTGGCGGAGGTGAGGTCGTCGAGGGCGGTGAAGGTAACGGCCGCGGTCGCGGTGAGCTTGCTCAGAGACGGGTCGAGGTCGGCGTCGATCACATAGCCGGTGATCTGAAGCTGAGGCCGGGGCGGGGCTGCCACGGCCGGGGGTACACACACGAGCGCCAGGGCGAGGAGCACCCCACCGCAGAGTCGCCGTTGAAGCAAACGCGTCACCATGCGCAGATCGATCCTCATCGCGGGGCAGAACACACCGCTCTCATCACGTTAGACGCGGCAGGACGGCGAACGGACGTGCGCCGGCGGCGGCGTCCTGGTTGAGCAGAGCAACAATCTCCTGGACGACGATTGCTGTGCTGGAGGCGCCGCCGGCCGGCAGGAGGTGCCGGCGAACGTCGGCGAGGGCGGCGATCTGGGCGGACCGGGCGGGGCCGTCCGGGAGCAGGTCGTCGAGTTCGGCGACGACGCGTCTGGCGGTGAAGTCACGGTTGAGCAGCTCGGGGACGACGCGGCGGCCCGCGATGAGGTTGACCATGGCGACGGGCAGGTTCCCGGCGGGGTCGGGGGTGGCGGAGAGCTCGGCGGGATAGCGGATGAGGCGGCGGGCAAGACGGAAGGTGAGGGAGCTGACGCGGTAGACGACGACGAAGGGATTGCCGATGACGGCGGCCTGAACGGTGGCGGTTCCGCTGGCGACGACGCTGGCGCGGGCGTGGGCGAGGGCCTCTCGGGCGTCGGGGAGGAGGGTCAGGCGGGGTGGCTGGGCGGAGGGAAGGGCTCGTACGGCCTGGGTGACGGCGGCCTGCACGGTTTCGGGGCTGAGGGTGGAGGCGACGGGAAGGAGGAACTCGTAGCGATCGCCGTCGCGGGCGGCGAGGAGGCTGGCGGTGCGGAGCAGGTCCGGGAGGTTGGCGGCGAGCTCGCGGGCGCGGCTGCCGGGCAGAAGGGCGATCCAGACGGCGTCCGGGCGGAGGCCGTGGGTGGCGGCGAAGCGGGCGCGGTCGACGGTGGGCAGGGGCAGCTCGGCCAGGGGGTGGCCGACGAAGCGGGCGTCGACGCCGCGGTTGCGGTAGAACGGCTCCTCGAAGGGAAAGATGACGAGCATGCGGCTGACGCGCTGCTGCACCCAGCGCAGGCGCCGGCGCTTCCAGGCCCAGAGCTGCGGGCTGACGAACCAGACGACGGGGACGCCGGCGCGGTGGAGGTGGCGGGCGAGGCGGAAGTTGACGTCGGGGAAGTCGATGAGGACGGCGGCGTCGGGGCGGTGGGCGCGGATGGAGCGGACGAGGCGGCGATAGCTGCGATAGATGGTGGGGACGTGGCGAAGGATCTCGGTGATGCCCATGACGGCGACGTCTTCGGCGCGGACGACCTGCTGCTGGCCGGCCTCGCGCATGGCGGGGCCGCCGAGGCCGGTGACATGGGCGCCGGGAAGGGCAGTGCGGAGGCCGCGGAGGATCGCGGCGCCGTAGTGGTCGCCGGAGGCTTCGCCGGCGGAGAGGAAGAGGCGCGGATTGGAGTAGCCGGCGATGGGGTGAGTGTAGCTTGCACGCGGGCGCCGCGATACGAGAAGCTGGCCGCGATCGAGGAGGTAAACGCTCGCGGGGCGACGCGGGCGGGGCGAGCGTCGACGGCCGGGGGGCGGCCGCGCTGCTCGCGGGCGGCGCTTCGCGATTCGCGGAGCCGGACCGCACGGAGCTGCGGTGGACGATTGCGCGGGTGCCTGCCGGCGTGGTCGAGGGGTGGACGCAGACGCGGCGGCTGCGCGTGCGGGGCGAGATCCACGGGGGTCGTATTCCGGACGTCGCTGTTTCCGACGCGGGACGGGAGCTCGGGGTACATGCTGCTAATCAACAAGCAGACTCAGAGGGCGGCAGGGTGCGGGTGCATGACGAGGTGGAGATAGGGCTTGAGCCGGACCTCGAGGAGCGGCCGTCGGCGTTGCCGGCGGAGCTGATCGCGGCGTTCGAGGGGGACCGGGCGCTGCGGTGATGGCGGAGGCGCTGTCGGAGTCGACGCGGCGCGAGATCGGCAAGTGGATCGCGGGGGTGAAGGGGGCGGACGCGCAGGCGCGGCGCGCCGGGCAGATGGCGGAGCGACTGTTGCTGGCGATAGAGGGTAAAGAGCGGACGTCTCCGGTGCTGGAGGCTGCGTTCGTGCGGCATCCGGGGGCGCGGCGGGGACGGAAGGCGACGACGGCGGCCCAGCGGCGCGGGCACCTGATGGGGATCTTTTCCTACCGATCGCCGGAGGGCGGAGCGGCGGGCGGGGAAGGCGGTCGAGGAGGCGATGCGGACCGTGGGCGGCAGGACCGCTCGCACGACCGATGCAAAGATGTTCGGCCAGGACGCGGCCGCGGGGCAGGGATAGCGACGTGAGGGATCAGCGCGGTCCCGCGAGCAGCGAAGGGCGCAGTTAGACCGTGGCCTGGCGGGGCAGGGCAGGGGAGGTGAGGGTCGCGGTGCCGAGCTCCTGATCCTTGTACTGGAGCTGGTAGAGCTTCCAGTAGAGGCCGCGGCGGAGGAGGAGCTCCTGATGGGTGCCCTGCTCGCGGAGCTGGCCCTTGTGCATGACGAGGATGGTGTCAGCGCGCTGGATGGTGGAGAGGCGATGGGCGATGAGGACGCTGGTGCGGCCTTCGATCATGCGGTCGAGGGCGGCGCGGACGCGGAGCTCGGTCTCGGTGTCGACGGAGCTGGTGGCCTCGTCGAGGATGAGGATGCCGGGCGCGTGGGCGAGGGCGCGGGCGAAGCTGATGAGCTGCTTCTGACCGGTGGAGAGGGTGGAGCCACGCTCGGTGACGGGCTCGTCGTAGCCGAGGGGGAGGGTGGCGATGAAGTCGGCGACGTTGACGTCCTGGGCGGCGCGCCGCATCTGCTGGTCGTCGATCCAGCCGGAGCCGAGGCGGATGTTGGTGGCGATGGTGCCGGTAAAGAGGAAGGCGTCCTGCAGGACCACGCCGAAGCGTCGGCGGAGCTCACCGAGGTCCTGCTCCCGGATGTCGACGCCGTCGACGAGGATCTCGCCGCGTTGGATATCGTAGAAGCGCATCATGAGGGCGGTGATGGTGGTCTTGCCGGCGCCGGTGTGGCCGACGATGGCGGCGGTCTCGTCGGGGGCGATGGTGAAGCTGACGTCGCGCAGGATCCACTCGATGGAACGATCGTGGACGAGCTCCTGCGGGGAGGCGGTGGCGACGCGGCGCTGCTGGTCGTCGTCGAGCGACTCGTAGGTGAACCAGACGTTGCGGAATTCGATGGAGCCGCTGCCGTTGCCGAGGACAGGACGGGTGGGCGAGAGGATGCCGGGCGCGGTGTCGAGCAGCTTGAAGACGCGCTCGCTTGCGGCCATGGCGGCCTGCAGGATGTTGTACTTTTCGCTGAGATCCTGGATGGGGCGGAAGAAGCGCTGCGCGTACTGGATAAAGGCGATGAGGACGCCGAGCTTGACGGCGCCGTGGAGGACGCCGGTGCCGCCGCGCCAGATGACGAGCGCGATGGCGATGGAGCTGAGGAACTCGACGACGGGGTAGTAGAGGGCGTAGGCGAAGATGGCGTCTTTGAAGGCGTCCATGTGCTGCCGGTTGATGGCGGCGAAGTCGTCGTAGGCGCGCTGCTCGCGGTTGAAGAGCTGCACGACCTGCATGCCGCTGACGTGCTCCTGCATGTAGCTGTTGATGCGGGCGATGGCGGAGCGAATGCGGCGATAGCTCTCGCGCACGTACTTGCGGAAGATGCTGGTGGCGTAGAGGATCGCGGGCAGCACGGCGAGGGTGAGAAGGGCGAGCGGCCAGCTCATGCTGAGCATGATGATGACGATGAAGAGAAGGACGAAGACGTCCTCGAAGATGGCGAGAACGCCTGAGGTGAACATTTCGTTGAGGGCGTCGACGTCCGAGGTGACGCGGGTGACGAGCTTGCCGACGGGGTTGCGGTCGAAGAAGGCGGGGCTCATGCGCTGCAGGTGGCGAAAGATCTGGCTGCGCATGTCAAACATGATCTTCTGGCCGGTCCACTGCATGAGATAGGTTTGCAGGAACTCAAGGGCGAAGGTGAGCAGGAGAGCGCCGAGGTAGAGGAAGCCAATCTGGGTGATGCCGGTGGCGGGGACGCGGCTGAGATGGCGGGCGAGCCAGCCGTACTGCGCGCGCGGCTCGCCGACCATGTAGGCGTCGACCGCGACCTTGACCAGATAGGGGCCGATGACGTCGCTGCCGGCCTTGAGCAGGATCGCCGCGGCGCTCAGGCCGGACTGAAGTTTGTAGGGGCGCAGGTACTGGAGCAGCCGCCGCATGAGGCGGTGGTCGTAGGCCTTGCCGACGACGTCATCGTCGGCGGTGGTCTTGCCGGTGTCCGCGGAAGGCTTCTTCTGTTCTGTCGTGCTCTGGGCGGAGCTCTGCGTGGGTTGGTCTGGCATGTGCTTCGTTCATTCTAGATGCTGCGGTCGGGGTGACGGTGCGGATTGATCGCGGATAAGGCACGGTTGCGCGTGCGGGCAGAACGCGGCCCCATGCCACAATGGAGGCAGATCCCTGACATGAGTGACGCCGCCGGCCTCTATATCTCGGTCCCGTTCTGTCGTGCCAAGTGCAGCTTTTGCAACTTTGCTTCCGACGCCTTCGCGCCTGCGCTGCTGCCGTCGTACATGGCGTCGCTTGAGCGTGAGGTGCGGGCGGTGCGAGCGCGCGCCGGCGGCATGGGAACGGCGGTGCCGGAGCGCGCGGACTCGGTCTACTTCGGTGGCGGGACACCGAGTCTGCTCTCCGCGGCGGAGATCGAGCGGATCTTCTCTGTCCTGCGTTCGGAGTTCGTGTTTGCCGGCGATGCGGAGATGACGGTCGAGTGCGCTCCGGGTCAGCTCAGCGAGGGCTCGCTCGAGGCGTTTGTTCGGGCGGGAGTGAATCGCTTCAGCTTCGGGGTGCAGAGCTTTGTGGACCAGGAGGTGCGCGGGGTCGGACGCAGCCATACGGCGGCGCTGTGCCTGGCCGATCTCGAACGGGTGAGAGCGGCGGCGGTCGAGAACGTGTCGGTCGATCTGATCGCTGGTCTGCCGGGGCAGACGGAGGGCTCGTGGAGGCGGTCGGTCGACGCGGTTCTGGAGTCCAGGGTGCCGCACGCGAGCGTGTATCTGCTGGAGGTGGACGAGGACTCGCGGCTGGGGCGCGAGGTGCTGCGCGGGGGGTTGCGCTATGGGGCGAAGGGGGTTCCCGATGACGACGCCTGCGTGGACTTCTATGAGAGCGCGTGCGATCGCTTTGCGAGCGCGGGCCTGGCACAGTATGAGATCTCGAACTTCGCGCGCGCGGGCCGGCGTTCTCGGCACAATGTGAAGTACTGGACGCGGATGCCGTACCTGGGCTTCGGGCTCGATGCACACTCGATGCTGCGACTTGACGGAGCGGAGGCGCTGCGCTTCGCGAACACGGACGATCTCACGGCGTATGTAGCGCCTGGACGCGGCGTACCGGAGACGGGAGGCGGGGCGCTTGCGCTGGTGGACGCGCGAGAGGCCAACAGAGTCGAGCGGGTGAGCGCGGGGGCTGCGCTCGAGGAGATGGTGTTTCTGGGGCTGCGCATGAATGACGGCATTGCCCTGCGGGCGGTGCGAGCGCAGATGGGGGATGCGGCCGACGCGTTTGAAGCGGCACTCGCGGCGGCGGCGGACGAGGGGCTGCTCGAGTGCCTGCCGGATGACGGAGTGGAAGGAGAGCGGCTGCGGCTGACACGGCGCGGACGGGCGCTCTCAAATGAGGTCTTCGCGCGGCTGCTGCTGGCTGACGAGATTGCTGCATAAGAGAGAGACAGGAGTGAGTGCATTGGCGGAGTGGATTGATCTGCGAAGCGATACGGTGACGCGGCCGACGGCGGAGATGCGGCGGGCGATGGCCTCGGCCGAGGTGGGCGACGATGTGTACGCCGAGGATCCGACGGTAAACCGGCTGGAGGCGCGAGCGGCGGAGGTCTTCGGCAAGGAGGCGGCGATCTTTGTGCCGACCGGGACGATGGGCAACCAGATCGCGATCCGGCTGCACACGCAGCACGGCCAGGAGGTGCTGTGCGAGGCGCGATCGCACGTGCTGGACTGGGAGATGGCGATGCTCTCGGCGTTCGCCGGCTGCATGCCGCGGACGGTTGCGGCGCCGCGCGGGATCCTGCGGTGGGAGCTGCTGGAGCCTGCGATCGCGCCCGCGATCTACTACCGGGCGCAGACGGGTCTGATCTGTATCGAGAACACGCACAATATGGCGGGCGGGACGGTGACGCCGCTGGCAGAGCTCAAGGGGATCTGGGCGGGCGCGGGCGCGGCGGGTCTGCCGGTCCATCTCGATGGCGCGCGAGTCTTCAACGCGGCGACGGCGCTCGGCGTCACGGTCGCCGAGCTCACGGGCGGCTTCGACACGGTGATGTTCTGCCTCTCGAAGGGGCTGGGCGCGCCGGTCGGATCGATGCTGGTGGGCTCGCGGGAGCACATACGGGCGGCGCGAGCGTTCCGCAAGGCGCTGGGCGGCGGCATGCGGCAGGCGGGTGTGCTGGCGGCAGCGGGGCTGATCGCACTTAATGCGATGCCGGCGCGCCTGCCGGAGGATCATGCGAACGCGCGTCTGCTGGCCGAGGCGCTGGCCGAGTCGCCCGCGATCGAGATCGACCTTGACGCGGTGCAGACGAACATCGTGATCTTCCGGCTGGCGCAGGAGGGCGATGCGGCGTCGCTGGTCGCGGAGCTGCGGCGTCGCGGAGTGCTGGCGAGTGCCGTCGGCCCCACGGCCGTTCGTTTCGTGACGCACTTCGATGTGACGCGGTCTGAGTGCAGGCATGCGGCCGAGTGCACGATGGAGGCGCTGAGCGTCGTCGCCTGAGGCGAGCTTTGAAGGATGCCACTGTTCCGGGTGCACCCGCAGTTCTGCACTGCGGCGATGGGAGACTTCTAAACGACAGGGCGCTGCGGCCGGGACGCTGCCTCAGGTTGCGGTCGCGGATCCTGCGGCGTGGACCTGGGTGCCGACGGGGGAGAGAGGAAGAAGGATGCGGGCAGTGGTGCCGTGGTCTGCGGCGCCGGTCTGGCTCTCGAGCTCGAGAGTGCCGCCGTGTTTGGCGACGATGCCGCGGCTGACCCAGAGGCCGAGGCCGGTGCCGTGCTCGCCTTTGGTGGTGACGAAGGGTTTGAAGAGGGTTCCGAGCACATGCGCTTCGATGCCTGGACCGTTGTCGCGTACGGTGATCTCGACGCCGCCGCTGCGGCCGAGGCCGTCGAGGGGCTCAGCCAAGCCGACGCGGGCGACCTGCACCAGGACCTCGCCGCCGCTGCTAGCGGCTTCGAGCGCGTTAGTGATGATGTTGGTGAAGACCTGCTTGAGCTCCGCCGGATAGCCGCGGATGATGATGTCCGGCGGCAGGCTGGCCTCGATGGTGATGCCGTGATCGAGCACGCGCCGGCGCAGAAGAAGGAGCACGTCGTGGAGGGTGCGGCGGAGGTCGACGGCGATGGGCTGCGTGGACTCGCGGTGCATGCCGAGCATGGCGCGGCTGATCTCGGTGACGCGGTCGAGCTCGGAGGAGGCGGTGTCGAGGAACTCGTTCATCTGCTCGCGCGTGCCGCCGTCGCGCATGAGATAGAGGAGGCTCGCGACGGAGTCGAGCGGGTTATGGATCTCGTGGGCGATGGTGGCGGCGAGGCGGCCGGCGGAGGCGAGGCGCTCCTGCGCGAGCAGCGCCTCCTGGGTGCGGCGCTCGAGGCTGACGTCACGGAAGACCATCACGACGCCCTGCATGGTTCCGTCCTGACCGCGGATGGGAGCGCCGCTGGTCGCGATGGGGAGCTCGCTGCCGCCGCGCTGGACGAGCAGCGCATGACCGCCGATGTCGACTATCTGGTTACGACGCTTGACGAGGCGAACCGGGTCGTCAAGATGGCTGCGCGTCTCCTCATCGAGCAGGGGGAAGACCTCCTCGATGGGCTTGCCGCGTGCTTCGCGCGCGGTCCACCCGGTGAGATGCTCGGCGACACGGTTCATCAGATCGACGCGGCAGTGCGTGTCGCAGGCGATGACGCCGTCGCCGATGGAGGCGAGGGTAGTCAGCAGCTTCTGCTCGGAGCGGAAGGACTCCTCGTTACGCAGCGTCTGCTCCTTCAGTGACGAGCGATACGCGTCCGAGACGGCGTGCAGGCGATTGCGGGAGAAGAGGCCGATGAGCGCGCCCGCACCGAGGGTGAGCGCGAAGAGCGCGATCTCGGTCTGGTGTGTCTGCTGCTGCCAGAGGGTGAGGCGCTCGGCGCGGCGCTGCTGCGCGCGCTGGGTGACGCCGTCGAGTTCGGCGCGAATGTGGTCCATGCGCGCCTTTCCCTGGAGATCGTGCTCGGTGCTCTGGACGTAGGTGCCGTTCTGGAGCGCGGCCACGACGGGGTCGGCGTAGTCGGTGTGCCACTGCGCATAGGCGCGTTCGAGCTCCGCGATGCCGTGGTAGGGTCTGCCGTTCGGGTCGAGCGCGCCCGGGGCCGTCTCGAGCGCCTTGAAGATGCTCTCGACCTTTGGCCGTGTGCTGCCGTAGGGCTCGAGGAAGTGATCGTCGCCGGTCTCCTCGAAGCCGCGCACGCCGGTCTCCTCGTCGACGATCAGCTTGCCCGCGAGTGCTGCCTGGGCGATGCGGGCGTCGGAGCGGCGGATGAGACTGACGGTGTGATTGATGGCGAGGACCTGGGCGTAGAGCGCACAGGCGGTGATGCCGAGGGCGACCAGAGGCACCAGAAAGACCTGCAGGAGGACGCGGCGAAACTGTTCAAAGTTCACAGTCGGCTCACATCCGCGCCGGCGAAGCGGGTGGCTCCTGCGACGCTCGCGCGAGCAGAGCCTCCAGCTTGGTCAGGAGCGCGGCTGCGCCCTCACCTTTGGTCATGGCGAGGTCGACGACGGAGGTGACCTCAGTGGGAAGGGAGACGTAGGCACTGAGCAGGAGGATGGGAACGGAGGGCTTGGTGGCGCGCATGCGGAGGGCGACCTCGCCACCGTGCATGCCTGGCATCGAGTAGTCGAGGACGACGGCGTTGACCGCCTCCTGGCGAAAGAGGTCGAGGCCGGCGGGCCCGTCGGGAGCGGTCAAGACACGATAGCCAGCGCGCTCGAGGAGCAGTCGCCGCACCGACAGGCCGACGCGTTCATCGTCGACACACAACACGAGATAGGGGTTATCTGCCATGGACGCGGTGGTTGGGGAAGACCGCCGTGCGTTTTGCCCTCGGTGAGAGCATACCCGAATCCGCTCACAAGGTTGCGAGAAAACAGAGTGGTGGATTCATCGTGCGTTCTCAAAGACTCAACACTGCTGCGGTAGTCTTTTCACGTCACGCAGGTAAAAGCTTTTTGCGTCAACTCTCAACCTGCGGTGAGGCGAGTCCGTCTTGAGTCAAACGATCGTGGTGCTTGAGGACGACGCGGACATCTCGCGGCTGGTGCAGTACCACCTGGAGGGCGCAGGGTATGTCGTCCGACCGTATCTGACGCAGGGATCGCTGGTCTCTGATGCAGAGCGCCAGCCGCCGGCGCTGTTTCTGCTGGACATCATGGTTCCGGGCGGCGATGGGCTGGACCTATGCCGGCGGCTGCGGCAGAACGCGTCTTTGTCTGTGATTCCGATCATCTTTCTGACGGCACGGGCGGCGGAGAACGATCGTGTCCATGGCCTGGAGCTGGGCGCGGACGACTACATTACGAAGCCATTCGCCACGCGGGAGCTGGTGGCGCGCGTGAAGGCTGTGCTGCGCCGGTTCGAGCGGCCGAGCACGCCTTCCGTCCTGCGCTTCGAGGCGATCGAGATCGATGCGAGCGCGATGCAGCTGCGTGTCGGGGGCGAGCTGGTCACGACGACGGCAACGGAGTTCCGTCTGCTGGACTACTTAGCGCGACACCCGGGGCGCGTCTTCAGCCGAGACCACCTGCTCGACGCGGTGTGGGGGGATGCGCGCTTCGTGACGCCGCGCTCGGTCGACGTGTATGTGCGCCGGATCCGCGAGAAGATCGAGACGGATGCGGAGTCGCCCCGGTACCTGAAGACGATGCGCGGGGCGGGATATCGCTTTGAGATCCCCAAGGTCTCGGCGACCAGTGCGGCAACAAACACCTAAGTCGACGCGGGCGCGGGATGTTGCTACAACGCCCTCGACTCTTGACGATCGACTTCGGTAGCGGTTGCTACGGCTCCGGGCGCAAGATGCTTCTATGACGCGGTCTCTGTTTTTTGCCTTCTTTGTCCGGCTTGCGGTCGCGATGGGGTTCATCCTCGTGATCAAGGCGCTGCTGGTGCCGAGCGTCTGGTGGCTGGAGATCCTGCTGGTGCTGGCGTGGGCTTCGCTGAGCGCGTGGCTGCTGGTGCGGTCGATCCGGCACAGCCTTGCACCGCTGCAGACCTCGGCGGCGCTGCTGGGGACGCGGCGCGCGCCGGCGGTGGCGCCGGCGTCCGGGACGCTCGCCTCGGCCCTGGTCGATCGCATCCGCGACCAGCACTACAGCGACTTCGATGGGCTGGCACGGGCGCTCGCGCGCGCTTCGCGGGAGGTCGACTACGCGCTGACGGCGGCGGCGGGCAGCCGGGACGAGCTGGCGGCGATGATCGACAGCCTGCATGACGCGGTGGTGGCTGTCGACCCGGCCGGGCGCATCCAGTGGACGAACGAGCGGATGCAGCGCCTGACGGCTCCGGACGCGCGCTCGCCGCTCAGTCCGGTGCGGGTCGGTCAGTCGCTGGTGCAGACGGTGCGCGACCCGGAGGTGCTCTCCTGCGTGCGGAACGCGCTCGAGCAGCGCGTCTTCTGCCAGCGGCGGTCGACCTCGCTGGCGCCGGGGCGCATCTTTGAGATCAACGCATCGCCGATGCCGTCGGGCGGCGCGGTGGCGCTGCTGCGGGATATCACCCGGATCGAGCAGGTGGAGCGCACGCAGCGTGAGTTCGTCGCCAACGTCTCGCACGAACTGCGCACGCCGCTCACCTCCATCACCGGTTACGTGGAGACGCTGCTCGACCATGAGCACGGGCTAAGCGAGCACGGCCGCGCGTTTCTGGGGACTATTTTGAAGAACGCGACGCGCATGAACCGGCTGACAGAGGACCTGCTCACGATGGCCCGAGTCGAGAGCGCCGAGCAGTCGCTGCAGCCCAGCGTGCTTGACGTGGAGTCGCTGGTCGGGGAGGCGGTGCAGGCGATGAGCGGTCTGGTGCAGGACGCGGAGGCGACGCTCGAGGTCGGCCCCGGGATGACGGAGCGCGCGGTGATGGCGGACCACGACGCGACGATCCAGGTGCTGTCGAACTTGATCGAGAATGCGATCAAGTATGGGCGGTCACGCTCGACCGGGGTAGCGCGGGTGATCGTAAGCGCGCGCGATGCGGCCGGCTCGGCTGTGCCGGCGGTCGAGTTCAGTGTGCGCGACTTTGGCGGCGGGATCGCCTCCGAGCATCTGACGCGCATCTTTGAGCGCTTCTACCGGGTGGACAAGGCACGGTCGCTCGAGTCTGGCGGGACGGGGCTGGGGCTCGCGATTGCGCGACACGTGATCGAGAGCCAGGGCGGGGCAATCCGCGTCGAGAGCGCGTTGAACGCGGGAAGCGAGTTCCTCTTTACGCTGCCGGCGGCGGACGCGAAGGATGGTCTCGAGACGATCCATTTTCGACCTATTCTCCCCGATGTAACCTCTCCGTAACACTTCGCAGGGAGACTGAGGGGGTGGTACGGCTGGGGCCTGTCTTTCGTTCTGCACCTTAGAAAATCAGCAACTTCCATGCGTGTTCCGGAGCTAATTGCGTGAAATCTTCGCTTCTTGCGGCTGGCCTTGCCGGTCTGCTCTCGCTGGGCGCCTCGGCGCAGAACATCAATGGGGCCGGGGCTACGTTCCCGTATCCGATCTACTCCAAGTGGTTTTCGGAGTACAGCCGCGTCAATTCGAACGTACACATCAACTACCAGTCGATCGGCTCGGGTGGCGGCATTCGGCAGGTGTCGGATGGCACGGTCGACTTTGGTGCCAGTGACATCATCATGACCAACGAGCAGATCAACGGCGCCAAAGTCAAGGTCATGTCCCTGCCGACGGTGCTGGGGGCGGTTGTCCCGGTCTACAACATTCCGGGGGTGAGCAAGGAACTCAACTTTACCGGTGATGTCATTGCAGACATTTATCTTGGAACGATCACGAAGTGGAATGATCCCCGGATCATGAAGGACAATCCGGGTGCGAGCCTTCCAGACAAATCGATTCTTCCCGTCTATCGGTCCGACGGAAGTGGCACATCGTTCATCTTCACCGACTTTCTCTCGAAGGTCAGCCCGGACTGGAGCAATAAGGTAGGGAAGGGCTCCTCTCTCAAGTGGCCGACCGGTATCGGCCAGAAGGGCAACGAGGGCATTGCGGGCATGGTGCGTCAGTCGCCGTATTCGTTCGGGTATGTCGAGCTTATCTACGCTGAGCAGAACAAGATGAGCTTCGGCTCGGTGCGGAACGCCTCGGGCAAGTTTGTCCGCGCTTCGACGGGTGGTGTGACGGCAGCGGCAGCGGCTTCGGCGAAGAGCATCCCGGCGGACTTCCGGGTCTCGATCACGAACGCGCAGGGGGCGGACTCGTACCCGATCTCGAGCTTTACGTGGCTGCTGATTCCGACGCACTTCACGGATCCGGCGAAGGCGAAGGCGATGCAGGGTTTCCTGACCTGGATGCTCGACCACGGCGAGAGTGAGGCCGCGGGCCTGACCTATGCTCCGCTGCCGCAGGCCGTTCAGGACTCCGTGCGACACGCGATTGCGCAGGTGAAGTAAGCTGTCCTGCCTGGGGGTGGGATCGACATGCCGAAGACGGCAGCGATCCCTCCGCCGAGCGCTGTTGGCAGACGGAACGATCTTCCTTCCAGACTGTGCATCAGAACCAGACTGATGACGCGCTGTTCTGTGAAGGATGCAACCGAACACTGATGTGAGTGCATGTCTCCCAGCCGAATGACGACCGATCCTGTTGCGAAGCCGATGGTGGCTCCCGTCGCGTCCGGGGTCGCGCGTCCGCCGGATGCGTCGGCGCCGCGGGCACCCGCGCTGATTCGCGAGTTTCTGAGCGCGCGGGGCAGCGGAGCGCTGGCGGACCGGAGCTTTGCCTCACTCATGCTGGTCTGCGCCGCGACCCTCTTCGCGATCGTGCTCTTCATCGTGACGATTCTGACGTTGCGCTCGAAGCTCTCGCTGGCTCAGTTCGGCTGGCATTTCTTTGCGCGCACGGCGTGGGATCCGGTGAACGGCGACTTTGGCGCGTTTCCCTTCATCTTCGGTACGCTCGCGACGTCACTGCTGGCGCTGCTGATGGCGGTGCCGCTCGCGCTCGGGGTCGCGATCTTTCTCACCGAGCTGTGCCCCCGGCCGCTGCGGGCGCCGATCTCCTTTCTCACCGAGCTGCTGGCGGCGATTCCGTCGGTGGTCTACGGCCTGTGGGCGGTCTTCGTTCTGGTGCCGATCATGCGAGACCAGCTCGGTCCGTTCCTGGTGAGGTCTCTGGGCTGGACGCACCTGTTTGAGGGCGCGAACTTCGGCGTCGGCCTGCTGACGGCGTCGATCATCCTTGCCATTATGATCCTGCCCATCATCTCGTCGCTCACGCGGGATATCATGCGCGCGGTGCCTGACTCGCAGCGCGAGGCGGCACTCGCCTTGGGCGCGACGCGATGGGAGATGATCCGGATCGGCGTGCTGCGGAATGCGCGCATCGGGATTGTGGGCGCGGTGATGCTGGGTCTCGGGCGGGCGCTGGGGGAGACGATGGCGGTCACGATGGTGATTGGAAACCATCCGGAGGTGCCACACTCCCTTTTCTCGCCCGGCTACACGCTCGCCAGCGTGATCGCCAACGAGTTCTCAGAGGCAACCGGCGATCTCTACCTCTCGGCGCTGATCGAGATCGGCCTCGCGCTGTTTCTGGTGACGATTGTGGTGAACGCGATCGCGCGGCTGATGGTGTGGGCGGTCACGCGCGGTGCGCCGGCGAGGGTCATCTAGCCATGGGAGCAGCCCCGATGAGTCGAAGCGCGATCGATGCAGGCGCGAGGCAGGCATCGTCATCGCAACGGCCGCCGCTGCGACAGACACGCGCGAACGGGTCGCGCCGGGCGGCGATGGATGCGCTGATTACGGGCCTTGCGATTCTTGCGACGGTGATCGTCGTCGCGCCGCTGGTCGCGATTCTGGGGTATCTGATCTACAAGGGTGCAAGTTCGCTCAATCTTGCGTTCTTTACCCATATTCCCGCGCCGGTCGGTGAGCAGGGCGGCGGCATGGCGAACTCCATCGTCGGCTCCGGCCTCATTCTCGCGCTAGCCAGCCTGATGGGTATCCCGATCGGCATTGCCGCCGGTGTCTACCTTGCGGAGTTCGGGCGCGGCACCACGCTCGGCGCGGCGGTGCGCTTCACGGCCGATGTGCTCAACGGCGTTCCATCGATTGTGATGGGCATCTCGGTCTTTGCACTGCTGGTGCAGGGGCGCCACTTCTCGGCGTTTGCGGGCGGCACCGCGCTCGCCATCATGATGGTGCCGACGATCACCCGCACGACCGAGGAGATGTTGCTGATTGTGCCGAATGCGGTGCGCGAGGCCGCGCTTGGGCTGGGTATCCCGCGCTGGCGGATGGTGCTGTCGATCTCGCTGCGGACGGCATCGGCCGGGATTATCACCGGGTGCATGCTGGCGTTCGCGCGAGTCGCGGGCGAGACGGCGCCGCTGTTGTTTACGGCTTTCGGCAACCAGTTCTGGAGCCTCAACCTAAACGCACCGATCGCCGCGCTGCCGCTGCAGATCTATGTGTACGCGATCAGTCCGTATGACGAGTGGCATCGCCTGGCCTGGGCCGGATCGCTGGTGCTGATCGTGCTTATCATGGTCTCGGTTACGCTGGTGCGGCTCTTTGCGGGTCGTGGCGTTTTGAAAGGAAAGAGCTAGTGGGCGTCAGCATCCTCGTTGAAGATCTTAACGCCTGGTATGGCAGCAATCACACCCTGCAGGACATCAACCTGCATATCCCGGCGAATCACGCGACGGCGCTGATCGGGCCCTCCGGCTGCGGCAAGAGCACGTTTGTGCGCTGCCTGAATCGCATGCACGAGACCAACCCGGACGCGCGTGCGACGGGCACGGTGAAGATGGGCGATCTCGATATCTACAAGGACGCGTCGCCGGTCGAGATCCGGCGGCGAGTCGGCATGGTCTTCCAGCGACCGAATCCGTTTCCGACGATGTCGATCTATGACAACGTCGCCAGCGGCCTGAAGCTGAACGGATTTCGCAACCGGCGCGTGCTCGACGAGACGGTTGAGCGCTCGCTGCGGCAGGCGGCGCTGTGGGAGGAGGTCAAGGATGACCTGCGCAAGAAGTCCGGCGCGTCGCTCTCGGGCGGTCAGCAGCAGCGGCTGTGCATTGCGCGTGCGCTGGCTGTGGATCCTGAGGTGCTGCTAATGGATGAACCTGCCAGCGCGCTCGATCCCGTGTCCACCTCGAAGATCGAGGACCTGATCTTTCAGCTGAAGTCGCAGTACACGATTGTGATCGTGACGCACAACATGCAGCAGGCGGCGCGCGTCGCAGAGAACACCGGCTTTTTTCTCTCGGGCAGGATGGTCGAGTTCGATCTGACCCACAAGATCTTCACCAATCCGAAGGACAAGCGCACGGAAGATTACATCACCGGGAGGTTTGGCTGATGCCCGCGCTCCGTATCAACTTTCACCAGCGACTTGACGACTTGAAGGAGCGGCTGCTCGTCATGGCGGGGATGGCCGAGCAGGCGATCCAGCGCTCGATCGAGGCGTACACGACGCGCGACTTGAATCTATGCGAGCTTGTCTTTCGCTCCGAGCCGTCGATCAACCGGCTCGAGCGGGAGATCGATCAGATGGCGCTCGATCTGCTTGCCATGGAGCAGCCCATGGCGATCGATCTGCGCTTCATTCTCTCGGTGATCCGCATCAATGCGGATCTTGAGCGGGTCGGCGATCAGGCGGTCAACATCGCGGTGCGCGTGCGCGAGATGGGCGCGTTCGCCAACATCGAGCTGCCCGTCGATATTCCGCGGCTTGCCTCGCTTGCTTCGGCGATGGTGCGCAAGGCGCTGCAGGCCTTTATCGAAGCGGACGCGGAGATTGCGCGGTCTGTGCTGACGCTCGACGATCAGGTGGACGAGATGAACGACGCGGCGTTCGATGCGCTCTCGACGCTGATCCGCGATCGTCCTGATCTCACGCCGCAGTCGTTGAACGCATTGATCATCGCGCGCAATCTGGAGCGCGTGGGAGACCACGCGACCAACATCGCAGAGGACGTGATCTTCTGGGTGCGCGGCTTTGACGTGAGGCACAACAGCCGACCAGCCTGAGCGCACTACGCCTTCCACCAGAGCAGGCGCGCCAGCAGGGGGTACCAGAGGCCGAGCATGGTGTTGGTCTCGGAGAGTGCCTTCGCGTAGCCCTCCAGCTGGAGGCGATACCGCTGCTTTTCCTGCTCCAGCCGTGTCTCGAGGCCGGCCCCGGAGTGCGCGGCGGTCTTATAGTCGACGATCCAGAGGTGGCTCTCTCCCTGCTCGAGGGGTGCTGGACCGGCGCGGAAGATGCGGTCGATCCGGATGCCTCTGCGGCCCGGCGAGTCAGTCTGTTCTGCGTCGGCGATGTCTTCCCGGGCGAGCGTGAGCGCGTGTTCGCTGCGCGCGTCGCGGCGACGGCCGACGAGCCAGAGTCCGATGGGGTCGCGAAGGGTGTTGTCGATTGCACGCAGCACCTGGGGCGCGAGGCGAGAGATCTGCGCGGGCGGCAGACCATCGGCGCGCAGGAGACTGTTGATGCGCGGCTGCCATCGCGTGGTCTGCGTTCGCGTCTCCTCGCTGCTGTGGTGTGCGAGGATCTCGGCGGCGGCGAGCTCGAGGAAGGTGTGCACCGCGTTGCCGAAGCTTCGCGCGGCGTAGGAGCCTGGCGGCCGGAGCAGAGCGCGGTGCCCGGAGTGCGCGCGCGGCACGTCGCCAAAGGCGTCAACTGAACGGGCGAGTGTCGTGAGTGGGACTCGAAGGATGACCGGGGAGGGGCGCTCGTCCGCCGCGGCAGCAAACGCCAGACCCTCTGAGCCCTGCTGCGCGAAGGGCTCTGCGCGGAGTGGCTCACGACGGCCTGTTTCGAGCTGCGTGGCCGGTGTGTCGAAGTGCGGCTCCGCCGCCGGCCATGCGGCTTCGAGCAGGCTGTTGGGCGAGGGCTTGAACGTTCCGGCCTTTGTCCCGGTCGCAGTTCCGAAGAGATGGAGGGCCTCTCGCGCGCGGGTGCAGGCGACGTAGAACTGCCTTCGCCGCTCCGCGCGCAGGCGATCGTTGTGCAGGCGGCGGATCCATTCGGTGAGCGCGCTCGATGCCTCGCCCCTGCCGCTGATCGGCGCGAGCATCACCGAGGCGACCTCCGGGTCGTCGTGGCTCAGCACCTCCCAATCGAGCAGACGTGACTGAGCCGGGGGCGCGCTGCGGTCGAGCTCTGGGACGAGGACGACGTCCCACTCGAGACCCTTTGCGCCGTGAATAGTCATGAGGTCGACGGCGTCCTCGTCCTGCTGCGGCGCGGCATAGAGACGCTCCAGCCGCTCGGTAAGAAGGTCGATGGCGACGTCGCCTGTGTCGCGGAGCTGTGCCTCGATCAGCTCGAAGTACTGACGGCTGTTTGCGAGTGCGGGTGCGTCGAGAGAGGCGTCGCCGCCCAACGCGCGCCAGGTGCGATCGATGAGTTCAGGCAGCGGCAGGCGCTCCTTCTGCTCGAGCGCTCGAGCGAGCACGCGGCGCAGACGGTCGAGGCGCGCACGGCTCTCGCCTGCGAGCAGGCGGCACCGCTCCTCGAGAAGCTCGGGCACGGTCTGCTGCGCGAGATCTCGATGGTCGGCGCCCGCGAGCAGGTGAAGATCGCCGAGCGTGAGACCGCACCAGGGCGCGCGCAGGATGGCCCACCACGCCACGCGGTCGGCCGGATGCTGCAGTGCGCGGGTCAACGCGAGCAGATCGAGGATCTCCTGCCGCTCGCCAAGGGGCTCGACGTTGATGGCGCGAAAAGGGATCGGGCCGTCCTCGCGGGGCTGCCGGAGCGCGGCCACGATGGGCTTCAGCTCGCGCCGCGACGCGACCAGAACGGCGATTCTCCACGGCTCGGCCCGTCCGGGGGGGCGAGGCGATCTTCGCCAGGCGGCGATGATCTCGCGGATCTCACTGGCGTGCCGACGCGAGATGTGGGGCTTGCGATCGTCCTGCGTTGCGGAGGCGTCGGCGACGACGGCGGTGTGCCAGGTCTCGCCGCCTGCCTCTGTCTCCGGTCGAGTCGCGACGGCGGGCGAATACACGATCTCATCGTGGTCGCGGGTCTGCCGAGGAAAGATGCGCGCGAAGGTCTGGTTGAATGCGGAGACGAGCGCGGCTTCAGAGCGGAAGTTCGCTGCGAGCTGCAGTCGTCCAAGAGGCAGACCACCCAATCGCTGCTCGCGCAGGGTGCGAACGAAGCGCTCGACGCGCGCCTGCCGGAAGAGATAGATCGACTGCTTGGGATCGCCGACCAGAAAGAGTGTGCGGCCGCTGCCCTGCCATCCCGCGGTGAGCAGCTCCAGGAGCTCGTATTGGCCGTTCGAGGTGTCCTGCATCTCGTCGACGAGCAGGTGGCGGAGCTCGATGCCGCGCGCGGTCTCGTACGCGGCCGTCGTGCCACGCTGGCGAAGGTAGGTTCTCGCCAGTAGCGCAGGCTCGCTGAAGTCGCACGCATCCTCCTCGGCAAAGACTCGCCTGAGCTCGACGAGGGCGTGCTGCAGCACGCGCAGCAGCGCCTTTGTCACGACCCATTGCTCGTCCGGGAAGCGCGCCGGGGGCAGGCAGGAGAGGGCGCGGAGAGCTGCGTGGGCCTCCGGAGCGTCGCGCACCTCGTTGATGAGCTCTTTCAGGAGCTGCTTGTCTTCCTTCTCCGCGACGAACTGCATGACGTTGCTGTTGAAGCTCTTTCGCCAGGTCTTCGCGCCGGTGAGAAGCAGGTGCGTGAGTGCGCGCCAGTGATCGAGATGCGCGGTGAGCGCCTCGGGTGGCGTGTCTTTGCCATGGCAGAGAGCGATCGGGGAGGCCGCTCCCTCGTAGCCCGGACGTGCGCCGAGGTGCGCGGCAAGTTGTGCGAGAGAGGCGAGAAACCCTGCGGGCAGTGCGTGCGCGACGCGTGTGAGACCGGCACAGATCGCCTGGTCGAGCGCGCGGTCGAGCTGCGGTCGCGTGTGCTCCTCCAGCCGCTCGTCGGTGAGATCCGCGAGGCGCGTGGGGACGAGGCCGCCCCATTGCTCGCGCTCTCGCAGCATCTCCGCGATGAGTTGCTCACAGCTGTTCACGTTGCCGTCGCGATGCAGCAGCAGTAGACGCACGGCATCGCTCAGCTGCGCGTCGGAGCCGCCGAGGCGGAGCAGGGTGCGGCGCGCGGCGGTTCGGTAGAGCCGCGTCGCGTCCTCGATCGGGCGCGCCGACGCAGCTTCGCCGCTGGTTTGGGGAAGAAGGCGCGCGATCTCGCCGGCAACGCTGTCGATCGAGCGGATACGAATGCGGTCCGTGTCTTCGCGCAGCCGCCAGCCGCACTCAAGGTCACGGGCAAGGGCGGCGTTCGCCAAGGTCCGGGTGACGCGGGCAAAGGGCGTATCTGCCGGCCGGTCGAGCGCCGCGGCCTCGAGCTCCGCGAGGATGCGCGACCGAATCTCCTCGGTGGCGGCGCGGGTGAAGGTGATCGCGAGCACCTGCTCCGGCGCGGCGACCAGGTCGCTGCCGAGCAGACGCAGATAGCGCTGGATCAGAAGACCAGTCTTGCCCGACCCGGCCGGCGCCTCCACGACCCACGAGCGGGTCACGTCGAGTGCCTGCTCACGTGCGTGCGCGTCTGGAACGGCGACACTAGGGTCTGCGGCGCGTTCCGAGGCTCCGGGGTTTGAGACGTCTCCGCCGCGGGGGCGCGGCATCTCGATCACGTCAGCCACGCTCCACCTCCAATCGCTCGTCGCCGTCCTCCGCGGTCTCGTCGAGCGAGGATGGGTCGAGCCGGCACACCGTTCTCTGGCGGCAGCGCGCGCAGGTGCTGGGATATTTCTTTGGGAGCACCGCTGCGGCTCCTGAGGCGAAGTCGATCGCCAGGGTCTCCAGCACGGCGCGCCAGCGTGCGACCTGCTGCTCGAAGGTCGGCGCATCCATCCTGGTGTCGGTGTTGGGTAGCAGATCAGTGGATTCGGCAAAGCCACGCAGACGCGCGTCGCTGCCGGCGTGCACGGCCGCGAACGCGACGGCGCCGAGAGCGCCCGTGTCGGCCTCCTGCGGCGTCTCGGTCAGGATAGCGTAGAGGGGCAGTTGCGGGGCGTCCGGCCGCTCTCCGCGCCAGCTCTGTGAGGACGCTTTGCCTGTCTTGTAGTCGATCAGCACGCGCCGGCCGGCGACGAGGTCGACGCGATCGATGCGGACGGAGAGCCGCAAAGGACCGATCGCGACGTCGTCCAACGCGCGCTCCTGCAGGTGCACCTGAAAGGGAGGACGCGCGGCCTCGACCTCGAGCCAGCGCTCGAGAAGGCGGGCAAGGCGATCGCGTTCGAGGCTCAGATACGCGCTCTCCCAGGCCGTATCGCCGGAAGCAGATGAGCGAGGCAAGGCGCGCGCGACGGCCTCGTCGATGACGCGGCGTCTCTCCGCCAGCGACATCGCCAGCAGCTGCTGGCTGCCCTCGAGGCGCTTCCAGATCTGCTCGAGCGCACGGTGGACGAGCGAACCGCGCTCGCCCGCGTCGAGCCCGAGCTCCGCGCCGTCGATGGCGGTCGACCACAGGCGGTGCTCCGCGAAGGCGCGGAAGGCGCAGGCCGCCTGCGCCTCCAGCACGCGCGCGCCGCCGCGCAGCACGCCGTCGGGCAGTGCGGGTTGTGTCACGGTGTCGCGCACGGCGATGAGGAGAGCGGGCGGCAGAGGCGGGCCGTCTCGAGTCGGGTCATCGAGAGCCGAGATACCTAGAGGTGCCTCGCTCAGGTTGAGTGCGCGCAGAGTCGGAGCGGCGCGCTGGATGCCACCCGCTGCCTGCTGCGGATAGCTGAAGACGACCTCCAGGGCGCTCGCCGCGAGAGTCGCCCAGGATGCGATTGCGCGCTCCTCGTCGCGCCGCCGGTCTGCGCCTGGCATGCCGAGCTGCTGCTGCAGACGCCATGGTAGAAGGGGAGTGCTCGCACTCGGCGAGGGCCACGTTGCCTCGCCGGCGCCGAGGCACCAGACCGCGTCGAACTCACCGGCGACCAGCTCGCCTGGACGAAGAATTTCGATCGGCGCGTTGCCGCGGGGCGGGCGAACAAGGCGCCGGTCCGCGATGCGATGCAACCTCGCGAGCGCCTCGATCAAAGAGACGCGCGGCGCGGCGAAGTCGAGGGTGGCGAGCGTGTCCAGGAGACTCTCCCAGAGGCGCTCGGTCTGCGCTTCGGCGGCGAGCTCGCCTTCCCGGCGTGTGCGCCATCCCGCGGCGATCAGCAGCGTACGCATCTTTTCGGCCCAGAAGCCGAAGCTGCGCCGACCCTCGGGGAGTGCCTCGCTCTCATGGCGAAGACCTTCGAGGGCGCGCCGCAGGATCGGGAGCCGGCCTCTGCGACGAGAGCGGCTGACCTCCCGCGCGAGCGTGCCCACGGTGAGCTCGGGACGGAGCCGCACCTGCGCGCGGAGCTCGAACGCGTCGAACTGCGCGCGCGCGGCCCACTCCGGAGTGTCCACGAACTCCTCGGTCGACCACAGCAGAGGAGCGGTGAGTGCCGTCCCGTCCGGCGGCGGATCGACGCCGGAGGCGAGATAGCGCGAGCGTAGGAGCGCACTGGCGCGTTCGAGGGGCAGAGCTCCCGTTGCAAGGCGAAGGAGATCGAGCGCAGCCGCAATCATCGGTTGTTGCGCGGCGGTGCCGGCGAGTGAGGAGGCGACGACGGCGGCCGACCCGGCCGCCGAGGACGGGGAGGAGGGCGGAAGCGTCGCGCGGAGAAGGCGCTGCAGGGCCTGAAGCCGGGTCTGGTCGGCGAGGAGGACTGCTGACCTGCGGGTATGTGCGAGCTGCTCGCGGCACCAGCGTGCGCAGGCGCGGAGCTCCGCCTCCTCCGTGTCAGCGGGCTGGATGCGGGCCGTGGATCGCGGACCACCGGCGAGCTCGTCGATCTGCACGCCGGCCCTGCGCACGGCCTCAAGAAGCCGGCGCTCGGACGGCGTTCGCTCGTCCGTAAAGCCGAGGAGCAGCAGCTCGCCTGCTGCGGGCTGCAGCTTGCCGGCATCGAGCGCGAGGGACAGTGCATCGTTAAGCTCCGCCTCACTCAGCAGAGCCCGGTCGTGACAGCGGCGGCGGAGCTCGGCGGCCCATCGGGCGAAGGCGAGCGTGTCCTCGGTGGTGGCTTCGCCAGGCAGCGTCCAGCCCGCGCTCTGGCCCGTGCGCAGGTAGCGCTGCCCGGCGAAGGCGCACAGCCGGAGCCAGGCTACGCGGGCCGCACCTGCCAGGCGTTCGACGGCCACCTGCTCACGGGGGGCCGGATCGGCTTCGATGATCGCGCGCCAGAGCGCAAGCTCCTGCTCGGCACTCAGCAGAAGGCGCTCCTCCTGGCCGGAGAGCAGCATGGCGCGCCACAGATCGTGCCGCCATGCCGACCAGCTTCGTACGGCGGGCGCCTCCCAGACGCGATGGCCTGCAGCGTGCTGTGTGCGGTCGAAGTGACGGCGCAGGGCGGCCGCCGCGTGCTCATGGGCGGCGACGACGAGCGCGCCTCGGCGGAGGGCTGCCTCGGCTTGCGTTCGTGCCTCCTCCCCGCTGTGCATCAGGCTGTTATACCGGCGGCACCGGTCTGCGCGCGACCGGAGACACGCGCGGCGAAGCTCATGGAGAGCAGCACCGCACCTGCGAGGAGCGGTACGACCAAGGCGATCTGGAGGCCGCCGCCACGGGTCGAGATGACACCCATCAGCCAGGGAAGCGCGGCAGCTCCCAGGCCGCTGACCGAGATGACGACGCCGGCCTGTCGCGATCGCGGCCGCTCTGTCATGAGCAGAGAGAAGGCGACCGGAAACCAGGGTGCGAGGCAGAGGCCGAGGAACACCGTGGACGCAGCGATCGCGGCTGTTCCGTGCGAGATCGCCAGAGCGAGCGTCAACAGTACGGTGAGGGCCAGCCCGGTGCGCCACACTCGCAACTCCGCAAAGAGCAGCAGCAGGAACGAGCTCGCCGCACGGCCGATCGTTAGGCTCATCCAGAACAGCAGGGTGGTGTACTCGCTGATCGCAAGGCGGTGATCGCCGTACCGGAGAGTGTAGGTGGTCAGCCAACCGCTCAGGCAGGTCTCCAGACCGCCGTAGAGAAAGAGCATTGCGGTGAAGAAGAGCAGCGCCTGACGGCCGAGGCCGCGCGCCTGGGCCACGTCGCCCTCGATGCGCACGTCGCCGAAGCCGCGCCGCATCTCGAAGGCGACGGCAACGGCGCACACCGCGAAGGCGCCGGCAAAGCTTTCGAGGACGCCGGCGAGTCGGAAGCGCGAGGCGAACGCCGCGGCCAGCAGCGGCGCCAGCATTGCGCCGAAGCTCCAGAAGAAGTTCAGGAGGGCAAGCGCGGAGGCGCGGCGATCGAGAAAGCGCTGACTGGCGAGGATGTTGATGGACGTGATGGAGTGCCCGATGCCGAAGCCACCCACGAAGAGGCCCACGCACGCCATGGCGAGACCCTGCGCCAGGGCAAAGGCCATGAGCCCGACGGCGGCCGAGGTCATACCGAGGAGCAGGCCGCGACGCAGCCGCCAGGACATGGTTGCGCCGCCTAGAAAGGAGCCACAGAACTGGGCCATCAACAGCAGACCGCTCTGCTCGTCGCGCAGATGCCACTGATGCGCCAGCAGGGGAAGGATCGGCCCCAGCATGGCGGTGCCGAGCCCGGTCAGCACGAAGGTGATGCGCATCAGCAGAAGCGATGGCGCGCCGTGCTTGCGCGCCCACTCGGCTCGTGTTGCCTGTGTCACACAGTCTCCTGCCTGCTTGCGCCCGCCGCTGTGTGCCGCGGTGGTCGCGTGGTCACTGCCATTATCATCGAAGGTATGGGGTTCCTCAGGGCAGTGCGCCTTCTGGCCGCGACTTTTGTGTTCGCGGCCGTGATAGCCGGGTGCCATCGTTCAACGCCGGGCGCGACGGCCTTGGGTTCACCGCGATCGTTTCCTGTGCGCGGTCGCGTTATCGCGGTCAAGGGTGGCGACGTCATGCTCGATCATGAGGCGGTTCCGGGCTTCATGGAAGCGATGACCATGTCGTATCCCCTCAAGGATCCTTCCATTGCCGGCGAGCTTCACCCCGGAGACCGCATCACGGCCACGATCCTGACCATGCAGGGACGTGACGGTGAGTTTACCCATCCGCAGCTGGACGAGATCGTCGTCACGGCGCAGGCGCGACCTGACTATAAGCCAACCGTTGCGTACCACGTGCCCAAGCCGGGAGACAAGGTTCCCGACTTTGCTTTGCTGAACCAGAGCGGGCAGACCGTCCACCTAGGCCAGTTTCGCGGCAAGTTTCTGCTCGCGACGTTCATCTATACGCGGTGCACGCTCGCCGACTTCTGTCCGCGCATGAGCCGCAACTTTGCCGCAATCGATCAGACGCTCGCGACTGACCCGAAGCTTTACGCAGCAACGCACCTGCTCAGCATCAGCTTCGATCCCGCGTATGATACGCCCGAGGTGCTGCGCACGTACGGCGGCTCCTACACGGGCCGCTTCGACCACGAGACCTTTGCCCACTGGGACTTTGCGGCACCGCCACAGACGGAGCTGCCGACGGTGGCCCAGTTCTTCGGCGTCGGCATTGTGCCCGGCGACTCCGGATCGCTCACCCACTCGCTCTCAACCGTGCTGATCGGCAGAGACGGCAGGATCCTCGCCTGGTATCCGACCAACGACTGGACGCCCGCGAGCGTCGTTAACACCATTAGGCAGCAGCTCGCAAAGACGGCATAGACGCGCGTCTGAAGCAGGAGACTTTTATGGCCAAGCTCACCATCGCCCTCGGGATTCTGCTTTTTCTGATCGCAGTTGCCGGCTTTCTCGCTACCGGCAGTGCCCATCCCACGGCGCTCATTCCGGGTGGTGTCGGCCTCGTGTTCGTTGTCTTCGGCGCGCTCGCGAGCTCGCCTGACACGAAGAGGCGCATGCTGTGGATGCATGTCTCGGTGACGGTCGCGCTGCTGCTGTTTCTGGGCACGATCAAGGCCGATCTCGATGTGATCCGGCTCAGTCGGGGAGCGGACTTGCCGCACCCGATCGCGGTCGAGGAGAAGGCGGCGATGTCGCTTCTCTGCCTGCTTTATGTGCTGCTGGCGGTCCGGTCGTTCCTTGCCGCGCGTCGAGCGCGTCTCGCCTAGCGCCGACGTCTCGAGGAGGGATGCGGCTTGCGCGCCTCGGGTATGCTCTCGAGGAGTGACCGCGCTGCCTTACGTCGCGGCACCCGGGGGACGCGCATGCGGAACGGGAGTACGACGCTCGCCGAGACGTCGCTGCAAGGCTCCTCGAGGGCTGGTGCTGGGGCTGCCACGGCGCTCGTCCTGCTCACTGCGCTGAACTTCGTCAACTACATTGATCGCTACATCCTGCCGGGCGTGCAGGAGCAGGTCAAGGGCGAGTTCCGCATCACGGATGCGCAGATTGGCTCGCTGACGCTGTGGTTCATGCTCGCCTATATGGCGACCTCGCCTGTGACCGGGTGGCTGGGAGATCGCTTTGCGCGCAAGCCGATGATCGTGGTGGCTGCGCTGTTCTGGTCCGGTGTGAATCTTCTGACGGCCTCCGTGCACAGCTATGGCTCGCTGAATCTCCGGCATGCCGCGCTGGGGATCGGCGAGGCGAGCTTCGGCATCTTTGCCCCGGCCATGCTGGCGGACTTCTATCCTGCCGGTCAGCGAAATCGCGTGCTGACGATCTTCAACGTGGCGATTCCTGTTGGGGCGGCGCTGGGCTATCTCGTTGGCGGCACGGTGGGTGAGCGCTTCGGCTGGCGCATGTCGTTCATCGTCTCCGCGGTGCCGGGCATCGTGCTCGCGCTGCTGATCGCCATCTTCATGCGAGAGCCGGCGCGGAGAGATGGCGCGGGCGGCAGATCGAGGCTGGAGAAGGGAACCGTACTCGCGCTGGCCCGCAACCCGGGCTACCTCTGTTCGATCGGCGGATATGCCGCGGTCACCTTTTCGCTGGGCGGCATCTCGTGGTGGATGCCGTCGTTTCTGCAGCGCGTGGACGGGCGCAGTCAGTCCTCGGCGGCGTTCCTGATGGGGGCGATCACGGTCGTGACGGGGCTTGGCGGCACGATCCTGGGCGGCATCTGGGCGCAGCGCTGGTCACGCCGTTCGGCGAAGGCGCTCTACCTCGTTCCGGCGATCGGATCGCTGGCCGCCGTGCCGCCGGCGATGCTGTGCTTCTTCGGGCCGAAGAGCGTGCTGCTGCCTGGTCTTGCGATCGCGGTGTTTCTGATCTTTCTGGGCACCGGACCGGTGAACGCCGCGACGGTCAACGCGGTGCGACCGGAGGTGCGTGCCACCGCGCTGGCGGGGCAGCTCTTCCTCATTCATGCGCTGGGAGATGCGCCCTCGCCCCGCATCATCGGCGTCATCAGCGACCACTCGACACTTGCGATCGGCCTCGGGTCGACCTTGATCGCGCTGGTTGCGGGATCGTCGATCTTCTTCTTCGGTGCGCGGTTCGCGCCGCCGCTGGCCGCTGACCGCGAGGCAGAGCCGGTATAGAATCGAGTCCGGAGGAGGTCAGGGCAGGATGCCCGGTCAGGCCTCGACGAGCACGCGACCGTAGCGCCGCTCTACGTAGTCATCCAGAATGACCTGAAACTCTTCGACGATGCGGTCACCCTTCAACGTTGTGAAGAGCTTGCCGTCCACGTAGACCGGCGCCTTGGGCTCTTCAAAGGTGCCTGGAAGCGAGATGCCGATGTTGGCGTGCTTGGACTCGCCGGGACCGTTGACGATGCAGCCCATCACAGCGAGCTTCAGCTCTTCGACGCCGGTGTACTGCTTCTTCCACTCCGGCATCTGCTCGACAAGATAGCTCTGAATGCGCTCGGCGAGCTCCTGGAAGTAGGTGCTGGTGGTGCGCCCGCAGCCGGGGCAGCTGGTGACCTGCGGCATAAAGGAGCGGATGCCGAGCGACTGCAGGATCTGCTGGCCGCAGCGGACCTCTTCCGAGCGATCGCCGCCCGGCGTTGGGGTGAGTGAGACGCGGATGGTGTCGCCGACGCCTGCCAGCAGCAGCGGACTCAGACCGGCGGTCGAGGCGACGACACCCTTCATGCCCATGCCGGCCTCTGTAAGGCCGAGGTGCAGGGCGTAGTCGCAGCGGCGTGCGAGCTCGCTGTAGACGTCGATCAGATCGCGAACGCCGGAGACCTTGGCCGAGAGGATAATTTGGTCGCGGCGCAAGCCGTAGCGCTCCGCCGCGGCGGCATTGTTGAGCGCGGAGACGACCATCGCCTCCATCATGACGTCGCGGGCGTCCTTCGGCTCCGGAGCGCGGGAGTTTTCGTCCATCATGCGCGTCAGCAGCGCCTGATCGAGCGAGCCCCAGTTGACGCCGATGCGAACCGGCTTCTGAAACTCGACGGCGACCTCGATCATGGTGCGGAAGTTGTCGTCGTCTCTGCGGCCGATGGAGACGTTGCCGGGGTTGATCCGGTACTTGGCGAGAGAGCGCGCGCACTCTGGAAACTTGCGCAGCAACAGGTGGCCGTTGTAGTGAAAGTCGCCGATGATCGGGGTCTGCCAGCCCTTCTGGCGAACCGCGTCGACGATGGCGGGAACCGCACGCGCGGCCTCGTCGTTGTTCACCGTAATGCGTACCAGCTCAGAGCCGGCGCGGGCGAGCGAGGCGATCTGCTGAACGGTGCTCTCGATGTCCGCGGTGTCGGTGTTCGTCATCGACTGCACGACCACGGGGACGTCCGAGCCGACGAGAACTCCGCCAATGTTGACGGTCACTGCGCGACGTCGCACGATCTTGGCCATCTCTCGATTTTACCAGTCTGAGACGGGGCGCAGCCTTGCCCGGGAACATGAAGGGGAACGCCAGGAACGGCGTCGTCACGGTAGACTGCTCGCAGTGGCCCGGTAGCTCAGTTGCATAGAGCAGCGCACTCCTAACGCGAAGGTCGCAGGTTGGACTCCTGCCCGGGCCACCAAGAGACGTTGAAAGCCGAGACCGCAGCCTTCGACGCCTCTGCTTTTGCTCGTCGTACCCAGATCACCGCCGGCTTCAATGACCTCTGCGGCCACACAATGGGCCTGAGCTTTGCGCCGGCCATGAAAAGGTGCCCTCGTTTTACTGACCTTTTTCCAGTAACTTGCCGAGTCGGTTCATCTGTCGCTCTAATTCGGTGCGATGCTCGCGGACCCACGCCTCCAGCACGTCCAACCCTACGGAGCCCATGCGGCAAGTTCGCACGCGACCCACCTTCTCTGACAGCACCAAACCGCACGATTCAAGCACCTCAAGGTGCTGTCCTACTGCGGTAAGGGTGATGCCAAGCGGCTTCGCCAACTGCGACACCGACACAGGCCCATGGCACAAGCGGTCCATGATTGCCCGCCTTGTCTGATCCCCGAGCGCTTGAAATACCTGATCGACATTGAACCGTCGTCTGCTCATCCGCCTGCCATGGTTGGGGGTTCCTCTGCCATGATCTCTGACAAGCGGTCGGCCAGGAGATTCCATCCTTGCTCTCGAATCACCGGCCCATCAGAACCCTCGAAGAAGGCCCCCTGGTGCGTGATGATGAGGTCTGTGCCTTTCACGGTCGGCAGGAGTTCGAAGGTAACTAGAGAGGCCGAAAAGAGCCGCTCGTTCCTTCTCATTGCGGCTGCCGTGACGATCCGTTCGTCTGGAGCAATGCACAAAAAGCGTGCTTCGTTGGCTATTACCACGCCCGGAATGGGTGTCTTCGGCCCCATCTGGTACTTCAGCAGTTGAAGTCCGCCCTCGCGAAAGTCACATCGGAACTCCATAAGTCTGGAGCCTTCACTGGGACTGTTCCATCGCCTCACTTTGTCCGGCTCGCTCAGCGCTCGAAAGACAATGCTTGGCGACTGGGCAAAGCTCCGCTCGACTACAGAGGTTGCATGTACAACCTTCGGTTCCATCGTTCATTCTCTCCTGAGACCTGCACATTAGTGAAGCTGATACTTGAGTATCAATCTGAAGAGTCAAAGTGTCAAGTTCCTACTTCACTATCTAGCGTAGAAGGTGATGTCGACCTAGAGCAGCGCCACTAGAGAGGTCCCCGATGCAAAGGGATTGATCCACCTGTGTGCAGGCGCGGTAAGCAGGTCATAGTTCGCGTAGTCCGGATCGTCCGGGTCGTTCTCACGAGAGCGGCAACTGGTGATGAACTCGGGATGCTGGCGCGGAACGCTGCGCTCGGCACGTCACCACTCGTTGGAGAGCCCCAGACCTGCCTGTACGCTTCCGAGGCGAGACAGAAGAAGCTTTTTTCGTGCACGATCAGGCCAGCGAGCGATCCGCCGAGCTGATTCAAGCGAAGTAACTGCTGCGTTTGGCCATTGGAGGCCCAGGTGGGCTCGGGTACGTCGAAGATGTTGTGCGAAAGAATCTTAGGAGACGTCCGTGGTACTCGTTGGTGCCTGCAGGAGAGACTACGGTCAGCTGAGCGCCACCCGTCCCCGCTCCCTCTGCTGGGGAAGAAGCCTTGAAACGTAAGGTGCTGGATAGCAGTGTCGTTCGATGACATGCGAGGTGATGCTTCAGGTACGGAGAGTGTCACGTGCACTCTTTGCGTCTGGCACCCAACGGAGATCAGCGAATTGAGCATGCTTGCGACGTATTTACGGGATCACATCGAGAGACTGCATTTCCGGGAAGCGCGACCGAATAGTGTCCGCTCCATCTCGCCGGCTCGTTGGCAGGATAGTCGGTGGACAAGATCTGGGCGCCACTGTTCAGCATGGTGTTACGGGTCGACGTGTCATTGATTCGAGCCTGTTTCGTATCAGCGTCGGTTCGCGCTCGAACGAGATAACCCTGGCGAACAAGATCGGTGATCTCTGCGGCTGGGCCGTCGTTGCGCTCAACGAAAGCCGCGTCGGGCTGGCCAGGAACGGAGTCGGTGAAGAGTACACGGCCACGCAGCGAAGGGTGGCTTTCGATGTAGAGAGGTGTGTTGGAGCGCTGGTCAAGGAGAAAGACGACTTTCCCGCGAGCGCTGTCGAGCGTGGGCCAGCTTTTGGCCAGCACGGCCTGGTTCAGCGTCGTATAGGTCCCGCGAACGTCGTCTGGGGTGATGAGCTCGGACGCTGGGAAGACGGATCGAATCTCAGCATCGAGGGCATCAAAGGTAGCGGGGGTAAAAGCCTCGGTCTCGGTGAACTGCATGCCCCTGGGGGATCCCTGCTTCGTTTCGACAAGGACGAAGACTGGGACGTGGTCCGGGTGCGCTTTGGACCAACTCCGAACCTCTTGCAGACAGGCGGTAAAGGGCTGGCAGGTACTGCGGATGTCGAGATCCTGAACATGCATCACCTTGAAGCCTGGTTTGTTCATCAGTTCCGCAGAGTAGGGCTCCGGATCGGGTGGAAGATTGTCAGAGGCGACCCACTGAGCTCCTCGGGGATGCGCGTATCGCCCACCTTGCGTATCCGCATAGACGTCTAACTCAATCTGCCGGATACCGTGATCCAGTTGCTCAGGCAACGGCGGGTGCTGGTAGTCCAAACCTGCGAAGGCCTGAGGATTATGCTGCTGAAGCCACTTAGCCGTCGAAGGCGCAAGACCGGCGTGGTAGCTGTTGTGCGTGCCGATGACTTGGATCTGATTCAGCTTAAGCACAGGCGATGGGGCGATCGCAAGCGGAAGGGAAAGCGTTGAGAGTATCAACAGACGTTTGGACACGATGCTCCTCGAGTATCTGTCAAGCGCTCGCGCCTGGGCGAAGGCTGAAGCTGAGGGAAGCGACTGCTTGCCGCAGGGGATTGGTCACCGGATCAGAAGTGACAGGGCCTGCTTGCCTGCGTGAACCTCTCCTGAGGCTCACGTTCATCAGAAGATCACCTTGGCAGCAAATTGAAGGACGCGCGCGGGAAGCGTGGTGGAGGCGGTTACCACGCCGAAGCTGGTTGATGTCGGGCTATAGGTGCTGCTCGTGGGAAAGCCATAGTTCGTCTGATTCAGAACGTTGAACGCTTCGGCGCGGAAGTCCAGCACGGTGCTCTCAAAGCCAATCGGGAACTGTTTATGCAGGCCAAGATCCAGATCGTAGTAGGGGTCCAGGCGAACAGAGTTTCGCGCAGCATTGCCGTAGGGGTGATTGACGTCCGGAAGGCTGAAGGCGGTGAGTCGCAGCGTGTTGATGCCTTGGTTGCCGGGCGTGCGGGTGCGCTGTGACCTGGGGATCACCGCACTGACGTTACTGACCTGGTTGGGACGCTGATTGAGTATGGTGCTGACTGACTGAAACGAGTTAGGCGTGTAGATGATGTTCACCGGTTGACCTGAGTCGGCATTCTCGATCGCGGTCACCTGCCATCCGCCTAGGATCTCCTGAACGGCCACGGGTGCTTTCTGACCGAAGGTTCTGCCCTTACCGTAGGGAAGATCGTAGACGACGCTCAGTGTTTCATTGAGTGGCTGGTTGTACCCAGAAACACCGCGTTCGCCGAGGGGATTGGCTAGGTTAATACGTGAGTTGTCTCCACTGTTGGTGTCGAGATGACCGCTGGCGTTGTCGAGGGCACGCGACCACGTGAACGAGTTCAGAAGGTAGAGACCATGGCTGGTCCGGTGTTCGAATTTGGTCTGCAGCGCATTGTAAGAGAGAAAGCCAGCGGGAAGAGTCTCTTCGATGGTGGTGAAGGTCTTCAGAGGACGTCCTGCATTGCCGTTCAGGAGATTGACACAGCCGGTGGTGGTGGTGCTGTTACAGGTTGCCGTGACGGGATTCGCGTTGGCTTGATTGTAGTCAGCCAGCACCTGCAACTTTACGCCGTGCTCGCCAACGTAGGACACCTCGAAGGTCGAGGACGCCGTTATCTGGCGCTGCACGGTTAAGTGCCATGCTTCGACGTAGCCTGTCGGTAAGTTAGCTGGAATATAGCGTGCCTGGGTGTTGGCGTTGCTGGCCGCAGTAACCACTGAAGGACTGGTGAAGCCGGTAGGAAAACCCTCCGTCGTAGTACGGAAGCACGGACTGGGATTGGCCGGATCGTAAGGCGTCGTCAGCTGCGCCGCGTTGCAGACGGGCAGTTTGGCTGTGGTGCCAAGGATGCCCGGATTACCGAACTGCGGTGCCTGGTTGACGTTGGTATTGACGATAGAGGGCAGGTTGTAGACGAGAAGGTTCTCACCACCCTCGCGGTTGAACTGCGCATAGTTAATGCCGAATCCGGCCCGAATGACCGTCTTCGGGTCTGCGGAGAAAGCAAAACCGATGCGTGGCGCTAAGTCCAACGTCGGCGTGTGGACCAAAGCCCGGTTGTAGATCGAACCCGGCGTGGCTTGGACCAAGCTGTTCGTGGCGGGGTTGAAGTTCGACAGCAGATTGCTAGACTCCCATTGCGGAGTTACCAACTCGTAGCGCAGGCCCGCATTGACGGTTAGCCGAGAGTTCACACGAACATCGTCCTGAAAATAGAGGAAGTGCATGCGCTGATTCAGATGGACGATTTGAAAGTTATTTAGTTGATAGCTGTTCTGTGCGCCGAAGAGGAAGTCGGCAAGCGAGACGGCTTCCTTGGTCCCCGGGTCGGCCGCATTCAGGGTGTTGGCACTTGCTCCGGTGTAGCTGAAATTACCCGTGTAGGTGGACTGTCCGTAGGTCGGGTTGAAGTCATCAATCGTGGTGAAGATCGCCTGATATTCATAGCCCATTTTGTAACTGTTACGGCCGTGAAGCAGCGTGAGGTTAACCTTTGGATTGTAAAGATACGGGTTCTGAAACTGCGGATTGCTACCCTGATTGCCGAACTGTGAGTAGTTTCCGACATTCTGAATGTTCAAACTTCGCACGACCGTCGGATCTGTTGGAAGGCCCGGAATACCGCTCATCAGACTGGGAAGATGCTGGCCATAGGGAAATTTGCCACCATCTGTGCGCGTGAAGGCGAACCGCGCGTCGAGTATGGCGTTTTGAGTGAGAGAACGTGTGACCCCTCCGGCAATCTGTTGATTGAAGATCTGCACGTTGCCGTTGCTGTTGCCACCCGCTGATCCCTGGATGTTCGGTGGCGACAGTATCTCGGTCTGCCGCTCGCTATAGCGCGCGAAGGCTGTGGTCTTGGTGCTAAACGTCTGGTCAACGCGTATGTCGCCTTTGTCATCGTTGATGGTATCGGCTGGCAGCGACGCGTAGTTATTTGCAAACGGATTCCCGGGGACGTTCGGCGGCGGCAGCGCTGCGAGGACGCCCTTTGCAAACGCGGAGACAGACGGGTCGCTGAAGGGAACGACCCCGTTCGTGTACGTCTGGCCCGTTATTGGATTCGTGAGCGGGACAGGAGTTCCGCTCTCTGTACCGTTGACCGAGGTTAGAAAGGTATACCCACCATTGGCCATAGCGAGGGCTCCGGTGCCCGCCTGATTAGCGGTCGGCACGGTTGCCTGCATGACGGCATGAACGATCTGACGTGTGCCCTCATAATCCGCGAAGAAGAAGGTGTGGTTCTTCCACACAGGGCCACCAAAGGTGGCGCCGAACTGGTTACGAATCAGGATCGGTTTCTGCGGGAGACCCGTGGCGAGATTGGTTGGCGGCGTGAATGGACCGATGGCGTTAAAGATGGTGTTGCGGATGTAGTCATAGGCTTTGCCGTGAAACTGATTTGTTCCAGACCGGATGCTGACGTTGATGACGGCGCCGGCAGAACGGCCATACTCTGCGGAATAGTTGTCTGTCTCGACGTTGAACTCGGAGATTGCATCGGGCGAGGGCTGAATTGTCTGATTGGAAAAGCCCTGGTTGGAGGTGCCGTAGGCGTTATTGTCCAAGCCGTCAAGGAGGAAGTTGTTGAACTCAGAACGCTGGCCGTTGACGTTGAAGGAGGCATCACGGCTGGAGTCTGTTCCATTCTCGAGCGCATCGCGGCGAACTCCGGGGACGAGCGCGGCTAAGTCAGCGTATTCGCGGCCGTTTAGTGGAAGATTCTCGACCTCGCGCGTGCCGATCACCTGTCCACGTTCGCTGTCGTCTGTGTCGAGCAGCGCAGCAGAGCTGGTGACGGTGATTGTTTCGGCAGCACCGGCCTGCAAGGTGACATCGACACGCTGGCGGGCGTTGACCTGCACCGTGAAGAGAGCTGTATCCGTGGTGTTGAAGCCCGGCGCCTGCGCCGTGACATGGTACGGGCCTACTTTCACATCCGTGAATTCGAAGGCGCCGTCGCTATTGGTCTTCAGCAACACCTTCTGCTGTGTGTTCTGGTTCGTGAGGGTGACCTGCGCACCACTCACCAGAGCGCCGGAGCTATCCCGGACGTAGCCGAGGACCGAAGCGGTTTCAAACTGCGCGATGGCTGTCGATGTGGCGAGTAGGCAGGCGAGGACGTACGCGGGACGTCGCAATGATCGAACTCCAAAGATGGATTGAGGAAAGCTGTTAGCTCGTTTTCGGATGAGATCTGACGGATATCGAACAGACTGAACGTAGCCTCACTCTATGACGACCCGGTTGCAGTCATGTTACGGTTGCACCAACGTGAGTTTCATTGACGTGAGAGTAAGCCACGCCTGTGGACAAGGCAGCTCGACACCGCCAACCCAGCACTTGAGGAGGCAGCTCGATACGCTGACGTCGACACAGGTGTTTGCGGGTCGCTAGAAATTTGGTGGCTGTCCTGAGTCGGTGGAGATCGCGGGTCAGCAGTAATGGCGGGCCGGAGCCTCGCGACGTTAGGATCAGCATGCGGACGTCGACGCGTTGCTGGCGGATCAGCTGCAGCACCTTAGGGCCGTTCCGGTTCGGCGGTGTCAAGGCGCTCAGCAAGAGGTCGGGCTGCTCACGGTAGACCAGAGAGAGCTTCTCTTCGGCCGACGCAGCAACGGTCGCGGCATCGCCAGCCGCTTCTATGCCCGATACCAGAGTGGACGACAGCTTTCGATCATGCCCGGTGATCTGACTCTTCAAGCGGGTCTGTATCATGCGTCAACCTCGTCGACTTCAATCGACTCCACGATGGCGGCCGGCACAGGCGGGCGGCACGTCTTGTCAGAGTCTTGTCGGGAAGTGTAAGGCAAAGTGCTCCGCTTCGAGTAGCGGGGATCAGGATTGACTGCTTCGAAGCTGATTGAAGTCGGACCTGCGGTGTTGATCGGGATATTCGATATTCTACGGATAGAATCGATCAATCATCACAGAGCATAAGCATGGTCATCAGGAGGATGTGTGAAAAAAGCGATATCGCTGCTTCTTTGGATTGCAACGGGGGCGTTCCCCGTTTGGGCCCAAACAGGAGCAAGCTCTTCCATGGTGACAGAGCAAAGTAAGACATCTCTTCCGACTGCGGCCATCGTAGCCAGCAGCAGCAATCCTAGTGCGATACACGCGGACGCGGACGGCCTGCACACACTCCCGCTGCTGTCTCCCGGCCACTACTCGGCGATGTGGGCTGCGACCGCGTCCAAGACCGCCGGCCTGGAGTGGAAGACGCCACACAACACAGAGGCAGGTCTCAGCCAAGCTCCGGCGCAGCCGCAGACTAGCGAACCAGCGGCAGCTCCACCGGCCTCGGACGCGCTGACCTGGCACGGCATTACGCTGTACGGGGCGTATGACATTGGAGTCGGCTTCGTCACGCACGGGCTACCGGAGAACGGCTACAACTACGAGGGCGCGTCTTTGGTGAATCGAAATGGATATCAGCATCGGTTCCTGATCGCCCCAAACAATCTCCAGCAGACAGGTTTTGGCATTCGGGGAAAGGAGGGGAACTTCCACGGGTGGTCCGTCATATTAAACGCGTCGACGGGCATCAATCCGCAGTCGGGCTTGCTCGCAAACGCGGCGGCGACCCAGATCATCAACAATGGACTTCCCAGGAGCAGCTACTCCTACGCGATCGATGGCGCGCGCGCGGGTCAACCTCTGAATGATGAGTTTTATGGGGGAGTGTCGTCGACGTCATATGGCACGCTGACCTTCGGTCGTCAGCGAGCGCTTGGAACCGATCTGATGCTTCTCTATGATCCGGCCGGCGGTGGTTATGCGTTCTCGTATATCGGATACAACGGGACGACGGCCGGTGGCGGCGACACCCAAAACACCCGCTGGGACGATGCGGTGAAGTATCGCTACACCTATGGCCCGGCTCACTTTGGTGCGATGTATAAGTTTGCCGATGGCAATGGCGGCTGCTATTCAGCCTCTACGACCTGGACTGCAGCTAATTGCACACCGGAGTCTGCGCACAACAACGCCTATGGCTTCGACATCGGCGGAGAGCACGGTAAGTTCTCCGCCGATATCGCCTACCAGCACTACAACCAGGCGATCAGTGTGCTGAACCCTTTGCTGGGAGCGCAGAGTGTCTCGCAGCCATTTGAATCGACCACGAACAGCATCAATACCAATCCGATCACCGGGGCCAATGTAGTCGGAACGACGAACACTCTTTATGGCATCGTGACCGACAACAATGGCGTAATCGGGGCCGTCAAATATACGTTGAAGCCGATCAAGTTCTTTGTCGGGTATGAGTACATCTGGCAGAACAATCCGCATGACCCGCTGGGCGTTGGTGCCTCGGATCAGGGCGGCTACATTCTAAGCGGCGTTGAGGACGATAACCTCGATCGCGAAGACTTTCGGCAGATCTGGTGGACGGGCGCAAAGTACACGTACCGCAGTAAGACTGACGTGACCCTCGCCTGGTACCAACAGCGGCAGAATGACTTCCGCAATCCGCCGACCTGCTCCGCCGCTGCTGGTTTCCGGGCCTCCTGCGCGGGCACGCTGAACGAGGGGTCGTTTTACGTCGACCATCATTTCACTAGGCGTTTTGACACGTTCGCTGGGATTGCATATTCGTACGTGACCGGGGGGCTCGCGATCGCCATTCCGCATGGCCCTGGTGTCCCTTACTTCTCTAACAACAACACTGCTCCGACGGTCGGTGGCCGCTTTGTCTTCTGATCGCCAAGGCCGGAGATCACACCCGGCGAGACATCTGCGGGGTTGGGCCGGGCGTGGAGGGGGTGGAGGGTGTCGCTTGTGTGGCAGGTGACAGAGACAATGCTGGTTCGGCGACCGAGACAAAGATCGCGAACAAGAGCCAAGAGTTCGGATCCTGCTTTCAAGGGCCTACCCTCATCATTTGAACTCCAGAGTGAGCTTGATACTTGCGTCAGCGGTCATTTCATAAAGCGACTCACGTCGCCTTGCAGGTCTCGGTGCGATTGCCCTGGTCCGAGTCCTCGTCTGCGTGTTGGGATGACTTCATGGAGTTGGCGCGGGCGACGCTCCTCTCCGGTGGTTGAGGATCACACACCACATGGACGCGACGCGTTATGATCGAGGCAGGCGGGAGTAGTTCAGTGGTAGAACGTCAGCTTCCCAAGCTGAATGTCGCCGGTTCGATCCCGGTCTCCCGCTCCAACTCGTGTTCTGGGCGGGTGTGGCGTAGTTTCTGGCGTGGGTTGGTAGACTTAAGAAAGCGGACCGGCGATCGCGCTGGCCGTGAGGCGATGGGCCCCTTTTGCGGGGCCTTTCTTCTTGTGCGGAGCTCTCCTTCGGGAGGGCTTTTTGCGTTGGGGGGTGCGATGCAGTTGAGGACCAAGGAGGGAAGCAGCCGTACGGACACGATTGCGTTCGGGCTGCTGGTGATTGCGGTCTTGACGGCGATGACGGCGTTTGGACTGGGGCGGAATGATCCCTCGGTGAGGACGGCGGTGCTGTTGTGTGTGACAAACCTTGTGACGGCGCTGACGAGCATTGCGGCGACGCTGCTGGTCGGCAAGCCGAGCCTGACGCATGAGGTCGAGACCAAGGACGGGAGCAGGGTGCGAACGGCGGAGAGCCAGACGACCTCGGTGCGCCCACTACAGGCGGATGAGAAGGGGACGGGTGTATGAGTACAGGTGTGGTGACGACAGGAGCGGGAATCCCGGGAGCGGGGAGTTCAGGGGTGGTGGCGCATGCGGCAATGAGCCCGGGGCTGAGTCCGGGGATGAACCCGGCGGCTGGAGCGGGCACTGCGGCACCGAGTGCGGGTGGAAAGGCGCAGACGGGAACAGACGGGCTGGTGGAGTTCGAAGGTTTCTTGAAACGGGCAGGGCACGTAGCAGGTGTGGTGCTGTCGGATGTGATGCAATATGCGATTCCGCTGGCCTCACTTGCGGCAGTGGCCGATCCTGCCACAGCGCCAGTGGCGAATGCGTTCGCGGCCTCACTGAAGCTGGTGCAGGCGACGGTCGTGAGCGCGCAGCAGCGGTGGGCGGCGGACGGCTCGGCGGCGAATACGCAGAAGCTGGCCGACGTGCTGGAGATCGTTGAGGGGCCGATCATCACGATGTTCGCGCAGGTCGGCGTGCGGGTCGACACGGTCTATGTCACGAATCTGGTGAACGGCGTGGTAGCGATCCTGAACGCGCAGCCGGGCGCGGTGCTGCCGACGGGCAGCTAGGTGCTACCTGCGAGGTGGAGCTGGTGGCTTGAGCAGACGCGGGTCTCTCGACTGCGCGAACGATCAGGCCGTGCGCTCCGGCCGCGAGGGCATCGAGTCACAGTATGTCCGGCTCTATCAACGGGCAGAGCTTGAGGGTGATGCGGGTCTTGCGACGGTGTGTGCGCGGCCCGTGTCGCTTCAGACGGGTAGACCGAGGCGAGCGGCGGCAGAGCTCCGGCGCGACGCGGCATCTAACCTGGCATGCGGACGATCATCTTGGAAGAGCACTTTGTTATGACGTCCTTTCTGCGGGCAGCGGAGGCGGCTGGACGACCGATGCCGCCCCAGATCGTGAAGCTGCAGCCAAAGCTGCTGGATCTGGGGGCTGGGCGGATTGCGGCGATGGACGAGGGCGGCGTTGATGTGCAGGTGCTCTCGCTGGCGGCGATCGGGTGGGATGCGCTTGACGGAGCGACGGCGACGATGGTCTCGCGGGAGGTCAACGATGAGCTGGCGGAGGCGATGCGCGCGAGACCAGAGAGGCTCGCGGGATTTGCGACGCTAGGGATGAAGGAGCCGGAGAAGGCGGCGGCGGAGCTGGAACGCTGTGTGACACGGCTAGGGTTTGCCGGTGCGATGGTGGATGGGACGGTAGGAGGTCTGTTTCTCGACGACTCGCGATTCCTGCCTGTGTTTGAGGCAGCAACGCAGCTCGGGGTGCCAGTCTATGTGCACCCGGCGCCACCGCCGGAGACGGTACAGGCGGCGTACTACGCGGGACTGCCGAGAGAGCTAGGAGCGCTGCTGTCGATGGCCGGTTGGGGGTGGCACGCGGAGACGGGGCTGCATACGCTACGGCTGATCCTGGGGGGCTTGTTCGATCGGCTGCCCGCGCTTCAGGTGATTATCGGGCACATGGGAGAGGGACTACCGTATGCGCTGACACGGTCGAGCGGCATCCTCTCGGAGGCGGCACCGCAGCTGCAACAGCCGGTGGCGGCGTACTTTCAGTCGAACCTGCATGTGACGACGAGCGGGTACTTCACGACGCCGCCGCTGCAATGCGCGCTGGATGTGGTCGGGATCGAGCGCATGATGTTTTCGGTAGACTACCCGTTCAGTTCGATGACACGCGGGCGGAGGTTCCTGGAAGAGGCGGAGCCGATGCTGGGGAAAGATGGGCGGGAGAGGCTCACGCATGGGAATGCGGAGCGGCTGCTACGGCTGGGGCTGCCGGAGAGTAAGAAGCTTTGACTCTGGGCTGAGCTGGTCTAATGCGACAAGGCCCGACGCATGCCGGGCCTTGTCGAGGAGTGCAGAGGCCTCTCAGCGCTGTGCCACGTTGGTCTTGGGGCCGGTCTTCAGGCGTTCCTCGAGGGCCTGAGCCTGAGGCATAAAGGTGAGGGCCTTGTTGATCTGCGGATCCCACTCGGCGCGCACCTTGAGACCTTCGATCGAGCCGAACTGGGTGGTGAAGATTTCGGATTTGATGCTTGAGGCGACCCAGTCCTTGACGCCGTTGATGTCCTGGTCGGTGTACTCAATGTTGTTGGCCTTCAAAAATTCGCGGAACTGCTGCATGACCGCGTCGTCGACGGTGAAGTCGTGAGTGACGGTGCGATTCGCGAGATAGTGGCGGGTGAAGTTGAAGAACGCGTAGTGCTGCAGGAGAGAGCTCTGAAAGCTGTTGGCGACGGGGTTATCGATCTTCTCGTCGGGGGTGATGCCGCCGCCGCCATAGACGGTGCGGCCGGTATCGGTGAGCTTGACCTCGCGGTTCGCGGTGTCCTTGGGGGCGTCGCCCTGATCACGCACGTAGTAGTAGTCGTAGAGCGAGACGTGGTCGTAGTTGCGCTGGATGAGCCGGCCAGAGGGCGTGTAGTAGTGATAGGTGGTGAGGGCGAGGCCGGTGTCGTCGGTGATCTGGAAGACTGTCTGGACGAGGCCCTTGCCGAAGGTGGTCTCGCCGACAACCAGAGCGCGGTCGTGGTCCTGGAGGGCGCCGGTGACGATCTCAGCGGCGGAGGCGGTGTTGCGGTTGACGAGGACGACGATGGGATACTTGGGGCCCTGCTCGCCGTGAGCGGCGCGATAGATCTGGTCGGGGAAGGCGCGGCCCTTCTGCGAGACGACGAGCTGTCCCTTATCAAGAAACTTGTCGGACATATTGACGGCTTCGTTCAGCAGACCGCCGGGGTTGGCGCGCATGTCGATGAGCAGACCCTGGAGCGGGGTGGACTTCTGGAAACGGTCGAGGGCGTCGCCGACCTCACGGCCAGTGGTCTCGGTGAACTGGGTGACATGCATGTAGCCGACGCCCGGCTTGATCATGAAGGCGAGATCGACGGACGGATGTGGGATCTCGTCACGGATGAGATCGAAGACGAGGGGTTTGGACGCGCCCTCGCGTTCCATGGTGACGGCGACGTGGGTCCCCTTGGGTCCTTTTAGTAGAAGGGAGACGGCAAGCGAGTCCATGCCGGTGGTGGACTTGCCATCGACCGAAACGATGGTGTCGCCGGGGCGGATGCCGGCGCGGAACGAGGGAGTGCCCTCCATGGGAGCGACGACGACGATCTTGGTGGAGCCGGCATTATCGGGCTGCGGCTGAATCGTCATGCCGACCCCGTAGTACTTGCCATGCTGGTCTTCGCGCATCTTGGCGTAGGCGTCGGGGTCGTAGAAGCTCGAGTGGGGATCGAGCGTGTGGAGCATGGCGGGAATGGCGCCGTCGAAGATGGCTTTGTCGGGCTTGTCGCCGGTGAGTTTCTCGGCGTAGTTCTGCTCGACGATGGAGTAAGCGTCGGTGAAGCTGTGGAGGGAGTCGCGGAGGGTGTTCTCGTCGGAGGCGGACTGCGCGGCGACGCGCTGGCTGATGAAGGACCCGGCGGTGGCACAGACGGCGAAGAAGACGGAGGCGGAGAGCAGAGCGCGACGGGTGCGAGGTGCCATAAGTCTTAATGTCCTCAGAGCTTGGGAGAGGTGCGGGGAAGCACGCGGCGGGAGGCTGCAGGTCGTGAGCAGTTGGACGGAGTATAGCACTGGCCGGTGAGCAACCGACCTGTCCTGCAGGTGGGTGTGACGCAAAGGTTGCAAGACTTAGCGAAGTTCGAGGAGGGCGGAGGCGTGGGGTCCGAGGGTGAGCCGGAGGGTGAGGCTCGGGGCGGCAGTGGTGTGGGACCAGAGGTCGCGCGCGGTATAGGCGCGGGCGGGAAGGTTATAGAAGGTGAAGGGACGATCGGTGGTGAGAGACTGGTCGCCGAGGTTGAAGAGGGCGAGGACGTGTTGGCCGGGAGCAAGCTCGGAGGTCCAAGCGACGGCGTTGGCTTCGACGCTGGCCTGGTGCTGATCATGGCCGCGCTGGTTGACGGCGAGAACGTCGGAGTTGGTGAGCAGGGTAAGGGTGGCAGGATCGAGGCGGGTGAGGTTCGCGCCGAGGATAAGGGGTGAGCGGGCGACGGCCCAAAGGGTGAGCATGGTCTGCTGCTCGAGTAGGGTGAGACGGGTGTGGCGGGCGGGGCCGAAGCCGGGTGCGGGGCCGAGGTCGCCGAGGGGGAGCATGTCGGCGTCGGGCCAGTTACCTGGCTTGGCGAAGGGAGCCCAGGCGGCGGCGAGCTCGAACTGATCGCGGAGGCTGCGGGGAAAGGACCCGGGGTTGGACCAGACGTCCCAGAGGTCGTCGGAGATGCGCCACATCTGGGCGAGAGGGGCGAGTTCGGCGGCGTAGCCGGTGGAGGTGGGTCCGGGTGAGAGGCTGAGGACGATGGACCGGCCGGTCTTCTGGATGGCGCGGTGGAGCATGCGGATCTCGGCGGAGCGGTGCGGATGGTCGGCGATGCAGTCGACCTTGAGGAAGTCGATGCCCCAGCCGGCGTACTGGTTAAGCAGGGCGTCGTACCAGGCCTGGCCGGCGGGGCTGTCCTGGACGCCCCAGTTGGTCGCGTCCCAGGGGCAGGCGTCGGTGGTGTCGGCGGCGTCGTGGGCGTGAAAGGTGCTGCCGGCGATGGGCAGGTCGCGAGCGACGGAGTCGCGGGGGATGCCGCGGACGATGTGGATGCCGAACTGAAGGCCCAGGGAGTGGACCCAGGCGGCGAGGCTGGTAAAGCCGGTGTTCTCGCCGGAGGGGCTAAGGGAAGAGGGGAAGCGGGCGGGGACGGGGATGTAGCGGCCATTGGCGTCGATGAGGTAGCGGCTCTTGGCACGGTCGGGGTTGCCGGAGGGATCGACGAGAAACCAGCCCTCGTCGATGATCGCGATGTCCCAGCCGAAGGAGGCGAGAGTGTGGGCGAGGACGGTCGTGTTGGCGCGGAACTCTGGCTCGGTGATAGTGAGGCCGTAGCTGTCCCAGCTGTTCCAGCCCATAGGCGGACGGGGAGCGAGGGTGGGGGATTGGGCAGGGCATGACGGCACGAGCACGGGGGCCAAGAGGAGAGCGAGGGTGAGTGCATGGCGAGGAGCGCTGGGGCCGCTTCGGAGGGTGGTCACGCCGTGCCCCCTTTCAGAGTGCGATCCATCGTACTCCCCGCCGTACTCCTGCGCGGGGTGAGGTCGGCTGAGTGGGATTGAGTGTGCGTGAGGGTTAGAATGGGGGCAGTAGAAGGCCGTTCTGCCACAGCCGGCGTTGTATAAATTGATGCCTGTGGCGGGCGGCCGGACGAGAGCTTCAGGCGGTCCGGAGTGGCCGAGAGATCGAGTGACGATGACGCTTAGGACGTGGCGGTTAGCGGTGGTGGCGGCGAGCGGGTTGGTGCTGGCGCCGACCGCGGGTGTGGCGCAGGGCGCGGCGAGAGCGCAGAGCCCGTTCAATGCAGGTGCGGGCAGTACGCCAAGCTTGCCGAAGCCGGCGGCGATCACGGCGAACGGGACGGTGGTCGAGGACGTCATCGTGAGGGTCAACGATCAGATCATCAACCGGAGCGATCTGGAGCGGAGCGAGTCGCAGCTGCAACAGGAGCTGCAGCAGACGAATGCGAGCCCGAGCGAACGCGACGAGAAGCAGCGCGATCTGCTGCGCGACCTGATCGACCAACAATTGCTGCTGAGCAAGGGCAAGGAGCTGGGGCTGAACGGGGACGCGGAGGTGGTGCGGCGACTGGACGAGATCCGCAAGCAGAATCATTTGGATTCGCTCGAAGACCTGGAGAAGGCGGCGCGGCAGCAGGGCGTGAACTTCGAGGACTTTAAGGCAAATATTCGCAATGGGGTGATCACGCAGGAGGTGGTGCGTGACGAGGTCGGCCGCAAGCTGCAGCTGACGCAGGGGCAGGAGCAGGCGTACTACGACGCACATAAGAGCGACTTTCAGCAGCCAGAGCAGGTGCGCCTCAGCGAGATCCTTATCCCGGCGCCGGCGGATGCGACAGAGGCGCAGCTGGCGCAGGCGAAGGCGAAGGCGGATGCGCTGGATGCGAAGCTGAAGGGCGGCACGGGCTTCGAGGATCTGGCGAAGGAGAACTCGGGCGGTCAGACAGCGGCGCAAGGTGGCGACCTGGGGATGTTCAAGCGGGGCGCGCTGGCGAAGGTCTTAGAGGATCAGACGTTCGGTTTGAAGACGGGCGAGGCGACGGAACCGATCCGGACACGGCAGGGATATGTGATCTTGAAGGTTACAGATCATCAGCAGGCTGGAGTTCCGCCGCTCAAGGATGTTGAGCCGCAGGTGCAGGAGGCGATGTATGTCGAGCACATGGCGCCAGCGCTGCGGGACTACCTGACGAAGCTGCGTGAGCAGGCATACATCGACATCAAGCCGGGGTTTGTGGACTCGGGTGCGAGCGCAAAGCAGACCAAGCCGGTGTTTACGGCGTACTCCGCGCCCACGCCGAAGAAGAAGGCACAGCAGAAGGCACGATTCGAGCGGGCGAGTGCAGTAGTGCCGGCACTGCCATCGTCCACCGGCGCAGGTGGTGCCTTGATGCCGCTTCCAGCGGGTACGGGACCGGCGCTGGTGCCGGATGCGACCGGGCACGTGGCGGCAGCGGAGCCGGGTGATGTGCCGTCGGCGAGCGCGAGTGTCACGCCGGCCGCGGGCAAGACACGGACGAGTACGCGGGTGAGCGCGACGGGTAAAAGGCAGAAGATTCGGCGGGAGAAGGTGCGGTTCGGACAGGCTCCGAGGACGACGTTGCCCGCGGGTCCAGAGGAGACGGCACAGGTTGGCTCTGACCGTGGCGCTGGTGCGCAGTCGGCGGCGGTGACGCCGGGCCGCCTAACGGAGCAGGCGAATGGAGCGCCCGGAAGCGGTGTGGTGACGCAGCCGGAGGGGACGACACTGATCTCATCTGCTGATGACGCGGACCCGCTGGCGCCCAAGGTGGTCTCGACGGGGAAGACGCGCTTCAGCTCGCGGGATGCGGAGTTCCGCGCAGAAAAGGCCGCGTCCAAGCAGGCGAAGGTTAAGGAGAAGGTCGTAGCGACGCCGGCCGCGCCGACGCAGGTTGAGACGGCGACCGAGAAGACGCAGGCGGCGCCTCTGGGGCTGAATGGAGACACAGTCAAAAAGTCAAAGAAGGTCAAGGTGAAGGGCGCGGAGAAGGAGCGGCTGCAAGATAAGAAGCCGGACACGACCGCACCGGCGCCGATTGCGCCTACCGTGAACCCGGCACTTGCGGCGGCACCCGGCGGGGCGGCTCCGGCCTCGTCGTCGAACAGCAACGACCGGCAGACAACGCTGCCGGCAAGCGATGCGCCGCCGGGGGGGGCGCCACCGCAGGGGCAGCCGCTCTCGCCGACCGGCTCTCCGCAGACGACGCCGAATGGCACGCCGGCACCGCAGCCGAAGGACGCGCCTACACCGCAGTGATGGGAGCGCACAACCTCCACATGCGCGTTGTGAGCTAGGTCTCAGCGTCCACTATGCGTGGTGAACGCTGTGACTTTCTTCGAGATGGTCTCTCCTCCTTGCTACAGCTACAGCTACGGCAGGGCTGAGTCCAAGCCCGTCCGAGGACGTGAGGGTGCGACCTACGCTCGTTGCCTCTGCGTTATGGCTTGGCGTTCGATGACGGGACGTGGTAACTGATTTAGGCTTCGTGGAGTAGAGCGGCACGCGGACTGGACAAGGAGGGTGGAGTGCCGGTGAAGGATTTTTTCATTGCGGATGCGGCGAAGTTCGAGAATGCGAGTGTGACGAGCTACTTCTCGCTTGCTTCGCTGCAGGTTCGCGACCGCAAGCAGGGGGGACAGTATCTCGCGCTGATGCTCATGGACCGGACGGGCGTGCTCGAGGCGCGAATGTGGGAGGAGTTTGCCGAGGCGCTGACGACGTGCAGCGAGGGCTGCTACGTGAAGGCGCAGGGGCAGATCTCGAAGTATCAGGGTAAGTATCAGATTACGTTACAAAAGATGCGGAGCGCGGCGGAGCACGAGATTGAGGCGGCAGATTACATGCCGGCAACGCGCTTCGATGTGGGGGAGATGTGGACGGAGCTGCGAGGGTACGTCGCGGCGTTTGCGAACGAGGACCTGCGACGGCTGGTTTTTGCGTTTCTCGATGACGAGGCGATCGGGCCTGCGTTTCGGGAGGCTCCCGCGGCGAAGCGTCTGCATCACGCGTGGTTGGGCGGGCTGCTCGAGCATGTGCTGGCGCTGGTGCGCGTGTGCCGGGCGACGGCGCCGTTTTATCCGGAGGTCGATGTAGAACTGCTGGTGACGGGGGCGATTCTGCACGACGTTGGCAAGGTGCGGGAGCTGAGCTGGGGTCGCGGCTTTCAATACACGATGGAGGGACAGCTGGTCGGGCACATCTCGATCGCGCAAGGGATGCTTCGGGAGAAGCTAGTGGGGCTGCCGGGGTTTCCGGAGCGGCTGCACGTGCTGGTCGAGCACATGATCCTGAGCCATCACGGGAGGCACGAGTTTGGCTCGCCGAAGCTGCCGATGACGCCGGAGGCGCTGCTGTTGAGTGCGCTCGATGACCTGGAGGCAAAGTTCGAGACGATGCGGCGCGAGTTCGATGCGGCAGCGGCAAGCGGACGGGATGCAGGAGAGCTGACGGACTGGGTGCGGAGCATGGAGCGGCCGCTGCTGAACTCCAAGGCCTATGTGGAGGCTGGAACGAGGCAGGAGTAGAACGCGCGAGGGTCTGCTGCGGGGCAGGAGACAGCGCATTACGCTTTACAATCGCGTGAGTGGAGCCGCCGTTCGCGAGCTCCGTGTGTGAGGGCGATGCTGAAGTTTTCTACGGCCGGTGAGAGCCATGGTGAGGCACTGGTGGCGCTGGTGAGTGGGCTGCCGGCGGGGGTGTCGGTCGACCAGGAGTTCCTGAACCGTGAGCTGTGGCGGCGGCAGCAGGGCTACGGTCGCGGCGGTCGAATGCGTATCGAGCAGGATACGGCGCACATTCTGAGCGGGGTGCGGCACGGCAAGACGATTGGCAGCCCGGTAGCGATGACGCTGGCGAACCGCGACTGGAAGAACTGGGAGGAGATTCTGCCGGTGGCGGCGGGCGACGCGGGGAAGCACAAGGCGGTGGCGTCGCCACGGCCGGGGCACGCCGACCTGCCGGGTGCGCTAAAGTACGACTTTCCGGATGCACGGTATGTGCTGGAGCGGGCGAGCGCGCGGGAGAGCGCGGCGCGGGTGGCCTGTGGAGCGCTAGCAAAGATGCTGCTTGGGGCGCTGGGGGTCGAGGTCGGCAGTCATGTCGTGCGCGTGGGCGCGGCGGAGTTGGGGCGGGACGCGAAGTGGGAGGAGATTGCCGCGGTATCGCAGCGTCAGGAGGTGCTGCTGTCTTGCGTGGATGCGGATGCGGAGGCGCGGATGAAGGCTGAGGTGGATCGCGCGCTGCGAACGGGAGATACGGTGGGCGGCGTCTTCGAGGTGGTAGTGCACGGGCTGCCGCCGGGCGTGGGCACGCATGTGAACTGGGATGAGCGTCTGGACGGACTGCTGGCGCAGGCGGTGATGAGTCTGCAGGCGGTTAAGGCGGTGGAGCTGGGGCGCGGGGTGACGGCGGCGGAGAGCATGGGGTCTGCGGTGCATGATGCGATCGGGTACGCGGATAGGGAGACGAATGATGGCGTGCAGGAGGATGATGCTCGTGAGAGTAAGTCAGGAGAGAGGGAAGGGAGCGCGTTTACGCGGTTTCGGCGAGAAAGAAACAATGCTGGCGGAGTCGAGGGTGGTATCTCGAACGGCGAAGATGTAGTGGTGCGCGGTTATCTGAAGCCGATCTCGACTCTGCGTCGGCCGCTGGGCAGCGTGAGCTTTACGACGCGCGAGCCGGTGAAGGCGGCGTATGAGCGGAGTGACGTGTGTGTGGTGCCGGCGGCAGGGGTGGCGGCGGAGGCGATGGTCGCGCTGACAGTGGCGGGGCTCCTCGTGGCGAAGTTTGGTGGTGACTCGCTTGGTGAGTTGAAGCGTAACTATGATGGTTACATTGGACAGATTCGCCGCTTCTAGAGAGGCGGCCGGGCAGGAGCTGACGGCAACGTGACGAAGCACAAGACAGCAAGAATTCACCAGGTGGTGAAGTATCCGGAGCCGGTGCTGGCGCGGCGGGCCGATGAGGTGACGGTGTTCGACGCGGCGCTGCGGGAGCTGGTGGACGAGATGTTCGAGTCGATGTACGCGGCGCAGGGGATTGGGCTGGCGGCGCCGCAGATCTCGATCTCGAAGCGGATCACGGTAATCGATCTAAGCTTTCAAAAGAACCCGGAGGAGCGGATTACGCTGATCAATCCCGAGGTGATCGAGCGCGAGGGCAAGCAGCTGGAGGAGGAGGGCTGCCTGAGCCTGCCAGAGATTCGCGAGAAGGTGCAGCGGGCGGCGTGGGTCAAAGTGCGGGCGCGGGATGTGCACGGCAAGAGCTTCGAGATCGACGGCGAAGAGCTGCTGGCGCGGGCGATGCAGCACGAGATCGACCACTTGAACGGGGTGCTGTTCATCGATCGGATTAGCCGGCTGAAGCGAGAGCTGGTGCTGCGGAAGATCAAGAAGATGCAGCGGAACGGCGAGTGGTGACGCGCGTAATCGCCCCTGCCGAGGGGAGTCGCGGGTGAGGCTTGTCTTCTGCGGGACACCAGAGTTTGCCGTGCCGACACTCGTCGCGCTGATCGAGGCGGGGCATGAGATCGCGCTGGTGGTGACACAGCCGGATCGGGCAGCGGGGCGAGGACTGGTGATGCAGGCGCCGCCGGTGAAACGGGTGGCGCTGGAGCGCGGCATTGCCGTGCTTCAGCCGGAGACGATTCGCAAGAACGTGGACTTCCGCGAGCGAATGGAGGTTGTGGCGCCGGATGCCGTGATCGTGGTGGCGTATGGGCGCATCATTCCGCCGTGGATGTTGGAGCTGCCGAGGCTAGGCAACATCAACCTGCATGGGAGTCTGCTGCCCAAGTACCGTGGAGCGGCGCCCGTGCAGTGGGCGGTGGCGAATGGCGAGACGGTGACGGGCGTGACGACGATGCGGCTGGACATGGGGCTCGATACGGGCCCGATGCTTAAGGCGCGGGTGGTGCCGATCGGTGCGGAGGAGGGTGCGGCGGAAGTGCTGGACCGACTGGCGGCCGTGGGTGCGGAGCTGATGGTCGAGACGATGCGTGGGCTTAAGGAGGGGACGCTGGACGGGGTGGAGCAGGACCACACGCAGGCGACGCTAGCTCCGATTCTGACGCGGGAGGATGGACGGGTCGACTTTGCGTGGACGGCAGGAGTGATTCATAACCGTTGGCGCGGGTTCTATCCATGGCCTGGGGCGCACACGACCTTTCGCCGGCAGAAGCTGATCCTGCACGCGGTCACGCCGGTTGGGATGGAGGCGCTGGTCACGTCCCTTGAATCGACCGGCGGCGGAGAGCTGCTGGTGAGTGGCGGCGGCCTGCACGCTGTGTGTGGCGGGATGACGGCGCTGCGCCTGGATGAGCTGCAGGTTGAGGGAAAGCGGAGGATGTCCGCGGCGGAGTTTGTGCGCGGGTACCAGGTGAAGAGCGGGGAGCGGCTTGGCTGAGCGGCGGGCCGGGGTGAAGGGCAAGCCTTCGGCCAAAGGTGTCGTGGGGCGGCCGGCGGCGGTGGTTCCCCTCCCGGAGGCGGTGATTGCGCCGGCGCGGAGGCTGGCGCTTGCTCTCCTGCTGCAGATTGAGGGTGGGCGCGAGCACAGCGACGACGTGTTGCGGGGCGAAGCCATGGCTCGACTGAGCCGGGCGGATCGCAATCTGTGCACGGCGCTGGTCATGGGAGTGCTGCGGTGGCAGATCGCGCTGGATGCGGAGCTTCGGCCGCTGCTGGCACGGCCGGAGCAGCGTCTCGCGGTAGAGGTGATGTTGGCGCTGCGGATGGGGGCGCTTCAGCTGCTGTACATGGACCGGATTCCGCCCCACGCCGCGCTGAGCGAGAGCGTGGAGCTGTGCCGGGCCGCGGGGCAGGCGCACGCGGCAGGGATGGTGAATGCCGTACTGCGACGAGTCGCGGGGGCGCGCGAGGCGACACGGTCGCGAGGTGTTCCGCTGTGGGAGTCGACGGCCGCCTTTGCGGAGCGGCTTGGGCATCCGGCGTGGCTGGTGGAGCGCTGGGTGGCAACGTATGGGCGGGCGGCGGCGATGCTGCTCTGTGAGGGTGGGCAGCGGGAGCCTGGGGCGGAGAACTGGTTTGCGGATCCCGTTACGTCGCCCGACGCTGCTGTGGATGGGGCATGGGATCCGGAGGACGCAGAGGGTGGGGCGGCTGGCACCGCGGCGGAGATGGATGCGGGGTCGCGGCTTGTAGCGGAGCTGGCCGTGGCAGCTTGCCCCGCGGCGCGGCGGATTTGGGACTGCTGTGCGGCCCCGGGCGGGAAGACGAGGGTGATGGCGCAGCGGCTGCCGGAGGCGGCGGTGCTTGCGTCAGATGCGAGCGCGCGACGATTGGCGTCTATGCGGGAGAGGTTCGCATCCTGGCCACCCATGGAGCGAGTTCGTCTGTGGGCGACAACCGCGGAGGGGATGGCCGAGGAGGAGGGCAACTTCGATCTGGTGCTGTGCGACGTACCGTGCAGCGGGACGGGAACGCTTTCGCGCAATCCTGAGATACGGCACCGGCTACAACCGGAGGAGCTGGCGCGGCAGGCGATGCGGCAGGCTAGCATTCTGCGAGCGGCGATGCGGCGAGTTGCTCCCGCGGGGCGACTGGTGTACGCGACGTGCTCGCTTGAGCCAGAGGAGGGTGAAGCGGTGGTGGCGGCGGTGCTTGGTGAGGGTGGGTGGCGGTTGGTTCCAGCAGGTGAGCTGCTGGAGCGGCTGAGCACGGGCGGCGTGTTGCGGGAGGAGGTTGGATGGCGCGCCATGGTGCGGGGGGAAGTGCTGCGCACGCTGCCGGGGCGTGATCGCTGCGATGGCTTTTATGCGGCCGTGCTGGAGCGCACGGGCGATTGAGGCTTGTGTCGAACCTCGGGGTGGAGGCGATGTCTCTGTCCTGCAGATGCCTTCGATCAAGAGCCAAGGGTGAGGCGGATGCCCTCGCCGCGGAGGATGCGGTGGCCGGACTGCGGAAACTGCCCGGTGACGATGGCGGATGGGTTCGGTGGCGGGGGTGTCGCGGGGGCGGCGATCGCGGGTGCAGGCGTCTGGCCGACGAAGAAGGAGTCGTGGTAGGTGGGCGGTGCTGGCGCGGCGGATGGGGTTGGCTCGACGGCGTAGGCGCGAAGGCCAAGAGCGGCGGCACGGGCGGAGGCGAGCGAGAGGGGAAGCCCGGTGAGCTGCGGCATGACGATGGCCTCGGGCGCGCTGGTGAGGGACTGGCTGAGAAGGAGGCTGACGCGAGGTCGGTCGACTCCCTGCGCGTTAGGGGGAGGGGTCTGAGCGAGGACGATCCCGCTCTCGCCAGCGGAGGGGACGGTGGCGAGTGCACCGACCTCGAGCGAGGCGCGGCGAAGGGCGAGTGAGGCGGGCCGCTCCGCCTGACCGACGACGTCGGGGATGGAGACCTGCTGGGCGCCGAGGCTCTCGGTAATGCGCACGGTCCACTCGCGACGGACCGTGGCTCCGGCGGCGGGAAACTGGCCGAGGATGTGGCCGGAGGGCGTCTGGGTCGAGTAGAAGCGGTTCTCGAGATGGAGGCTGAGGCCGAGGCTACCGGCCTTGTCGCTGGCCTCGGCAAGGGTGAGGCCGTTGAGGTCAGGGACGACGACCTCGCGGCCATGAATCGCGAGGCGCATGGTCACGAAGGCGGAGAGCAGGGCGATGGCGATCATGGCCATGGCCGTGAGCAGGAGTTGGAAGAACTGACGCATTGAGGGTCAGGATATCGCCTGCAGCGCTCGACCGGTCACTTCTTCAGCGACGATTGTCAGTGGCGGGTTCGGGATGGATGAGAAGGCGGACGACCTTGGGTTCATCGCGTTTAAACGCAGTCTCGAGCTGGGTGATAGCGGCGTGCACGCTGGACATGGGTGCATCATCGGCGAGGGTGCAGTGGCAGGAGACCTGCAGGCCGTTGGGTGTGCCGTTGGGATTGCGCATGTGAGTGACGAGGACGTCGTGGATGTCGAGGACGCCGGGAATGGAGGCGGCGACGCGGCGAAGTCGGCGCTCGAGCTGCCGGTCCTGCTCGAGCGAGGCCGACTCCTCGATGGTTGCGGGCTCGCTTTCGATATGGGTGAGGATGCTGGTGATCTCGGGGACGTCGCGGCGGATCTCGGCTTCGAGCTGGGTGACCAGATCGTGGGCCTGACGGAGCGGCATGCGCTCATCCACCTCAAGGTGCTGCTCAAGATGGAGGGTGCGGCCGTGCTGCTGGAGGGTGACATCGTGTATGGCGAGGTTGGCGCGCGCGGCGACGGCGCGGACCCGGTCGTGGAGGTTTTCGGAGCTGGAGGCGAGCGGGAGAGGGTGGACGACGACGTCAGCCTCGGGAAGAAAGCGCTGCACGGATGACATGGCGGCGGCGGTGATCTGCTCGGTGCGCTGGAAGGTGAGATTGCGCGGCATGCCGAGGGTGACGTCGGCAAAGTATCGCGGGCCGGACTGGCGGACGCGGAGGCGATCGACGGTGAGGACGCCATCGATAGCGGCAAGGGCGCGGACGATCTCGCGGCGAATATTGGCGGGGGTGCCGTCCGCGCGTTGGGTAGGGGTGGCGTCAAGAAGCGTATCCATGGTGCGGCGCGCGAGCTGCCAGCTGGTACGAAGGATGATCGCGGAGACGAAGACGGCGGCGACGGGGTCAGCGGCCTCGAGGGCGGGCAGATGGAGGCGTTCGCCGAGCCAGGTGGCGGCGAGGCCCACGAGCACGGCGGTGGAGGACCAGATGTCGGTTGAGAAGTGGATCGCGTCGGCCTGGAGGGCGATCGAGTGGTGCTTGCGGGCGGTGCGGGCGAGGGCGCGGGAGCGGGAGAAGTCGACGGCGATCGAGAGGAGAAGGACGACGAACGGCCACGGAGAGAGGGTGAGCGACATGCGTTGGTGGGAGGTGAGGCGGCGCACGGCCTCGGTGACGATCCACAGGCAGGAGCCGACCATGAGCACGGTCTCGACGAAGGCGGAGAGACTCTCGATCTTGCCGTGGCCATAGTTGTGGTCGTCGTCGGCGGGGCGATCGGCGGCGCGGACGGAGAAGAGAGTGATGGTGGCGGCGGCAAGGTCGATCGAGGAGTGCACGGCCTCCGAGAGCATGCCGAGTGATGCGGTGAGCAGGCCGGTGACGAGCTTAAGCACGGTGATGCCGAGCGCCGCGAGCACGGAGAAGAGTGCGGCGGAGCGTTTGGCGGCCGGGGCCGACGGCGCGCTGTGCTGGGTGGCCGTGGAGCTCATGGTTAGAGATGCTACACGCCGGACTCTGCAGATGGCGTGTGTTGGAGCGCTCGCGGGGCGGCGAGTGGTCAGACGAGAGGGCGGGACGCGCGAAAGAGGCCGGCGGTCTGGAAGGTGTAGCCGGTCCAGGTGGCATCGATGAAGTTGGCGTCGCGAATGAGCTCGAGCATGCGGGGTGGACGGGGAAAGCGCTGAACCGAGGTGGGCAGGTAGCGGTAGGCAGAGGGCTGGCCGGAGATGGCGCCGCCAAGCCGGGGGAGCACGCGATGGAAGTAGAGGGTGTAGAGCGCGCCGGTGAGGCCGTCGGGCTGGTTGGCCTCGAGGATGCCGAAGGTGCCGCCGGGGCGCAGCACGCGGTAGAACTCAGTGAGGGCGGCCGCATAGTTACGCAGGTTGCGGAAGCCAAAGGCAGCGGTGATAAGGTCGATTGACCCGGCGGCGAGCGGGAGCTGCATGGCATCGCCTTCGAGAAATCGGGCGTTCTGGCCGGCGTGCTTCGCGCGGGCGACAGCGAGCATCGGGGCGGAGAAGTCGATGCCGAGGACAGGTTCTGCGGCGGGGGTGCTGGGACGGAGCTCGAGCAAGGCGGCGGTCATATCACCGGTGCCGCAGCAGAGATCGAGGACGCGGGTCTCGGGCCGGGCGAGCTCCGTAGTAAAGGCGCGGGCGGCGCGACGCCACCAGCGACGGTCGAGGCCGAGGGAGAGCAGGTGGTTGGCGCGGTCGTAGGTGGGGGCGATGGTGTCGAACATCGTCTGCACGCGGGCGGCGGCGTCGGTTTCGGTGGTGGCGCCGACGGGGCGGGCTCCAGTGGCGGGCTCGGGTTTCACGGATGGATGCCTCGGCGAGCGTCAAGCGTGGGAGCGAGGGTCTGGTCAGCGGTGTGGGCCCGCATACGGCAGAGCATGGAGCGCGCGGCGGTGAGCAGCTCGGACTCCGAGACGTCGCGGACGATGACCGCTTTTCCTACCGCGACAGGGAGGACGAACGAGAGGATGCCGGCACGGACCTTCTTGTCGGAGGCGGCGAGGGCAACGAGCTGCTCGGCGGTCGCGCGGAAGCGCGGCAGGGGGCCGAAAGCAAGGATGACATGCTCGATGCTGTCAGCAGTTGAGGCGGTGAGGACGCCGCGAGCGTTGGCGAGGTGCACCGCAGCGATCATGCCCCAGGCAACCGCCTCGCCATGGAGCAGCACGCGATAGCGGGTGGCGGTTTCGATGGCGTGGCCGAGGGTATGGCCGAGGTTGAGGAGCATGCGGCTGCCGGACTCGCGCTCATCGGCGGCGACGATGGCGGCCTTCACGCGGACGCTGGCGGCGACGACGCGGGTGAGGGTGGCGAGGTTTGCAGGGTCGAGGAGGGTGGGGCCGTGGGTCTCGATGAGGCGAAAGAGACGCGCGTCGCCGAGAAGGCCGGCCTTGACGGCTTCCTGCATCCCGGCGCGGAGCTCGCGCAGCGGGAGGGTGCGGAGAGTGGCGGTGTCGGCAAAGACGGCGAGCGGCTGATGAAAGCTGCCGACAAGGTTCTTGCCTTGCGCGAGGTTAACGCCGGTCTTACCACCCACGGCAGAGTCGACTTGCGCGAGCAGCGTCGTGGGAAGCTGGATATACGGGATGCCGCGCATATAGATGGCGGCGAGAAAGCCGGTGACGTCGCCGATGACGCCGCCGCCAAGGGCGAGCAGGACGGTGTCGCGACCGGCATGGGCACTGGCGAGCTCGCCGGCGAGGCGCTCGATGGTACCGAGGCGCTTGTGCTGTTCGCCGGGTGGCAGCAGGAGGATGGTGGGAGCACTTTCGGGGGAAAAGGAGGATAGAACAGTCGCCGACCAGAGCCGGGCGATCTCGGGTGAGGTGATGACGACGACGCGGGCCGTGCGCGGCAGGCCAAGGGCGCGAAGGCGACTGGCAAGGGTGCCGAGCAGGCCGTCGGCGATCGTGATCGAGTAACGGTCGTGAGCGGTCTCGAGCTGAATCGTCGGCACTGAGGTGATCGTACCGTAACGGACGCGACGTCGAACGCGTGCCGTGTACGGCGCATCGCAGATCAGGGCGAGCCACCTTGCGGGTGTCTCGCCCAGCTGTGACGCGCTCGTCGGATCGGCACTACGGGCGGAACTTGCGGCGGATGGCGCCGGCGGCTCCGACGAGGCCGGTTGCCATCAGGCTCAGCGTGCCGGGCTCGGGAACCGGGCTGGCACCCGAGGCGGGGGTGACGGGATCGACGAAGGTGAAGGCGGCGGTGGTGGCGCCAAGCGATCCGTTCTGGGCGACGTTGAGGTTCGCGACGTCGCCTGCGACCGACTCCGAGAGGTTGAGGCCGACCGCGGCGCTGACACTGACCAAGCCGAAGTTCGCGTCGCTGAAGGAGATTGCGACTGGCTTGCAGGGAGTCCCAAGCACAAGGGAACCGATGCCGGCGCTTAGGCTGGTGCAGACATCGGTGAAGTTGAACAGGCTGGTCGCCGGAATGAGGCCCACGGCGGGCGTGGTGACGTAGGTGAGCGTGATCAGCGAGTTATTACTGGTGAACTGGATGCCATGGCTGAGAGGGGTGACCGCGGTGGTGCTGTCGAGCGCGGTTCCGTTGAAGAGCAACGTGGTTCCGTTACCAAAGGGCTCAATCGGAGAGGCGTGAAGGGCGAGGGCGGAGAGCGAGAGGACGGCAGAGGCAGAGAGTGCAGCAATGAGCTTCATGGGTGACATCTCCTTGCCTTGGGTAAGAGCAAGAAGGTGACCAAAGATTGCATATTGTGCGCAGAATGGTGCACGCCCGGCGAGTTATTGCAGCGCTTAGAGTTATCAGAGCGCGGCAAAGGTAACTCACAGAACTGTCTCACGTGGTTACCTAAATCCGAGGGTAAGACTCTTCCATGGTTACTTACATGGGAGGAAATTCTCTTCCACGAAGTACGAAGCTGTCCTATTTTGGATCACCCAACTTGGAGGGAGGTCCTCCTGCATCGCTCTCCGCTTGCTTCGAGCGAGAAGGAAGTAAAAGGGATGCGCCGGTCGTAATGAGCAGCAGTCCGAGGATGATGCCGAGCGAGAGCAGCGGGCCGAGGTCGATCCAGGGAGCCGCGAGCATCTTGAGCGCGGCGAAGGCAAGGACAGCGGCGAGACCAATGTGTAAGAACCGGAGACGTGTCAGCAACTCGGCGAGGAGCAGATAGAGGGAGCGGAGACCCATGACGGCCATGATGTTGGAGGTGTAGGCGAGAAATGGGTCTCGGGTGATGGAGAGCACGGCGGGAATGGAGTCGAGGGCGAAGACGATATCAGCGAGCTCGATGGCGACGACGGCGAGCATGAGGACGGTCGCCATCGTGCGGTCCTGCTCGCGGACGAAGAACGCGTCCTGGCGCAGGCTGACTGGGTGCAGGCGAGTGAGCCAGCGGAGCCAGGCAGGGGTGGCACTCTGTGTGCCGGCGCGCTCGGGCATGAGGAGGCGGATAGCAGCGGCGAGCAGGATGGCGCCGAAGACGTAGCTGATCCAGTGGAAGCGGGTGAGCAGGCCGATGCCGGCGGCGATGAAGGTTCCACGCATGAAGATGGCGCCGGCGACGCCCCAGAAGAGGATGCGCGGCTGGTTGAGCTCGTCGATGCGAAAGAGGCGGAAGAGCAGGAGAAAGACGAAGAGGTTGTCGATCGAGAGCGACTCTTCGATGGCGTAGCCGGCGAGGTACTCGGTGGCGGGCAGGCGGCCGTGCGTCCAGAGGAGGAACACAGAGAAGAGCAGTGCCGCCGTCGTCCAGAGGATCGTGGCGACGATGGCCGTGCGTTGGGTGGAAGCGGGGGTGCGCGCGGGCGGACGGTTAGCGCGGCGGCGGGCGTAGAGCAGCTCCGCTCCGAGGAGAGTCAGCAGGAGCAGATGGAACGCGACCCAGAGGCGCAGGGGCGTAGATGGCATAGGTGAGTACCGATGGTACGCGAGGTGCGGTGACCGGGAGGCTAAGCGCTGCTGCTTTTCTTCTGGCGCGCGGTTCTGCCGGCGTAGGATGGGGCGTCACGGGCCAGCTTGGGAGAGTGCAGCTATCCAAAGGAGATGATGATGAGCTTCGTTTCGCGCAGGTTGGCAGTGAGGATGTGGAGCGCGCTGGCGCTGGCAGGGGTGATGGGTCTAGCACCGGCGGCGAAGGCACAGACTCCGGCAGGCTCGACGGGGCAGTGTAAGGACGGCAGCTACACCAGTGCGGCGAGCAAGTCTGGCGCGTGCCGCGGGCATCAGGGGATCAAGGCGTGGTTTGCCGATGCGGGTACGACGAGTGCGAGCAGGGCGGCGACTCCGACGAGTGTGGGTACAGCTCCCGCGGCTGCGGCCGTACCGGCAGCACCGGCAGCGGCCCCGGCCGTGAGTACTGCGGCGACGGGCAAGAGCGGAGGCAAGCAGTTGAGTCCGGAGCAGCGAGCCGCGAACACGCCGCAAGCTCCGGGTGGCGGTGGGGGCAAGGTGTGGGTCAACACCGAGAGCAAGGTGTATCACTGTGAGGGGAGTACCTTCTACGGCAAGACCAAAGCGGGCCAGTACATGACGGAGGCGGATGCCAAGGCGGCGGGGGCGCATCCGGATCACAACAAGCCATGTAGCAAGTAGTCGACGGCATCTGTGACACCAGCTATGGGTCAAGGCCTCCGTCGTCGTGAGAGGTTTATTGACCCTGTCGAAGGCCGTCCTGTGGGGAAGACGGTCTCGCGCCGTCTCGTGCATCCGATGCAAGAAGCATGGGCCGGCAGAGACCGCCTGCGCAGGAGGCAGAATGGACAACGTTGAGCGGAGAGTGAAGCAGGCGTTCGCAGGACTGGCGATGGGCGCGCTGTGTATGCCGGCCGCGCTGCTCGCGTAGAAGATCGATACGGACTACGACCACGATGCGAACTTTGGCGGATACCACACCTACTCGGTGGTCAAGATACAGGCCTCGAACACGCTGATCGAGCAGAGGCTGCATGATGCAGTCACAGGGCAGCTGAACGAGAAGGGGCTCAGGGAGGTTCCTTCGGGAGGCGATCTCTCCGTGGATGCGGTCGGCGGCATGCACACCGAGCAGGAGTACAACACGTTTTATGACGGGCTCGGCGGCGGCTATGGATTCGGCCGTTTCGGGGGACGTGGCTGGGGCGGCTGGGGCGGCGAGTCGACGACCAGCGTGCAGAAGGTTCCGGTGGGTACACTGCGCATCGACTTGTACGACGGAGGATCGAAGCAGCTTGTATGGCGCGGGTTAGCGAGTGACCAACTCTCAGACAAGGCCGACAAGAACACGAAGAAGCTCGATAAGGCTGTCACCAAGATGTTCAACAAGTACCCGCCGAAGAGTAAGGGCTAGGCTCGCTGGATTGACTGGCCCTCGGGCGAAGGTCGGTGTGACGGGTGTGGTGACGCCATCTCTGGGTCGGCATGCCCGTCTCTCTACGGTCGGATCGCGAAAGCTGATCTGTCCTGTGCAGTAATCGGCATCAGCTGCGCTGGCTGATGAGATGGATCATCTCAAGAAAAAGGTCACCGGAGACCTGGAGCGAGCGAGGACTGAGCTTGTCCATGGTGTCGAGTTCGGTGTGATGAAAGCCGCCCTCGGGGTGCTCGCGCGTGGGCGGGCCGTAGTCGAGATCGATGATGTCGAGCACGGGAACGCCACGCTGCTTGAAGGGGATGTGGTCGTCGTCAACCGCGGTCTCGTTCTTGAAGACGAAGTTGGAATGGCCGGTGTTGCGCGCAGCCTGAGCGAGCATCTCGAGCAGCCATGGAGTTGAGTTCTGGTCGCGGTCGACGTTGAGCTCCTTGTAGCCAAGCATGTCGGCGACGAGAAAGGCTTTGATCCTGGCGAGGGTCCCGTCGGTCGACCACTTGGCGGCGAGGTGGCGTGTGCCGTAGAGGGAGTCACGGTCCGTCCAGCTTTGGATGGCTTCTTCGCCATCATCGAAGACGAGCCAGACGGAGTAGCCGTTGGGCGGGTGCGTGCGCAGGATACTGCCAATCTCGATGAGTAGGGCGGTCGTGCTGGCCCCGTCGTCCGCGCCGACGAAGTTGATGGTGCGCAGCGGGTAGTTCGTCTCGTAGTGGCTGGCGAGGACGATGATGCCATCGCGCTTGGCTGAATTTTGGCTCGGGTACTTGACGATGTAGTTATGCATGGGCAGCAGGCCGGCGGGCGTGCTTGCCGAAAAGCTGTCGACCTCCAGATCGCCCTTCGCCGCCTCGGCGGCGAAGTGACCTCTGATGAATTCTTCGGCGTGGGTGTGACCCTCGGAGCCGGGCCAGCGCTTGGGGGCGGCGTTGATGTACTGCTGCGTGAGCGCGAGGGCGGCCTGGCCGGAGAAGCCTGTGGCGGGAAGGTTGGTGTGAGCGGTCTGCGCAGAGCTCAGCGCGGCCGCACCGAGCAGGACGGCAAGCGTTACAAGATGTCGAAGCGCACTCATTTCGCCTTCAGCTCCTTCGCCCTGCGGCGCGCCGGGTGAACAAGGAAGGCGACGCCGATGCTGATGGCGTAGAGCGCGAGCATGGGCGTGGCGAAGAGCACCATGCCGACCGGGTCGGGCGTGGGACAGATGACGGCCGCGACGACGAAGATGATCAGGATGGCATAACGCACGTTCTTGACGAGAAACTTGGCGTCGACGATGCCGAAGAGCGAGAGAAAGAAGATGAGAATAGGCAGTTCGAACGAGATGCCAAGGCCGAGGATGACGGCCAGGAAGAAGCCGGTGTAGTCCTCGATGGTGAGGATGGGGTGGAAGCGCTTGCCGAAGTCGAGGACGAGAACCTTGATCGCGTTCTCGATGACGTAGTGATAGCCGAACCAGGCACCCGCGAGGAAGAGGCCGATGGTCGCCGACATGAACGGCCATAGGTAACGCTTCTCATGCGAGTAGAGACCGGGCGCGATGAAGAGCCAGACCTGATAGAGGATGAAAGGCGAGGCAAGGATGGCGCCGCCGACGAGCGAGGTCTTGAGGTACAGATTGAGCCCGTCGGTGGGATGGGTGAAGTTGAGCTGGATGTGAAGATGGTCAAGCGGGGCCTGCACGATGCCATAGAGGCGCTCGTGAAAGGCGTAGGCGATGACAAAGCCGACCAGGAGATAGCTGACGGCGTGGAGCAGGCGGCGACGGAGCTCCGCGAGGTGCTCCATGAGGCTCATGCCTGGGAGCTCAACGCGATCGCTCATCGCGGCGCGAACGTTGTCGATGACGTCAGCCATGCCGGGTCGTTTCAGCCGGGGCGAGAGGGTCGTGGGCGTCCACGGGAGGCGCGAGGTGATGGTAGCGGTCGGGGGGTGGTGGCGTGTGGTCCTCGTCGACTGCAGGTATTACGGGGATGCTGCTAAAGGCGGGCTGGAGGTCGGTGCTGGCCACACTGCGGGCGACGGGCAGGCCGGTCGAGGGCGGCATGAGGTGCAGATCGCCGGCGGAGGCGATCGGCTGCGGCTCAGGCGTGGCGGCAGGTGACGGGAACGAGGCGGGGGTGCCAGCGACAGGAACGGGAGCGGCGATGGTGTTCTCGGTGACGGCAGGCGTGTCGGTCGTGCCGGGTGTGACGGGCGCGGCAGCGGCGATGGCGGCGATCTGCTTCTGCCGCTCCTCCTGCTCGGAGGTGCGAAGCTCGTCCTCCATCTGTAGGCGGAACTCGTTCGAGGCGCGGCGAAACTCGCCCATGAGCTTGCCGAGCTGGCGGGCGAGTTCGGGCAGCTTCTTGGGCCCGAAGAGGAGCAGCGCAAGAAAGAAGATGACCGCGCTGTCCTGGAAGCTTGGCATCGTGCCCCTATGATACGGGGTACGTTGACGGCGAACAAATGGATGCCGTCACGGGCTGTGGTGCGCAGGTGGTGGCATGCACGATGCGTGAGCCGGTTGCACCACGGCTGGGGTCTCGGGCGTCCAATGAGGAGCGATTGTTGGCTGCGGATGCGCGGAGAGGGTCTGGCATGGCGAAGACGTTTACGTTGCAGGAGGCGCAGGTGCTGCTGCCGGTGCTCGAGTCCTTGATCGAGCGCGCGCGGTCGGCGGCCGCGCGCGCCGGCGGATTGGAGATGGAGGCGGAGATGCTGCGGCAGCGCATCTTCGTCTCGGGTGGTATGCACGTCGATGTGGCAGCCGTGGCGCGACGGCGAGCCGAGCAGGAGAAGAGTGTGGCCGAAGCCAAAGCGACGGTCGCGGAGATTGAGGAGATCGGTGCTGAGGTGCATGACCTGGAGGAGGGCCTGCTTGACCTGCCGTGCCAGACGGAGAGTGGTGCGGTAATGCTGTGCTGGAAGACGGGAGAGCGCGCGGTTGCGTTCTGGCACGAGCCCGGTCAGGGAACGGAACGGCTGCCGCTTGATGCGCGGTTTGGCCGTGGCGAGCGCGAGCGGCTGAACTGACCCGGGAGGCATACTGCGAGAGACCTCGTGCACGAGACGCGGCCGGAGAGGTCTCCGCTGCGTCTGCCCGCTGTAAGAAAGCACGGTCTCAAGCGATTCCTCAGGCCAGTTCCCAGGACGATAGAACTGCACGCGATCGAATGGTCCTTCTGGCCCGAGTCGCCCTCAGCGAACTTTGAGCAGGATGACCCCGTGTGCGGGCACCATGGCATGGAGGGTGTGGGTCGTGTCAGGCAGGTCGGTATGGGTCCAGAGATTGCGCACCTGGGTGGCGCCGTTGGGAAGGCCGAGCTTGTCCATGCTGAGATCGAGGGTGAGGGGAACGCTGTTGCGATTGAAGAGACCCACGGCGCGTGAACCGTCGGCGAGGGTGCGCCCCCAGACCTCGAGGTGGCCTTCGGCGTAGACGCGGTCGGCGGCGTGGCCCGCCGAGTCCTGATCGATCGCGATGACCTCCTTATTGAGCAGGATCTCGCGTGTCTCCGGCGTCATGGCGGTCAGGTCGTTGCCGGCGAGCAGCGGCGCGGCGAGCAGGGACCAGAGGCTCATGTGGGTGCGGTACTCCTCGGTGGTCATGCCGCCGTTGCCGACCTCGAGCATGTCGGGATCGTTCCAGTGGCCGGGTCCGGCGAAGCGAGCAAGGCCGGCCTGCTCAAAGCCGATGGTCTCCATGGAGCCCCAACGGTCGGAGATGTCGCCGGTGGTACGCCAGAGGTTGCCACCGACGTCGGCGCCCCAGCGCCAGACGGCGCCCCAGCCGTACTGGCAGAGGCTGAGGACGATAGGCCGGCCGGTGCTCGCGGTTGCGCGGGTCAGGGCGTCGTGCATCTTGGTATAGACGGCCTGCATGAGCTCGATGGCCTGCGCCTGCTCGGCGTCGGTGGTGAGCTCTTTCGGCTCCTTGCCGAGCTTGGCGCGCATCTCCTTGCGGTAGCCGCAGAGGTCGTACTTGAGGTAGTCGAAACCCCACTTGGCGTAGGTGTCGGCGTCCTGCTGCTCGTGACCGAGCGAGCCGGCGTAGTGGGCGCAGGTCTCATCGCCAGGAGAGGAGTAGATGCCGATCTTGAGGCCCTTGGAGTGGACGTAGTCGGCGAGCGCCTTCATGTCCGGGAACTTCTCGTTGGTCAGGATGTTGCCCTGTGCGTCGCGCTTGCCCTCCCAGGTGTCGTCGATATTGACGTAGACGTAGCCGGCGTCGCGCATGCCGGTCGAGACGATGAGATCGGCGGTCTGGCGGATCGTCTTATCGTCCACCTTGGCGGCGAAGTGGTTCCAGGAGTTCCACCCCATGGGTGGGGTGAGGGCGATCGAGGGCTGGGGGGCGGCTGCCTGGGCGAGGCCGGGGAGAGCGGAGGCAAGTGCGAGGGCAAGGGCGAGGCGGGGCATTAGCAACGAAGGCTCCTGTGGTTCGCGATGCAGGAGGAGTATAGCGGCATTCAGGGCTGGGTCTGGGCTATGGTGCGGCCGATAAGCAGAAGGAGGGGGGCGGGGCCGCAGTCGTCGGCGCGAAGGCCGGCGAGCGTCGTGCGGCGGGTCTGCTGTGCGGGGGTGGAGGCACGGGAGATGGCGGCGACAGGGGTACCGGGGGCGATGCCGGCGGAGATGAGGTCGCGGGCGAGGGCCTCAAGGTTGCGGCCAGGCATGTAGATGACCAGAGTCGCGTCGGTGGGCAGCGGGCCCTGCCAGAGCGGCTGCGGGTCGGGGTCGATGTCGAGCTTGTTGGCGGCGTGGTGGGCGGTCGCGAAGATGAGCTTGGAGGCGCTGGTGCGGTCGGTCAGGGGCGTCTCAAGGGCGGCCGCGGCGGCGAAGGCGGCGGTGATACCCGGGACGACGGTGAAGGGGATACCGGCGCCGCGCAGGGCGGCGATCTCCTCACCGGCGCGGCCGAAGACGAGCGGGTCGCCGGCCTTCAGGCGGAGGACGGCGGCGCGCTCGCGGGCGGCGGCGATGAGCAGGTGGTGAATCTCGGACTGGGTGACGCGGGCGTTGCCGCAGCGCTTGCCGACGGAGGTGATCTCTGCGGCGGGGTTGGCGAGGGCGAGAATCTCCGGGGAGACGAGGTCATCGGGGAAGATGCGCGTCGCGGTCTCGAGCAGGCGCAGGGTGCGGAGGGTGAGCAGACCGGGGTCGCCGGGACCGGCGCCGGCGAGGTAGACGTGGCCGGGCTGGGCGGGTGCGTCGCCGGTGATCACAGCGAGTGTCGCCAACGTTGGTCCGCAAGGACGACCGAGGTCTCCACCTGCCGATCCGGGACGCGCCAGTAGGTCTCGAGCAGCCGCTGCCTGGTCTCCGGATCGACTAGAACAAAGCCATGGCGCTGGTAGAAGCGAGCCGCCCAGGAAGCCGCCGCCCAGGTTCCGACGAGGATCGGCATCCCGGTCAAGCTGCAGAGATGAGTGAGGAGCGTGGTCCCGATCCCCTGGTTGTGGCATGTGGACAGAACAGAGGCATGGCGGATCAGAGTGGCGTCCCGAACGTGTTGCATGCCCATTACCGCGGTGAGCGTACCCGATGCCTCCCAGCCCCAGAAGACGACGCTCTCCTGCAGCTCACGCCGCAGAGCGTCGGACGACATGTAGGGCTCGTGCCAGCGGTCCGAGGGGGTAACTCCTTTGTACGCCTGAGCCCCCTGATTGATGACGCTCCGGATCGTGTCGGAGTCGATCTCCGTGCACGGGCGGATCACAGCGTCTCCTGTTCGACGGGGTCGGGGCGGGGGTTGGTGAGGGCGTGGCGGCGGGCGAGGGTGCGGGAGGGGCAGGCGTCGTAGGCGCAGACGTCGCGGCTGGCGAGGGTGTGCAGGATCTCTTTGCGGGCGTCGTTGAGGGGCTCGAGCTGGAGGACCTCGCGGCGGAGGTTGCCGAGCTCGTTGAGCCAGTCGCCGGCATCGAGGGGGAGGATGCTATTGATCTCTTTGCGAAGGCGCTGGGCGAGTGCGGGGGAGTGGCCGGCGGTCGAGATCGCGATCTGGAGATCGCCGCGGCGGACGACGGAGGGGAAGTAGAAGTCGCAGAAGGGCGGGTCGTCGACGGCGTTGATGAGGATGCCGGCGGCCTCGGCCTCGGCGAAGACGGCGCGGTTGACGGCGGGGTCGTCGGTGGCAGCAACTGCGAGGAAGTAGGGGGGGGTGGGGCGGCTGAGGTCCCCGGCGGCGAAGGGACGTTGGTGAAGGTGGACCTCACCGGCGCGGGCGAGGTCGGCGATGCGGTCGTTGACACGGGGTGCGATGACGGTGACGTGGGCCTGGGCGGCCAGCAGGGACTCGATCTTCGACTCCGCGAGGAGGCCTGCGCCGACGATGATGCAAGGGCGGGCGGTGAGTTTGAGAAAGATGGGGAAGAGGCTCATGGACGGGTTCCTTTCGGCCTGGTCGGGGTTCCGTTGGCCTGTGACCGGGATCCTTCTGCGGGGTCCCCCCACCCCGTACCTTTGTGCGCAAAGTCTTCGAACGATTACGGTTAGGTCCGGACTTCGATCTGGTATGAGGTCTACCCAGGTCTCGAGGGTTGGCTGGTGGGAGGCTGGCCCGGGAGGCCGGTCGGTTGCTGCTGCGCCCTTCCAGTATAGAGACGGTGAGGGGGTGACTACGCCACCGGCTGCGTAGGATGAAACGGGAGGCGGGTGCAGGTATGGCTAGTGCGGGTTCTGCGGCGGATGCGGCCGGCAGACATCACATACGCATGAGTTCTTCAGAGATCTTTGAGACGACGCGGCCGGATGCCCCGGCCGTGGAGCGGGTTCCGGTCCGGTTCGGCTTTGACAACAGCTACGCCCGGCTGCCGACGCACTTCCACGTACGACAGGCGCCGACGGCGGTGGCGGCGCCGCGGCTGATCCGGGTGAATGTCGAGCTGGCGCGGAGTCTGGGGCTTGATCCCGAGGCGCTGGCGAGCGAAGAGGGCGTGGAGATCCTGGCGGGGAGCCGGTTGGCGGAGGGGTCGGAGCCGCTGGCGATGGCGTATGCGGGGCACCAGTTCGGGTACTTCGTGCCGCAGCTGGGGGACGGGCGGGCGAATCTGCTGGGGGAGGTGGTGGGGCGGGATGGCGTTCGATACGACCTTCAGCTGAAGGGGTCAGGGCCGACGGCGTTCTCGCGCCGGGGGGATGGCCGGGCGGCGCTGGGGCCGGTGCTGCGCGAGTACATCGTGAGCGAGGCGATGGCGGCGATGGGAGTGCCGACGACGCGGGCGCTGGCGGCGGTCACGACGGGCGAGACGGTGTGGCGGGAGACGGCGCTGCCGGGGGCGGTGCTGACGCGGGTGGCGGCGAGCCATCTGCGGGTGGGGACGTTCCAGTACTTCGCGGCGCGCGAGGATGTCGAGGGGCTTCGCGTGCTGGCGGAGTATGCGATCGCGCGGCACTATCCGGAGGCGGCGCGGGCGAAGGAGCCGTACCGGGCGCTGCTCGACGGCGTGATTGCGCGGCAGGCGCGGCTGGTGGCGCAGTGGATGCTGCTGGGGTTTATTCACGGGGTGATGAACACGGACAATATGTCGATCTCGGGGGAGACGATCGACTATGGGCCGTGCGCGTTTCTCGAGGCATACGAGCCGGAGAAGGTGTACAGCTCGATCGATCAGCAGGGGCGATATGCGTACGAGAACCAGCCGCGGGCGGCGCTGTGGAATTTGACGCGGCTGGCGGAGGCGCTGCTGCCGGTGCTGTCGGAGGAGGCGGGTGGTGACGAGGCGGCGGACAGCGAGGAGCGTGCGCTGGCGGGGGCGCGGGAGGCGCTGGCGGGATTTCAGCCGCAGTATGAGGCAGCGCGGCTGGCGGGGCTGCGGCGGAAGCTGGGGCTCATGACGGAGCGGGACGGGGATGCGGTGCTGGCGGAGGAGCTGCTGGAGCGGATGGCGGCGAACCGCGCTGATTTCACGCTGACGTTCCGGCGGCTGTGCGATGCGGCGGTGGGTGTAGACGGGGATGCCGGCGTGCGGATCTTGTTTGCCGATCCTCGGGCGTATGACATGTGGGCATCCGAGTGGCGCGCGCGGCTGGCGGAGGAGGGAGTTGGGGCAGAGGAGAGGGCGGCGGGCATGCGGCGGGTGAATCCACTATCTATTCCGCGCAACCATCGGGTGGAGGCGGTCATCCGGGCGGCGGTGGCGCGGGAGGACTTCGGGCCGTTTGCGGAGCTGCTGGAGGTGGTGACCCGGCCGTTTGAGGAGAGACCGGAGATGGACGAGTATGCGGTGCCGGCGCGGGCGGAGGAGTGTGTGCGGGCTACGTTTTGCGGGACGTAGTGGAATGACGTGGCACCTATGCAAGGCGCCGCTTTCCCGCGCTAACGTCGCTGGCTGACACGCAGATGGCCACGAGAGCCGCATGTTTGCGACTACGTGTAGGGTTGACTCAATCCGTGACGAGAAACCGACTTACCGTTCCTTACTCCTCCCCGACTGAGGATTGTGGGTGTTTGGGGACACGCTCTTGTTTTGAACCGAACACCTCCAAGGAGAAACGCAGACTGCTGAAACCATCACTTTCCCGCGAGCGGCCGAACGTGATTAACGAGAGAGAGCAGAAAGTGGCCGGGCTGCTCGGTCATCGAAAGATGGGCTGAGTTCTCAAACCACACGAACTGCTTCGCCGGCGCTTCTACAGTTGCAAACCATGTCGCCGCAACGTCCGAGTTGACGTTCACATCGTATCTTCCCGCGAAGATGAGGAGAGGGCATCCGAGCTTTCGGATACTGCTCACATCGAGCGCAAGCACCTCCTGCAGCAAGGAGTGCTCGGAAAAATCATTTCCTTCCCAAATTCGTGCGATCTCAGCGTCCGTATAGTCCGGGGAAAGGTAGACCAGGTCGCTCTCGTCGGAGTTGCCCTTGCGATCAGCCATCACTCCGCCGTAGAGGTCCAGCCACTTTCTCTGTATGTAGATGTCTTTGAGTGAGGATGGGCGACCCGGCGCAAAGTAGGGTGCAATCCCGTGAAGCTGCTGAATAGCTTCACGATTTCCTGCGGCCTGGGCGGTTTGCATGGTAAACGCCCATCCCCTGCGCTCGCTCTCAGGACCGTTCGTCAGTTGACCGACACCAATGTAGGCGTGCAACCGCTTCGGATGGCGCACGGCCAACTGCAGCCCAAGGTAGCTGCCCCAGGAGTGACCGACGACGAAGAGTTTCTCCTGCTCCAGCTCGCGGCAGACCCACTCTACCAACTCCTCGACATCCGTCAGCAGGCGGTCACGGGTCATGGTGGGGGCAACCTTTGTTGGATCGTTCAGGAGGTAGGTCTTGCCGGCGCCACGCTGATCCCACTGCACAACGGTGAAGTACTCCTCCCATCCCCGTGTGAACCACCAGCTCGTCGGTATCGAGACGTAACCCGGGCCACCATGGATGAGCAGCAGAATCGGATTGCGCTTATCCGCTCCGCGCACCGACACCCACTGTTCGATGCCTCCAAGCTTCACCGCTTCGAGCCTCTCGACGCCGTCCGGCTTCACGATTCTGCGGGCGTTTGCAACAATCGCGGTGGCGCTCGCACGGTTCGCAGGTCTGACTGGAGACTGCCCCTCTGCGGCGGACAGGGCGCTGCTCGTCGCTCCGAAAGAGGCTGCGCCTGCCCAGAGCACCCCTAGGCTGCCACTGACGAACTCTCGTCTTCTCATAGCATTCCTTCCATGCCGCTGTATGAACTGATTTTGCGCGATTGCGTTGTCAGGTCCTGAGAAACGCGCTTCCCGGTTAAGCTCTCCAGCAGTCTGCAGCGACAGCTACGGAGGATGTGATTTCTTACTTGACCGCCTCGTCAAGCGTCGGCGGGGGGGCGGCCGGGGGGTGTGTCGCGCTGGTCGGGTGGGGGGAGTTGGTCGGGGGTGGTGCCGGTGAGGTGGGCGCGGAGCTGGTCGTCGGGGGTGCGGGCGAACCAGGCGCGGAGGTCTTCGGTGGCCTGCAGCTCGCCGGGCAGGGGCTGGCGAGCTGATGCCACAGGCCTGCGGTCGCGGAGGTAGGCGCGGAGCATGCGTTCGATGGAGGCGGGGACGTCTTCGGCGGCGGCGCGATAGCCGAGGGTGCGGGCGGGTTTGGCGTACTTGCCGACGGAGCCGCCGACGCAAAAGAAGAATGCGTCCACGAGGGCGCCGTCGCGTTTGATCTTCTTGCCTTCGAGGCCGATGTCAGCGATCCAGTGCTGGCCGCAGGAGTTGGTGCAGCCGGTGACGTGGAGCTTGATCTGCTGGTCGAAGGCGGGCAGGCGCTCCTCCATCTCGCCGACGAGCCAACGGGCAAAGCCCTTGGTCTCGGTGATGGCGAGCTTGCAGAACTCGGTGCCGGTGCAGGCGATGGCGCCGCGCCAGAAGGGGGAGGCTTCGACGACGAGGTCGATGGCCTTGAGCTCGGCAATCAGGTCAGCCACGCGGTCGTTAGGCACGTTGGGGATGAGGAGGTTCTGCATGATGGTGGTGCGGAGCTCGCCGGAGCCGAAGGTCTCGGCGAGGTGGGCGAGGCGCTCGAGCTGGTCGCCGGAGAGGCGGCCGCGGAGGACGGAGGCGCCGACGGACGAGAGGCCGGGCTGCCGCTGCGCGGTGATGCCGACGTGGTCGCGGTAGATGTCGTCGGGGACCTGCTCCTGAGCGTGGGCGGAGGCTTCGGGGGCGGGGTCGAGATGGTAGCCGAGTTTGGTCTCGAGCGCTTCGAGGAAGGAGGCGGCACTCCAGCCGTGGCGCATGAAGAGGTACTTGATGCGGGCGCGGGTTCGGTTTTCGCGCAGTTCGGTCTGCTCGCGGAAGATCTCGACGGCGGCGTGGACGACGGCCATGGCCTGATCCTGACGGACGAAGGCGGGGATGCGGACGGCGATGTGGGGCTCGGCGGAGAGGCCGCCGCCGACGCGGAGGGTGTAGCCGATCTCGGTCTCGCCGGAGGGCAAGGTGCGCGCGGTGGCGGTGAGGGCGAGGTCGTTGATCTCGGGGTAGGAGCACCAGAGGGGGCAGCCGGTGACGGAGATCTTGAACTTGCGGGGGAGATTGTAGAAGTCGGAGTTGCCGGTAAGGTGGCGGGCGATCTCGATGGCGAGGGGGCTGGAGTCGAGGAGCTCGTGGGCATCGAGGCCGGCGAGGGGGCAGCCGGTGACGTTACGGACGACGTCGCCGCAGGCGCCCTTGGGGGAGAGGCCGACCTCGGTGAGGGCATCGACGATCTCGACGAGGGCCTCGATGGTGAGCCAGTGGAGCTGGATGTTCTGGCGGGTGGTGATATCGGCGAGGTTGCGGGCGTAGCGGCGGGTGAGGCCGGCGATGACGTGGAGCTGGGCGGAGGTGAGGATTCCGTTGGGCAGGCCGATGCGCATCATGAAGAACTCGGTAGCCTTGCCTTCCCCGCCGACGCCGCCGGTGGCGCCGACGCCATCGCCCTGGGTGTAGATGCCCCACCACTTGAAGTAGAGGGCGGCCCACTCGGGGAGGACGGCCTGGCGGCCCTCGCGGGCGAAGGCGCGGACCTCGTCCCATGCCTGGAAGGGGTCTTTTGCGAGCTTGAGACGCTCGGAGCGCTGGGCCTTGTTTTCCTTGACGACGGGGGAGGTGACGACTTCGGGCATTGACGCCTTCTTCTGGGGGATTTTGAGGCGGGTCTTTGGCCCTGCGATGTCGCGGGAGGGTGGTCTAGCGGGTCTGGTAGCGACAACGGCAGCAACTCATGCGTTTAAGGCTAACGGGGTGGGTGGGGGGCGTCAAGGCGGAGCGCCTGACGGATATGGCTGGTCCGAACATAACGGCAGCTCTCTCCACTGCGGTCGAGATGACCGCGTTTTTTCCAGCGACGGGACGGGTTTAGAAGGAGTTGAGGGCGGTGCGCTTCCACTGGTTGGGGGCGGTGCAGACATAGTGGAAGCTGGGGTCGTCGGTGAACTGGCCGGGGGTGCAGGGCTCGTGGGAGGTGGCGGGGGTGTGGAGGGGCTGGTAGAGGCTGCCGGCAGCGGTGATGCCGGTGGTGCCGGCGCGGTTGGCGAAGGTGCCGTCGAACTCCAGGGTGTGGGCGGGGCGGCGGGTCTCGTACCCGGGGCCGATACCGACGGACTTCGAGAGGGCGTCGGCCCAGAGGACGGTGCGGCGGCCGGGGCCGTCGGCCTCGGGGTCACCGGGGTCGGCGGTGTTCCGGGCCCAGAGGGCGAAGGGGCTGCCGGGCTCGACGCCACCGGGTGCGGCCATGAAGTAGTCGACGCCGGCGGGGGTGACGAACCATTTGGAGCTGCGGGCCTGGGCGACGTTGCCGAAGAAGAGGTAGGGCTGGAAGGTGGCGCCGGCGGAGGAGCCGCAGGAGCCGACGTTGGTGGAGACGAGCTGCTGGGCGGAGACGCCTTCGTTGTGGTTTTCGAAGTGGACGGCGACGGAGTAGCCGCAGGCCTGGACGGCGCTGCTGCGATCGGTGAAGAGGGCGAAGCCGGGGAGCTTGCCCTGGCTCTCGGCGTCGATGGCGAGGGTGGTGCGGAGGCTGCCGCGATGGATGACGCGAAGGAGGCCGCCGGGTTGGGTGTTGAAGGTGGCGTTGGCCTTGAGGGTGACGGTGCTGCCGTAGAGGTCGGCGCCGACGTCCTGGGTGGCGGCGCTGCCGTCGATGGTGAGGCACCACTGGGCGTCGAAGAGCTGACAGCGGAGGCTGAGGGAGGAGTAGCCGTAGGAGTTGGTGCCGCCGCGGGAGCCGAGCAGGACGACGCCGGCGGTGTCGTTGAAGAGGTTGAGGTCGGCGTCGAGGCGCTCGCTCCAGCCGAGGCCGCCGGGGGTGGAGGTGCCGTCGAAGCGGGTGTTCTCGACGAGCAGCGCGCTGGCGCGGGGGTTGGTGAAGTTAGAGACGGTGACATCGCGGAAGTGCATGCCGACGCGCGCCTGCTGGTGGATGCCGTTGGCCGCGGCAGGAGTGCCGGTGAGGATGCAGTTCTGGATGCGGCCGCTGGCATAGGGCTCGCCGCCGCCGGCGGCGACGAGGGCGGCGTCTCCGGAGCCAGTGTAGTGGAGGGTGGAGCCCTGGCAGTCGAGCAGGGGAGCGCTGTTGATGGCGGGGGTGGGGATGCGCCAGGTGGTGGCGTAGATGAAGGTCTGGCCGGCGGGGAGGATGACATGGGCGCCGGGGCCGCCGTCGGCGAAGGCGGCGTTGATGCGGGCGCCGATGTCGGCGCCGGGGAAGAGGGCGGCGTTGCGGACGCCGGTGGGGTCCGGGGTCTGGGCGAGGGCGGCGGAGGTGAGGATGACGAGCAGAAGGAGGCGTTGCATGGCTTCTACGCTAACGCGAGGTGGGCGGCGCCGTGCCCTGCGGTGCTGGTCGAAGAGAGCTGCAGGTCTCTCCACTTCGGTCGAGAGGACAGGATCTGTGTTCGAGACGACGCCGTGGAGATGGCGGGGCCTCCGGCGAGACGGCGATGCCGAGGCTGGCGTTCAGGACGACGTGGAAGTGGCGTTCGGGACGATGCTAGAGCTTGTAGGCGCGGCGGACGAGGCTGGTGGTGAGGTCAAGGAGGGTCTCGTGAGCCTCGGGGAGGGAGAGGCGGTGCTCGGCAACGAGGCGGGCGAGGAAGGCGGCGTCGATGCGGCGCGCGACGTCGTGGCGGGCAGGGATGGAGAGGAAGGCGCGGGTGTCGTCGTTGAAGCCGACGGTGTTGTAGAAGCCGGCGGTCTCGGTGGTGAGCTCGCGGAAGCGGCGCATGCCCTCGGGGGAGTCGTGGAACCACCAGGCGGGGCCGAGGCGGAGGGCGGGGTAGTGGCCGGCGAGCGGGGCGAGCTCGCGAGAGTAGGTGCTCTCGTCGAGGGTGAAGAGGATGAGGGTGAGGCGGGGGTCGTTGCCGAACTTTGCGAGGAGCGGCCGGAGGGCGTGGACGAAGTCGGTGGGCTGGGGGATGTCGGCGCCCTTGTCGCGGCCGAAGCGGGTGTAGAGGGCGGTGTTGTGATTGCGGACGGAGCCGGGATGGAGCTGCATGGTGAGGCCGTCGTCGACGCTCATAGCGGCCATCTCGGTGAGCATCTGGGCCTGGAAGAGGGTGACGTCGGCGGGGGTGTGGCGGCCGGCGAGGATGCGGGCGTAGAGGTCTTCGGCCTCGCGGGGGCTGAGGTCGGCGGTCTGGGCGGTGAGGTGGCCGTGGTCGGTGGCAGTGGCGCCGTTGGCCTTGAAGAAGGCGCGGCGGCTTCGCAGCGCGTTGAGGTAGCCGCGGTAGCTGGAGGTGTCCTCGTGGGTGAGGGCGCCGAGCTGGTCGATGTTCTTGTGAAAGGCGGCGAAGTCGGCGTCGATGACGGGGTCGGGGCGAAAGGTGGGGAGGATGCGGCCGGGCCAGCCGGAGGTGCGGATTGTCTGGTGGTGGACGAGGGGGTCGAGGGGGCTGTCGGTGGTGCTGAGGACCTCGATGCGGAAGCGGTCGAAGAGCGCGCGGGGGCGGAAGGCGGGGGTGGTGAGAGCGTGGGCGATGGTGTCGTAGAAGTGGTCGGCGGTGTGCGCGGAGAGGAGATCCGGCGAGCTGGTGGGGAGGCCGAAGAGGTGCTCGAAGACGTGGTCGAGCCAGAGGCGGGTGGGAGTGCCGCGGAAGAGGAAGTAGTTGGCAGCGAAGAGGCGCCACACTGCGCGGGGGTCGACGTCTCCGGTGCGACCCTGAGCGTCGGGGATGCCGAGGGACTCGAGCGCGATGCCCTGCGAGTAGAGCATGCGAAAGATGTAATGGTCGGGCTGGAGGAGGAGGGCTGTGGGGTTGGGAAAGGGACTGTTCGCGGCGAACCAGGCGGGGTCGGTGTGGCCGTGCGGGGAGAGGATGGGGAGGTCGCGGACAGCGGCGTAGAGCTCGGCGGCGAGGGCGCGCTGGGTCGGATCGGCGGGAAAGAGGCGGTGGGGGTCGAGCATGGGATGGGTGTGGGCCGTTAGGACCCGCTCAAGGGTAGCAAAACGGAGGGCAAAGCGACGAGGCGCCCATGAATGGGCGCCTCGTCGGGGTGTGCAGCGCGATGAGGTTCTACGGGATGTAGTAGCGCATGCCCGTGAAGATCATGTTGTTGTTTGCCTTCGGGGCTCCGCCGACGCCGGTCCAGCCATCCTTGACGAGGTAGCTGTAGATCGCCTGGTACTGCAGGCGGCCATAGCGGGGGCTGGAGGTGACGCGGTAGGTAAAGCCGCCGGTGCCTTCGAGGATACGGCGGGTGGCTCCGAGGCAGTTGGCGGGAGCGGAGAGGCCGCCGGGGGCGTAGCCGCTGTTGGCGGTAGGGGTGGTTTCGATATTGCAACCGGAGTTGTTGGCGGTGGGTGGAGCGTAGCCGACTAGAACGCCGGCTGCGTTGGCGTAGACGGTGCGACCGGCGTACTCGCCGCCGGCGTAGCCGAAGACATCCAGCTTCTTGAGGGGGTGGGTCTCAAGCGAGAAGAGGGCCTGAGCGTTGTGGATGACGGCGAGTGTGCCGTCCGGGTGGACGGTCGTGTCCGGCAGACCGCTGGTGCCGTAGCGGCCGACGCCGTCTCCGATGACGCCGTGGAATCCGAGGTCGACGAGGTGGGTGACGGGGAAGCGGGCGTTGGCGATGGCGCCGCCGCCGAACTTGGTGTCGTTGCGAGCGCCGACCGCCGGAACGGAGGTAGTGACGCCGCCGGCGACGGTGCTTGCGTTGGCGTAGTAGCGATCGCGGAAGAAGCTGCCGATGCCGCCCAGCTCGAAGTGGCCACGTTTGCTGTCGAGGGCCAGCTTGACGATGATGTCGGGCGCGACGTTGTTGGTGTAGTTGGCGGTGGGGCTGTAGAGGCCGCCACCGGTGCCGGCCGCGCCGAAGAAGAAGTTGGTCGGCGCGTTGGAGGCGGAGAAGATGTTCTCTGCCTGCTCAAGCGCGACGGCGACGGTGAAGGCGTTGGCGCCGCGATCAAACTTCTGCTGAAGCCGGATGCCTGGCTGGCGTGCCCAGGTGAAGCCGACGTGGTACTGCGGATCGATGGTGTTGGGCGGGGCCTCGGTGCGGTTGTCGGTTCCTCGGCGGGTCTCGGTGGCGAGCGACCACATCTGGCCACCGGTGATGGTGAAGCCGGACTGGGTGGCTGCCTGGCCCCAGATCTGCCGCTGGCGGAGGGTGTAGGAGTTCGACAAGTTGGAGTTCGAGGTGGTGCCAGCGGAGAGGAAGTCGGCCTCGACGTAGCCGGCGAGCTTGAAGGGGCCCTCGTTGCCCTCGAAGAGGGCGCCGAGACGGCTCTGGCGGCCGGTGAAGTTGAACTCACTGGTATGGGCCTGGGCCTGACCGTCGTAGGGCGTGGTGTTGAAGGGGGTGTTGATGTCGGAGTTGATGGAGCGGGTGCGGTAGACGTCTTCGAGTGCGAAGAAGGCGACCGGGGTGATGGTGATGCCCTTGTAGTGAAGGGTGGTGGGGGACTCGATCTTCTCTGTCAGATCACGCTTGGTGTCGCTGAGGGTCTGGGCGAAGCCGACGTTGGCGATCTTGAGGTCGCTGAGGTCGCTGTTGAGGGTCTGGATCTGGGTCTGATTGCTCTGGATGGTGGTCTGAAGCGTCTGTGCCTGGGTGGTCGCGGCGGTCGCGGTGGCGTTGGCGGTGGCGGCGTCCGCGGTGGCGGCGGCGAGTCGCTGATCCTTGTCGAGGTTCTGCTGCTTGAGGGCGTCGATCTCCGCCTGCTGGGTGACCATCTGCTCGCGCAGTTCGCGCAGCTCGCGCTCGGTTGCGCTCTCCTTGGGTGGGGTGGTCTTACGATGGCGGGTGGTGTGGGTGGTCGACTTGGTGGTACTGGCCGCCGTCTGCTGGGCCGGCGCGCTGGCGGCGCAGACGATGAGCAGAGCTGCAAGAGCCGCCTCGAATTGCTTGGTCATGGAACCTCTCTGAAAGCTTTCGCGCCGAGACGGCAGGGAGAGACGATCGTGCGTTGACGGCACGTTCCTCTCCACGCAATCTCTGGCGGGTGTAAGAACATGCTTGCAGGCCTCTATGACGGGTTGAACAATTTGCGATGAATAGCCGTAACCAATGCAGTTACGGGACTGTTACAGGAGAGGTGAGGAGCACGCGCGCAAAGTGGCGCGGCTCGTTTACCGTTAGGGGATGACGTCGACGCGTTTGCGCCTGGGGTTTCTGTGTCTGCTGCTGCTGCCGCCGATGGCGACGCGAGCGCAGACGGTGCGGCTGATTCCGATGCCGCGCGAGGTGAAGGCTGGTGAGACCGTGCCGCTGGCGGGGGCGCACGTGAGCTGTACCGGATGCGCGGAGGCCGATCAGTTCACGGTGAGTGATTTGGCGGAGACGCTGGCGACGCGCGGTGTGCCGTCGCGGAACGACGGCATGGTGATCGAACTGGTGCGCGCGGCGACGCCGCCGAAGGAGTTTGAGCCGGCGATGCAGGCCGAGGGATACACGATCGCGTCCTCGGGCAAGCGGGTGGTGGTGACGGCGACGAGTGCGGAGGGGCTGTTCTACGGGGCGCAGACCGTGAAGCAGATGGTCGAGGTGACGAACGGGCACGCGTCGATGCACCTGGCGACGATCCGTGACTGGCCGGCGATGCGGTACCGCGGGCTCGACGACGATCTCTCCCGCGGGCCGGTGCCGACGCTCGACTTTCAGAAGAAGATGATTCGTACGATCGCCGCGTACAAGGTGAATCTGTACTCGCCCTACTTCGAGCACACGATGCAGTACGGGTCGAATCCGCTGGCGGCACCACCGGGCGGAAGCATGAGCGCGGCGGACGTGCAGACGCTGGTCGCGTACGCGCGGCAGTATCACGTGACGATCATTCCGGAGCAGGAGGCGTTCGGGCATCTGCACCATGTGCTGCGGTGGGAGCAGTACGGCGCGCTCGCGGAGACGCCGCACGGCACGGTGCTGGCGCCGGGGCAGGCGGGATCGCCGGCGCTGATCCGGCAGTGGTTCGGCGAGCTGGCGCAGCTCTATCCAGGACCATTTCTGCACATCGGAGCCGACGAGACGGTCGACCTGGGCGAGGGGCAGACCAAGGCGGACGTGGACGCGCGCGGGCTGGGCGCGGTGTATCTGGACTTCATGCAGCGCATCGTGGACGCACTGGCGCCGTTGCATCGCAAGCTGCTGTTCTGGGGCGATATCGCAATGAACTCGCCGGACCTGGTGAAGGCGATGCCGGCGAGCTTTAAGCAGGCGACGGTGGCGGTCGCGTGGGAGTACAACCCGCAGCCGAAGGGGTTTGACCGATACATCACGCCGTTCACGGACGGAGGCTTTGAGACGTGGGTCGCGCCGGGGGTGAACAACTGGTCGCGGGTGTACCCGAACTTCGGCATGGGCCTGGCAAACATCCAGGGCTTTGTGCGCGACGGGCAGCGGCTAGGGGCGACGGGCGAGCTGAACACGATCTGGAACGATGATGGCGAGGGACTGGTCAATATGGACTGGTACGGCGTGCTGTTTGGCGCCGCGGCGGGGTGGCAGCCGGGGGAGAGCTCCATTCCGCAGTTCCAGCAGAGCTTCGCGCAGGTCTTTCACGGGGACGCCACGGGCAAGCTGAACGAGGCGCAGATGGAGCTGATCGCGGGGCATGCGCTTCTGCGTGATCAGGCGAAGACGGGGGACGCGAGCGATGGGCTGTTCTGGATCGACCCGTGGTCGAAGGACGGGATGGTGGTGGCGGACAAGCTGCGACCGTACACGCACGAGCTGCGGCTGCACGCGGAGCGGGCGCTGACGCTGATCGCCGAGGCGCGCGCGGCGGCGCCGGCTGTGCCGCAGAGCTTTACAGGAGCGGCTGGGACCGCGGTGTACAACGCGGCCGCAGCGTTTCCCGCGAACCCGACGAGTCTGCGCGAGACGGATGCGCTCGATGCGATGGAGCTGGGGGCGCGGCGGATGGACTTCATCGGGATGAAGTTTCAGATGGCGGAGGAGATGGAGCTGGCGTACAGCCGGGCGTACGCGGGGCAGGGGACAACGGACAAGAAGCTGCGGATGGAGGTCGCGCGGAATCTGGGTCTGGTGAACGGGGCGACGATCGGCGGAATCGAGGATCTGCGGGACGGATACAGCCTGATGCGCGATCTGTACGAGCAGGCGTGGCTGCGATCGAATCGCGCGTACTCGCTGCGGCCGGTGCTCGAGCACTACGACTACACGATCGGGCTGTGGCTGGCGCGATCGGACAAGGTGCGCAGCGCGCAGCGGCAGTGGAGCGACGCGCACACGCTGCCAGCGGCGGCCGAGCTTGGGATTCCGGCACCGCCCGCGGGAGCGCACTAACTCCATGTCGCTCTCGCGTGGCGTGCGGGTTCTGACGGCGCGGCGGCTGATCACAGGCGTGGGCACGATCGAGTACCCGGTGGTGCGGGTCAACGCGGCGGGTGTGATCGCGGAGATCGAGAGCGATCCCTCGGTGCGCTCAGAGGAGACGCTCTCGGCGGCGCTGATCGATGTCCACACGCACGGCGGGGCGGGTCACGATGTGATGGAGGCGACCTTGCAGGCTCTGGGCAAGGTGGGGCGATTCTTTGCCGGGCACGGCGTCGGGAGTTATCTGGCGACGACGGTGACGGCGCCGCTCGAGGGAACGCTGCGGTCTCTGGCGGGGCTGGCGGATGCGGTGGAGCGCGGTCCCGGGGCGGGTGAGGCGACTCCACTGGGGATTCATTTAGAGGGGCCGTTTGTCTCGCATCGCAAGCGCGGCGTGCATCCGGTGGCGTCGATTCTGCCGCCGACGGTTGCGATCTTCGATCGGCTGTGGGAGGCGGCGCGCGGGCATGTGCGGCTGATGACGATCGCGCCGGAGGTGCCGGGGGCGATGGAGGTGATCGCGGCGGCGGAGGCGCGCGGGGTGCGGGTCTCGCTGGGCCATAGCGACGCGACGGCGGCGGAGACGCGGGCGGCGATCGGGCTGGGCGCCGTGAGCGCGACGCACACGTTCAACGCGATGCGGGCGATCGATCATCGCGAGCCGGGGATTGCAGGCGTGGTGCTGGATGATGATGGGATCTATGCGGAGATGATCTGCGACGGGGTGCATGTTGCGCCGGAGATGGTGCGGCTCTGGATGCGGGCGAAGGGGCCGGAGCGGGGAATTCTGGTGACGGACAGCATGGCTGCGGCGGGGATGCCGGATGGCGAGTACATGCTGGCGGGGAGTACGGTCGAGGTGCGTGCGGGCGTGTGCCTGGCGAACGGTGTGCTGGCCGGTTCGGTGTTGACGCTGGATCGCGCGGTGAGCCGGCTGCGGGAGTTCACGGGGGCGGATCTTGCGACGGCGGTGCGGCTGGCCTCGGCGAATCCGGCGCGCATGCTAGGGCTGGATGGGGTAGGTGACGTGCGTGTGGGCGGACCGGCGAGTCTGAATCGCTACAGCGCGACGGGCGAGCTGGTAGAGACGATGCTGGCGGGCGAGCTGGTGCGGCGGTGATCGCGGCGCACGGGCATCGGCTGAGTGCGCTCGATCTTGGGATCGTGCTCGCCTACCTGGTCGGAATCACGCTGTTCGGGCTGCGGTTTCGCAGGTCGCGGGACGCGTCGCTGAGCGGGTACTTCCTGGCGGGACGCACGATTCCGTGGTGGGCGATCGCGTTGTCGATCGTGAGTGCGGAGACGAGCACGCTGACGATCATCAGTGTGCCGGGGGTCGCGTTTGCGGGCGATCTTGGATTCTTGCAGATCGTCTTTGGTTACATGATTGGGCGGGTGGTGGTGGCGATGCTGTTTCTGCCGCGGTATATCCGGGGCGAGATGCTGACGGCGTACCAGCTGATCGATCGCCGCTTTGGGCCGGTGCTGCACAAGATCACGGCGGGTCTGTTTCTGCTGACGCGGGCGGCGGCAGAGGGGGTGCGCGTGTTCGCGGTGAGCATCGTGGTGGGTATCGCGATTGGGACCGGCGACGTGCTGTCGATCGCGATTATCAGTGCGCTGACACTGCTGTATACGTTTGAGGGCGGGATGGCGGCAGTGGTGTGGACGGATGTGGTGCAGATGGCGCTGTATCTGGCGGGGACGGCGGTGGCGATGGCGACGCTGGGAACGCACGTGAACGGAGGATGGGGGGCAATCCGGCTGGCGGGGCAGGCGGCAGGCAAGTTTCAGGTGCTGCACTTCGCGTTTAACCTCACGCAGAGCTACACGTTCTGGGCAGGCGTGCTGGGGGGAACGTTTCTGACGATGGCGTCGCACGGAACCGATCAGCTGATGGTGCAGCGGCTGCTGGCGGCGCGGAACCTGCGGGAGAGCCGGTGGGCGCTGCTTGGCTCCGGCGGCGTGATCTTTCTGCAGTTCACGCTGTTTCTGCTGATCGGCGTGGGGCTGTTTGTGTTCTATGGGCAGCACTCCCAGGTGTTTGCGAGCGCGGATCGGATCTTTCCGACGTTCATCGTGGAGCAGATGCCGCGCGGTGTCGCGGGCCTGCTGGTGGCGGCGATTCTGGCGGCGGCGATGTCGAACCTGAGTGCGGCGTTGAACTCGCTCTCATCGACGACCGTGGTGGACTTCTGGATGCACTGGCGGCCGAGGGCGGGGGAGCGGGAGCGAGGCGCTGTCTCACGGCTCTCGACGATGTGGTGGGCGGTGGTGCTGTTTGCGATCGCGATCTTTGCCGTGCATGCAGGCGGACGCGGGCACGTGGTCGAGATCGGGCTCTCGATCGCGAGCGTGGCGTATGGCGCGCTGCTGGGTGTGTTTCTGCTGGGCACGGTGAACCGGCGGGCGACGGAGAGGGGAGCGATCGTGGGCATGGTGCTGGGCTTTGCAACGAATGTGCTGCTGTGGCAGATGCCGGGTTCGCACCTGCTGGGGATCGCGGTGCCTCGCGTGGCGTTTACGTGGTACGTGCTGATCGGCAGCGCGGTGACGTTTGCGGTGGGCAGCGCGGCGTCGCTGGTGACGCGGCAGACCGTGCGGCGGTCGGGCGTTGCCGCCGTGTTGCTGCTGGTGATGGCGAGTTCGGCCAGGGGGCAGGGTGCTCTGGCAGCGGCTAGTGTTTCAGGGACGCGAACGGCGGAGTTCAGCGGCGTCGATCGCGTGATCAACGCGGCAGTGAAGGCGCACAAGCTGCCGGGAGCGGTGGTGCTGGTGGGGCATGCGGGATCGGTCGTGTATGAGCGCGCGTATGGCAGCCGGGCGCTCGAGCCGGCGGTCGAGGCGATGACGACGGACACGATCTTCGACATGGCGTCGCTGACCAAGTGTCTGGTGACGGCGACGGCGGTGATGCAGCTCTACGAGCAGGGCAAGCTGGGGCTGGACGAACCGGTGGCGCAGTATCTGCCGGAGTTCGGTGTGAACAACAAGGGAGGCGTGACGGTTCGCGAGCTGCTGACGCACACCTCCGGGCTGCCGCCGGATGTGGTGCTGACGGATGCGTGGACGGGACGGGCGGAGGGGGTGCGACGGGCGATGCAGTCGACGCTCGAGTCGTCGCCGGGGACGATGTTCCGGTACTCGGACATCAACTTCATCACGCTGGGGGTGCTGGTGGAGCGGCTGAGCGGGCAGCCGCTCGAGGTGTATGCGGAGCAGCATATCTTTCGGCCGCTGGGGATGACGGAGACGCGGTATCTGCCGCCGGCGGCGGTGGTGGCGCGGGTCGCACCGACGGCGCACAACGACGACAAGCCGATGGCCGACGACCGGCTGCTGCGCGGGGAGGTGCATGACCCGACGACGCGGCGGATGGGCGGCGTGGCGGGGCACGCGGGGGTGTTCTCGACGGCGCACGATGTGGGGCTGTTCGCGCAGGGGCTGCTGGACCGGCTCGCCGGGCGGCCGAGCGCGTTTCCACTGCGGCAGGCGACGCTGGCCGTGATGACCACGCCGGAGCAGCCAGGGCACTCGCCGGAGGATCTGGCGGCGCCCGCGGCGGGTGTGGAGGTGAGCTATCCAAGCCGCAAGGGCCACGAGGTGCGCGGTCTGGGGTGGGATATCGACTCGTCGTACTCACGGCCGCGCGGCACGGTGTTTCCGATCGGGAGCTTCGGGCATACCGGATTCACAGGGACGAGCCTGTGGATCGATCCGGGGAGCGACACGTATGTAGTGCTGCTGGCGAATGCGATCCACCCGCGGGGCGGGGCGCCGATCTCCGCGGTGCGCGGCGAGGTGGCGACGGCGGTGGGGCGGGCGCTCGATCTGTACGGGAGTGCGGCGGCGACGGCGGGGGATCGGGTGCTTCCGGGGATCGATGTGCTCGAGGCCACGAACTTCGCGGCCATGCGCGAGATGGCGACGCGGCATGGCGGGAGGCTGCGGCTTGGGCTGCTGACGAATCAGACGGGGCTGGATCATGCGGGGCGGCGCACGATCGATGTGCTGCGGACGGACGGTGCGCGGGCGGTGCCGGGGATGACGCTTGACATCCTGTTCTCGCCGGAGCACGGGATCGCGGGAGCGAAGGACACGACGGAGATACGGAGCTCAGTAGATGCGGCGAGTGGACTGCCGGTGATCTCGCTCTATGGAGCGCACGATGCGGACCGGCGGCCGCGCGCGGAAGATCTGGCGAGGATTGACGCGGTTGTGCTGGACCTGCAGGACGCGGGCGTGCGGTTCTACACCTATGAGGCGGTGACGAGCTACTTCGTCGAGGGCTGTGCGAAGGCCGGAATTGCCTTGGTCGTGCTGGACCGGCCGGCGCTGATCGATGGCGAGCACGTGCAGGGGCCGGTATCGGATGCGGGGCTTGAGAGCTATACCGATCCCATGCCGCTGCCGGTGCGGCATGGCATGACGCTGGCGGAGCTAGCGGCGTACGTGAACGGAGAGCGGCACCTGGGCGCGACGCTGGCGCCGGTGCTGATGCAGGGATGGCGGCGGGCCGAGATCTTCGAGGAGACGGGTGTGCCGTGGGTAGACCCGAGCCCGAACCTTCGCTCGCAGATGGCGGCGTTGCTGTATCCGGGGACGGCGCTGCTGGAGATGACGAATCTCTCGGTCGGGCGGGGGACGGAGATGCCGTTCGAGATCTTTGGCGCGGGTGCGATGGCGACGAAGGATGGACCGGCGAGCGGGGCGGGATGGTTCCACGCGGCGGAGGTGGTGCGATACCTCGAGCAACGACGGATGGCGGGGGTGCGGTTTGAGGCGACGCGGGTGGCGGTGCGAGAGGACGAGAACCGGTATCCGTTCCATGGGCAGACGATCGAGGCGGTGCGCGCGGTGGTCACGGATCGCGAGGCGCTGGACCCGCCGGCGATGGGTGTCGAGCTGATCGCAGCGCTGCGCCACCTCTATCCCGAGCAGTTCGCGTGGAGGCGGTCGGCGACGCTGGTCGCGAACGCGGCGACGACGACGTCGCTCGAGCGGGGAGAGGATCCGCGGGCGATTGCAGCGGGGTGGACGGAGGCGACGCGGAGGTTTCGCGAGCGGCGGGCGGCGTACCTGCTCTATCGCTGAGGCGGTCTGCCGGGTGCAAGAGGAGGGTTGAGGTATCCGTCCCGCTACATACTGTGGGAATATTCATCGTTGCACCGGCTTCGGTGCGTAAGAATATGGGATCGAAGTCCCTGGATGGCACGCGATGCCGCGGATCAACTTTCAGATACAACTCGAGGCGTTGAAGGACCGGCTGCTGGCGATGGCCGCGCTCTCGCAGCAGGCGCTCGAGTTCTCGCTCGAGGCATACCTGACCGGGGATATGGCTCTGTGCACGCACGTGCAGGAGATTGAGACGGCGGTGAACGCGGCCGAGCGCGAGGTGGACGAGATGGCGTACGAGCTGCTCGCGAAAGAGCAGCCGATGGCGATCGATCTTCGCTTCATTCTCTCGGTCATCAAGATTAACGGAGATCTGGAGCGCATCGGGGATCAGGCGAGCAATATCGCGCAGCGGGCGGAGCACCTGCGCGATCTGCCGCAGATCGCGCTGCCGATCGACATTCCGGACATGGGCGAGAAGGTGCGGGTGATGATCCGGCGCGCGATTCAGGCGCTGCTCGAGGCGGACGCGCGCATGGCGGAGTCGGTGCTGCAGATGGATGACGAGGTGGATGACATGAACCGCGCCGTGCAGCAGGAGCTGGTGGGCGTCATGCAGCAGCACCCGATCGTGAGCAGCCAGGCGCTGAGCGCGATCATCATCTCGCGCAATCTCGAGCGGGCGGCGGATCACGCGACGAACATTGCTGAGGACGTGATCTTCTGGGTGCGCGGCTCGGATGTGCGGCACCAGTTTTCGCTGGCCGACGCGGAGTGAGGCGAGGCTCCTCCGCGCGCGGGGCGCACGCGCGGAGGATGGCTTGCACTAGTGGAGGTTGCCGGCGAAGAGGGCGACAAGTCTGGTGAAGGCTCGCTCGGCCTGCTCGGGGTTGTAGGTGCCGGCGTCGGGGACGGTCCAGCCGTGGCCGGCGGGGAAGATCTCGCTCTCGTACTGACCGCCCCAGGCGGCGAGGGCCTGGTCGAGCTGCTGGATGGCTTCGGCCGGCATGAGGCTGTCGTTCGCGGCGTGTCCGAAGAGGAGCGCGGCGCGGACGGCGGGAAGCTCGAGGTGCGGGCTGGTGGGCGAGTCCGGAACGAAGAGGTGACCGCCGTGGAAGGAGACGGCGGCGGTGATGCGTTCTGGAAGGGCAGCCGCGGAGCGCAGCGCCTGGGCACCGCTGAAGCAGTGGCCGAGGACGCCGATGGGGCCAGGGGCGGCGCCGTGCTGATCGAGCGTCCGCACATAGACGTGCGCGTCGGCGTGCATGGCGTCGGGGGTGAGCGGCGTGACGAGCTCGGCGAAGCGGCGCTGCGTGCGCTCCTCGGCGAAGTTCATGGGGAAGTCGATGACGGGCGGCCGCGCGGTGCGATAGAAGATGTTGGGCGAGAGCACGAGGTAGCCCTTGTCGGCGAGCTTCTGCGAGGACTGGGCGGTGGCGTCGCGGATGCCCTTGATGTCTGGATAGTCGAGGATGCCGGTCAGTTTGCCGGTGGGCGAGGCGCCGTCGGGATGAAAGAGGAACGCGTCCGCTTCTCCGTCGGGCAAGGTAATACGAATCTGCTCTTTCACTGCGGTACTCCTGGGGATATAGGCCGTTGTCTTGCTCTGATGCTATTGAAGGACGGTGCTCGCTGGCTGGCGAGCGGAGGAGGGCTTTGTGTGGACGAAGGTCGCGGTCGCGGTGTATTGCGCTGGTGAAGTGAGCTAGGCTGGGAGGATGATCTTCGTTCTCATGGGTGTGACCGGATCGGGGAAGACGACGGTGGGCAAGCTGCTGGCCGCGCGGCTGCATGCGACCTTTGCCGATGCGGACGACTATCACTCGGATGCGAACAAGCAGAAGATGGCGGCGGGGATCCCGCTGACGGATGAGGACCGGGCGCCATGGCTGCGCGCACTGAACGAGCTGCTGAAGCAGTGGCAGAGCGACGGGGCGGATGGAGTGCTGGCGTGCTCGGCGCTGAAGCAGGAGTATCGGACGATGCTGCTGGACGGAGTGGCGAAGGACGCGGTGCATGCCATCCTGCTCGATGTCTCGAAGGATCTGCTGGTGGCGCGGCTGGCGGCGCGGAAGGGGCACTACATGAATCCGAGCCTGCTGGATAGCCAGATCGCGACCCTGCAACAGCCGGGCGATGAGACGACGCGGATCAAGAACGATGGGCCTCCGGAGGAGGCGGTCGCAGCGATCCTGAAGCGTCTTGGCGGAGCAGAGCAGACGGCGGGGCAGTAGCGGGGTACCTGCGGACGCGGCTCAGCGGTTCTGTGTTGCGGGTGTTTCATCGTGCGTGAGGCGGGGGCGCACGGTCCATAGGAGCGGCTGACGGATGGGAAAGCTGCGCAGGATGGCTGGCTCGACCGGGTCGGGGTTGAGGCGACGCCAGATGTCGGCGTAGTCGCTCTGCTGGAAGGCGTGCGCGGCGAAGAGGAGGCTGGGACGCCGACAGGGCAGGGCGGTGAAGAAGCGGTCGTCGGAGGGGTAGGGCCAGGTGTTGCGATCTGCGATCCAGGGGGCGTGGCGCGCGATCGCACCGCGCATGCCCGGGCCGTCCTGCAGCTCGTAGTTCCAGGCGGTCTCGAAGCGGGTTGAGAGCAGGACACAGCAGGCGGCGAGCATGTCGAGGTTGAAGAGCGAGTTGCGGTAGGGGTCCGGAGTGGTGAGCTCGTGGGGAAAGGTGCCTTCGGCGAGGATCTCGGCGCGAATGGTGATGGTGCGAAGGCGGTGGCGGAGGGTGACCAGCGCCGCTTCGTCGGCCAGCAGCGCTGCCGCGGCACAGCGGAGAAGGAGCCATGCGCTCGCGGTGTGATCCTTCCGGTCGCGGGCGAGGCCGGCGAGGCGGTCGGTGTCGAGCCAGACTGCGAGCTCGCGAAACCAGGAGCGCCAGACGGCCTGCTGTGCGGACGAGGCCGTGCCGGAGAGGAAGGGGATCGCCTGCGCGACCTCGGCGAGCGCGACGGCTTCGACGAGACCTGCGGGGTCGGGTCTCTGGGTGTCGGGCAGCAGGCGAACGGCGGCGAACGAGGGAGTCAGGCGCGTGGCAGGAGTGGTAAACCATGCGTCGAGCCAGGCGACGGCTTGCGCGGCATAGCGAACCGACGTCGCGGAGTCCTGAGGCGCGAGCAGGAAGCTGGCCGCAGCGAGGGCGGGAACGGCGAGGGTGAGGTTGAGCAGGGCAGCGCTGCGGGACGGGGTGGTTGCCGCGAGGGAGGCGTCGGCGTCGCTGACGAAGTCGTTTGGACCGGCTCCGGGCTGCGTGACGCGAGTGGCGGTGACGAGATCGATGGGACTGGTGAGGGCGCGGCCGGCAGCGGCGAGGATCCGCACCCGGTCGATGGAGGCGACGTCAGGCCGCGAGCTGCCGGAGCCGGTCTGGTTGGTCTGGGCACGCAGCGCGCGCGAGAGCAGGGAGGAGGCTGAGAGGTAACAGAGGCGGCGGCGGGAGAGAACCATTGAGGACGCTCGCGGGAAGGGTACCACGCGGACAGAGGCGGGGGGGAGCGCGCGGTCAGGGGCGGATATTGCCTTGGATGGCGTCGTCGAGCTGAATGCCGTTCTCGTCAAGCAAGGTGCCGAGGGCGTGATCGAGGGCGATGCGGGCCTTCTGGTAGTTGGAGCGGGCGGCGATCTCGGTGGAGCGGGCCTGGGCGAGGAAGCTCTCGTTCTGGATGACGAGCAGCTGGGTTGACTGGCCAGCGGAGAGCCGGTCGCGTTCGGCCTCCAGGAGCTGGGACTGGAGCTCACGGCTCTGGCTGGCGGCCTTGTAAGCGGAGAAGGCGGTCTGGACGGCGATGACGCCGTTCTCGATCTCCTCGCGCGCCTGCTGGACGAGTTTGACGGTGCGACCCTCGGACTCACGCAGCTGGATGGTGTCGCGCGCGGCGTCGGAGCTGGCGATGCGATTGCGAATGGGCAGGGTGAGCTGAATGCCGCCCTGGTAGATGGTCGAGACGCGCAGGCCGCCGAGCGCGAGGTTCTGCGGGATGGAGGGGACGCCGTTGCCGGGCGTGCCGAGGGGCTCGTAGGCGGCCTCCGAAGAGCCGCGGCTCTCGGCGTTGGCGTAGAGGTTGAGCTGTGGCAGGACCTGATTGCGCGCGGCCTTTGCGGTAATGCCGTTCGCCTCCACCTGAATGCCGGCCTGGGCAAGGTCGGGGCGGCGGGCGAGACCCTGCTGGATAAGCTCGGGCGTGTTGTAGGGCTCGGGATTGTCGGGAACGACGATGTGATCGGTGGGAACGATCTCGGCGAAGGAGGCGGAGAAGATGGGCGATCCGGTGTGGATGATCTGATTGCGGAGGATGACCTCCTGCTGGCGATAGAGACCCTGCGCCTGAATGAGCGCGAACTGCGCGGTGGCGGCGACGGCGGTGACGCGGGTGAGCTCGATGGGAGCGAGGGTGCCCTGCTCGACCTGATCGGCATCGTCCTGGCGCAGCTTCTCGGCGGCGCGGAGGGCCTCCTCATTCACGGCGACGTTCTCGCCGAGGCTGACGAGGTCGTAGTAGAGGCGCTCGGTGCCGTAGATGGTGTCGAGGACCTGCTGCTCGAAGAGGAGGCGCGAGACCTTGCTGTTCAGGTTGGCGATGCGCAGATAGCGGAGGTTCACGGCCCGACCGCGGCCGCGAAGGAGCGGCTGGGTGACGGTGATCGAGCTGGAGGGGCTGGAGAAGGGGTCGTACTGGTTCTGGCCGCCGAAGATGACCTGCGAGTCGTTGTTGACGGTCGCCGAGACCTCCGTGCCCGGGCTAAAGCCCTGAAGGTAGGAGACGTTGGCGGAGATGTAGTCGAGGGGCGCGGGCTCCGAGCCGGAGGAGGCGGGGGCGCTGGTGGTCGAGAAGAGAAGGACGGTGTTGGAGCGGCGCAGGTAACCGGCGGTCGCGATGAGCTGCGGGTCGAAGAGCGGGATGTTCGATCCGGCCTCTGGGATGACGCCGGTGGTATTGACGGAGAAGTTGGTGACGCCGGGGTTGGTGGAGTTGAGCGCGGTGAGGTCGGTGACTGCGGGGGTGGTGGGGTTGGGGGAGGTCGCGGTCGAGTTCAGCAGGGGTGAGCCCGGACCGCCGACGCCCGCGGGTGACTCGGCGACGGTGTAGTCGACGCCGCGGAGGGAGCCGCCGCCTCTCGCGCGAAGGGTGTCGGTGTCGGCGAGCGCGAGGTTGAAGCGGGAGACCTCTACATCGGGGTTGTTCTCGAGGGCGAGGGCGATGGCGTCGTGCACGGAGAGGTAGAGCTTGCCGTCACGGACGAGAGAGTTGAGACGGGCGCCGGCGCCGGGAAAGAGCTCCGGCAGGCGGGGGGCACGGAACGGACCGACGAGGCCGAAGATGGCGGAGCCGAGGCCGCGCGGTGCGAGGCGGGTGGTCAGAGGCGCGGTCTCGCCCCCGGTGACGACGGGGCTTGGCTGCGGCGCCTCTGGGACGGGACCGGAGATGGGCGGAACGACGGGATCGGCAGGGCCGGGCGAGGTGGCCGGTGGAGGCTGCGGGGATGCGGGCGTGGCCGGCTGTTGCGCGACCCCGGTGGCGGCGAGAAGCGAGACGGCGAGGGCGGCGAGGAGAGCTTGGGACAGATGACGCGCGCGGCGGATCCCGTTGCGGCAGGGCCGAACGCTCATGGTTTGCTCTCTCCCTTGGTGGGAGTCTTGGGCTGGCTGGCCGGTTTGCCTGCGCCCTGACCGGGCTTCTGCGCGGCGAGGCCCATCATGTTGGCATCGGTCGTGGACTGATTGCCGTACTGCGAGGGCCCGCCGATCGGCTGCGTCTGCGGTGTGGCCGGCGGCGATGCCTTGGGCTGGGTGACGTGCAGGTCCACCTTGGCGCCTTCGCGGATGTCGTCGGTGATGATGGAGGCAATGGTGTCGCCGGGCTTGAGGCCGCTATTGACTTCGATGACGGGACCGAAGTCGCGGCCCACGTCGACGGGCTGCATATGGACGGTGTGATCGCCGCCGATGAGGCCGACGACGTTCTTGCCATCGCGCACCGCGACGGCGTCTCCCGAGATGGTGAGGGGACCCTCGCCCGAAGAAGTAGGGGCGAAGGTGACGACGGTGTACATGCCGTTCAGGAGCTGCCCCTTTCGGTTGTCGACCTGAACCTCGGTGAGCAGGGTGCGGGTGTTCTGGTCGATGGAGGAGGCGGTGCGGGTGACGACGCCGGTGAACTGCGCGGCAGGGAACTCCTGAAAGTGCAGCGTGGCGGTCTGCCGGGGGTGAATGCTGCTGGCGTAGCCTTCGGGGACGGAGACGAGGATGCGGAGGCGATCGACCTGGGCGACGGCGAAGAGTGGGCCACCCTGTCCGCCGCCGGTGCCGGGTGTCGCAGAGGTGGGCGCGACGCCGGAGGTGCCGGCGGTGTTGGTGGTGGCGGCGGAGGTCTGCCCGGGCTGCGACTGCCCCGCGGGTGTGCTGCTGCTCGAGCCGGTGCCCTGCGCGGAGATCAGCGACCCGATGTCGACGTTGCGCTGGGTGACGACGCCCTCGAAGGGAGAGGTGACGCGCTCGTAGGCCTGGAGCTGGATCATGCGGGCGAGGTTGGCGCGGAAGGCCTCGACGTTGCGCTGCGCGGCGGCGACGTTGGCGACCTGGGCGTTGAAGTTGGTCTCCTGCGTATCGCCGTCCTGGCGGGAGAAGACGCCTTTCGCGACGAGGACACGCCAGCGCTCGACCGTGACGCGCGCGAGGGCGAGCTGTGCCTGCTGCTGGGTGAGCTGCGACTCGGCTTGACGAACCTGCTCGCGGGCCTGATCGACCTGCTGGTCCAGGTCAGGCGAGTCGATGATGGCGAGCAGCTGGCCGCGATGAACACGGTCACCGATGTCCACGAGACGCTGCTTCAGATAGCCGTTGGAACGGGCGTAGATGAAGGCTTCGGTGAGCGGTGTGGTGGTGCCGGGGACGACCAGCGGGGCACCGGCCGGGGCGCGCGTGACACGGACACCGTCGACGGCCGGCAGTGCATTCTGCTCCTGCTGGGCGCTGGCCGCGTTGCGCTTGTCCTGCCGGTGCCGGGGGAGGAAGCCAGCGAAGAAGACGATGAGAAAGACGACGAGAACGACGATCAGAGCGAGGGAGACGATGCGCCAGTTGACTGGCTTCTTGGATGTGGCGGCCTCCTCATGCCGATGAGGATGACGGCTGTTCTCTTCTTCGAAGGCGCGACCGAGCTTCTGGTCGTCCATCGCGTTGGGGTCGGCGAAGCTCTCCCCGAGCCGCTGCTCGTCTGTGTGAGCGCCGTCGGCCGGGCGCGGGCGCGAGGCAAAGCTGGCGCCGAGCTCACGATCCTCGACGGTGGTGCCGTGTTCAAATTCGGCGGCGAGGCCGCCGCGATCATCGCTCAATCTTTTCTGCTCGTCAGCCATTTAGGCGTGCTGCTCCTTCTCTGCCTGTTTGGGCAAGCCCTGCGCGTATTCGTCATCGATCTCGCGGTCGTAGTCGACCGGAGCGTTCTTCTTCAACAAGGAGTAGATGACAGGAACGATGAAGAGGGTTCCGACCGTCGCGAGAAGCAGGCCACCGATGACGGCGCGGCCGAGTGGCGCGTTCTGTTCGCCGCCCTCGCCGATGGCAAGCGCCATGGGCAGCATGCCGATGATCATGGCGAGCGCGGTCATCAGTACCGGACGCAGACGAATGAAGCCTGCGTTGAGCGCGGCGTCGTAGCGATCCTTGCCGAGCACGCGTTCGTCGTTGGCGAAGACGACCATCAAGATGCTGTTCGCGGTGGCGACGCCGATGGTCATGATGGCGCCCATGAGTGAGGGCACGTTGAAGGTGGTGCGCGTGACGAACAGCATCCACAGGATGCCGGAGAACGCGCCCGGAAGCGCCATGAGGATGATCAGCGGATCGAGCCAGCTCTGGAAGTTGACCGCCATCAGCAGGTACACGAGCCCGACGGCGAAGACGATGCCGATGCCGAGGCGGATGAACGACTCGTTCATCGTCGTGACTTCACCGCGGAGCACAAGTGTGGTGCCGACGGGCAGATTGGGCGTGGTCTGGTTGATGATCTTCTGGATCGTCGAAGAGACACCGCCGAGATCGCGCTGGTCGACGTCCGCGTAGACGTCGAAGACGGGCTGAATGTTGTAGTGGTCGATGATGATCGGGCTCTCATCACGGCGGAAGTCGGCGAGGTTGCCCAGCATCTGCGAGACGTTGCCGGAGGGCGAGGTGACCGGGGTCCGCGCGAGTGAGGGCAGGGAGTCGATGCGGTAGATGGGGGTCTGGACGACGACCTGGTAGTTGACGCCGTTGAGGACGTTCAACCACTCATTGGGCGCGGTCTGGCCGGTGCCGCTCAGTGAGATCAGTGTGCTCTGGGCGACGTCCTGCTGTGTGAGGCCGAGCTGACGGGCGCGCGTGCGATCGACGTTGATCTGCATCGTCGGATAGGTGACCTCTTGATGGAGGTGCACGTCGACGGCGCCAGGAATCGCCGCGATCTGCTTCATCAGCTTTGTCGCGAGGGCGTAGTTGTCTTTGCCGCGGCCGACGATCTGCAGATCGATGGGGGCGGGAAGACCGAAGTCGAGGATCTGGTTGGTGATGTTGGCCGGCGTGAAGAAGAAGGTTCCGTCGGGGAACTTCTTCTGCAGATCACTGCGGATGAGGCGCTGGTACTGCTCGGTCTTGCGCGAGCCTGGCTTGAGGGCGATCTGGATCTCGCCGTCGGAGTTGGAGATGGTCGCCGAGGAGCCGAAGGCGAGATTGATGCCGCTGGTGGGCAGGCCGATGTTGTCGAGGATCAGCTCGATCTCACCCTGCGGGATGATGGCACGAATCTCGCGCTCGATCGCGGCGAAGTACTGCTCGGAGTCCTCGATGCGCAGGCCCTCGGGAGGATTGACGTGCAGGCGCATCTGGCCGGAGTCGACGTAGGGGAAGAAGTCACGGCCGATCAGCGGGATCAAGAAGAGCGAGAGCGCGACGAAGCCGCCGAAGAGCGAGAGTGTGAGCGCGGCGTTATCCAGGCACCAGGTGAGCAGGAGCTTGTAGCGGTGGCGCATGCGCTCGAACTGGTGGTCGAAGCGGTGGTGCCAGCGCCAGATCCAGTTTGTCTTCTCTTCCTTGATAGAGGCGGTCTCGTCCTGATAGAGGATGAGCTCGGCCGGCAGCAGGAAGTGCATCATCGTCGGAACCAGGGTGCGGGAGAGGAAGTACGAGGCGAGCATGGCGAAGACGACGGCCATGGCAAGCGGCGTGAAGAGGTATTTGGCGGCGCCGGTGAGCAGGACGACAGGAATGAAGACGATGCAGATAGAGAGCGTCGAGACGAAGGCGGGTGCGGCGACCTGCTGGGCGGAGTCGAGGATGGCACGGACCAGCGGCTTCTTCTCGGCCATGTTGCGGTGGGTGTTCTCGATCTCGACGGTAGCGTCATCGACCAAGATGCCGACCGCAAGGGCGAGACCGCCCAGGGTCATGACGTTGATCGTCTCGCCGAGCGCAGTCAGGATGACAAGCGAGGTCGCGATCGACAGCGGGATCGAGGTGCAGACGATCAGGGTGCTGCGCCAGCTGCCGAGGAAGAGCAGAATCATGAGGCCGGTGAGCACGGCGGCGATGGCAGCCTCGCGTGCGACCTCGGAGATGGAGTCGCGCACGAAGATCGACTGGTCGAAGAGCGGCGTGATGGTGAGGGCGTCGGGCAGACCGGCCTTCACACGCGGAAGTGCGGACTTTACGCCGGCGACGATGTTGAGCGTCGAGGTCTGGCCGTTCTTGAGGACGGTGAGCAGCGCTGAGCGCTTCCCGTCCTGCCGGACGATGTTGGTCTGCGGCGCGTATCCCTCCTGCACCTGGGCGACGTCTTTGATGTAGACGACGGAGCCGTTGGCGGCGCGGATGGGAAGGTCGTTGAGCGCGGAGACCTCGTTGGGAGAGGAGTTGAGCTTGACCACGTACTCGCGGTCGCCGATGCGCGCGGTGCCGGCCGGAAGAATAAGGTTCTGCTGGTTGAAGGCGAGCGAGACGTCCGCGGCGGAGAGGTGCTGGGCGGCGAGCAGGTTCGGTTCGAGATCAACGTTGATCTGCCGAACCTTGCCGCCGTAGGGCAGCGGCACAGAGGCGCCCTGCACGGTCGCGAGTCGCGGCCGGATGAAGTTCAGGCCGAGGTCGTAGAGCTCCTGCTCACTGAGCCCCTGACCACCGAGCGCGAGCTGCACGATGGGCACGCTTGAGGCGTCGTACTTGAGAATGAGGGGTGGAAAGGAGCCGGGCGGCAGCACGCGCAGGATGGTCTGGACCACCGAGGTCACCTGCGCAAAGGCGAGCTCCACCTTGACGTTGGGCTGGAAGAAGACCTTGATGACGGCGATGCCCTGATAGGACTCGGATTCGGAGTGCTCGATGTCGTTGACCGTTGTGGTGAGGGCGCGCTCACAGACGGTGACGATGCGGCCCTCCATCTCATTCGGGGTCAGGCCGGAGTACGTCCAGACGATGGTAACGACCGGGATGTTGATGTAGGGGAAGACGTCCTTGGGCGTCTCCACGGCGGAGCCGATGCCAAGCAAGAAAATGAGCAGGGAGAGGACGACGAAGGTATAAGGGCGCCGAAGCGCGAGTCGGACGATCCACATGCGTCATCAACCTTTGAATTGCGACTGTTCTCACCGTATGACGCGCAGATACGGCGAAAAGATTCTGACTCCGGCAGGAAGGCAGAGGATTGATGATGCGATGCACAATCTTCGAGAGGTTCTGAGCATCGCGGCGCGAGCGCGACGAACTTGCTGTACGAGACCTCACGTACGTTGCCGAGGAGTTCAGCTCTGAACGCGGGGTGCGCGCTGCGTGCGCTCGCGGACCGGGCTGCCTTCCATCTTCGCGCGGCACTTCACCATGATGGCCGTGTGGAGACGCTCCTGCAGTTCGACCGACAGCTCGCAGAGCTCGTGGTCGCGATAGACCTCGATGGTCTGCCGCGTGGTATCGAGCACAACCTCGCAGTGACGGCACGCGGCGGAGTGCGCGCGTACCTCTTCGAGCAGTTCGGCGCTGATCTGGCCGTCGAAGTAATCCGTCAGCTGACTTAAGAAATCGGTGCAGGTCATGCCGGCTGGCCCTCTTCTTTCCCTTGCCGGAAGTACCGGCTCAGACGCTCGCGCAGCTGCAGGCGAGCCCGCAGCAGGCGCGATTTGACCGCCGGCACGCTCAGCCCGAGCGCCTCGGCGGTCTCCTCGGTGGAGAGATTCTCGATATCGCGCAGGGTGAAGACGGTGCGGAAGCCCGGCGGCAGTCCCTGGATGGTGCGGCGCAGGATGTCGCTCAGTTCGGCCTGCCCGAAGTTCTGCTCCGGATTCGGCCGCCACTCGGCAAAGTCCCGCGGGATGGCGCCCTCTTCGGTTTGCACGTCCTGATCCATAGACACCGTCTTGCTCGTCTTTCTCTTGCGCAGCCGCATGAGACTTTCATTTACGGCGATCCGCGTCAGCCAGGTGGAAAACTTCGAGTTGCCCTGGAACTGGTTCAGCTTCTCGTACGCCTTCAGAAAGGCATCCTGCGTGATGTCCTCCGCGTCTTCGCGGTTCTGCGTGATGTGCTGCGCCACACGAAAGATCTGCCGCTCATACTGCCGCACGAGCGTTTCAAACGCCTCAGTATCCCCTTCGCGCGCCCGTTCGACAAGGGCAACGTCGGGGTGGACTTCGTCAATTCCTGGAGATTCGATGGTGGGCATGCGCAAAAGGTGCGGGAGTTGCCGGGGTTTCGAACCCTGTGCAGGGTACGGGCTCGTCGGCGGCTCGCGATCGCTTTCCAGTGTAAATGGTCTGACCCCAGCGGGGCGGTCGACCGTGCGCAAGTCCGAATTTGAGGTCCGGCGGGGCGTTCCCGTGTCTGCGCAGATTCGGCCGGCTCGTCTTCGCGGCTGCGGGCGGCATAGAGTGGGAGAAGACGATGGATCGCCAGCCACGATCAACCTGGATGCACTGGGCCAAGCTTATTTTGCTCCTCTTTGCAGTGCACGCCGGAGCGGAATCGCACCCCGCCCGGGGGCAGGACACGTCTTCCGGAGAGACGAAGGCGCGGGCCGCGAAGGGCAAGACGCGAACCAAGGCCGCCGGCGGCGTGCACACCGGGAGCGCAGGCGCGACGCACGGGCGGGCGACGACGGCGAAGGGACGAAGGAAGGCGGCAGGGAGCTCCCACGGGAAGACGACCTCGCGAACGCGAGTCACACGCGGAGGAAAGGCTGGCGCGCGCCGGCCACTCTCTCCCCAGATTCTTCGATTGACGAGCGCATTTACGGCCTCAGCTCAGCTGCGGCCGATGGCGCAGCAGCTGGCAGTGACGCGATCTTCAGCCGCCTACGCGGGCGTGCTTTCGTATGCGTCGGCACATCCCGGGGAGGCGGCGGCGGCAGCGTATCTCGCGATCGGGCACGCGTATGCGCTTGACCGCCGCTACACGGAGGCGATCAGCGCCTTCCACTCGGCAGGTGTGAGTGGCGACGCGCTGGATGACTACGCGGACTACCTGGGGGCGCAGGCGGCGCAGCGGGCGGGCCAGCTCGGCGTGGCGGAGCCGCTGCTGGACGGCTTCGCCGACCGGTATCCGGAGAGCATCTTCGCCAGTACGGCGGCGCTGCTGCTGGCGACATTGAAGCTGCAGGGCAACGACGCCGCGGGCGCACTGCGACTGCTCAATGCGGAGCGCGGATCGGCGATCGGGGGCCACGCTGACTTTCGCCTCACGCTGGCCCGCGCGTATCAGCAGAGCGGAGACAGTCCGCACGCGATCGAGGTGTATCGCGCGCTCTATGTCGACCTGCCGCTCAGCCCGGAGTCGGCGCAGGCACGCCAGCAGCTTGAGGCGATCGGAGCGCCGCTCTCGGCCGCGCAGCGAAAGGTGCATGCCGACCAGCTCTTCAACGCGAAGCGGTACAGCGATGCCGCGGAGGAGTACCACGGGATCCAGCGTGACAGTCGTGGGCTGGCGGCTGCGGACCGGGATGCGCTCGACATCTATGCCGGCGTCTGCGATCTGAAGCTGAAGCGCATCGGCCGGCGGGAGGCCGAGAAGCTGCCCACGACAACGGGTGACAGCGCAGCCGCGCGCGCCTATATCCTGGCCGAGCTCTCGCGCAGCGAGGGCAATCACGCCGCGCACGACGAGACGATCAGCGAGATGGTGCGGCTCTACCCGACGAGCCGCTGGCTCGAGGAGGCACTGTACTCGGGCGGCAATATGTATCTGCTGCTGCATGACCCGGCGCAGGCGATCTATCACTATCAGCTGCTGGTCACGATGTTTCCCGACAGCACGTACGCGCCCTCGGCGCACTGGCGCACGGCGTGGATGAACTATCGTCTGCGCCGCTACAGCGAGGCGGCGCGGCTGATGGAGGAGCAGATCGAACGCTATCCCGGCGGTCTCGAGGTGCCGTCGGCGCTCTACTGGCGGGCGCGCATTCTGGAGGATGAGGAGCGACGGCTGCCTGAGGCGGCGAGCTTCTATCGCACGCTCTCGAAGACGTATGCCAACTACTACTATGCGGGGCTGGCGCGCCAGCGGCTGGCGGTGATCGGCGAGCAGGCGGACGGACCGGCGCCAGCGCTGCTTGAGCACGTGCGGCCACCGGAGGTGCCAGACCTGGCCGGAATTCTGCCCGAGGACGATCCGCACCTGATCAAGGCGCGGCTGCTGGCGAATGCATCGCTGAACGAGTACATTGCGCCGGAGATCCAGGCGAGTCCGACCTCCGGACAGTGGGGCGCGCTCGCGCAGGCGGAGATCTATGCGTCATTCGGGGAGTACACGCGATCGCTGCAGTCGATGAAGCATAGCGGGCTGCCGTTCTTCGCGCTGCCGTTCGATCAGGTGCCGCGAAGCTACTGGGCACTGCTCTTCCCGCGGCCGTTCTGGGGCGAGCTCACGGCAGATGCGCAGGCGAACGGGCTCGATCCGTACCTGGTCGCGTCGCTGATCCGTCAGGAGTCCGAGTTCAACGCGGGCGCGGTCAGCCACGCGAGTGCATACGGACTGATGCAGCTGCTGCCGTCGGTCGGCAAGTCGATCGCGAAGAAGCGCGGTCTGAAGGGCTTCAACGCGAACCAACTGCTGGTTCCGGCGGTTAACCTGCAGCTGGGCACTATCAATCTTCGCGAGGTGTTGAACCGCTACGGCGGCCAGGTGGAGTATGCGCTGGCGGCGTACAACGCGGGGGATGTGCCGGTGCGGCAGTGGATGTCGAGCGAGGACTACAAAGACACGCCGGAGTTCGTCGAATCCATTCCGTACACGGAGACGCGCGAGTACGTGCAGGCGATTCTGCGCAACCGCGAGCTCTACCGGCTGGTCGTCACGGCACCCGCGAACTGACGCGCGGCGAGGGCGGCCGGCGGAAGGCGAAGATGATCGCAAGCAGCGGCGGTGCGATGAGCACGCCCCACGGCGGGATGAGGATGCCGAGTACGATGGGGCCGAGAAACGCCGCCCACCAGGGAACGCGAGTGGTTCGATGCAGCACGTAGGGGCCGATGACAAGGCCCTCGAGGATGGCGATGACACCGTAAAGGCCGAGGACGTAACCGAGACGGTACCAGTCCTCGCTGGTGCGGACGGAGAGCGCGACCGAGAGAACGGGGCCGATCACGGCGAGCATGCCGCCGACGCTGGGGATGAACTGGCAGAGCGCGCCAAGAGCGGCCCACAGCGGCGCGAGCGGGACGTGCAACAGCTCGAGGCCGATGAGCCAGAGCACGCCGACGATGGCGGCGTCGAGTGTCGCGGCACGCCACCAGCCCAGCAGAGCGCCGCCCGCGGTCGACCAGACGTTCAGGTGCCGGCGCGGCGCCGTGGTCAGCGTGGCGGGATCGGGCGGGATGCGCGGGTCAGGGATCATGAGCCTTTCTGCGCCACGCTGCTCGGCGCGCACTCGATACGATGCGGCGGCAGGGGTGGAGAGGGCAGGAGAGAGTCAGCGGGCGATGCTATGCTGCCCGTATGAAGTTCGGCGTTCTGGTCTTTCCCGGCTCCAACTGCGACCACGATACCTATAACGTGCTCTCTTCGGTGATGGGTGAGACGGCGACTTATCTGTGGCATGCGTCGGACGATCTGCAGGGCTGTGACGCCATTCTGGTTCCGGGCGGCTTCGCCTATGGCGATTACCTGCGCACGGGCGCGATTGCGCGCTTCGCACCGATCATGCAGAGCGTGCGACGGTTCGCCGCGAACGGCGGCCTGGTGATGGGGATCTGCAACGGCTTCCAAATCCTGTGCGAGGCGGGTCTGCTGCCCGGGGCGCTGATGCGCAACCAGAACCAGCGCTATCTCTGCCGAACGCTGCACCTGCGCACGGAGACGACGGCGAGCCCGTTTACCCATGCGCTGGCTCAGGGCGAGGTGCTGCGCATGCCGATCGGGCACATGGAGGGGAACTACTTCTGTGACGAGGCGACGCTTCGCTCGCTGCGCGACGACGGGCGCGTCGCCTTCCGGTACAGCACGGCAAGCGGGGAGACGACGCTGGAGAGCAATCCGAACGGGTCGCTTGACAACATCGCCGGCGTGCTCAGTGAGGGCCGCAACGTGCTCGGGATGATGCCGCACCCGGATCGATCGAGCGAGGCGCTGCTCGGTTCGGCGGATGGATTGAAGCTCTTCCAGAGCCTCGCTGCCTCGCTTACGGCCGCCTAGCGCAGGGCGTTCAACTCCTACTCGACATCAAAGACGACGCCCTGTGCCAAGGGAAGCTCATGCCCGTAGTTGATCGTGTTGGTCGCGCGGCGCATGTAGCTCTTCCAGGCGTCGGAGCCGGACTCGCGACCACCGCCGGTCTCCTTTTCGCCACCGAAGGCGCCGCCGATCTCCGCGCCTGAGGGTCCAAGATTGACGTTCGCGATGCCGCAGTCGGAGCCCTCGGCGGCGAGGAAGCGCTCGGCCTCGCGGACGTCGTTGGTGAAGAGGCAGGAGGAGAGGCCCTGGGGGACGTCGTTATGACGGCGGAGCGCCTCGTTGAGGTCGTGGAAGCGGAGGACATAGAGGATGGGGGCGAAGGTCTCGGTGCGCACGAGGTCGTTCTGGGGGAGGTTCTCGACCAGGGCGGGACGGGTATAGAACCCGCCGGAGAGGCCGGGGACCTGGACGCGCTCGCCGCCCGTGATTGCGGCACCGGCGGCGCGGGCCTGGTCGAGAACGGAGTGCATGGCGCGGAAGGAGGCCTCGTCAATCAGGGGGCCGACCAGCTTTGCAGGGTCGCGCGGGTCGCCGACGGAGACGCCGGCGTAGACCTTGCGCAGACGCGCCAGCAGGGTGTCGTACACGGTGTCGTGGACGAAGAGGCGGCGCAGGGTGGTGCAGCGCTGTCCTGCGGTGCCCATGGCGGAGAAGCTGATGGCACGCAGGGCGAGATCGAGATCGGCCGAGGCGCAGACGATGCCGGCGTTGTTGCCGCCGAGCTCGAGCAACGAGCGGCCGAAGCGGGCGGCGACGCGGGGACCGACGGCGCGGCCCATGCGGGTAGAGCCCGTGGCGGAGAGAAGGGGAATGAGCGGGCTGTCGACGAGAAGCTCGCCGAGCTTCGCGTCGCCGAGGAGCAGGGTCGAGAGGCCGTCGGGGACGTCGCCGAACGCCTGAGCGACACGATCGAAGATGGCTTGAACGGCGAGAGCGGTGAGGGGTGTCTTCTCGGAGGGCTTCCAGACGACCGAGTCGCCGCAGACAAAGGCAAGGGCGGCGTTCCAGCTCCAGACGGCGACGGGAAAGTTGAAGGCGGAGATGACGCCGACGGTGCCGAGGGGGTGCCAGCGCTCCATTAATCGGTGAGAGGGCCGCTCCGACTCGAGGGTGCGGCCGCCGATGGTGCGGGAGAGACCGGCGGCGTAGACGCAGATATCGACCATCTCCTGCACCTCGCCGCGACCCTCGGAGAGGCTCTTTCCGGCTTCGATGGTGACCAGGCGGCCGAGGGTGTCGAGGTTGGCACGGAGCGCCTCGCCGAGCTGGCGCACGAGCTCGCCACGGCGGGGCATGGGGACGGAGCGCCAGATGAGAAAGGCCTGGTGAGCCTGGGCGATGGCCGCGGTGGCGGCCTCAGGCGAGCTGACGGGGATACGGGCGAGCTCTTCGCCGCTGATCGGGGAGTGAACGTGGAGCGAGCCGCCGGAGAGACGCGACCCTGGAACGCCGAGGGTGTGGAGGAGATCGAGGGCTTCGTCAGCGATGGCAGCGGCGGCAAGCGGCATGGTCGTTCCTTTGGGAAGATCGATGGACAGGATAGCGCGACCACGGCGGAGGTCAGGCGCGGTCGGGCTGGCTCACGGCTGACTCGGGAGAGCCGGCGAGAAACTCGGCGAGGTGAAGGGCGCGCCGGCCGGTGTTCTGGGTGATCTGCTCGCGGCAGCTGAAGCCGTCTGCGATGAGCGTGGTTTCGGAAGTGGCGGCGCGGACGGCAGGGAGGAGGACGCGCTCGCCGATCGTCTGCGAGACGGCAAACTTCTCCTTCTCGAAGCCGAACGGGCCTGCCATGCCGCAGCAGCCGGAGTCGAGGAGGGTGGCGTCGGCGCCGCTGGCGGTGAGGAGGTCCATCTCGTCGCGCATGCCGGACTGAGAGCGGTGATGGCAGTGGGCTTGGACGAGGACCGTGCCGGTGCGGGCTGCGGGGCGGAAGTGCGGGGCGCGCCGGGCGAGGAACTCGCTGAGCAGAAGGGTCTGCGCCCGGAGGCGGTGAGCGCGTTCGTCGTTGGGAAGCAGATTGGTGAGTTCGTCACGGAAGACGCTGGCGCAGGAGGGTTCGAGGACGACGACGGGGGTGCCGGCGGCGATGGGTGCGGCGAGGGCGTCGAGGACGCGCAGGAGGTAGCGACGGGCGGATTGGAGGAGGCCGAAGTCGTAGAGGGGGCGGCCGCAGCAGAGGTGTCCGCGGGGCGCGATGACGTTGAAGCCGGCCTCGTGCAGCACGTCTCTGGCGGCCGTATAGGTCTGAGGATGGAAGTAACGGTTGAAGGTGTCAGGCCAGAGGAGGACGGGTGGAGCGCCGGGGTTGGAGTTCAACGCGACGCGTCGCGTCTTTGCGAGGCGGGGGAGCTGGCGGTCCGGGTGGATGCCCAGGACGGCTTTCGCCAAGGGGGCAGTCGCGGCGAGGCTGAGGTTGGCGAGGCCGGGGGCCAGGGAGCCTAAGCGCGCCCACTGATCGACGTAGCCAAAGGCGAGCGAACGCAACGGCGGGAGGCGGCCCTCGTAGTAGTGAGAGAGGAACTCGGCCTTGTAGGTCGCCATGTCGACGCCGACTGGGCACTCGGTCTTGCAGGCCTTGCAGGCGAGGCACAGGTCGAGTGCCTCCTTGACCTCGCGGCTGCGCCAGCCGCCGGGGAGGACCTCGTTCTGCATCAACTCCCAGAGCAGGCGCGCGCGGCCGCGGGTGGACTCGCGCTCCTCGCCGGTCGCCATGTAGCTGGGGCACATGGTGCCGGTGTCCTGCTTGCGGCACGCGCCGACGCCCACGCAGCGGCCGGTCGCGTGGGCGAACGAGCCGTGGTCGTCGTTGAAGGAGAAGTGGGTCTCCGGCTGCCATGGCTTGAAGTCTTGGCCGAGGCGCAGGTCCGCGTGGGGTTCGCGCGCCTCGATCAGCTTGCCGGGATTCATGCGGTTGTCGGGGTCCCAGAGGCGCTTGAACTCGCGGAAGGCGTCGACCAGCTCGGGTCCGAAGAGCTTCGACAGAAGCGCGCCACGAGCCTGTCCGTCGCCGTGCTCGCCCGAGAGTGAGCCGCCGTGCGCGATGGCGATGTCGGCCGCGCGCTCGATGAAGCGGCGGAAGTTCAGGATGCCCGGCTCGCTCTCAAGGTCGAAGTTGTGGCGCATGTGCACGCAGCCGTCGCCGAAGTGGCCGTAGATGGGGCTGCGATAGCCGAACTCGCGCATGAGGGTTGTGAGCGAGCGCAGGTAGGAGCCGAGCTTGGCGGGCTCGACGGCGGCATCTTCCCAGCCCTCCCAGCCGTGCGGCTCGCCGGGGACGTTCGCGGTCGCGCCGAGGCCCGCCTCACGCACGCGCCAGACGCTCAGCGCCTCGGTCGCGCTGTAGACGCGGACGTCAGGATCGCCAGCGAAGCTCTTTGCGGCTTCGGCGAAGAGGGTCGCCTGCGCGGCGGCCTCTTCCGCGGTGAAGCCGCCGAACTCGACCAGCAGGTATCCTTCGCCGGCCGGCAGCAGCTTCGTCTCCTCGGTCAGGAAGTTCTTGAGGCCGAGCCACTTCAGGATGAGGCTGTCCATGCCTTCGAGGCCGATGGGCTTGTGCGTGAGGATCGCCGGCACGTGGTCGGCCGCGAGGAAGACGTCGGAGAAGCCGACGCCGACGAGGATGCGGAACTGCGGCGATCGCGTGAGCTCGAGGGTGGCCTCGAGCACGGTGACGCACGTGCCTTCGCTGCCGACCAGCGCGCGCGCAACGTGGAAGCCGTTCTCGGGCAGCAGCTCATCGAGGTTGAAGCCCGAGACGCGGCGGGGGATGCGCGGGAACCTGGTGCGAACGAGGTCGGCGTAGCGATCGCGCAGATCGCGCAGACCGCGATAGATCTCGCCGCGGCGGCCGCCAGCCGCGATGATCGCGGCGAGTTCGTGCTCGGGCGTGGGGCCGACCACCATCTCTGTGCCGTCGTAGAGCAGCACACGCATGGAGGCGATGTTGTCGACGGTCTTGCCGCCCATCACGGAGTGGACGCCGCAGGAGTTGTTTCCGATCATGCCGCCGATGGTGCAACGGCTGTGTGTCGCCGGATCGGGCGCGAAGGTGAGGTGGTGGACCTCGGCGGCGTCACGCACGCGGTCGAGGACGATGCCCGGCTCGACCTGCATGAGTCGCTGCCCGGGGTCGATCGAGCGAATGGCGCGCATGTACTTTGAGAGGTCGAGCACGACGGCGACGTTGCAGGTCTGGCCGGCGAGCGAGGTTCCGCCACCCCGCGCGAGCACGGGCACGCCGAAGCGGCGGCACGCGGCGATCGTCGCGCGCACGTCGTCAGCGTCCCGAGGAACGACGAGGCCGATGGGGATCTGCCGGTAGTTGCTGGCGTCGGTCGCATAGAGGGCGCGCGCGCTCGCGTCGAAGCGCACCTCGCCGCGCACGGTCTGCTCGAGCAGGCGAACGAGGTCGGCGGTCCCGGCCGGCTGCGCGTGCGGGACGCCGTGGGAGCTCGGCAGGATGACGAAGTCGGTCTGCACTGGGGAAGGCTGCGGCATGGGCGCTGGGCTGTCTCGGTGTGGATCGTGCGCTCCGCAGCGTGCGGAAGGTCTACGGCTGCGCGGTCATCTTGAAGATAGCCTGCGCGTTGGACGGGTCGAAGCTCAGATCGAGCTTCGGTTCGGCGTCATCACCAGGGAGGTGATCGCGTGTTATGAACTCCATAAAGGAGCCGGGGACGTCGCGTGTGACCACGCTACCGTCGGGGCCGATGAAGTCGCGTGTGACGGTTGCGGCGCGGTACGCGGTCTGACGAACGCGGCCGGTGCCGGAGACCTCGACCTTCTCTTTCATCGGGCGGCCCAGCTGCTTCTGCACCTCGGTCAGGTGCTCGACGTCGGCGACGCGATCGGTCGCGTGATTAAAGGCGTTGCCCTCAGTTGCGATCCAGGCCATCTCGGGGGACTCCTTGAGCAGCAGCTCGTAGTCGGCGAGAGCCGGCGTCTTGTGCTGCCGCGCGAAGACCTTGGCGAGATCGCTGACCAGCTCGATCGCCTGCTCGACGGTGACGCCGACGCCGGTCTCGAGCTGCCGCAGAAGGGAGGCGGCGCGGGGCGTGAGCGGATCGACTGAGCTTGCGGTCACACGCTGGACGGCCTGCTGGAACTCCGGTGAGAAGCGCTCCGGGAAGAGCTCGCTGATGAAGAACTGCGCAATGTCCTCAGGCAGATCCTGCTGCGCGTAGGACCGGCCGATCATCTTCAACCGTTCCAGGGGGTAGACCCCGAGGCGCACGTAGCCGAGCGGGAGAAGCACGCGCAAAAGAGCCTCCTCACCCATCGGCAGCGTGCCCATGCCTTCAAGCGCGACCGTGCGCACGGCGCCGTGATCGTGCTTGACCGGTGTGTGATCGCGAAGGCAGTCGTCGACATAACTGCGCGCGGCGGGCACGCGCGCGAGAAGATCCTCAAAGAGGACGATGTTCAAAGCCTGCGCGACGATGGTGCGAGGAACGGTCGTGGCGCTTTCCTCACGCAGGGCGTCGGGCAGGGTCAGGACCTGCAGGAGGCGGCCTGCGGTCTCCGCCCCGAGAATCTGTTCCACGATCGTCTGCAGGCTGCTGGGCATGATCTCTCCTTGGGAGCGCTCTTCCAGGCGTGGACGCCCAGCGGGTCGCGATCCCCGGCCTCCATCATGCCGAATTGGGCGCACTCCGGTAAAGGGCACGGCCGGCGCTGGCGGGCGATAGTGCAGAGCCGGCGAAGGCGCTGGACGGAAAGTGATACCCAAGGTGACCGTCGCTGGGCTATGCTGGCGAGGCAGGTAGAGGCGACCCCATGCAGCGGACCAGGTGGACAGCAGCGGAGCGCGGTGACGGCAAAGGCGCCGTCGTGCCCTCGGCTCTGTGCCCCTCACTCGCCCGTCCCTCACTCTTCGGAGACTAGCGGCGCGTCTCCTTGCACGCGATCGCGATCGGCGCCGGTGGGCCTGATCGGTTGACGAAGGACTCCGCGTAGCGTCTCAGCGCGCGAACCAGCTCAGGAGCACACTATGGCTACCCTCACCGCATCTCCGTCCACCCCTGTCGCCGACCGTGCGATGTACGCGAGCTTCGGCCCGAAGCTGCACGGACCGCTGCCGGGTCCTGAGGCCGAGCGCATTATTGCGGCTGACACCCGCGTCACCTCGCCTTCCTACACGCGCGGCTACCCGCTTGTGGTCAAGCGGGGCCGCGGTGTGCGTATTGAGGACGTCGACGGCAATGAGTTCCTCGACTTCTGCGCGGGGATCGCCGTGACGTCCACCGGCCACTGCCATCCCGAGGTCGTGAAGGCCATCCAGGACCAGGCGGCCGAGCTGATCCACATGTCCGGCACCGACTTTTACTACGAGGGCATGTCGCTGCTCGCGGACCGGCTCTCGGCGGTGGCGCCCATGCCTGGACCGCACCGCTTCTACTACGGCAACTCCGGCGCCGAGGCGGTCGAGTGCGCGCTCAAGCTGGCGCGGTATCACACGAAGCGGCAGGGGATCATTGCATTTTACGGCTCCTTCCATGGGCGCACCATGGGCGCGCTCTCGCTGACCGCGTCCAAGCCCCAGCAGAAGCGTCGCTTCGCGCCGTTCGTTCCCGGCGTGACACATGTGCGCTATCCGTACGCCTATCGCGGTTGCTCCGGTGGGCCGCAGGCAGAGGAGGCGTTCGCGCTCGCCTGTGCGCGCTTCATCGAAGACAAGCTGTTCAAGACGACGCTGCCGCCTGAGGAGGTCGCGGCCATCTTCGTCGAGCCGATCCAGGGAGAGGGCGGCTATGTGGTCGCGCCGACGGTATTTATGCGCGAGCTGCGTGGCATCTGCGACCGGCACGGGATTCTGCTGGTCGCCGATGAGGTGCAGTCCGGCGCGGGGCGTACGGGCAAGTGGACCGCGATTGAGCACACCGGCGTACAGCCTGACATCGTCTGCATGGCGAAGGGCATCGCGTCCGGCATGCCGCTGAGCGTCTGCATGAGCCGCGCGGAGATCATGGACTGGACGCCGGGTTCGCACGCCTCGACGTTCGGCGGGAACCCTGTCGCGATCGCCGCGGCGCTCGCGACGATGAATGTGCTGGAGCGCGAGGGCATGCAGAATGCGGCAACGGTCGGGGGCGCAATGCTCGAGCGCCTGCACACGTGGCCTGCGCGCCATGCCAACGTGGGTGACGTGCGTGGTCGCGGGCTGATGATCGGGCTGGAGATCGTGCGCGACCAGGCAACGCGCGAGCCGGCCCAGGATCTGCGAGATCGCATCGTGGATCTGGCCTTCGAACGTGGCCTGCTCATCCTTGGCTGTGGCGAGACGTCGATTCGCCTTGCGCCGCCGCTGATTGTACGGTCCGAGGAGGCGACGATCGCGCTCGATATCCTCGAGAGCTGTCTAGCCGACGCGCAGTAGACTGCAAGGCGAGGCCTCTCCGGGGCTGGCCGGCGATGGGTTGATCGTCGGCCAGTCTTCTCTGCCGACTTAGGGCGCCACGGATCCGGTTATCCGAGCCGGCCCGCTTCACCTGCGCGCTCGACTCGCGTAGGCTTAAGGCATCACGTCTTTTCTCGCTCACTCCCTCGCCTGTGCCTCATCAACCAACCGGAGCGACGACCCTGCATCGAAATCGAAGACACACCCTTCTCAGTCCCGAGGCGTTCAGGATGGAATTTCACATCTCGCGGTCCGCGCGTGAGCGGTACAACGTTCAGGATGCACTCTTCAGCTACACCGGCAGCGTGGTCTTCGCCGATGTCTCTGCGAGCCGCCTGCTGGCGCAGCGCATTAACGAGGTGCGCGGGGCGGCGGTGGATCCGAAGAGGTCCGTGCACGGCGCCGCGTTGTTTGCGATGGGTCTCATCGATGAGTTGAGCCACGCCATGATCGCGCGCTTCCGGCAGACGCGCGACCCGAAGGTCTTCGGGGAAGCGCTTGCATGGTTCGACAGGGAGGCGGAGGAGGGCACGGCGTCGCCTACTGAGGCGCTTCTCCTTGCCTTCAGCAACATGTTCCCGAATACCGCAGTCTTTCGCGGCGATCTGACAGCGGAACAGTGGCTCTCGCGCACGACCGAGGGAGTTCCCCATCGCGAGGCTGCGTTTGAAGAGCTGATGATGCTCTGGCTGAGCAACATCAACCCGGCGTTCAGGGCGGTCAAAGAGCTGGTCGACGACACGCCGCTCGTCGAGGGTACGAGCTACCCCAATGTCGTTGCCGGTCTGCCCGCGTTCTTTGCCACGCGACCGCAGTTCAGCCCGGAGGCGGGATCGCTGCTTGAGGCCCTCATGGCGCCGATGCTGGCCTCGCCAGACTCACTGGCCGGTCAGGTAGCCTACATCCGTGAGCGCTGGGCGCCGTACCTTGGCGAGCATCTGCGAACGATCTTGCTGGCGATGGACGTGTTGAAGGAGGAGGAGATCGCGATCTGGCGCCTCTTCCATCCTGGAGATGGCGGTACCGGCCGGCGTGGTGGGCGCTGGGGTCCGGGCGGCTGGCGAGACGAGGGCTTCGAGGGCGATGAGTACGTCGGCTTCGAGGAGTTGACGCGCCGGCGAGCTGCACAGCAGCAGCAGCAGCAGCCCGCGCTCAATGAGTACGAGGCCTTCAGCCAGGATCAGGCGTGGATGCCCAACGTCGTGCTCATCGCCAAGAGCACGTACGTGTGGCTCGAGCAGCTCTCGAAGAAGTACGGGCGGCACATCTTCCGTCTGGATCAGATTCCACATGAGGAGCTGCGGCTGCTGGCAGACCGGGGCCTGAACGGGCTCTGGCTGATCGGCTTGTGGGAGCGCAGCACGGCGTCACAGACGATCAAGCGGCTCCGCGGACAGGACGATGCGGTCGCCTCGGCCTACTCGCTCAAGGACTATCGCATCGCTGACGATCTCGGCGGCAACGAGGCATACGAGCGTCTGCGCGATCGCGCGGCCTCGGCGGGTCTGCGGCTTGCGAGCGACATGGTGCCGAACCACATGGGCATCGACTCGAACTGGGTAATGGAGCATCCAGACTGGTTCATCTCGCGTCATGAGAGCCCGTTCCCGTCGTACAGCTTTGAGGGGCCGGACCTCTCTGTCGACAGCCGCTACGAGATCAAGATCGAGGATCACTACTACGACCAGACGGATGCGGCGGTCGCGTTTCGTCTGCGGGCGCGAGACAGCGGACACACGCAGTACCTCTATCACGGCAACGACGGCACCACATTTGCGTGGAACGATACGGCGCAGCTCGACTACTCGAAGGCGTATGTCCGCGAGCAGGTTATTCAGGCGATCCTGCATGTCGCGCGGCTGTTTCCGATCATCCGCTTCGACGCCGCCATGGTGCTCGCGAAGAAGCACGTGCAGCGCCTCTGGTTTCCGCTGCCCGGCATGGGCGGTTCCATTCCTTCGCGCGCTGAAGATGCCATGTCTCAGGAGGAGTTCGACGCGCTGATGCCGCATGAGTTCTGGCGCGAGGTGGTCGACCGCGTCGCCGTCGAGGTGCCGGGGACGCTTCTGCTGGCCGAGGCCTTCTGGCTGCTCGAGGGCTACTTCGTTCGTACGTTGGGAATGCACCGGGTCTACAACTCGGCGTTCATGAACATGCTGCGCGATGAGGAGAACGCGAAGTACCGCTCCTACCTCAAGAAGACGATCGAGTTCGATCCCGAGATCCTTAAGCGCTACGTCAACTTCATGAGCAATCCTGACGAGCGCACGGCGATCGATCAGTTCGGCACGGGTGACAAGTACTTCGGCACATCGGTGCTGCTTGCGACGCTGCCCGGCCTGCCGATGTTCGGTCACGGGCAGATCGAAGCGTTCACCGAGAAGTACGGCATGGAGTACAAGCGCGCGCGCTTCGATGAGAGCCCCAACGAGGAGCTGGTCGCGCGTCATCAGCGGGAGATCGCGCCGCTGCTCAAGCGCCGGCACGTCTTCGCGGAGAGCGCCGACTTCGTGCTGTATGACTTCTGGACTGCGGATGGCGCGGTCGATGAGAACGTCTTCGCCTACTCCAACCGGTCTGGTGACGAGCGCTCGTTGATCCTCTTCAACAATGCCTATGGCAGCACGCATGGGACCATTCACACGTCCACCGCCTCAATGGACAAGGGCTCCGGTGAGCTGCGCCAGCGCAGCCTTGTGGATGGCCTCGGACTCGGTGTTGAAGACTCTGTTCTTGTGGCCTTCCGCGATCAGACGACTCATCTGGAGTACCTGCACCGGTCGACGGCGCTGGCGCAAGAGGGGCTCACGGTGCCGCTGCGGGGGTATCAGTATGCCGTTCTGCTGCACTGGCGGCCGCTGCGCGCGACGGCCGAGCAGCCGTGGGATCAGCTGTGCGACGCGCTCGCCGGGGCAGGCGTGCACTCGCTTGATGAGGCGCTCTCTAAGCTACGCCTGCGTCCGCTGCACGAGGCACTTCGCCATGCACTCGCGCCTGATGGACTGGAGCAGCTCGTCGCGCTGAGTCATCTTCCCGAGGCGGAGGCGGTCGCCGCAGGGGTCGAGGGCGCGCCGGCGCGGAGTGCCGGTGCCGCACGCGGCGCCGCCGTGCTGGCGACGGCTGCCGCCGCGCATCCCGCGGTGGTTGAGATGACGAGCCGAGCCACGAACTTTCTTCGCCTCGCGGGCGAGTTCAGGGGAGAGGCACCCGCGGAGACGCCGGTACAGGGGAGTGCGGATGCGGGAGCATTTGCGGAGGCCGTAGTAGCGGCGATTGAGATTCCGCGTGCCCGTCGCCGGCTCGCGGCCAGGGCAGGACCGCACGCGTCGCGTGACGTGCTGCCGAGCGACAGTGCATCGGACCGGGCGATCGGTCTCTGGGCGCCCGTCGTGAGCTGGGCGATGCTGCGCTCTGCCGCGCCGAAGGCGGAGCCGGTCGCAGTCTTTGACGAGCTGCAGCTCCGATCGGCTCTGGCCGAGATCTTCTCTTCGCTCGGACTTGAGGGAGAGAGCGCCTGGCGTGCTGCCGCCCGCGTTCGCGTCCTGCTGCTCGCCCCGGATGCGACGGCGCTCGAGCCGCGCGTGACCGATGCGGCGTTCTGGAGCGATCCGGATGTGCGCTGGCTGGCGGGCGTGAGCGAGGCCCACGAGACGCTCTACCTCAATAAGGAGCGCTTCGAAGAGCTCCTGTGGTGGATGCAGCTTCCCGCGCTGCTGGACGCAGGAGGAGACCCCCGCGCCGCCTCGGCGAGGCTGACTCAGCTCGAGTCTGAGACGATCCACCTTGCGGAGAGGGCTGCCGCGGTGGGATATCAGGTTCGCAAGCTGATCGCAACAGGCGCGTCGCAGACTTCGGCGAGGACGGAGCCGGTGCACGCGCCGGCTTTCGCGATCGACGCAGTCATGAAGCGAGTGATCGCGCCAGCCGCGACCCCCTCGCGGACGAAGAGCAAAACGAATGCGGAAAGATCGGTGACGCCCACGGCGGCCTCGGCGAAGTCGCAGGTGCCTGCGTCGAAAGGCGCTTCTGGGAAGAGACCCGTCACCGCCCCGAAGGGCGCAGCGGCGAAATCAACGGTTGCGGCGAAGACGTCCTCGGTCAAGCCAGTCAAAGAGGCAAAGGCCAAGCCGGCTGCGCCTGCGCGCACGCCTTCCACCGCGACCGGAGCGGCTCCGGCCAGCCAAGCGCAGATCGAATCGATCGTTACGCGACCCGCGTCATCTTCTGGTGTCACAGCCGCGAATGCTGCGAAGAGCGCGAGCAAAGGTGCGGGAGCAGGCAAGACCTCGCGCAAGAAGAGCTGAACGTGGTGTAGGAGCGTCAGGCGCCGATCGCCAGCATCGCCTGTTGCAGCCGGAGCTCCGCCACGAGCTCTGGTCGCAGCTCGCGTCGGCGCCACTCCGGATCGAGGGCGATCAGACCGCAGGAGCAGTGCCGCTCGTCGTCCCAGCCGGGGTAGTCCATTATGGGGTAGAGGCAGATGCCGACGATCTCGGCGCCGAGTCGTTGTGCCAGGCGGGCCTCGGCGGCGACGTAACCGAGCCAGCCGGCCGCTGCGGACGCCTCAGCGCCAGTCTCTGTGATCAGGACTGGCCTGCGGTATCGATGCCAGACCTCGAGCAGCATCGTGTGCAACGGCCGGTGCTGAAGGTGACCAGGCGGGGTGCGATCGCCCTCGTGGATCCATTGGTTATTCCAGTAGTAGTTGACGCCGATGATGTCGGGCAGGCCGATGCGTTGCTCGACCTCTGCCTTCGTGCCGTCGCGCAGCCAGTCCCACGTCTCATACTGCGCCAGCGTGTGCAGAGACGCCGTGTTCGCGTTCTCTGGACGGTCTGTGGCGATGTGAATGATCGGCTCCGCCTGCACAAAGCGTGCGCGCGCCTCTATCTCGAGCACTGCACGTCGTGCTGCGAGCGAGGCCCGTACCAGCTGTCGCTTCAGCTCTGGTCCGCGGCCGACGGCGTGCGGATGGAACGCTTCAACGTCGCCGCCGACCCATGCCCAGAAGGAGATCTCGTTGATGAGGCAGAAGAAGGGTGTCGTGTCGCTATGCGCGCGCACGACAGCGGCCGCCGCGGCGGCGAAACGGGCGAAGCTCTCAACGAAGCCCGGCGTGAAGAGGTCGACGTGCGACGGCACACCCCAGTGGCACAGATCCCAGATCACTTGAGTGCCGGTCGCGAGACTTGCCCGCAGCTGCGGCAGAAAGCTGTCCCACACGTAGACGCCTGGCTCGCGCTCGATGTGGTGCCAGCGCAGGCCGTCGCGCACGGTTCGAATACCCGCGTGCTGCAGAAGCCGGTAGTCTTCTTCCGCGCAGAGGTCGTGGCGTGTGCGCTCGACGATATCGATACGGGTCCGGTCGCCGCGCAGATGCGTTGCGCACTCGAATCCGCCCATAAAGAAGCTCTGAAAGAGGGAGGAGCTCACGAGGTACTTGGATGCAGTGCAGCCGCTGCGAGCTAGCGGACAGCGCCGACCTGCATCGCCAGGTTGAGAGATGCCGCACAGCGCGACTGGTGCGAGTGGTGCCACTCGGAGCCGTCCGCAAAGCGAAGCGCCACCAGCTCCACCCACGACGTGTACCCATTCCGCACGGAGAGATCTCGCACCAGCGTCTCCGTCGCGTCGTCCGCTTTCAGATGGAAGGTCTGTGTGCGGTCCGGCTCGGCGGCGGTGGTCGTCGGCATGACGCGCGCCTGCGAGGAGAAGAGATGAACCACGACACTCGCCTCGACGATGCTCTTGTTGTCGGTTGAGGCGAGGCCAAGATGCAGACTCTGTGTGGTACCGGCGTCGTTGCTGTCCGTTGTCTGCCGCAGAACGAGGCCACCTCGCTGCTCGGCGAAGAGCGATACGGGACAGCTCTCGCTTACGGGTGGTGCTACCAGAACCGCAGGACTCTGCGCCGGAGTCACAGGCGCCGCAGCAGCCAGCATCGTTGTCAGCACTCCCGCAATCACTCGCATGCAGACCCTCAGCCTTGCGGCACGCCTTCAATGTACGCCGGGGCAGGATCGGTGATCAAGCGGCTGATTCTGCCAGGTCGCCCTCTCCGAATGATGTGTTTGCCCGCGTGTCCGCGGGTGAAGGGGAGTGACGCGCCATACAATGAAGCCCCATGCCGAAGTTGCAGCGCACCCCGTATCTCGTTCCGTCCCTTCTCGTTGCTGCCATCGCCATCGTCTGCCTGAACGCCTGGCTCGCCTTTCATGCGCTTGCGACGCTCGACAGCAATCAGTTCTGGGTCGAGCACACCTGGCAGGTCATCAGTCAGGTGGAGCGCATCATGAGCTCGGCCAAAGATGCCGAGACCGGCGTGCGCGGGTACCTCATCACGCGGACTCCGTCCTATCTTCTGCCTTACACGACGGCGGTTCAGGATCTGCCGGAGGAACTGAATGAGTTTCAGCATCTTACGGTCGATAATCCGAGCCAGCGCACCCGTATTACGCTGATGCGCGCGGTGCTCGATGAGCGCCTCGCCATCCTGGACCAGAGTGTCGAGCTCAGGCGAACCGGACAGATGGACAGCCTCAACGCCCTCATCGCGAGCGGCGAGGGCATCACTCACATGGACCACCTGCGTCGCATTGCGGACGACATGGAGGCGGAGGAGCGCCGGCTTCTCGGCCTCCGCACGAAGGCAAAGGAGGCAAGCGCGCGTCGTGCGCGCCTGACGCTGCTGTTTGCCAGCGTGCTCGATGTCCTGCTGATTGGCTTGATCTTCCGCTATCTCGCCCACGAGCGCTCGCTGCGTCTCGAGACGGAACGGACCGCTGAGAGTCTTGCGGTCTCGCGCGAAGAGATCGTGCGAAAGGCGGAGGAGATCCAGATGCTGAACGTAACGCTCGAGGAGCGCGTTCGCCAGCGCACCGCGGAACTTGAGACGACCAATCGAGAGCTCGAGGCGTTCTCCTACTCTGTCTCGCATGATCTGCGAGCGCCTCTGCGCACGATTGACGGCTTCTCGCTCGCGTTGGAGGAGGACTACAGCACGGCAGTCGACGCGGTTGGGCGCGACTACATCAAGCGTGTGCGGGCGGGCGTCCAGCGCATGGGCCAGCTGATCGACGCGCTGCTGCAGCTCTCACGCATCACCCGTGCTGAGGTCACCCGCGAAGACGTCGATCTGACCGCGCTTGGCGACTCGGTTGTCGAGAACCTGCGGGAGGAGAACCTAGGCCGTGACCTCGAGGTCACGGTCGATCGCAGGATGAGCCTCTATGGAGATCCGAAGCTGCTTCGAGTTGCGCTCGAAAACCTGATGAACAACGCTGCGAAGTTTACCTCGAAGAAGCCGCAGACCATCATTCACTTCGGCTGGGATCCCGCGCAGCAGGCATGGTTCATCAAGGACAACGGCGCCGGCTTCGACATGTATTACGTGGACAAACTATTTAATGCCTTCAATCGCCTACACGGCGAGAAGGACTTTAAGGGCTCCGGCATCGGGCTCGCCACCGTGGCCCGTGTGATTCGCCGGCACCATGGCCGCATCTGGGCCGAGAGCACCGTCGAGCATGGCGCTACCTTCTGGTTTACAGTAGGATAGCCCGCATGGTGGAGCCCGCGAAATTGATTCTGCTCGTTGAAGATGATCCCGACCACGAGCTGCTGACGATCCGGGCTCTTAAGAAGTCGAACATCGCCAATGATGTCCGAGTTGCTCGTGACGGAGAAGAGGCGGTCGCGATGCTCTTCGGGCCCAACGCCATCCGGCCTCAGGTCATTCTGCTCGACCTCAAGCTGCCGAAGGTAGAGGGGCTGGAGGTTCTGCGGCGCATTCGAGAGAGCTCCGAGACCCAGATGCTGCCGGTCGTCGTTCTCACCTCATCGGACGAAGAGCGCGACGTGGTTCGCAGCTATCAGCTCGGCGTTAACAGCTACATTCGCAAGCCGGTGAACTTCAATGACTTTGCCGAGGCCACGCGGCAGCTTGGCATGTACTGGCTGGTGCTCAACGAATGTCCGCCGCCACGGTAGAAGCGCGCCCTCTGACCATCCTGCTCGTCGAAGATAATCCCGACGATGCGATTCTGCTGGAACGTCATCTTCGCCGTAACGGCTTCAATCCATCGATTGAGCGTGTCGAAACGCCCGGCGAGATGCAGGTGCAGCTGCGGAGAGCTGAGCTTCCCGAGCTGGTGCTCGCCGATTACAACCTGCCGAACTTCAGCGGTCCAGCGGCGCTTCGTCTGCTGAAGCGGAGCGGCTTCGACATTCCGTTCATTATGCTCTCCGGAGCGATCTCCGAGGACACGGCAGTCGAGAGCATGCGCGCCGGGGCGCAGGACTACGTCACCAAACAGAACCTGGCGCGTCTTGTACCCGCCGTCGAGCGCGAGCTCAAGGAGGCGGTTGCGCGGCGGAACCGTTTAGCGGCTGAGATGGCGCTTCGCGCTGCCGAAGACCGCTTTCATCGGCTGGTCGAGGCCATGCCTCTCGGCCTGTTGATCGGCGAGGCCTCCAATGGCCGTATCACCTACGGAAATGGGGCGGCTGAGCGCCTGCTCGGCTTCTCCAGCGCGAACGCTGCGTCGTTGACGCTCGGTGACGTCTGCTCCGCGCTGCGGGATCCTGACGCGGTTCTCGCAGACGCTGCGTCGCCACCAGTTCCGTTTGAAGCCATCTGCGTGACCACGGAGGGAAGGTCCATCGAGGTTCTGATCGGTGTCGCGTTGCTCAACCCGGACGCTCTGCTGAACGACCGTCAGATCGTCGCCTTCATCGCCGACCTGACGATTCAAAAGCGCAGCGAGGAGTTGCTGCGGCGGACCGAGAAGCTCGCCGTCGCCGGCCGGCTTGCGGCCTCGATCGCACATGAGATCAATAACCCGCTTGAGGCGATCACCAACCTGCTCTATCTCCTGCAACACACCACGCTTGGCGAGGATGCGCGGAGCTATCTGCAGCTCGCACAGGCGGAGCTCGATCGCGTCGCCCAGATTACGACCCAGACGCTGCGGTTTTACCGCCAGTCCACAAAGGCCGGCTGGACGGATGTGCAGGAGCTTGTGCGCACGGTGCTTACGCTCTTTGACTCGCGGCTGCGCCACCTGCAGGCCGAGGTGAACACGCGCTTCCGAGCCGTTCCGAAGATCTATCTTCGCGAGGGCGAGGTCCGTCAGGTGATCGCCAACTTCGTGAGCAACAGCATGGACGCGCTGCCGCATGGCGGTCGCATCCTGCTGCGCACGACTTCCGCCACACACAGGCGCACCGGGGTGCCGGGTGTTGTGATCACAGTCGCTGATACTGGCGCCGGCATGGACGCCGAGACGCTCACCCGCATCTTCGAGCCCTTCTTCTCAACGAAGGGTGCGACGGGAACCGGACTTGGGCTGTGGATCTCGCTCGAGATTATCGAGAAGCACCACGGCACGTTGCGCGTGCGCAGCCGCAGAGCTGGCGTGGGCCGCACGTCGGGCACTGTCTTCCGGCTCTTTCTGCCCAGCCAGACTCCTGTTCTGCCGGGGGATGGAAGCAGTGCGGATCGACCGTAGTCCGACGTTGCCGGAGCAGGTTCCATTGCACTGCAGAGGGCTTATGGATGCGGAAGGATCGGAGATGCCGGCGCCGGAGGCAGAGCTGACGCCCTGTGTCCCGGCTCATACGTCGTCGAGGGCTGTCATGAGCATCTGGACGTCTGCCATCCTGCGCTTTGGCACCCTGGCGGTGTGCGTTGGGTTGCTCGAGGGGTGCCGGAGACATCATCTGGAGGTTGCAATGATCGCGCGAACGGCCGCGTCTTCGATCTGGGAGGCGGCGCACGCGGGGGCGCAGGCTGCGGCGACACAGCACGGCATGACCATGTACTGGAACGCGCCGCAGAGCGAGGATGACATCCAGCAGCAAGCGGCCCTCATCAACCAGGTCGTCGCGAAGCGATATGGGAGCTTGATTGTGGCGCCCGACCAGCCACTGCCGCTGACAACGTCGATCCAGCGCGCAGTCTCGCGCGGCATCAAGACGGTGGTGATCGTGTCTCCCCTGCCGATCCCCCCGCGGGCAGACCTCGCCTACATCGTGAACGATGACGAAGCGGCCGGGCGCATGGCGGCGATACGGGTAAACGAGATCTTGCACGGAGCGGGAAGCGTGGCGGTGCTGGGGGTCGATCCTGAGTCGCTGAGTGAGTTAACCATCCTGCACTCGTTCCAGGCGACGCTGGAGCAACGGTTTCCTGAAGTGACGATCGAGGACTGCCGTGCGGGAAGCCACAATCAGTCTGAAGCGCAGGAGATTGCGGACGAAGAGCTGAAGGCACATCCCCATCTCGGAGCACTCTTTACGCTGTCTGCTGTGGCGAGTTACGGGGCCATCGCGTCGCTGCACTCTCGCCATGGTGGCAGGACGACCAAGCTGGTCGGGTTTGAACAGAGTCCGACACTGGCCGATGAGGTGCGTGCCGGTGTGATGGACTCGCTCCTTGCCGAGGACAGCTACGAGATGGGGCGGCAGGCGATGGAGCTGCTGGCTGCGAATCGCGAGCGCAGTCTGCCGCCGGAGACAAGGCGACTCTCACCGACGCTGCTCACGGCAGAGAATATCGATCTGCCGGAGATGCAGCATCTGGTTCGCCTGGAATGGGGCGTCAAGCCGTGAGTGGGGCGAGACGATGGGCACGTGTGCTGCCTGTCTTGTCTGGGATCGTGCTGCTGGTTGCGACCGGGGTGGCGCTATTCCTTCTCAGTCCGAAGCACGGCCTGCCGTACCGGGACTCCTTCGCAGAGGGCCGCATGGAGGAGTGGGTGGCGTATTCGGGCACGTGGCGTCTCGCAGACGGCGGCATCAAGAACAACTCCATCGACCCGGGCGCGAAGCTGATGACGGGATCGTCGCACTGGGACAACTACTCTGTCGAGGCAGACGTAGAGCTGCTCGGCGGAGGCGATGCGGGACTGGTGATTCGGGCCAGCGACCTGGAGTCAGGTGCGGACTCTTACGGGGGCTACTACGCGGGGCTGCGGACCCGGGACGAGAAGTTAGTGCTGGGACGAGCGGACCACGGGTGGACCGAGTTTCCTTCGAAGAAGATGCCTGAGAGCGTAGCGCCGGGCAGGTGGTATCACCTGAGATTAAGTGCGTACGGCTGCCTGATCACTGTGACAGCGAGCGAGTTGGGAAGAGAGAATCGTCAGAGCGTGTCCGTGAACGATGCGCACTGCTTCGCACGGGGGAAGTTCGGTCTGCGGTCGCTCTACGCGGGCGGCGTCTGGAGACATGTGCATGTGGTGCGCCTGCACAGCGCGGAGGAGGCGCAGCAGGCGGCGAGCCTGCCACCGCCGGCGCGAGATCGCGCTGGCTCCGACGGCACGATGCAAGCGACATCGCCCACGGCCGACCCGGCCCCTGAAGAGTCAGTGGTGGCCAGTCCAGTGCAGTCAATCCGGAATCTGCGACTTCTGACGATAACTCGTCCCGTGCGCGCGTTCGTTCGTGGAGCGGTCATCGTGACGGAGCCGCTGTACATCCAGGATGCGAACGGTGGCGTGTTGGTGGAGACGAAGAATGACGTGCGGCTGCGATCCGGTGAGGAGGTTGAGGTCGAAGGAGACGTTCATCTCGACGGTCTGACGACGACGATCCGGAATGCGACGGTACGGTCGATGGGTGGGGGAATTGCGACGAGGCCGCCGCTTTCCGTTACCGCCGACCAGGCGGCGACGGGAGCGTACCAAGCCATGTTTGTCGAGGTGCAGGGAACACTGCACGCCAAGATGAAGCTCGCGGATGGGCGGGAGAGACTGGAGATCCGTGATGGGCAACAGAGCTTCTATGCGGTGAGGAGTTCAGAGCTGATCGAGAGGCCCTTCGATCAGCTGGCGATCGGCAGTCTGCTGAAGCTGCGCGGGGTATGCCTGGTCAACGCCGAGTACACGCAGACGATGGTGCCATTCGCCCTGCTGATCGTTGCGAACGAGGATGTGAAGGTACTGGCGGGACCGCCGTGGTGGAGCGCTGGGCATCTGATCGAGATGGCGCTACTGATGTTAATGCTGGGGTTTGTGGCGCATCTGCTGTATAGCCGGGCGGAGGAGTGGCGGCTGCGCGCAGTCATCGCGGAACGGGAGCGTCTCGCGCACGAGATTCACGACACACTCGCGCAGAGCTTTGCCGGCATTGGATTTCAGCTACGGGCTATTGTGAATCGCGTGTCGAGGAGCAGATACGAGTGGAACGACGCGATGCTGATCGAGGAGCTGAATCGTGCATGCGATCTGGTGCGGCAGAGTCATGACGAAGCTCGTCGCACCATCACGACGCTACGGCCCGATGCGACAGAGGCGGGTGGACTGATTGCGGCGTTACACCAGACTGCGTCCCAGATGGTGGGATCAGTCGGCGTGGAGATTGACGCCCTGGTCGAGGGCGACGTGCGAACCATTCCGCTTCCGGTGCTGGACAGCTTGTTTCGGATTGGGCAGGAGGCAATTGCCAATGCAATCCAGCACGGACATCCAAGCCGGCTGCGCCTCGCGGCGACGTATACGGCGGCTTCGATCAAGTTGTTGATCGAGGACAACGGGAGCGGATTCGTGCCCGAACAGAACGTCGACGGATTCGGCCTAGCGAGTGTACGGAGACGGGTCGAGGTCATTCAAGGAACACTTGACGTTGAAACAGCACCCGGGAAGGGAACTCGACTTATCGTCGAGGTGCCGATGCCGGTGAAGAGTCGTCGGTTCTGGCCGCGGCCGTACGATGGAGGCAAAGAGGAAGTGCGGGCTCGTGAGGCGGCGTGGAGGTCAAGATGAAACGGATTCTGATTGTGGATGACCATCCTGTCGTTCGCGTCGGTCTGACGAGCATGCTGCGAACCTATCCTGATCTGGAGGTCGTCGCGAGCGTCTCTGATGGAACCCAGATGTTTGCCCTGCTAGAAAAGGTGACCGTCGATATCGTTCTCCTCGACTTGCGGCTGCCGGGCATGAGCGGCGTTGAGATCCTGCAAACGCTGAAGGATAACGAATCGCCGGTGCGAGTCATCATTCTCACCAGCCATGAAGGCGACGACTATGTCTACGAGGCGCTGCGTGCGGGGGCGTACGGCTATCTGCTGAAGGCATGCTCGGAAGAAGAGATGACTGGAGCGATCGAAACAGTCTTTGCTGGTGGGCGCCATCTGCCGCAGCACATCGCGGCGCGGTTTGCCGAGCGCGTTCCGCGAGCGCACCTGAGCTCAAGACAGAACGACATCCTGGAGTTCATTGCGCGCGGTCTTACGGATCGCGAGGTCGCGAGGTCGCTGGGACTCACGCTGGCGGAGGTTTGGCAGGAGATGAGTGCGACGATCGATCTCCTTGACGCTCCTGACACCGAGCGCAGCGAGGAGGGGAGAGGCCGCCGAACGACGATGGCCGATATCGCGCGCAGGGCGGGCGTCTCGCTGGCGACAGTCTCGCGTGTGCTGCACAACAAGGGCATGCATACGGAAGAGACGCGCCGTGCGGTGATGAAAGCGGTGCAGGAGTGTGATTTTCGAAGAAACGGAACGGCTGCGTCGTTGGCGTCGATGCGTGGTCCGGCGATGAACAGCTCGTCGGAGTCGTAGAGACGATCGCGAGGTTCGGCGTCGCGGTTCAAGGCTGAGGAGGAGCGCTGCTGGTGTGGCGGCTTCGGGCAGCTTCCCGCCTCTGTCAGAGCTCCGGGGCTTGTGGTGAAGCGGACGATGAGCTCTGGTCGGTACGGTGGCCTTCCTGAAGTTCGGCCTTGGTAGGGCGCTTGTGATTCGCGGCCTTCACGTCCTTATAGCGCTGCAGCATAGCGTCACTTTGCTGCTTCTGGCCGAGCCTCGCGTATACGCGAGTCAGGAGATAGTACGGAGACTCCTGCGTGGGGCCGTACTGGATGGCTTTGCGCAGAGGCTCGACGGCCTCCGCGAAGCGGCCCTGCTGCATCAGCAGATCCCCCAGCTCGGTGTAGGCCGGGGCGTACCGCTCGTCGGCGGCAACCGCCTTGGCAAGCGCTTGCTCTACGCCGTTCATGTCTCCCTGGATAACCTTTACGAGGGCAAGCTGGTAGTAGGTCCGGGGCTTCTCTGGCGCAATCGTAATGGCGGCTTGGTACTCCGCGACGGCGGCGTCGATCTGTCGCTGCTGGACGAGGGTATTCCCGAGCAGGTAGTGGGCCTGGTAGGACGCTGGATCAATGTTCAGGGCGCGAGCAAGATCTTCGTGAGCGGCGGCGAACGCTCCGGAGTCGAACTCGCTTTCCGCGATGGTAATGAGGAACGACGCGGATGCGGCGTTCTCGTTCCGCTTGGGTGTTAAAAGGTTGAGAGCGTCTTGAGCACGACCCTGGGCCTGGATGATATTTGCCAGGAGCAGCAGAGTCTCAGTAGACGGCTGGCCGCGATAAGCGGCCTCGGCGGCAGATTGCGCCAAGAGCAGCTGGTGAACCCCGAGGTAGACCTCGGCTCGGAGCTCTAGCTCCTGGAGGGGCGTGTTGGGCGTGATATGAGTTGAGGCGAGTGCCGCAGCTGCCTCTTCGGGTCGATTTGAGAGCCAATCGCTACGCGCCAGAGAGGCAGCGAGGTTATGATTCATGGGCCATTGCCGGTGAGCCTGCTCGAGAACTCTCTGCGCTTCGCCGCTCCTTTCAGACCCCTCGAGTGCAGCTCCGAGAAGGAGGTCGATGCGGGCGTCACACTTAGGAAGTGGCGCGGGCTGAAGGAGATCGACTGCAGCACCGAACTGCTCGTGCTGCATCAGCTGGGTGGCTGTGGAGAGTACATGGTCAAGCTCGGGCAGAGAGGGACAGGTGACGGCGGTTCTTGCTGTTGGCGGCACCGTCGATTGAGAGCGTTGCTGTGCGGCAGCCCATGCCGCCGGCAGTCTCAGTAGGAGAATACCGGCGGCAACGGCAAGCAAGATGCCTGTAGAACGGAGTCTCGAGGTCGAGTCAATAATTGCAAACTCCTTCGGCTAGAAGGCCAGCCGGAGGCTGAATTGAATCTCCCTCGCGGCAAGGGCGCTGCTGACATCGCCAAAGTTAGTGGCATTCACGTTGGTGATCAATCCCGTGAAGTTAGCATGGTTGAAGGCGTTGAATGCATCCGTTCGGAACGTAAGATGATAGCGCTCTGCGTAGCTGAAGGTCTTGAACAAGGAGATGTCCCAGTCCTGAGCTCCCGGAGCGTGAATGTCGCCGACGCTCGCGTTCCCTTGGACGCCGAGGGCGGTGACTGCCTGCACGTTGCCGACGTTGAAGTACGGACCCACCTTGCCCTGCTTGCCTAGACCCTTGCGGAGATCGGAGTTATTGACGGGACCGGTGACGTTGGGAAGCGCGTTGATAAAGTTGCCAAGGTTCTGGTTGCTGCTGAGGGTGAACCATGGACCACTATAAAGGCTGCCGATAACGCTGAACTGCCATCCGCCGGCGACCTGATTGAGAAAACCACCGCGATCAAGGAACCTCTTACCCTGGCCGAAAGGGAGTTCATAAATGGAGTTGACGCTGAGGCGATGGTTGAGATCGTTCGCGCAGTGTCCTCGGTCCAATCTGAGGTCGAGCGGATGCCAGCTGAACTGATCCTGCCAGGGATCGGAGAGGCACTTCGAGAAGGTGTAGGTGCCGAGGAAGGAGAAGCCGGAGGCGTAGCGCTTCTCGACGCGTGCAGTAAGACCGTTATAGATGGAGCTGCCCTGGTTGAGGTTCTCCTGCGCGCCCCCGGGGTACAGCGGGAATCGAGTGGTGTCATTCGGCTGTAAGGGATTGGTGATGATTCGTTCTTCGAAGTGATGCGCGGCGGAGCCGAGATATGTAACCTCGGCAAGCCAATTCTTCAGGAAGGTTTGCTGCACCGCCAAAGACCACTCATAGGTATAGGGAGTTGCGTTGTTTGGGTTGATGAAAGAGACCGACTGGCCGGAGCCTGGACTCGTTCCGGCAAGGGCTGGATCGAAGAGTTGATCACTGGTGAAGGCGAGCGGCTGGCCGGCCGCAGAGTTGTTGTAGAAGTTGACGGAGTAGTACTTGGGGGTGTCGACCTCCACCTCAAACTGGTTGAGATTTGGCTGCAAGTAGTAAAGGCCAAAGCCACCTTTCACGACGGTGTTCCCCGCCGCGAAGGGGAGAAAGTTGAAGCCGAGCCGAGGAGAGAAGTTGAGGTACCGCGGCTGTACCATCTGTCGCCCGAGGCCGAGCGCTGAGGTGTCTGGATACGTGAGTGACGTCCCTGTTGTCAGGTCGAAGCTGCCCACGTGATTGGCCGTATCGACCGGCGGCTGAGCATATTCGTACCGGACGCCTCCGTTAATGTTGAGGCGGTGATTGACTTGAACGTTGTCTTCAACGTAGTACGCCTGATACCAGCGGCGAAAGTTCAGCGTCGGATCGCCCTGTGCGCTGCCGCCGGCAGAGGGGACACCGACCAGCAGGTCGGCGATGGAGTTCCCGGTGTAGTTGCCGTTGAAGGAGAGGTTGGTCCCTTGCCAATCCTCGTAGAGGTAGGTGGGATCGTAGCGGATATCGACACCGGCGGTGATGTTATGGCGTCCTTTGGTGATCGAGACTCCGTCGGTCCACATGAAGAGACCTTCGCGAATAACCTCCGTGCCGTTGGCGCCGCCGGGGTTGGCGTATCCGGAGATGGAGAGGCGCGGCACGCCATAGGAGCCGGGCTGCAGACCGACATTCTTCAGGCCGACGGGATTGGCATAGGTCGGATCAAATCCGAAGGCGCGGGTCTCACCGGTCTCCGTGTGTGTAAAGCCAAAACGGAAGTTATTCACGAGCGCGGGATTGAAGGTGTGCGTCCACCCGGTCGCAATACTCTTTGGATTCGTCGGAAACGTCTGCGAGTTATAGATATTGATTCCGCCGAGAACGGTTGTTTGCGCCTGCTGCGTGTAGCGTCCGAAGATGGTGTCTTTACCGGAGATGACGTAGTCGACACGACCGCTACCCTGGTCCCAGTTGTCCGTGGTGTCTGTCACAGCGAGAAAGTTCTCTCCACCCGCGAAGTTGCCATTCGGCGCGGGAAAGTAGGCAAGGAGCTTCTGGCCGACGGGCGAGAGGGGACCTGTGATGATGTTGCCGGCGTACGGGGCGCCCGTGAACGGATTGACCAGCTGCTGGGGCAGTGCACTGAAGTCGCCACCGATCTCTGCGGCGGTAGGAACAGTGTTGAGACTGTCGATAGGTTGTGTCTGCCGGAAGCCCTCGTAGTTGAGGAAGTAGAACATCTTGTTCTTCCGGATGGCGCCACCAAAGCTGGCCCCAAACTGATTCTGGTGAAAAGCGGGCGGCGCTGCGATGTCAAAGTAGTTTCTGGTATCCAGATCGTTGTTGCGCAGGAACTCGTACACCGACCCGTGAATCTGGTTCGACCCCGACTTCGTCACGACATTGATAAAGGCTCCGGCGTTCCCAAACGCAGAGGAGGAGCCCGTCTGCTCCACCTTGAACTCCTGAATGTTGTCGATGGACGGTAGCAGTCCAGCGGCCCCGTACCAGCCGTTGCGCGTCTCGACGCCGTCGTAGAGATAACTGACATCGTCCTCCCTGAGACCTGCGATGGAGAGGCTGACAACCTGGGTTCCCGTCCAGGAGGAGGCTGGCGAACTGACTCCGGGCGCGATGGGGGATACGCCAGCGGCTAGGGTAGCGAGTTGAAGATAGTTGCGGCCATTCAGAGGCAGGTCCTGGATCTGGCGGGGTTCGATGACCTGTCCGACGTTGGAGCTGGCTGTGTCCAGCAGCTGTGCGCTGCTCGAGACGTCGACGATCTGCGTACTCTGGCCGACGACGAGGGAGACGTCCTGCCGCGCCTGCTGGTCGACCTGGAGGGTCATCGCTTGGATATCGTAGGACGCGAAGCCGGCCGCCGCGATCGTGACCGAATAGGATCCAGGAGGAAGCTGCGTGACGCGGTACGCACCTTGCGCATCCGCCGTGGCGCTGTATGTGATTCCAGTGGCCTTGTTAGTCACTGTGACGGTGGCGCCGACCACGATGGCTCCGGTGTTGTCCGTGACGATACCGATGAGGGAGCTGGTGGTGCTCTGTCCGAACATCACCGAGGACGCCAGAACGAGAAGTGCAGAAGCGAGGACCTTAGAAACGCGGCGCATGATGCCTCCAAAGAGCGGTTTCCGTGCAGTGATGGAAGCGCTTCCAGAGCTAAATGTATGCGCTTCCATCGGTGGCGACCAAATGTATCGATCGGCCCTAAATCTTGTCAAGAAGATTGCATGTGAAGTCGCCGCACGGCGCACGATGATGCTTTGACCGGAGACTGCTTCTGGTCAGCGACACAGAAGGATCGCACCTCGGCTGAGGCTGCTCCGTTACGAGATGGGCGCCCTGGCGCTAGTCAGCGAGTGATTGTGCCGACAAGCTTGTGGACGATAGGCAACGCAACGCTATCGCCTCCTCCGGAGGCATAACGAGATCCCACAGGCCAGGGCAGCAACCATCCTGATGCACGAGACCTTGAGCACTGTTACGTCTCGTTTATCGAGCCTCGGCAAAGGCGTGGTGGACGCGGAAGGAATCGAACCTTCAACCTGTCGATTAAGAGTCGAATGCTCTGCCAGTTGAGCTACGCGTCCAGGTACATCCCATCGCACTCGGGCGAGTGCGGCCGGTCCTGTGGAGAGTTGGACCCCAGCCCCGTGTCTTCACGATACCACAGCAAACTCGAGTGGACTTGCCTTGAACTCCCATCGAAAGAGGTGCTCTACTCCACGAAGTCGACCTTCGCCGCATGCGGAATGATGCCTCGTTCGTGACCCATGCGCAGCAGGAGCGAGATCGCCTCACGACCATCCGCGCCGTAGTCGAGGGTACGGTCGTTGACATACATGCCGACGAATTGGTGGGCGGTAGCTGTGTCGAGATCGCGGGCGAACTGCATGGCGTAGCTCAGTGCCTCCTCGCGATGATCCAGCGCGTGCTGGATGCTGTCGCGCAACGCCTCTGTCGTCGCCAGAAGCACCTCGCGACCAAGCGAGCGGCGGATGGCGTTGCCGCCGAGTGGAAGCGGCAGGCCGGTCTGCTCACGCCACCAGATGCCGAGGTCGAGCAGCTTGTGAAGGCCGTCCTGGGCATAGGTCAGCTGGCCCTCGTGGATGATGAGGCCAGCGTCGAACTCGCCGGCGACGATCGCGGGAATGATGCGGTCGAAGGGAACGACGGTGGTCTCAATCTCGGGCGCCCAGAGCTTGAGCGTGAGATACGCCGTCGTCAGCGTGCCGGGGACGGCAATCCGCAGCTTCTTCACCTCATCCAGGCTGTGCTGGCGCGTGGAGACGATCATGGGTCCGTACCCCTCACCGACGCTGCCGCCGCACGGCATCAGCATGTAGCGATCCTGCAGGTACGGGTAGGCATGAAACGAGATCGCCGTCACGTCGTAGAAGGCCTCGTCCATCGCCTTGTGGTTCAGCGTCTCGATGTCGGTCAGCACGTGGGTGAAACGATAGCCGGGCACACGCACCTTATTGGTCGCCAGGCCGTAGAACATGAACGCGTCGTCCGAGTCCGGGCTGTGCGCGATGCTGATCTCGTGGACTTGGGGGAGGCTGCTGGTCAGGGTGGACATGGTCTTGTACTTCCTTTGTTTGGTGCCGTTGCTCTCAGGCTGAGGCAGGAGTGAAGCTCACGGCGTCTCATTCGAGTGGTTTGGACCAGGCGAACGGTGCCGCACTAGGTTCGCGCCGAGGACTGGCGGGCAAGCCGGTGGAGAGAGGCGATAATGCATGCTGCGACGAGCACCTTGACGCATGCGCCGGCCAGGAAGGGAGTGACGGCGAGCTGCAGGACGCGCGCCGCCGGAAGATGGGACAGGAGCGCGAGCCAGCTTGCACCCAAAAGGAAGAGCGGCATGGTAGCGGCTATGCCGGCTGTCGCGGCGGCGAATGTCGCGCCGAGTCTGCGGCGGAGACCGCGATAGGTCACGCCTGCGACGAGGGCGACGATGGGGTAGGAGATCAGAAAGCCGCCCGTCGGGCCGAGAAGCTGAGCGACGCCACCGGCACCGTGAGGGCTGAAGACGGGCATGCCGGCTGCACCTTCGGCCAGGTAGGCGAGCATGACCGCGCAGCCCGCTGCCGGACCGAGCAGCATTGCCATGAGGATGACCGCGAAGTCGCTGAGGACGATGGGAACTGGCGTGAATGGCAGGGCGATGGAGACGTGCGCACCGAGGGCCACCAGCACGCTTGCAGCGATGATGGCAACTCCACGGCGGAGGCGGTCTGAGCCGCGCGTGTGGTCGTCAGCAACGGGCAAGGTGCGAGTGGCGGTGGTCGCGGTCATCATCTGTCCTTTCGCTGCCGGAGGCCAGGAGGTGCGGGAGCATGCCATCTCTGGACGCACACGACTGGGTCAGGTCTCCCAGATCCTTTGCTGATGCCGCCCAGTCTCCACGAACGCCGGCCGTTGGCCTCACCGAAGCAGCCGTCCGGTGATCTCAGCATAACAAGGCGACGACGCAATCGCGCGTCACCGGCAGGTTTGATCTTGGAAGATGGATGCCGTCGAAAGAGAGCGGAGGCAACACGTGCCTCTTCAAGGCTGGGTTGTGGGAGGGAGGGCGCGCGGCGGTCCGAAGGTACCGTTAGCACGCGGGTTCCCGGCGAGGCCGGTCGACGCTCTTTGCTTGACATGCGTGACCGCGCGCGATGTACTGACGCATCATGAATGTTCGTACGGTGGGAAAGCGAAGGGGACGATCGGCTGGAGTGATCTCCGCCCTCGCACATCACCCGTTGCTGAGCTGGCGACGGCTGGCGACGGCGGCGGCCGCCGCTCTGACCGTCGCCTTGGGATATCACGTGGTCTTTGGCCAGAACGGGTTGACGGCGTATGAGCACAAGCGGCAGGAGTCGACCAGCCTTGGCCGCGAGTCGCTGGCGCTGCAGCGGGAGAATGACTTCCTTCGGGGTCACGTCGCGCGATTGACGAGTGATCCGAGCGCGATCGAGCACCAGGCGCGGGAGGAGTTGCACTATGCGCGTCCGGGCGAGGTGATCTACACGCTTCCTACGGCTCCGGGGGCCTCTGCAACGCAGTAGTTTTGACGCTCGGTGCGATGACGCCTCGTGGTATCGGAAGAGAGATGGACGTCCTCAGTCGAACCCCGCCAATGGCGGATCAGCGCATCCACTACGGCCCTGCGGCGGAGCAGTTCGGCGATCTCTGGCTGCCGAAGCCGCTGCAGGCTGGTCGGTCTCCGCTGGTCGTCATGCTGCACGGGGGATGGTGGAAGTCGGCCTACAGCCTCGACCACGTGGGATTCCTCTGCGAAGCGCTGCGCGGTGCGGGCATCGCGGCGTGGTCGCTCGAGTACCGGCGCGTCGGGGTAACGGGCGGCGGCTGGCCTGTGACCTTCGAGGATGCGGCAAAGGGCTTTGACTTCGTCGAGAGCCTCGCGATGCGGCACCCGGTGGATGCCAGTCGCGTGGTGACGATGGGGCACTCCGCCGGTGGTCATCTCGCCTTTTGGCTGGCCGGCCGTCACCACGTCCCCGCGGGCAGTCCGATCGAGGAGCCACGACCGCGGGTCGCGATCAAGGCCGCCATCGCGCTCGCGGGTGCGGTTGACCTGCAGTTGACGATCGACCTCGCCCATGGCGGGTTTGCTCACAATCGCGGGGAGGTCGAGCGGCTGATGGGCGGCAGTCCCGAGGCCGTGCCGGAGAGATACCTTGCAGGGGATCCTGGGCGCCTGCTACCGCTCGGCGTACCGCAGTTTCTCGTGCAGGGCACAGCCGATGATGAGATTCCGCCGGAGCTGCCGCAGCGCTGGGCGGCCAAGGCACGGGTGCAAGGCGACGCCGTCTCGCTTCGCATGCTGCCGAAGATCGAACACATGGACGTCGTCGACCCGGCGAGCGGCGCGTGGCCGGTTGTGCTCGAGACGGTGAAGCACGCGCTGGCAGGCTGAGACACGGGGTCGCTTGGCGGCTGTGCGGTTTTGCTCATCCAAGATCTGGGAGAGTGCATGAACTTCGAGATGAGCAGCACCCAGGCGCGCACGATCTACAACCTGTTGATCGGGCTGGTCGCGCCACGACCTATTGCTCTGGTGACGAGCCGCAACGAGGATGGCGGGATCAATGCGGCACCGTTCAGCTCGTACAACTATCTCTGCACGGATCCACCGGTGATCGGAATGGGCGTGACGAACCGGCCGGACAACAAGGCGGTGCCGAAGGATACGGCGCGCAACATCCGGCGCGAGGGTGAGTTCGTCGTCAACGTCGTTACCGAGGACATCCTGCACCCGATGAACATCTGCGCGACGGACTTCCCGGCGGAGGTCAGCGAGGTCGACATGGCCGGACTGCACCTGACCCCGTCAAGCATCGTCAGCGTTCCTCGCCTGTCGGAGGCCCACGCCTCACTCGAGTGCCGCGAGCTGCAGACGATTGAGATCGGACGATCCCGCATCATCCTCGGCCAGGTCGTGGGGATGTATGTCGAAGATTGCTTCGTGGATCCAGCCGGCCCTTACATCGATGCTGCGGCGCTGCACGCCGTGGGACGGATGAACGGTCAGGGGGCGTACGTGCGCACGCGCGACGCGATGGTGCAGGTGCCGCGCATCCCGTATGCCGAATGGCAGAAGGGACGGCGGGAGTAAGCTGGCGTTGGTCTCGACTCAGGCGAGGAATCGTTTGAGGAAGGGATCCTTGGTGTGCACAAGCTCCAGGGTGGTTCCGTTGAAGACGACCTTGCCCTCGTTGAGCACCAGGAACCGCGTACTCGGCTCGATGCCGCCCTGATCGCTCTTCGGGATCGGCTCCATGTGGTTTTTGTCTGGATCAAAGCGATGCGTTGCTAGGCTGAAGGCGTCCTGCAGGCGGTGGGTGATGAGCAGCGATGTTGTGTGGGAGACGTCGCGCTGCTTGACGACGAGCTCGATGATGGTCGTCGAGGTAATAGGGTCGAGGCCGCCGGTGGGAGAGTCGTAGAGGATGAGGTCTGGACCGGTGATGATGGCACGGGCGATCGAGACGCGGCGACGCATCCCGCCTGAGAGCTCGGACGGGTACTTGTCGATCGCGTTGGGCAGCTCGACGAAGTTCAGCACCTCTTCGACACGGCGGTGGGTGTCGGTCGGGTCAGAGCGCTCCTCGTTGAGGCGATAGGCGATGTTGTTCTCGACGGTGAGGGAGTCGAAGAGCGCGGACTCCTGAAAGACCATGCCGATGCGATCGCGCAGCTTGTAAAGGTCCCGCTCCGGCATCGCGTCGATGCGCTGGCCGAAGACGGTGATGGTCCCGCTGTCGGGGCGAAGCAGACCGTTGGCAAGTTTGAGCAGAACGGACTTGCCCCCGCCCGCCGGGCCAAGGATGACGCGGGTCTCTCCCGGCTGCACCGTGAAGGAGAGGTTTTCGAGGACGGGTTTGCCGTCAAAGGCGATGCTGACATTGTCGAAGGTGACGACGGGCTCGTCCGCAGGCGGGCCGGTGCGATCGCGATTAAGGATGTCTTCGTCGGCGGTCGGCATAGGCGCGCCTATCGGCCGAAGATGCCGATCATCGTGCGTGAGATGAGGAAGTCCACGATGATGATGAAGACGGAGGAGACGACGACAGCCTGTGTGGTCGCTTTGCCAACGCCCTGGGTGCCGCCCTTGGTGTTCATGCCAAAGTAGCAGCCGACGCTCGCGATAATGAAGCCGAAGAAGAGCGGCTTGGTGAGACCCTGCACGACGTCCGCATAGACCAGCGAGCGGTAGGAGTTGTGGAAGTAGCTGGTTGCGTTCAGGCCGAGGATGAAGACGCCGACCAGCGCACCGCCTGCGATGCCGACCGCATCCGAGAGGATGGTGAGAAAAAAGAGCATAAAGACCGTCGCGGCCACGCGCGGAGTGACGAGCTTGCGGATGGGGTCGGTCCCGAGCGCTCGCATGGCGTCGATCTGTTCGGTCACCTTCATGCTGCCGAGCTCGGAGGCCATCCCGGAGGAGTTGCGGCCGGAGACCATGAGGCCGGTGAGTACGGGCCCGAGCTCTTTCACCATGGAGAGGGCGACGAGATTACCGGTCATGCCGACCGCGCCAAACTGCTCGAGCGAGGTCGCGGACTGAAGGGCAAGCACGGCGCCCGTGAAGAAGCCGGTCAGCACCACGATGGGTAACGATCCGACGCCGATCGAGTCCATCTGGGTGTAGATGTCGGACCAGTAGACTGGCGGCGTGAAGAGGTCGGCAACGGCGTGTGCCACGAGTAGCGAGTACACCTGGATCGAACCGACGATCTGTTTGGCAAAGGCCTCTGGCGAGACAAGGGGCATGGTGGACTAAGGCTCAATGTAACAGATGCAGGAGGTTCACTCCGGGGTCGAAATCCTTTGCTGGCATCACAGTAGCTCAAGGTGGACTACTCTCGAACGGCTGCAGAATGCGAGAATGGAACTATGCATGACGAGATGATGGCGGCGATACTCCATGGCCGGGAGGATCTGCGCCTGGAGTCGGTGCCACGGCCGCACGCCGATGCCGGCGAACTGGTGCTGCGGGTCGGTGCCGCGCTGACCTGCGGGACTGATCTCAAGGTGTATCGCCGCGGGTATCACGCGCGCATGCTCAAGCCACCGATGCCGTTCGGCCATGAGGTCGCGGGCGTCGTGATTGAGGCAGGTGCCGGAGTGACGGGTTTTCACGAGGGCGAACGCGTCGTTGCGCTGAACTCCGCGCCGTGCGACGTCTGTTTCTGGTGTCGCAAAGGACAGCAGAATCTCTGCGACGACCTGCTGTTCAACAACGGGGCCTATGCCGAGTACATGCGCATACCGGCGCGCATCGTGCGGAAGAACACACTCGCGGTTCCCACCGCGCTGAAGCTCGAGCACGCGGCGCTAGTCGAACCACTGGCGTGCGTGGTGCGTGGGCTGGAGGAGTCCGGCGCCGAACCCGGGGACACGATGGCGATCATCGGCGCCGGTCCGATTGGACTCATGTTCATGCAAGTCGCTGCGCTTCACGGCGTGCGCGTCATTGCGGTGGTGAAGCGCTCCGAGCAGGTGCAGCTTGCGCTGACATCTGGCGCGACAGACACCGTGTTGATTGGAAGTGGTCGCGACGTCATCGAGACGGTGCGTGGATTGACCCCGGCGCGGCGCGGTGTGGACGTGGCAGTGGACGCGGTCGCATCTCCGGCGACGTGGGAGCAGGCGGTCAAGATGGTGCGCAAGGGGGGGCTGGTGAACTTCTTCGGCGGTCCGCCGAGCGGAACGCTGGTTCGTCTGGACACCAACAGCCTGCACTATGGAGACATCACGCTCAAGGCCAGCTTTCATCACACGCCTGCGACGGCGCGCACTGCCTTTGATCTTCTGGCAAGCGGGCGGTTCCGGGCGGCTGAGTACATCACGGGACGGGCGACGCTCAGCGAGGTGCCGGCGCTGTTTCAGCGCATGCTGCACCGCAGCCGCGATCCCCAGGAGTTGGCCGCGGAGCACGGTGCGCTGCCGTCGCTCGCGGCTGCCGCGTCGGTTGCCCGACAGGGCGAGATCAAGACGGCGGTGCTGCCGGCCGGAGTCGAGCTCTGATGGGGGATCTGGCCGGAGCAGTCGAGGGCCGGGCGATCGACGACACGCTCGAGGGAGCCCCGGAGTCGCTATTGACGCCGGAGGAGCGGCCCACGCTGGCCGAGGCGAAGCTGTGGTGCAAGACCCTGGCAACAACGCATTATGAAAACTTCCACGTCGCGACATGGCTGCTGCCGGCGCGCGTGCGACCGCATTTTGAGAGTGTCTACGCATACTGCCGGGTCTCGGACGACCTTGGCGATGAGGTTGACTCGCCTGCCACGGCGCTGCGGCTGCTTGGGGCCTGGGGAGAGATGCTGGACGAGTGCTACGCGGCACCGGAGCGAAGTCGGCATCCGGTCTTTGTGGCTCTGCACGAGACCATCGTCGCCTGCGATCTGCCGAAGACGCTCTTCGCTGATCTGCTCGACGCCTTCCGGCAGGATCAGGTGAAGACGCACTACGCGACATGGGATGAGGTGATCGACTACTCGCTGCGATCGGCGAATCCCGTCGGCCGGCTGGTGCTGCATGTCTGCGGCTATCGAGACGAGCGGCAGGCGCGGCTCTCTGACGAGATCTGCACCGGGCTGCAGCTCGCGAACTTCTGGCAGGACGTGGTCGAAGATGCCGAGCGCGGTCGTCGTTACGTGCCGCAGGAGTACCTTGACCGCTTCGGCGTCGAGGAGGGACAGATCGCCGGGCGGGTGTTCACGCCGGAGTTTGGCACGATGATGGAGGCGCTGGTGTTGCGGACCCGCGGTCTGTTGGCGCGCGGTGCGGCGATCTCGAGCACGGTCGATCGGGAGCTTGCGGTTACGCTCGATCTTTTTCGCAAAGGCGGCGAGGCCATCCTCGACGGCATCGCGGCGCAGGGCTACGACACGCTGCGCGGCCGGCCAGTGGTCACGCGGCGCAAGAAGGTCAGACTGCTGCTCTCGGCGTTCGTCTCCCGGCTGCGTGCCGGTCAACGCAGCGCTGCATCGCCGGCGGGGGGAGCGCCGCTTCGGTGACCACGGCCGAGGCCTTCACCCACTGTCGTGCTCTGGCGAAGCGGGAGGCTAAGAACTTCTTCTGGTCGTTCCGGGTGTTGCCACGGCCGAAGAGCGATGCCATGTGCGCGGTCTACGCGTTCATGCGGAAGGCGGACGATCTCTCCGATGACGAGTCGGTTCCGATCGAGGAGCGCCGGCGTGCGATGGCGGCATGGATCTCCTGCTGGCGTCTGGCACGGTCAGGAGCGGCGACGGACGATCCGGTCTTCATTGCGATGCGCGAGGTGCAGCGGCGCTTCGGCGTTACCGATGTGCTGCTCGATGAGCTCCTCGAAGGCGTCGTCATGGACCTGGACTCCTCCGCCACGATGACGAGAGGGCTGCAGACTTACACGACCTTTGAGGATCTGTATCGCTACTGCTATCTGGTTGCGTCGGTGGTTGGGCTGGTCACGATTCGCATCTTCGGCTACAGCGACGTGCGTGCGGAGAAGCTGGCGGAGGAGACGGGCGTCGCGTTCCAACTCACCAATATTCTGCGCGATGTCAAAGAGGATGTAGAACGGGGGCGGGTGTACCTGCCGCTCGATCTGCTGGCCGAGGATGGCGTGCCGCTGGAGCGCGTCCGCGCGTGGGCCGAGGGTTCGGCCCTTGAGCCTAACGAGCGGGCGATGCTGGCGTCGCTTGCGATTCGCGCAGAGAAGTTCTATGGGTCGGGGAGGCGACTGCTGCCGCTGATCGACCGTGACAGCCGCGCGGCGCTCTGGGTGCTGCTGGAGATCTACCATCGGCTGCTTGGGCGGATCGGGCGGCGAAGGATGAACGTCTTCGAAGACCGGGTGAGCGTGCCAGGGGCGGAGAAGCTGCTGCTGCTGGCACGGGGGAGCGTGATGGCGCTCCGGCTGCGAGCCGGCGCGTGATGGGCTACGACGTCGTCGTGGTGGGCGGCGGTTTGGCGGGGCTGGCGGCGACGGCAGCGCTCGCCGAGGGGGGAGCCCGGGTGACGCTGGCTGAGTGGCGGCCGTATGTGGGTGGACGGGCCTACTCTTACGAGCACCCGGCGCTCGCCGAGACGATCGACTCGCAGCACGTGGTGCTGGGCTGCTGCACTAACATCGTCGACTTGGTCACGCAGGCCGGAGTTGCGGAGTGGATCCAGTGGTATGACGAGCTGCTGTTCCTTGAGCCGGGTGGACGGCGGTCGGTGCTGAAGCCGGGCGCGTTGCCGGCGCCGCTGCAGCAGACGGCGAGCCTGCTGCGTGCACCGATGCTCCGGCTCAGAGACAAGGTGAGCATCGCGCGGGGGTTGACGGAGTTTCTGCGCGGCTATCCCGCCGACGATGAGGAGAGCGTCGCGAGCTGGATGCGGCGGACGGGGCAGACGGAGCGCGCAATCCGTCACTTCTGGGAGCCGGTAATGGTCGCGACGCTGAACGACAGCGCAGAGCGGTGCTCGCTCAAGTACGCGGGCAAGGTCTTCCACGACGCGTTTCTGTGTTCGGCCGAAGCGGGGCGCATGGGGGTTCCCGCGCAGCCACTGAGCGAGTTCTTCCGGCCGATCGCGACGTACGCGGAGGGGCTCGGTGCGAGGGTGCGGCTGAAGACGGCGGTTGAGGGTCTTGAGCAGGACGGCGTCCGGTGGCGGCTGCGGACGGCGGCCGGCGAGACCATGTGCGCGGACGCGGTCGTGGTCGCAACGGACCTCAAGCGCGCGGGACGACTACTGGCGCCACTACCTGGGGGCGAGTCGCTGGCCGAGGCAACGGCTGCGATCCCGGTGGCGCCGATTACGACCGTTCATCTGTGGTTCGACCGCGAGTTCAGCGAGGACGCGCAGGCGGCGCTGCTCGACACGCGGGTACAGTGGATGTTTCACAAGTCGCGCATCCGCCAGTGGAGCGCCGGACGGGGAAGCTACGTAGAGCTTGTGATCAGCGGCTCTTTTGCGGAACTGGCGATGACTCGGAAGGCGATTCTAGAGTCTGCGATGCGGGAGCTTGCTATCTTTTACCCGCAGGTTGCCGGTCTGACGCTTGTGAAGAGCGCAGTGCTGAAGGAGGCGCGCGCGACCTTCAGCGTCGCTCCCGGGATGGATCGGTTGCGGCCAGCACAGGCTACGGTGTGGCCGGGGCTGTTCCTCGCTGGAGATTGGACGCGGACGGAGTGGCCATCGACGATGGAGGGCGCGGTACGAAGTGGGCGGCTCGCAGCGGGTGCGGTGGTCGGCGAGCCGCGGCGGTTTCTCTCGCCGGAGCTGATTCCTCGGGGGCTGATGCGTTGGCTGAGCCGGGGATCGAACAAGGGTCGCTGATCGGTAGTGGCTTCAGGTCCAAGGCGTCGTAAGCAGGCATCTCCTCCAAGTAAGTCTTGCGACCGCTCTCTCCGCTCTAGCGGGTGAGCAGGGCGACGCCGACGCAGACGAAGAGGGCGGCGATCCAGCGACGGCGGTCGACGTTCTCGCGCAGAAAGAGCTTGGCGGCGACGGCGTTTCCGATGAAGGTGAGGGAGGCGGACGCGGGGGCAGCGAGCGAGACGTCCACGCGGGAGAGGGTGAAGAGCAGGGTGAAGAAGCTGAGCGCCATCGAGAGGACGCCGAGGAGAAACATCGGGCTGGAGACGACGGCGCGGATGGCGCCGGTGAGGCCGGAGTGGGCTCGGATGAGGTCGAGGTCGCCGATACGGCGCATAGCCCCGGCGGTGAGGCAGTCCCCGGCGACGGCGGTCGCGGCAACGGCGAGGATCGTCGACCAGGTGACCGCGAGGCTGGTGTGAAGGTGGTTCATGCGGAGCGGCTCGCGACAGATCCTGTCGCGGTGGGGGCGAGCGGGTCGGGCGGAACGGCCGTGTGCTCGGTGAGCGAGGGGCCGTTGGCGACGAAGCCGACGCCGCAGACGATGAGCAGAATGCCGATCCAGCGGGAGAGGCTGATGTGCTCGCCCAGCCAGAAGTGCGAGAGCAGGGCGACGATGACGTAGCCGAAGGCAGTGGCGGGCAGAACGAAGGTGAGATCGGCCCAGGAGAGGGCGGAGAGGTAGCTCGCGAAGAAGCCGAGCAGACAGAGGATGCCTGCGATGACCCAGGGGTTGGCGAGGGCGTGGAGAAGGGCGCCGAGGTGCGTCAGGCTGACCGGGCCGACCTGGGACATGCCATGCGATAGCAGCGTGTCTCCGACCGAGGCGGTGAGCATGACGGCGAGGAGGACGAGGTAACGGCCGGGGGTGAGGGTATGTGCCATGATCTGTGAACGAGGTACACTGTTGCGCGGTGATACCCCCTACCCCTTTGAATACGTGCAAAATATTCAAAAGAGAACGTTTAGCGGGGTACCGAGAGAGCGATCCACTTTGGTTAGTTCGCCTCGGGGTCTCTCGTCGCTGTCGTTAACCGGCCAGCAGGGCTGGACGGCTACGAGACGCTGCTTCCAGTGTAGTGAATGTGCTCGGCAAGATGTGCCATCTGCGCGTTCAGGACTGTCCAGAGACTTCGAGTACCGTGCGGGAACAGGTTGCTCGTGCAGTAGGGCGGCAGACGCGTTGCCCGCAGAAGCAGACGTGACGTGCTCCATGCTGGAACGGTATGGTAGCTACAAGCGGTGGCAAGGGCCTGGGCTCGCATCGAAACCGCTACACGGGTAAGCATGTACGAGAAGTCGAATCTGGATCTGATGCGGGCGTTTGCGGTGGTTCTGGTGGTGATCGATCACACCATGATCGTTCACAAGAACGTTGCGGCTGAGAGCTCAAAGTGGGGCTGGCTCGGGGTCTTCGGCGTATATCTCTTCTTTGTTCACACGGCCCTGGTACTTATGTGGTCGCTCGAGCGGCGGCCGCACACACTCGACTTCTACGTCCGCCGCATCTTTCGCATCTACCCCCTGGCGGTCGTTGTCATCCTCCTCATCGTTGCGCTGCACGTGCTGGTCGTCGGCCACGTCCTTCTGCTGTTTGAGACGCAGCATCTCAGTTTGAAGGAGGTGCTGATGAACCTTCTGCTGGTGCAGAACCTCATTCACAGCTCGAACGTGACCGGTGTGCTGTGGTCGCTGCCGCTCGAGGTGCAGATGTATGTGTTTCTGCCGGTCGGGTTCGCGTTTGTTCGGCGGGAGGAGGCGATGTGGCCGCTTCTGCTGCTTTGGGCCATGTGCGCCCTCGTCCTGCGGGCAGAGACGAGTCGGGATGTGAACACCCTGCTCACGGTGATCCCGGACTTCCTCCCGGGCATCATCGCGTACGTCGGGTTTCGACGACTGAAACCTTCTCTTCCGGGATGGAGCTTTCCGATCTTTCTCGGGCTGCTGTGTCTCGCCTTTATGCGGCACCCCTCGGTTCGCGGTGGCTGGATCGTCTGTCTTGTACTTGGGCTGGCGCTGCCCAGCTTTCGGCAGATCCAGTACCGACCGGTGGTGGTGGCGAGCCATCGTATCGCGAAGTACTCGTACGGGATCTACCTGATGCATCCCCTGTGCATCATCCTCGCCTTCTCCGTGCTTCGCGGGCGACCCTTCGGCGTGCAGCTCTGCGTGGAGGTATCGGCCATCGCCGTGCTGGCCTTCCTGGGCTATCACCTGATCGAACATCCGATGATTCAAATGGGCAGCCGTGTGGCGAACCGCATCCAGCGCCGCTACGAGACGACGCGGGGCGAGGAGAACCCGGCGTTGGAGCTGGCGTAGGAGCGAGGTGGAAGGGCCGGCGGTCTGTCTGGAAGGACCGCCGGCTGATCTGCTATCAGGCGTTCATGCTGACAGACTCCTGCTGCTTGAGCGCGGACTCGGCGGCCTTGAGGCGGGCGGCTTTGTTGCGCTGGGAGCGGAGCTTCATGAAGGCTTTGGCCTCGGTGTAGAGGCGGGGAACGTCGCGGTTGACGATGGCCTTCCAGACGACGCGGGCAGCGGCCTTGGGGCGGAAGTAGTACTCGTCGTAGAACTTGTGAATCATCTCCATCACGTACTCGGTAGGCAGGCCGGGGTACTCGATGTGGGCCATCTGGTGGCCGCCGCCGTCTTCCATCTTCTCGTTGGTGATGAAGTTATTACGAGCGGCGAAGTCGTAGAACTCGGTGCCGGGATAGGCGTGCGCGACGGAGACCTGAATGGTCTCGCAGTCGAGGCTCTTGGCGAAGTCGATGGTGTTGCGGATGGACTCCTTGGTCTCGCCGGGGAGACCGAGGATGAAGTCGGCGTGGATGACGAGGCCGAGGTCGTGGCAGTCTTTGACGAAGTCGCGGGCACGCTCGACGGTGGCACCCTTCTTGATGTTCTTGAGGATCTGAGGGTCGCCGGACTCGAAGCCGACGATGAGCAGACGGCAGCCGGCCTCCTTCATGGCCTTGAGGGTGTCGCGATCGGTGGTGACGCGCGAGGTGCAGGACCAGGTGATGCCGAGCGGCTTGAGCTTGGAACACAGCTCGACGGTGCGCGCCTTCTGAATATTGAAGGTGTCGTCGTCGAAGAAGAACTCCTTGACGTGGGGGAAGTTCTCCTTAGCCCAGGCCATCTCGGCGGCGACGTCATCGGTAGACCGCTTGCGCCAGGCGTGGCCGGAGAGGGTCTGGGGCCAGAGGCAGAAGGTGCACTGCGCGGGGCAGCCGCGGGTGGAGTAGAGGGAGATGTAGGGGTGGAGGAGGAAGGGGACGTTATAGCGCGTGACGTCCATGTCGCGCTTGTAGATCTTGGTGGCCCAGGGCATGGCGTCGAGGTCTTCGACCTGGGGGCGATCGGGGTTGTGCTGGATGGTGCCGCTGGCGTCTTTGTAGCTGATGCCGAGGATCTCGGCGAGGGGTTTGCCGTTGGCGTACTCGACGACGGAGAAGTCGAACTCGCGGCGGCAGACGAAGTCGAGGACGGAGCACTCGTTGAGGGCGCGGTCGGGGTCGGTGGTCACGGGCGGCCCGACGAAGGCGATCTTGATGGCCGGATTGGCGCGCTTGATCGCCTCGGCGAGGGCGTGGTCCCCGGTCCAGCCGACAGTCGAGGTGAAGAGGACGAGGAAGTCGAAGGACTTAGCGATCTCGATGGTCTCGTCGGCGGAGACGTGATGCGGAGGGGCGTCGAGGAGACGCGAGCCCTCGAGCATGCCGGCGGGGTAGGCGAGCCAGACGGGATACCAGTAGGACTCGATCTCGCGGGTCGCGGGCCAGCGGGAGCTGGCGCCGCCGTCAAAGTTTTCGAAGGAGGGCGGGTTCAGGAAGAGTGTTTTCAGTGGCATCGCTACCTTTCAGTTTACCATTTCGCAACCCTGCCCGAGCGGCTCTGGACGGTGGGAGAGCCCGGGACGGGTTGCGACGCTGGTTCGCCCGCTGCGGGCAAACGGCACCAAGGTTGGACGGGAGTGGAGGCGGAAGGATTCGGGCTATTCGGGGGTCGTCGAGAGAGAGACGCTGGAGGACTCGCCGGGCGACGTCGCGGGCTGGCCCAACGCGAGGGTCTTGAGCCAGCGCTCGAGGCCGCCGGTCTGGCGCAGGAGGTTGACCTGGGCCTGCCGCATCTGGAAGCGGGCGTCGAGCAGGGTGAGGAACTTCTCGCGCTCGGCGATGCGGGCGTTCTGCTCCTCTTTCGGAGTGAGCGGGGTGGCTCCGGCGACGGCGTGCTGGAGCTGGACGAGGGTGATGTCGAGCTGCTGTTGCGCGAGCTGCTGATCGAGTTCGGCGATCTCGTTGCGGGCGGCGAGCTCGGCGGTGGCTCCGGCGGTGCGCATGCGGCCTTCGACGAAGAGATCACGCTGCGTCTCGGCGTCGCGCTCGGCGTGAACGGCGTCTTCGGCGGACTCGCGGGCCTTCGCCCGGTGGAGGTAGTCGAGGATGGGAATGGAGACCTGCACGCCGGCGCCGAAGGCGTCCGCGGGGAAGGGAAGCAGGTTGCCGGTGGGGTCGCGGCGGCCAAAGTACTCCAGAAATCCGGAGTTGTTGAAGGTGCTGATGCGGCTGTACTGGGCGGCGAAGCTGATCTGCGGCCGATAGAGGTAGCGTGCGTCGCCAAAGGCCTGCTCCCGCCGGGCACGGGCGGCGGCAAACGCGGCGTCGATGCCGGGGGAGGCGGGGGCGCCGGCGAGCGACGCGAGCGGGGCGGGCGGAGGCACGGCCGCGATGCTGCCTTCGACGATGCCCAGACCTTCAACGGGAAGGCCGGTGAGGTGGGCAAAGCGGGTGCGGTCCACCTGCTGCTCGTCGTGAACCTGCAGCAACCTGAGACGGATCTGGGCGCTGGCGAGACGGGCGCTGGTGAGGTTGATGGGGGTGTCCTGGCCGGAGGCGAGACGATCCTCGACGATGGTAATCAGGCGATTGACAAGGGTGAGCTCCTGCTTGAGGGCGGCCTCGCGGCCGACGTCGTGGTCGAGGGCGAGATAGGTCAAAACGGTGTCTTCGGCGACGGCCTCGCGGGCTTCGGTGAGGGCCAAGCTGGCAGCGGAGAGGCCGGCGCGGGCGGAGCGGCCGTAGTCTCTCTGCGAGAAGCTGAAGACGAGCGAGCTGGCGGTGACGGTGAACAGCGTGGGTTGTCCGAGGGGGTAGCCGAAGGAGCGGCCGTAGCCGGAGCCGCCGACGGAGACGCTGGGAATGTAGACGTCGCGGGTCTCCTGGGTCACGGCGCGGGCGCGAATGACGTCAGACTCGGCGAGCAGAACGCGGGGGTTGCTGCGGAGGGCGAGATCGACGGCGGTGGTCAGGGAGATCTGGGCGGGAAGGCGGCTCACGGCGAGGAGCAGGACGGCAGCCGGCAGCGAGCGGGTGAGTCGGAGGAGCGGATTCGGCGAGATGGGCATGAAGTCGGTTAGAACCTACTGTACTGTCATGGGCGGCCAGGGTTCAGGTCGCCTGCGGATCGGGTGGGTCACGTTCGTTCGGCGGTGGACCATGCCTGCGGCTAGGGGGTGAGGTCGCCCGCGGCCTTGCGGGCGGCGGCGTACCCGGGAGCGAGGGTCTCGGAGACGGCGACCTCGCGGCGGGCGCCGTCCGTGTCGCCCTGTCTGCGGAGCAGTCTGGCGATCTGGAGGTGGACCTTGAAGGCGGGGGCCTCGTCGGTGCGGGCTGGTGAGGTGACGTAGCTGTTGAGTGCCTGCAAGGCGAGCTGTGGCTCCTGGTTGAGACGGATGAGAACGCTGCCGGCATCCACGAGGGAGGCGTCGCGACGGAGATCGGCGGCGATGGTGGCGCGGGCGGCGATGACGGCGGCGTCGGTCTCCTTCTGGTGAAGGTGAAAGCGGGCGAGGTCGGCGAGATCGACTGGCCGGCCGCTACGGGCGGCGGTCTCGAACTCACGCGCTGCGGTGGCGGGGTCGCCGGCCTTTCGGGCGATCTCGCCGAGCAGACGGTGCCCGGCGCCGGAGTCGACTGCACTGAGCTGGGGCTCAAGGGCGCGTGCCTTATCGAGGCCGCCACCCACGATGGCGGGAGCGCTGACGTAGAACTCGCCGAGATCGTTGAGAGCCTCGAGGTTGTGCCCGTCGAGCTCGACCGAGCGGGCGAAGCTGCTGCGGACCTTGCGAGCGAGAGCGAAGGCCTGGAGGGGGTTGGCGGCGGACGCGCGCGCGCCGTAGACACGGCCCAGCCAGAGCTGGGCCTCAGAGCTGGCGGGCATGGCGGCGGCGGCGGTCTCGCACTCGGGCTCGGCCTCGTCGTTGCGACTCTCCGCGTAGAGGACGCGGCAGAGGAGCAGGTGATCGGGTGCGCTGGCAGCCTGTCTCAGGTCGGCGCGGAGGAGGGATTCGGCGTCGCCGGCGCGACCCTCGAGCAGGGCAGTGCGGGCGAGTGCGGTGTGAGCGGTGGGCTGGGTCGCCGTCTGCGCTTCAGACGGCGACGGAGGCTGACCGGACGCCTGTGCGGGGACGCTGCCGGGAAGAAGAAGGAAGAGAGCGAGGGCGGACGGGCCTACGATATCAAGAGGCTGCAGCTTCATTCGACGGGCTTGACCTCGAGGCCATTGGCGAGGTCGCGACCATCGGTGGCGCTCAGGGCGACGGTGTCCTTCTCGCTGAGGCCGGTGGCGATCTCTTCGCGGGTGACGTTGAAGACGCCGACCTGGACGGTGGTGCGCACAAGGCGGTTGTTCACGACGCGATAGACGAAGTTGACGCCATTCTCGGTATGCACGGCCTCGCGCGGAACAGTGAGCGCGTTAAAGCGCTGCGAGGTGGTGACGGTGACCGTGACGTTGGTGTTGGGAAGCAGGTCGCCGCGGGCGTCGTCGACGTTGATGATGCACTCACCGACGTTGCGCGTGCCGTAGGTCATGACGGTCGAGGGAGCGCGTTCGATGTGACCGTGCCAGGTCTGACCGGGGCGGCCTTCCCAGATGATGGTGACGGCCTGCCCCTTGTTGAGGTGACCGATCTCAGGCTCGTCGAAGTAGGCGCGGACCTGGATGCGGTTGAGATCGGCAAGATCGAGCAGGGTCTCGCCTCCGTTGACGAAGTCGTACGGGTTGACGGAGACCGAGTAGACCGTGCCGGCAAAGGGGGCGGTGATATCGAGCGATGCGAGGTTGGCGCGGGCGGCGGCGACGGCGGCGCGGCCATCGTTGAGCTGTGCGGTGGTGCGGTTACGGTCGTTGTCGTTGTAGCGGTCGCGATTCTGCTGCTCGGTGAGGTGCAGGGCGTTGTTGGCGGCCGTGAGCCGGTCTTGGGCGGCGGTGACCTCGGCGGCGGAGGCGGCGCCGTGGCTCTCTAGCTCTTGCAGGGCGGCGAGAGACTTGGTGGCCTGCTGCTGCTGCTGCTGATCGCGGGTCAGATTGGCGGCGGCGGCGAGGCGCTCCTGCGGGCTGCCGTTGGTCTGGACGTCGGAGTGGTTGCCCTCGGCGACGCTCAGGGCGGCGATGGTGGCAGCGAGCCGTTGCCGGGCGTCGGCGTCGGTCATACTGATCAGCGGATCGCCGGCTTTGACGTGATCGCCGACCTCGACGTAGACGCGCTGCACGACGCCGGAGCCGGTCGCATGGGCAGGGTAGTACTCGACGGGTTCGACCTTACCGTTGGTCGAGACGGTGCTGATGAGCGGCTCGCGGGTGACGGGGGAGACGCGGACGCCGGCCTTCTCTGCGGTGAAGCTGCGCGTGATCAGGACGGCGGCGACGATGGCGAGGAGGACGAAGCTCGCCATGGCGAGTGGTGACCTTCTCGCGACGTTGAGGGATGACCTTCGTGATGTCTCGACCGTGGGCATGGTGTCGCGCGCAGAACCAAGTATATGACGCGGATGCACGAGCTTCGATGCAGCGGTGGGGTAGCAGGAAGGGGTCAGGCGGGGCGGAGATCGATGATCTCGAGTTCGAGGCCGGAGAACCAGGAGTTTGATTTGGCGGTCAGGCGGTAGAGGAGGTCGAGGGTGGAGCCGGCACCGATCCCGAGAGCGCCCAGGCGTGCCGGCCACGCCGCGGCGGGGTCGGTGGAGCGGCTCCAGGCCATGCCCTGCAGGGCGGGCTGGCCGGATGAGGCGGCGAAGGTGAGGCAGAGGTGCCGCTCTTGGATGAGGCGCGGGGGGGCAGTGAGGGTGAGGCCGCGGGTGAGCAGGACGGGCTCGGGGTGACCGTTGCCGAAGGGGGCGCAGCGCTGGAGCCAACGGTTGAGCTCGAGTGAGAGCTGGTCGCGGGGGACGAGGAGGTCGGCGACCAGGGGTGGGGTGAGGATCTCCGCGGTGAGGCGGGCGGCGCTGTAGTCGCGGAGGCGCTCGCGAAGCAGGGCGACGCTCGACGAGGGCAGCGAGAAGCCGACGGCGTGGGCGTGGCCGCCGAAGCGGGTGAAGAGCTGGCCGGCGGGAACGACCGGGCACTCCGCCGCGTGCACGGCGGTGAGCGCGTCGAGCAGGTGAAAGCCGAGAACGGAGCGGCCGGAGCCGTGGGCCTGGGTGGCGGGCTGCTTTGCGGGGGACTCCTGGAGCGTGAGGGGCTGGGCGTCATGGGCCAGCGGTTCACGGCTTCGCGATTCGTGGTCTTGTTGTTCGGGGGGCTGGGCTTCCTCGTTTTGGGCTTCGTGGGTCAGAACGAGGGCGGGACGGCCAGTGCGGTCGACGATGCGGGAGGCAAGGATGCCGAGGACGCCGCGATGCCAGGCCGGATCGTCGAGGACGATGGTCTCCGGGGCGAAGCCGGTGATGGGGTCGCGCGTCGCGGCGAGCCGGGCTTCGATGGCGGTGAGGGCGGTGCGCTCGGTGGCGCGGCGATCTTCATTGAGGTCGTTCAGCTTGCTGGCAAGGGCCTGTGCGCGCTCGGGCGAGCGGGTGAGGAAGAGCTCGATGACGTCGTCGGCGATGTCCATGCGGCCGGCGGCGTTGATGCGCGGAGCGATGCGGAAGCCGACTTCGACGGCGGTGGGGGAGCGGTCGAGGGGGAGATCGGCGACGCGGAGCAGGGCGCGCAGGCCGGGCTGGACAGGGTTGGCGAGTTCGCGCAGGCCAAGGGCGGCGAGGGTGCGGTTCTCCCCGACGAGGGGGACGGAGTCGGCGATAGTGGCGATCGCGACGAGCTTGAGGAAGGAGGGAAGGAGGGCTCGGTGGAGACGGTCCAGGTCGCGGGCGGGATCAGGGCCGGCGGTGGCGTGGGCGAGGAGGAGGGCGTGGGCGAGCTTGAAGGCGACGGCGGCGCCGCACAGGCCTTTGAAGGGATAGCAACAGTCGGGCTGGGCGGGGTTGAGGACGGCGAGGGCGTCGGGCAGTCCGGCTGCGTCGTCGGTGAGGTGGTGATCGGTGACGATGAGGTCGAGGCCGAGGGCGTGGGCCTCGCGGGCGGCATCGAAGGCCCGGATGCCGGTGTCGACGGAGATGACGAGGCGGACACCCGCGGCCGCGGCCTCGGCGAGGCGGGAGGTGCGGATGCCGTAGCCCTCGCGAATACGGTGGGGTACGTGCCAGGAGACGTGCGCGGGGCGCCCGGGGGGTGCGGTACGCTCGATGGCGGTCTTGAGCAGGACGGTGGCGATGGTGCCGTCGACGTCATAGTCGCCGTAGATGAGGATGGGCTCGCTTGACGCCAGCGCCTGCTGGATGCGGTGGACCGCGAGGTCCATGCCGAGCATCAGCGCGGGGGCGTGCAGGTCTTCGAGGGTGGGTTCGAGAAAGGTGCGGAGATCGGAGGGCGTGGAAAGGCCGCGGGTAACAAGCAGGTGGGCGACGGGAGAGGGGCAGTCAAGGTGGGCCTGGACGAAGCGGGTGAGCGCGGGATCGGCGGCGCGTGTCTGCCAAGGTGTCTGAGCGGGCTGGGCGGCGCGTTCTGGCGAGGACGTTGGGGCAGAGTCGGGCAAGGCGGCCATCAGGGAGTAGGTTCGACGTGTTGTGGAGGGCTGCAGGGCTAGAGGTCGCGCCACTCCGCCGACAGGAGAGCCGTCCGCGCCGTTCGGAGGATGGGACCCGGGTCTCCGAGCCAGGTCTCGCCGGCTGCGACGCCGCGGCTAGTCTTCGTCGTGATCGTCGACGACGATGCCACCGAGCTCGGCGACGGTCTCCATGAGGTTCTGGAAGCTGTCGTACCACTCCGTCGCGGTCTCGAAGACGAACATGACACCTTGGTGGGCGAAGCCGAGCTGGAGGTAGCCGACCTTGCCGACGTGCTTGACGAGGTGCTCAGCGTCGTCGATCTCGGGGGCGGCGTCGTCGGGGAAGTTCTGCTCGCGGATCTGCTCGAGGAGGACGGCGATGTCAGACTTCTCGAGGATCACTTCGCTCATGGTGATGAAGCTGGCGTTGGCGGCCTTGGCGTGTTCGACGAAGTCCTTCCAGCTATCGGGGGTCTCTTCTTCAAAGACGACGGTCGGGACCTCTTCGGTGACGTAGGCGGAGAGCCGGCGCATGCCGTGGCCGGCGATGAAGGCGACCATGTCGTCTTTGAGCGTGTTGAGGTTGTCGGGTTGCATCCGGGTACCATCTTCGCAGAAAGCGGCGGCTGACGCACGGCTGCGGTGGTCGGGCGAGGTCTCTGACGGCGGCTAAGCTCCGCAGATTCAGCGTGCTATATTCAGGGTGCGGACCATGATTTTTTCCAGGGATTATGTTGGGTACCTTGCGCGCCAGACGGTGAAACACCTGGTTGCGGCGAAGATGATCGAGACCAGCAAACCAGCGCTGGCAGAGAGCCGCGTGGGTACGGCGTTGGTCGATGAGCTGTCGCTCGAGGACAGGATCAACGACGAGGTTCGGGTGATTCTTGACGCGATCCAGGAGGACATGCGGAAGGGCGGCGTGAGCTACCCGGAGATGTTCAAGAAGGTCAAGATGAAGCTGGTGAACCAATACAAGGCGGTCCTTTGAGGATCACGCGCGACAAGTTGAATAAGCTGGCGCACACGGTCGCGGACACGCTGGCGGAGATCGACGAGGTCGACTTCAAGGAAGATCGAAACACGATTCGGCAGGAGGCGCGCAAGGCGCTCGAAAAGCTACTGATGGACGAGATGAAGATCGATGCCGCGGCTCGACAGAAGATCGCATCGCAGCGGAAGATCATCCTCGAAGGGTCGCAGGAGTGGGACATCCTGTATCGCAAGTACTACAACGACGAGGTGAAGAAGCTCGGGCTGTAGTCTGGCCGGAGCGGTGGGGTGCGAGTTCACTCTCGAGCCTGGTCTTTGCTATACTTCGTGAGTCCGCAGTGGCCGGCTCCGGCCGGGTGTGGCGATATGGTGTAACTGGTTAACACGTCGCCCTCTCAAGGCGAAGAGTTCGGGTTCGAGCCCCGATATCGCTACCAAGTTTAGACTGTTTGAACGACAGATCATCCCGACCCTCGATCCGCTGATCTAACGCGTGCTGGCCTCTCTCGAGAGTGGCCTCGGTGTTGACTGTCATCTCGGAGGTGACGGTGCCTCGCGCTCTCACCTGGGCGATCACAGGTCGATACACTCATCGAGTCCTGAATCAGCAGACTGAATTCCTGGTCCAGTTCGCGAAGCCGTCAGGGAAAGGGTGTGAGCGACCTGCATAAGAACCAGGTCTCCCTTTGCGGGAGCGGGCTCGGATACCCCAGCCCGACTTAAGCTTAGGGGTGAAACCCTGCCCCTGACGTGATGTTGGGTCTAACGCAGACGCGGAGACTGTCACTTTGTGTGGCTGGTTGCGGACCATCCCGCTCGCAAAGTCGCTGCCGCTCACAAACAGGAGATGCGTCGGCGACTGGCGGAGATCGGCGAAGGCTTAGCGTCAGTCGCCCGGTCCAACTCGCAACCCAGCTTTCGCTGCTCATCAACGGCGCTTTTGTGAGTGCTCAGATGATCAAGCCGAAAGGAGCGAGGTTATTTCTCCTCGACACGGCGCGAGTTCTCGTCAGGCAACAAACTAAGGTGCGAGATTGGTCTTCAGACGCCGGTTTACTGTCAGCCGTCATGTGCGACTGACGATTGTCTGCATGCGCTTGCAAGACGGCGCACAGCGGAAAAGCATCATGGCCTCGACGGAAGGAATGCTAAGAGAGTCTTCGCCAGAAAGTCCGGCTGCTCCTCCTGCACAAAGTGGCCACAGTTGGTGGCGATGACTGACTTCAGCTCTGGCACGACTTGTTGAAAGGACTTCGAAGTAAGACCGTTCATCGAGTGGTCTCCATCGAGGCAGAGTACCGGAAACGTCCACGGTGGTGCGACCGTCTTGCTGAAGAAGTCGTTATCGGCGAGCAGAGCGCGGTAGTAGGCAAATCCTGCCCTGAGCCGGCCAGGTCGAACTTGATCGGCGATATACCGGTCGATATCCGCCTGTGCGAAGGCCTCTTTGTGGAAGATGAAGTCACCGAAGGCAAACATGCTGAAGAACTCCTTCTCCCTTCCGGCAATCAGCAGCTCAGCAGACGGCGAAGCCAGGAAGCCAAAGTGCCAAAAGCTGGCAAACAGGTCCTCCAGGCCGAACCCTGACAGTGGTGACTCGATCACCACTAGCGCCGATACATCCTCGCGATGCTTTGCCGCGTATGCACTTACGATTTGAACGCCAAAGTCTTGCCCCACGAGAGAGATCTCTTTGAGGCCCAAGGATCTAACGAGCTCGTAGATATCGTCGGCAACGTCTTCGATCGAGAATCCGTCGGTCAGGGAAGATTGCCCAGTTCCCCTGGTGTCTGGTGCGATGACGGTAAATGCGTTTGCGAGCGCCGGCATGACCTTGCGCCACGTTAGAGAAGACTCGGGATACCCATGCACCAGCACTAGGGCCGGTCCACTTCCCGCTCTAAGGTAATGGATGGTCTGGCCATTGACGTCAGCCGTGTGCTCTTGAATCCCGCTTGGCAAATGGACTTCTCCGGCATTGCCGGTAGCAAGCGTCGGCACAACATGGAACACCTCTGTAAACAAGCCGGGCTCGGACGAACCAAACTGCTCGAGAGACATGCGCGACTTCTGAGCCGATGGATCGTTGGCGACGGCTGCATCGAAAGCGTCTTGCGACTGCCAACGCCCTTCGACGAGAACGCGGCCGTCCTCGGTGCATTCCGAGACGGTCATAGCGACAAACCCCGCCTTGGATGCGAGCGCGGGCGCTTCCTCTCTCATCCCTGCGATCAGCGCAGCCCGGTCCTTGGCATCTTTCGTTCGCCAAATGTTGTAGAAGGTCGTGTCGGGCATATTCATCTCCGGCTGCTAGTGTGATTGTTGCCGCGAAACTAACGAGCGGAAGAACCATCGTTCCGCCGATGCCTGCGCTTTGAGGAAGGTGTGTGAGGAAGTTATTCGGAGACAGGTCCGAGGTAGTGGTCGAACCAACTCAGGACGGACTTCACGAGATGGAGCCGATCGTCGGTCACGTCGTGAGTCGTTTCCAGGACGAGGTGCTGCTTCTCCGCAGGCGGCGTGCCGAGCATGTTGAACATGGGATCTTGCGCAAGGGTGACGGAGAAGACGTAGTCATACCGTCCATTGACCATGAGGACGGGCTTTTTCATGCGTGGTGCGAAATCGGCTTGGTCGCCGCCCGGCGGCGGCGAATCGAGGAAGTAGCCGCCATCGAGAAAGACCGCGGTTTTGAGGCGGTCTTGGAGAAGAGTGGCGTAGATGATGCCGTCAGCGGCTCCCCAGCTGACACCGAGGTAGGCGAGTTTGCTGCTGTCGATGTCGGAGCGGGTGGCGAGGTAGTCGAGGGTGCGCGAGGCGTCCTTGAAAGCGTCGGTGGTGAGTTGGATGGCCTGGCCGCCGCCAGGGAGGGAGTATTTCAGCCGCCGCTCGTAGGTGTCCTGATAGATGGGGTAGGCGACGGCGCGACCGCTCTGGATGACATAGTCGAAGAACTGCAGATCCCCCAGCGCCGTTCCATTCTTGCTGTCGGTGAGGTAGTCGACACGCGCGCTGGGAAAGAACAGAACGGTCTGGTAGGGGGGCCGGACGTGCTTGGGCATAAAGAGGTATACGGCCATCCGCTCGCCGCGGTAGCCGGTATCGAGACTGATCTTCTCTTCACGCCAATCGGCGGTCTCGTTCACGACGCCGCCATCGACCGCGTTCAAGGGCAAGGCGGGGGAGGCGTACAGGATTCGGTACGCGTTGAACACATCGTCGGAAGCTGGCTTGTAGCGGGCGAAGTCTCGCGCCTGAATTCGTCTGATTGGGGCCAGAGCGGCGGGTGGGGGCGCGACGCTGTTTCGGACGCAGCGGAAGCCATTCTCCTGAGAACGATCGAAGGGAGACAGGGTCTCCGGGCTGTAGGAGAAGTATGACGCCGACTTCCAGGAGCCACCAAGGATAAAACGGTTGTCGTTGTCATCGGCGTTGCGGACCCACTCGCGAACGTTACCTGCCATGTCGTAGGTCCCATAGTTACCGATGCCCTTGTAGGCGCCGACAGGCGCGAGGGCGCTCCCGTCCATGTTGCTTGCGGGGGCGATGTAGCGCGACTCATCCGGGGTTGCCCCCATGTACCACTGCGGCAGGACAGGGAGGCTCTTGCCGACAAACGCCGCGTAGGCGGCCGCCTCGAACCAACTGACCCCGGAGACGGGCAAGTCAGCCTGGCCCTGCGCGTAGTGGCCTGCGACCCAGCCAGCGGGGCCTGGGCGGTCGGTGGTGTCGCGAAAGAAAGCCACAGCTTCGGTCCACGGGATCTCGTGGCCATCGCGAATTAGCTTTTCTTGCCAGTATTCCTGCTTCGTGTAGCCGCCATGGTCGACAAACTTCTGGTAGTCACGGTTCGTGACTTCGAAGCGATCGAGATAGAACGACGGCATCTCGAACGGACCCACGAAGCCGATGAAAGGGATCATGTCGACCCACTTCTCCCCGGGCACCGACACCATACCGGAGGGGGACGCGTGCTGAGCATCGAGCGCGAAGCTCATCGCTTCCTCGGAACGCAGACCGACGAGCATCTCTCCGGCAGTGGGACTGGAAAGCCTCCAGCGAAAGAAGCCCTTGGGGAGGGTGACGGAGGCGAGGGGCGTGTTGCCGAGGACGCGCCAGGGGCCGTTGGGTGCCGCGTAGTCCTGGATGGCGACGGTGGCTCCGGCCGGAGAAGAGGTGATGGTGGCCACGAGCGAATTCTGCGCGGCCAGTTGTTTGAGGGCTGCATCTTCGGGCAGATAGCTCTGCGCTTTCTCGAGGAGCAGGTAGGCGGCGAGCGGCTGTTGTTGTGTAACGAGATTCGTTACCTGCGGCACTGCCTCTTCGCGCGCCCACTGTCTTCTTGCGGAGCGATGGAAGAACCATCCCGCAGCGAGCAGGGTGAAGAAAAGCGCGATCACCCCAGCGAGAGCGACGTAGCGGAACTGACGTCGTGTCAGGGCGCCTTGAGGGGCGGAAAGCTGTGCGAGGAACGCAGTGGTATCGCTGATGAAGTCCGAGGCTACCTGGTAGCGGGCAGCAGGGTCCTTCTGCAGGCAGCGATGGATGATCTGATCGGCAAGTTGCGGAGTCTGAGGTTGGATGGCGCGCAGCGAGGTCGGAGGGTCGGTGACGATCGCGTGCAGAATGGCGATGTTGCTCTGGCCCTCGAAGGGGGTGCGGCCGGTCAGAAGCTGGAAGTAGATGACCCCTAGACTCCAGAGATCGGCGCGGGCATCGACTGCCTTCCCGTGAGCCTGTTCGGGTGACATATAAAGCGGAGTGCCGATGAGCAAGCCGGTCTCCATGGAGGCGGTGGCATCGGGGTCAAGCGGCGCGAGCAGTTTGGCAATACCGAAGTCGAGGACCTTGGCGTGGCCCTTGGGCGTGATCATCACGTTTGCGGGCTTGAGGTCGCGATGAATTACGCCCTGGTCATGAGCTTCTTCGAGTGCGCCAGCAATCTCCAGAATGATAGAGGTTGCATGTTGGAGGCTGAGTCTGCCGGTCTTAAGGGTGGCCGAGAGCGTCTGGCCGGGAACGCACTCCATGACGATGTAGTCGACGCCGTCCTGCTCCCCGACGTCGTACACGGCGGCAATGTGGGGATAGCTCAACTTGGCGAGCGCGAGGGCTTCTTTGCGGAAGCGGCGACGCTCTTCCGCACCGATGACGAGGCCTGGGGTGAGGATCTTGATGGCAACGAAGCGTTCGAGCTTTTCGTCGCGCGCCCGGTAGACCGCTCCCATGCCGCCGGAGCCGATGGCTTCCACGACTGTGTAGCGGCCCAGTTTGTGGCCGGCCACGAGGACCTGGCTGGGTAGCTCTGGAAGGCCGCCAAGATCTGCTGCGAGCGCGGGGCGACCGAGGAAGCTTCCCATGAGGTCGTAGTCCTGCAGAAGCTTTTCCACGTGCTGGCGTAGCTCGGTGGATCCACCGCAGGCTTGCGCGAGGTATTCGGATCGCTGCTCGACGGGCAGGTCTATAACCGTTCCGAAGATCTCTTCTACGGATTGTTCCTGGTCGCCCATGGAAGGTACTTTCAGCGCATGTTCAATGGGCGGCCCGAGCTGCCCAGAGAGTGTACTTTTCAGACGAAGTCGCCTGGCGCCGGTAGGATACTAGCATGCACGCGAGGGAGCCCGCATGAACGGGACAGGGGCGTCGTGGTGCGGGCCCCCAGGATGCGAGCCAACGACCAATCACCCTCCACTAAGGCCCGTGCCGGATCACGTCCGCCGCGATCCAAGTAATTCTTCGCCGCTGTTCCACTCCGCGTCTTCTCGCAAGTCGCAGGTGTGGCTCGTTGATCAGCGCCCTTATCTGCGGCGTGTAAGTCCGGTCTCTCATCCGCATGGACGCAGCCGCCGTCCGGTGCAGCTCCGAGGACACCAACACCCCAAAGTTCTTTGCCAACCCAGAGTCGGCAACGTACTTCCACGACCGACTCTCAGCCGTCAGGCCCGGACGACGACGATTCCTTGAGAGGTGTGTGGCTGACCGAGTCGGTCACGATGATGTGTTCAGGTCCCTTCAATGTGCGCCTTTACTCTCCTTCTGCGGTACGAAGCTGCGCGTGCAGAGGGCTAACGGCGCGAGCACAAGCGTGAACACTCCGATGGCATAGAAGCAGTCCATGTCGGCCAGGAACCTTGTCTGCGCGTCCAGCATGCCCGCTACCCTGGCGTACGCCGCGGTCAGTGCATCGGCTGGTGATCTGCCGTGCCCCTGCAGGTACGACGTGAGGCTCTGGACGGTGCTCTGAAGCGCGGTGGAGGAGGGTGCCAGATAGCTGCTCAGTCTCTCCTGATGGAAGTTCTGTCTCCGCTCTGCGATGGTCGTCGCAAATGCAATGCCGAAGCTGCCGCCCCAGTTACGGAAGAAGTTGGTCAGGCTTGAGGCTCTGTTGTTTTCATCGGGACGAAGCTCCGAGTAGGCGATGACGGACAGCGGCACAAAGAAGAAGGCATAGCCGAGACCTTGCAGGGCACGCGCCAAGGCGTAGTGACCGTAGTCCGTCTGTAAATTGAAGTGGCTGTAGTGGATGAAGGAGTAGCCCACCACCAGCAGAGCGCAGAACATCAGGTTGCGGGGACGCACCAGTCCCTTCTGTACCAGCACTGCGCCGACGGGAGCCAGCAGCGTGATCACGCCGGCGCCCGGCCCGAGCACCAGCCCGGCGTCGATGGCGCGGTAACCATAGAGGGACTGCAGGATCTGCGGGATCAGCGTCGTCGACGCAAAGAGCCCTACGCCGAAGACGAAGTAGAAGAGATTGGCGATGGCGAAGTTGCGCCCGGACAGCAGCCGGAGATCGATGACCGGGTCTGGATGTCGGAGCTCCCAGACGATCGCAACCGCGAAGCAGACGATCGCAATCGCGAACATCCAGGAGATAAACGGTGAACCGAACCAGTCGTCGATCTGCCCGCGATCCAGCAGGATCTCGAGTGCGGCGGAACCAAGCGCGATCAACCCGATGCCTATCCCATCCACCTGAAGCCTGCCCGCGCCGTTGCGAGCGGCGCGCCGCTCCGCCGCGAAGGCCGGCGGGTCGTGGACGAAGCGGCTCGTGAGAAACAACGACAGGACGCCGAAGGGGATGTTGATGAAGAAGACCCATCGCCAGTTGAAGTTGTCTGTGATCCAGCCTCCCAGAACCGGACCAATGGCGGGCGCGGTCACGATCGCCACGGTGTAAAGCGCAAAGGCTGAGGCTCGCTTCGCCGGCGGAAACGTGTCGACCAGGATGGCCTGCTCCACGGGAGCCAGACCACCGCCGCCGACCCCCTGCAGCACACGCGCCAGCAGCAGGATCGGCAGGCTCGGAGCCAGTCCACAGAGAAGCGACGTGACCGTGAACAGTGCCACGCAGGCCATGTAGTAGTTCTTGCGCCCGAAGACGCGACTGAACCATGCCGACATCGGCAGAATGACCGCGTTCGCGACCAGGTACGTCGTCAAGATCCAGGTGACTTCGTCGAAGGACCGGCCCAGACCGCCCGCGATATATGGAAGCGAGACGTTCGCAATCGAGGTATCGAGCAGCTCCATGAAAGTCGCGATGGTGACCGTGAGAGCAATGATCCACGGGTTCACACCACGCAAGGCGTCCGTCTCTGCTGCCGGAGCGTCCATCATGCTTCCATACCAGGCGAAGTCCGCGCAACGGCGGCTCGATGGCCTAGCCCGTCTCTCCGCTCGCGCCCTATGACTAGAATCTTCGAGTGTGCCAGGGTGTCCTCCTTGCTGCTAGACACCAGATGCCTGCCTGAGCGCGATAGATTCATACCATACTCTAAAATCGAGAGTGTGGGTGTACGCCACTCCATGAGGGGCTGGTCTGATGCCAAGGCGTTCCGTAGTTGCTACCGCAGAGACGCGTCGCCGTGTCGTCAGGAAGGCTTCTGAAGCCTTCCGTGCACGGGGCAGCGCCGTCGCCATCGGCGACGTGATGAAGGAGCTGGGGCTGACGAATGGCGGCTTCTATCGTCACTTCAAGAGCAAGGACGACCTGTTCGCGGAGTCCGTGGCCCTGAGTCTGACTGAGATGTCGAACACCCTGGCCGCAGTCGCAGAACGGGCCGATCCAGGCGATGCTGTGGGCGCCATCGTTCGCTGGTACCTCCGTCCTGAGCATCTGCGACACCCGGAACGCGGTTGCGCCTTGGCGACCCTCAGCCCGGATGTGGCACGCCAGACGCCGGAGGTCCAGGCACCCATCCATGCGGCGATCGCCCTGCTTCAGGACAAGCTCCAGGGAATCATGGAGGGGAGGACGAAAGAGGTGCGCCGAACCAAGGTACTGATGCTGTTCAGCGGCATGGCTGGCTCTGTCGCGCTTCTGCGTTCTTTTGCCGAACCAGAGGAGTGGCCAACCCTGCTGGAGCAGTACCGTACTTTTTACATTGAGAGCTTCACTCCTGCGCCTGCTCGCCATCCGCGTCTCTGAGGCCTGGATTGGGCATTCGATGCCGCGACGCCTACTCTGCGCCGCGGCTCGTTGCTCCAGCTGAGATCCGTTGAGGCCGCGGCCCATCCCGCCGAGAGCGATCCCCGCGGCTTCGCTGCAGGATTAGTCGGGTTCGCAGCTTTTTGGCGAGAACTGCCGTCCGGCAGGCACACTATGGATGCAGAGCGGTACGCAGAGCATGACAGAGAGCGCCAATGCGAGACGAGTCACTGCAGTGCACGGCTTGCTGCACTCCGGTGCATCAGGCCCAAGCACGACGGCGCTGAGCGAACCGAAACGCCTCCGGCTGGTCTCTGGCGTACTCACGGCGCTGTTCGTAGTCACCTGTATTCTTGCGCTGTTCACTGCGATGGAGTGCCATCAGGTGAACTCTGTACGACTCCCGAACTACCCTTGGGGTGCCTCGCTGCTGTATGGCGCGGCGCTCTGGTTTTGGTGGGCCGCCGCCGGATGTCTCCTGTGGACAGTGACAGCGCGACAGCCTTGGCTGTTGAGGCTCGATCCCGGCAACATTCTCCTGCAGACAGGTGTCGGGCTTGGGTTCACGGCGCTGCATCTGCTCACCATGCATGCGGTGGTCTGGCTCACGCCATTCCTCTGGCCCATCACCGGGCTCGGCACCGACGGGTCGCTGCAGTTCTTCGTGCCCGCACGCATCAGCCTGGACTTTCTCGTCTACGCCTTTCTCTGGACGACCTACGCCGTCATGCGTTTCCACATGCAGGCGCAGCGCGACACGGTGAACGCCCTCGCGATGGAGCGGCAGCTCTCCGAGGCGAAGCTCCGAGCGCTGCAGACGCAGATGGAGCCACACTTCCTCTTCAATACCTTGAACGCGATTGCGACCCTGGTTGAGCTAGGCCGCCAGCAGCAGGCGTCCGCCATGCTTGCCCACCTGAATGTCATCCTGCGCATCACTCTCGCGCGTTCCTCGCCGCTGAAGGTGCCCGTCTCGCAGGAGCTCGAGGTCATCCAGAACTACCTGGCCATCGAACAGATCCGCTTTGCCGACCGGCTCCGCGTGGAGATGCGTGTGGAATCGGCTGCGCTCGACGGCATGGTGCCGTGCTTCCTTCTCCAGCCGCTCGTCGAAAACGCAGTACGCCACGGCACGGCGCAACGCGAGGAGGATGGAGTTCTGCAGACCTTCATCGCACGCGTGGGAGACACCCTCCAAATGCGCATCCGCGACAATGGCCCCGGCCTGCGATCTTCCGCTGATCCGGGCCATGGGGTTGGTCTGAGGAACACGTCGGAGCGTCTTGCACACTTCTACCCGGAGCAGCACGCCATGCGCATCGTGGAACCGGAGAGCGGCGGCGTCGAGGTTGAGATCGTGATCCCCTTCGAGAGTGTCGCGCGATGACGTTGCGCGTCATCATCGCCGATGACGAACCGCTGGCCCGCGAACGTTTGCGTCATCTGCTTGCACCTGAAGCCGACCTTGAAGTCGTGGCGGAGTGCCGCAACGGGCGCGAGACAATCGCGGCCCTGCGCGAGAAGACGGCAGACCTTCTGCTCCTTGATATTCAGATGCCGGGCAAGGACGGCTTTGCCGTCATCTCCGAGGTGGGCACGGCGAACTTGCCTGTCACCATCTTCGTCACCGCGCATGACCAGTACGCGATCGACGCCTTCGAGGTGCACGCACTCGACTACCTGACCAAACCTGTGGAGCCGAAGCGGCTCGGCTCGGCCCTGGCACGTGGACGTGAGCAGGTCGCCGCACGGCAGGCTCTGCGGGACCGGCAGCAGTGGGGCGCTGCGATGGAGTCGATGATCGCGAACGTCGCAAAGCGAACCGAGCATCCCGACCGGCTTCTCGTTCCGCACGGAACTCGCGACGTGCTCGTCACCGTCAGCGAGATCGAGTGGATCGACGCTGCGAATTACTACGCCTGCCTGCATGTAGGCCAACGCTGCCTGATGATTCGCAAGTCCATTAAGGAACTCGCGGTGATGCTCGATCCTGCATCGTTCGTGCGGGTCCACCGGTCCGTCATCGTCAACCTGGCCTTTGTGCGCGAGATCTGTCGCGATGGCCGCACCGACGGCTTCGTGCTGATGGCCGGTGGTCAGCAGCTGCGTCTCAGTGCGGCCGGTTGGCAGGCTCTCATGCACGCTCATCGTCCTGGTAAGCACGCATAAGTCCCTGCACCATCGGCGCCTTCGCTGCAGCATGGATCGATCTCGCTGCATTCCGCTGGAGCGATTCGCGGCAGCGAAGTCTCATCACTCCATGGCAAGCCGCGCTCCACTCGGTATGCTGCTCCTCACGCCTCTCTGCATGGGTGTGGCAGGGTGCCGCTCCTCCACCGCGGCGACCCCGGCCGCGGCCGAGCAGGTCCCCGTCCGTGCGGTGCTGACGACCGTGGCAGACGTCCCCCTCGAAGTGGCGGCCGTCGGCACCGTAGAACCCATCGCCAGCGTGGAGGTAAAAGCGCGCGTCTCCGGGCAGATCTCCGCGGTCCGCTTTCGCGAGGGCCAAGACGTCCGCAAGGGGCAGCTACTCTTCACCGTGAATCCGGACATGCTGCAGCGGCAGGCCGCGGAACAGCAGGCGACCATCGCGCGCGACAATGCCGTCGCCCAGCAGGCCCGAGCCATCGTCGTGCGAGACACCGCCGCGCAGCGCCAGAGCCGGTCTGAGGCTGAGACCGCCCTCACCCTCGCCCAAGACGGCGTTCTCTCCAGGCAGCGAGCCGACCAGATCACGACGGCGAACGATAGCGCGCTGGCCACCCTCCATGCCGACGAGTCTGCCGCGTCCAGCGCTGTCGCCAGCGCCAGTGCGGACCGTGCCAGGCTCGCTCAAACGGAGTTGCAGCTTCACCTCACCGGCGTCACAGCACCCATCTCCGGACGCACCGGCGCGGTGCTCGCAAAGGCCGGGAACATCGTTCGCGAGCAGGACACAACGCTGGTCCAGCTGCTGCAGATGGCACCGATCTATGTAAGCTTCGGCATTCCGGAGCAGGCCTTGTCCGAGGTGCAACGGCTCAACGCGGCACACGCGTTGCGCGTGGATGCAGGGGTGAGCGGTGGCGGCAGTGCAACGGGCACACTGGCCTTCATCGATAACACTATTGATATCGCCACAGGAACCATCCGACTCAAAGCCGCCTTCGACAACCGCGACGGCAAACTCTGGCCCGGAGAGTTCGTCAATGTCAGGCTTCGCTTGCACATGGATGCGGCACAGATCGTGGTGCCTACCGTTGCCGTGCAGCAGGCACAACAGGGCCCGTACCTGTGGGTCGTCACGAACGGCGTGACGCAGATGCGGCCCGTGATCGTCCGGCGCACCTACGTGTCGCCGCTGGGGGGCGAGTGGGCAGTGCTCGATGGCATCGCGCCCGGCGTCCAGGTCGTCACCGAAGGGCAGCTCCGCATCACAGCGGGCTCCCACGTCCAGTTCCTAGCACCCGTACAGAGTGTCTTGCGCTAGAGCAACGTGCACATCTCTCAGTTCTTCATTCAGAAGCCGACCACGACCACGCTGCTCATGGCAGCCATGGCCTGCTTCGGCGTGCTCAGCTACATCTCCTTGCCGGTCAGTAATCTTCCGGAGGTCGAGTACCCCGTCATCCAGGTGCACGCGGATCTTCCCGGAGCCAACCCTGACACCATGGCCGCAACGGTTGCAACCCCGCTGGAGGCGCAGTTCTCCGCCATCCCGGGCGTCGACAGCATGACCTCGAACACCGTTGCGGGCGCCACCGACATCAGCCTGCAGTTCTCGCTGGATCGCAACGTCGACGCAGCTGCGCAGGACGTGCAAGCCGCCCTCGCCAGGGCGTCCGGCAACCTCCCCGCGAATATGCCGTCGCCGCCCTCCTACTCCAAGGTCAACCCCGCAGCCGACCCCATCCTCTGGATCTCACTCTCGTCGCGAACCCTGTCGATGACGCAGTTTGCGCAGTATGCCAACCAGGTGATCGCGAAGCGAATCGACATGGTCAGCGGCGTGTCACAGGTTGAGGTCCACGGACCGGCCTTGCCTGCGGTACGCGTCGAGGTCGATCCAGCTCGACTCGCCGCGCTCGGCATGGACTTCGAGCAGGTGCGCTCCGCTCTCGGCCAGAACAGCGCAAACCTGCCGGCGGGTGAACTGTACGGCATCGCTCACGACTACTCCCTGCAGGCCAACACGCAGCTGACCACCGCGAGCCAGTTTGAACAGACACCCATCACCTACCGCGACGGCACGCCGCTCCGGCTCGGCCAGGTGGCCCACGTCTATGACGGTGGTGACGATGAGCAGCGCAGGTTCTGGATCAACGGCAAGGAGAGCATCATCCTCGCCGTGCGGAAGCAGCCGGGTGCGAACACCATCCAGGTCTCCGACGCAGTACAGCGCCTTCTGGAGGTGCTTCGCCCGTCACTGCCACCCGGCATCACCGTGACGCACGCCTCCGATCAGGCCTCCGAGGTGCGTGCGGCACAGACTGACACAAACCGCACCCTCATGATCACCATAGCCCTGGTCGTGCTGGTCATCTTCGCGTTCCTTCGCCGGCTCTCCGCGACGCTTATCGCCAGCGTTTCTGTCCCTCTCTCGATACTGGGGTCTTTCATCTTTATGCGCCTGCTCGGCTACTCCGTCGACATGTTCTCCATGATGGCGCTCACACTCTCCATCGGTTTCATTGTGGACGACACCATCGTCATGCTGGAGAACATCGTTCGCCATCTGGAGATGGGCAAGCCCCGGCTTGAAGCAGCGCTCGACGGCTCACGTGAGGTCGGATTCACGATCGTCTCGATGACGATCTCGCTGGTCGCTGTCTTTGTCCCGGTGCTCTTCCTCGACGGCATACTCGGCCGGCTCCTGCGTGAGTTCGCGGTCACCATCTCGGTCTCCATCCTGCTCTCCTGCGTCATCTCACTTACCCTCGCGCCCATGCTCTGCAACCGCTTCCTCTCTGCGCAGCATGAGGGCGAAGGCTGGCTTCTACGGCACTCCGAGTTCGTCTTCGAACGAAGCCTGGAGTGGTACCACCGAACGCTCGATCGTGTGCTGCGGCTTCCCCGCACAACACTGCTGGTCAGTGGCGCCACCACGGCGCTCACGGTCGTTCTCTTTCTCATCATGCCCAAGAGCCTCGTGCCCGCCGTCGACCAGGGAGGCTTCACTGCAAGCGTCGAAGTTGCGCAGGGTACCTCCTTCGCGCACGCCACCGAGGTCGCCCAGCAGGTCAACCAGATTCTGCTTGCAAGCCCCTTCGTCGACACGCTTATCTCGGGTGTTGGAACGACCGATGTGGCCTGGTTTGTCGTTCACCTGGTCGACCGCAACAAACGTCCCCCGGACACACAGGTGATGAGCGATCTGCAGCGCCGCATCGAGCGCATTCCGGATGGGAAAGTCTTCCTGCAGCGGTGGAAGCTCCTCACGCTAAGCCAGAACGAGGGCCGTTCGCAGTATTCGGCTTCGCTGCAGAGCCCCAGCACCGACGACCTTTACCGGTGGGCGCCCCAATTCGAGAAGACTTTGAAGGCGTTGCCGCAGCTTGCAAACGTCTCCAGCAACCTGCAGCTCAGCACGCCACGCATCAACATCGACGTGCGCCATGATCTCGCGGCGTCCGTCGGTGTCGATCCCACTGCCGTCGCGAACACGCTCTACGACGCCTATGGCAACCGGCTCGTTAACACCTTCACGCTGGGCTCCAGCCGCTACGACGTCATCCTGCAGGTGCCCGCCACGTTCCAGCAATCTCCTACCGCGCTTGCCAGCTTATATGTGCGCTCGTCCGCGAACCGGCTCGTGCCGCTCTCGGCCGTGACGACCGCGTCGCAGACCGTGGCTCCTCTCAGTGTGCAGCACCTCGGCCAGTTTCCCGCGGTCACCTTTCAATTCGATCTCCAGCCTGGCGTCTCGCTCGATGCCGCAACGTCGATCATCCGTGGTGCGGCGACTCGCATGGGCATGCCCGCGTCGCTTACCTTCACCCTGCAGGGCACAGCGGCCGAGTTTCAAAGCTCATTGCGCGGTCTGGGCGAGCTCCTCGGCATCTCCCTCTTCGTCATCTACCTGGTGCTTGGCATGCTCTACGAAAGCTTCATCCATCCCATCACCATCATGGCCGGCCTGCCCCCGGCCGCGATCGGCGCCCTTCTTCTGCTCTGGGCGTGCGGGCAGGACCTGAACCTCTACTCCTTCGTCGGGATCATCCTCCTCATCGGCATCGTCAAGAAGAACGCCATCATGATGGTCGACTTTGCACTCGCCTGCGAACGCGAGCAGGGAATGGATCCGCGGCAGGCGATCGTCGAAGGCTGCCTCCAACGCTTTCGCCCCATCATGATGACCACGATGGCTGCTCTGCTGGGTGCGGTGCCAGTCGCCATCGGCTTCGGCCAGGGTGGCGAGGCACGCCGTCCGCTCGGCATCGCCATCGTCGGCGGTCTGCTCGTCTCTCAGTTCCTCACGCTGTACATCACGCCCGTGATCTATCTCACCCTGCATCGCTTCCAACGCCCAGCCCACGAACACCAACCTCATCGTCCAGGAGGACACGTCCGGAGCGCGGCGCAGACCAGTAGCCTAAGGCATCCAAACTGAGGTCAACCTCAGAGTTCGTGGCGGACCTCCAGCTCGGTACCGCGACACGTCGCAAGTCCCGGAAGTGATCGTCTCAGACGGGATCGCGGGTTGACGAGAACAAGCCAGGGCCCGTCTTCCGATCTCTGTAGCGCCAGACGCAAGACAAGAGGATCTCCATGAAGAATGTCCCTACAATGCATGGGTGCGCGCTTTCTCTCTCCTCTTGTCAGCCATTCTGTTCTGCGGTGCAATCTTCGCCCATGCCAAAGTGAACCCGACGTGGACCACACCCGTAGCTCCGTTCCAGATCGCCGACAACCTCTACTATGTGGGCAGCCAGGACCTCGCCAGCTACCTTGTCGTCACGCCAAGCGGGAAGATCCTGATCAACGCAAACCTCATCTCCTCGCCTCCGCAGATACGCGCAAGCGTCGAGAAGTTAGGCTTTCGCTGGCAGGACATCAAGGTTCTCATCAACGGCCAAGCACACGACGATCACATGGGTGGCGCGGCCGAGGTGATCCGTGAAACCCATGCGAAGAACGTGGTCATGGACGGAGATGCGAGTGTGGTCGAAACCGGCGCGAAGACAGACTTCTTGGCGCCGTCACCCACTGTTCCGGGCTTTCCTCCTGCGCATGTGGATCGCATTCTCCACGACGGCGATACGGTAAGCCTCGGGGGTGTGACACTGACGGCGCATAAGACAGCCGGTCATACGCGGGGGTGTACCACGTGGACGCTGCGCTCTCATCTGCCCGGAGATCCAGTCGGCACGCTTCGCAACATCGTGATTGTAGGGGGAACAAGCTTCTGGTCGGAGTACCACTTCGTGGCCACTCCCGGGCACGCCGTAAGCTACCCCGACATCGCACAGGACTTTCAGCATACCTTCGCTACCTTGCGCAGCCTGCCCTGCGATGTCTTTCTCGGAGCTCACGGCCAATACTTCGATATGCTCGCTAAACTGAAACGATACCCGAAAGAAGGACCTCACGTCTTTGTCGATCCGACCGGCTACGAGAGGTATGTTGCCAATGCCCAGCACACCTTCGAGCAAGCTCTGCAGAAGCAGTGGGTCGCCGCCCCGCACTGACCTTCAATGTCGTCCAGCCCTGCAAAGTCTTGTGATCGATGTAGGCTCCTTGGCGAGAACGACCCGATGCGCGTTGGGGGCGGGCGCCGTGGTGGAGGGGTCGCCTGGAAGGCAGTCTTTCGCGGCGGCGAAAGCCATTCGGGCCGTAGTGCAACGGTGATGGTTGGAAAAGACCATCAACGGCATAGGATTGGCTCCGGCATCAATGTGCAATGAGTGCCAGCTTCGGCTGCAGATCGCAGTGAGATGGACCAAAGCACAGCTGCTCTTTCGTGTGCTGGATCGTGATGCGCAACTAAGCGCAGTCTTAGGCTCACGCGGATGGAGAAACCAAAGACGTTTCGAGAAGAAAAGCAGCATGACCTGCTTATCTGGTGCCCGGAGGGGGACTTGAACCCCCACGACCGTTTAGGGTCTGCGGATTTTAAGTCCGCTGTGTCTGCCGATTTCACCATCCGGGCAAAGATAGATGCATGCTGCTCGTGCGTTTAGGATAGATCACTCTCGTAAGCAACTTGGCATCGAGGCCTTACGAGCCGAGCTTGTAGCGGGTCTCGGCCAGGTGATAGAGAGGGCGCCAGACGAGGCGGTTGATGGTGACAACCATCGTCGCCATGACGATCGTCGCCAGCAGCAAGATCTGAAACTGGCCATCGGCGGTCGCGTTCGAGATCTGGTTGCCCAGGCCCATCGTCTGCAGGATCTGGTTCTTCCAGGGAAAGTACTCGGCGATGATGCTCGCGTTCCACGCACCGCCCGACGCCGTCACCATGCCCGTCAGCAGGTAGGGAAAGATTCCGGGCAGGATGACGGTGCGCCAGCGCTGCACCTGGCTGAAGCGGAAGAGCGTCGCGACCTCTTTGAGATCGGACGGGATTGCCATGGCGCCGGCGATGACATTGAAGAGGATGTACCACTGCGTTCCGAGGATCATGAGCGCGACGGAGCCCACGCCCATGCCCGCGCCGATCCGGATGAGCACGAGGAGCAGGACAGGGAAGAGAAAGGTCGCGGGCACGGAGGCCGCAATCTGCGCGAGCGGCTGCGCGATGCGGGCCAGCCGCGGCTGAAAGCCGATCGCAACCCCGACGGGGATCGTCCACGCGGCGGCAAGCACCAGTGAGAGATTCACACGAAGAAAGGTCGCCAGCGCGCCTTTGAGGACGTCCACGAGCTGCTGACGGCTCACCTCGCGCAGAAGGCTGAGCGCGTGCACCGCGAGGTACCCGACGAGGCCGATTGCAATTCCGATGATGGCGATACGCAGCCAGACAGGGTTCGCGGGCGGCTTTGCCGTGCCTCGCTCGACGCTCAGGATCCGGTCGCGGCGCTCATCGGCAACCGACTTATAGTAGCGCTCTGCAAGACGCGAGATCGGGCCGCCGGAGAGGTGCTGCAGCACGCGCGAGTTCTGCACCAGGTGCAGCAGCGGCGAGCGCACACGTGACTGCCCCTCGACGTTCTCGAACTTGAAGCGATCGCTCCATGCGATCACCGGCCGCCAGATCAGCTGATCCGTCAGCACGATGATGGCGATCATGACGAAGAGGCCCCACGCGATCGCGCGGCCGTCACCGTTTGATGCAGCCGTCTGCAGGTACGAGCCGAGCCCCGGGAGGCGGAGGTCGGTCTTGCCGAGCTGCTGCATCTCGCACGCCATGAGAAAGAACCAGGCACCCGCGACCGACATGATGGAGTTCCAGATAAGGCCGATGGTGGCATACGGCAGCTCAAGCTGAAGCAGGCGCTGGATGCGCGAGAAGCGGTAGATCTCGGTCGCCTCCGTCAGCTCTTTCGGCATGCTCTTGATCGACGAGTAGAAGGAGAAGGCCATGTTCCAGACCTGGCCGGTGAAGATGAGCAGGATCGCGCCCAGCTCGACGCCGATCTGCCGTGTGGGAAAGAGCGCGACCATCGCCAGCATGACACCGGGCAAGAAGCTCAGCACGGGAATGGACTGCAGGATATCGAGCGCAGCCAGCATGAAGGCTTCGAGGTGACGGTTGTATGCGGCCACATAGCCGTACGCGATGGCGAAGATGAGGCTGAGCACGTACGCGAGAAAGATGCGCACGACCGAGTAGAAGGCATAGAGCGGCAGCGAGCGCGGACTCTGCGAGATCGTGAGGTGCGGCATCGCGTGGCCGAACCAGTAGCGCCCCACGAGCACGATCCCGTAGAAGCAGGCGAGGCCGATCACCGCCACGGCGAGATCGAGCACGAGCGGCCAGCTTCGGCGCAGCACCTGCGACCGGGCCAGCGTCTCCCGGCCGCGCGCGTAGCTGAAGCTGTCGCGCAGGTGAATCACGCGTCGATCTCCGCGGTCGTCTCGGCCTCGGGCTGCAGCTTCTCCGACTGCACAAAGCGGCGGCGCGAGGCGTCGAAGTCGAAGAGCTCAGCATAGCGACCCCAGTTGATCGCGGTCTCCAGCTGGCGGAGGGTCTCCTCTTCGCTGAACTGCTCGTCAAGCATGTCGTGAAAGAACTCCTCCGGCACCGTGCGGTCGCTCTTGGCCTCGAGCGCGCGAACGATCTGCCGCAGCAGCAGCACGTTCTGCACGGCGGCTTGGCGGAAGAGCTCCTTCTGCTGCAGGATCTCGGAGTTGGCGTACTCGGCTCCGGTGACGGTGATTGCGGCGTCTCCCTCATTGACGGTGAGAAAGCCGAGCAGCTGTGCGGCGTCGACGATCGGCAGCAGATCATCGACCTCGAAGGCGAGGTCGTCGGCGAGGCGGTAGATGTCGTCCTTGCCGTTGTGGTCGAGCAGCAGCTCGAGTAGGCCGGCGATGCCGCCAGGCCGCGCGTGCGGCAGCATCTGGTAGTGCATCTGACGCTGATCGCGGACGCGCTTGCCCGAGGGTGTCTGCGGCAGCTCCGGTGGCTGCGCGTCGGGCTGCGTGAGCACCTTGTAGATGTAATCGACGAGCTGTGTAAACCCCGAGGCCTTGCGATCGCGCGGGTGCTGCAGGGCGACACGGAAGTCCGTGCGGACGTGGCCCGGATTGCGGCCCAGCACGATGATCCGGTCTGCCAGCAGCACCGCCTCTTCAATGTTGTGCGTGACGATGAAGATCGCCTTGGTGGGAATGGTCTTCTTCTGCCAGAGCTCGAGAAGCTCGCTGCGAAGGTTCTCCGCGGTGAGCACGTCGAGCGCGCTAAAGGGCTCGTCCATAAAGAGCACCTCGGGCTCGACGACCAGCGCGCGGGCAAAGCCGACGCGCTGCCGCATGCCCCCCGAGAGCTCCTTCGGATACGCCGCCTGAAAGCCGTCCAGACCGACGGTGTCGAGGATCTTCATGCTGCGGCGCCGCTGCTCGGCGGCCTCCATGCCGCGCGCCTTCAGCGGCGCCTCGACGTTCTCAAGGACCGTCAGCCAGGGAAAGAGCGCGAAGCTCTGGAAGACGATCGAGACATTCACGTCCGCCGAGTCGATCGGCTTCTCGTGCCAGTACACATGACCCGCCGACGGGGTCGAGAGGCCGGTCAGCATGCGCAGCAGCGTCGACTTGCCGGAGCCGGAGGGGCCGAGCAGCGCGATGATCTCGCCGGCCGAGATCGACAGGTCCGTCGGCGAGATCACCTGAATACGGTTCTCGCTCGGCTGCGCGTAGTACTTCTCGACACGTTCTGCACGTATGATGGCTGGCTGCATAAGGATCTTCTGTGGGCCGTAACATCACGGGAGGTTTTTGCGCCGCAGCGCCGTCACGGTATGCGGCCAGCGTATCATTACTTCTGCACGCACACGGCTAATACCGCCCTCGCGAGGGTAGTGCCCACATCCATACTGACAGCAGCATCACTCCTGGGGAAGAGAAGCATGCCAGAAATAGCAGGGACGCCAAACCGGCCGAAGGTTCTCGTCGCGGACGACGAGCAGGTGATCGCCAACACGCTCGCGATCATCCTCAATCAGGCGGGCTTTGAGGCGCGCGCCGTCTTCAGCGGTGAGAAGGCGGTCGAGGCTCTCGACAGCTTTCAGCCGGATATGCTCATCAGCGACGTCATCATGACCGGAATGACTGGCATCGAGGCAGCCGTCATCACTCGCAGCAAGATGCCGCACTGTAAAATCCTCCTCTTTTCAGGCCAGGCGGCGACCGCGGACCTGCTCGAGAAGGCACGGGTCCAGGGTCACGAGTTCGAGATCCTCGCGAAGCCGGTTCACCCGACCGATCTGCTGGCAAAGCTGCGCGCCTGACGTCCGGTTTTTGCCAGCTCCCGCCTCGGAGCTCGCAACCGGTTCGCTCGGCTATAAGCCAGTGGTTGCTGTCCCGGCGTGATTGGCCGCGCCGGTACGGTCCTGCCGACGGATCTTGACCTTGACCGCGGGAGAGCCGGCATAGACGGTCCAGGGCTCGAGCGAGCGCGTCGCGACCGAGCACAGGCCGAGTACAGCGCCCTCGCCGACATTCACCCCCGGTGCCACCGCGGCACGTGCGCAGATCCAGGCGTACGCACCCAGGTGCATCGTGTAGGCGAGCAGCGGAAACAGCGGATTGTCATAGTCGTGCGTCGCCCCGCAGAGATACGCTCCCTGCGAGAGGATCACGTGCGAGCCGAGCGAGACTGGCGCCGGATTGTAGATCTCGGCGCCGTCTCCTGCAGTGACCTGATCGGCGCACTCCAGGTTCCACGGGGCCCACACCCTCGACGCCGGGTAGAAGTGACAGTTCGGTCCGATCCTTGCGCCGAAGAGCCGAAGCAGCATGCTTCGCCACGCGTGCATCGGCCGCGGCGAGGGGCGATACAGCAGCAGCCAGCAGAGACTCCATAGCAGACGGCGGGCTCTGTTGGAGGCGGAGAAGGCTGGCCGCAGATACGGGTCGTCGGCGGTCTCGGGCGAGATGTGCTCGCCGGCGTTGTAGTGCGGCTGCCGGACCACTAGCGCACGCTCGCTTCGGCTGCGGCATGCTCGGCGTCGCTCGTCGGGTGCATGCCGAAGAGGCGAACGATATTCGCCGCGTTACGACGCATGTTGTAGCGCTTGTCGAAGCACTCCCGCGCGCGCTGGCCCATGGCCACACGCTCGGCGGGCGACATCGCACTCCAGCGCTCCAGCAGCCGCAGCGTGCCGTCCAACGTGTCGGCCTCCATCAGACCGGCGCCGTCGCCCGCGATCTCCTCCGCGATATTCACCTTGTCCGCCAGCAGCACGGGTCGGCCGCAGCTGAGCGCTTCAGCAACGGCGATCCCGAAGTTCTCCTGGTGCGAGGGGAGGATAAAGGCCTCGCTCGCGTAGAACGCGCCCCACTTGCTGTCGCCGCGCAGCATGCCCGGCCAGTGCACGCGATCGGCGATGCCGGCCTGCTCGGCTATGGCGCGCAGCTCCGCACTCCAGTTCTGCGGGTCCGGACCGGCCATCGCCAGGTGTAGCGCAGGGTCGGCTGTGGCCATCTCGGCAAAGGCCTGAAGCAGCAGGTCGCACCCCTTCTTGCGATGGATGCGGCCAAGAAAGACGAGGAAGCGACGACCGCGCAGCGCGGGGCAGCGCTCAAAGAATGCCTCCCGCAGCATCGCGGGATCGTCGTCCGTCATCGGCGCCCCGTACGGCACGACGAAGCCGCGCCAGCGGTGCAGCCAGAAGCTCTGCTTGGCCAGCCGCTGCTCGGCCTCTGTGGTGAAGAGGACGCGGTGCGCGCCGCGCATCGTCCAGTACTCCGAGCCCAGCCAGTACACCCACTTCTTCAGGTGCTTGAGCGGAAACTCGCGCTTGAAGTACGGGTCGAGCATGCCGTGCGTGAAGACGACATACGGCTTCTTGCCGCCGAAGACGCGCCGCACAGCATGGCCGCAGTACTGCCACAACCCGTTGACGATCACGCCGTCGAAGCGATGCTCGTTCGCGCGCAGCCAGGGCACAAGCTTCGCGCTGTAGCCGTAGACGCTGTGAATGGGGCCCAGCGCGTGCACCGGAAAGGAGTAGTTCCTGAGAAACGGTGCCGCCGGATCGTCCAGGGTGACCACCTCGCCGTCGTAGTCGAGCGGCCCATACATCACCAGCGAGCGCACCGACTCGGTCGGGCCACCCGCCTCCGGGCTCATCGTGCCGATGATGTGCAGCAGTCGCATGCGATTGCGCGCCGGTGCGGCAGGTTGCTCCTCGATCGTGATGGGGGCCATCACGCGCGCGCGCCTCGTGTCACGGCGGCCACGGCGGAGCGCAGCCCTTCGAGGTCCGCCTCGAAGCTCCACGCCGTGATGCGCTGCAGGGCCCGCTCTCCCATCTCTCTCGCTCTCTCTGGCGACACGACTGCCTCAGCCAACGCGCCGGCGAGCGCGCCGACGTCGCCGACAGGGTACACGAGACCCTCCACCCCGTGGGTGATGAGATCGGGCTGCGAGCCGACATCGCTCGACACGATCACGGCTCGGCCGGCGTTCATGACCTCATTGACGATGAGCCCCCAGGGCTCGTGCTCGGAGGGCAGTACGAAGACGGTCGCAAGATCGAAGAAGCCCGGCAGCGCGGACTGGTTGCGAAAGCCCGCGAAGCGAACGTCGGCCAGGCCCCGCTCCCGCGTCAACTGCTCCAGCCGTGCACGCTCCTCCCCATCGCCGACGATCACGAGATACGGGCGCACGGCAGGGTGGTCGGCGAGCAGACGGGTGTACGCATCGAGCAGGTCCTCACATCGCTTGCGTCGCTGCAGCTTCGACGCAAAGAGAATCACAGGCCGCCCGGGGTCAAGGCCCAGCTCCGCCGCGAGCGCTGCTCGCCCAGCGCGCGCCTCGTGCGAGCGTCGCTGAAAGTACGCGTTATCGACGGCGTATGGCATCAGGAACTGCGGCACCGTCTCGCCGAGGTAGTACGACCAGTACTCGGCGTTGAGCGAGCCGATGGGCAGGACGCCATCCACCAGACCGCGCAGCAGCGAGAAGAAGCCCCGCTTTGCCGCCAGCTTGGCGTTCCCGCGGGGACGATCCCGCAGCCAGGACTCAGCGCGCAGCAGCACCGGAAGCCCAAGCGCCTTCGCGGCGATCATCCCGTGCAGCGCGTTTGCGGTCGCGTAGCCATGCACCCAAAGCGCGTCGAAACCCTTGCCGTCCGGACCTTGCCGGAGCGCGTGCAGCAGGCCACGATTGAGCGGCGCCAGCACGCCCACGTCATCTGCGTCGCGCAGGCGCGGCAGAAAGCGGTGCCGGTACCCCTCCAGCAGAGGAACATCCCACGCCACACTCACACCGAAGCCGCGGTCCTGATACCCGCGCACGGAGAAGTCCGATCCGAAGAGCACTGTGAGGTCAAACCCCGGATCGCGCGCAATGTGGCGCAGCAGCGGCGCCTGGTACTGGATCGGGTGGCTCACCAGATAGGCGAGTTGGATGGGTTTGGCCATGGACGCGACCGCGGCGCCTAGTTCGCGGCCTGGATCGCGAAGATGAGGACGGAGACGACGCCCAGCAGGGTGGAGACGCCGCCGTTCTTGATCGCCGCCTTAAGCGAGCTGGTTGGCAGGAAGAGGATGTCATCGGCCTGCAGAATCGGATCCGGCGCCTTGCCCTTGATGATCTTGTCGATGTTAACAGTGGTGACGCGGCGTTCCAGGCCCACCGTCCGAATGATGCGCAGGTCGTTGAACTTGCCTTCGTAGCCGGCACCGCCGCCGAGCGCGGCGACCTGCATCAACGTCAACGGGCTGTTCTGCTGGATGGGAATCGCGCCCTGCAGCTTCCATGCCCCAAGCACGTAGACGACGCCGACCCGGGAGATCACCACCGTGTCCTTAGCGTAGACGGGCACGTCGCCGCGCGCGCTGTGCAGAGGGTCCGGGCCGAGATCGACGATGATCGGTTCAGCGACTCCCGGCCGGTTGATCGTGATCGTGTGACTGGCAATGGCGGGCAGACCGCCCGCGGCCGCGATCACATCGTAGAGGCGGCGCTCCCCACCGAGAATCGGAAGCACGGCGTGCCCCTCGCCCGTCACGGTGATGACCTGATTCGGCGACTCCGTGAGCTGCACATTCACCTGCGGACTGCGATACATGCCGGCCGCCGTCAGCCGCTGCGCGATCAGGTCCTCCGTCTCATGGATGGTGAGTCCCTCAACGTGCACGACGCCGATGAGCGGAATCTGAATGGACCCGTCGAGACTGAGGCGCACAAGCGGCGCGTAGTCTCCGGTACCGAAGATGTGAATGCTGAGCTGGTCGCCGGGCGAGAGGCGAATCTCACGCGGCCCCGGGTAGAGAATCGCGGGATCGGTCGTGGGCTGCGCCGGCGCATTCAGCTCGGCGGAGGCCTTGGGCGCAGGACCGCTGAACTGCGCGCTCGCCCGCCCAAGACACCCGGCCGCGAGCAGCGCCAACAGACAGAGCGGCACGAGCCGGCGCGCGCGCAGATGCAGCGACGACAAGACGGTCGACGTGAGGTGGCCAGTCATATCAGCTTCGCCCCTTGCCGGGCTTCTCAGCCGGGCTGTCGTTCCCATTGCCATTCTCGGTCGGCTCCCAGGTGCCGGAGTCCGCCGCCGCATAGTTGTACTTGGAGTAGCCATAGTAGCCGTAGTACTCCGGCGAGCTGACGTCGATCGCATTGAGCACGATGCCGGTGATCGGGGCGCCCGAGCGCAGCAGCAGATCGCGGGCGCGGCGAACGACGTGTTTGGTCGACTTGCCGTGGCGGACCACAAGCACGACCGCATCCGCGTCCCGCGCAAGGATCACGCTGTCCGTCACCGAGAGCACCGGCGGCGAGTCGATCACGACGTACGTGTACAGCTCGCTGCAGCGGCGGACAAGCTCCTGCATCGCCTCCGAGCTCAGCATCTCGGTGGGGAAGGGAGGTACCGGCCCGCTCGGCAGCACGTCAAGATTGGGCAGCTCCGGGATGCGCTGCAGGCTCTCCTCGAGCGTCGACGTGTTCGTGAGCAGCGTCGTCAGACCCACGCGCCCGTTCAGGCCGAAGCGATGATGCACGTTTGGCCGGCGAAGATCGGCATCGATAATGAGCACCTTCGCGTCACCCTGCGAGAGCACGGCGGCAAGGTTGGTTGCTGCCGTCGTCTTGCCCTCGGACGGCGTCGCGCTGGTAAACAGGATGACCTTGGGCGGGTGACCGGTTGACGAGAGCAGCAGCGAGGTCCGCAGGGACCGGAAGGCTTCCGCGAACTGGCTCTTTGGCTTGGAAAGCGAGGAGATGTTGCGCTGCGCGGTCGAGAGCTGTCCGGCCTCCTCCGCCGTGGCGCGCCGCGCGCGCGGGATGACAGCGAGCGACGGCAGCTCAGTGATCGCCTCGATCTCCGCGACCCCGCGCAGACCGGTGTCGAGGCTCTCGAGCAGAAACGCGACCACGATCCCGCCGAGCAGGCTGAAGATGATGGTCGTCACAATGATCGTCGTCTGGTTCTGCACCAGCGGGCTCGCCGGCAACAGCGCCTGATCGACGACGTCGATCTCGAGCGACTCCAGGCCGGCCTCGATCCCGGCGGTCCGCAGCCGCTGCAGCAGACCCTCATAGAGCGTGCGATTGGACTCGAACTCGCGCTGCCGCAGCGTGTACTCGACCAGGTCGTCGCGCAGCTTGTAGGCATCGGTCTTCTGCGCTTCGAGCGTCGCCGTCGTCTGGTCCTCGTTGGCGCGCGCCGCGATGTAGGTCTGCTTGGCCTGGATCAGCAACCGGTTCTGCTCGTCCAGAACCTCTTTCGCGAACTCGTCGATCTGCGCCTTCTGCGCCTTGGCCTGGGGATGATTCGGCCCCAGCGTCGCAAGCAGCTGGGCGTAGGAGGCGCGGGCGGTCGCGAGCTGGCCGCGCAGGCTGTTCAGCTCGCCGGGCAGCGTACCCGGCGTGATATCGATCGAGCCCTCGATCGTGTCCGGGTCCATGCCGCTCAGCACGCGGTAGCGGGACTCGGCGACGATGCGCGCCAGCTTGGCCTGCCCCGAGGCACGCGAGAGATCCTCGAGCTGGCTGCTGATCTGATTGTGATTCGGATCGAAGCCGAGAATGCCGAGCTTCCGCTGCAGATTGAGCACCTGCTCCTGCGAGCTCTCCACCTGCTGCTTGAGATCCTCGAGCTGCCCCTGCAGCCACTGCGAGACGTGCTGGGTCGACTCGAAGCGCGTCTGGTAGCTGCGGTGGATGTAGCTCGCGATAACGGTGTTGACGATATCGGTCGCGAGCTTGGGGTTGAGCGCGTCATAGCTCAGGCGGATGATGTCCGTCTTCGGCAGCAGCTGAATGCCGAGATTCTGTTGCAGGGTGGCGATGGTCTCTTCGCGCACCTCGGGATCGTCCAGCGAGCGATGCGGCACCGGCCCCTTTACCATCAGGAAGTCCGGATTGTCCTGGAGCTTCAGCTGCCGCGCGACCGTGAGCATGAGAGTATCGCTCGAGAGGATCGCGACCTCGGTCGTCATCTTGCTCTGCGCATCGCCGCCGAGTCCGGCAGGCGCGCTCACGCGAAACTCGTTCGACGCGCCGGACCGCACCTCGATGCGGCCATACGCCTCATATAACCGGGGCAGCGAGACCACCCGGTAGATCCCGTACGCCAGGCCAAGGATACCGGCAACGATCAGCACCCACTTGCGCTTACGCAGTGTGATCAGCGCTTCAGAGAGCGTCGTCTCCGTCGAGCCCGCGGTCATCGACGTACTCACATCAGCGGCGCCCCCACGGGACGACGTCGGCACACTTTGGGGACCCATCGACTCTCAGTTTACCTGACGCGCGCGCCGGGCCGCGTCCTTTTGCCGGTACTCGCAAGGGTCAGAACCTGTAGCACTTTTGTCCGGAGGCAGATTCGAAAAAGTCAGCTATCCTCACACAGGGGAGAACTGTTCATCCATCATGAGTAAGCACATTCGAATTGCCGTGGTTGGCTCCGGGTATGTCGGACTGGTGGCCGCTGTATGCTTCGCCGAGATCGGGCATGACGTGATCTGCGTCGACAACGACGAGAAGAAGGTCGCGGCGCTTGAGGCCGGCGACACGCTCATTCACGAGAACTACCTTCCCGAGCTGCTCAACCGCTATCGCAACACAAAGGTCCGCTTCACGACCGATCTGGCGGAAGCGACGCGTGCCTCGGACGCGATCTTCATCGCCGTCGGCACGCCGCAGAGCGAGACCGGCGACGCCGATCTCTCCTACGTCGAGGCCGTGGCCTGCGAGATTGCCCGCCACATCGACAGCTATAAGGTCATCGTCGAGAAGAGCACCGTGCCGGTCTACACGAACGAGTGGATTCGCCGCGCCATCGAGCGCAGCGGCGTCAACCGCGACCTCTTCGATGTGGTCTCGAACCCCGAGTTTCTCCGTGAGGGCACCGCGGTCGCCGACTTTCTGCATCCGGACCGCATCGTCGTCGGCGCAGACAGCGATCGTGCCGTGGCGGTACTGAGCGCGATCTATGAACCGCTGACGGCCGGCGGATACTACGAGGGACCGGACGCGATTGACGGCTGCTGCAGCAAGGCGACCCCGCCGGTGCTGCTCAATACCTCCACCAAGAGCGCGGAGATCATCAAGCACGCGTCAAACGCCTTTCTCGCGCTGAAGATCTCGTTCATCAACGCCGTCTCGAACCTCTGCGAGGCCACGGACGCGAACGTCGAACAGGTCGCTCGAGGCATCGGTCTCGACAGCCGCATCGGCCCCAAGTTCCTGCGGCCTGGCATCGGCTACGGCGGCTCCTGCTTTCCCAAGGACGTCGCCGCCTTCCGCTCCGTCGCCGACCAGCTCGGCATCGACTTCAGCCTGCTGAGCGAGGTCGAAAAGATCAACGTGCAGCAGAAGCGGCGCTTTCTCGCCAAGGTGCGGTCGGCGCTCTGGACGCTGCGCGGTAAACGACTCGCGGTGCTCGGGCTCGCCTTCAAAGGCGAGACGGATGACATCCGCGAATCGCCGGCCATCGATCTGGTCAAAATGTTCATGGGCGAGGGCTGCACCATCTGCGCCTATGACCCCGCCGCGACCAAGCGCACCGAAGAGATCCTGCCGGCAGGCAAGCAGCTCTGCTACGCCGGGGACGCCTACGCCGCCGCCGAGGGGGCCGACGCTCTTCTGGTCCTGACCGACTGGGAGGAGTTCAAGCACGTCGATCTCCCGCGTCTCAACCAGACTCTGCGCTACCCCATCGTGATCGACGGCCGCAATCTCTTTGAGCCGCAGACGATGGCGGCGGAGGGCTTCACCTACCTGAGCATCGGAAGGCCGACGGCCTATCCCGCCCGCCACGCGACGACGGCCGTCTCGGCGCACGCCTAGCATCGCCGTCGCCGGCCACATGCCGGCGGCGGCTCACGCCGGATCGAAACAGAGCACAGCTTCGCCGACGCGGTTCGCCGCGCTTGCCGGAGCCTGGAGGTTGATCGACGATGGGTTCACAACGCATTCTGGTGACCGGCGCAGCCGGCTTTCTCGGCTCGCACCTGACCGACGCCCTGCTCGCCGAGGGCAATACCGTCATCGGCGTCGATAACCTCGCGACCGGCAATACGGCGAACGTCCATCACCTCTCGAGTGAGCCGCGCTTCTCGCTCCTGGAGGCTGACATCACGAAGCCGTTTGACGCGGGCCACGTCGACTATGTCTTCAACTTCGCCTCGCCGGCGAGTCCGGTCGACTACACGCGTCTTGGTGTCGAGACGCTGCTGGTCGGCTCGGCCGGCACCATCAACACGCTCGAGATCGCGCGCCGCTACGGCGCCGGTTACCTGCACGCGTCCACGTCGGAGTGCTACGGCGATCCCGAGGTGCACCCGCAGGTCGAGACCTACTGGGGCAACGTCAATCCCATCGGCCCGCGATCGGTCTACGACGAGGCCAAGCGCTTCTCCGAGGCGGCCGTCATGGCCTATCACCGCTACTACGGCGTGCGCACACACCTCGTCCGCATCTTCAACACCTACGGCCCGCGTCTGCAGGCCAACGACGGCCGCGTCATCTCCAACCTCATGATGCAGGCGCTCCGCGGCGAGCCGCTGACGATCTACGGCGACGGCTCGCAGACACGCAGCTTCTGCTACGTCTCCGACCTGATTGAAGGGATCGTGCGGCTCTCCAAGAGTGACGAGGCGACGCCGGTCAACATCGGTAATCCGGAGGAGTGGACCATCCTCGAGTGCGCGCAGGAGGTTCTGGCCGTGACCGGCGCGAACGTCGAGATCCGCTTCCAGCCTCTGCCGCAGGACGACCCGCTCCGCCGCCGGCCGGACATCACTAAAGCGCGATCCCTGCTCGGCTGGGAGCCGAAGATCAAGCTGCGCGACGGTCTCGAGCGTTCGCTCGCCTACTTCCGCACGGCGCTGACCACCGTCGGCCAGCCCGCAAGGTAACAGTCCTGCCGATCGTGCGTCGCCGCCGCCGCCCGCACGCGCCCTGGCCTACGGCGTCGCTGTGCTGTGCAGCTTGGGGTACCAGGTGAGCTGGCCAGTGACCACGATATTGTTGTTTGCGCCCGGCTTGTAGAGCGGCGCCTTCCACTTCTCGTACTGCGCCCAGGCGTCGAGCTCGAGCTGCGGCTGCAGCCGCTTGACGACCTCGACCTTGAACTCGTTCTGCGTCGTTCCCAGCGGAACAAAGTCCTTCGGCGTCTTCTTGTTCAAATACTCGATCTGCACGGACTCGCTGCCGCTCAGGTGATAGGTAAGCCACGCCTGTCCGCCCTTGGCCTCGCGGCCGATCCAGTCGCCAAGGATGAACCCTTTGTTGGTATACCCCTGCAGCTGAATGATCTCGAAGTAGTTGAACTGTCCGCTGTTACTCCGCGCAACGCGCGGATCCGTCTGCACCGCCTCAACGCGCAGATCCAGCTTGTGATACCTCGGAAACTGGGACAGATAGAGACCGGTGCGGAAGGCGGCGCGGCGCGGTGCGCTGATGGGGGTCACGTCATCATGAGAGATCGAATCGACGTAGAAGGTCATGTACTTGCGCACATAAGGAAGCCGGTAGCTGAAGTTGAAGTCGCTGAAGCGCGCGCCGGGGTCCTTCGGTGAGTTCTTCACATTGGCTGCCGTGTCGTTGATGCTGAAGAAGCCGCGGAAGAAGTTGCTCAGCGTCACCGGCTCGTGACCGTTGCCGCCGAAGATGATGGTTCGCTGAAAGCCAAACTCAAAGTTTCCGGACGGACGGAAGGAAAACATCTCCGAGTGGATGTACGGAGAGCGGGGAATTGTGTGGCCCGCAAGCGCCCCATAGAAGAAGTCATAGCGCACCGGCCCGAGCACGCGCGAGACTAGGGGAATGGTGAGCGGCTCAACCCGGTTGATGCGGAAGGAGTAGATATTCTCCGCATTGTTGCTCCAGGCCATGGCACCCCCCTGCGCCGGTCCTAGCCACGCGTCCGTCTTGCCGCCGGAGAACTCATGATCGAGCAGGTGGAAGGAGACCGACCCCTCGACTAGGCGAAAGGGGTTCTGCGCCGGCTGTGGCCCGATCGGCAGCGTCGGCACGGAGGACTGTGTGACCGTGGGCGGGACACCAATCTCCTCGGTCGCGGCAAGCTGCGCGGCCACCGCGTTCGTATAGCCGTTGTAACCGGGCGCGTGCTGGTACTCCCCGCGCAGGTGAAAGGAGAACCGCTTCCACTCGTCGACGGTCGAGAAGCCGGTCAGATTGTTGAACCCCGTGGCATACGGCCGACCATAGTCGTTGTTGATCGTCTGGCCGATGTGGTAGCTGTCGCGCAGCACCGGACCGCCGATGCCCTGCAGTCGCGTATAGCCGGAGTAGAGGCCGTAGATGGTGCCGCGCGGCGTATCTCCACTCGGCACCTCGTCCTCAAGCTCGTGCAGCATGCGGTCCAGGATCTCTCGTGCCTCGCTGTCGTCGCTTGAGAGGATCGCATCCTCAGAGGTCTGGAGCGCGTGCAGCAGACTGCGCCGGGTCCATGGCCGCATGCCGAGAAAGAGCCGATCGGCATACCCCAGCGAGTAGAGGCGAGTCATCGCTGGATAGATCCAGCTATCGACCGGAACGTACGTCGACCCATTGCGATCGACCGGCTTGTCCTCATCCGGAGTGCCGTAGGGTACGTACGCGGTAAAGGGAGCGGCCGGAGTAGGCTTGACCGGGGGCACGGCCGGCGCCGGAGCCTGCTGCGCCGGGGCCACGCCGGGTGCGGGCTCAGGAGACGTGTATGGCGGAATCGCCGGTATGCTCGGCTGCGGCTGCGCCGGGGGCACGCTCTGCGGCTGCGTCTGCTGCGGGTCGGGAGGCGGAGTGGTCTGCCCTGCGGCGAAAGAAAGGCAGCAGACCAGCAGGCCTGCGCACGAGAGAGACGGTCTGAGCTGCACGAGTACCCCTGGCGACGACCCGCGCCGTCCACACGGCTAGTGTAAACCGCACGCGAACGGAGCCCCGCGCGCGCATAGCCTACCGCGTGAGCTTCGCAAGCCGGCCGGCAAAGCTCGCGGTGGTGCGTTCCAGCCAGCGCTCCGTCGCCGCCCCGCGTGCGAGCACGGCAGCCTTCGTCGCCGCCAGCGGGTCCGTTGGTCGTCGCACCGGCGCACCCGCCGGGCGCCACGTGATGCACTCGATCAGCACCGGTCCGTCACCGGCTCGCGCCCGGCTCGCCGACTCGCGCAGCACGCGAAAGAGCGCCACCGCGTCGGCCGCCTCCACGGGCACGCCAGGCACGCCCCATCCCTGCGCACGATCGCTCAGCATCCCCTCCGGCCGCCGCGCCGAGGCTCTGGCGCGCGGCGGCAGCGTGACAAAGAGGATCGGCAGCTCCCGGGACCCAGCCTGCGCCAGCGCGGCCTTCCACGCCGCATCGGAGAGCGCGCCCGCCGCCGCATAGTGCAGCACGAGCCTGCCTGCGCCGGCCAGCTTGAGCGCGTGTGCGGCGCCGAGCGCGGTATGCAGCTGCTCCTGCGCGTCAGGGTCGACAGGCAGACGCTTGATGGGGCTTGAGGTGCTGCGCGTCGCAGAGCTCTGCTGCGTGAGCGACCCGAGCGGCTTGCCGAGCAGCAGGTCGGCCGCGGGCGACCGCGAAGCATCGCTGACCAGATCACCCGGCTCAAGACACGCGACGGCGCTCGCCCGGCAGGCCTCTTCGCCGCGTAGTGCGTCCGCGGCGCGCGTGCCAAGGTGCTGCTCGAGCAGCCGCGCCTCGAGCATGCGGGTATAGATCGCGCGCAGGCTCGCGTGCGGCACCAGCGGGTTCTCAGGCGTTTCACCGCGAGCGCGTGTCACGCCGGGCCCGCCCACCGGAGCGCCGCCCCAAGCCGTGCCCTGGGCCTCATCGCGGCGGCAACCGGCATACCCCTAGGCACGGGCTGGATCACGCGCCTCGATGTCGAGCCCCAGCTCCTCCAGCGCCTTCTGTGCCTGCTTCGGCTTGAACTTGCCATCGCGCGCCAGCTTCGAGAGCGCTGCCCCGGCGATCGCCTCCGCGCTCACCTCGAAGTGCCGCCGCAGGTGCTCGCGATTGTCCGAGCGGCCGAAGCCGTCGGTGCCGAGCGAGACCAGGCGGCCGCCGAGCCACGGTGCAAGCTGGTCGGGCATCACCTTCATGTAGTCCGAGGCCGCGATGATCGGCCCCTTCGCCGATCCAAGCGCCTCGACCACAAACGGCATGCGCTCCTTCTCAGCCGGGTGCAGGCGGTTCCATCGCTCACTCGCGAGTGCGTCGCGACGCAGCTCGTTGTAGCTCGTCACGCTCCACACATCGGCCGCGACCGAGTACTTCGACGCCAGCAGCTCCTGTGCCCGTAGCACCTCGTTGAGGATCGGCCCGCTGCCGAAGAGCTGCACCAATGCCTCCCCCGTGGCCGCCGGACGCAGCTTGTAGATCCCGCGCAGGATGCCGCTCGCCACCCCCTCCGGCATCGGCGGCATCACGTAGTCCTCGTTGTACATCGTGATGTAGTAGAAGACGTCGTCGCCCTGCTCGTACATGCGGCGGATGCCCTCCTGCACGATCACGGCCAGCTCGTAGACGAAGGCCGGGTCGTACGTCAGGCAGGTCGGTACCGTGCTCGAGAGGACTGGACTGTGCCCGTCCTGGTGCTGCAGACCCTCGCCGAGCATCGTCGTCCGCCCCGCCGTGCCGCCCATCAGGAAGCCCTTGCCGCGCGAGTCCGCAAACGCCCACACCATGTCGCCGACGCGCTGGAATCCAAACATGGAGTAGTACATGTAGAACGGCACGGTCGGCACCTTATAGTTCGCGTAGGCCGTCCCGGCGGCCGTGAACGAAGCCATCGATCCGGCCTCCGTGATGCCCTCCTCGAGGATCTGTCCGTCGCGATCTTCGCGATAGTAGAGCAGCATGTCCGCGTCGTGCGGGCTGTACTTCTGCCCCTCCGGCGCATAGATGCCGACCTGCCGGATCGCCGATTCGAGACCGAAGGTGCGCCCCTCGTCGGGCACGATCGGCACGATCAGCTTGCCGATCTTCGGGTCCTTCAGCAGCCCGCGCAGCAGGCTCACGAAGCCCATCGTCGTCGACACCTCGCGTCCCTTCGATCCACCCGTCCACTCCGCGAAGCTGCTCAGCGCGGGCGCCGTGAAGTCGAGCGTGGGCACCTCGCGCTTCGGCAGATAGCCGCCCAGCTCCTGTCGCCGTCGCTGCAGATACTGGATCTCAGGCGAGTCGTCCGCCGGCCGGAAGAACGCGCCGTCCTTTGCGGCCCCGTCCGGCAGCGGGATGTCGAAGCGGTGCACAAACGCGGTCACGCCCTCGTCCGTCAGCTTCTTCTCCTGGTGGCTCGCATTGCGCGCCTCGGTCGATCCCATGCCGTAGCCCTTCACGGTCTTGGCCAGGATCACCGTCGGTCCGCCCTTGTGCTCGAGCGCGCGCTTGTAGGCGTTGTAGATCTTCAGCGGATCATGGCCGCCGCGGTGCAGCCGGCCCAGCTGCTCGTCCGTCTTGTCGGCCACCAGCTCCAGCAGCTCCGGATATCGGCCGAAGAACTCCTTGCGCAAGTAGGCGCCGCCCTTTGCCTTGAAGCTCTGAAAGTCGCCGTCGACGCACTCCTCCATGCGCTTCAGCAGCAGGCCCTGATGATCGCGCGCGAACAGCTCATCCCAGTCCGAGCCCCAGATCACCTTGAGCACGTTCCATCCCGCTCCGCGGAACATGCCTTCGAGCTCATCGATGATGCGCTTGTTGCCGCGCACCGGACCGTCCAGCCGTTGCAGGTTGCAGTTGACGACGAAGATGAGGTTATCGAGCTTCTCGCGGCTGCCCAGCGAGATCGCGCCCAGCGTGTCGACCTCGTCCGTCTCCCCGTCGCCGACAAACGCCCACACCTTGCGATCCGTCTTCTCGATCAGCCCACGATTCTCGAGATACCGCATGAACCGCGCCTGATAGATCGCATTCAACGGCCCGATCCCCATCGACACCGTCGGGAACCGCCAGAAGTCCGGCATCAGCCACGGGTGCGGATAGCTAGACAGCCCCGGCTCTCCGCGCAGCTCATGACGGAAGTTCCGCAGCCGCTGCTCGTCAAGCCGCCCCTCGAGGAACGCGCGCGCATACACCCCCGGGGACGCGTGCCCCTGGAAGTAAATGCAGTCCCCGGGCTGCTCGGAGCCGTCCTCTGCCTGGTACTTGGCGCGGAAGAAGTGGTTGAAGCCAACCTCGAGCAGCGTCGCCAGCGAGGAGTACGTCGAGATGTGGCCGCCGATGCCCGCGTCTTTTTTATTCTGGCCATGCACCATGGCCATCGCGTTCCACCGGATCAGCGCCTCCACGCGCTGCTCGAGTGCGCGATCGCCCGGGTACTCGATCTCATCGTGCTTCGGAATAGTGTTGAGATATGGCGTGATGACCTCGCCGGTGACCGGCACGCCGGCCGCGCGCGCGCGCTGGCGCAGCGTCTCCAGCAGCTCCGCGCCGTGCTCCCAATCGCTCGCCACGACCTCATCAAAAGCTTCAATCCACTCCGCCATCTCTGCGGAGAGGTCCTGCGTCACGGCATCTTCCGTCCTGGTCGTCATCGTCGAGTCAGCTCCCCGCTGGCGGCGTCCTTTGGCCGCGTGCGCCTCTAACGATATAAGCACCAAGCCTGCGCCGTCATCTTCTGACGCTCTCCGATCGTCAGGTGGAGTAGTCGGCGTTGATCCGGACGTACTCCGCCGTCAGATCGCAGGTGAGAAAGCGGCAGCCCGCCTCGCCCTCGCCGAGGTCAAGCGCGATCGTGTACTCGCGTTCGCTCATCGCGCGGTGCGTGGCGGCCTCATCGAACTCCGCCGCGCGCACGCCGCCGGCAAAGACCGGCAGACCACCGATTCGGATCGTCACCCGTGCCGGGTCGAGCGCCACGCCGCTGCGTCCGGCCGCGGCCAGCAGCCGCCCCCAGTTGGGGTCCGCGCTCGACCACGCCGTCTTGCAGAGCGGGCTCGTGGCGATGGTCCGTGCCACGGCGCGCGCATCGGCCTCACTCACCGCACCGGTGATATCGAGGGTGACGACATGCCCGACGCCCTCGCCGTCGCTGATGATCTGGCGTGCGAGCGAGCCGCAGACCAGGTCGAGCGCACTGCGGAACGCGTCTCGCACCCGCTCGTCGATCCGCACCCCGCTGGCGGCGCTCGCGATCAGCGCGACCGTGTCGTTGGTCGAGGTATCGCCGTCAAGCGAGATGGTGTTGAAGTTCCGATCGACCGCCGGCGCCAGCAGCGCGCGCAGCTCCTCCGTCTCGGCCGCGAGATCGGTGAAGAGATAGACGAGCATCGTCGCGTGCGGCGCCTGCGTCGCTACCGGCAGATCGAGCGCGGGACCGATCATGCCCGCGCCCTTCGCCACGCCCAGCAGCTGCACCTCGGCCTCGTCCACGTCGACGACGGCGCGCGCCAGCTTCACACGCGTGTCTGTGGTCAGGATCGCCGCCGCGAACTGCTCAGCGTGCGCGATCGTGCTCCCAAGCTCCGCCCTCAGCGCGGGCAGCGCGCTGAGCACGAGCTCTGAGGGGAAGGGAACACCGATGATGCCGGTCGAGGACGGCAGCACCTCGTCAAAGATGCAGCCGAACTGTTCGGCTGCGGCGACGCAGGTCGCCGTGCAGCTCGCGAGACCGGCCTCGCCGGTCGCGCAGTTGGCGTTGCCCGCATTGACCAGCACGACCGAGACGCGGCCGCCCGTCGCGCCGAGGTGCTGCCGGCCAACCGTGATCGGCGCGGCGACGACACGATTCTTCGTGTAGCAGACCGCCGCCTGTCCGCCCCCCTCGACGACTGCTGCGGCCAGGTCCGTCGCTCCGCTCTGCTTGATGCCTGCTTGCACCGCGCCCCAGCGAAACCCGCGCGGCACGCCGGGTGCTTGCTCCCCACTCGCCATCCCCCTACTCTAGCAAGCGATGTCGGACGCTCCGCAGTGGCTCGCCCAGCCGGGGCCGTCTGCATCAGAGACTGAGGCGGGCAGCACGCGTGCGCGCCCCGGGGAGGATCGAATGTTGCTGCAGACGCTGCGCGAAGAGGTGCTCGAGAGCAATCTGGAGCTGGTGCGGCGCGGCCTGGTGCTCTACACCTTCGGCAACGCCTCCGGCATTGATCGCGAACGGGGCCTGGTCGTCATCAAGCCCTCCGGCGTCAGCTACGACGAGCTGCGGCCCGAGCACATGGTCGTCACCGACCTGAACGGAGCCATCATCGAGGGCGATCTCCGCCCATCGTCGGACCTCGACACCCATACGCTGCTCTACCGCGAGTTCCGCGAGATCGGCGGCGTCGTCCACACCCACTCCGAGTACGCGACCTCGTTCGCGCAGGCCGGGCTGCCGATTCCGCCGCTCGGCACCACGCATGCCGACTACTTCTACGGTCCCGTGCCCGTGACCGAACCCCTCTCCGCGAGCGCGATCGAGAGCCGCTACGTGCACGAGACTGGCGTCGCGATCGTGGCCCGCTTCCGCGCTGGAGGCACCGGCACGCCCGCGGCGGACCGGACGGGCCCGATCGACCCGCTCGCCGTCCCCGCCTGCCTTGTGGCCGGACACGCCCCCTTCGCCTGGGGCCGCACCCCCGCCGCCGCCGCCCACAACGCCGTCGTCCTCGAGGCCGTCGCGCGCATGGCCTACCGCACGCTGACGCTCAAGGCGCACGCCGGCGAGCTCTCGCAGACACTCCTCGATCACCACTACTTCCGCAAGCACGGGCCCAAGGCGACCTACGGTCAGACGCGCTAGTCGCTAGCCGTCGAGATCCACGGTGAGCCGCTCTCGTTCACGGCTGCTCTCCCGCGCCAGCTCGAGCAGGCGCAGCGTGCGCCGCGCGTCCTCTGGCGTCACGGCGAGCGTTGCTCCGTCCAGAATCGCGTCCCGCACGTTCGCGTAGAAGCCGCGGTAGTCGCCCGCCGCCGTCTCGACACGCGTGCGCTCCAGCTGACCGGGCTCGGCCGGGTCAGCGGCGACCGTCAGCTCGCCCCATGCCGATCGATCCTCCGGCAGCCATGGGCGCGGGTCGCCAATCGGCGGAACGCTCGCCCCCGCCACCAGCGCAGGCTCCTGCGGATCGAGGCCGAACTTGCGGTAGCTTCCTCGCGTGCCATGCAGCAGAAAGCGCGGCGAGGCCTCCGCCGCAAGGATCGTGCTGCGCAGCCAGACCTGCATGCGGTCGTACCCGAGCCACAGGTCGAACGCGTCGTCGATCGCCGTCTCGTCGCGATCGCGGCGCACGCTGGCGACGAGGCTGGCCGGCGGCCCGAAGAGCGCAAGCGTCTGGTCGACCATGTGCGGCCCGAGGTCCATCAGCAGACCGTTTGCGTCGCCGCCCTGCTCCTTCCACGTGTGCTCGCGTGGAATGGGCCGGAAGCGGTCGAAGTGCGACTCGAAGCTGACCAGCCGGCCGAGAACGCCGTCCGCGAGCAACCGCCGCACCGTCAGAAAGTCGCCGTCCCAGCGCCGGTTGTGAAACGGCGCGACCACCAGAGAACGTTCCCCGGCCAGCGTCTCCAGCTCCTTCGCCTGCGCGGCGCTCGCGGCAAACGGCTTGTCCACGACGACGTGCTTGCCTGCGAGAAGCGCCCGCTGCGCCAGATCGAAGTGCGTCTCGTTCGGCGTCGCGACCACCACCAGATCGATCTCTGGCGAGGCGATCGCCTCCTCGGCCGAGCGCAGGATCGTCGCCTCGGGCCATGCGCGCGCCGCCTCATCCCCATGGCGCGCCACGATCGCGCGCAGCGCAAGCCCCGGCACCGCGCTCACGAAGGGCGCATGGAAGACGCGTCCGGCAAGGCCGTACCCAATAACGCCGACGCGGACGGATCTCTGTAGTGTGGGCATCTCAGGCCTTTCCAATCGCGCGCAGCGCGGGGTAGAGACGACGGTAGCAGGTATAGGCGAGCTCCAGCACAGGCGCGCTCGTGGGGGAGACCTCGTGTGCGACCCGGATCGTCGCGTCGCACGCCGCATCGACACTTGGCCAAAGGCCGATGCCGGTGCCGGCCAGCAGCGCCGCGCCGAAGGCAACCCCCTCCTCGCCCGCGAGGACCTCGACCGGCCGGCCGTAGACGTCGGCCTGGATCTGCTGCCACGGCCGGCTCCGCGCCCCTCCGCCCCCTAGACGAATGCTATTGACCGGAATGCCGCGTTCGGCAAAGAGCGTGAGCGTATCGCGCAGGCTCATGGCGACGCCTTCGAGCACGGCCCGCGCGAAGTGCGCCCGCGTCGTCGAGGCCGTAATGCCCACAAAGGCCGCGCGCGCGTCCGGGTCGAGGTGCGGCGTCCGCTCGCCGAACAGGTACGGCGCCCACAGCAGGCCGTCGCTCCCCGGCGGCGCCGTCAGCGCGAGCGCGCCGAGATCGTCGTAGCTGAGCTCCGGCATCAGCGTGTCGCGCAGGTAGCGCAGGCTCAGGCCGGCCCCGTTCGTGACTCCCATCACGTGCCACCGGTCGGGCGCCGCATGGCAGAAGGTGTGCAGGCGTCCGCCCGGGTCGAGGGTCGGTGCGTCGGTCGCGGCGAAGACCACGCCGCTGGTGCCGATCGTCGCCGAGACGCTACCCGGCCGCAGGATGCCGGTGCCCACCGCGCCCGCTCCCTGGTCGCCCGCGCCCGCGGCCACGGCGAGCCCCTCAGGCAGCCCGGTCGCAGCCGCGCCGGCCGCGCTCACCCGCCCGCAGATCTCCGGGCTCTCAAACAGGCGCGGCAGCCAGCGCATCGGGATACCCGCCGCATCCGCCATCTCCTCGCTCCATCGCCGGTGTGCCACGTCCAGCAGCAGCGTCCCGCTCGCCTCCTGCACGTCCGTGGCAAACTCGCCGGTCAATTTGTAACGCAGGTAGTCCTTCGGGCACAGCACGTGGTGGATGCGTGACCAGATCGCCGGCTCATGCTCTTTGACCCACAGCAGCTTGGTCAGCGTGAAGTTCGGCAGTGGCGGGTTGGCGACCATCGCCAGCATGCGGTCGAGCCCGACCGTCTCCCGGAGCCAGTCGCACTGTGGCTGTGTCCGCTGGTCGCACCAGATCATGGCCGGCCGCAGGACCTCACCGGCCGCATCGAGCAGCACGCAGCCGTGCATCTGGCCCGTGAGGCCCAGCGCCCGCACCGCCTCTGACGCTTGGCCTGTCGTCAGAACGCCACGGATGGCCGCTTGGGCCGCCTGCCACCAGTCCTCCGGCGTCTGCTCGGCCCAGCCGATGTGCGCCGACGCGATCTCCTGGTGGGGGCTTACCGCGACCGCGACCGTCCGCCCCTGCGCATCGACAAGGACAGCGCGTGTGCCCCCCGTACCCACGTCGACGCCCATCACCAGTGCCATACCCGGCCTCCATCGCAGATCCCTTGAAACAGACCCCACCGAGTGTACCCGGGCGCCCGACGACTGGCCGGCGAGCATCAGTCGGCTGATACTTTTTTGAAGAACCTGGGCTCCGCCATGCATCCATGTGAAGGAAGGCAGAACAACCTACGTCATCGCGGGCCGGCATCTCCGGGTCGCGCCGCCGGGTTGAACGGGTACGATAGCTCCTATGAATTCATTACAGATCGCGCGTCGGTTACGGCACGGCCTTGTCTGCGGCCTTGTGCTGGCCATTGGCGCGTCGGCGCTCGCGCAGGGCACGTCGCCGGCCTCTGGCGGCTCCGCGCAGACCTCGGGCGGCAGCTCAGGCGGAAGCGCCACCGGAACCACCGCGACCATCCCGGCGGCGCAGCAGCAGCTCTATACGGCGGGCGGTCAAAACGGCGCGCAGGTCTCGCAGGACTCCTTCAAGGGCTCCCTCATCGAAGGCAAGGCCACCGGCGGCACACTTGATCTCTCGCTCGATGACGCCATCCAGCGCGGCCTGCGCACCAACCTCGGCATCATCCTGCAGCGATCGTCGGAGAAGAACGCCAACGGCCAGCGGCTCGAGGACCTGCAGGCCCTGCTCCCGACCGTCACGGCGTCGGGGTACATCTCCGTGCAGCAGATCAACCTGTCGGCCTTCGGTGTGAAGTTTCCGGGGTTGAACCCGATCGTCGGTCCCTTTCAGGTCGTCGACTTCCGCGCCTACCTCACCCAGAACGTCGTCAACGTGCAGTCGCTGCAGACCTACCTCGCAGCCAAGCACAACTTCCAGGCGGCACACCTGACGGCGGAGGACGCGCGTGACCTGGTCGTGATGACGGTCGGCAACGCGTACCTCCTCTGCATCGCCGACGCGGCTCGCATTGTCGCCGTCACCGCTGAGCTCAAGACGTCCAAGGTCTCGCTCGACCAGGCCGTCGACGCCCACGACGCAGGCACGAGCCCGCGCATCGACGTGCTTCGCGCGCAGGTGGACTACCAGAACGAGCAGCAGACACTCATCTCGACCACCAACCAGCTCGCCAAAGACAAGCTCGCCCTGGCCCGCACGATCGGTCTTCCGCTCGACCAGATCTTCCAGCTCACCGATCAGGCCCCCTTCGCGGCCCTCGACCAGATCGACCCGCAGACGGCCTTTGAGCGGGCGCTCAGCACGCGCAAAGACCTCGCCGCCGCCGCCGAGCAGGTGAAGTCGGCCAACGCCTCGAAGAAAGCCGCCGTCGCCAGCCAGTACCCCACCGTCAACATCTCCGGAAACTTCGGCGATCAGGGCACGACCTTCGGTCACTCGCACGGCGTCTACGATGCGCAGGGACAAATCAGTGTGCCGATCCTGCAGATCGCCGAGACGCGCGGTGAGGAGCGCGTCGCCGAGTCGCAGCTTGAGAACGCGCGGGCCAGCTTCTCCGATCAGGTGCAGCAGGTGAACGCGGACGTGCGTGACAGCCTGCTTGATATCCAGGCGGCGGCGAAGCTGGTCGAAGCCGCCCGCTCGAACGTCGACCTCGCAACCGAGGCGCTCAGTGAGGCGCAGCAGCGCTTCCGCGCCGGCGTCGCCGACACCCTGCCGGTCTCACAGGCGCAGAGCCAGACCGAGCAGGCCAACGATCAGTACATCAGCGCGCTCTATCAGCACAACATCGCGAAGCTGTCTCTCGCGCGGGCCATGGGCGTGGCGCAGACCAACTATAAAGATTTCCTGGGAGGGAAGTGACCTTGGCAGACCAGACGGATCAGAACGCAGGCGGCGGCAGCGGGGGCAACGGCGCGCAGACAGCCGAGATCTCCGGAACGGTTCAGATCAAGCAGCAGGGCGGCGGTGATCAAGGCCAGGCGGGGCAGCAGGCCAAGCCGGGCGGCGACCAGCCCAAACAGGGTGGCGATCAGAGCCAGGAGCACAAGGACGACCCCAAGGACGACCAGTCGCCCGTTAAGAAGTCGCGCCGCCGCTTCATCATCATCGCCGTCGTAATCCTGCTGATCATCATCGCCAGCCTCTTCTACTGGCACTCGACCTTCAGCGAGACGACCGACGATGCGCAGGTCGACGGCGACCTCTACCAGGTCAGCTCGCGCGTCAGCGGCCAGGTCGTCAAGGTCTACATTGACGACAACCAGCAGGTGCAGGCCGGGCAGCCGATCGCGGAGATCGATCCCAAGGACTACCTCGTCGCGCTCGAGCAGGCCCAGGCCAACCTCGCGAGCTCCGAGGCCTCCGCCCGCCAGGCCACCGTCAATGTGCCCATCACTAACGTGAGCACATCCACCACGCTCTCGACGAGCGGGGCCGACGTGCAGTCGGCGCTCGCCGCCGTCAGTCAGTCCGAGAAAGAGGTGCAGGCCGCCGCCGCGCGGGTCGACCAGGCAAAGGCGAACGCGATCAAGTCGCAGCTCGACGTAGACCGGTACACGCCGCTCGTGCAGAAGGACGTGATCTCGAAGCAGCAGTTCGACGGAGCTGTCGCGCAGGCCGCCGGAGACAAGGCGAACGTCCTCTCGGCCGAGGCCACCTTGATCGCCCAGCAGGACGCCGTTCGGCAGTCGCAGCAGAAGCTCGCGCAGTCCCGCTTTCAAGCCATGCAGGCCGCAAAGAACGGTCCGCAGCAGATCCGCGTCGAGCAGGCGCGCGCCTCGGCTGCCCTCGCCGATGTGCAGCAGGCGCAGGCCCGGGTCGACCAGGCTCGTCTCAACCTCAGCTACTGCCACATCACGGCGCCCGTCGCCGGCATCGTCAACAAGAAGAACGTTCAGGTCGGGGCCAACCTCGCCATCGGCCAGAACCTCCTGACCATCGTTCCTCTCACCGACCTCTGGGTCACCGCCAACTTCAAGGAGACGCAGCTTAACCAGATGAAGCCGGGACAGAACGTCACCCTTAAGGTTGACGCTCTCGGCGGCCGCCACTTCTCCGGACGCGTCACCCAGATCGGCGGGGCGACCGGCTCAAGACTCTCGCTCTTCCCGGCGGAGAACGCGACCGGCAACTACGTCAAAGTCGTTCAGCGCATCCCCGTGCGCATCGACTTCACCAACCTGCAGCAGGAGAACGGAGACTACGCCCTCCGCCCCGGCTACTCCGTCGATCCGAGCGTCGCGATCAAGTAGCCCGCGCGCGAATGTTGGGCCGGTCCGCCAGTGCGGATCGGCCCTCGTCGTCTCTGCGAGGCGCTCCGCCGGCGAGCTCCACTCTTCCCGTGACAAGCTTTTGTGCGCATCGTATGCTCGATCCCATCATCTACATGGATGTACCCCCTCCACCATGCCGATCGCCCTTGCCTTCTTCGTGCAGTACGCCTACGTCATCCTGTTCCTTTGGGTCCTCGTAGAGCAGCTGGGCGTTCCCGTGCCGTCGATCCCACTTCTGCTGACGACAGGCACCCTCTCCGCAACCCACCGCCTGCACGCGTCCTACGCCCTCGCCGCGGTTCTTATGGCATGCTCGATCGCGGACAGCATCTGGTATCTGCTCGGCCGGCGATATGGCAGCGCGGTGCTCAAGCTGCTCTGCCGGCTCTCGCTCGAGGCCTCGACCTGCGTCAATAAGACGGAGGGCTACTTTACCCGTCGCGGCCCGGTTGCGCTCCTGTTCGCCAAGTTCGTCCCCGGCATCTCGCTGCTGGCCGCCCCGGTCGCCGGTCAGACGGGCATGCCCTTCGGCCGCTTTCTACTCTTCGATCTCGCCGGCTCCATCCTCTGGGCGGAGGCCTATCTGCTCGCGGGTCGCTTCTTCGGCGACGTCGCCCAGCGCTCGACGCAGTTCTTCCAGATCCTCAGCCGCTTCGCCCTGACCATCTTTGTTCTGCTGGTGCTCGGCCTGATGGCGCAGCGTGTCTGGCGCAACCGCCGCTTCCTGCTGCAGCTGCGCGAGTCGCGCATCGAGCCCGAAGAGCTGCAGCAGATGCTCGAGACTGCCGCCGAGCAGAATACGATTCCGCCCTTCATCGTCGACCTGCGCCATCCGCTGGACTACCTGCCCGATCCCCGCGTCATCCCCGGCGCCGTGCGCATCGGACCCGCCGACCTCGCCGCGAACAGCAGCCGCATCCCACACGATCGCGACGTCGTCCTCTACTGCACCTGCCCCAGTGAGGAGACCAGCGCGCGCGTCGCCCGCCAGCTCATCCGCCTCGGCGTTCATCGCGTTCGTCCGCTGCGCGGTGGCTTCGAGGTCTGGCGCGACCTCGGCCTCCCGCTCGTCGAGTACAGCGTCCCGGAGGACGTGAACCTCCCCGTCTCGGCGTAGTTCGCCGGTCGGCGCCCCTCCCGCCGCGACTTCTTCGCCCGCTCCCGGTGCCCAGCCCGCTCCGGCTGCCCAGCCCTCTCCCGTTGCCTAGTCCGCTCCGTGCCTAGTCCGCTCCCGTGCTTAGCCTCCTCCGAGGCGGAAGACGATCGTGACCGTCGTCTCCACCGCGGTCGGCTCGCCGTTGAGCAGGTACGGTCGATAGCGCGCCGCGCGAACCGCCTCGAGCGCCGCCGATGCCAGCAGGCTCGACCCCGAGACCACGCGCGCGCCCACCATCTCGCCCGTCGCCGAGATCAGCGCAGCCACCACGACAGTGCCCTCCACATGAGCCGCTGCCGCAAGGCGCGGGTAGACCGGCCGAATCGGCGCCAGGAGCAGACCGCTGCTGACACCGGACGAGACCCGCACACGAGCCGCCTTGACGGTCGCAGAGGACGACGAGCTCCTAGCCGGAGCGACCGCCACCACAGGGCCGCATAACCCGGCACCGAACATCGCCGGCAGCTCGGCCGGAGTGCCCGCCCAGAGCGCCGGCAGATCGCTCGTTGGCACGCTCTGCGGCTCTACGCGTGGAATCACAGGTGTCTCTGCCCGCGGTGCGGCGATACTCGCATCCTGAACCGCCAGGCTCGCCGGTGTGGCGGTCCGCTGTGGTGGCCGCTCGACGACCCGCCGCAGATGCACCGCAAGCGGCACCCGGAGCAGGGCAGGCGCGAGGCTGAGCGTTGCCGGGCTCGCGACAAAGTACACCGCGAGCCCCGTCGCGACCACACACTGCAGCACCGCCGAGCCGAACATGATCACCCGCATCGAGCGGTCGCGATCGGCGACGTGGGCAGACAGCAGGCTCTCCTCAAACATGGTGGCACCTCTCCAGGACGGATCCAGTGCGCATCAGGCGAGGACGCGACCCCTCCTTAGACACCTCGCACCTCCCGCTTGTTCCGCAGCACCTGCCCAGGCTTCGCCGGACAAAATCCTGCGCACAGCGTGCCAGCCTGAGCGATGATGGTTCGCATGTCCGTTGCCTCCGTGCCACGCACTGCCTCTGCCCGTGTGCTTGCCGTCGATGTCCTCCGCGGCATCACCCTCGGCTTCATGATCCTCGTCAACGACGCCGGCGACGAGCGCCACACCTACACGCAGCTCAAGCACGCGCAGTGGAACGGCGTCACACTCACCGACCTCGTCTTCCCGACCTTTCTCTTCCTCGTCGGCCTCTCCGTCATCCTCTCGCTCGGCAATCGCATCGCGCGGGGCGACTCCCGCGCCTCGCTCGCCGCCAACATCGTCCGCCGCTCCGCCACGATCTTTCTCATCGACCTCTTCATCGCGGCATTTCCGTACTTTCACCTGGGCCAGTTGCGCCTCTTCGGCGTCCTCACTCGTATCGCCCTCTGCTATCTCGTCGTCGGCCTGCTCTGCCTCGTCACGCGCCGCGCCGCCGTGCTCGCCGGCATCGCCGTTGGCCTGCTTGGCCTGTATTGGGTGCTGATGCGCTTCGTTCCCGTCCCGGGCTACGGCGTTCCCACCCACACCGTGCCGCTGCTCGATCCCGATGGGAACCTCGTCGCCGCCTGCGACCGCGCCATCAACGCCTTCCTGCAGCACACCATCCACACTGGCCACCTCTACGAGACCACCCGCGATCCCGAAGGCCTCATCAGCACCCTGCCTGCGATCGCGACCACGCTCCTCGGCACCCTCACCGCTCTCTGGATGCGCCGCGTCGAGACCGTGCCCGACCTGCGCCGGCCCACCTCCATCTCGCGCGAGCAGTGTCTGCGCGGCATGCTGATCGCCTCAGCCATCCTGCTCGCGCTCGGCCGTCTCTGGAACCTCACCTTCCCCATCAACAAGAAGCTCTGGACCAGCTCCTATGTGCTCTTCGCCGGCGGCTGTTCGCTGCTGGGTCTCGCCCTTTGCTACTGGATCCTCGACGTCCTTCGCCTGCAGCATCGCTCCAAGGTCGCCCGCGCCTTCACCTGGCCATGGATCGTCTTCGGCACTAACGCCATCACCGCCTACGCCATCGCGGAGCTCGTCATCGAGGCCTTGGCCAGCATCGAGGTCGCGGACAGCTCACCCGGCAGCCGCTCCGGCCACATCAACGTCGTCGGCTGGATCTACCGCCACATCTTCATGATCGGCGGCGTCTCGACGCCCAATACCTCGCTGCTCTTTGCACTCACCTACGTCGTCGTCTGCTTCATCCCCGTCTGGTTACTCTGGCGCAGGGGCATCTTCCTCAAGGTCTGAGCCCGCGCATGCATCGGCTGCGCTTTCTCGTTCACCGCATGGAGGCTTGCGTCACCGCGCGCAGTACCATCGGAGAGGCGCGACCGGCGCCGCGGGAGCTTAGCTAAGTGGCGTACACCGACCTTCGTGAATGGATGCGCGCGCTCGACAAGCGAGGCGAGCTTCGCCACATCAGGACGCCCGTATCGCCGTACCTGGAGATGGCAGAGATCGCCGACCGCACCGCCAAGCTGCGCCGCAACGGTGAGCCCTGGGGCGGCCCCGCGCTGCTCTTTGAAGACGTCACGGGCCATCCCGGCGCTCGCGTCCTGATGAACCAATTCGGCTCCCTTGATCGCATGAAGCTCGCGCTCGAGACCGACTCGCTTGACGCCATCGCCGAGCGCATCCGCACCCTCATTCATCCCGAGTCGCCCACGAGCCTGCTCGACAAGCTGAAGCTGCTGCCCAAGCTGGCCGAGATCGGCAGCTACTTTCCCAAGGTCGTCGGCCGCGGCGACGCCCCCGTCAAAGAGGTGATCCGCAAGGGCGCCGACGTCGACCTCACGAAGCTGCCCGTGCTCACGACGTGGCCTGGCGACGGTGGCCCGTTCATCACCCTGCCCTGCGTCATCACGCGCGACGCGCGCTCCGGCAAGCGCAACGTCGGCATGTATCGCATGCAGGTCTACGACGGCCAGACGACCGGCATGCACTGGCAGCGCCAGAAGGTCGCGGCCGAGCAGATGCGTGACCGTCTCCGCGCCAGCGTCAGCGACAAGGCAGCCGCCGTCGATCTGATGGCCATCACCGCCGGCGGTACCACGGCCGTCACCAGCAGCGGCCAGCCATCCTCGCTTCCGCCGCACGTCGTCAGCGCCATCCGCGGCGATCGCCTCGAGGTCGCCGTCGCCATCGGCACCGACCCGGCGACCACCTTCTCCGCTATCGTGCCTGCGCCGCCCGAGGTGGAGGAGTACCTCATCGCCGGCTTCCTGCGCGGCCGCTCCGTCGAGCTCGTACGTGGCGAGACCGTCGAGCTCGAGGTCCCCGCACACGCCGAGTACATCCTTGAAGGCTACGTTGACCTCGCCGAGCTGCGCAGCGAGGGCCCCTTCGGCGATCACACCGGCTTCTACACCATGCCGGACGACTACCCCGTCTTTCACCTCACCGCGATCACCCACCGCAAAAACCCCATCTACGCCGCAACTGTGGTCGGCAAGCCGCCGATGGAGGACGCCTGGATGGGCAAGGCTGTCGAGCGCATCTTCCTTCCGCTCATGCAGCTCACCCTGCCCGAGATCGTCGACGTCAACCTGCCCGCCGCCGGCGTCTTTCATAACCTCATGATCGTCGCCATTCGCAAGAGCTACGCCGGTCACGCCCGCAAGGTGATGAATGGCATCTGGGCGCTCGGCCAGGCGATGTTCACCAAGTGCATCATCGTCGTCGACGAGGACTGCGACGTGCACGACCTCGCCGAGGTCACCCTGCGCACCAGCAACAACATCGACCCCGAGCGCGATATCCAGTTCACTCTCGGCCCCGTCGACTCGCTCGACCACGCCTCGCGGCTCGCCAACTTCGGCAGCAAGATGGGCGTTGACGCCACACGCAAGTGGGCCGCCGAGGGCTTCACCCGCCCCTGGCCACAGATGCTCCGCATGCCCGACGAGGTGCGCCAGCGCGTCGACAGCCTCTGGTCGAAGCTCAAGATCGAGTAACTCGCCGCAACCGACGCGCGAGCGCTCTAGCCCTTCACCAGCGCCTTGATCAGCGGCGCGCCCGTCACGGCCGTCTTGATCGCCTCGTCCCCGCTCATCAGCTTCAGCAGCGACTCCGTGAGGCGCTCGTCAATCGACGCCGCCTCACGGATCTCCACCGGAAACCGCACCCGCAGCTGCAGGCCGTCATCGAGCAGCTGCAGTCGCGAGTCGATCGTCGGCGCCTCGACCGGCGTGTCCATCCAGAGCTCGACTGCGCGATGCTGGCTGTCGATGCGCGCGCGATAGCTCTCGTAGATCCCCTGAACCGTCTTGAGAATCGTCTCCGCGGCCGCCCCGTAGTTTGCTTGCGCCGACAGCTTCACGATGAGCTCATGCCAGGCGTACTCCGTGCCGGGCATCTGCTTGTAAAGCGGCGTCCCCGCCTGAAACAGCACCGCGTTCGAGAAGACCGCGACCCGCCCCGTCGGGTGCAGCTCGTTTCCGTCGCCGGCCAGCTCCATCAGATAGAACCGCACCAGACCCACATCGATCACATCCCCTGTCACCGTCGCGATCGTGATCCGATCCCCCACCCGCACGCCGTACCGCCCCACGATGAAGAAGTATGCCGCCACCGAGAGCAGGATCGTCTGCAGCCCGACCGCGATACCCGCCGTGATGAACCCCGCGAACGTCGCCAGCGAGTTGAACTGCGTCACGAAGCCGAAGATCAGCACGAGCCCGCTCAGGAAGCCCACCACGACCCGCCGCATCACCAGCAGCTGCCGCCGTCGCCGCGTGTCCTGAACGTAGCGCACCGTCGCTCGTCGCCACACATCCCCAAGCACTGCCACCAGACCGAGCGCGAGCGCAATCGCGAGCACCCGCAGCAGCAGCGCGCGCAGCACCGTGTTGTACTCGGAGTCGACCGCCGTCCGCCACGAGTTCAGGTTCGACCGCGAGTCCTCGAGCGTGATGATCTCCTGGCTGAGCGGCACGGACGCCGCCGAGAGCGTCTTGAAGGTCGCCACCACCGAGTCAAAGCTCTGCCGCGTCTCGAGAAGCTGCTGCTGCACTGAGACTGCGGTCGCACCGCCGCTCGCCTTTACCGCGCCACCCGTCTTTACCGCGGGGCTGACCGCGGGAACCGGCGTCTGCGTCTCCGCGGAGAGCCTCTGGCCGCGCTGCACCAGGTCCCGCGCGATGCTGCTGAGCGGCGCGCGCACCGCGATCGCCTGCGCGCGCAACTCGCCGACCTCTGATATCCAGTTGTCGATCGCTCGGCGTGTGCCGAGCAGCTGGAAGAGAACCACTGCCTGGCTCGAGACCCCGGCCGACCGCGCCGAGCTCAGGCTCTCGAGCGGCGGCGAGACCACCGGCTTTCCCTTGCCGCTCAAGAGCTCGGGCGCCGCGCGCTCCAGCCGGTCGATCTCCCCCGCCAGCCCGGTATTCGCCTGGCTGTCGGAGAGCGTCGTCACCTTGCCCAGCGCGTCGCTCATCGCCATGTTCAACTCGAGTGCGCCGTCCAGCTCCTCCTTCTGCTGCTCGAGTGCCGCCACCTGGCTTCGCTTCGCGTGCGTGAGTGCCGCCTCCACCGTCTTCTGCTGGTCGCGCAGCGCGTTGGTGCGATCCGCAATGGAGCTCCGGTACGTCTGCAGCCGCTGCGCCTCGCCATCCGCCGGCGCCGCCGTCTGCGTCCCCGTGCGCTTCGCGTAGGCCTGCAGCAGCGTCGCCTCCGCGCTGCCGGACTGAAACGCATACTGCGCCGCCTGCGTCGCATCGGCGATCGCCTGCTCGCGATACAGCAGGTCGCTCGGCTCGCCGACCTTCTGCACCGGCTCGGCCGGCGAGATGGCAAAGCGGTAGTACCGGATCACGGCGTTCAGATGCGTGAGCACCTCATGGCTGCGCGCCGCGACATCGAATCCCGCCGGCGGAGGCTGCAGCGGCACCTTCGAGCTCGCGGGCGCCGCGATCGCAGGTGGGGCCGTCCCCGTCTGCCCCGTCTGCATGGCAGCCTGCGCCGTCTGCGGGGCAGCCTGCGCCGCCGCCTGCCCTTGGCCGGAAGCCGTCGCCTTCGCCGCACTCGGGCCGGCGCCGTTCGCCGCGGCAGGCCCGCCGCCGGCTCGACCCGAGCTCTGTCGCGTCCCCGTCAGTGCCCGCATCGGCAGCGCCATGCATGAAAGAAGAAATGCGAGAAGACAGAGCAGGGGAGCGCGCCTCGCGGACGCGTTGCGACAAGACATCATGCTCCCATTATCGGGGACACAAACATCGAAGCAAACCACCCGCTCGCGGCTCGATCAGACCGCCGCTGCCAACGGACCTGACCCTCTACTCGGAGGCAAGATGCCACTCCACTCTCTCGAGGTTGCGCACCCACCGCTCCGGCTTCTTATCCTCGCTGGACACCAGCTTGAACGCGCCATCCCGCCCGAGCGCCCGTCCATCGACCGTCAGTGCCACGATCACGGACCCCGCGTGTACCGTCTCGCTGATCTCCTCGCCGGAGTAGAGCACCCAGTACCCATCCGTACCGGTTGCCGTCACAAATCCATGCAGCGTCTGCTTGCCCGGCGTCAGCTGCGCCTTCGCCAGCACGTCCGTCAGCCTGGGACCGCTGTACTGCTCGTCCTGACTGGTGTGCGCGTTGTGCACGGTCACGGAGGCCTGCGGCAGAGCCTTCATCTCCTCCGCCGTTAACGTCACGCGATGCTCCGGCGTGACCACCGCGAGCGAGATCGATGGAGTCGTCGCCTTCCCGGCCGTCGGCGCCGCCGTCCGCCCGGCCGCGAGCAGCCCCGGCACAACGAGAGCCACCGCCAGAAGCTCTGCACCTCTCCCTTGCCATCCCCGCACGCTCTTCGCCCTCCAGAGCACCATGCTACAGCCGCCCGCATCGCGACACCCGCCCTCCTGCCATCCACCCGGCCGGCCGTGCGATCGGCCCGGCCCCACCGAAGCATTCATCGCCACTTCTTTGATCCCGCGCTGAACCCGGGGCAGAGTCCAGACGTTGTGGCCGTATACTTCTGCTATGTCGATTGTTCGCAACGCTGCCGCCATCGCCAAGGGCATGAGCATCACTATGCGCGAGGCCTTCCAGCCCACCGAGGTCGAGAACTACCCCGACGGCAAGGGCCCGATGCGCGGCGCGAAGTTCCAGGAGCGCTTCCGCGGCAAGCACCAGCTGCAGCGCGACGAGAACGGCCTCGAGAAGTGTGTCGCCTGCTTCCTCTGTGCCGCCGCCTGTCCCTCCAACTGCATCTACATCGAGGCCGCGGAGAACACCGAGACCGAGCGCATCTCCTCGGCCGAGCGCTACGCCAAGGTCTACAACATCGACTACAACCGCTGCATCTTCTGCGGCTACTGCGTCGAGGCCTGCCCGACCGACGCAATCACTCACGGCCACGGCTTCGAGCTCGCCAGCCTCAACGCGACCACGCTCGTCATGCGCAAGGAGGACCTGCTCGTCGGCATCCAGCCGGCAGCCTCCCTCGAGCCCGGCAGCGCGCGCGATCTCGCCGACTCGCTCGCCTAGGTTCCTCAAGGAAACCGCGGCCGCTACCCATCGCCGAGCCCCGCTCGAGTACCCTGGAAGGCGGACTCCGGCGCCGGAGAGCGTCCATCCGGCACGGCAGACCATCGAATACACATGGCAACTCTCCTCGACATCCTGAAGCAACGTGTCCTCGTCTACGACGGCGCCATGGGCACGAGCATTCAGAACTACAACCTCACCGTCGACGGCGACTATGAGGGCAAAGAGAACTGCTCCGAGATCCTCGTCGTTACCCGGCCCGACGTCATCCGCGAGATCCACGCGTCTTATCTCGCCGCCGGCGCGGACGTCATCGAGACCGACTCCTTCGGCGCCTCGTCGCTCGTACTGCAGGAGTTTGGCATCCCCGAACGCGCCCGCGAGCTGAACCTCACCGCGGCCCGCCTCGCCAAAAACGTTGCCCGCGAGTACAGCACCCCAGACAAGCCCCGCTTCGTCGCCGGCTCCATCGGCCCCACCACCAAGCTCCCCTCGCTTGGCCACATCGGCTACGACGCCATGCTCGCGACCTACGTCGAGCAGGCCGAGGCCCTCATCGAGGGCGGCGTCGACGTTCTCCTCATCGAGACCTCGCAGGACCTCCTCCAGGCTAAGATCGCCCTCGCCGCCTGCCACGACGCCATGCACAACGTCGGCGTCACCGTCCCCATCCAGATGCAGATCACGATGGAGGCCACCGGCACCATGCTGCTCGGCTCAGAGATCGGCGCCGCCCTCGCCGTCCTCGAGTGCTTCCGCCCCGACATCATCGGCCTGAACTGCGCGACCGGCCCCAGGGAAATGAACGACGCCGTTCGCTTCCTCTGCCAGAACGCGACCATGCCGGTCAGTGTCCTGCCCAACGCGGGCCTTCCGCAGAACGTCGGTGGCCGCGCGCACTACGGCCTCACCCCGCAGGAGCTCGCCGACTACCATCGCCGCTTCGTCACCGAGTACGGCGTGCAGGTTGTGGGCGGCTGCTGCGGCACCACCCCCGAGCACATCCGTCTCGTCGCGCAGGCCGTCGCGGCGGCCCGTCCCGCGCAGCGCCAGCCGCGCATCCAGTCCGTCGCCGCCAGCGCCTTCTCCGCCGTCCCTCTCGAGGTCGACGGCCAGCCCGCCATCGTCGCCGAGGAGATGAACACCACCACGCGCGCCGCAGGCTTCCGCGACATGGTTCGCGCCGGTGACTACGACGGCATCTTCACCATGGCCAAGCGGCTCGTCGCCGAAGGCTCGCAGATGCTCGACCTCTGCTGCGCCGTCGTCGGGGAGGATGAGAAGGCGTACATGAACGGTGTACTCGAGAAGATCGCGACTCGCGTGCCCGCGCCCATCCTCGTCGACTCGACCGAGGCTGACGTCATCGAGGAGGCACTCAAGCGCATCCCCGGCAAGAGCGTCATCAACTCCATCAACCTCGAAGACGGCGAGAAGCGCACCCGCCGCGTCCTGCCCATGGCGCGCCGCTACGGCGCCGCCGTCGTCGCCCTCACCATCGACGAAGACGGCATGGCCCTCACCGCCGACAGGAAAGTCGCGATCGCGCATCGCATCCACAAGCTCGCCACCGAGGAGTTCGGCCTGCGCTCGCAGGACCTCATCTTCGATCCATTGACGCTGCCCATCTCGACCGGCCAGGAAGACTATCGCACCGCCGGCATCGAGACCCTCGAGGCCGTCCGCCGCATTCGTCAGGAGCTGCCCGAGTGCCGAACCATCCTTGGCGTCTCGAACATCAGCTTCGGCCTCAACGCCTACGCGCGCCGCGTCCTCAACTCCGTCTTCCTCAAGGAGGCCGTCGATCGCGGCCTCGACACCGCCATCGTCAACTACTCGAAGATCTATCCGCTCTACAAGATCCCCGAGCAGGAGGTCGAGCTCGCCCGCAACCTCATCTTCCGCAACGTCGAAACGGAACAGGATCCGTTACAGATCTACATGCAGTACTTCACCGGCCTGACCAAGGGCGCGGGCTACGAGGAGGAGGCCGCCGTCGTCACCGACACCATGTCGGAGGAGGAGAAGCTCAAGCACCTCATCATCAACGGCGAGCGTACTCTTGGCCAGAACGAGCGCAAGCAGTCCCTCGAGGAGATCCTCGAGCTCGCTCTCACCCGCTACACCCCGCTCGAACTCATCAACACCGTCCTTCTCGACGGCATGAAGACCGTCGGTGAGCTCTTCGGCGCCCGCAAGATGCAGCTCCCCAGCGTTCTCGACTCCGCCGCGACCATGAAGGCCGCCGTCGCCTACCTCGAGCCCAAGATGGAGAAGGTCGAGGGCACGCAGAAGGGAACCATCGTGCTCGCGACCGTCAAAGGCGACGTGCACGACATCGGTAAGAACCTCGTTGATATCATCCTCTCCAACAACGGCTATAAGGTCGTCAATCTCGGCATCAAGCAGCCTGCCGACGTCATCATCCAGGCCGCGCAGCAGCACAACGCCGACGCCATCGGCCTCTCCGGCCTGCTCGTCAAGTCCACCCTTGAGATGAAGTACGTCGTCCAGGACCTGCAGCGCATCGACTCCCGGATCCCGGTCATCTGCGGCGGCGCTGCCCTCACCCGCAAGTACGTGGAAGACGACCTTCGCCGCGAGTACAGCGCCTCGGTCTTCTATGCCGAGGACGCCTTCGCCGGCCTCCACGTCATGAGCGACCTGACCGACAGCGATCTCTCGGTGCGCGACCGGCGTCTCGTCGAGGGCGCGACCATCAAGAGCTTCGTCCGCCCCGGCGGTGAGATCCAGCCCCTCCCTGCAAGCAGCAGCACAACGCGCTCTGCCATCGTCCACGACGTTCCCGAGATCCCGCGTCCCGTCTTCTTCGGCGTCCGCACCCGCAAGAACTTCGACCTTGACGTCCTCTACCGCTACATCAATGAAACCGCGCTCTTCAAGAATCAGTGGCAGCTCAAGACCGCCTCCGCCACCGACTATCTCCGTCTCGTCGAAGAGAAGTACCGCCCGATCCTCAAGGAGCTCTCCGCCGAGGTCAAGCGCGAAGGCTGGTTCGAGCCCAAAACCGTCTACGGCTGGTTTCCCGCGCAGTCCGAGGGCAACGAAGTCATCGTCTACGACCCCGAAGGCTATGACCCGAGCGACGCCGCGACCACGCCCAGCAGGGAACTGCTGCGCATCGGCTTCCCCCGCCAGCGCGAAGGCCGCCTGCTCTCGATCGCTGACTTCTTCTCGCCGCGCGCGAGCGGCCGCATGGACGTCATCGGCTTCTCCGTCGTCACGATCGGCAGCATCGCCAGCCGCGTCACACAACAGCTCTTTGAGGCCGGCGACTTCACCCGCTACCTCTACCTGCACGGCCTCTCCGTCGAGACCGCCGAGGCCCTCGCCGAGTACATGCACTGCGTCATGCGCCGCGAGCTCGGCATCTCCGGCGAGGATGCGCCCGAGGTCCGGGACCTCTTCCACCAGAAGTACCGCGGCTCGCGCTACTCCTTCGGCTACCCCGCCTGTCCCAACCTTGAGGATCAGACCAAGATCTTCGCCCTGCTCAAACCCGAGGAGGCCATCGGCGTCCGCCTCACCGAGGGCTACCACCTCGAGCCCGAGCAGAGCACCGATGCGCTCATCGTGCATCACCCCCAGGCAAAGTACTTCGTCGTCTGATCGCGCTCTTCCGCCATGAATTCGTGTTGTCCGGCAGGTGAGAAACCTATGTACAATAGCCTCTCCGGAGACTCCAGGCGCCCCATAGACATGGGCGCGCGTGCGCGGAAAGGTGGCTGTGGTGGTGCTCCCGTGATGCAGGCTGCCGCTTCAGAGAACCCGAAGATCCTGCACATCTGCCGCCGCGAGGTGCTTCGTCCGCTTCGCGATCAGATCCTTCGCATCTCAGGCTTCTCGGTCGACTCCACGATCAGTACGGAGGAGGGACTCTCGATGTTCTGGTCGAGCGACTATGACCTCGTCCTCGTGGACGTTGAAGGGGAGGGCGCCGTCTCCGAGGCCGAGCGGCTCTGCTCCGAGATCAAAACCGCGCAGCACCGGCAGAAGGTCGCCTTCATCTGCAACTGGCGCGTCGCCAACCTCACCGACTGCCCCGACGAGATTGTCCGGACGGAGTTCGATCCCGAGGCCTTCGTCAAGGGTGTTCGCCACGCCGTCTCCTCGCGCTGACTCCTGCCCGCATTCACCACACGCATCCCCCTTGCCTTCAAACCGCGTCGCAACTTGCGAGGTCGCGCTCGCTGTGTTATTCCTAAAACATTCCAGTCTGCCTCACCGCAGATTTGAATTTCATGCAGAGTGGTTGAGGGACGAGCCCTGTGACGCCACGACAACCGGACAGAACATTGCGTACCGGTGTCAACTCTCTCCTGGAAACAGGGAACATGAGATTCGGAGCAAGCAGCAGACCATGGCTGCACCCCCGCATTTCTTAAGCCCCGCGACACCCTCCGGACAGAGTCCATCACAGCCAGCCGCCACCTCCTCCCCTCGGAGAGAGCGCAATGGACTATTCCTGTACGGCATATCAGCTGCGTTGTAACGAGTGCGGCAAGCTCTTCGGCAATCAGCCCAAGTCAGCCTGCGACGACTGCCTGGCCCCGCTCGAGGTAGTCTTTGACATGGAAGCGGCTCGCGAAACCTTCACCCGCGCCTCCATCGCCGCAGGTCCAGTGAGCATCTGGCGTTACGCAGCGATGCTGCCCGTACCGGAGGAGTTCCGCCCGGACCTCCCCGTTGGCTTCACCCCGCTCGTCCGCGCCCGCGCCCTCGGTCGCCGCATCGGCGCCGGCAACCTCTTCGTCAAAAACGATGCCGTCTGCTTTCCCACGCTCAGCTTCAAGGATCGCGTGGTCTCCGTCGCCCTCGCGAACGCGCAGGCCTTCGGCTTTTCGACCGTCGGCTGCTCCTCGACCGGCAACCTCGCCAACGCCGTCGCCGCACAGGCAGCCCGCCTCGATCTGAAGGCCATCATCCTCGTTCCCGCCGACCTCGAGCCGGCCAAGATCCTGAACACGCAGGTCTACGGCGCCCGCCTCGTGCGCGTCGACGGCAACTACGATCACGTCAATCGCCTCTGCACGCTCATCGCCGACGAGTACAACTGGGGTCTCGTCAACGTGAACTTGCGTCCCTACTACGCCGAGGGCTCGAAGACCGTCGGCTACGAGATCGCCGAACAGCTCGGCTGGCGCCTTCCCGACAACGTCGTCTGTCCCATGGCCGGCGGCTCGCTCATCCGCAAGATCCGCAAGGCCTTCAACGAGCTCATCACACTCGGCCTCGTTGAAGACAAGCCCGTGCGCTTTTTCGGCGCCCAGGCCACCGGCTGCTCGCCTATCGCGCAGGCCATCAAGGCCGGCACCGAGGTCGTCGAGCCGCAGCGTCCCCAGACCATCGCCCGCTCGCTCGCGATCGGCAACCCCGCCGACGGCCCCGCCGCCGCGAAGATGGTCCTCGGGACCGGTGGCTACGCGGAGGACGTCTCGGACGTCGAGGTCGTCTCCGGCATTCAAGAGCTCGCCGAGACCGAGGGCATCTTCACCGAGACGGCCGGCGGCGTCACCACCGCCGTCACCGCGCGCCTCTACGCCCAGGGCCGCATCGGCCGCGACGAGCTCACCGTCAGCTGCATCACCGGCAACGGCCTCAAGACCACCGACGCACTCGAAGGCTGCTTCATCAAGGAGCGCAGCATCCGCCCACGCCTCGCCGACTTCGACGCCTACCTCCGCGAGATCGATGGCGTTCTCGCCGGCTCAGCCCCCATCGCTTCAGCCCTCGTCGCCGTTGGAGGTGACCATGTCCGTTAGAGTCATGCTGCCCACCGCCTTCACCAAGCACACGGACGGCAAGCGCCAGTTCGACTCCGCGGCCAGCAACCTGTCCGGTCTCCTCAACGAGATCAAGCAGAGCTTTCCCGCACTCAGTCAGCAGATTCGCGACGAGCAAGGTCATCTGCGGAAGTTCATCAACATCTACGTCAACGACGAGGACATCCGCTTCCTCGGCGGCGAGAGCTACTCCTTCGCGGATGGCGACGAGGTCATGTTGATTCCCTCGATCGCCGGCGGCTCCCACGGACGGCCCTGAGCCGTTCGCCGCCGGCAGCAGCTATCTCAGGGCCGCAAGCAACAGGAGTCTGGCCTCACGGCTCTAATGCTCTGTCCGCCCCGTGGCGACGATCTAACTCCAAAAAGCAGGTACATCCCATGTTTCTCATCCTCGCCATCGTGCTTCTGGTTCTCTGGCTCGGCGGCTTCTTTGTCTTTCACGTGAGTGGCTTCCTCATCCATCTCCTCATCATCTTCGCCGTGATCTCGTTCGTTCTGAACTTCGTAACCGGGCGCAAGGTCTAAGTCGCAGCGGCACACGAAAAGAGAGGCCGGGCAAATGCGCCCGGCCTCTCGCCGTCTGCAGCAGGAAATCGCCTCTACTGATGCGCCATCGGCTGACCGCGATCAATCGCCGGCGGTGGAATTACGTCCGTCAGTGCCTCCGGCGTCTCTTCGGCGAGCTCCGGCAGCGCCGCTTCGAGCGCGATCTGCAGCACCTCATCCATCTCGCTGACGAAGTGGATCTTCATCGCCGTCTTCAGCAGCTCCGGCAGGTCTGCAAGATCCTTGCGATTCTCCTCCGGAACGATCGCCTCGTAGATGCCCGCGCGATGAGCCGCGAGCAGCTTCTCCTTCAGCCCGCCGATCGGCAGCACCTTGCCGCGCAGCGTGATCTCCCCCGTCATGGCGATATCGCGCCGTACCTTGATCTTCGTCAGCGCACTCGCGAGTCCGGTGGCGATCGTGATGCCCGCCGAGGGCCCGTCCTTCGGAATCGCTCCCTCCGGCACGTGGATGTGAATGTCGACATGGCGATAGAAGTCTCGCTGCAGCCCGAGGTGCGCCGCACGCGATCGCGTATACGTCAGCGCCGCCTCTGCCGACTCCTTCATCACGTCCCCGAGCTGTCCCGTCGCCGAGAGCTTGCCCTTGCCGTCAAGCACCTGCACCTCGGTCTGGAGAATAGTCCCGCCGACCGACGTCCACGCCAACCCGGTCACCAGACCGACCTCGCTCTTGGCATGCACCTCGGAGTCGCGGAACTTCGCCACGCCCAGCAGATCCTCAAGGTTTTCGCCCGTGATCACCTTCTTGGTCACGGCCTCGTCCTCTGGCTTCCGCTGCACAATCTTCCGCGCCACCTTCCGGTTCACATTGCCGATCTCGCGCTCCAGATTCCGGACGCCCGCCTCGCGCGTGTAGCCGCGAATCAACTTCTTCAGCGCCGAGTCCTCAAACTCAATCTGTTCCGTCGTCAGCCCGTTCCCCTCAAGCTGCTTCTTCACCAGATACTGCTTGGCGATCTCGAGCTTCTCAACCTCGGTGTAGCCAGACAGCCGGATGATCTCCATGCGATCCTGCAGTGGACCCGGTATCGTGTCCAGAACGTTCGCCGTCGCCACGAAGAGCACCTGCGAGAGGTCGTACTCGACATCAAGATAGTGATCCTGGAACGATGTGTTCTGCTCCGGGTCAAGCACCTCCAGCAGCGCACTCGACGGGTCTCCTCGGAAGTCTGACGCCATCTTGTCGACCTCGTCCAGCATGAACACGGGATTCTTCGTGCCCGCCTTCTTCATACTCTGGATAATCTGCCCCGGTAGCGCGCCGATATAGGTCCGCCGATGCCCGCGAATCTCCGCCTCATCCCGCACGCCGCCTAGCGACATGCGCACGAACTTGCGGCCAGTCGCCTTCGCGATCGACATGCCGAGCGACGTCTTGCCCACGCCCGGCGGTCCGACGAAGCACAGGATCGATCCCTTTGGATTCTTAACCAGCTGGCGCACCGCCAGAAACTCGAGAATGCGCTCCTTGATCTTCTCGAGGCCGTAGTGATCCTGGTTCAGGATCTCCTCTGCGTGCTCGATCGAGCGGATCTCCTTTGATCGCTTGCGCCATGGCACCGCGAGCAGCCAGTCCAGGTAGTTGCGCGAGACCGTCGACTCCGCCGACATCGGCGGCATCGCCTCCAGCTTCTTCAGCTCCTGCAGGCTCTTCTCGAGGACGTCCTTCGGCATACCGGCTGCCTCGATCTTCTTCTTCAGCTCATCCCACTCGCTCTTCTCGCCGCGCCCCAGCTCCTTCTGGATCGCCTTGATCTTCTCGTTGAGGTAGTACTCCTTCTGCGCGCGCTCCATCTGCCGCTTCACCCGCGACTGAATGGTCCGGTCCATGTTCAGCTTCTCGATCGCCACGTCGAGTGCGTCCGCCACCTTGGCCAGCCGCTCCTCCTGATCGAAGATATCCAGAAGCGCCTGCTTCTCCTCGATCGAGAGCTGGAGATTCGCCGCAATCGTGTCCGCCAGCCGCGCCGGCTCGTCGGCACGCACCCCCGACGCCATCGTCTCGTAGTTGAGCGACTGCTGCAGCTTCACATACTGCTCGAACAGCGACTGCACCCGCTGCACCAGCTGCTCCAGCTGCGGCGAGCTCTCCGCCTGCGGCAGCCCCGTGCGCACCGTCGCGACAAAGAAGCCGTCCTCGTCATTGACCTCGCTCGCCCGCGCCCGCTCCGCCCCTTCGACCAGCACCTTGATGTTGCCGTCGGGCATCTTCACGCTCTGCACGATGTTGCCGATCGTGCCCGTCTCGAAGATGTCGCTGGCCGTCGGCTCGTCCACCGACGCGTCGTGCTGCGTCGCCAGAAAGATCTTGCGGTCGCCGCGCAGTGCCTCTTCCAGCGCACGCACGCTCGACTCCCGGCCGACCACGAACGGAGTCATCATGTACGGGAAGATGACCATGTCGCGAATCGGCATCATCGGCAGCTTTCGTATCTCGCTGCTCAGCACTTCCTTCGATGCATTTGTCATAGCTCTCCCTTAGACGCGGCCGCCGCACGGATGATGCACCGCACCCACCGGCATCTCGTGATTGTAATTGCTGGAGGAACAGAAGCACCGGCCAGGAGATCGCCAGGTGCGGTGGAGTGACATTTTCGTCGCGAAATCATCTCGGCCGTTCATCGCTCGCACAATCCTGCGTGCGGCGCGCACCTCCTGAGTCTCGCGCGAGCTCCCGCCCCTCTCGGGACGGGCAGCTCCGTGCGGCTCAGCCGGCCTTCTCCAGCAGCACCGGCAGCGTCAGTGCGCGCTTCTGCACCATCTCCGCCGTGATGGAGAGCTCCTTCACCTTCTTGTTGCCAGGCACGTAGTACATGAGGTCGAGCATCAGCTCTTCCAGGATCATGCGCAGACCACGCGCCCCCACCTTGCGCTGCAGCGCCTCGCGCGCAATCTCGCGTGCGGCATCGTCGGTAAACGTCACCTTTACGCCCTCGTACTCGAAGAGCTTGCTGTACTGCTTCAGGATCGCATTGCGCGGCTTCGTCAGGATCTCGATCAGCGCCGCCTCATCCAGCTCGTCGAGCACGCCCATCACCGGCAGCCGGCCCACAAACTCCGGAATTAGGCCGTACTTCAGCAGATCCTGCGGCTCCGCCTGCCGCAGCAGCTCCGTATCGCGCTGCGCCCGGATCGGCGTCACGTCGCCGTCGACCGCATCGGGCGCCGCCACCGTCTTGAAGCCAAGCGCCTTCTTGCCGATGCGTCGCCCGATCACCTTCTCGAGCCCCACAAAGGCACCGCCGCAGATGAACAGAATGTTCGTTGTATCGACGGCCGTAAACTCCTGGTGCGGATGCTTGCGCCCGCCCTGCGGCGGCACGTTCGCGACTGTACCTTCCAGAATCTTCAGCAGCGCCTGCTGCACACCCTCGCCCGAGACATCGCGCGTGATCGACGGATTCTCATCCTTGCGTCCGATCTTGTCGATCTCGTCGATGTAGATGATGCCGCTCTGCGCACGCGTGACATCGCCGTCGGCCGCCTGCAGCAGCTTCAAAATGATGTTCTCCACGTCCTCGCCGACGTATCCCGCCTCGGTCAGCGTCGTCGCGTCCACGATCGCGAACGGCACGTCGAGCATCTTCGCCAGCGTGTGCGCGAGCAGCGTCTTCCCCGAGCCCGTCGGTCCGACCAGCAGGATGTTCGACTTCGCCAGCTCCACATCGTTGCCGCGCGTCTTGTTCATCTGAATGCGCTTGTAGTGGTTGTAGACCGCGACCGCCAGCTTCTTCTTCGTCTGGTCCTGACCGATGACGTACTCGTCTAGAAACGCCTTGACCTCCTGCGGCTTCGGCAGGTGGGCGGGCGCCGTCCCGGGCTGTGCCTCCGTCCGGTCGTCCTCCAGAATCGAGTTGCACACCGCCACGCACTCGTCGCAGATGTACGCCCGCGGATAGTCCGACGGCGACGAGATCAGCTTGGCGACCGAATCCTGAGACTTGTGGCAGAACGAGCAGCGAAGCGAATCATCGGAGCCGCGAGACGTTTTCATGTCCAACCCTGTCTCCGCGGGTACTCGCCCACGGCTGGTGCAACAGAAGTTTACACCCGTTTGCCAGAGTGTCTGGTTACCCATGCGGTGCCGGAACTCCCCATAGGTGGGAGGTTGTGGACCCTGTCGATCGCCGGGCCCCCAACCTCCGTCGCAGCGCCTACGATCGTGGCCGATCGATGATGTCGTCGATCAATCCGTACTCCTTGGCCTGATGTGCCGTCATGATAAAGTCGCGGTCCGTGTCTCGTTCGATCTGCTCGAGCGTCTGGCCCGTGTGCGTCGCCTGAATCTTGTTCATCAGCTCGCGAATGCGCAGAATCTCGCGCGCGTGAATGTCAATCTCCGTCGCCTGCCCGCTGATGCCGCCGCCCATGATCAGCGGCTGGTGAATCAGAATGCGCGCATTCGGCAGCGCGAACCGCTTGCCCTTCTTGCCAGCCATCAGCAGGAACGCGCCCATGCTCGCCGCCTGCCCGATGCACAGCGTCTGCACATCGTTCTTGATGTACTGCATCGTGTCGTAGATCGCCATCCCCGCCGTGATCGATCCTCCCGGCGAGTTGATGTACAGCTGAATGTCCTTCTCCGGATCCTCGCCGCTCAGAAACAGCAGCTGCGCAATAATCACGTTCGCGATGTTGTCATCGATTGGCGTGCCCAGAAAAATGATGTTATCCCGCAGCAGACGGCTGTAAATGTCGTAGGCTCGCTCGCCTCGACTCGTCTGCTCGATGACCATCGGTACCAAACCCATCGCGTCCTCTTTCCTTGGTGGTTCGTGCTGCGTGGCCCGGACAAATCCTGCACCCGGCTTAGGAGACCAGCTTTTGATAGAGCGCACTTCCCGTGCGCTCGCGTCGCATCTGCTCGCGAATGCGCGTGATCGATCCATCGCGCGTCAGCCGCTCGCGCAGGGTCTCAAGCGGCTCGCGATGCTGCAGCGAGAGCATCAGCAGCTCGCGGTCGAGCTCATCGTCGCTCACCTCGACGTTCTCGAGATCCGCGATCCGGTCCAGAATCATCGACGCCCTCACCTCGTTCAGCGCCTGATCGCGCTGCGCCGCGCGCAGGTGCCCGAAGTCCAGCTTGCGCATCTCCTCCGGCGTCATCCCTTGCTGCGCTAGCGCCCGCAGGCCGCGGTCGAGCCGTGCCTCGATCTGCTGCTGGACAAACGCCTCCGGCACCGGGAACGGATAGCGCCCGATCAGCGTCTCCAGAATGCCGTCCTTGGCACGGTTCTCAAGCGCCTCCGCCTTGCGCGCCGCCGTGCGCTCGCGCAGTGCAGCCTCAAACTCCTCGAAGCTCTCGTGCGCGCCCAGCTGCTTGGCCAGCTCCGCATCGCGCTCCGGAAACGTCTTGCGCTTGATCGCGCGTACCGTCACGTCGTAGCCGACCGTCTTGCCCGCGAGCTTCGGCTCCCCGAACTCCGCCGGGTAGTCGACCTCGAGCTTCAGCTCTTGTCCCGCATTGGCGCCGCGCAGACCCTCCGTGAACGCCGGCAGCGTGTTCTTGCCGCCAATCTCGATCAGCACGTCCTCACCGCGGATCGGCTCCTGCGGCGTCGCATTGGCGACCCCGTCCTCGCCGACCGTCTGCGCCAGGTCCTTCACCTCACCGCGAAACTCGATCTCCGCCCAGTCCCCGTCCACCAGCGGCCGGTCCTCCTCGACCGTCTCGACCGTCGCATGCCCTTCGAGCACGCGGCCGAGCTCCGCCTGATACTCCTCTTCACTCAGCGCCGTGTCCGGCCGCGGCACCTGCACCGTGTCATAGCCCGTCAGATCGATCGCCGGCATCACCTCGAACGCCGCCTTGAAGCGCAGCGGCTCCCCCTCGATCAGCTGCATGTCCACCAGCTGCGGCTCTGAGACAGGGCGCAGCTCCTGGCTGTCGATCGCCTCCCGGAAGCGCGTGGAAACCAGACCCTCCAGCACCTCCTGTCGCAGCTCCTTGGCAAACTTCGACCGGATCAGCGACTCCGGCACCTTACCCGCCCGGAAGCCCGGAATGCGCGCCAGCTTCTGGTACTTCTTGATCACCGTGCGGTAGCTGTTCGCCACCTCGCTCGCCGGCGCCTCGACCTCGATCTCCCGCCGCAGCTCCGGATTCATCGCCGGTCCGTGATCGTGTCCGTGATCGTGTCCGTGATCGTGGTCATGGCCGTGGTGGTCCTCGGGCTGCTGCCCGGCGCTCTCGGCGCTCTCCTGCTCGAGCTGCTCCGGCTCGTTGCGCTCTGTCGTCTCACTCACTGTCAAAGTCATGCCTTCCGGCCTTCCGGTCATCCGAGGCCGCGTGCTGAATTGCCGCGCGTGCTCACCGCGGCCGCGCCTCTCTGTCATGGTACGGGGCTGGAACAAGCAGGGTCAAACAAGTGCGCTCCAACCCTCGTCTCCACCGTGCCATTCTTCGCGCCGCACCCACGTGCGGGCCGCCCTCGCACCTATAACTGCGGCTCGCTCTGCGCCAGCGCAAACAACTCCAGCCGCACCTTCCACTGCACCATCTGCCCCGGCGCGAGCACCACCATCCCCGTCTCCTCGTCGCGCGACCACACACGGCTCAGCGGATCGTCGTAGTTCATCTGCGGACGGATCGTCACCACCCGCGCCCCTTGCTCGGCCTCGACTCCAATCGCGTGAATCAGCGGCGTCATCGCCGTCAGCCGCAGCCCGATGCCGCTGTCCATGTCCCGCAGTTCGACCACCGGTCCGCTGTCGAGAAAGCCGGGCCGCAGCCGCACAAAGGTCTCCGCCAGCGTCGCCTTGCCCAGCGCCCGCCCGCCGCGCGCCGTGTAGTCGGCCTCCGTGCCTTCGACCTCCACCAGCCTCCCCGTCGCCCGCCCGCCGCGCATCTCCTCCCGCTCCGCGACCGGCAGCCGCAGCCGCGTCGTCTCGCGGTTCCCGCTCGGGATCACGAAGTGCGGACTCCACCCGATTCCCATCGGCTCCGGCTCCTGCCCCGTGTTCATCGCCACCACCTTGAACTCGAAGTCGCGGCTGCTCAGCTGCACGTCCGCCGTGATCTGTGTCGTCGACGGCCACCGCCCGCCGAAGTTGCCCGCGTCAAACACCGCCTGCACCGCGCCGCCATCCGGCATCGTGTTGTTCGCAACCTTCTGCCCGCTGAGCCCCAGCAGCAGTCCGCCCATCGCGATATCCGTCCCGTCCCGCAGGCCCGTCCGCGGCAGCACCAGCGGGCGCCCCCGCCACTCCGCCGTGATCTTCGTCCCGTCCGCCGTGCGCACCCCCGGAATCCAGCCCGCCCACGGCGCCGCCACCGGTCCGCCAATCTGCCATGCCCGCGGGTCGTCGCCGTCCAGCAGCTTCGTCGCCTCCTCAAGCGACGGCGACGCGAGCAGGTCCACCTCACCCCGGCCCGGCACATACGCGTGGATCTGCAGGATGTCCATGCCCTTGCCCGGGAGAATCGTCGCCGAGAGAAACTCCGGCGTTGATCCGCCAATCAGCAGGCTCCGCTCGAGCACCACCGCCTCCTGGCCGCCAGGCATCGGCGAGAGCACCTGCACCGGGTTGCGCGCCGCCTTCAACTCGGACTTGAGCCGCGAGAACCGCCCGTGAATGTGCGCGACATACCCCGCCGCCAGCCCCGCGACAACCAGGACCACCAGCAGAACCGAGATCAGCCCGCGCTGGTTGCGCATCCGCTTCGCCACGCGCGCGCGAGACTTCGCCAGCTCTCGCGTGAGATGACTCGCATACATCCGACTTAAACGTGGATCCTCCACCGGCTATCTCCTGACGCGCCTCGCGATTCTACGTCTTTCCCTCTCCCCCTGATAGGCAACCTCGCCATCCCTCGCCTCGAGCGCGACACACGATCTCCCGGGATCGCACCCCGGCCGCTCCCGTAGAATCAACGCTGATCCGTCACTACAGAAAAGAGGTGTACGAGTGAGCATTCGAAACTATTGGTTTGCCTTCGCGATCGGCGTAGCCGCAGGAGCGGGAGTCGCTCTGCTCTACGCGCCACAGACCGGCGCAAGTACGAGAAAGAAGCTGAAGAGTCAGCTCGACAACGCGGGTGACTACCTCGACGACGCCGGAGGCTACCTGAAGACGCAGGCAGGACGTGTCGGGTCGGAGGCGCAGGCGGCCTACCAGCAGGGTAAGAAACAGGTCGAGTCCGCTGTCGACGCCGCCGCAGATCTCGCAAACAACGCCGTGAAGTCAGCCAAGTCCCTCGTCTAGCAGCCTCCAGCGCTCGCACTCACCACAATCGCCGCAGCCTAGCCCACAAAGACAGAGGAGCCCCGGAGATGACGTCCGGGGCTCCTCTTGTCTTGGTTGCAGTGCTTGCTTCCTCGGATTAGACGAGCGTGAGCGCCAGCCCCGCCACCTTCTCCGTCCCGTCCGACGAGATCGGCCGGTAGAAGAGCTGGTTGTTGTCCAGGTAGACCTCGAGGAACGCCGGCCGCTGCACGATGCCGCCCGCGATCAACGCCTCCGAGAGTGGGTCCTCGACGTAGCGCTGCAGGGCGCGGCGCAGCGGTCTCGCCCCGTAGCTGCGGTCCACCAGCGTCTTCTCGATGATCCACCGCTTCGCCTCGTCGGTCACACTGATCGTGATCGCCTTGTGCACCAGGTTCGTGTTCAGCTGCTGCACCAGCAGCTCGAGGATCTGCATCAGCTCCGCGTCCGAGAGCGCGGTGAAGATGATGATCTCGTCCAGCCGGTTGAGGAACTCAGGATTGAAGGTGCGCTTGACCTCGCCCTTCACCAGCTCTTCCATCTTCTCGAGCACCACATCCTCGACCCGCGACTGGAAGCCCAGCCCCTCACGCTTCATCAGGTGCTTGGCGCCGATGTTCGACGTCATGATGATGATCGTGTTCTTGAAGTCGACCGTGTTGCCCAGCCCGTCCGTCAGCTGCCCGTCCTCAAAGACCTGCAGCAGCAGATTGAAGACATCCGGATGCGCCTTCTCCACCTCGTCCAACAGCACCACCGAGTACGGGCTCCGCTTCACCCGCTCCGTCAGCTGGCCGCCCTCCTCGTAGCCGACATAGCCCGGAGGCGACCCGATCAGCTTGCTCACCGAGTGCTTTTCCATGAACTCCGACATGTCGAACCGCACCAGCGCCTTCTCCGAGCCGAACAGGAACTGCGCCAGCGTGCGCGCCATCTCCGTCTTGCCCACACCCGTCGGCCCCAGGAACAGGAACGAGCCGATCGGCCGCGCCGGGTTCTTCAGCCCCGCTCGTGATCGCCGGATCGCCCGCGCCAGCGCCGAGATCGCCTTGTCCTGCGAGATCACGCGCTTGTGCAGCTCCTCCTCGACCCGCAGCAGCCGCTGCGTCTCCTCCTCCTTGAGCGACGTGATCGGCACACCCGTCCACCGGCTCACGACATCCTCGATGTCCTCACGCGTCACGATGCCCGCCGAGGAGTCATCGAGGTGGTACTTGTCCCGCAGCGCCCGCAGATTCTCCCGCTCCTTGCGCTCCTCGTCCGAGTAGAACCGCGCCTTCTCGAACTCATGGTTCGCAATCGCGTTCTCCATCCGGTGCACGATGAACTTGATCCGCTTCTGCACCTCGGTCAGCTCTTCGGGCAGGGAAGTCTGTCGCAGCTTCACCCGCGCGCCCGCCTCGTCGATCAGATCGATCGCCTTGTCCGGCAGGAACCGGTCCGGAATGTACCGGCTGGAGTGCGACACCGAAAACGAGATCGCATCATCGGTGTAGCTCACCGCGTGAAACTTCTCGTACTTCTCCTTGATCCCCATGATGATCTTGATCGCGTCTTCCTCGTTCGGAGGCGGCACCTTCACGGCCTGGAACCGCCGCTCGAGCGAGCGATCCTTCTCGATCGACTTGCGATACTCCGCCGGCGTGGTCGCGCCGATGCACTGGATCTCGCCCCGGCTCAGCGCCGGCTTCAGGATGTTCGCCGCGTCCAGCGACCCCTCCGCCGACCCCGCGCCCACCAGCGTGTGCAGCTCGTCGATGAAGACGATGGAGTTCTGGTTCTCCATCAGCTCCTTCATGATCGTCTTCAGCCGCTCCTCGAACTGCCCGCGATACTTCGTTCCCGCGACGATCAGTGACAGGTCCAGTGCGAGCACGCGCTTGTCCGCCAGAAACGACGGCACCTCGCCGTCCGCGATCTTCTGCGCCAGCCCCTCCACGATCGCCGTCTTGCCCACACCGGGCTCACCAATCAGAACGGGATTGTTCTTCGTCCGGCGGCACAGGATCTGGATCACCCGGTCCACCTCGGTATCGCGCCCCACCAGAGGGTCCAGCTGCTGATCCTGCGCCGACTGCGTCAGGTCGCGGCTGAACTCAGCCAGCATGCTCTGCTCCTGCCGCCCGCCGCTCGCCTGCTTGCCCTGCGTCGGCGTCTTCTCCTGCGTCGTCCGCTGCAGCTCCTCGCGAATCGCCGGCAGCCGCAGCCCGCGCTCCGTCAGGATCTCCGCCGCAAAGCACTTCTCCTCGCGCAGCAGCCCCAGCAGCAGGTGCTCGGTGCCGATGTGCTTGTGGCTCAGCCGCTCCGCCTCCTCCGCCGCGAACGCGAGCACCCGCTTGCACTCGTTGGACAACGGCAGGTCCACCGACGTCGAAACCTTCTCCCGGATCGTCGTGTGTTGCTCAATCTGCTTCCGTATCGACTCCACCGACGCGTGTGACCGCAGAAAGCGATTGGTCAACGCCTTGTCTTCACGCAGAAGTCCTAGCAACAGATGCTCGGTTTCGATATAGGGCGACCCAAACTGGCTCGCCTCATAGCGCGCAAAGAAGATCACGCGCCTCGCCTTCTCGGTGTAGCGTTCGAACATGTCTCTCCCCTTCGAACCCGGCGTCGGCCGGCAGGTCGCCCCGCCCCCCGCTCCGTCTCCATCCGTCCCGTCGCGCCATCGCTGACCACGACACCCGGGGCCGCCCGCCCCCATCGAAGCTCCAAACGGCCCGTACTGCTACACCTAGTCTAGACCTCCGCGGTACCCCGTTGTGCATCCCACAGAAGCATTGGCCCTAAAGTACCGCAAACCTGCTGCACCGTAAGCGGTGCAATCCGCCCGCGCGGGCACGCTCGACCCGGACCATACGCACTCCCTATCAGATGTCCTGCCGCTTACATCGACTCGCCCCCGACCATGGCGAGCGCGCCCTCCCGTAGCTGCAGCATGCGATCACACCGCCGCGCAAACTCCAGACTGTGCGTGACCAGAACACTCGTGAGCCCGTGCGCCCCGTGCAGCTCCCGCAGCAGTGCGAAGACCGCCGCCGCCGTCCGCGCATCCAGATCGCCCGTTGGCTCGTCCGCGAGCAGCACCCGCGGCTCGGTCGCCAGCGCCCGCGCGATCGACACTCGCTGCTGCTCGCCTCCGCTCAACTCACCCGAGCGATGCGTCGCCCGGTCCTGCAGCCCCACCTCGCCCAGCAGCCTTCGCGCCCGCTCCTGCGCCCGCCCTGGCTCCTCACCCCGCGACAGCAGCGGCATCGCCACGTTCTCCGTCGCCGTAAACTCCGGCAGCAGATAGTGGAACTGCCACACGTATCCCACATCGCGATTGCGGTACCGCGCCGCCGCACGCGCGCCCAGCCGATCCACCCGCGTCTCGCCAAACCACACCGCGCCCTCGCTCGGCCGGTCGAGCGCCGCCAGCAGGTGCAGCAGCGAGCTCTTGCCCGCGCCGCTCTCCCCGACGATCGCCACCATCTCACCCGCCCTCACCTCGAGATCCAGCCCGCGAAAGAGCTCGATCGCTCCGCGCCCGGTCGGATATCGCTTCGAGAGCCCCTCCGCCCGCAGCACCACCTCGCCGGCACTCCCCGGCAGCCCGCCCTCCACGCCCGCGGCTGCGTCACTCATAGCGCAGCGCCTCCGCCGGCAGCACTCGCGCCGCCGTCACCGCCGGATAGATCGTCGCCAGCAGGCTCACCCCCAGGCTCACCGCCGCCACCAGCACCCCGTCCCGCACCCGCGGCGCAAACGGCAGCGTGTCCACCGAGTACACCGCCGAGTCCAGATGAATAAAGTGGTAGTGTCCTCCCGCCCAGCTCGCCACATAGCCCACCGTCAGCCCCGCCGCCGTCCCGATCACCGCGATCAGCAGCCCCTGCAGCAGAAAGATCCCGCGCACTTGTCCCGCGGTCACCCCGAAGCTCATGAGCACCGCGATGTCGCGCGTCTTCTCCATCACCATCATCGTCAGCGCGATCAGAATATTCAGCGCCGCCACGCACACGATCAGCGCCACCACAATGAACGTGACCACCTGCTCCAGCTTGAGCGCATGAAAGAGCTCGCGATTCTGCTCCATCCAGTTCGTCGTCTCAAAGCCCTTGCCCGCCGCCGCCGCGATCTCCGCCCCGATCTCACGCGCGCGATACAGGTCATCCACCTTGAACGAGATGATCGAGATCAGGTCCGGCTCGGCAAACAGCCGCTGCGCATCCCGCAGCCGCACGAACGTGTACCCCGAGTCGTACTGGTAGAACCCCGAAGAAAAGATCCCCACCACGCGAAATCGCCGGTACTGCGGCACCAGCCCCAGCGGCGTCAGCTCCCCCTGCGGACTCGTCACCTGCACCGTGTCCCCGACATGCGCGCCCAGCGTCTCCGCCAGGTCCGCCCCGATCACGATCGGCGGCGTCGCCTCCATCCCGCTCACCCCCGTCGCCGTCGCCGTGGGCGCCAGCTCCGCCGCACTGCCCGCCGCCAGATGATTCAGCAGATCGCCGATCGTCCGCTGCTCCTCCGGCAGAATGCCCTCGACCAGCGCTCCGCCGCCCCGCGATCCCCGCGACAGCAGCACCTGCCCGAACAGCCCCGGCGCCGCCGCCGTCACGTGCGGCATCGCACGCAGCCGGGCCAGCAGCGGTCGCCAGTTGCGAATGCCGTCCGCCGTCACGCGCATCAGGTCCACGTGCGCCGTCGATCCCAGCAGCCGCTCCTGCAGATCACGTCGCATCCCGTTCGTGATCGCGAGCGCGATGATCAGCGACGCGACGCCCGCTGCGACCCCCACAATCGAGATCACCGTGATCACGCCCACCAGCGCCTGCCGCCGCTTCGCCCGCAGATATCGCCGCGCCACAAACAGCTCAAAGCGCATCTCTACCGCACCACGGCCTTGCTCGTGACCGCATTCTCGTACCGGTCGTAGACCCGCACCGCAAGCACATGCTCCGTCGCCGGTGTCCCCCCCGTCTCCGCCGGCAGCGCCACCGTGAAGTCGTACCGCTCCGCCAGCGCATCCGAGAGGCCGCCCGCCGGCTCCAGATACTGCGCCGGCCCCGCATCGATGCTGTACTCCGCGTGCGCGATCGGTGAGGTCGCGTCCCGCGCGGTGAACGTTGCATGAAGGCGCCGCGGCGACCCCGCCTCGATCGTCGCCGCGAGCACGCCCGGCACCGGCGGCGTCGTGTCCACCACAAAGCTCGTGCTCTCCCGCTCGCCCGTTCTGCTCTCGCCGTCCACATGCACCGGCGCGTCGCTCGCCACCACGCGCAGCGTGTACTCCCCGTCCGGCACCAGAGCCGCGTCGAAGCTGTAGAAGCGATCGGAGATCTTGTCCTTCAGCAGCCGCCACGTCTGCTCGCCCGTACCCCGGTACCACAGCGAGAACATCAGGTCGTCGCCGTTGTCGTCATGCGCGCTCCACCGCGCCGTCACCGCCGTGCGATCCCGCTGTGCCGTCAGTGCCTGGCTCGCCGCATCCTGGCTCACCGCGATCGCCTGCGCCGCCGCGCCCGCGGCCCCGGCAGGAAACGCCACCTGCACCGTCTGGTTCTGCCCTGCCGCGCCAGGCGTGCTCGGTGCGATCCGCGCCCCCGGCACCACCACCACCTCATCCACCACCGGCGCCACGTTGCGCGGCAGGTAGTTCAGCGAGACCGCGTTCAGCCTCGCCCCCGGTCCCAGCGTGGCCCGCCACTGCGCATACCGGCCCGCCGGGACCGCAGGCCGATCCGCCTTCGGATCGACGTCCGTCCACTCGCTCCACGCCGCAATCGGGCTCGGCACATTGCCCGTCCGCAGCGACAGCCGCACACCTCGCGCGTCCCCGGTGCTCACCGTCTCCACCCGCCCCCAGCGCGCCACCTGCTGCGCGTCGAAGACCTCACTCGTATACGTGCTCGGCTCGCCCGCCGCATCTCGCAGTGCCACTACGTTCCCCGCATTGCTCGTCCCGACCACCAGACCCCGCCCATTTCCCGCCAGCGCCGTCGCCTGGCTCGCGTCCACCCGCGCCACCTCCGTATACCGCCCCTTCACCTCCGGGTCGAGCGCGTAGATCCTCCCCCGATTTCCCGTCGCCGCGACGATCGTGTCTCCCTTCGCCGCGAGCCCGTACACCACATCCTCCCGCCACACCACCATCCGCTCCGGCGTGCCGTCCACGTCGATGCGATCGATCTCCGATCCGTCCGGCACCACGCCGTTCGAGCTCGCCGCGCCCGTCGATCCCGGCTGCAGAAACGTCACCGTCACCCCCACCTTCCCGGTCACCGGCAGCGGTGGCAGCGTCCCCCCGCTCCGCTCTCCGACCGCCGCCGCATAGATGCGCCCCCGTGCATCCCGCGCCAGCGCCGTGATCTCCCGCCGCTCCGCCGCGTACACCGCAAATGGCTTCGCCCCGGGCGTCCCCGTCGCAAACCGGTAGATCACACCCGCCCCGTCCGACCCCGCCCACAGCGTTCCGTCGGGCGCCAGCAGCAGCGACCGGATATGCTGGTCCGCCGTGCGAAACAGCAGCTCCGGCGACCCACCCGCGCGCACCCGGTACACCGCCGCGGGAGCCCCCGCCGCCACATACACCGCGCCATCACCCCCCACCGCCAGATCCCACAGATACTTCGGCTTCTCCGCCACCGCCGCCGCATCGAAGAGCACCGCCGGCGTCGCCCCCGCCTGTCTCCCGAGTCGATACACCTTCCCGTCCGGCGACGTCGCAAAGACCACACTGCCGTCCGCCGCGACCCGCACCGCCTGCACTCCCAGCTCCGGGCCCGAGAAGACCTTCGCGCTGTGTCCGTCCGCAGTCACCCGCAGCACCGCGGCCGCATTCGCCGTGCTCCCGCCAAGCCCGGCATACGTCGCCCCGTCAGCCCCCGCGGCCACCGACCACACATAGCTCGAGCCCGCCGTCGTCAGCAGGGAAGCCCGCGCCCCCGCCTCGATCTGTCCATCGCTGCGGATCGTCACGCCATCCGCGCTTCCACGCGCCACATCGTCGTAGCGCGTCACCGTCCATTGCTTCGTTCCCTGCGCCGCGGCGCAGACGCTCCACACCAGGCCCACGGCCCCGGCGAGCAAGGCCGCTGGTCGAATCCAACTCATCTCAAGAGTCTATCGCCCGATCTGATCGGCGCGCCCTCGCTCGCCCGCCCGGCCTCGCCGCAAAGTTCGCCGCCAGCCACCCGCGTAGCGCGTCCTGCATCACCCCCAGCTTCGACTCCGGCGAGCCCGGCACTCCCGCAAAGAAGTGGTCCGCACCCTCCACCCACACCACCCGCTTCGGATCAGGCGACCGCCCCACCACCTCGGCCAGCACCGCGCGCGGCGAGAACTGGTCGTGATCCCCGCTCACAAACAGCTTCGGCCCCGCACACGCCTCCAGAAACTCGTACGTGTAGTCCCGCCCCGCCGCCCGCACCGGCAGACCCAGCCCCACCCGGCCCACCACCCGCGCGTCCCCGCAGCACGCGCGCAGCCCAACATAGGAGCCGAACGAGAAGCCCGCAAACAGGATCGGCAGCCCAAGCGACCGCTCCATCCAGTCCAGCGCCGCCCGCACATCCCCCTGCTCGCCATGCCCCTCGTCGAAGACGCCCTCACTTCGTCCTACCCCGCGGAAGTTGAAGCGCATCACCGGCAGACCCGCCGCCGAGAACGCCTTCATCGCGTGGTACACCACCTTGTTGTGCAGCGACCCCCCACTCGGCGGATGCGGATGACACACCAGCGCCGCGTACGCCGCGTCCGGCTCGCCCGTGTTCAGCACCGCCTCCAGTCGGCCCGCCGGCCCGCGTAGATCGTCCACCGCGCGAATCTGCGAGCTTCCCGCCGTCGTCGCCATAGCCCTAAGTCTACGATCCCGCGCGAGCCTCGATGCGCTAGACCCCACTCACCGCCAGCGTAAGCTGACTCCATGCCGACCGACCCCATCGCGCTCACGCGGCAGCTCGTTCAGATCGAGTCGACCACGTTCTATGAGGGCGCCGTCGGCCTCTCTCTCGCCGACCTCCTCACCCGCGATGGCTGGCAGGTCGAGCGCATGCCTGTGCCCCGCCCGGACGTGATTCCGGCGCCGCAGGGCGTCACCCCGGACCGCTTTAACGTCTACGCCGCTATGCCCGGCATCACCCCCGACCTCGTTCTCTCCACCCACATGGACACCGTTCCCCCCTTCGTGCCCCTCCGCGAAGACGCCGACTTCCTCTACGGCCGCGGCACCTGCGACGCCAAGGGCATCATCGCCGCCCAGATCGCCGCCGCCGAGCGCCTGCGGGACGCGGGCCTCCGTGTCGGCCTGCTCTTCGTCGTCGGCGAGGAGCGCGACTCCGCCGGCGCCGCCGAGGCCAACCTCCATCCCAAAGGCTCCCGCTTTCTGATCAACGGCGAGCCCACCGACAACCGCCTCGCCCTCGCCTCCAAAGGCGCCCTCCGCGCCGAACTCCGCGCGACCGGCGTGATGGCCCACTCCGCCTACCCCGAGCTCGGCGACTCCGCCATCCACAAGCTCGTCGACGCCCTCTACGACGTCCAGCGCATCGCCCTCCCCACCGACCCCGAGATCGGCCCCTCCACTCTCAACATCGGTCTCGTCTCCGGCGGCCGCGCCCCCAACGTCATCGCCGACTCCGCCGAGGCCCATCTCCTCATCCGCCTCATCGGCCCCTCCGCGCCCACCCGCGCCGCGCTCCTCCAGGCCGTCGCCGGCCGCGCCGAAGTCGCCTTCTCGCTCGACCTCCCCTTCGTCCGCATGCGGCCAGTCCACGCGCGTGACGGCGGCCCCGGCCTCCCCACCATGATCGCCAGCTTCACCACCGACATCCCCTCGCTCTCCGCCTGGGGCGAACCCTTCCTCCTCGGCCCCGGCTCCATCCTCGTCGCCCACACCCCCGACGAGAAGATCGCTAAGCGAGAGCTCCTTCACGCCGTCGACCTCTACACCGACCTGGCCACCCAGCTGCTAACGGAGTAGCCGCACCTCAAAACCTTCGAGCCCCTGCACCAGCACGGCAACACATGTCACGTCCTGTGTAAGCAACCCCCGCCCAATCCTGAACAGAAGAGAGGACCTCCACTTGGCGCGTGACCTCGCCCTCGAGAAGGTCAGCGAGCCGATCGGCATCTCCTCCGGCGAGAAGACGAAGGTCTACCTCTCGCGCACCTGGGAATCTCGACCCTTCGCTGCCGACCCTCTTTTCCTCCCCATCCCGCACTAAACTTAGGTCATGGCCGCCGAGTTCACCCATCTTCACCTCCACACCGACTACTCGCTCCTCGACGGCGCCTGCGACGTCGATAAACTCGCCGCCCACGTCAAAAGCCTCGGCCAGACCTCCGCCGCCATCACCGACCACGGCAACATCTACGGCGCCGTCCACTTCTTCGACGCCATGCAGAAGAAGGGCCTCAAGCCCATCCTCGGTTGCGAGCTCTACCTCTCCAAGACCGCCGACCACCGCGAGCTCGCCGATGGCTACAACCACTTCCTCGTCCTCGCCGAAAACGAGACCGGCTACCGCAATCTGATTCGCCTCACCAGTGAAGCAGCACTTCATGGCTTCTACCGTAAACCCCGCGTGTCAAAGGACTTTCTCGCCAAGCACAGCGATGGCCTGATCGGCTTCTCCGGCTGCCTCGCCGGCGAGCTTAATCAGCATCTGATGGCCGGCCGCTACGACGAGGCCAAGCAGACCGCCGGCACCTTCGCCGAGATCTTCGGTCCCAACAACTTCTTCCTCGAGATCCAGGACCACGGCCTCGCCCCCGACAAGGCCGTCTGCGACCAGCTCTTTCGCCTCGAGCGCGAGCTCTCCATCCCGCTCATCGCCACCAACGACAGCCACTACGTCGCCGCCGACGACAGCCGCGCCCACGAGATCCTGCTCTGCGTCCAGACCGCCGGCAGCATGAACGATCCCAACCGCTTCAAGTTCGACACCCAGGAGTTCTACATCAAGGGCGCCGACGAGATGCACCGCACCTTCGCCGGCCACGAGGACGTCTGCACCCGCACCATGCAGTTCGCCGAGCGCTGCAACGTCGCCCTCTCCAAAGTCAGCAATCCCTTCCCCGAGTTCACCGTCCCCCTCTACGAGACTCTCGACAGCTACTTTGAGAAGGTCTGCCGCATCGGCCTTCAGCATCGCCTCGAGACCGCCGTCGCCCAGCTCCGCGAACGCGGCCTCCAGCGCAAGCCCGTCGAGGAGTACCATGCTCGCCTCTCGCGCGAGATTGACTGCATCAAGCAGATGAAGTTTCCCGGCTACTTCATGATCGTCTGGGACTTTATCCGCTACGCCCGCGAGCACGACATTCCCGTCGGCCCCGGCCGTGGCTCCGCCGCCGGCTCCCTCGTCGCCTACGCGATGGAGATCACTGACATCGATCCGCTGCAGAACGAGCTCCTCTTCGAGCGCTTCCTCAACCCCGAACGCGTCTCCATGCCCGATATCGACATCGACTTCTGCATGAACCGCCGCGGTGAGGTCATCGAGTACGTTCGCGCCAAATACGGCACCGATCAGGTCGCCCAGATCATCACCTTCAACACCATGGCCGCCAAAGCCGCCATCAAGGACGTCGGCCGCGCCCTCGACATGCCCTACGGCGAAGTCGACCGCATCGCCAAGCTCATCCCCCCCACCATCGGCATCACCATCGGCCAGTCCCTCAAGGACTCGCCCGCGCTCGCCACCGCCTACGACTCCGACCCGCGCGTCCGCGAGGTCATCGACGCCGCCCTCCGCCTCGAGGGCCTCGTCCGCGGCGCCGGCGTCCACGCCGCCGGCGTCGTCATCGCCCCCCAGCCCCTCACCGAGCTCGTCCCCGTCACCCGCACCAAAGACGACGCCATCGTCACCGCCTACGACATGAAGGCCGTCGAGAAGATGGGTCTGCTCAAGATGGACTTTCTTGGGCTCACCACCCTCACCGTTATCGACGACTGCCTCAAGCTCATCCAGCAGAACCGCGGCCAGACCGTCGTCATGGCCAGCGTCCCGCTCGACGACCACCAGACTTACGAGCAGGTCTTTCACAAGGCCCTCACCTCCGGCATCTTCCAGTTCGAGTCCGGCGGTATGCGCGACGTCCTCCGCCGCTACAAGCCCAACCGCGTCGAGGACCTCACCGCCCTCAACGCCCTTTACCGCCCCGGCCCCATGTCCATGATCGACGACTTTATCGAGCGCAAGTGGGGCCGCCGCGCCGTCGAGTACGACCTGCCCGAGATGGAGACCATCCTCAAAGAGACCCTCGGCGTCATGGTCTACCAGGAACAGGTCATGCAGATCGCCGCCTCCGTCGCCGGCTATGCGCTCGGCGAGGCCGACCTCCTCCGCCGCGCCATGGGGAAGAAAGATCCCGCCGAGATGGAAAAGCAGCGCGCCCGCTTCATGTCCGGCGCCGCCGCCAACAGGCACCCCAAAGACATCGCCGGCAAGATCTTCGATCTCATGGCCCAGTTCGCCGGCTACGGCTTCAACAAATCCCACTCCGCCGCCTACGCCCTGCTCGCCTACCACACCGCCTGGCTCAAGACCCACTTCCCGGTCGAGTTCATGGCCGCGCTGCTCACCAGCGAGACCTCCAAGCCCGAGAACGTCGTCAAGTACATCTCCGAGTGCCGCGAGATCAACATCCGCGTCCTCCCCCCCAACGTCCAGACCTCCGACGCCAACTTCACGCCCATGGGCGACGCCATCGGCTTCGGTCTCGCCGCCATCAAGAACGTCGGCCACAACGCCATCGAGTCCATCCTCGGCGCGCGCCGCGCCAAGGAAGCCGCCGGAGAAGGCAAGACCTTCTCCAGCCTCTGGGACTTCTGCGAGCGCGTCGACCTCCGCCTGCTCAACAAACGCGTCCTCGAGTCCCTCATCAAGGCCGGCGCCATGGACGACTTCGGCCCCCGCGCCGCCCTCACCGCCGCCCTCGACAAAGCCATGGAACGCGCCCAGCGCTCCCAGCGCGACCTCGCCGCCGGCCAGTCCGGCCTCTTCGGCATCTTCGATGACGCCCCCGCCACCCCCGCCCAGGAGACCGCGCTGCCTCGCGTCCCCGAGTGGGACGAGCACACCCGCCTGCAGAACGAGAAGGACGTCCTCGGCTTCTTCGTCTCCGGCCACCCCCTCGACAAGTACCGCGAGAAGCTCCGCAACCTTAAGGTGGTTGACACCGCCGTCGCCTGCGAGATGAAGCCCGAGCCGCCACCGCCCTTCCGTCGCGGTGGCCGGGACGAGTCCCCGCAGAACGAGATCGCCATCGCCGGCGTCATCACCGGCCTCAAGGTCGCCAAGTCCAAGCGCTCCGGCGAGATGTACGCCCAGGCCTGCCTCGAGGACACCGTCGGCAAGATCGAGCTCATCGCCTTCCCCCAGTCCTACGAGAAGCTCGCCGAGCGCCTCAAGATCGACGTCCCCGTCCTCATCCGCGGCGTCCTGCGCGGCGAGGAAGACGCCGCCCCCAAGCTCGCCATCAACTCCATCCAGGCCCTCGAAGACGTCAAGCTCAAACTCCCCGAGAGCCTCCGCATCAAGGTCCCCCTCCACAACCCCGACACCGCCCTGCTCTCAAAGCTCCAGGCCATCTTCCTCGCCGCCCCCGGCAAAGGCAAACTTCTGCTCGACCTCGAAGAGCCCGGCGAGTTCTGCGCCGTCCTCGAGCCACACGACGTCCTCGTCGCCGCCGACCGCCTCTTCATCGACCAGATCGAAGAGCTCGTCGGCCGCGGCGGCGTCCGCGTCATCGAGTAAGCGCTCCGTCCCCCAAGCTCTAGTGTGCCTATCGCCCGGTCATCTTCAGCATGGCCTCTGGCAGGCGTGCACCCTCAAGCGAGAGCTCTGACGTGGCATCCTCGATCTGCTTGAGATCGTCGGCTGTGAGCTGCACGTCAGCGCTTCCAGTGTTCTCCTCCATCCGACTCCGCTTTGTGGTTCCAGGGATCGGCACAATCCACGGCTTCTGAGCCAGGAGCCAGGCCAACGCAATCTGAGCCGGCGAGACCCCCTTCCGTTCTGCCGCCGCTTGCACTGCCTGGACGAGGACCATATTGGCTCTTCGGGCCTCAGGAGAGAATCGAGGAACGTGATTGCGAAAGTCAGTCGGGTCAAACACGGTGTTCTCATCGATCTGTCCCGTTAGAAACCCGGCACCCAGCGGGCTGAAGGGGACGAAGCCGATGCCAAGCTCCTCCAGCACCGGCAATACGTCATCTTCCGGCCCGCGCCAGAACAGCGAGTATTCGCTCTGGAGCGCGGCAACGGGTTGGACGGAGTGTGCTTTGCGGATCGTGTTCACACCGGCCTCAGACAAACCGAAGTGCCTCACCTTACCCTCGGCGATCAACTCCTTCACGACCCCAGCCACATCTTCGATCGCCACATCCGGGTCGACGCGATGCTGATAAAAAAGGTCGATGTGATCCGTCCGAAGGCGCCTCAGACAAGCCTCTGCGGCAGCCCTGACGTGCTCAGGTCTGCTATTCGTCCCCGCGCCGCGCTTGCCGGTCTCAGGATCGATGTCAAAACCGAACTTCGTGGCGAGTACCACCTCGTCACGGATAGGCGCAAGAGCCTCCCCTACCAGCTCCTCGTTCGCAAACGGCCCATAGGCCTCCGCCGTGTCGAACAAAGTCACGCCTTCATCGTGAGCGGATCGGATCAGTGTGATCATCTCGCTCTTATCGGCAGGAGGTCCATACGCCGAAGTCATACCCATGCAGCCTAAGCCGATGGCTGATGTCTCAAGACCTTCACCAAGTTTCCGCTTCTGCATTTCCTCTCCTTTTCACTTCGCCCTCCTTGGATGCGGACAGCCTATCCCAGGCCGAGAGTCGATCGTGAGAAACGCCGTTCGCGTCGCTTACCCCGTCTCCTCCTGCCTCTCAAACCAGCAGGCTCGATCAGCGCACAGGAGAGCCGCAACACGCAACTCCGCTTCGATCCGCCAGCCCGGGCCCTGGGAACGACACACACGAGCCCACCTCTCCCGTCCTATCCTCAACTATGCCCTCGACTCGACCCACCCTGCCGGCCCACCCCGCCTCCGCGCCCTCTGCCGACCTCGATCGCCACGCGGCCTACGCCCTGCTTCGCCTTCTCCTTGGCGTCACCTTCCTCGGCCACGGCGTCATCCGCATCCTCCACGGCATCGGCACCTTCGCCGACGCCACCGTCAAGGGCATGGCCGGCACGCCGCTGCCGCCGCTCATCGTAAGCGCCTTCGCCCACATCATCTCGCCCTTCGAGCTCGTCCTCGGCCTGCTCCTCATCCTCGGCCTCTTCACCCGCTGGACCCTCATCGCCGGCCTCCTCTTCATGAGCCTCCTCATGACCGGCGTCACCCTCAGCCAGGACTGGCCCACCGCCGGTCTGCAGCTCATCTACGGCCTCGTCTTCTGGCAGCTTCTCGCCCGCCGCGCCTCCGACGAGCGCCCCTGGCCCACCCTCCTCCGCAGCCTCCTTCGCCCCTGACTCGGAACACCGGCCCACCCCGCTATACTTGGGTCGACCTCCATCCTCCACCGGCGTTCGCCCGCGTGCCATCCGCCCTCAGCCGCCTCGCCGCCTCTCGAGCGACCCGAACTTCATCTCCTCGAAGACATCGCACGGAAAGCGCCAGGGGGCAGGGAAGCACCCCGCGCGCATCCACTAAAATAGAGCCACACCCGCAGGAGCGCATGGCCGACCAGGAACGCAACACCGTAACCAGGCTTCAAGCAGTCGCACCCCCGGTCCCCGAAGCCTGGATCAAGACCGAGATGGCGCGTAACGCCCAGCGACCCTATCCCATGGACTTCATCGAAGCCCTGTTTACTGACTTCAGCGAGATCCATGGCGATCGTGCCTTCGGCGACGACACCGCGATGATCTGCGGCATGGCACGCTTCAACGACCAGCCCGTCCTCGCCGTCGGCAACCTCAAGGGACGCACCCTCCGCGAGCGCGTCGCGCGCAAGTTCGGCTCGCCCGACCCCGAGGGCTACCGCAAGGCCCTCCGCGCCATGAAGATCGCCGAGAAGTTCGGCCGTCCCGTCTTTACCTTCATCGATCTCGCCGGCGCCAACCCCGGCATCGGCGCCGAGGAGCGCGGCCAGGGCGAGGCCATCGCCCGCAACCTCCTCGAGATGAGCCGCCTCCGCGTCCCCGTCATCGCCACCATCACCGGCGAGGGCGGCTCCGGCGGCGCCCTCGCCCTCGCCGTCGCAGACCGCGTCCTCATGCTCGAAAACGCCATCTACTCCGTCATCTCGCCCGAGGGCTGCGCGTCCATCATGTGGAAGGACGCCGCCAAAAAGCAGCAGGCCGCCGCCGCCCTCAAGTACACCGCCGCCGACGTCCGCGCCATGGGCTGCGTCGACGGCGTCATCGCCGAGCCCGCCGGCGGCAGTCAGGCCGACCCCGACCGCGCCATCGCCCTCGTCGGCGTCGCGCTGCAGACCGCACTCGCCGAGCTCCAGCAGCTCTCGACCAGCGATCTCCTCGACGCGCGCTTCAGCAAGTTCCGCACCATCGCCCAGTTCTACACCTCGGTCTAGCCCGGGAGGCCGAGCCTGCAGCAGCCCTCATCGACCTTCGTCTCCGCACCGCCGCCACCGCGCCCCCTTGCCCGTCCCCCGCGATCAAAGCGTGGTCGCACCGTGCCGGCTCTCCTCGCCCTTCTGCTCTTTCCGCTCGAGCGCGCGATCGCCGGCCGTGCCGCCAGCGGCCTCGCGTCGCGCGCCTCCGGCCCCAGCGGACCCGTGCTCCAGGCACTCCTCGAACCCGCCTTCCTGCTCTTCATGGCCGTCGTCGTCCTGCTCGCGCTCGAGGGCTTCACCCGCCAGACCACGCCCCTGCGCGAGACGCTCGGCCTTCCCCGGCGCCCCTCCGCGCCCCGTGAGTGGGCCCTCGGCGCCGTCCTCGGCTGGGCCGTCCCCCTCGCCGGAGCCCTTCTCCTCGTCCTCACCCGCTCCGTCCAGTTCAGCTTCTGGACCGCTCCCGCCGCCTTCTTCCTCGCCCTCGCGACCCTGCTTGGCCTCCTCGCCACCACCCTCGCCGTCGAGATCACCTTCCGTGGTCTCCCCTTCCGCTGGCTCGGCGACGCCATCGGTCAGGCCTGGGCCTCGATCGTCCTCGCTCTCCTCTTTGCCCTCCTTCTTCTGCCCGGCGCCCGCTACACCCCGGTCAGCCTCCTCATCGCCATCTTGCTCGGCCTTCTGCTCAGCATCGGCTGGCTTCGCACCCACGCCCTCTGGCTCTCCTGGAGCCTCAACTTCGCTTGGACCGCCACCCTCGGCGTCCTCTTCGGCCTCCCCGTCGCCGGCGCGACCGATCTCTCCTCCGTCGTGCAGGCCAACCTCGATCGTGCCCCCCGCCTGCTCGGCCGCGCCTTCGGCCCGGACAGCGCACCTGTCACCGTCCTTCTTCTGCTGATCGCGATCGCCGTCCTCGTCCGTGCCACACGTGACTACGCCTGGAGCTACACCCATCCCGTCCTCAAGCCCGCCGGCTTCCCCATGGACGTCGCGCCACCCCCCGCCCACGCCGCCATGGAGGCCGCCGCGCCCCCGCTTCCGCTCGTGCAGATCCTCTCCTCCACCCCGCAGGAGCGCTCTCGCGACGACCTGCCCCCCTCGCGCGACACACTACAACAATAGTTTCAGCCGCATCGAAGAGGTCCTTGCCTAAGCTGCAAATTGGGTGCAAGCTAGCGTGTATCGAGGTGCCGCCATGGCCTCCCCCACTCGCTTCGCCCTGTCTCTGATCACGGTCTCCGCCGCCCTCGGCTGTGCCTGCCCCATCTCGGCGCAGGTCTTCGTCGTTGGGGAGCGCTCCGCCACCGCCGATATCGCCACCGACTTCAAGCCGACCCGCGTCGATCTGCCCACCGGGCCGCTCACCGAACGCGGCCGCCGCGATCTCATCCGCTCGCTCGTCGCCGAGCAGGGCTTTGCGCACCGCGCCCTCCCCCTCGGCAACGGCCTCACCCTGCGCGCCAACGGCAACCTCGCCCCAGGCGGCGACCTGTACCGCAGGATGATCTACGAGAAGGGCCAGTCCGCCGCCCCCGGCGACCGCGTCATCATCACCGCCCTCAACATCAAGCCAGATCGCATCATCCTCGACCTCAACGGCGGCCCCTACGAGAAGCACCGCATCCTGAGCCACATCCAGATCAACGGCGGCGATGTCGTCGCGCGTGCCGCCGAGCAGCCCACCGGCGCCCGCGTCACCCTCCTCTTCGAGCACGAGATCCCCGACCTCTCCGCCCCCGAGGTCAAGTCGCTCCTCGAGCCCGTCATCGACTTCGGCCTCAAGACCTCCGATCAGGCCTACGCCGACACCCTTCCCGTCCCGCTCAAGGACGCCATCGCCGCCCACGACGTGCTCGTCGGCATGAACCGCCGCATGGTCCTCGCCGCCCTCGGCGCGCCCGAGAGCAAGATGCGCGAGCGCGACGAGGCCAATCCCAACGGCAACCGCTACGAGGAGTGGATCTACGGTCACGTCCCCGAGACCGTCCGCTTCGTCCGCTTCCAGGGTGATCGCGTCGTTCAGGTCGAGATCGCGGAGCTCGGCAAGTCCATCCAGATCCACAAGCAGGACGAGGTCGGTGGCCTCACCCAGGCGCCCGAGATCCGCGAGATCGCCCTCGGAGACAAGTCGCCGGTCGACAGCGCCGACCACGCCCAGGTAGCACCCCCCACCCTGCGTCAGCCCGGCGAAGCCGCGCCCGCGGCCGGCGGTCAGGGTCGCGTCCAGTACCCCGCCCAGCCCATACCCGCTCCGCCCTCGGCCACCGATCCCACCCCCGTCGCGCCCACGGCCGCTCCGCCCACGCCCGGCATCTCGCAGCAACCCAACTTCCGGTCGCCCGCCGCCTGATCTGACGCAGCCTCGTCCTGATATAAACTGACTCAGGGCCGTTTCGGCCCGGTCCCTCGATCGCTTTCCCAAGCTCGATCGGCGACCGTGGTCCTCTGCCGCCCGAAGCTCCGCACACCCAACCAGGCGCGAGCCATCCAACATCGAGGGAGATTCAGCATCATGGCGAAGATTGCCAAGACCGGTGACCGTAAGAAGGTCATGGACACCAACAAGAGCACCGACTGCCCTAAGTGTGCCAAGCCCACCCGCATCGTCAAGCGCGTCAAAGATCGCGAGCGTGGCATCCCAGGCGGTGTCTACATCTCCTGCTCTGCGTGCGACTTCTTTGAAAAGCTCTAGCTGGTCGTCTCAGGACACAGGCGGCTGGTAGACACGCAGGCAAGCCGTCGCGCAATGAGCGGCCGTCTCGACCTTCGCGGAGATCTCTACCGTCTGCGACGAAAGATCCCGCAGGAGAGACAATCCGAACGATCTCGAGTGCCCGGCAGATCCCCTTGCCGGGCCTTCGTGCGTCTGGCCGTGACTCCCCCGCAAAAGTTGTACTGCCTCTGGTTCCGCCCCGCTTGACGATCGTCTGTTGTGGTGGGCAGACTGCTACCTGGAAAGCAGGCATCCGCATCATGCAGACCGCACTCGCATCACCCTCGACCCCCTCCGGTCAGACCCTTCCCGCCTTCGATCAGCCGACGTATCTGATGTGCCCGCCGCAGTTCTACGACGTGAACTACGTCATCAATCCCTGGATGGCCGGCAACCTCCACCGGCCCTCGCGCGACCGCGCCTTCGCCCAGTGGCGCTCGCTCTACGAGCACCTCCAGAGCCTCGCCGACGTCCGCGTGCTGCCCGCCGTGCCCGGCTCGCCGGACATGGTCTTCATCGCCCACACCGCCGTCATCCAGCACGGCGTCGCCGCGCTCTCCAGCTTCGCCCACCCCGAGCGCCAGGCCGAGGAGCAGCATCTCCGCCGCTGGCTCGAGGCCGCCGGCTTTCTCCTGTGGGAGACCCCCCGCGAGACCTCCTTCGAGGGTGAAGGCGACGCCGTCTTCGACCCCCGCTCCGATCTCCTTTGGGCCGCGCACGGCGTCCGCACCTGCCATAGCGCCCATCGTCACCTCGCCGCCGCCTGGCACACGCCCGTGCGCTCGCTGCACCTCGTCGACCCGCGCTTCTACCACCTCGATACCTGCTTCGCCACGCTCTCGGGCGGCGAGGTCCTCTACTTTCCCGACGCCTTCGACGCCGCCTCCCGCCGCAGCATCGAGGCCGCCTTTCCACCCGCCCTCCGCATCCCCGTCTCCCAGGCCGAGGCCACCCGCTTCGCCTGCAACGTGATCAACATCGGCGATGCCATCCTCATGAACCACGCCGGCCCCGCCCTCACCGGCCGCCTCGCCGAGCGTGGCTACCGCGTCACCTCCATCGACCTCAGCGAGTTCCTCCGCGGCGGCGGCGCCGCCAAGTCCATGGTCCTTCGCCTGAGCGACTCGAGCCCTTCTCCGCAGACTCTCTCCCACACGTAAGGGACGTCGCCGTCGTCCTACCCGCGTGCACCTCCGCGGCCCCGCGTCAGCAAGCCAGCTGTTACCTCGACCCCTCCCGTCCACCGCCTCGGGAGATCTGCCTCACTCACTCAAAGAGTGATCCTGCATCCACCCCGACCGCAGCGCTCGCCGCCGCCATCTCCGCGACGATCCCTTCGACCGCCGCCACCGGATCCGCCGCTCGTGTGATCGGCCGTCCCACCACCAGCCGCGTCGCCCCCGCGCGGATCGCCTCGCCCGGCGTCGCCACGCGGCTCTGGTCCGACGCCGGCGCGCCCGCCGGCCGTACCCCCGGCACCACCAGCTGCGGCTCCGCCCCCAGCTCCAGCCGCAGCATCTGCGCCTCGAGCGGCGAACACACCAGTCCGCCAATCCCGGCCTCGCGCGCCAGCCGCGCCAGCCGCAGCACCTGCTCCGCCACCTCGCCGCCCACGCCCGTCGCCTGCATCTGGCCCGCGTCCATGCTCGTCAGCACCGTCACCGCCACCAGCGCCGGCGCGCCCGGCCCCATCGCCGCCTCATACGCCGCCCGCAGCATCGCCGCGCCGCCCGCCGCGTGCACCGTCAGCAGGGAAGCGCCCATCCCCGCCACCGATCGCACCGCCGCCGCCACCGTATTTGGAATATCGTGCAGCTTCAGATCCAGAAAAACCCGCAGGCCCATCCCCTCCAGCTCCGTCACCAGCTCTCGCCCCTCCGCATAAAAGAGCTCCATCCCGACCTTGACCCAGCCGCACCGCCCCGCGAGCCGCCGCGCCAGCGCCATCGCCGGCTCCGCAGCAGGGAAGTCGAGCGCCACAATCAGTCGGTCCCGCGCCTGTTCCACCACCGCCGCACTCACCTCGTCCTGCATCGTCCGGCCTCCTCGTCCCTCGCTCCGCCACAAGCAGAGACAGTATCGCAGCCACGCCTACCCGCCCGGCCTCTCCCGTCGCCGCTCGCGCACCAGATCAGCCGCCACTGCCCGCCCGCTGCGGTCCCGCCACCTTGCTCTCCCGGGGGCCACTCCCAGCGCGACTCCCGGAAGCAAAGCTGCATCTTGTACTCCCACAGGACTAGCCTGAGAGCACATGAACATCGCCCTCACCATCGCCGGCTTTGACCCGTCCTCGGGCGCCGGCATCACCGCCGACCTCGCCGTCTTCGCCGCGCACGGCCTCTTCGGCACTGCCTGCATCACCGCGCTCACCGTCCAGTCCACCCTCGGCGTCCGCGCCGTCCACCCCGTCGGCCCCACCCTCGTCCGCGACACCCTCGACTGCCTCTGCTCGGACCTCCCGCCCGCCGGCATCAAGCTCGGCATGCTCGCCGACCAGGCCACCGTGGTCGAAGTCGCCGCCTGGCTCACCCGGCTCCGCCAAAACCTCCGCCTGCCCATCGTCCTCGACCCCGTCCTCCGCTCCACCTCCGGCCACGCCCTGCTCGCCCCGGACTCCCCCGCATACAAGCCAGCCGGCCCGCCCTCCACTCACCCCACCTCCGCACTCGCGAACCCGTTCCCGAACCCGTCCCCGAACCCGGTCCCGAACCCGTCCCCAGCCCCGCGTCTAAACCCGCCCCTCCACCCACCACCGGCCCCACCCACCGCCCTCGACGCCCTCCGCTCCCATCTCCTTCCCGTCGTCGATTGGATCACCCCCAACCACGCCGAGCTCGCCGCCCTCCTCGGCCGCCCTCCCTTCACCGCCCCCGACCGCCCCACCCTCGAGACCGCCGCCCGCGACCTCCAGCGCCTCTCCCCGTCCCTCACCGTCCTCGTCACCGGCGGCGACCAGCACCCCCCCGACGACCTCCTCGTTCTCCCATCCGGCGAGGCCGCCTGGCTCTCCGGCGCGCACGTCGCCACTACCTCCACCCACGGCACCGGCTGCGCCCTCTCGAGCGCCCTGCTCGCCCAGCTCATCGCCGCCGCGCCCCCACTCACCGCCGCCCGCGCCGCCAAGCACTTCGTCGCCGAAGCCCTCCGCCGCGCCCCCGGCCTCGGCCACGGCAGAGGCCCTGCCGATCTCCTCTGGCCCCTCGACCGCGACCGCGCCGCCCAGTCCCTGTAGATCGCCAGAGATGGAGCGCAGCAGCCCACTCCCGCAACACGAACGTCCTCTCGACCGGAGCAGCCAGCCTCCCCGTCCGCGCACCGAAGAGACCCACAGCGAGGGAAGACCGGTAGCTTGCGAACAGACCCGCAGCGTGGGAAGACCGGTAGCTTGCGAACAGACCCGCAGCCTCTGCAGAGCTGTGCAGCTTCCGTCGCACCCGCTCTTTATCGGACGGAGCGCTGCACAGGCGCTCCAGCCCCACCGCACCCCAGCTGCTACGCTTAACTGCAGACCCGGACATGACCATCACCCTCAACGGCCAGCCTCACGACCTTCCGCCCGCCACCCACACCCTGCTCGCCCTCGTCACGGACCTCGGCCTCAAGCCCGATCAGGTCGCGCTCGAGCAGAACGGTGTCATCATCCGTCGCGCCCACTGGCCCGAGACCCCGCTCCACCCCGGCGACCGTCTCGAGATCGTTCAGTTCGTCGGCGGCGGCACCCCTACGCCGCCCCGGTCAGCGACGTGAGCAGCCGCTCCCATCGCGCCCCGTAGTCATCCCAGCCCCCCAGGCTCGTCACCCGCCGCAACGCCGCCGCCCGCATCCCCGCCTGCAGCACCGGGTCGTCCGCGAGCCGCTGCATCCGCTCGCGCAGCATCTCGACGTCGCGAATCGGCACGATGAACCCCTCCACCCCGTCCGTGAACAGGTCCTCCCCGCCCGTGTTGGTCGAGGCGATCACCGGACACCCACACGCCAGCGCCTGCCCCTGCACCAGCGCCAGCCCCTCTTCGAGACTCGGCAGCACCATCACGTGGCTTGTGCTCATCAGCCCCGCCAGCACCTCCTGCGTGACCGGCCCCAGCACCTCCACCTGCGCGGTCGGCAGCGTCGGCAGCACCGCCTTCAGGTCCGGATGCATCGCTCCCGCCACACGCAGGCGCTTGCGCGGGTGCCGCACCTGCGCGAACGCCTTCAGCAGGTATGGCACCCCTTTGCGCAACCCCACCGACCCCGCAAACAGCACCTCGAAGCTCCCCTCCGCTGGCTCTCCCACTGGGCGAAACTTCTCCAGCCGCACCCCGTACGGAATCACGTGCACCTTCTCCATCGCCACCCCGCTCTCTGCAAACGACCGCGCCGCAAAGCTCGACGGCACCGTGATCGCATCCGCCATCGCGTAGATCGCCTCCTCGCGCACGATGTCGCGCGGATCCGCTACCCGCCGCTCCACCCCCCACCGCGCATACTCCTCCGCCACAATGCGCTCCTGGTAGCGCTGGTGCGACGACCCCCGGTCGCAGATGAAGCGCGTCCCCCGCGCCTGCGCCTCCGCCCCCGCCCGCAGGCTCGACCCCGAGATGCCGATCAGCGCATCCGGTGCCGCCTCCCGGCGCAGCTGCCGCGTCGTCCACCAATCGAACGTCAGCGCGTTCGCGTAGCCGATCTGATCCATCAGCCACGGCGGTTGCAGGCCGTAGCGGCTCATCAGCATCTCCGGCGTGTGTACCCACGGAAAGCTCCGCACCAGCTCCCGCGCCAGCCCCTCCCGCCTCAGCCGCGCCCACGGCCACGTCGAGTACACCCGCTCCAGGTGCCCGCGCATCTCCATCTGCCGCGCCAGCTCAAAGTGGTGAAAGACTCCGAAGACCGTCTGCACAACCCGCATAGAAGGAGCATAGAGCCTCGGCTCGCAGGCGCCCCCTCGAGTGCCTTAGTCGCGCTGCCGCTTCTTGACCTCGATCGTCAGCCGCTTGATCTTCTGGTTTAGCGTCGAGAGCGGAATCTTGAAGTGCTCCGCCGCCTCCGTCTGATTCCAGTGGCACCGCTCCAGCCGGTCGGAGATGATGCGCCGCTCGATCTCCTCCATCAGGTCGAACAGCGACGCATCCGGCCGGTGCTCGAGCAGCGTCGCCGAGTACGTGCTCCCCGTCAGCTGCGTCGGCAGCAGCTCCGGTGTAATCATGCGTCCCGTCGAGAGCACCACCCCGCGCTCCATCGCATTCTCGAGCTCCCGCACATTGCCCGGCCACTCGTAGTCCATCATGATGCGCATCGCCTCGGGCGAGAGCACACGCTCCGTCATGCCGTTCTCTTCCGCATACAGGTGCAGAAAGTGCTGCGACAGCAGCGGAATATCCACCTTGCGCGCCCGCAGCGGCGGCAGGTCGAGCGAGATCACATTCAGCCGGTAGAAGAGATCCTCGCGAAAGCGCCCCTCCCGCACCGCCGTCTGCAGATTCACGTTCGTCGCCGCGATGATCCGCACGTCCACCTGCAGCTCCTGCGTGCCTCCCAGCTGCATGAAGCGCCGATCCTGCAGCACCCGCAGAATCTTCGCCTGCATCTCCATCGTCATCGTGCCGATCTCATCGAGAAACAGCGTCCCGCCGTTCGCCACCTCGAACAGCCCCTTCTTCGAGGTCACCGCCGACGTGAACGCCCCGCGCACATGCCCGAAGAGCGTCGACTCCAGCAGCTCCGTCGGCACCGCGCCCGTGTTCACCGGCACGAACGGCTTGTCGCGCCGCGGCGAGTTGCCGTGCACCGCCTTCGCGATCAGCTCCTTGCCCGTGCCGCTCTCGCCCTGCAGCAGCACCGTCGACCGGCTCGGCGCCACCTGCGCCACCACGTCGAACAACCGCAGCATCGGCTCGCTCTTGCCGATGATGTTCTGGAAGTTGTAGCGCTGCTTCAGCGTCCGCTTCAGCTGCACCACCTCCGCCTCGGCGCGATGCCGTGCGATCGCCGTGCGCATGTCGGCCAGCAGCTTCTCGTTGTCCCACGGCTTCTGGACGAAGTTCTCCGCGCCCGCCCGGATCGCGTCCACCACGTTCGTCACCGTGCCGAACGCCGTGATCATGATCACCGGCAGCGCCGGGTGCATCTCGACGATGCGCGGCAGCAGATCGATGCCGCTCTCCCCCGGCAGCGCCAGGTCCAGCAGCAGCAGGTCGTAGTGGTTGCGCGAGAGCAGATCGAGCCCCGCCGCGCCATCCACCGCCGTCGTCACCGCAAACCCCTCGATCGTCAGCAGCGTCTCCAGCGACTCGCGAATGCCCGCCTCGTCGTCGATGATCAGGATCTCGGCACTGCCCCGGCCGCTCTGGGAGACCTCGTGTCGATGTGGCGCTTCCAGCAGGTCGGCGCTCTCAGGCATGCAGGATGGTCCTTTCTGCGGCAGTGTCGTCGCTGCTCGCTCGTCGTGGCGGCGGCCTCAGCGCGGGAAACTCCAGCTCGAACGTCGTCCCCATCTCCGGCGTGCTCTCGACGCGGATCTGTCCGCCGTGCTCCTGCATGATGCCGTACGTCACCGCCAGCCCGAGGCCTGTGCCCTTGTGCTCTCCCTCGCGCGGCTTCGTCTTCGTCGTGAAGAACGGATCGTAGATCCGCGCCAGGTTCTCCGCGCTGATTCCGCTTCCCGTGTCCGCGATCCGCAGCAGAAGGCACGAGCCCTCGCTCACCGTCGTGATCGTCATTCGCGGCTCGTCGGCGCGCAGCAGCGCGTCGCGCGCGTTCATCAGCAGGTTCAACATCACCTGCTGCAGCTTTCCCTGGTTGCCGTGGATCAGCGCCGGATGCGGATCGAAGCGCAGCTGCACATCGATCCGCGCCGTCTTCAGCTGATGGTCGATCAGCGTCACCGTGTCCCGGATCAGAGGGTGCAGATCGAGCGTCGCAAACTCCGTGCTTCCCGTGCGCGAGAAGTTCAGCAGCCCGTTGACAATCTCGGAGGCGCGAAAGCTCTGCCGCGTGATCTTGTCCAGAATCGGCGAGAGCCGCGGGTCCGCGCTCATCTGCTTGCTCAGCATCTGCGTGTAGCTCGAGATCACCGCCAGCGGCGTGTTCACCTCATGCGCCACACCCGCCGCCAGCAGCCCGATCGACGACAGCTTCTCGGACTGCGTCAGCTGCGTCTCCAGCTGCACCCGCGCCGTGATGTCGTCGATCAGCAGAATGCGCCCGATCGTGACCGACTGCTTGGAGACCAGCGGCGCCACCGCGATATTCGCCGTTCGCACCCCGCCACCCGGCAGCGTCAGCCGGAACTTGTAGAAGGTGTGCGTCCCATGCTCCTCGCGCACACTATCGAACTTCTCCAGAAAGTCGGCAGGGAAGAGGCTGCTCATCGGCTGGTGCAGCGCCTCGATGCGCGACCGCCCGAACATCATCTCCATCTGCTGGTTCCAGCTCTCGATCCGGTCCTCGAGATCCACCGCGAAGACGCCCACGTTGATCGACTCGACGATGTTCTCGTGAAACTCCTTCAGCCGCTCGAACTCCGCGATCTGCAGCTCCAGCCGCTTGTACAGCTGCGCATTCTGAATCGCGATCCCGATGTAGCTCGCCAGCGACTCCAGCAGCTCCACATCCTCGCTCGAGAGAAAGTCGCCGTGCCGGGTCAGCCCGAAGCCGAGCACCGCCACCGCGCGCGATCCCACCCCCTGCCGGTACACCACCCGGCACGGCAGATAGTAGTTCAGGTCCAGCAGCGCCGCCGTGCTTCGCTGGGCGTCCGGCAGCCGCAGCACCTGCTGCGGATTCTCGAGAAACAGATGGTTGTGCGCCCCCCGCCGGTCAAAGTCGAGAAAGCCCAGATCGAGCGCCTCCGACCGCTGCGAGAGATCTCCCAGCCCGTGCGACGCCGCCAGCCGGAACCCGCGTCCCGCGCCCGTCTCGAAGTCCTCGGCCAGAAACACCGCTACCCGCGTCACCAGCAGCGTCTGCGGCAGCCGCTCCACGATCGAGGCAAGCAGCGTTCCCAGGTCCGTCTGCGCGTTCAGGCTCCGCCCGAAGTCGACCAGCGTCTCGCGGTAGTCGATGCGCGTCTGGTCGAACACCCGGTCCACCCGGCCCTGAATCGCCCGCTTCAGTGGCTCGAAGACGATGCCCGTGATCATCACCGCCGCCACCAGCCCCCACACCCGCAGGTTCGGCAGCCGCGTGTGCACCACCTCCGCCGTCACCGCGACCACCAGGAAGTAGAGCCCCACCAGCGCCGCCGTCGCCAGCGTATACGTCACGCCGCGCTTGAAGATCAGATCCGTGTCCATCAGCCGGTAGCGCACGATCGCATAGCTGAACGTCAGCGGCAGCAGCACCAGCGAGAGCCCCGCCGCCCGCGTCAGCAGGCTTGGCACCGCGACATCCGCCATGAACGGAATCGCATAGAACAGCGTGAACGGCGCGACCGCCAGCAGCGTTCCGCGCGAGAGCCACTTCAGCTGCTGCCGCTCGAGCGCAAGCTCCGCCCGCGTGTAGCGCGCGCGGAAGACCACCGACGCGATCACGTAATAGAGCGCGAGGTACCCGACGCTGATCTGGTCCAGCCGGTGCTTCAGCAGCTCCGTCGCCGACCAGCGGGTGATCGCGACCACCTGCAGCACCACCAGCGCGACCCCCGGCACATACACCGCGCCGATCAGCGCCCGCTGCGCCCACCGGCTTCGCCGCCGCCCGCTCGCCAGCCCCGAGAAGCTGACCGCGAAGTGCAGAAACAGCGCCGGCTGGATCGCCGCCGCCAGCGTGTTCGCCCAGTACACCGTCCAGTCGAACCAGTCCAGCTCCCCCGTGTACTTGAACGCGTACAGCACAAACGAGACCAGGCAGAAGACATAAAAGTGGGTCGCCTTCGGCGCCGTCCATCGCCGGAACAGCACATAGATCCCGATCCCGAGATACGTCATCGCGATCAGCCGGAACCCGTCGTTGGCCGATCGGTCCGTCGGCTCGAGGATCACCTGAATATCGAGGTGCGCCGGCGCGCGCATCTCGCCCGGCCGCGCCGGCCGCAGAATGCTGTAGTTCGCGTGTGCCCACACGCCGCTGCGAAAGATCTCCCGCACCAGCGAGCTCAGCCTGGGCGTCGGCCGCTCGTTCACGTTCAGCGCGACGTCCCCTTGCCGCAGCCCCGCGCGGAACGCCGGCGACTCCTCCGGAACCCGGTTCGCCCGCAGGCCCAGCGGCGACTCCACCCACCACACGCCATCCGTCGGCACACTGAACGCCGTCTCCTGCCGCAGATTGAGCAGCGCGAAGATCACCGCGCCCAGGGTGGCGACGGCGAGCGCGATTGCGAGAACCCGGGTTTGGAAGGTGTCTCTCACCGGAGGCAGTTGCACCGGTACCACTGCATGTTGCTGGCCAAACAAGTGCCAGGCACAGCCGTCAATCTCCGCAGACTTTCAGCGACTCCCATACTCCAGTGCCTAGTCATAATACAGAAAACCATAGACACCCGGGCACCAGCAAAGGAACTCCCGTAAGACGTACCACCAATGGCGCTTGACCGGACCGAAGCCCTGCTGTGAACTGAAAGCTATGGACAACGCATCGCTGGGGCAGAGCGCGCGACGGGTGCTCGAGCGCGACGCCGCCCACCTCCTGCCGGTCTACGCCAGATTCCCTATCGTCATGGACCGCGGCGAGGGCGTCTTCCTCTTCGACTCCGAGGGCCGCCGCTACCTCGACATGATGGCCGGCCTCGGCGTCAACGCCCTCGGCCACGCCCACCCCCGCCTGGTCGCCGCCGCGACCGATCAGGTCACCCGCCTCATCCACCTCTCGCCGCTCTACAGCAGCGCCCACCCCGGCCTGCTCGCCGAGCGCCTCTGCGACCTCTCCGGCATGGCCGGCGCCTTCTTCTCGACCGGCGGCGCCGAGGCCGTCGAAGGCGCCCTCAAGCTCGCCCGCAGCTTTGCCCGCCAGAACTTCAGCGACCAGAAGCACTGCATCGTCGCCCTTCGCTCCTCCTACCACGGCCGTACCTTCGGCTCGCTGTCCGTCACCGGACAGACCAAGTACCAGAGCGACTTCGGCCCCGGCCTGCCCGGCGTCAGCTTCATCGACCGCAACGACCTCGCGCAGCTTCGCGCCGCCGTCACCGACCGCACCTGCGCCATCGTCCTCGAGCCCGTGCTCGGCGAGGGCGGCGTCCACACCTGCTCGCCCGACTTCCTCGCCGAGGCCCGCCGTCTCGCCACCGCCCACGGCGCCCTGCTCATCTTCGACGAGATCCAGTGCGGCCTCGGTCGCACCGGCCGGTGGTTCGCCTTCGAGGCGAGCGGCGTCCGCCCCGACGTCCTCATCCTTGGCAAACCCCTCGGCGGCGGCATCCCCCTCAGCGCCATGCTCGTCACCGACACCCTCTTCCACACCTTCGGCGTCGCCAAGCACGGCAGCACCCTCGGCGGCAGTCCCCTCGCCTGCCGCCTCGGCCTCGAGTTCCTCGACGTCATGGAGCAGGAAGACATCCTCGCCCGCGTCCGCGCCACCGGCGCCCTCCTCGCCCGCGGCCTCATCCGCCTCGTCGATGCGACCGACACCGCCGTCGACGCCCGCGGCCTCGGCCTCCTCCAGGGCATCGAACTCTCCGTCCCCGCCCGCCCCCTCGTCGAGGCCGCCCTCGCCGCCGGCGTCCTCCTCAACAGCGTCCAGGGCAACGTCGTCCGCTTCCTCCCGCCTCTCATCGTCGGCCCTGAGCACGTCGCCCACACCCTCGACCTCCTCCACACCCTTCTCCAAACCCACAACACCCGCCCCACCGAGCCAGCCCTCGCCACCCCCGTGGCCGCCGCCCTCTAAGCGCCCTCCCCTGGGCCGCCGTTCCCGTCGACCGCAGCGGATCAGTCCACCCGAAGCCGACCCGAACGGGACACGCCCTCAAACCCGCAGCGCACATCAGCAACACCGCGATCACGCCTGTAACCTAAATCGCTCGCCGCCGGCACCTGGACGGCCAGCCACGCGGAAGGACTCACTCGCGCGAACAGTCTCGCGCGTCCTCTCACCGGATCGTCAGAGTCAGCACCTGCGATCCCGTCAGCGATCCATCCACCGCCGCCGACCCCAGCTCGACCACGCTCTCGCTGCTCAGCCGCACCCGCTGCGTGTCCTTGAGCGGCTCCAGCACATTCGCCATCGAGAGCGGCACCGTCGTCAGCGACGCCGCGTCCAGCGCCGCCTGCGCCGTGTGGTCCAGCAGCACCGCAAAGACGCGATCGTCCGCGTGCAGCGCATTCGCCCGGTCGAGCGCCGCCAGCAGCCCGCCCGTCTTCGCCGCTCCCAGCGCGCGCAGCCGGTCGACCGTCGCTCCGTCCGCCACCAGCAGCCGCACCGGCCCCGGCTGCAGCGAGGCCGGCAGCGTCACCGGCAGCCGCACCGTCTCCGGAGCCGCGCGATACGGCCGCACCGTCGCCTCCACCTCGATCGCCTCGCCCGCCCGCGCCTCCGTCCGGCTCAGCCGCGCGCTCTCGAGCGTCACATCCCGCCGCCGCGCCGAGGTCTCGACCTCGAGGTGCACCGCCGTCACCACCGGCCGGTCCTCCGGGTTCAGGTAGATCCGGTCGAACCGGTCTCCCACGAAGAGCGCCGCATTCACCGCGCCCGAGCTGAACTCCGTCTGTGTCTGCCACCCGTTCATACTCAGCGCCGGCAGTGCCGCCGCCGCCGTCGCCCCCGCACCCCCGTCGCGCAGCTCCACCGTCCCGCGCACGTGGTAGCTCGTCTCCGCCGTTCCCGACTCGCTCTGCTGCAGCGCCTGGAACATCGCCACTACCATGATCTGCGGCGTCAGCTGCCGGTGGTTCAACACCCGCAGGCGCACCGTGTGCGTCGCCGCCGCTGCACCCTCCGGTCGCACCGCGATCGTCACCGGGATCATCGCCGCCGTCGCCCCAAACCGCCCCAGGATCGCCGACGCCCGGTCCTCCGTAAACGCCCCCGCGATCTCCGTCGCATTCACGATCTTGAACGAGTTCAGCGGACTCGCCAGCGTCGCCAGCACCTCCGCCTTCGCCATCGGCATCTCCACCGGCCCCGACTGCGTGATCGGATGCCCGCACGCCAGCAGGCGCGTCGCATCGACGTACGACACCGTGCACGTTCCCGTGATCGAAAGATCCCCATCCACCAGCACCGCACTCACCGCACTGCCCGGAATCAGCGGCTCCGGCTGCTTCTGTGCCGCATCCACGCCGCCCAGCCCCGCCACCGGCTCCAGCCCCATGCCGCGAAACCGGTCCCCGAACCGCTCCACTGCGTCCTTGCTGAAGCCACCAAACACCAGCGGCGCCTCGATCGCATGAATCTCCGGCCCACCGCCGCTCACCTGTGTCCCGCCACCCGCCTGTGTCCCACCATCCACCCGCGTCTCCGCGCCCACCTGCGTCCCGCCCCGGGCCCCCGGCTCGTCCCGCACCTCCAGCATCTGCTCGATCGGCGTAATCCCCGCAATCGGGTCCTTGCTGAACTGCCCGATGCGGTAGCTCAGTGCTCCCAGCAGCTTGCCATCCACATACACCGGGCTGCCGCTCATCCCCGCCACCACGCCCGTGTACTCCGGCTTCGCCCCGTGCAGCTTGGCCAGAATCATGTCCCGCCCCGGCCCCAGCCCGTTCTTCAGCAGCCCCAGGATCTCAACCTCGAACGGCTCCGGCAGCACGCCCTCGAAGACCGTGTACCCCGTCCCCTTCAAACCCGCGTGCACCTCCCCCAGAGGAAAGAATTGCGTCTCCGCCGGCGGCCCCGACACCCTCGCCTGACCCCGACCCGCCAGCCCCGACAGCAGCAGCACCGTTCCCCCCACAACCCCGCGCCACAGCGTCTTTCCCATAGATGTCACGTCTACCAGACTAGAGCGTCCGGCAGCATGCGCACAATCAAGTCGCCCCGCACCCTCTCTCGGGTCAAAGTTCCCTCGCCAAAGTCGCCTCACCCAGCGGAGTAAAGTCTCAGATGATGACTCACCCCCTCGCCCCCTCTCGCCGCCGCGCCTGCGCCGCCCTCGCCCTCGCCCTTGCTCTCGCCGCCCCCGCCGCTCTGCGCGCCCAGGCGCCCACCCCCGCCCCGCAGACCCCCGACCAGACCAGCCCCGACGCCGGCCCCCAGACCGACAACGGCACCATCATCCTCAAGAAGAAGAACCCCGACGACACCCCGCCCGCGCCCGCCGCCCCCGCCGAGCCCAAGGTCAAGAACCCCAACAACGAGACCTACTCCCTCCGCGTCGATGTCCCCATCGTCAACCTCGACGTCAACGTCATCCTCGACAAGACCCACCAGTTCGTCCCCGGCCTCAAAGCCCCCAACTTCCAGATCCTCGAGGACGGCGTCCCCCAGCAGGTCACCAGCGTCCGCACCGCCCAGACCCCCATCACCGCCGTCATGCTGCTCGAGTTCGCCGCCAACAGCTACTACTTCATCTACGACATGCGCAACGCGTCTGAGAGCTTCTTCCGCACCCTGCGCGCCGACGACTTCATCGCCGTCATCACCTACGACCTCCGCACCCACATCCTCACCGACTTCACCAACAACAAGGAAGTCGTCGCCCAGGCCATCAACTCCCTCGTCATCCCCGGCTTCTCCGACACCGACCTCTTCGACGCCCTCTACGAGACCCTCGATCGCGTCAGCCGCATCGAAGGCCGCAAGTACATCATCCTCATCGGCACCGGCCGCGACACCTTCTCCAAACTCACCCTCGACAAGATGCTCGCCAAGATCAAAGCCACCCAGAACGTGACCATCTTCTCCATCGGCACCGGCGCCTACGTCCGCGAGATCGCCGACTCCCGCGGCCACCTCGGTGGCTCCCAGCGACTCGACTACCTCCAGGCCGACAATCAGCTCAAAACCTTCGCCGAGATGACCGGCGGCCTCTACTTCAACCCCCTCTTCCAGGGCGCCCTGCCCGACATCTTCCACCAGATCAATGACTCCATCCGCAACCAGTACATCCTCACCTACCGCCCCTCCAACACCGCTAACGACGGCAGCTTCCGCCACGTCAAAGTCCAGCTCGTCGACAACGAAGGCCACCCCCTCCGCATGCAGGACGAAAAAGGCAAGCCCCTCAAGTACTCCGTCATCGCCCGCGACGGCTACAAGGCCAAACTCCCCGTCGAGTAAGAAAGCTGCCGCAAACGACAACGAACCAGACTGCGGCAACAAACAACGCGCTGTCACTCTAACCCTGAGCGCAGCGAAGGAAATGAATCCCAGTGTTCCGCTCCAGACGGCCATACACCATCAAGTAGACCGCCCATTCACCACCGTCCTCTCGACCGGATCCCCAGCAAGCGAAGCAGTGAAGAGCCCTCTTCACCTGCTTTCCCTGGTGCCATCCTCTCCGTTGGACCTGTCCTAAAAAAGAGCGAGAACCAGGGACCTGTTCCGCCCAAGCAGCAGGGCCAACGGTCCGGTCGATAACAGGCTGGGGCAGCGCCCCAGGGTCACGAGAGCAGAGCGCCTTCAGGGCTGAAGGTTCGCAGCGGCACGTTCAATGCGTTCGATCGTGGAGACCGGCGAAACCTCCTCTTGCCGATGCAGTTCTAAACCAAGGTTGCCTAGAACGGTAAAGTCTGGAGAAGTCCACATGGCCACTCCTGTTCGGCGGCGGAGCGGGCAGTCGCATGGGAAGCCAACCTCCCGTCCGCATGGTGAACAGGTCGCTCAGATCGGTGCGGTTCACAGGAGGACGATCCGTCCAGTTCTCGAGGTAGCGGATGAGGTCGTTCATATGGATGGCACTCCCGTTCAGCGGATGACCGAAGCCGACGAGAAAGGTATGGCAACGCTCCGGCGCAGTATCAAAGACACAGTCTTTCGCTGTAATCGCTGCTCGCTGAAGGCGTGCGCCGCCGCTCGCAACGGTCATTGCAGAAGCCGGCATGCGTCTGCGGTCAATCCGCATGAGGAGATCGAAACGGTCGGCCAGCAATCGGCGGATCATCTGCTTCACTCTGAGCTGTATCTCCGCGTCCTGAAAAGTCGTCTTGATGGCATTTGGAGAGGCGTTGGCCTCGATGTCGTATCGGTCGCCATGGGTCCAATCCGGAAGAGCGTTGAGGCGAGTCGAAGGGTTGGAGGGCACATCGTAGGCGTAACTGATCAGGTCGACGACGAGGACAGCATGTGCGACGAGTTCTCCGTCAGGCAGAACCCGCAGGCGCATGCTGCGCGGATCGGGGGAGCGAGCATGCCTGATGGTGATTCGTTCGAATACCTGCGCACGAGCCATGGCAGACAAAGCCACGAAGAAACAGACGAGCGCTCTGCGGAATAGAGACATAAGCCAGGATTCCTGAGACGGAGGATTCTTACTTTCCCCCAATCCATACGCGGGATACGAAGGGCACGCGCTGGTCTGTCTCTGGTATCCGCTCTGACAGGTCATCCGATGTTCCGTCCCAGATGTTACCTACCCGTCTTAACCTCCGTTGGCGTAGTTCTCCTCCCATCTGGCTACACTAGAAGGAGACACCAGGAGCCCGGCACCCGCCGGGCTCTCTCACGTTAACCGGCCTGAGCCTCGAGATACGAGCTCAGGCCCTTTCTTTTGAATATTTTGCACACAGAGCAAGGGGTGGGGCCCCACACACATGACCGACGCCGCCAACGTGACCGAGACAACCCAGACCAGAACCGGACCCACATCCGCCGCCCCGCCGCGTCGCTTCCAGTGCCGCCACATCCACACCGACGGCCGCTGCTGCGGCAGCGCCGCTCTCCGCGGCGAGGAGTTCTGCTACTTCCATCACACCTCCCGCCGCCCTGTCGCCAACCCGCGCGCCCGCCGCAGTCGCCAGACCACCTTCGATCTGCCCCTGCCCGAGGACCGCGGCGCCATCCAGCTCTCCATCGGCGAGGTCCTCCGCCGCATCGCCGCCAATCAGATCGACCCGCGCCGCGCCGGTCTCCTCCTCTACGGCCTCCAGATCGCCTCCATCAACCTCCCGCCGCTGCGCGCCCGGCTCGCCGCCGCCCCCGAGCCGCCCGTCGTCGAAGAGGTCATCGCCCACCCCACCTACGGCGCCCTTGCCCCCCGCACCGAGCTCCTCGACCCCACCGCGCCCCGTCCCGATAGCCTTCGCGCCCTGCTCTTCGCCGCCTTCCACAAGACCCGCGCCGAGATCGAAGAGGAGTGCCGCGCCAGGATCCTGGCCGAGCTCCAAACCGTCTGCGAACCCGAACCAGCCCCCGAAACCGAACCCCAGCCCGAAGCGGAGCCCGCCACCCGGCCCGGCCTCCATCCTCAACCGGCACCCGCCCACCTCGACCGCCTCGACGCCGCAGCCGGCGTCCACGCTGCAATCGACGTCCACGCGGCAATCGACGTCCACGCGGCAATCGACGTCCACGCGGCAATCGACGTCCACGCGGCAACCGACGTCCACGCGGCAACCGATGTCCACGCCGCAACCAACGTCCACACCGCTACCGACCTTCACGCCATAAACGAGCTTCATGCCGCAAACCGACGTGGGGCTCTGACCTCACCCTCCCGCCAGCTCCCGCGCCCGCTGCGTCGCCCGCTTGACCGCCTTGATCAGCGTCACCCGCAGTCCGCCCTCCTCGAGCTCGAGGATGCCGTCCACCGTGCACCCCGCCGGCGTCGTCACCGCGTCCTTCAAGAGCGCCGGGTGCGACCCCGTCTCAAGCACCATCTTGGCTGAGCCCAGCGTCGTCTGCGCCGCCAGCAGCGTCGCGATCTCCCGCGGCAGCCCCACGTTGACCCCCGCCTCCGCCAGCGCCTCGATGATGATGTAGAGAAACGCCGGCCCCGAGCCCGAGAGCCCCGTCACCGCGTCCATGTGGCGCTCGTCCACCACCACCACCCGCCCCACCGTCTCGAACATCCGGCGCGCCGTCTCCAGGTGTGCCGGCGTGCAGTATCGTCCCGCACACAGCGCCGTCACGCCCTCGCCCACGGTCGCCGGCGTGTTCGGCATCGCCCGCACCACCGGCAGTGCGATCCCGGCCGCCTCCTCCAGCGCCTGCGTCTTCACCGACGCCACGAAGGACACCAGCAGCACCGCCGGCGAGAGCCGCCCGCGGATCTCCGCAACCACCGCCGGCGCCTGCCCCGGCTTCACCCCGAGCAGCACGACATCGGCGCCCGTCGCCGCCGCCGCGTTGTCCGTCGCGACCGCAACCCCCCACCGCCGGCGAAGCTCCGCCGCATGCTCCGCATGGAAGACGGTCGCCGCGACCTGGTGCCGCCCCACTAGCTCGTTGCGCAGAAACGCCTCGAGCAGGATGCCGCCCATCTTGCCCGCGCCAAGCACCGCAATCCGCCCCGGCCCCGCCGCCCGCTCTCCGCCGCCCGGCAACTCCGCCGCAAAATCTCTTGCTTCTGGCATGCGACCGAGGCTACCAGAACCGGTCAGTGCCTCTGACGCGCAATCCACGCGTCGATGCGCCTGCTCAGCACGTCCATGGGCAGCGCTCCGGCACGTAGCACCTCATCATGGAAGCCACGGACATCGAAGCTCGTCCCCAGCGCCGCCTGCGCCCGCGCCCGCAGCTCCAGGATCTCCATCTGCCCCATCTTGTACCCGAGCGCCTGCGCCGGCCAGGCGATGTAGCGGTCGACCTCCGCCTGTACGTTCGTCTCGTCGATGGCCGAGTGCGCGTGGAAGTAGTCGACCATCTGCTGCCGCGTCCAGTGCTGGGAGTGCACCCCCGTGTCCACCACCAGCCGGATCGCCCGCCAGATATCTGCCTCCAGCCGCCCATAGTCGCTGTACGGGTCCTGGTAGAAGCCGACCTCCTTGCCTAGCCGCTCGCTGTAGAGAGCCCATCCCTCGGTGTACGCGGTGTAGTAGCTGTACCGCCGAAACTGCGGCAGATCGGTCATCTCCTGCGCGAGGGAGATCTGCAGGTGGTGCCCCGGCAACCCCTCGTGGTACGACACCGCCTCCACCGGCGCCAGCGACCGCGTCGCAAACTGATACAAGTTGACGTCCACGCGCCCCGGCCGCCTCCCATCCGCCGATCCCTCGTCGTAGAACGCCGCCGCTTGATCCCGTTCGATGAACGATGGCATCGCGATCACCTCGAGCTGGCTCTTCGGCAGCTTGCCAAAGAGCTGCGGCAGCTTCTCCGCCATCGCGTCCTCATGCCCGCGGTACGCCGCGAGCAGAGCATCCGCAGACGCAGGATGTAGCTTCGGATTGCTCTTCATGGCCGCACTGAAGCTCGCCAGATCGCCGAAGCCAAGCTTCTGCACGATCGCGAGCATCGCCGTCTCGTCGCGCTTGACCTCATCGATCCCGATCTGGTGGATCTCCGCCGGGGTCTCGTCCAGCGTCGTACTCTGCCGGACCAGAAAGGCATAGTACGCCTCACCGTCCGGCACCGCCGAGATGCCGGGCTCCTTCCGGCACCCCGGGATGTACTGCCCGCTGAGGAATTTGGCAAAGCGCACATACGCCGGGAGCGCCTGCTGCGTGATCGCGTCGAGCATGTCGCTTGCGATCCGCTTCTGGTCGGCTGCACCGATCGCCGCCGGGAACTTCTTCAGCGGCAGCGCGAAGGGGCTCTCGGTGCCCGTCTGCGTCGCGATCGCCTGCGTCTGCGCGAGCACCTTCTCCATCAGGTACTGCGGCGGCGTGCGATGCTCCTGCACGCCCAGCATCATGTTGACCTCGAGCTGCTCGAGCGCGCGCGGAATCTTCTTCAGGCGCTCTGTCCAGTCGTCGAAGTCCTTTACCGTCTCGAAGCTCAGCTCGGTCGCGAGCCGCGGCATCTCCGTGTGAAAGCCAGAGAACTGGTTCAGCGGCATCTGCCATGCTTTGAACCGCGCTCCCTCCTGATCGTCGATCAGCGATCGCAGCAGCAGCTCCGCCGATAGTTGCTGCTGCTCCGGCAGGCCCGTCGTATCGATTGCCCCGAGCCGGTCGAGGAACGCCCGCCCGCGGGCCAGCGAGCCATTTACCTCACTCGTCGAGAAGTCGGTGAGCGCGTCGTTGTACCGCTTGTCGCCCACCACCGAGGCAAACTCCGGCTGATGCCGCAGGCGATCCTCCCAGACATCCGAAAACAGCGTCGTCAACGCCTTGCTTCGCGCCTCGACTGTCTCTGTGACAGGCGCCGTCTGCTGTGCAAGGAGCCGTGTCCGCCCAGCTGGAGAAAGAGCAGCAAGCGCAAGCAAACTGCAGCTTAGAAGGGCCCTCATGAGGTGCCAGTGTATCGCGCGAGGTGCGCCAAGCGCGTCTTAGCGCTCCGTCGCGGCACATGCCTCAAGCATCCGGTACAGCGTCGATCGGCTCACGCCCAGTCGGTCCGCGGCGCGTAGTTTATTGCCGTCGCAGGCCGCAAGGATCCGCAGCAGATGCTGGTCGACGACGTCCTGCAGGCGGTCGGGCATTCCTTCAACCGCGATCGTCGCCGCAGCCGGCGCGGAGATCTCGAAAGCCTGCACGTGCTCGGGCGTGAGCAAGCCTCCATTCGAGGACAGTACCGCCATGCGAAGTGTGTTCTCCATCTCCGCCTCGTTCCCGGGCCAGCTATATTCTTCAAGTGCCGCGACCAGATCGTCAGAGATTCCATCGATCTCGATGGCATACTCCTGCGCGATCGAATGCGCCATCGAGCGCGCCAGCTCCGCGATGTCGTCCCGTCGTGCGCGCAAGGGCGGCACCGGCAACTCCAGGGCGCTGATCGCCAGCCGCAGCTCCTGCAGAAACGCACCAGCAGCGCACATCGCCTTCAGGTTTGCCGCCGTTCCCGTGATGAGGCGTAGGCGCTCGCCTTCCGCAGGGCGCTCGTCGAGAAGGCGGAGCACAAGGATCTGCGCGGCCGCGGAGAGGGTTGCCACGTCATCAATCCACAGGGTTCCACCGGCAGCGTTGGCCGCCGTGCGGCGAAGCGCGATACGCGCGACCCGCGGATCCTGCTTCCAGAGCGCGGCACTCTCCTCCAGATCGGCGAGCGCGCAGACCACAAACGAACCACGTGCGCCGGGACTCGCCCGGTGGAGCGCCCGGGCAATTCGCTCGCGGTCTGATCCCGTATCGCCGCTGATCAGTACGCGACGAAAGTGTGGCCCGAGGCGCGCCACCTGCTGCCGTACCTGCTCCATGGCGGCGCTGCGACCGGGCAGACGATGCGATGACATCTCGGTGGGGCCAGGTGTCTGGACCTGAATCGACAAGGTCGGCGTGACGGCAGGAGGAGCTTCGGCGGCGATCGGGACGTTCATCATGGCTACAGGGTCTATCGGCAGCCGGCAGCGAAACTTGAGTGCAATGCCTGGAAAAAGAATAGGGGCACGCACCGGTCAGGTGCGTACCCCTTTTGGGTGGCTCTGCAACACTTCTAGGCAGGTGTGCGTGCGCAGTAGGTATCGAACGCCCGCGCGAGCTCCTGCGCGATCGCCGGCGCCGTCGAGGTCTCGATCGCCGATCGCTGCATCAGGTAGACCAGCTGGCCGTCGCGCAGGATCGCGATCGCCGGAGAGGTCGGCGGATGCCCGCCGAAGTAGCTGCGCGCCTTCTCCGTTGCCTCGCGGTCCTGGCCCGCGAAGACCGTTACCGCGTGATCCGGCTTGGTCGTGTGCTGCATCGCAAGACGCACACCCGGCCGCATCTTGCCCGCCGCGCAGCCGCAGATCGAGTTCACGACCAGCATCGTCGTCCCTGGCTGGGCCACGGCCTTGTCCACCTCGACGGCCGATCGCGCCTCTGCGACACCGGCCCGTGTCAGCTCCTCGCGCATGGGACTCACCATAATCTCTGGATACATTGCACTCTCCCCTTGGAGCGTCGTCGCGACTTCCAATGCCCGCAACGAACGCGTCTAAGTGATTGTACGGGAGTCGCCGAGCCTACGGGAGAAGACCAAGCGCACTTCCGCTGTTGTACCCTCGAAGGCGTGCCTGCCTCTCGAACGTCGCTTCGGCTGGAGATTCAGGAAGGAATCCCCCTCGCCCCCTATACAACCATCGGCGTCGGCGGTCCCGCCCGTTTCTTTACCCGCGTTCGTGACGAAGCTCAGCTCGTCGAGGCACTCCACTTCGCCTCCGAAGACCGCCTCCCTGTGCTGATCCTGGGCGGCGGCAGCAATCTTCTCGTGCGCGACGGCGGCTTCTCCGGGCTTGTCCTTCACCTCAACCTCGAGGCCGAGACGAGCTTCACCGTCGTGGGCGATCACGTCCACGTCCACGCCGCCGCGGGCACCGGTTGGGACAGCCTCGTCGACGCCGTCAACGCTCACGGACTCAGCGGGATGGAGTGCCTGGCCGGCATCCCCGGACTGACCGGCGGCACGCCCATACAGAACGTGGGCGCCTACGGTCAGGAGGTCTCGGAGATTATCGCCGCCGTTCGCGCTCTCGACCGCACCACGGGCCGCTTTGTCGAGATCGCTGCGGCGGACTGCGGCTTCGCCTATCGTTCCAGCCGTTTCAACGGCCCCGATCGCGACCGGTTCGTGATCACGGCCGTCGATTTCCGTCTCAGTCGCACCGCCCAGCCCTCACTGCGATACGCCGACCTCGAGCGCCGCTTCGGCTCCGCCAAGCCCTCACCCTCTGAGGTCTCCGCCGTTGTCCGCGAGATCCGACGCGGCAAGGGAATGCTGCTCTCGCCTGACGATCCCGACTGCCGCAGCGCCGGCTCCTTCTTCAAGAACCCCATCGTTCCACTCGAGAGTCTTCGGCGCGTTGCGTCGGAGGCCGACCTGCCCATCGGAGATGTCCCCCATTGGCCGGCAGAGCAGGGAAGAGTCAAGCTCGCCGCCGCCTGGCTGCTTGAGCGGGCCGGCTTTCATCGCGGCTTCCTCGCTGGCCAGGTCGGCATCTCGTCCAAGCACACGCTCGCTCTCATCAATTGCGGCCACGCCACCTTCGCCGACCTCGCAGCTCTGCGCGACCGCATCCGCGCGACCGTGCGCGACCGCTTTGGCATCATCCTTGAGCAGGAGCCGGTCGAAGTCGGCGATCAGGTCTGACGCAGCCTCGGTCCGCGCTCTGAACCTTCGCTCGAACTTCCGTTCTGCGCTCCAAGCTCCGCGATCAGCTGCAGGCGGTCATCGCACAGAATCACCTCCGGCCGCCCCGCGGCCACCAGCCGTCCCCCCTGGATCCGCACTACCTCTGCTTTCAGCGCAAAGACCTCCGCGACGTCGTGCGTCACCGAGAGCACCGCTAGCTCCCGCGTCGCGAACCATGACGGCAGATCGCAGGTCAGCTCGCGCCGCAGCGCCAGGTTCAACCCGGTGAAGGGCTCGTCGAGCAAAAGCCAGGTTCCCGGCCCGGCCGCACACGCTGACGCGGCCGCACGTGCGATCGCGACGCGTTGCTGCTCGCCGCCACTGAGTTGCTCGGCCCGGCTCTCGGCCCGGTCCGTCAACTGCAGCCGCTCCAGCGCCTCGTCCACCAGACGGCTCTCTCCCCCGGCGCCGTAGGCGACGTTCTCTCGTACCGTGCGCGCGGGAAAGATCACCGCGCCCTGCGCCGCCGTCCGCAGCGGTCGCCGGTGGGGGGCTACGTCGATCCCACGCTCCCGATCGAGCAGCACGCGAGGCTGGTGCGCCCCGGTGCGCACCACCACCCGTCCGCGCTGCGGCCGCAGAAAGCCCGCGATCGCTCGCACGATCGCCGTCTTACCGCTTCCAGATGGCCCAAAGAGCACCGTCCACGGCGCTTCGGCTGTAAAGGCCAGATCAAGTGTGAGTGCTCCGCTCCGATGCCGCAGCTCCACCTCGAGCGCGGCGCGCCTACTCGGCAAAGACTCTCCTCTTCGCTCGCGCCGGCACGAGATAGAGTGCGAGCAGCGCAACCAGCGCGACGCCAGCGAGCCAGCCCGCCGTGCGGCTCGCCTCGGCGTACCGGCCATCCTCCACGAGGTCGTAGATGGCAATCGAGAGCGTTCGCGTGGTCCCAGGTATATTTCCGCCGATCATCAGCACGACGCCGAACTCGCCCACCGTGTGCAGAAAGGCCAGCAGCGCGCCCGCGCCAAGCGCTCCTCGCGACGCCGGCAGTGTCACCGTCCAAAAAACACGCCACGGCGGCACGCCTAGCCCAGCGGCTGCCTCCCGGCGGCCCCGAGGCACCGCGCGAAAGCCCTCCGTCAATGGCTGCATAAGGAATGGCAGACTGTACAGCATCGAGGCGACCAGCAGTCCCGAAAATGTGAACGCCAGCGGATGCCCCACGAGCCGGGTCACAAGGCGTCCGGACGCGGTCGTCGGCCCCAGCAGAACCAGGAGGAAGAACCCCAGCACGGTCGGCGGCAGCACCAGCGGCATCGCCACGACCGCCTGCACCACGCTGCGAGGCCAGCTTCGCCGCTCCGCCAGCCACCATGCCAGAGGCAAACCGAGCAGCAGCAACAGCGCCGTCGTCAGCAGGGCCAGCCGCAGCGTCAGCCAGATGGTCTGTGCATCCACGCACTCAGTCTATACAGCGTGGCTAAGCTCTTCCCGTCCGCGAGAGACACGCACCTTCACGCGCCTCGGCGACATCGGTCAACGGACCGGTGTCAGCCCGAAGGTGTGCAAGTCGCCCTGTATCGGCGATGAGAGCAGCCAATCCAAAAACGCGTGTGCCTCGGCCTTTCGCCCCCGCTCCAGCACCACTGCGTTCTGCTGGATCTCCGGATAGAGGTTGGTCGGTACCTGTACGTAGCTGCCCGCCTGCCGGAATGGCTCAGAGGACGCGAGTGTCAGCGACACAAAGGCGACCTGCGCGTTGCCCGACACCGCAAACTGCCCCGCCTGTCCTACGTTCTCTGCGATGACCAGCTTGCCCGCGAGGACATCCTTGAGCCGCAGGTGCTCGATGGCGGCCATCGCCGCGCGGCCAAACGGCGCGCGCAGCTGGTCGGCCACGGCCACCTTCGCCACTGCAGGTTGTGTCAGCCGGTCGAGCGAGAGCGGCTGCGCCGGAGAGTCCTTCCGCGCCCACAGCACGAGGCTCCCTCGCGCATAGGGCGTCGGTGCCCGGCTGTCGGCCAGTCCCGCCGCAACGATCCTCTCCGGGTACTCGAAGTCCGCTCCCAGAAAAAGATCAACCGGCGCTCCGTTGAGGATCTGGCTGGTGATGGCGCCCGAGGATGCCGTCATCACCACCAGGGTTACCCCTGTCTTCTCCTTGTAGCGTTGCGCCAGCACCGGCATGACCGGCGCCAGGTCCGCCGCGGCCGCCACGCGAAGCTCACGCGTCGATTGCTGTGCCAGAGCTGGAGAGACCGTGTCGCACCACACCAGGAGGCTCATCAGCCACACGGCGATGCAGCCCGCACTCGGCCTGCGCAGGCTGTCTTCGAAACTGCTCATACGGTACCCTGAACCTGTCAATGAACGTCGCATCACACCAGCTTCGATGCATCGGCTGTGACCGCCGCTCCGCCGGAGCCGTGGCACCGGCAGATTTTCGCTGCCCGCACTGTGGAAGTCTCTTCGAAGTCATCTACCCGTGGTCGGTCGGCTCCTGGCCCACACCGGATCCGCTCTCCGGCGTCGACGCCCATGCCGTCGCACGCCTTCCCAACAGCAGCGCGCTCCGCTGGCTCTGGCAGGAGCGCCGCACCTCCACTCTGGCGGCGGATCAGTCCGGCGTCTGGCGCTTCCGCGATCTGCTGCCCATCCTTGACCATCCGGGGGAGCCCGTCACCCTGCGTGAGGGCAACACGCCGCTCTACGATCTTCCGCGCTGCGCCCGCGCGGTCGGCGTCGACTGGCTGCTCGCCAAGCATCAGGGCATGAACCCCACCGGCTCCTTCAAGGACACCGGTATGACCGCCGCGCTCTCCGTCGCCGTCGAGCGTGGCTTCCGCTGGGTCGCTTGCGCTTCGACCGGCAACACCTCGGCTTCCATGGCCGCCTATGCCGCGCGCGCGGGCCTCGGCTCCATCGTCCTCATCCCAGAGGGGAAGATCGCCTGGGGCAAGCTCTCCCAGGCCATGGACTACGGCGCCGTCACCCTCCAGCTTAAGACCGACTTCGACGGCTGCGTCCGCGTCCTCAACGACCTCATTCGGCGCCTGCCGATCTACCTCCTGAACTCCGTCAACCCGTACCGCCTCGAAGGCCAAAAGACTCCCGCCTTCGAGCTCGTCGAGCAGCTCGACGGGCAGATTCCCGAACACATCATCGTTCCTGGCGGCAACCTCGCCAACGGTGCCGCCCTCGGCAAGGGCTTCCGCGAGATGCAGCTCCTCGGCCTCATTCATCGCCAGCCCCGCATCAGCGTCATCCAGGCAGCCGGTGCCAATCCGCTCTTCCGCAGCCTCGCCGAGAACGGCGGCCGTGAGCTTCTCCCGGTCACTGCCGACACCCGCGCCAGCGCCATCCGCATCGGCAACCCCGCCTCCTTTCGCAAGGCCGTCGACACGATTGAGAGCACCGGCGGCTGGTGCGAGCAGGCGACCGAACAGGAGATCGCTCTTGCCAAGGCGCAGATCGGCGCCGAGGGCATCGGCTGCGAGCCCGCCAGCGCCGTCACTCTCGCCGGCCTTGGCAAACTCGTTCAGCAGGGGCGCATCACGCGCGAGGAGCGCGTTGTGCTGATCCTCACCGGTCACACCCTCAAAGACCCCGAGTACACCATCGACTACCACCGTGGCACGCTGCTCACCGAGGCCGAGCAGAGTCAGGCCAGCCCCGCCGATCGGGCTCTCCACGACCGCCTCCGTCGCGCCCCCATGGTCCTCGAGGCCGACTCCAGCACCGTCCTTCGTGCCATTGAGGCGATGCTCGACCGTGCCGGAGAGACCGCGTCCGCGCCCGTCCTGCGATGACTCCGCCGCTCCACCTTCGGCTTCCGGCGACCTCTGCCAACCTCGGCCCGGGCTTCGACACTCTCGGTCTCGCCCTCAGCCTCTACCTGACCATCGACGCCCATGAGGCCCCGGCCATGTCGATCGCCGCCACTGGTCGCGATGCTGCCATCTGCGGCGCCCTGAGCAACAATCTCATTCTGATGACCTACATCGAGGTCCTCGGCGACCTCGGTCTGCCTGCGCCCCCGATCGCCCTCGTGTTGCACAACGAGATTCCCCTCGGCATGGGCTGCGGCTCCTCGGCGGCGGCCCTGCTGGCCGGCGTCCTTCTCGCGCGTCACTTCGGTGGCCTCGCCTGGACGCAGCAGCAGGTCCTCGATGAGGCGACTCGTCGCGAGGGTCACCCCGACAACATCGCTGCATGTCTGCTCGGCGGTCTCACGATCTCCGCGACTCTCACCGATCACACGGTCGCGGTCAGCCTCGCCCGCGATCTCCGCTGGCGACTTCTCCTCGCCCTTCCTACCCGCAGCCTCAGCACCGCCGAGGCCCGCCGCGTCCTGCCCGCCGCCTACTCCCGCCATGACACCGTCGCCAACCTTCAGGCCACAGCTCTTCTCGTCGCCGCCTTCGCCAGCGATCATCCTGATCTGCTCCGTACGGCTATGCGCGACCGCCTCCACCAGCCCTTCCGCGCGCCACTCTGCCCCCTCTTCAGCCGCCTTCAACCCGTCGCCGAGATGCCCGGCGTTCTTGGTCTCGCCCTGAGCGGAGCTGGTCCCGCCGTGCTCCTCCTCGTCGCCCCTAAGTTCACGTCGACCCTGATCGAGACCGTCGCCGGGGACGAGATGGAAGCTCTGCTGGAGCTTCAGATAGCTGGTCCAACGGAAGATAGTTCCCGGTCAACTCGGTAATTCTTACGCGAGTTACCGAAGATTTCTTTACGCGCGGGCCGACCCTCTCTACTCTGGCCCAGTAGACAGTTCTGGGGAGGGCTGCTACAAACGCCCGTTGACCTCGACATAGTCGGGGTCCGGGCGTTTTTTCATGTGGCTTCCGCTTCCGTACTCCCACCTTCGTTCGCCACGGACTGAAACCTCTCCCTATTTTTCGCATCTACCATATAGCGCGTTTGTACTGCGTCGGGTTATGACACCCAGGCCAGTAGGAGGATGTAAGGGATGGCAGGTCAGTTTGTTGGTGAAGTGAGTGATGCGACCTTCGAAAAAGAGGTCCTGCAGTCAGAGCAGCCGGTCCTGGTGGACTTCTGGGCCGCTTGGTGCGGACCCTGCCGGGCGCTTGCTCCGGTCGTCGACGAAGTCGCGACAGAGTATCAGGGCAAGTTGAAGGTGCTCAAGATGGACGTCGACGCCAACAATGCGACGCCTGCGCGCTACGGCATCCGCGGCATTCCGGCGCTCTTGATCTTCAAGGGCGGCAAGGTCTCCGAGCAGATCGTCGGCTTTGTTCCCAAGGACACCATCGCCAAGACCCTCACCAAGGTCTTCGCCTAAAACAGCGCGCGACTGAAACAATCAACAGTCGCTGTACATGGAAGGCCCGGGCGAACCTGCCCGGGCCTTCGCGCGTCATGCTTACCCCTGTCGGCCGCCCCGCCACCGAGACGATCTGACGCGAGAGCGACGAGCCTCATCGGACCACCTCGGCCATCGCCTGCTCTACACTGAAACTCATGCTCGAGTGGATCTTCTTCCGCTTGGTGATGGTGGCCTTCTTCATCCTGGCCAACAGCTTCTTCGTTGCCGCGGAGTTCGCCCTCGTCAGCATCCGCGAGACTCGCGTCGAGCAGCTCGTCGCCCACGGCAGGCCGGGTGCTCGCACCGCGCTCCTGCTCAAGCACAACATCGATGAGTTTCTCCCCGCCGTGCAGTTTGGCGTCACCATCGCCGCCCTCGCGCTCGGCGGCCTCGGAGAACCCGCCATCGCCGACGCAATCCTCCATCTAGCCGTCTCGCTCTCCCTCCGCCTTCCCCCCGCCATCCTGCATCCGATCGCGATCGTCCTCTCCTTCGCCGTCATCACCTACTTCGAGCTGCTCCTCGGTGAGCTCGTTCCCAAGTCCCTCGCCCTGCAGCGCTCCGAACGCATCGCCCTCGCAGTTGCTGCGCCGATGGACGTCTTCATCCGCATCACCCGCCCCGCCGTCCGGCTGATGAATGCCTCGGCCGCCTTTGTGCTTCGCCTCTTTCGCGCGCCCCTCCGCGGCGAGGGCGCCGTCCACTCGCCCGAGGAGCTGAAGCTGATCGCTACCGCCACCCGTCGCATGGGCCTCCTGCCCGCCTTCCAGGAAGAGATCATCCACCGCGCGATCGAGCTCAACCACGTCACCGTCCGCGAGATCATGACCCCGCGCAGCAGGATCTTCTCGCTCCCCGACGATCTGCCGGTCGAGCGTGCCAGCGCCCGTATCATCGAGGAGCAGCACTCCCGCGTGCCCGTCTACGCCGCCGCCGACGGCCCCGAGCACGTCGTCGGCATCGTCTACTCGAAGGACGTCTCCCGCCTGATGCACTTCCGTGGCGTCTCGCTCGCTCTCGGCGGCTCCGGCGCCTCCGGCCTCACCCTTCGCCAGGTTATGCGCGAGATCCTCGTCGTCCCCGAGACCAAGCTCGCCGTCGATCTCCTCCAGGAGTTCCAGGATCGCCGCCGCCAGCTCGCGATCGTCGTCGACGAGTTCGGCTCGCTCGTCGGCCTCGTCAGCGCCGAAGACCTGCTGGAGCAGATCGTCGGTGAGCTCGAGGATGAGTTCGATCTCGCCCCGCGAACCCTGGCCAGCCCCGCTGGTGTCCTGACCCTCGATGGCTCCACGCCGCTTCGCGACCTCACCACGCAGCTCCGCTGGAACTTTCCCCGGGAGCTCGGCGTCGAGACCCTCGCCGGCTTCCTGCTCATCGAGCTCGGTCATCTACCGCAGGTCGGCGAGGCCGTCATCAACGACGGCCGCACCTACACCGTCGAGAGCATGGAAGGCCGTCGCATCAGTCGCGTCCGCATCACCATCGCCCCATCTCGCACGCCCAAGGACGATGAAGCCGCAGCCTCGGCGCAAGTCCGCCGTCCCTCGGCGATCGATCAAACTCCCGTCGAGTCCGCCCCGTGAACCTCACACCTCATGCCGTCGCGCGCACACTTCGCCCCGCCCTGCGCCGCACCCTCATCACCCTTCCTGTCCTCTGGGTCGTCGTCTCCATCGTCTTCCTGCTCATCCACCTCGTCCCCGGCGATCCCATCGTCCAGATGCTTGGGGAGGGCGCCACTGCCTCCGACATCGCCGCCCTCCGTCATAGTTATGGCCTCGACGCCCCTCTCTGGCAGCAGTACCTCCACTACGGTCGTGGCCTTGCACACGCTGACCTTGGCCAGTCTCTCCGCCTGCACGACTCTGTGCTCCACCTCGTCGCACAGCGCTACCCCTACACCCTCGCCCTCACCCTCGCGTCCATGCTCCTTGCCGTCCTGCTCTCACTGCCTGCCGGCGTCGCCTCCGCCCTGCACCGCGGCCGCCCCACAGATCGCATCCTCTCCGTCCTCTCGCTCACCGGCCTCTCCTTTCCCAACTTCGCCCTCGGCCCCATCCTCATCCTCCTTGTCTCCATCCGCCTCGGCTGGCTGCCCGTCTCGGGCGCCGGCTCCGCCCACGATCCCCCCTGGGTCCTCCTTCTGCACCTGATCCTCCCCAGCGTCACCCTCGGCCTCTCCCTCGCCGCCGTGCTCACCCGCATGATCCGCTCCGCTCTCCTTGAAGAGCTCTCGCAGGACTACATCCGCACCGCCCGCGCCAAAGGCCTCTCCGAGCGCGCTGTCGTCTACCGCCACGCGCTCCCCAACGCCCTCATCCCGGTCCTCACCGTGCTCGGCCTTCAGTTCGGCAGCTTGCTCGCCGGCGCCATCGTCACCGAGACCATCTTCAGCTGGCCCGGCATCGGCCGCCTCACCCTCGCCGCCATCGGCAACCGCGACTACGCCCTCGTCCAGGGTTGCCTGCTCGCGGTCGGTCTGACCTACATCCTCGTCAACCTGCTCACGGATGTTCTCTATACCCTCGCCAACCCCCGCCTCCGCACCGCCTGAAGACTGTGCCATCCGAGCGCACAAATGCTCTACTCTGAGGTCGCGATGAAGTCTTCTCTCCTCACCCTGCTGCTTCTCTCGGCGATCTGCAGCCCCGCCCAGACTCCCGTTCCCCTCGGCCGTCGCCCCGTCCCCCTGCCGGAGCCCACCTCACCCCCCGCCCGCCACATCCGCGAGCCACGCACCGGCATCTCCTTCGACCTCCCCGCCGGCTGGAACTTCAGCCGCCAGGACTCCGAACTCAGCACCTTCGCCCTCGACGCCCGCTCCGCACTTCCCAGCACCCAGATGCACAGCGTCGCCCAGATCGCCTTCAACCCCTTCCCCTACTCCACCTTCTCCGGCGCCCTCTTCTACTCGAGCCTCACCCCGCACTCGACCGACCTCGCCTGCAGCAACCAGGCCACCGCGCCCATCGCTCGTCCCGCCTCTACCGCCTCCGTCAGCGGCATCCCCTTCAAACACGGCTACTCCGAGCACGGCGGCGCCTGCATCGAGAGCCGCGATGAGGTCTACACCGCTCTCCGCGGCACCACCTGCTTCCGCTTCGATCTTGTTATCAACACCTTCTGCGGCGGCGAGGTCTCCGGCGCCCGCGATATGACCGACCGCGAACTCGATGCCGTCCGCCATCGTCTTGAGACCATCCTCAACACCGTCCACCTCGACGACCTCAAATCACCCGAGCCCTCCCTCCGCTCTCGGTAGCGCTCTCTCATCCAGCGATCGTCACCAGCTCCGGCACAATCTCCCCCGTGCCCACCGTTAGCCGTACCAGCGTAGTCGGCAGCCGAAAGCGTCGCGGCCCGGCGCTCCCCGGATTCAGGTAGAGGACGCCGTCCTTGTGCGTTACGCCGAACCGGTGCGAGTGCCCACTCACCACCGCAGCCACGCCCGCCGCCACCGGATTGAGGTCGAGATCCTCCACCCGGTGCACCAGGTAGAACAGCCGCCCCGCGAGCTCCACCGCCTCCGTCATCGGCAGCTGCCCACACGCCCCGCTCGTGTCCACATTCCCTCGCACCGCCGTCACCGGCGCGATGCTCCGCAGCTCCTCGAGAATCCTTGCATCCCCGACATCGCCGGCGTGCAGAATGTGCTCCACCCCGACCAGCGCCTCTACCACCTCCGGCCGCAAGAGCCCGTGCGTGTCCGACACCAGACCGACCCGCATCGCCTCGCTCACACACCGCCTCCGAGCCGCATCGAGGCAAGCGTCGCGTACACCTCACTGCGCACACTCGCGTTCACCCGGTCCGGGTCGATCTCGAGCTTCAGAGCCACAACACCCCGAAGGTCGACCGCGAAGTTCTCGAGCTCCTCCGTTGACCCGCCCGGGCTGAACGTGAACTGCTGCCGCAGCAGCTCTCGCAGGGCGGGCTCCCCGTCCTGTCGCACCCGCAGCGCAACCTCCTGGCTCCGCTCTGCCGCACGCTCCACAAACCGGAGCCGGATCAGCCCGATCTGCTGCGGTTCATGGAACAGCAGTCGAATCAACTGCCGCCCCGTCGTCCCCGCCCTCCACCCCAGCGAAGCTGTCTCCCCAAACGCCTGCTCGATCGGGAATAGCTCATCCTCTGAGCTCACCTCGATATCCGCCGCAGTCTCGATATTGATCCATCGCCCGCCCGTACCGCGCACCGTCTCTGCCGCGCCCGCATCCGTTATCCCAACTCGCTTCATACCTCTTCGATGCCTATCTCCCATCCATCGTCGACCGCGTTCGCGGATCGAGCCGGTCCCGCAGCGCGTCTCCGACGAAGTTAAACGCCAGCACCAGCAGCATCACCGCCAGGGCAGGGAAGACCACCAGGTGCGGCGCGTCGAACAGGTGCGACCGCGCGTCGTTCAGCATCGCCCCCCAGCTCGCCTTGGGCGGCGGCACCCCCAGCCCGAGAAAGCTCAGCGTCGCCTCCGCCAGCACTGCGCCAGCCATCCCGATCGCCGCCTGCACGATGATCGGGTGCAGCGTGTTGGGCAGAATATGCCGCACCAGCACCCGCGCGTCGCTCGCGCCTAAGGCCCGCGCCGCCTCTACAAACTCCCGCTGCTTGACCGCCATCACCTGCGCCCGCACCAGCCGCGCATAGTTCACCCATCCCGAAAGCGCCAGCGCCACGATCACGTTGCCCAGCCCCGGCCCGAGAAACGCGACAAACGCGATCGCCAGCAGGATCCCCGGAAGCGCCAAGAATGCGTTCGTCACGTATACGTTGATCACCGTGTCGGCGACCCCGCCATAGAATCCCGCCAGACTGCCCGCGATCACCCCCGCTGCGAGCGACAGACCCGTCACACTTACTGCCACCAGCAGCGAGATGCGCGCCCCGAACAGCACCCGCGCCAGGATGTCCCGGCCTAGCTCGTCGGTGCCGAACCAGTGCGCCCCGCTCGATCCTGCGAGCCGCGCCGTCAGATCGAGCGTGGCCGGGTTCGCTCGCGCTAGCCAGGGCGCAAACACCGCGCCCCCGGCAAACAGCACCAGAAGCATCACACCCGTAGTCGCCAGCGGATCCCGTCTCACACTTCGCAGCACGCGCCGCCCTCCACCCAGATCCGCCTGCACCGGCCTCTCCGCCCTGCTCTCTGTTGCCGCCACGTCCTTCACTCTCTCACCTCCCCGCCGCGTGCGCCTCGTGTCCATACCACGTTCCGGTCACACTGTCTTCTTGACATGCCGGTGCGGGGAGGCAAAACTGGAGGGGAACCTTACACATCAAAGCGAGCGCAGCTCGAGGGTCGCAGGCACATCGCCCGGCCAGTGTTCGTGAACCCAGCGTGCCAGCAGCACGGCGCCGAACTAACGACAGGAGTCTGCTTGATGAATCTCAGCGGTCAAAAGGCAGTAGTGTGCGGAGGCGGCGGCTTCATCGGCGGCCACCTCGTGAAGTACCTCATCGCCCAGGGAATCGACGTGGTTCGCGCCGTAGACATCAAGCCGCTCGACGAGTGGTACCAGCAGACCTCAGGCGTCGAAAACCTCGCCCTTGACCTCAAGGACAAGGACGACTGCCTCGCCGCCGCCGAAGGCGTCGACCTCGTCTACCAGCTCGCCGCCGATATGGGCGGCATGGGCTTCATCGAGAACAATAAAGCCCTCTGCATGCTCTCCGTCCTCACCAACACGCACATGCTCATGGCCGCGCGCGAGCAGGGCGTGCAGCGCTTCTTCTACTCCTCCTCCGCCTGCGTCTACAACGGCGAGAAGCAGACCAACCCCGACGTCGTCGCCCTCAAGGAGAGTGATGCCTATCCCGCTCTTCCCGAGGACGGCTACGGCTGGGAGAAGCTCTTCTCCGAGCGCATGTGCCGCCACTTCGAGGAGGACTATGGCCTGATCTGCCGCGTCGCCCGCTTCCATAACGTCTATGGCCCACACGGGACGTGGACCGGCGGCCGCGAGAAGGCTCCCGCCGCGATCTGCCGCAAGGTCCTCGAGGCCAAACACTCCGGCCGCCACGAGATCGAGATCTGGGGCGACGGTCATCAGACCCGCAGCTTCATGTACATCGACGACTGCACCAAAGGCTCCGAGATGATCTTTGAGAGCGACATCGACGAGCCCATCAACCTCGGCTCGAGCGAGCTCGTCTCCATCAACCAGCTCGTCGATATCGTCGAAGGCATCGCCGGCATCAAGCTCAAGCGTAACTACAACCTCAGCGCTCCCAAGGGCGTCAACGGCCGCAACAGCGACAACACCATGATCCTCGACCGCCTCGGCTGGGAGCCCTCCATCACGCTCCGCGACGGCCTCGCCCGCACCTACGCCTGGATCGAGAGCGAGATGCTCGTCGGTGTCGCCCGCACCTAGTCCGTGCCCGCATCACGTCGCAGGAGCAAATGCCGCAGCCCCCGCAACCCGGTTCCTTCCGTCGCATCCTGGGACTCGACTTTTTCATCGGCACCGCCGCGGAGGCCGTTCATCGCCTCCGCGACGGCGGCCTCCTCGTCGTCCCCTCCGCCCCCGTCCTCAAAGACCTCGCCACCGACCGTGGCTATCGCGACGCCGCCCTCAACGCCGACCTCCTCATCACCGACTCGGCGTACATGATCCTCATCTGGAACCTGCTCAAGCGCGAGCGTCTGCCCCGCCTCTCCGGCCTCGAGTACCTCGTCGAACTCCTCCGCCAACCTGCCGTCCGCGAGCCCGGCCGAACCCTATGGATCATGGCCAACCCCGCCAGCGCCGAGCGCAACCTCGCCTGGCTTCGCGAGCAGGGCACCACCGTCCCCCCTGACTGCGTCTACTTGGCCCCCCGCTACGGCCCCGTCGTCGACGATCCCGCCCTCCTCGACCTCGTCCGTCGCCTCCGCCCCGCCCACATCATCATCACCATCGGTGGCGGCAATCAGGAGCGCGTCGGCCTCTACCTCAAGCGCTCGCTCGACTTCCTCCCCGGCATTCACTGCATCGGCGCCGCCATCGCCTTCCTCAGCGGCGACCAGGTCCGCATCCCCATGTGGGCCGACCGGTTCTACCTCGGCTGGCTCTTCCGTACCTTTTCCAAACCCGGCCAATACCTCCCCCGCTACTGGCACGCGCGCACTCTCTTCGGTCTCATGTGGCGCTACGGCAGTGAACTCCCCCCGTTTCAGCCCTGACGTCCCGTCCCCGGTGTCATTCCCAAAACGGAACCCGCACCCCGGTTCCAAGCGTTACTCCTCATCGGGATTCGGCCACAAAATCCGATACATGCGAGACAATAGGCCAGCCAGGACGCAACACACACCAGACCAGCCACTTCAGGGGAGACATCGAACGTGAAAAAAGCTCTCATCACGGGAGTCACCGGCCAGGACGGCGCCTACCTCGCCCAGTTCCTGCTCGGCAAGGGATACGAGGTCCACGGCATCAAGCGCCGCAGCTCGCTCTTCAACACCGCCCGTATTGACTCCATCTACGAGGACCCGCACAACCCCGACCCCCACTTCGTCCTTCACTACGGCGACATGACCGACTCGTCCTCGCTCATCCACATCGTCCAGAAGGTCCAGCCCGACGAGGTCTACAACCTCGCCGCGCAGTCTCACGTCCAGGTCTCCTTCGAGGAGCCTGAGTACACCGCCAACTCCGACGCCATCGGCGTCCTTCGCGTTCTCGAGGCCATTCGCATCCTCGGTCTCGAAAAGAAGACGCGCTTCTACCAGGCCTCCACCTCCGAGCTCTACGGCCTCGTCCAGGAGATTCCGCAGCGCGAGACCACCCCCTTCTACCCGCGCTCGCCCTACGCCGTCGCCAAGCTCTACGGCTACTGGATCACCGTCAACTATCGCGAGGCCTACGGCATGTACGCCTGTAACGGCGTCCTCTTCAACCACGAGAGCCCCCTGCGCGGTGAGACCTTCGTCACCCGCAAGATCACCCGTGGCCTCGCTCGGATCAAGGTCGGCCTTCAGAAGCAGCTCTACATGGGCAACCTCGACGCCAAGCGCGACTGGGGACACGCCCGCGACTACGTCGAGATGCAGTGGCTCATGCTCCAGCAGGAGAAGCCCCAGGACTTCGTCATCGCCACCGGCCAGCAGTTCTCCGTGCGCGACTTCATCCGTCGCTGCGCCGAACAGCTCGAGCTCGGTCTCACCTGGCAGGGAACCGGCGTCGACGAGAAGGCACTCGACAGCGACGGCAACGTCGTCGTCGCCGTCGATCCCCGCTACTTCCGCCCTACCGAGGTCGAAACCCTCCTCGGCGACGCCTCCAAGGCCAAGCGCGAGCTAGGCTGGACTCCTCGCACCAGCTTCGACGAGCTCGTCCGCGAGATGGTCCAGTCTGACCTTGAGTCCGCCCAGCGCGACGCCCTCGTTCGCAAGCACGGCTTCGCCGCCTACAACGTTCGCGAAACCTAACGGCCGAAGCACCTCAGTCTTCAACTCTGCCATCCGCCGGTCTGGTGCGGTCATCTCAGTGACCGCACCCTCCCTGATTCCGTCCGAACCAGGAACGCCCGGTGGCCAGATCACCTGCCATCATGCGACCTCCCGTACTGATCCGACAGAGGTCGAGGGGAGAGCGAAACCCAGCTCAGACAGCCGAAAACGCCGATCAGACCCCACTTCCATTGCCGGTCTGGGTAGAGGGCCATGATCCGCAGCCCGCTTCCCCAAAGAAACAGGAGAATCGCCGTGAAGCACACCACGATCCAGTGCTTCTCACTGTTCCATCCCATAACGTGGTCCAGCTTCGGTATCACCTTGCGCAGAAGCACCCCCAGAGCAAATAACAGGAGCCCCGCTCCCACAACGAAGAGGGGCCAGGGAGAGAGCCCGAGGCCCTCGTTGAAGCGGCCCGTATCGCCGCTGCCCGCGAAGGGACGCATCAGGAGGTACGCAATGAGTTCAGTCAGATTCACCACGACGAACAGGTACACGACGTAAAAAGAAGGCCTCCGCTGGGTCGACATGCGGCGCAGGAGATACAGCCCGAGCCCTGCGAAGGCCGCATGCATCAGCAGTGGAACTCCGCCGATCACGGCCTCCGCATGGTGCCCCGCGGATGGGAACAGCCGATCGTAAGGGACCCCCTCGTCCCAGCCTTCTATGGTCAGCGGATTGCCCCAGATTACCGTCAAAGGGGTGTGCGAGTACCCAAGCAGCCACGCCGCGGTGCTGTGCGCATACTCATGCAACACAACGACAACGGCCTGCAAAGCAAAGTAGACCGTGACCGTCGTGAGGAAGAACCAGATGAGTTCAGGAAGACGTTCCCTTGCGGCCCTCATCAGAAGAGTCTACGAGGCTCACCTTGATCTATCCCTGCGATGAAACGTTGAGCCAGGTCTCCGGACGCAGGCAGACCGTTGCGGTACCGTGGATGACGAGGTGTGATTCAAAGGATGGACATGGTTCCTGACGCATCCGCCCTTCTGACCTTTCGAAGCTGGACAAAGGAAGATACAGCGCTGGCGGAAGCGCTGTGGTGTGATCCCGAGGTGACTCGCTTCTTCGGCGGCCCTATGAGTTCAGAACAGGCACGAGACCGGCTCCATCTCGAGTGTGAGCGCTCCCGCAGTTGCGGCCCCAATACTGGCCGATCTTTCTCTCTGAAAACGGAGAGTTCGCAGGTTGTGCAGGCCTGCGGCCATGGTCGATGGATTCTTCGAGGATCGAGGTCGGCGTCACCCTCATGCGATCCGCTTGGCGCCTGCGTCTGAGTAGGAAGCACTGCTTGCCGTGCTCGCACATGGCTTCGTGACGCTCGATCTGCCAGCAGTCGTTGCCGGACACGGAGCTGCGCATGACAACTCGCGAAAGCTTCTGGAGCGGGTGGGATTTAGGTACACCCACGACATTCTGTGGGGTCCGAAAGAGATTGAGGTCTGCACGTGGGCGATGACGGCAGAGGACTGGCGCGGTCTTCGTCAATCTCCTGAAGCGCGGCTGGGGGAAAAGCAGGAAGATCCTCTCCCGACCTCGTCCATACGGGCGTGGTCGCAAATCGCTGGCGCCGTTCCTCCGTCACGTCGATTCTCCACTTGCCAGAGACTGCGTCGTCAGTCCCTTCGCCATGGCGCACAAACCCCTCTGCATCGGAGATACTGAGAGAAGGGAAGGGACCCGCGTTGCACTCGACTGGCCTTTGGCTCCGGCTCGGTGTGCTAAGTTCCAACTGAACTGATTGCCGAACTTGCGACACGTGCGGGGGAGGGAACACCCTCCTTGACGCCACAAAGAGGACGCTATGCCAACGCCCTACATGCATCCAGACGCCCCCATCTTCATCGCCGGTCATCGCGGACTGGTCGGCTCCGCCGTCCATCGCGAGCTCGCCCGGCTCGGCTACTCCAACCTCCTCACGCGCACGCGCGCGGAGCTCGACCTCGAGAACGCCGCAGCGGTCACCGCCTTCTTCACCGCCACCCGGCCGCGCTTCGTCGTCCTCGCCGCCGCCAAGGTCGGCGGCATCCTGGCCAATAACACCTACCCCGCAGACTTCATCCGCGACAACCTCGCCATTCAGAACAACATCATCGAAGCCAGCCGCCAGGCCGGCGTCGACCGCCTCCTCTTCCTCGGCTCCTCCTGCATCTACCCCAAGCTCGCCCCGCAGCCCATGCCTGAGAGCGCCTTGCTCACTGGCCCGCTCGAGCCCACTAACCGCCCCTACGCCCTGGCCAAGATCGCCGGTATCGAGATGTGCTGGAGCTATAACCGCCAGTACGGCACCCGCTATCTCGCCGCCATGCCCACCAACCTCTACGGCCCCAACGACAACTTCGACCTCGCGAACTCGCACGTCCTTCCCGCGCTTCTCCGCAAGGCCGCGCACGCCGTCCGCACCGGGGCTCCCGAGCTTGTCATCTGGGGCACGGGAACTCCGCGCCGCGAGCTCCTCTACTCCGACGATCTCGCCGAGGCGTGCGTCTTCCTCCTCAACCTCCCTAACGACGTCTACGGCTCGCTCCTCACCGAAGACGCCCCGCCCCTGATCAATATCGGTACCGGGGAAGACGTCACCATTCGCGAGCTCGCCGCCATCGTCGCCCGTGCTGTCGGCTTCACCGGCGGCTTCGCCTTCGATCACAGCAAACCCGACGGCACCCCGCGCAAGCTTATGGACGTCACCCGCCTCCACCGGCTTGGCTGGCGCCATCGCACCTCGCTCGAAGAGGGTGTCGCTCGCACGTGGCAGGCCGCCCGCGCGTCCATCGAGGCACCCTCTGCAACGTCCGTTGCGTAGTGCAGCCGAAAGTGCACTTCGTGACGCCTAAACGTTATGTTGTGTCACACAATCGTGCCATTAACCTCAGCCATTCCCCCGGCTTAAGCTGCTCTTAGCTCGCGCAAGCGTAGCAATTGCAACACTTTGGGGGTTTACCACCCATGCTGGGACACTTTCTCCCGCTTCGCTGCATCGTCCTTGTTATCAACGTCTTAGCCTTGACCACCGGTGCTGGAGCTCTCGCCCGTCCATCACAGTCCGCAGAACAACTTCTGCTCAATCAAGCAAACAGCGATCGTTCTGCTCGCAATCTAACCCCGTTACGAAACGATCCGCTGCTGTCACAGGCTGCCCGGTACCACGCCGAGCAGATGGCTCAGCACGCGGACATCTCGCACGGCTTTCCGGGGGAGCCAAGTCTATCATTACGAGGGGCTTATGCTGGAGTTCACTTCTCGCTCATCACCGAGAACGTCGCCGAAACCGGCGATCCAGCCATCATCCACGACCTCTGGATGCACTCTCCTGGGCATCGCGCAAACCTTTTAGATCCAGCAGTTAACGTGGTGGGTATCGCGGTCGTCGTTCGCGACGACGCCGTCTACGCTGTAGAAGACTTCGCCGCGACCGTAGACGCGCTCTCCTTTGACGAACAGGAGTCCACCGTCTCTAACCTGCTGTCGCAAAATGGATTAGCTGTAGACACGGCAGAGGCAGAGACCCTGCGAGCAGCGCGTCAGACCTGCAGCATGGAGAGTGGCTACGCTGGTCAGCGACAGCCACGCTACATCATGCGCTACACCGCCTCCCGCCTCGACACCCTGCCCGAGCAGCTTCGCGTCCGGCTTGCGACCGGCAGATACCGCCAGGCTGTGGTGGGAGCGTGTGCGCCAGCAGAGGGAAGCGCCTTCACGTCCTATACCATCGCTATTCTTCTCTTTCCATAGCTTAATTACTCGAGCAGAGGTGCGGCTTTACATGTAGGGATCTTCTTGGATCTACACATGCCCACGCCGGACGCCCGTTTTGACCCACCCCGACGGCTTTGCTATAACTAAGGAGGTGAGGCGTGTCCATGTGCCGCTCACTCCCGTTCCTGAGTAGCTCAATGGCAGAGCATTCGGCTGTTAACCGAAGGGTTGTAGGTTCGAGTCCTACCTCAGGAGCCATCTCATCAACAACTTAGCTTTCGGTGCGCTTCCTTCGCGGGTTGCGACACCCTGCTACGCGCGATGTTCCCTTTCCTCCGTCACAGCGTAGATCTTGAACGCTGTGCGGACATTTGCGTGACGCACTGTCGTGTGCTGCACCGCTTACGCGTGCGAAGGTCCCGGAAGCTCGTGCATCTCCGACAATGACGGTCGACCCAGTCTTCTTGGAGATTGCGGGAGGTTTCCGCTCCAAGGCCGCTTACTCCCAGATTTTACCTGGAGGGTAGACTGAAGTCGCGTTTGAGATGTTTGACAGCGACGGCATGTACTGTGCCACGGTGAGACGATGTTTCGGCAGACTTCGAAGGACGCCGAGTAGTAGGTAGAGGTGCACGACGTGTCGAACAGATCACCGGGAATGCGATTTCGCGCGGCGGTCGAGGACGAACGGCCGCTTCAAGTCGTTGGGGCGATTACCGCGTACACCGCGCGTATGGTCGAGGCGACGGGATTCCGAGCGCTTTATCTCTCAGGAGGTGGAGTCGCGGCGAACTCTCTTGGTGTGCCGGATCTCGGTATTAGCACGATGGAGGATGTGCTGACGGATGTTCGGCGCATCACGGAAGCGACTACGCTTCCACTGCTGGTCGATATCGACACAGGATGGGGTGGAGCGTTCAATATCGCGCGCACGATTCGGAGCATGGCCAAGGAAGGCGTGGCGGCGGTGCACCTCGAGGATCAGGTCGGGACCAAGCGCTGCGGCCATAGACCAGGCAAAGAGGTCGTGAGCGTCGGTGAGATGGTGGACAGGATTCGCGCCGCGGTAGATGCGCGGACGGACGAGAGCTTTGTGGTGATGGCGCGCACCGACGCACTGGCGAAGGAGGGTCTCGCGTCGGCGATCGACAGGGCGGCGGCCTACGTCGAGGCGGGAGCCGACATGATCTTTGCCGAAGCTGTCACGGAGCTGCCAATGTATCGCGCCTTCAAGCAGGAGGTTGGAGTGCCGCTTCTGGCGAATATGACCGAGTTCGGGCACTCGCCGCTATTCAGCAGACAAGAGCTTGCCGAGGCGGGAGTCGATCTCATTCTGTATTGCTGTGCCGCATACCGCGCTATGAATGCGGCGGCGCTCGCGATCTATGAGGAGATCCGGGGCAAGGGGACGCAGCGAGGGGTGGTCTCTGCCATGCAGACACGAGCAGAGCTGTACCACTACCTCGACTACCACTCGTACGAGGCTAAGCTGGATGCACTGTTCGCGCGACAGAGAGACGAGGGTAAGTGATGGAGCTAGATGGTTCTTACGGGGTTTGGCATGAGTGAAGGCTCGCAGCTCGCCTCGGAGGCGGTCTTTAAAACAAAGAAATCGGTTTCGCTTTCCGGAACGCCGGCGGGGAACACGGCATTGTGCACCGTTGGCCAGAACGGAAGCGAGCTCCACTATCGTGGTTACGATATCGCGGATCTAGCGGGAGCATGTGTCTATGAAGAGATCGCGCATCTGCTGATCTATGGGAGCTTGCCAAACGCCACGCAGCTCCTCGAATACAGGCGCAAGCTTCGCCGCTTGCGCGGCCTTCCGGCGGCAGTTCGGTCCGCACTTGAGCTGCTGCCTGCTTCGACGCACCCGATGGATGTGCTGCGGACCTACGTGGCGGTGCTTGGCTGTGTGCTGCCGGAGCGCGAAGACCATCGCCTCTCCGACACCCGTGAGATAGCGGATGTACTGATCGCATCACTTGGATCGGCGTTGCTGTACTGGTATCACTTTGTGAGGCATGGGAGGAGGATCGAGATTGAGACAGACGATCTCTCTCTTGCAGGTCACTTCCTGCACGTGCTGCACGGCAGCGCTGCCGCCGAAGAGTGGACCATGGCGATGGAGACGGCGCTGATCTTGTATGCGGAGCACGAGTTCAATGCGTCGACCTTTGCGGCACGAGTGATCGCCGGCACCGGATCAGACATGTTCTCCTGCATCACCGGTGCGATTGGTGCGCTGAAGGGTCCGAAACATGGAGGGGCTAACGAGGTCGCGCTCGAGATTCAGAGTCAGTACAGCACGCCCGACGAAGCTGAGGCAGATATTCGCAGGCGGGTGGCGGCCCGTGAGGTGATTATCGGATTCGGTCATCCGGTGTATACGGTGAGTGATCCACGAAACAAGATCATCAAGCGTGTCGCGGAGCAGTTGGCGACAGCGGCCAAAGACAAGCAGCTGTACGCCGTCGCCGAACGTATTGAGAGCGTCATGTGGGATGTGAAGCGGATGTTTCCCAACCTGGACTGGTTCAGCGCGGTCGCGTTTCACCTTATGAATGTACCGACAGCCATGTTCACACCGCTGTTCGTGATCGCGCGTACGGCGGGCTGGGCGGCGCACGTGATCGAGCAGCGGCAGGATGGCAAGATCATCCGCCCGTCGGCGAACTACACGGGTCCGGAGGACCTAACCTTTGTTCCCCTTAGCGAGCGGGCGTAGGTGGCTCGAGGGAAGAGGATCTGTTGTCGATGCCTTTAGGAACGGAGCGCCCGACCCCAGACAGGGTCCTGATTGATATTGCGGATTACGTATTTACGTACCAGATTGAGAGCGAGCTGGCCTACACGACGGCACGGCTGTGTCTGATCGACAGTCTGGGATGCGGGCTCGAAGCACTTGAGTACCCGGCGTGTACGAAGCTGCTAGGACCGGTAGTGCCGGGCATTGAGGTGAGCGACGGGGCGAGGGTGCCAGGAACGGCCTTTGAACTCGACCCGGTGCAGGCGGCGTTCAACATCGGGGCGATGATTCGCTGGCTGGACTACAACGACACGTGGCTCGCAGCTGAGTGGGGACATCCGTCCGACAACTTAGGCGGCATCCTGGCGGTTGCGGACTGGCTGTCACGAGGAGGACGACGTTCAAGCCGTGAGCTGCTGACGATGCGGACGGTGCTGACAGCAATGATCAAAGCGCATGAGATTCAAGGAATCCTTGCGCTCGAGAACTCTTTCAATCGAGTAGGACTGGATCACGTCGTGCTGGTGAAGGTGGCATCGACAGCGGTCGTGAGTCAGATGCTGGGACTGAGCTATGACGAGACGATCGCAGCGCTCTCGCTGGCCTGGGTCGACGGGCAGAGCCTGCGAACCTACCGGCACGCGCCAAATACGGGCTCCCGCAAGAGCTGGGCGGCGGGGGACGCAACAAGTCGCGCGGTGCGATTGGCGCTCATTGCGAAGACGGGGGAGACGGGCTACCCCTCGGTGCTCACCGCGAGACGCTGGGGCTTCTACGACGTGTCGTTTGGTGGGCGAGAGTTTACCTTTCAGCGGCCCTACGGGTCCTATGTGATGGAGCACATTCTGTTCAAGATCAGCTACCCCGCGGAATTTCACGCGCAGACGGCGATCGAGGCCGCCATGCTGCTGCGAGCGCGGTTGATAGAGCAGGGCCGGTCGGCAGAGGAGATCAAGAGCATCCGTATCAGCACGCACGAAGCGTGTCTGCGCATCATTGACAAGCAGGGGCCGTTGAGTAGTCCGGCGGATCGCGATCACTGCATTCAGTACATGGTGTCCATCCCGCTGCTGTTTGGGCGTTTAACGGCGGCAGATTATGAAGATACGGTCGCGGCCGATCCGCGCGTGGACGCACTGCGGAGCAGGATGGTCTGCATAGAGCGCCCCGAGTTCACGATGGATTACCATGATCCAGCAAAGCGCTCGATCGCAAACTCCGTGGAGATCGAGTGTATGGATGGATCGGTCATGGAGCAGACGGTCGAGTATCCGATCGGGCACAAACGACGAAGGGTGGAGGGCACCCCGCTGCTCGAGACCAAGTTCCGGACGAATTTGGCGCGACGGTACTCCGTGCAGCAGCAGAAGAGGATTCTTGAGGCCTCAACGGATCAGGCGAGGCTTGAAGCCACGCCGGTCAATGCGTATCTCGACCTCTTCGTGCCAGAGATCAATGGACGGGAGCGTTCGGCAAGATGAGTGATCAAGCAGGAGGTGTTCAGTTCGCGCTGAACTCAGAGCAGCAGGCTATCCAGGAGCTGGCAAGCGCGTTCGGGCGGGATCGGATCGAGCCGTTCGCAATCTCCTGGGACCAGGAGAAACACTTTCCGGTCGACGTGATGCGCGAGGCGGCGAAGCTGGGCATGGGCGGCATCTGTGTGGCGGAGGATGTCGGTGGAAGCGCGCTGGGAAGACTCGATGCAGTGCTGATCTATGACGGGCTGGCTGCGGGATGTCCTTCCGTGGCGGGCTACATCTCTGTGCACAACATGGTCTGCTGGATCATCGATCGCTTTGGCAGCGCCGAGCAGAGACGGCGCTTGCTCCCGAAGATGTGTACCTTCGAGCGGCTGGGAGCGTACTGCCTCTCAGAGCCTGCAAGTGGGTCCGATGCCGCGGCGTTGACCACGCGAGCGGTTCGGGATGGGGATGGTTACGTGCTCGATGGAGTGAAGCAGTTCATCTCGGGGGCGGGAGCAGCTGACGTCTACGTGGTGATGGCACGCACGGGAGAGAGCGGTGCCCGTGGCATCTCGACCTTTGTCGTCGAGAAGGGAGTTGCGGGGCTGTCATTTGGTCCGTGCGAGAAGAAGATGGGGTGGAACTCTCAACCCACACGGCAGGTGGTGCTTGAGGGTGTTCGTGTGCCAGCGGAGAATCTGCTCGGCGACGAGGGAGGCGGCTTCAAAGTCGCGATGTCGGCGCTTGACGGCGGCCGCCTGAATATTGCGGCGTGCTCGCTCGGCGGTGCGCGGGCGGCGCTGGCGAAAGCATCCCGGTACGTCGCGGAGCGTCGCGCATTCGGGCGGCGGCTGGTGGAGTTTCAGGCATTGCAGTTCCGTCTGGCAGACATGGCAACTGAGCTTGAAGTGGCGCAGACATTTCTCTGGCGTGCCGCCTCTGCCCTCGACACACGGGCGCCCAACGCGACCGTGCTGTGCGCGATGGCAAAGCGCTTCGTCACGGACACGGGATTTCACATCGCCAACGATGCTCTACAGCTTCTTGGCGGGTACGGATATCTGACGGACTTCGGCGTCGAGAAGCTCGTCCGCGACCTGCGCGTGCACCAGATCCTCGAGGGAACCAACGAGATCATGCGTGTCATCATCGCGCGGAGCATGGCGGGGACGCAGGTATAGCGTTCGATGCATGGGTTTGGCCGCCGCCGAGGAGGCGCAGTGGAGATTGAGGGCAAGGTGTTCGTGGTCACTGGGGGCGCCTCTGGTCTGGGAGAGGCGACGGTTCGCCTGCTGGTCCGTCGTGGAGCAAAGGTCGTTGTCGCGGACGTGAACGCCGGAGGAGGTGCGCTGGCGGCGGCGCTGGGGCAGAGCGCCGTGTTTGTCCGCACGGAGGTAACGGTCGAGGCTGACGGCCTCGCGGTAGTGGATACCGCACGAGAGCGCTTCGGCGGTCTGTATGGGCTGGTCAACTGTGCCGGAGTTGCGCCGAGCGAGAAGGTGGTCGGCCGAAGTGGCGCGCATGCGCTTGAGACCTTTACGCGGGCAGTCATGATTAACCTGGTCGGGAGCTTCAACATGCTGCGACTCGCTGCACAGGCGATGATGGCCAATGAGCCATCCGGGGATGGAGAGCGTGGCGTCATCATCAATACGGCATCGATCGCCGCGTACGAGGGGCAAATTGGGCAGGCCGCCTATGCCGCGTCCAAGGCGGGTGTGGTCGGAATGACCTTGCCGGCGGCGCGCGAGCTAGCTCGGAGTGGGATACGTGTCGTTACGATTGCGCCGGGGCTGATGAATACGCCGATGATGACGAGCTTTCCAGCGGCACTGCAGGAGTCGCTGGCGCAGTCTGTACCCTTTCCTGCACGGTTGGGGCAAGCGGAGGAGTTCGCGTCGCTTGTGGCGACGATCTGCGAGTTGAGCTATCTGAATGGGGAGACGATCCGTCTGGATGGCGCCCTGAGACTTACGGCGAAGTAAGCGGCTTGCTGCTGAGGTGCGAAGAACGTCGAGTCCAGACCGCGTCTCATCTTGCCTCACAGTTTTGCAAGGAGGTGACGAGAGCCTCTAACGCTCGAGTGCCAGAGCAACGGAGTTGCCGCCGCCGAGGCAGAGTGCAGCAACGCCTTTGTGAACGTCGCGACGTATCATCTCGTGAATGAGTGTGACCAGGACACGTGCGCCGCTTGCGCCGATGGGATGGCCGATGGCGACTGCGCCGCCGTTGACATTCACCCGGTCGAGATCCAGGCCGAGTTCCAGCGTCACTCCGAGGGCCTGGACGCTAAAGGCCTCGTTCAGCTCATAGAGATCAACTTCATCCCTTGTCCACGAGGCCTTGCGGAGTACGTTCTCCACTCCGAGTACAGGAGCGAGCATGACCCACTTTGGTAGGACCCCACTCTGTGCCTGAGCAACAACACGCACCAGGGGCTCAAGGCCGAGACGCTTTGCGCGGTCTGCGGACATGAGCACGAGGGCTGCGGCCGCATCGTTGAGACTGGGTGCGTTACCCGCCGTCACCGTGCCGTCTTTCTTGAAGGCGGGACGGAGTGCGGCGAGAGCTTCCAGTGAGGCATCTTCACGCACGCTCTCATCAACAGCGAAGACGGTGACAGCACCCTTTTTGCCAGGCACGTTGATGGGCAGGATCTCTCGCTTGAACCGACCCGCCTGTTGAGCCGCAGCGGCGCGGCGGTGAGACTCCAGCGCGTAGGCGTCCTGCTGCTCACGCGTGATACCGTGCTTCTCCGCGACGAGCTCGCCTGTGAGGCCCATGTGCTGATCGTCGCAAGCACACCAGAGGCCATCCCGAACTGCCGAATCGATGAGTAAGGCGTCTCCCATGCGCAGACCCTTGCGCGCCCCGGGCAGCAGATACGGCGCATTCGACATGGACTCCATGCCACCGGCGACGGCGACCTCCGCATCACTAAGCGCAATTGCCTGACTCGCAAGGGCCACGGCTTTGAGACCGCTGCCACAGACCATATTGACGGTCAGAGAACCAACCGTATCCGCCAGACCGCCTTTAAGCGCAGCTTGTCGCGCCGGATTCTGACCAAGGCCAGCAGACAAGACGCAGCCCATAATGCATTCATCGACCTCCTCAGGGGCGACGCCGGCGCGCTGTACGGCTTCCCGAACGACGGCTGCGCCAAGCTGTGTCGCGGAGAGATCGCTAAGGGACCCTTGGAACTTACCGACCGCGGTGCGCACCGCGGAGACGATGACAACGTCCTGCATCTCTCAACCTCTCCACGATCTTAGACCGAGAGGGACAGTTGACGTCGTGTCTGTACTTACACCCAGGTCTCGGCTACGCACCATTCTTTCGAACACGCTTGTATTGTTGGTAACAAAGGCTCCATGAGGTCAAGCGATGCACTACGAGACACTGCTTGTACAGGTTGATGGCTCCGTTGGAACCGTAACACTCAATCGACCGAAGGTGCTGCACGCGCTCAACCGCCAGGCTTTTGCTGATCTGGAGCATATCTTTCAGGAGCTGGCCTGCGATCCAGCCGTGCGTGTCATCCTACTGACCGGATCAGGCGACAAGGCTTTCGCAGCTGGTGCCGATATTACGGAGCTGGCCGCGACGGATGTGACAGGTGGCGAGCAGCTCGCTTTGCGGGGACAGGGAGTGTTCCGCTCGATCGAGCGGTGTGGCAAACCGGTCCTCGCCCTGGTCAATGGATTTGCGCTTGGCGGCGGGTGCGAGCTGGCGATGGCATGTACTCTGCGGATTGCGGCGGAGAATGCACGATTCAGCCAACCAGAGGTGAAGCTAGGGCTGATCCCCGGATATGGCGGCACGCAGCGACTGCCCCGTCTCGTGGGTTCCGGTGCGGCGCTTCGGATGCTGCTTACAGGAATGATGGTGACCGCAGCCGAGGCGCTGCGGATCGGTCTGGTCGAAGAGGTCGTGCCCGCTGCTGAGCTGATGGCACGTGGACAGGCTCTCGCACATGAGATCGCCGGATTGGCTCCGCTTGCGATTGCCGGCTGTATCAGTGCAGTGCAGGATGGAGCGGCGATGGAGCTTGAGGACGCGCTGCACGTGGAAGCGGAGATCTTTGGCGAACTAAGCGGAACCAAGGACAAGCAGGAGGGTGTCGCAGCGTTTCTGGAGAAGCGGTCCGCCCTGTTCTCAGGAAGGTAGCAAAGCTGTCCTCATGAGAAGGGTGAATCAGGTTGAGCCTCGCGCGTGATCTCGAGAGATGCTTCTTCAGTCCTATAGCGGCTGCGTGCTGCCATATTTGCGGCATTCTTCGCAAACGTAAAGGGTAGAGGTACAGTGGCTACACATCACGAACTCGCACCTGCTCCTACCGAAGAAGGTGAAGATGCTTCAACGAACGAACGAAGCGCTGGATTTAACGTCGACATCACCTGCGGGTGAGGATGCCTTTCCACCACTGGGCGAGAATCTGCGAGTGCTGATGATCTGGCCTCGGTTTCCTCCGTCGTTCTGGGGTTTCGAGGGTGTTCTCGAGATGATTCCAGAGTCCGCGATTACACCACCACTTGGCCTGATCACGGTTGCCGCGCTCTGTCCTTCATCGTGGACACTTCGTCTTATGGATCACTCCTTCGAAGAGATCCTCGAGTCAGACCTGCTGTGGGCGGACCTGGTGATGGTGAGCGCGATGCATGCGCAGCGCAAGGATGCCCAAAGTCTTCTCAAGCAGGCTCGTGCGTTAGGCCGACGAACGTTTGTGGGTGGACCGTGGGCCAGTACGGAGCCGGAGGTGGTGCTCGAGAGCGCGGACCATGTGCTGGTTGGCGAGGCGGAGGAGGCGTTCGCAGAGATCGCGACTGCCCTTGAGCAGGGAACGGCACGGCGGCTGTACAGGATTGTGGACAAGCCCGACATGACGAATAGTCCGGTACCCCGATACGACCTGCTGCAGCTCGGCAAGTACACCTCAATGCCGGTTCAGTTCTCACGAGGCTGCCCGTTCCAATGCGAGTTCTGCGACATCATCACGATCTACGGGCGTAAGCCGAGGGCTAAACGTCCTGACCAGATCATGAACGAGCTCGACACGCTGCGCGCGCTTGGTTGGCGTAACGAGGTATTTATTGTTGACGACAACTTCATCGGAAATCACCATAAGGCGCTTGCGCTTTCGCTTGAGCTAGCGGAGTGGCAGGTCCGACACAATCATCCGTTCTCGTTCTACACAGAGGCATCGATCGATCTCGCAGACAAGACCGAGTTGCTATCGGCGATGGTCGCGGCGAACTTCATGTATGTCTTTATTGGGATTGAGACACCGTCTTCGGACGCATTGAAAGAGTCGCGCAAGTTCCAGAACCTGCGGCGAGACAATGTGGGTCAGGTGCGTGTCATTCAGGAGGCAGGTCTCTGGGTATTGGCCGGCTTCATCGTCGGATTTGACTCTGACGGGGCGGACATCTTCCAACGCCAACTGGACTTCATCGAGCTGACGAACATTACATGGGCAATGGCTGGGGTGCTGCAGGCCCCACCCACGACGGCGCTCCACGACCGTATGAAGCGCGAAGGCCGGCTGATCGAGAACAGTGAGGCGGTCACCAATTTCAGCCCGCCAAACTTCGAAACGAACCTGCCAGTGCCGGTCCTGCTGCGAGGTCTGAGTACCTTGCTGTCTGGCCTGTATGAGGCAAAGCCCTACTTCCGTAGAGCGCTGCGATCACTCGAGGTCTGGCAGCCCCGATCGACGCAGGTACCGCCGTCGCTACCGATGCTCTATAACCTTCGCGTGCTTGCTGGGTCGATCTGGGGACAGGGCCTTCGCTCTTCCTATCGGCTGGAGTACTGGATGTTCTTCTGTCAGCTGCTTCGCAGATACTCGCGGCAGCCCGCAAAGTTATGGCTCGGGTTCATGGTGATGATGTCGGCGAACCATTTCCTCATCTACTCGCGGGAGGTCGCGATCCAGTTGGAACGGGAGTGCTGCGCGATCGAGGACCGCGAGAGGATCGCGCCGAGGCCGGTTCGTGTAAAGAGCGCCGCAGCTCGGCTGGCGGCACGCGCCTGAGTTTGGACGGCACTACTTCGAGAGGAAGATGTCCTTTGGACAGAGCGCATGCACACCGACGTTGCCATCGACAAGCTGTGTTACGTCAATGTCTACGGCGACGCTGGTGAGCATATAAGCTTCGTCACGGCTGAGGTGCTTTTCCGTTACGAGAAAGTCGATCATGTCACGGGTAGCATGTTCGGCGGCCTCTTTGAGGTCTTTGCTAAAGCCCATTGAGATGTACTGAGTCGGGGTTTCGGCGCGCGGCCAGAGCAGATGACGGTCCTTGTGGACGACGAAGCGGAAGGTGCCGCTGAGGTAGGTCTCAAGCGCGGTGATATCAACCTCACCATTGCCTTGGCCCGCATGGCCGTCACCGGCCTCGAAGAGGGCACCCTTCGCAGCCACCGGGATGTAAAGCGTGGTGCCGGCGATAAGTTCCTTGTTGTCGAGATTGCCAGCGTGAGCGAACGGTGGGGCACTGTCGATACGCGCATTTGCAGGGGCGACGCCCATGCTGCCGAAGAAAGGTCGAAGCGGGATAGCGATGCCCGGAGCGAAGTCGGCGAGCATGCGAGTGCGGTCAAGAGGGATGATTTTGGTTCGACTGTAGGGGTACTCCATGGGGAGAAAGCCACGGCCGAGACCGAAGCCGTTGCAGGCGAAGTCCGCGTCAAGATCAATCTTGAGGATCTGCACCTCGAGAACGTCGCCCGGCTCGGCCTCAGCAATCGCGACGGGACCGGTGAGTATGTGGCCTCCCGGACCTTTGTCTGTAACTTCTTTATAGATGGGCGCGGTGTAGGGCGGGATTGCGTCTGGTTTTACACCTTCAACGATCATGCGCTCAGGGGAGCCACAGGTGGAGAGGGTCTGCATACGCACGGTATCGCCTGAGTGAACGGTCAGCACCGGCCTTGCAAGGCTGGAGTAGTAGCCCCAAGCGACGGTCGAAGGAGTGGCGAGCAGGGTGTAGTCGGCGGCGGGCGTGGATGTGGATGCGAAGCTGAGGAGCAGTAGCGGAGCGAGGATCGGGCGCATAGGTCTCTTTCGTGAGCGAGTCGTCGCAGGCGAGGCGCGGGTTAGGGCGCGGGCGTGAAGTCGCGTAGCTGATCCACGGTCCGGGCGTCGAGCTTGGTGAGTATGCTGACGAGAAGATCCACCATCTGGTCGAAGTCACGCCGATTGACCACCCCGTTGTGGGCGTGCGTATACCGGACAGGCACGACGAGGTTAACCGTGGGCGTGCCGCCGTTGGTGGTCTGCATCTCGGCGGAGTCGTCGCCGTAGCCCTGCACAAGATCGAGCTGAAGGGGAAGGTTCTTCTCCGCTGCGATGGCGCGAGTGAGCGTCACGAGCTTGCGATTGGGCAAGGCACTCGAGTCGTAGAGGAAGATGCCGGGACCGGCGCCGAGTTTCGCCTGCGTCTCTTCGGGACGCGCGCCTGCAGTGTCGCCGGTGATACCTCCTTCAATGGCGATGCCGATGTCAGGCCTGACGGTCTGCGAGGCGGTGCGGGCTCCGCGCAGGCCAATCTCCTCCTGTGTCGTGGCCACATAGAAGAGTTGATTGGCGTGAGACAGAGTAGCGGTGCGGCGCATGGCTTCGAGCAGGACGGCGCACCCGATGCGATCGTCCCACGCTTTGCCGAGATAGTTGTTCGACCCGTTGAGGACGGTGAAGGGGGAGTCGGGCACGACGGGGTCGCCAGGTTCAACGCCCATGGCGGCTACCTCATTCGCGTCCTTTGCGCCGATGTCGAGGAAGAGCTGATCGCGGGTGAAGACTTTGGTGCGGTCCTCGGCAGGAAGGATGTGGATGTCCCGGATGCCGGTGACCGCGCGCACCGGACCTTTCGATCCGATGATGATCCAGCGCTGATCGACAAGCGCCTGGTCGAGCCAGCCGCCCAGCATCTGCATGGTTATGAAGCCGTTTGAGGTGACACGACGAACCATGCCGCCGAGCTCATCCATGTGCGCATCGATCATGATGCGCGGTCCCGTGTTCCCTTGCTGGGCGATGACAGAGCCGAGGCCATCGTACCGGATAGGTGTGGTCGTGAAGGGCCTCATCTCGCCCACCATGATGGCGCGAACGGACTCCTCGGCGCCGGGAGGACCTGCCGCGTTGCTCAGGCGCTCAAGGAGGTCACGGGTGCGATCGGCTGTTTGCGCGATGGCAGTTGCGGCCAGCAGAGCGATCACTCCGAGCCGAGCGAGCGGAGAGCACATTGAGAGTCGACGCATGACCGGACTGTACTCCAGAGAAAAGCTTATCGCTTGTGCTTGATCGTCGCAGTGCAGTTCTGACGCTCAGGGCACGTTCGATGAGGTCGATTGTGATCTCTGCGTTGGCTGCGTCGAGGCCACGGGTTTACCGATGTAGTGGTCATACCAATCGAACCAGCGCTGATATCGATCGCGGATGAAACTAGGCCGAGTGAAACCGTGGAACTGACCAGGGTAGACAATCAGCTCCGCAGGAACGCCAGTGCTCTTGAGAGCCTGATACATCTGCTCTCCGCCAGCCAGCGTGACGTTGAAGTCCTTGTCGCCACCCATGAAGAGTGTGGGGGTCTTAATGCGCTCGACGTGAAAGAAGGGATAAGAGAGCTTGATGTACGTCTCGGGAACCTTCCACGGCGGCCCAAGCTCGTTATCGTACTGGAGAATGTACTGATCGATGCCGTACATGCCAAAGAGATTCCCGGTGCCGGCGCCACTCGAAGCGGCCTTGAATCGGGTGTCGGTCGCGATGGTGTAGTCGGTGAGAATGCCGCCGTAGCTCCATCCGCCGATCAGCAGACGGTTGGGGTCGATGGAACCTGTCGCGATGGCCGCATCGACGCAGGCGAGGAGATCGTCGACCTCGTGATGTCCCCAGTCGGCAGAGATGATCTCCCCAAAGGTACGGCCTCGGCCAGTGCTGCCGCGATAGTTGACATTTAGAACCGCATAGCCATGCGCGGCGAAGAGTTGGCGCTGCGCGGAAAAGCTGTGTGCGTCTTGTGACGTGGGTCCGCCGTGAATCTCGAGCAGCATGGGAACTTTGTCGCCGGGAATGTAAGCGGGAGGCATGGTGAGCAAGCCGTGCACCTCGACGGAGTCCTTGCTCTTTGCGGTGACCTCCCTTGGAAGCGCAATGTTGAGTTGAGCGAGGAGGACGTCGTTATGGCTGGTGAGTTTGCGAAGACGATCGCCATCGAGGGCGTAGATCTCGGGCGGTATGGTATCAGTCGTCCACAGAAGAGCAATGTGGCCGCCGCCCTGCGAGAGAGCGCGCGCGACCCCGGCTGTGTTCGTAAGCCGCGTTGGTGTGCCGGTCTTCAGGTCGAACTCGGTGACGTACTCGACCTGGTCGTCTTCGACTGTAGCAAGCACTGCATGATCGCCGAGGGCGAAGACGGCATCGTCCACTCCGCGGTCGAGCGACTCGGCCAGTGTGCGCGAGGTTCCGTTCGCCGCAGAGATGACGGCGGCGCGAGCGGTGTCATAGATATTGAACTTCGGCGACAGGCCGTGCCGATAAAGGATCTGTTGACTATCGGCGGACCACGAGAGTGGACCCTCATCCGAGCCAGTAAACGTGGTAAGACGACGCGGCGTGGAGCCCGCTCTCGAGCTCACCACAAAGATGTCACTGTTGCTGGTGCGGTCCGGGTCAGGAAGATCGTGATTGCTGACGAACGCGATGCTCTGGCCGTCCGGCGACCATTCAGCGCCACGCTCCTCATGATGCGTGTCGTCGGTCAGCTTGGTTAGCTTCTTGCTTGCGATATCGAACGTGTAGAGGAGGCGAGGAAGGTCAGAAATATAACCTTCCTCGTCCTGCTTGAAGTGATAGCGATCGAGGACGATAGGCTTTGGTGGCTTTGGCTTTCCGCTCTGACCTTTGTCGTCGTCGGGTTCAAGCTTTTGCTTGAGAGACAGTAGAAGCTGTTTGGAGTCAGGTGACCAGCGGTAGTCGTCCAAATCTTCTTTCACTTCGGTGAGCTGTCTTGCCTCTCCACCTCGACGATCCAGCAGCCACACCTGATCACCCTTCGCTTTACCCGGACGCGATGAAGTGAACGCGAGATATCGATTATCAGGGCTCCATCGCGGATCACTGGCGGACTCTGTTCCATAGGTCAGCTGAATGTCATCCGTACCGTCCCAGCTCACCATCCAGAGCTCGGTATACCCCTTGTCATCGTCGCTATCCACATGTGCGACGGTATAGGCGACCGACTTACCGTCGGGTGAGACCTGGGGTCCACCCACACGTACAAGCCGAGCGAGATCGTCCAGATTCATATTGCGCTTTGCTGACTGTGCAGTTGCAGCCGCGAACGTCAGCGCAAAGCAAATCAGAGGGAGTATGCGAACGGGGATGACTCTACGTTGAGCAACGATCATCGTGCGGGGGCCGCCTTGCCTGTAAGTTCGTCCTTGATGACGACGCCATTCTTCATGACGAAGTTGACGTGTTCGAGAACTTCGATACGCCCGAGTGGGTCGTCTTTGACGGCGATGAGATCGGCGAAGTGACCAGCGGTGAGCTCGCCAACGTCAGCAGAGCGGCCGATGAGGTCGGCGGCGCTTGAGGTTGCGGCCTCGATGGCTTGCGCCGGTGTCATGCCGTACTGAACCATGTAGTGAAACTGCTTCGCGTTTTCGCCATGCGGATAGACGCCGGCATCTGTGCCAAAGGCCATCTTCACGCCGGCTTGAAAAGCCTTGCGGAAGTTTTCGCGCTGAAGACGGCCGAGGGCGCGCTCCTTTGTGGTGAGCTCTTCAGGAATTCCAAAGTTCTTCGCTTCTCCGAGGATGTAGTCATCGTCGTAAATATCCATGACGAAGTAGGTGCCATGCTGCTTGGCCATGCGTATTCCCTCATCGTCGACGAGAGATGCATGCTCGATAGAATCAATCCCGGCTTCAATAGACCATTTGATGGACTGAGCACCATGAGCGTGCGCGGCAATCTTGCGACCGGCCTGATGTGCGGTCGCTGCGGCCACCTTAAGTTCCTCGAGGGTGAACTGCGGCGCTCCGGGCTGATCGCCTTTGCTGAGCACGCCTCCTGAGGCAAGAATCTTGACCACATCGACGCCGTACTTCACCTGGGCGCGGACGGTCTGCTGCACCTGATCGGCACCGTCGGCGATCTCGAAGTTGCGTTGCGCGGGGAAGAGGGTGACAGAGACCTGGGGCGCGTAGTTATTGAGATCGCCGTGGCCGCCCGTGATCGAGATACCGGGGCCGGAGGCAACGATTCGCGGTCCAGGAATAAAGCCAGCATCGATATTCTTGCGCAGATCGACAGCCAGGAAAGGAGGCGAACCGACGTCTCTCACTGTGGTGAAGCCCGCGTTCAGTGTAGTTCTTGCGTTTACGACACCGGCGATCGCAGCGTCGAAGGTCGACTCCTCAAAGGAGTGGATCGGGTCATATCGATCCGCCCGCGCGGTCAGGTGCGTATGACAGTCGATGAGTCCAGGGAGAACGTAGCCGCCGGAGAGATCAACGAGTGTGGCTCCGGTCGGAACATGGAAGCCTTCGCCCTCGACGGAGCGAATGCGGGCGCCCTCAAGCACCAGTACGACATTCGCCCGATACTGTCCCGTGTGACTATCAAACAGATGACCGGCCTTGACATACGTCAGAGCTAGATCGGCCGCATGGGCGCACAAGCTTGATGCGGGTAGCAGAATGAGCGCGATGAGTACAAGTAATCGAGGCATGCGCGGTTCTCTGGCGCGGAGATGGGCAGCCGCGCTCCTTTCGCTGGAACATGGACGTAAGGTGATTGCGTTAGCTCGTGAAGCATACCTTGTTTCACAGTGCGAGCGGAGTCCGATGTCGCTGTTGCGCTTAGAACTCGATACGTCCGGACAGCTGCATCCGGCGCGATTGGGTGAGCAAGCCGCTGTAGACGCCAACCTGCGTTCCGTCTGTTGATCCCGTGTCGATCTGATGTGGGTCGAATCGAACAGAGTTCGTTACGTTGAAGACCTCCCAAGCGAGGTTCAGATGCGTATGTTCGCTGACGGCCAACTCCTTATGCAGACCACCGTCAAGATCGAAGTAGCCGTCGCCGATGAAACGATTGCGCTGGCCGGCTTCGCCGGGGTATGGATCTCGAAGATTCTTGAGAGCGGCAACAGGGTCGTCGAAGGCCTGAGGGGAACCGTTCTGGTTGATGTGTTTGCGCAGCTTAATCGGTCCAGTCTGGACCTGGTAGCTCTCGTACTCCCAGTTAGTCGACCAACCATCGCCATCTGAGATCGCAAACGGCAGACCGCTCGACGCGCGGGCGATGCCAGTGAAGAACCAGCCACCGAAAAGAGCATCGCCAAGCTTGCCGGAACCGCCAGCGAATCGCTGGCCGCGCCCCATGGGCAAGTGAAGAATCCAGTCAGCCGTGACAAGGTGTGTGGTGTTGAAGTCAGAGATGGCGTAGTTCTTGCGTGGGTTGAAGGCGTCCAAGATGAAACCGAAGTTGCTGCCTAGACCCGTCGCCGGATTGACCTGGTTGGTCGGATTGTTCTCCGTGTCGGAGCCGATGTCGAGCGACTTCGAGTAAGTGTAACTGACGTCAAGCTGCACATTATGCTTCATCGGGTGGCGGAGGATGATCTGTCCGGCGTGGTAGGACGAAGAGCCAAGCGAAGACGTGACAAAGAGCGACGAGTACTGAAGGGGCCAGTAGCGTCCAGTCTGCCCGCCGCAGCCGGGATTACAGGCGATGTCCAGGTTGTATAGCGCGTTCGTCTCGTTGCCACGAGACGAACTCCATGTGGCATCGTAGATATTCTGCGTAGCGCTCGCGCCAGGAGTTCCTTCTCCCGTCGAAGCCGTTCCCTTCGCATCAGGAAAGAGGTCTTCGAAGTACGGGATCGCCGGCACGGTTGTGTAGCCCTGGTCGACATATTGCGAGAGCTGTGTGCCGGCGGTGTAGTAGTCCGTGCCGGACTTCGGGTCTACGAGATCGAGCGGCTGAGCAAGATCTTCCTGCTGCAGCAGGTGTCGGCCGAGACGGCCGACATAATCAACTTCGAGAGTAAAGCCGCCGCGGAGCTCACGTTGCCAGGAGAGGTTAAAGACTTCGGAGTACGGAGTCTTAATCTGGTCATCGAGCCCCTGGGTGATCGCAAATCCGGTGCCATTCGGATCGTTGGATGGCGTTTGCGGATAGCCGATGCTGGGAGCCGCAGCGGGAATGAGGCTCGGCAGGTTGTGAATACCCGTAAAGCGAGGTGCGGTGTCTACCGTCAGCGAGCTGGCAGGATTCGTGATGGAGGATGACAGTGAAAAAGAGCCCGCGCGCGAGTAGTTGGTGACAAGGCCCTGACCGAAGTGGTCGTAGTAGATGCCAAAGCCGGCGCGGATGGAGCTCTTTCCGGCTCCACCCAGCAGCTTGTTCATGAGGCTACCCTCATCAGTCACGGGAGAGAATGCGATCGCGAGCCGGGGAGCGACATTGCCCCAGTTCATCGGATAGAGCGGCTTCGCCCCGCGCGCCTGACCTGACGGAGCAAAGGAGATCTCGGGCTGTACGCTGTTTCCAAGCGCGGCCTGCTGCCCCCGAGTCACGAACCACTGATGAATGTTGATGGTCGGCTGTACCTGCTGCCCATTCGTCTCATACGGAGTCTGAAGAATCGTGTGTCGAATGCCACCGGTGAGGGTCAGATTTGAGAGAGGGCGCCAGGTGTCCTGGACGTAGTATTCGACTTCGTTCGAGCGAAAGGAGCGAGCCACGGGCGCGCCTTGAGCGAGCAGAGTGCCTGTCGTGCCCGCCTTCGAGAGGTTGTAGTTGAAGCGGTCTGTCTGTTCTGAGACGAGTCCAACGAGTGCAGTGACAGCAAAGTCATAGTTGGCCGTGAAACCTGGTGCAGAGCCTGAACCATCAGAGACGGCCGGAAACCCGAACGCGGCGGGGTCGAGACTACCGCCCTTGTTGCTGATTCCGGAGTTAGTAAACCAGAAGGCATTTGTCACGGCTTCTGAATATGAATTGGCGTCCGTGCTGTTTTCATACGTGAAGTGGCGATAGTTGCCGCCAAACTGTACCGTGTGTCTGCCCTTGGTCCAGGAGAAGTCGTCGATCAGGTTCTGTGCAGGTACGACGGTCGAGGAGGAGCGCGTTGTGCCAGTAGGCGTATCCAGCGAGCGAAAGGTGACATAGCTGCCGCTGCCCACGCCTTGTGTCGCGATGCTCTGGCGTACGAAGCCATAGCGCAGATTGTTGACCGCGTTCGGGGTAGGTGCCCAAGTGTAATTGGCGGCGATGCCCTTAGAGTCGTCCGTGGCGGTGCGGTTCGCAGGTTGACCCGGAAATTGAGCAACGCCGGCCAGACCGGAGGAGTCCGTGTCGTTCTGCATACTCGCGCGAATATAGAAGCGCTGCTTCTCCGTCGGATTGAAATCAAGACGGGTGACGTAGACGTTCTGCCGGAGCGGAGCGGAACCGGCGAAGGTGTAGGACGCCGTGTTGTAGCCGTCGCCAGAGAGGCTGCCGTTTGGCAAAGGGTACTGACTGAAGACCGCGAGCGAGTTAAGATTCACCCCGGGACCAGAGGGACAGGTTCCGTTTGCGGAGCAGTTTGGGTCTGCGGAGGCAATCTGTGGCGGGGTAAGCGTCACTTCTGTCCCGTCATTGGCGAGGTAGATCACATTTCCTGCCCGCAGAGAGGCGGTAGGAACGGTGCGCGTGACGGTTGCGGACTCATTCTGCCGATTCCCCTCGTAGTTGCCGAAGAGAAATACCTTGTCACGCATCAGCGGGCCACCGAGCGAGATACCGTACGTGTTGCGAATCAGCTTGCCGGGCCGGTTTGCCTCGCCGGACTGGAGTTGGCCGGACTTGTTGAACCAGTCGTTCGCAATACCGATCGACGATCTGTTGTACTCGTACAAAGAACCGTGTACTCGGTTCGTGCCGGACTTGGTCACAAGGTTAACTTGGCCACCGGAAGAGCGTCCAGTGTCGGCGTTAGCGTTCGAGGTGGTGACGCGGAACTCCTCCGTGGCATCTAGGCTGGTCCTCAGGACCCCCGTAAAGGCGGATGGGGCGACCTGGTCGTTGTTATCGACGCCATCCAGAGTAATGTTGGTCTGGTCGGCGCGTGCCCCGCTCACCACGCCATTTCGGCTGTCGGCGGAGTTGGTGATGCCGAGAAAGAGAACCCCAGGCTGCAGCGCAAGCAGCGTCTGTGGATTTCGAGCTTCGCTGGGGAGTGCCATGATGGTCGCATTGTCGACGGCGTTGCCGATGCTCGCATCAGTGGTGTTGATGGTCTCGGTGGCGGTGCTCACATCGACAGAAACCGCTTCGGAGGTCACTGTGAGTTTGACATTGACCGTTGCGGGCTGTGCAACAAGCAGGGTCGCCGTTGCGGTATACGTGCCAAAGCCGGGCGCGCTGATGGTGAGCTTGTATTCGCCCGGTGTGAGCTGCTGGAAGGAGTACTCGCCCCGCGCGTTTGAAGCGTCGGTAGCCTTAAATCCGACAGCGGCATTCTCGACCATGACAGAGGCACCGGCGACGGCAGCGCCGCTCGGGTCAGTGACGAGGCCCCGCAGAGAGCTTGTGGCGTTCTGAGCCACAAGCGTCGCCGGCACAAGCAAGAGCAGAGATAGGAACGCTGTGAAAAGGAAAGACTTCATGCTCACCTCTCAGGTTCTGTAGCGCAGATGCAAGCGGGTGCGAACGATCGGGAAGACCGGTGTGCTTGGTGGCAGGAGAGACGTAATCGATACGGGGTGAGGTCAATATGCCAGAGACGGCAGATTGCAACAAGATAAATCTCTGAAGAAGAGGCGGATCGTCTCCACCCTGCTCATCAAAACGACGATCGGTAGCTTGTAAAGGGTCTGGATGATGAGGACGACCGTGTCGCGAGACGTTCCGTGCAGGTGAGAGATCTGTCGGGCGCTTTGGTAGTCTAAAGTCCTATGCCAACCAAACATGAACTACTGCAGACCACGATCCAGCACATCGACATCAAGCAGCACAACGTGGTTCCGTTGGTAGATGCGATGCAAAGGATGGCGTTTTCCTCACGAGATCTCGCTCGCGCTGCTTCAATCTACGAGCGAATGCTCCAGGATCGTGAGTGTGCGGTCATCCTGTGCCTCGCAGGATCACTCATTAGCGCCGGACTGAAGCAGGTTGTGGTGGATCTGATTCGTCACAACATGGTGGACGCGATCGTCTCAACGGGCGCCAACATTGTCGACCAGGACTTCTTTGAGTCACTTGGTTTCAAGCATTACATTGCTGATGAGCGCTTGAAGTCTGGCAATGAAGACAGTATGTTGCGCGAGTTGATGATTGATCGTATCTACGACACACTGATCGACGAGGAAGAGCTCCGGATCTGTGATGACACGACCAAGGAGATTGTGGACGGGTTGGAGCCAAGACCGTATAGCTCGCGGGAGATTATCGCAGCCATGGGAGCTTATCTGGATCGTGAAGGCAAGACGCCGGAGAAGACTGGCGTGGATGGGATCGTCTATGCGGCATGGCAAAAACACGTGCCGATCTTCTGCCCGGCGTTCTCTGATTGCTCCGCTGGGTTTGGACTCGTGGCCCACCAGCACGAGCGGCAGAACAAGGCTATGGTCTCCCTCGACTCGGCAAAGGACTTCTACGAGCTCACACGATTGAAGATTGAAAATCCGACGACAGGTCTTCTTATGATTGGTGGCGGAGTGCCCAAGAACTTCGCACAGGATATCGTCGTTGCCGCTGACGTGCTCGGGGTAGACGCCTCGATGCACAAGTATGCGATCCAGATCACGGTAGCCGATGTGCGCGACGGCGCCCTGAGCTCGAGCACTCTGAAGGAGGCAAGCTCTTGGGGTAAGGTGGATACCGTCTGGGAGCAGATGGTCTTCTCCGAGGCGACGCTCGCGTTTCCGCTTATCGCTGGATATGCGTTTCACAAGCAGGCGTATGCCGGCCGACACGGTCTCGCTCTGGCCAAGCTGCTTGAACCTGTGAGCATCTAATGCTGGTTGCTGTGCTGCATAGACCGGTCCAAGACCGTTCGCATTTCACTCTGCTACGATGCAAGGCCTAGCGCGTGGCCGACGCGTAAGCGCTTCCACTGCCGGAGGGCCTGACCGTACAATGGCATCACCCATGATCAGTCAGCAAAACTCTACCGACGCGCAACGTCATAGGATCAAGCGCGCGACGGCTCCCGGGCGCGTAAATCTGATCGGGGAGCATACCGATTACACCGGTGGGTTCGTGCTGCCCATGGCGATCGACTTTGAGACTGTCGCTACGGTTATGCCTCATGAAGGCAGTGCGATCCACCTCATCTCTGAAAACTTCGGTGAGACGGTCACGCTCGATCCGCTGCACTTTCCCGAGCGCGGTCATGGTCATTGGAGCGATTACCCAGCGGGAGTCATCGAGCAGCTACGAGCGCGCGGTTTGCCCGTCGAAGGTGTCTCGCTTCAGCTCCAAGGTGATGTCCCGCTTGGCGCAGGCCTGAGTTCATCGGCCTCCGTTGAGGTTGCGACCGCAGTCGCGCTCCTCGCCCACCTAGGTGCGACTCTTCCGCCGGTCGAGATAGCGACGCTGTGCCGCGCTGCGGAAAATGACTTCGTAGGCGGGTCATGCGGCATTATGGATCAGTTTGTGATCACGAACGGGCGCGTCGGACACGCATTGCTGCTCGACTGTAGGTCACTCAATTTTGAGCTGTTGCCCATACCAGACTCGGTCAAGATCGTGATCTGCAACTCGATGGTTCGACACACGGTTGCACATGGGGAGTACGGTAACCGCAGTGAAGAGGTCGCAACGGGACAGAAGGTCCTCGCAGAGTCGATACCAGGCGTGACGATGCTGCGTGATGCGACGTTGGCGGACCTCGAGACTTGCCGTGGGCTGATGTCGCGTGAGGTCTTCGCGCGCTGTCGCCACATCATCACGGAGAACGAACGTGTGCTGCGCGCGCGTGTCGCTTTGCAGGCCCATGACTTGGCCTCATTCGGCGAGCTCATGCGCGAAGCACACGTGAGCTTTCGAGACGACTTTGCGGCGAGCTGCATGGAGGTGGACACTCTGGTCGAGATTGCGGACACGCTGCCCGGCTGCTTTGGCGCGCGGATCACGGGTGGAGGTTTCGGCGGTTGCACCGTCAACCTTGTTGCCGCTGAGAAGGCGGAAGAGTTTCGCGAGACACTGGTAACTGAGTACAAAGGCCGGCTAGGTATCGTGGCGGACTGCTACATCTCTCGCGCCTCTGACGGCGCCGTCGCGAGGGCGCAATGAGCTTGCGCAGCGAACCGCATAGGCGATGGAATCCGTTGAAACGGGAGTGGGTTCTCGTCTCACCTCAGCGCACACAGCGACCTTGGCAAGGTCAAACCGAGACAACGTCCGCGCCTGCCGCACTCACATACGATCCAGTCTGCTACTTGTGTCCTGGAAATGAACGAGCCGGCGGTCATCGCAACCCGCAGTATACGAGTACCTTTGTCTTTGAAAACGACTATGCGGCGCTCAAAGCAGATGTGCCGCCGGCACGGGAGGACCATGGCGGATTGTTGGTGGCAGAGGCTGAGAGTGGCGTCTGCCGCGTACTCTGCTTCTCTCCTCGTCATGACCTGACGTTGGCGAAGATGGATGTGCCCGACATTCGCAAGGTGGTCGACCTGTGGACGGCGCAGACGGAAGAACTCAGCGCGCGCGACGACATTCGCTATGTTCAGGTCTTCGAGAATCGTGGGGCTATGATGGGCGCCTCCAACCCGCATCCGCATGGTCAGATTTGGGCCAGCCGGTCGCTTCCGAATGAGCTGATGGTGGAGTCTGCGGCGCAGCAGAGCCATCGTGAGGCGCATGGAGGATGCCTGCTTTGCAGCTATGTAGCGCTCGAGTTGGCTGAGGCTGAGCGGGTCATCTTAGAGGATGAATACTTTGTTGCTGTTGTGCCGTTCTGGGCGGTATGGCCGTTTGAGACGCTCGTTCTGCCCAAGCACCACGCAGCTCGCTTTGTGGACCTTGATGACAAACGTCGCACAGCACTGGCCTCCATCTTGCAGAGGCTGACGTCGACCTACGATCACGTCTTCGACGTCTCTTTTCCATACTCGATGGGCTTTCATCCTGCGCCTGCGGACGGTATGGAGCATCCGGAGTGGCACTTTCACGCGCACTTCTATCCCCCGCTGCTACGTTCAGCTACCATACGTAAGTTCATGGTCGGATTCGAGCTGCTGGCTTCGCCGCAGCGTGATATCACTCCCGAATCCGCGGCGGAGAGCTTGCGGATCGCGCTCTCACGTATTGTTCCAATCGAGTCCGCCAAGTAGACAACGGCCTTGGATGCTACCGCTGTGGAGGGTACGTGATGTCTGAGATCTTGCCGTTGCTGACGCCGCGCGAGGCTGCGCGCATGCTCGGTATCAGCTATCCCACAATCAAGCAGTGGATCCTGAACGGCAAGCTACGCACCAAGGTGACCTCGGGAGGACATCACCGGATCGCGCACACTGCGTTGAAGCCGTTTCTTGATCGTGATGCGCAGCGATCACCAGAGCTCTCGCGCGAGCGCTATCGGCGCGTCAGCGGGCGGAATCAGCTTCTCGGCAAGGTGGTGAGCGTGCGTGTGGAAGGATTGATGGCGCAGGTCATTCTCTCTGTAGGCGATCACACGATCACAGCCGTGATCACTGCCGATGCAGTGCGCGAGCTCGCACTCAAGCAGGGCGACAGTGCGGCCGCATTGATTAAGTCGACTGATGTGATGATTGAGCGTGTATAGGCGCCTCGAAGTCGACAGCGTATGTGACCTCTAGAATCGCTCGCGGCAGAGCAGGCACGGCTGCTGCTCTGAGCCCTGGAGCTTGATTCCGACCTGAGCCCACGACCGGGTTCGTCAGGGTCGCACCACAGAAGGGCAGATGACCGGACTCGATAGCAGGCAGGGTAGATCGATCACTCAGGTGTGGGACACGGGCAAGCGAACCACAAATGCTGTGTGCCCGGGCTCGGAGGAGAAATGAATTGTGCCGTGGTACTGCTCGACAAGTTTGTGGACGATGCCCAGACCCATTCCCGTGCCCACGCCAACGCCCTTCGTTGTAAAGAACGGGTCAAAGACCTGTGACTGTACGGCTGGATCAATTCCTTCACCGTCATCGCTGATCAGAATACAGATCTGGGGCGGAGCGCCCGACCGCTGATCTGCCCAGGTCCGTACGCCGATATGCCCCCCCTGTTTGACTGCATCGATTGCGTTGTCAAGCAGATTGGTCCAGATTTGATTCAACCCGGTGCACTCGCTCTGGAGTGGTGGTAAATTCCGAGCCAAGTCTGTTTCGAGCACTACCTGCTTTTCGCGGAGCTTGTGACCCAAAATCACCAGCGTCGCGTGCAGGCTCTCGTTGACGTCGAGCTTCTGCACCTGCCCTGAACCCTCGTAGGCATAGGACTTCACGGCACGGACCAGGTCGGTCACGCGACCGATGCTCTCTTCGATCGTGCCAACGAGTTGCACGCTCGAGACTAGCGCTTCCAACCAGCTCAGGGCATCGCCAAGCACATTGTTGGCGAACTCGTGCCGCGCGCACGCGAGCTCCGGCGCGCTGATGCCAATGCCAGCAAGTGTCGGCGCCAGTCGCCATGCGTCTGCGATCTCTTCGCCTTCCATCCACACCAGCAGCGCCTCTTCAGCATCGCTCTGTTCAAGCGAGCTGAGATGATGTTGCGCTTTACTTGAAAGCGCCTGCTCCTGCAGCACAAGCAGGCAGTCCTTCTGCGAGTCTGTTAACTGCTGGCGAGTAAAGCGCGCAGTCAGCTCGTGGAGCCGAAGCATATTCTCGCGCAGCTGAGAGGCGGCGCGGCGTGCCGCTGTGCCGGGGTTGTTAAGCTCATGCATGAGACCAGCAGCCAGCGTGCCGAGTGCAGCCATCTTTTCCTGCTGCACGGCCCGGCTCTGCATCTTCTGCAGCCGGTAAGCCATGTTATGCAGAATCGACTTCCGTATCTCCGGGCAGATTGTCATAAGCCGCCAAAAGGAGTTATCGTCCAGTCGCAGAAGACGGCTTGGGTTGAGCGCCCGGATGGTGGCACTGCTCGGAATGTTTGCGAGTAACGGCAGTTCGCCAAAGGCGTACCCGCGCGTGTACGTAAAAAGCACGCTCTCACGTCCGTCGGGCATTATGTCCAAGACGTCGAGCTCACCCTCGAGCACAATCCAGAAGAACTGTGCATCGCTACCCTTGTCGACGATCGTCGCGCCACGCGCTGCATGTACGAGCTGCAGCGGCTCTAGACACTGGAGCTGCTCGCGAGTGAGTGTTGCAAGAATGGGCACTTCGCGCAGCTCAGCCAAGAGCGCGTCAGTCACCTCGACCGCGTCTTCGAACCGTAGAGCGCCTTGGTCAGCGGCGTTAGTATTCACTGAGTCGCACTTTCATTCCTTTTCGCTACAGCGATGCCAAGTACTGATGCACGAATTGAATCGCGATCGAGCCGTCGCCCACGGCTGAGGCGCAGCGTTTGACCGAGTTGTAGCGCACGTCACCGGCGACAAAGATGCCCGGAACGCTGGTTTCGAGCAAGTACGGATCCCGCGGCAGAGTCCAAGCCTTGGGCGCCCGCAGCTTCAGGTCAGGACCCGCGAGCACAAAGCCTTTCGGATCGCATGCGATCTCTGGGGGAAGCCAGGATGTCTTCGGGGCAGCTCCGATAAAGATGAAGAGAGAACTGGCGGATCGGCGGTCCTCTCCGGTTGGAGTCCTCACAGTGAGGCACTCCAGATGGCTGTTACCCGCCATCGCCGTTATCTCCACGCACGTCTCAACCTCAATGGTCGGTGTGGCAGCGATCTGATCAATAAGGTAGCGTGACATGCTCTTCTCGAGGGAGTCCGCCCTCACCAGCATGCGAACTCTGTTCGCATATCGGGAGAAGTGCATCGCCGCCTGTCCCGCTGAGTTCGCGCCACCCACGATGTAAACCTCTTCGTCGCGGCAGGAGATTGCCTCCGACTGTGCGGCGCCATAGTAGAGTCCCGCACCGGAGAACTGCTCCGCACCGGGCACATTCAGTTTGCAGTACGAGACCCCGGTAGCAATCACACACACGTGGCAGGTCACCTCACTACCGTCGCTCATCTGCACGATGTGATACTGCCCGTCACTTCGGATCGAAGTCACGCTCTGCGTCAGGAACTCTGCTCCAAGGCGGCGCGCCTGCAGATAAGAACGTTTCCCAAGTTCCTCACCACTGAGGCCGTCCGGAAAGCCAAGATAGTTTTCTATACGCGAGCTTGAACCTGCCTGTCCGCCTGGAGCCTCAGCTTCGATAACTAACGTCCGGAGCCCCTCACTCGCTCCATAGACACCTGCCGCCAATCCGGCCGGTCCGGCGCCGATCACAACGACATCGTAGAACTCCTGCTTCGCGGTCACGCGTAGACCGACCTTCGCAGCAAGCGCAGTCGTCTCCGGCTGAACCAGGAAGGTGTCATCGGGGAAGAGGATGACCGGGAGACGGCTATCCTCGATCCCACGTTCCTTCAGGGTTGCGAGCGCGTCGGGAGCTGTATCTGGATTAAGCCACTGATACGGGACGCGGTTGCGTGAAAGAAAGTCGCGCACGGCATGGTCGGTGGAGGACCAGCGTGTGCCGATGACGCGTATACCGTCGAACGGAGGTTGATAGCCCTCGTGCCACGCGCCGAGCAGGTCGTCCAGCACCGGATACAGCTTCTCTTCCGGAGGATCCCACGGTTTGTTCAGGTAATAGTGGATCTTAGCGGAGTTGATCGCGCGGATGGCCGCTTCCGTATCGGCATACGCCGTCAACAGCACGCGCTTGGCCTCGGGAAACAGGCTGATCGCCTGCTCCAGAAACTCGACACCGGTCATACCAGGCATGCGTTGGTCGGAGAGCAGCAAGGCTACGGTCTCCCCGCGCTTCTTCAACTGTGCGCAGACGTCGAGCGCGGCGCGGCCGGAGGCGGCCCGTACGATCCGATAGTGCTGGCCGTACTTGCGCCGCAGGTCCTGGACAACTGCCTCCAGAACGCTCACGTCGTCGTCGATGGCAAGCAGAATCGGTTTAGCCATATCTCTATTTATACGGCGACCCCATCCAGAATGGGAGGGCCGGCGTACCCGTATAGAGTTCGATTGCTGACGGGTATTGGCGGTTCATTTTCTGTCTGTTCCGTTCGCAATGTATGGAGAACGGAAGTCGACTGTCGGCGCCTACCTCGCCATCGCGGTCGGCTGTTCCACGAGCTTTACAGCTGAAAGGCGATTTGAAAGGGTGGAGGACGAGTCTTATGACACGGGTCATTCTTGCTGATAACCAGTCCATCTTTCGTGCTGGCGCAGCTCGCGTGCTTGCACTCGAGGACGACCTTCGCATAGTCGCCCAATGCGAGGACGCGGCGCGGCTCCTTGCGGCAGTCGCCGCCCATCGTGGTGCAGTTGTGCTGTATGCCTCTTCCCTTGGGACGGATCAAGCGGCGTTGGTACGACAGATTCTCGACGCCGGAAGCCGTGCCATCGTGATTGCAGAGAATGGTGAATCGCTTGACGCCATTCTTACCCCCCTTCTCCACGGCGCTGTCTTTCGCAATATCGGCGGTTCCGAACTTGTTGACGCTGTTCGCCGCGTGAGCCGCGGCCAGCGTTGTATGCAGAATGCCAACGTGACGGTCTTCGAGCCTCAAGACAGTGTCGGCTCCCGTGTCCGCGATCGCCTCACGCCCAAGGAGATGCAGATCGTGGCGCTGATCGTTCAGGGCTGCAAGAACAAGGACATTGCGACCCAGCTCGGCACCAAGGAGCAGGTCATCAAGAACTATCTGCGTGGCATCTACGACAAGACTGGCGTCTCTGATCGACTCGAACTGGCGCTCTTTGTGATCCATCACAAAGTGCTCGCAGAGGCCGCTGCCCGTGCGGCGAATCTCATCGAGTTCCGTACAGCGTAGCCATACTCCGCAACCCGAGGTTGGCTCGTGGTGAGGGCTGCCGGTCAGCCATGAAGACCGATCGGGCGTAGTCTAAGACTAGCGATGTCCTCTTTCAATTCATCCAGCCTCGGCGGCGCGCGGCTCCCAGCGGCCGATCGTCCCTCCCGCGGAACCGGTCGCGCCACGGCCGCGAATCTGACAGCGTCACGACCCAAGCCAAGTCTACGCAAGGTGATGCCGGACATCTGGCGTCTTATTAGACCGCGTCGCTGGCTGCTTGCGGGCAGCTTCGTGCTGATGCTCCTCAACCGCGCCAGCGGACTCGTTCTGCCGACCTCGACCCGCTATCTCGTTGATAACGTCATGGCAAAGCGACAGATGCACCTACTGCCCGTCATCGTCGGCGTCGTGATTGCGGCAACGATCCTGCAAGGTTTATCGTCATTCGCGCTCACTCAGGTGCTCTCAAAAGCTGGCCAGCGTCTGATCGCTGATCTGCGGACACAGGTGCAATCGCACATTGGCCGGCTGCCGGTCAGCTTCTACGATGAGAACAGAACCGGCACCTTGGTTGCGCGCATCATGACCGACGTCGAAGGCGTTCGAAATCTTATTGGTACGGGCGTCATTGACCTCTTTGGCGGCATCTTTACCGCGCTCTTTGCCTTCGGTTATCTCATTCACCTTAACGTTGAGATGACTCTGCTTACCTTCGTTATTCTCTTCCTCTTCGGCATCATCCTGCAGCGCGCGTTCAAGACGATTCGGCCGATCTTTCGCGAGCGTTCAAAGATCAACGCCGAGGTGACAGGTCGACTCACCGAGTCACTCGGCGGGGTGCGGGTCGTTAAGGGATATCACGCAGAGCAGAGTGAGGCTGACGTCTTCGCGCGCGGAGCGCAGCGTCTGCTCGCGAATGTTGTGTCGTCGCTAACGGCGCAGTCCTTCATGAGCCTCGCTTCAACAGCAGTGCTCGGGTTTGTGGGCGCACTCATCATGTACCTGGGCGCGCACCAGGTCGTCGCTGGCCGGCTCACAACGGGCGAGTACTTTACCTACGTGGCCTACCTCGCCTTTATGATCGCCCCGATCGTGCAGCTGGTCTCCATCGGGACGCAGCTGACGGAGGCTATCGCCGGACTCGATCGTACGAATGAGATTCTCGGTGAACGCGAAGAGGATCGCGACCCAGCGCGCACCGTTGCACTCCCCATCATTCGCGGAGAAGTCCGCTTCGAGAACGTCACCTTCAGCTATGAGGAAGGCAAACCCGTGCTGCACGGGATCAGCTTCGACTCGCAGCCGGGGACGGTTACCGCACTCGTCGGCTCTTCTGGTTCAGGCAAGTCCACGCTTATCTCCCTCCTTTGCGCCTTTCACACGGCCTCGACCGGACGCGTATTGATCGACGATGTCGACCTCGCCACGGTCAAGCTGTCGAGCTACCGCAACCAGCTCGGGGTCGTGCTGCAGGAGACGTTTCTCTTCGACGGTACCATCCGCGAGAACATCCTCTTTTCAAGGCCAGGCGCAACTGAGCAGCAGCTGCTCGAGGCCTGCCGGATCGCTCGCGTGGACGAGTTCGCGGAGCGCTTTCCGGAGGCCTACGATACGATCGTTGGCGAGCGGGGTGTCAAGCTCTCCGGCGGCCAGCGGCAGCGTCTCTCGATCGCGCGAGCGATTCTGGCAGATCCGCGCATCCTCATCCTTGACGAGGCCACAAGCTCTCTCGACTCCGAGTCTGAGGCGATGATTCAGAACGGTCTCAGCTACCTGATGCAGGGTCGCACGACCTTCGTCATTGCTCACCGTCTCTCAACAATCCGGCGTGCAGAGCAGATTCTGGTCGTCGAACGAGGCGAGATCGTCGAGCGCGGAACACATGAGACGCTCTATACGCTTGGTGGCCGCTACCACGACCTCTACATGAGGCAACACGGGCTTGAAACCAATCTGTTTCTCGCCCCTGGGGAGGGTGGAGAACTTCTGCCTGAGCCTGCTGTGAAGGCATAACGGCTCGTAGGAGGCACGCTGACTCTGCAGCAGCAGTTCGGGCATATTGATATCTATGTCTTTGACCAGATCTTGCGCGGCAATATCGCGCGCGGAATGCGCGTGCTCGATGCTGGCTGTGGCTTCGGTCGGAATCTCGTCTATCTGCTGAGAGAGGGCTGTGACGTCCTCGCTACCGACATGGATGTAGACGCCGTGGAACATATCCGCGCGCTTGCTGCAGAGTTGGCGCCGGCGCTTCCCGCCAGCAACTTCCGCACCGCGCCGATTGAAGCCACTCCCTTTGAAGACGCCTCTGCCGATGTTGTGATCTGCAACTCCGTGCTGCACTTCGCCCGCGATGAGGTCCATTTCTTTGCCATGCTGGAAGAGCTCTGGCGCGTGTTGCGCCCTGGCGGCCTGTTCTTCTGCCGTCTCGGATCGCGCATCGGCGTGGAGTTCGAGCCCGTCAGCGAGAATATCTATCGCATAGGCGATGGCAGTGAGTGGTTTCTCGTAGACGAGGCGATGCTCATGGACATCACCGAGCAACTCGATGCGGTTCTCGTTGACCCCCTTAAAACCACCATCGTTCAGGAATTTCGCTGCATGACGACATGGGTGTTGCGTAAGCCATTGGTGGTCGGCCAGGACCGTAGGACTGTCTGAGCGACCGCTGAGACAAAAACGCCAGCACACTACGAGCTCTCAGCCATCGGAGCTCATAAGGGCAGTGCTTGGCCGTCTACCCCCAACTCCCGTAGCAGGAAGGCATAGTCGAAAGCAATCTCTTTGAGATAGTCGTACCGTCCGCTCGAGCCACCATGACCCGCATCCATATTCACCTGCAGCAACAACGGCCTCTGGTCCTGCTTCAAGGTGCGCAGCTTGGCGACATACTTCACCGGCTCCCAGTACATGACCTGCGAGTCATTCAAGCTCGTCTTCACCAACATAGCCGGATACGCGCCTTCGCGCAGATTGTCGTATGGCGAGTAACTTAGCATGTACCGGAACGCCTCGGGTCGATGAGGATTGCCCCATTCCTCATATTCCGCGACCGTCAGCGGCAGACTCTCATCGAGCATCGTGTTCATCACGTCGACGAACGGCACATGCGAGAGCACCGCGCGAAAGAGCTCGGGCCGCATATTCACCACTGCACCCATGAGCAAGCCACCCGCACTGCCACCCTCAATCGCGACTCGGTCTGGCGCACTGTACCCGTCTTTAACCAAGTCTTGAACCACGTCGATGAAATCGGTAAAGGTGTTCCGCTTCAGCATCATCTTCCCGGCGTCATGCCACATATCACCCAGTTCACCACCACCGCGGATGTGCGCGAAGGCGACGACGACACCGCGGTCAAGGAGTGAGAGTCGCGTAGGGCTGAAGCCGATCGGCAGCGGATACCCATACGACCCGTAGCCATACACGTAGAGTGGGTTCGTGCCATCTTTCCTGAAGAGCTCGCGGCGATAGACCAGAGACACCGGCACCCCGGTCCCGTCCTCCGCCGTGACCCATACCCGTTCGGACCCGTAACGCACCGCATTGAAGTCTCCCGGAACCTCCTGCTGCTTCACCAGTATCGACTGGCCGGACTGCACTTCGTAGTCGTAGATAGAGGCCGGCGAGACCAGGGATTGGTAGCTGTAGCGGAAGAGCCTTGTCTCGAACTCGCGATTTACGTGTGCCGCTGCCGTGTATGCCGGCTCTGGAAAGGCGATCTCTGCTGCAGGCTGCGCTGCGCCATCAGCACGCAGGCGATGGACTTCAAGAGTGGTCAGACCCGCCCTCCGACGGGAACACACAAAAAAGCTGGCGAAGAGGTCGAAGTCTTCAAGCGGGGCCGAAAGGTCCTCAGGGACGAGTTCCGTCCAATACTCGCGCCCCGGTGTCTCCACTGGTGCAGTCACGACGCGGAAGTTCCTTCCTATGTCATTCACCCGGAGATAGAAGCGCCCGTCGCGATGGTCAGCTGTGTACTCCTGATCATCGATCCGTGGTGCGATGAGCAGGAACGCGGCCCCCGGTGTACTGGTCGCAAGAAAATAGCATTCACTCGTGGTATGGCTCCCCGCTTCAAGCAAGAGAAAACGCCCATCCCGGCTACGCCCGATGCCGACATTGAAACGCGCATCCTGCTCTTCGTACACCAGCGTGTCACGCTCTGCTGGGTCCCCAAGACGATGCCGGAAGAGCTTGTCCTGCCGCTTGGTCGTCGCATCTTCTGTCGTATAGAAGAGTGTTCTGCCGTCGGCAGCCCACGCCATGGACCCCACGCGCTCGGCCGTGTCCGGAAGGTCCTCTCCGGTCTGCAGATCGCGGATGTGAAGCGTGTATTGACGGAAGCCGGTGTTGTCGGTCGAGTAGGCCAGCATCGCTCCGTCTGGACTCACGGTCATCGCGCCGAGCGACATAAACGCCTGTCCGCTAGCCAAGGCATTCACGTCGAGTATCACCTGCTCAGGAAGGCTCGCGTCGTAGACCTCGCCGCGGCTCTCCCGTCTACAGTGGGTCGGATATTGCAGGCCTTCTACCGTTCGCGTCGTATACCACCAACCTCCGTACCGGTAAGGCGCGCTTTCGTCCGTCTCTTTGATATGCGAGATCATTTCCTTGTAGAGCGTCTCTTGAAAGCTTTGAGTACCGGCCATCTCAGCCGCTGTATAGGCGTTTTCGGCCTCCAAATACGCGTGTACCTCGTCTGAGCCCTTATTGCGGAGCCATGCGTACGAGTCGGTGAGGGTGATCCCATGGAGCTCTGTCTTCTGAGGCTCTGACCGGGCGACCGGCGCTACTGCTCGTGCTGTGATCAATCTCGCTTACTCCTGTAGTCAGCATATTCTCACGGCGCCTGATGCAGGCGACTAGCCTGTCTGCCTGGTGGCACGAGACTTCATTGCGCCTACAATTACTCATAATGCGATCCCGGCTTCTCTGGCTTGTCCTTCTCGCCTTGCCTCTACTACCGACCCTAAGGTCGCGGGCTGAAACAGTGTCGGATCTGCCAAAGCCGGCGGGGTATGTCAGCGACTTCGCAGGCGTCCTCTCAGCTGACGTGAGGCAGCAGGTCGAAGATCTCTGCACGACGGTTGCTCGGCAAGCGCACGCGCAGATCGCGGTTGTCACGATCAAGACCATCGACGGTGATCAATCAATCGAGGAGTTCGCGACGCAACTTGAGGAGAAGTGGGGCGTGGGCGCGAAGGGAACCGATCGCGGCGTGCTGATGCTGCTGGTCATGTCTCCGCGACGAGGCCGGATTGAGGTCGGCTACGGCCTGGAGGGTATTCTCAACGATGCCAAAGTCGGCGATATTGGACGGTCGATGGTTCCGGACGCCGCAGCCGGCAACTATGATGCTGCAGTTCCCTTGGGTGTGCAACAGATCGCGACTATCATCGCGGCTGACGCCGGTGTCACCCTGCAACCGATCACGCGTACCTATTCACGGCAGCAGGGACGGCAAACAGCACCGATCGGCTTTCTGCAACCGCTGATCTTCTTCATCGTACTGGTCGTCGTTCTATCCCTCTTCCGCGGTGGTGGTCGCGGTGGTCGAGGAGGCGGAGGGGGCACTGGCCTTGGCTGGTTTCTGCTCGGAAACCTGCTCGGTGGCATCGGCAGCGGTCGAGGCGGTTACCGCGGAGGCGCAGGCGGCTTCGGGGGTGACGGGGGTGGGGATGGCGGTGGATTTGGCGGTTTCGGCGGAGGAAGCTCCGGCGGAGGGGGTGCGAGCGGAGATTTCTAGAGAGCACTGTGACGAAGGGGCGAGTCAGCAGGCAGTGGTACAGTACAGCGGATGGCCGCTGCTGGCTGATAGATGGCTGCTCATGAGAGCAAGGGCGCTTGGCGATGACCTAGCGCGGATCGTGTGAGAGAAGGAGTGCTATGAAGAAGGGTTTACTGGCAGGTATCGGACTGCTGGCAGTCGTGCTGGTGATCGTACTGCTCGGTTTTGGCAGCTACGTCAGCGCGAAGAACACGCTGGTACAGAAAAATGAGGATGTTGATCAGGCCTACTCCCAGGTCAACGTGGTACAGCAGCGGCGCCTTGACCTCATCCCCAACCTCGTTGCTACGGTAAAGGGCTATGTCAATGAAGAGACGACCGTGCTAACAAACATCGCCAATGCGCGCGCCGGTGTCCTCAGCTCACCCGATCACGCCGGAGACCACACCAGCAACATTGAGGCGAATCGAAAGCTCGATGTTGCGCTCGGCCCCTTCTTTCGGTTGCAAGAGCAGTATCCAAATCTGAAAGGTAGTGAGCAGTTCTCACGTCTCTCCGATGAGCTCGCCGGTACCGAAAACCGCATCGCGGTTGAACGGAGCCGCTACAATCGTACTTTGAAGGATTACAATATTTACGTAAAGCAGTTTCCCAACAGCTTTTGGGCGAATATCGCTGGCTACCACGCTAGAGACGAGTACTTCGAGGGCAACAAAGAGAACAGCGTCGCACCGAAGGTGGACTTCGGAAAGTGATCTTTGGTTGTAGTAGTAGTAGTAGAGGCCGTCGCTTGAGCGACGGCCTCTCTTAGACGCTCGGTGAGCGCGCGTCGAGCTACTTGGAAAAGGCGGAGATCGCCGAAGCTTCGTCATCCTTGATGTCAAAAACTGTGTAGAGCTTTGTAATCTGCAGCAGGTCGTGCACCTTCTTCGTGAGATTCAGCAGTTTCAGCTCGCCTCCGCTGTTCTTAACGGTGGTAAACGCGCTGACGAGCTCGCCGATGCCCGAGCTATCGATGTAGCTGATGTCGCCTAGGTTAAGAAGAATCTTCTTGGATCCTTTGGCAAGAACATCGCGAACAGCATCGCGAACCGTCACGCTACCCTCGCCAAGGGTGATGCGACCGCTCAGATCCAGGATCGTCACGCCGTCGACCTGGCGCGTGCTGACTTTCATACTCATAGACAAGCTCCTCTTTAGTTCTCCGGCTGTGCGGGAGTTCTGTGTTTGATAAGGGTGATTTCAGTCCCGGGGTTCAGTTGGCGAAAGTGTACCTCATCCATGAACGCGCGAATGAGGAAGATACCGCGGCCGGAGCCGCGAAGAATGTTCTCTGGCGCAAGCGGGTCGGGAACGGTGTCCGGGTCCATGCCCGGGCCCTGATCGGCGACCTTTACCGTGAGCCCGTCCGCTCCTGTCTCAAAGGAGACCGTGATCTTCTTTTGGACGTCATACGCGTTGCCATGAAGCACAGCGTTGACCGCCGCCTCGCGCACAGCCATGGTGATATGTGGCACCGTGTCCTCATCGAAGCCCGCTTGCTGTGCGTACTGCTCCGCCGTCTGCTCGACCCGGTTGACACTCTCCAGGGACGAATCCAACGTGAGGCTCACGCGGCTTGTCGTCGAATCGGCCAATACGGTTACCTCAATCTCATTTCAGGAGCTTCAGGCGATGAAACGGTGTTCGCAGTGTCCGTCGCCGGTAGGGGAAAGTCAAGCCTTGCCCGCAAGGAACAGATTCCCGCCCATTCTGAGGAGTGCGAGGGGCTAGTCAGCTTGCGCAAAGAGCAGCGGCGCACGTGTAGATTGAAACGTGACCTACGTCTCGCGATGAAGATTCTCTATGCCGGCACACTGACGGACAATGACTCGACCACTTACCGGCAGTGGGCCCTGGAGAGGCTGGGACAGGCGATCGTTCCGTTTCCGGCACAAGACTACGAGCCGGCTCACCTACTCCTTCGGAAGGTAGCCTTCCGCCTGGCCGCAGGAACTCACCTCGCGCGCCTGAATCGTGATCTGCTGGCCGCAGCCGCGCGCGAGCACGTTGGGGCCGTTTGGTTTGACAAGGTGCTCGGAGTCTGGCCCGAGACGCTACGCACTCTACGTCGTCGAGGCGTCATCACGGTCAGCTATATGATCGACAACGCCTTCGGCCCGCGTCGTGATCCCGGATGGCGCCTCTATCGCAAGTGCCTTCCCGAGTACGACCTCCACGTAACACAGCGTGACGTGAGTGTGCGCGATCTCCGCGCGCGCGGCGCGCGCGACGTCATCAAAATACAGACTGCGTATGAGCCTACCCTTCATTTTCCCCCACCTAGCGGCTGGAATGATCGAGATCGTGATCGCGGCGTCTCATTCATCGGTACGCCCTATGACGATCGCGCCTCGTTCCTAACGCGTCTCGCGACCGAGTTCGGGCTTCCTGTCAGCGTCTCCGGTGGTCTGGTCTGGAAGCCAGCTCTCGAGGCGAGCGGAGGGCTCAATCTGTATACCGGTGATGGCGAGCTCTTTCGGCAGGAGTACCGCGAGACGATCTGGCGATCTCGCGTCAACCTGAGCTTCCTCACACACTCCAACCAGGACGAGTTCGTGCACAAGAGCTTCGAGATCGCAGCCTGCGGAGGATTTCTTTTAGCGGAGCGATCCGCCGGCCATGCCGCGCGCTTCGAGGAGGAGCAAGAGGCGGTCTTCTTCTCCGGCATGGAGGAGTGCGTGATGCAGATCAGACGCTACCTCCCGGACGAGGTCGCGCGGACGCGTATCGCCGCAGCCGGTCGTGCACGTGCAGTGCGCAGTGGCTACAGTAATGACCATCAAGTCGCTCTCATCCTAGCCCGGCTGGAGAAGCTGCGGGCTGAGCGTTTGTCTGTCGCATGATGCGTGACCTCGTTCGCGAGATACCTTCGGCCGACCTACGCCCGGACGTCTGCATCGTGGGTGCCGGTGCCGCTGGCATCCTGCTTGCCATCGAGCTAAGGCATCACGGAAAGAGCGTCGTTCTCCTTGAGGCAGGCTCACGCGAGCTTGAGCAGAACGATCAGCAGCTCTACGAGGCCGATGTGCTGGGCCTGCCACATCGAGGCGTCACTACGGGGCGCTTCCGTGTTCACGGAGGCACTACGCGACGCTGGGGCGGTCAGATTCTCGAGCTCGACACGATGGACTTCGAGAAGCGGCCATGGATCCCAGAGAGTGGATGGCCCCTCTCCCAAGCTACCCTGCGGCCCTTCTATGAGAGAGCGCTCGTGCACGAGGGGCTCGGCTCCGTCCTGCGCGACGACTCGGCCGTCTGGCGTGCCTTACGGCTCTCCCCACCTGCCTTGGATGGTCTACTCCCGTACTTCTCCCGCTGGTGCCCGGATCCCGACTTCTCTCGACTCCACGCCCCCGCTCTCAATCGTCAAGATATTGAAGTCTGGTTGCACGCAAATGCCGTCGCACTCGAGATCGATCAGAGCACCGTCACAGGCGTCCGGACCAAAACGCTTACCGGTCGCGAGCACACCTTCCGCGCAGAGAGCTACATCTTCGCGCTCGGGGCGATGGAGACGACTCGCTTCTTCCTGCAACCGCGCGACGGTCGACTGCCTTGGAATGTATCCGGCCGCCTCGGTCTCCACTTTCAAGATCATATCGACCTAAACGCAGGACGAGTTCAGGTTCGGAATGCACGTCGCTTCCATGCTGCGTTCGATAACGCTTACGTTCGCGGGCACAAGTACCATGCAAAATGTCGACTCGCCCCTGAGCTCCAGCGGGCTCGTCAGACCTTGAATGTCGCCGCGACAATGAACTTCCTCTCCCACTCGGACGAGGCGCTCAGTGATGTAAAGGCAACAGCGCGAAAGCTGCTTCACGGACGGGTCCGCGAGGTGACCGCCGCGGAGGTGGCCCGCGGCGTCGTCACTCTCCCGCAACTCGGCCGACAGATCGCTCGTTACCTCGCCCAACATCGCGCATACAACTCTCCAAACGCCGAGATCTCGCTTCGGCTGCACTGCGAGCAGGAGCCCGCCGGCTCCAGTAAGCTCACGCTCAGTCCTGAGCGCGACCGGCTTGGCATGCAGAGGCTTCAACTCGACTGGCGTATCTCCGCGCTCGAACGACACACGATGCGCGAGTTCGTCCTTCAGGCGCAGCGTTCGCTCTCCGGTATGCTCGACCTGGAGCCTGATGCTGCCCTGATGGCCGACGACCCCGCCGTCACAGCCCGCTGCGATGACAGCAATCATCACATTGGTGGCATGCGCATGGCAGCCAGCCCACATGACGGTGTTGTGGACCTTGATCTAAGGCTTCATGGACTCCTAAATTGCTTCATCTGCTCGTCAGCCGCTTTTCCCACTGGCGGCTTCTCCAATCCCACTCACACTATCCTCGCGCTTGCAATGCGCTTGGCTGATCACCTCGCCCGTTAGCCTGCAAGTGATAGGAGGCCGATCCGATGCGCACCGTGACGATCACACCTCAGGGAACGACCACGACGCAGCTGGGTTTTGGCTGCTCGACTCTGATGGGAGTCATGACTCGCCAGGAGTCAGTGCGCATGCTCGACGCTGCCTTCGATGCTGGTGTGCGGCACTTCGATGTGGCGCCGATGTACGGTTACGGAAGGGCTGAGGCCTGCGTGGGTGACCTGCTCGCCCGTCACCGCGGTCAGGTCACCGTCACAACCAAGTACGGCATTCCGCCCGCACGCAATCAATCCTTGCTGAGCGTTGGACGCCGCATCGCACGCCCCGTGCTCAGGTTAGTTCCCGGCCTGAAGAGCCGCCTTAACCGGGCTGCGGGCGCCGTCGCTGCCGGTCCACCCAAGTCGCTCTTTGCCCCGGAGCAGGCTCAAGCTGGCCTTGAGAGCAGTCTGCGCGAGCTGCGTACCGACCACATCGATCTATGGCTCTTGCATGAAGTGGACTCAAACGATCTCGCGGACGAAGCGACTGCCGACCTGCTGCTCAAAACACTTGATGCGGCCGTTCGCTCCGGCAAGATTGGAGCCTTTGGCATCGCCAGTGGCAGAGAAAAAGTTCCAGCGCTTCTCACCACACATCCCGCGTTCTGCTCGACTACTCAGTACGAGTGGAGCATCCTCCACCCGGCAATCGGCCCGACCCCGTATAGGCGACTTCACCATCGTGCGATCTCGGAGTCCTTCCAACTACTCTCCGCAGCGTTGATGCTTCACCCTGACATTCGCGCAAAATGGTCCCAGGAGCTTGCCGCCGATCTCAGCGAACCCGGTCTACTTGCGCGTCTCATGTTGAAGGCGGCCGTCGAAGCGAATCCGGAGAGTGTGATTCTCTTCTCATCGCGTCGTCCCACCCATATGCAGGCAAACGTCGAGCTCAGCGGGAGTCCAGCTCAGACCCAGGTCGCCACCAAGCTTCACGAGATCGTGCAACAACGAGGAGCTGAGCTAGGCTTGGCAGCCGAGGCATGAACTCCACAACGTCGCTTTCTCTCTAGATCAGATTGCCATTCGCCAGCTCGCGCACGAGCGTGACGTCGGCTGCAAGAAAGTCATAGCCTGGAAGAGCCTGCAGAGGCGACCACTTCACCTCATTGAATATTCGGTTCTCAAGCTCACCTTCAAATTCGGTGACCAGGAAGAACTGCAAGTCGATCGAGGCCCCATTTCGATAGCGATGTCGTAGGGCGGTTACTCTGCGTCCGATCTTCGCGACTATGCCGAGCTCTTCGTTCAGTTCGCGCGCTAGCGCAGCCTCGGATGTCTCACCCAACTCGATCTTGCCTCCAGGAAACTCCCACTTCAGACTCATCGGCTGGTCGGCCTTTCGTTGGCAGATCAGAATCTCGTGGGCTGCCTCGTCCGAGGTTGGAGCGCGTCGTACGATCAGGGCAGCCACAACATAGCGAACGACTCCGGAAGCCTGTGGTCGCCGTCGTCCTTGGGAGTGCTGTGCTGAGTCATTCACGAGATTACCGGTTAGACGCAAAGCATCGGACAAAAGCCTCACAACGACCTGGTGCAACGAGTACCCTCGCGAACGTTACGTCGAAACGAAGCCCCTCATGGAGCCGAAGATTTGCGCCCTGCTACGGCTTAGACGGGCACACGTTCTGCATCATGGGGCTCGAAGATAGGCCAGCCCTCCCGCGCCGCAAGCTCACGTAACGCAGGTGTCGGATTGACCGCAAATGGCCGGTCTGCCACTCGCAGCATCGCCGCGTCGTGGACCGAGTTGCCAAACACAGGACCCAACTGCGTGACACCGACGCCGCGCAGGGCAGTCACCTTCGCGTCATCTGTTGGTACTGCCAGGAGCTCGTTTGTGATCACGCCATGCCGAACCCGCACTCTCGCCGCGAGCACGTGTGCAGCGTCGAAGCCGAGGCGCTGCACACCCTCCTCCACCACCCAATCATTTGTCGAACTCACAGCCCACAACTCGGTACCCGCAGTCCGCAGCCGTTCCACCAACTCACGCATAGCAGGAAATATCTTTGGTTCCATATGGGTCGAGAAGAAGCTTCGCGCCGCTCCACGCAGCTCTTCTTCTCGCAGACCCTGGTAGACCTGGACCATCTCGCCACAGATCGCAGCCTCGGAGACCTCGCCGCGCAGATAGCCGCGATAGCGCGCGTCCAGCCAGTCCACCATCTCGCGCGAGACCAAACCCGTCTCGATGCTCCAGCGCATGAACGCCGAACCTGCATCGCCCGACCACAGCGTACCGTCACAGTCGAAGACAGCGACGGCCGGCAGAGGATGGATCGCCGCCTCGAAGAACTCCGCCGAAGAAAGGATGGTGTTACCAGACACAGCAAAGGACACAGACGGACTCACCTCGCAATGACGCACGTGAGCCGCCATCACTCTCTTCATTTTAGGTCAGCTTCGTCACGCGGCGGTGACATGAGCGAAGCCAGCCGCATCCTACCCTGCGGAGGATCAACATGAGTGAGCAGAAGCACCTGAGCGGCGAGGAGGGACGGCGAAAGATTGGCGATTTGATCAAGGACATTCGCATTGCCATGATGACCACCGCCTCCGCAGACGGCTCCTTTGACAGCCGCCCGATGGCAACACAGAAGACCGACTTCGACGGCACCGTGTGGTTCCTAACCCGGCAGGAGTCGGGTAAGGTGCACGAGATCGCCGACGACTCTCATGTCTCGCTGATCTATGCGGACCCCTCGAACGCAACGTACATCTCTGCAAAGGGTCGCGCATCGATCAGCAACGATCGAGCGAAGATTCACGACCTCTGGAATCCCATGTACAAGGCCTGGTTCCCTGAAGGAGAGGAGGATCCGTCTATCGCCGTCCTCAAGATCCAAATCCATGAAGCTCAGTACTGGGAGGCATCCTCCAGCAAACTTGTGCGCGGTGTGAAGTACCTTGCAGCCGCAGCGACGGGAGGAAGCGTTAACGTCGGAGAGTCGGGCACGGTCAGCCTCTAATGCGAGAATGGCTAGTCAGGATGGGGGCAGTCCATCTACGACCGGCACTCCGCGTGGAACCTCAAACCGAAATGTCTGGGCAGGTATGGCGACGTTCTCAGACACGTTCCAAAATCGAAATTGAGTAGAAGAGCCGTCTCTCTCTTCAACACGAATCTCCTCAATGAGACCGGCTGACGTGACATGAAGCGTCAGCCGATCCACCTTGTCTCGCATTCCCTCTGGGACACCCTGAATAGCGTAGCCACCGCTCTCCGATGAAACGGTAGCGCTGCTGAGCTCACGGTCGAGTCGCGTTCGCCCAAGCAGAAAGCGTAGAGGGGATCGGAGATCATCGAGCTGTTTACCTGAGACCCGCTGAACCTGTGCGTCGCCCGGGTTATAAGACCAGGCGTACCGACCATCAAGCACGAACAGCTTGCCTGCAGGCTCGGTGTAGCTCCACCGCATCCGACCTGGTTTGGCAAGCAGCAGAGTACCACTCTCGTGGCGCTCTGCTCCTACACCCGAAAAGCTCTCGGAGAACTCGCAGCGCAACGAGGACAAGTGGTTATAGTGATCGTCGACCAGCTTCAGAACCTTGGCCCGATCGAGCGAGACCTGCGCCGGAGCGGAGGACGGGCCCGAAGCCAGAACAAGGCACAGTGCACCCTCAAGAAACCATTGCGCTCCGCGCCATGCCCTCACTGAATCGGCTGCGTACAACTCGTTCCGCCGGCTGGGTCCGCACGAATGACGTTGTTCTCATCCGAGCAGAAGCCGCGGTCGCCAGTCTTCCCAACAGCCTGCGGGACCGCCGTGATCTGGTAGGAGGTGTACATGTCCTGGTTATTGACGTTCACCTTACTACATCCGGTAATCGCGAAGGTGTACCCGGCCTTCTGCCCCGTACTGAGGGTGCTATCGAGGAACTGCGCCTGTTGTGCCGTTGGAGCGCCCGACTTCGGATCTCCACCAAGCGCCGGCAGGGAACACGCAAAGCCGTTCTGTGGGTAGGTTGAGTTGTACTGGAGCTCGGCATTGGTAATGGCCCGCACAGACTGGATCGCTGAGTTCTCGTCCGCCTGCTTACGCAACTTCAACAGCTGTGGTACGGCGAGCGTCATCAAGATCAGCATGACGGACATTACGATCAGCAGCTCGATTAATGTAAAGCCCTCATCGCTATGCGACCGACGTCTTACTCGCATCATCCTCTTCTCTCCCACGTGATCCTCTTGCATTGCGTACAACACAGGTCAACTTAGCAGACCAGCTGCGATCGCTCAATCGACATCTCGCCCAGATTGCCGAGCATTGCGACTGCCATGCGCTCAGTTTGGAAGAGCTCATGGGCAAGCTCCTGAACGGTCTCCGGCCTTACTGAGTCGATGTCAGCGATGATCTCGTCAACGCCAAAGAAGCGACCGAAGTACATCTGCTGCCGAGCAAGATTTGCCATGCGGCTGCCTGAACTCTCAAGACCGATGATGATGTTGCTCTTAAGTTGATCCTTGGCTCGCTTAAGTTCGACAACAGACACGGTCTCATCCTTGAGACGGCGAAGATCCGCCATCGTAAGCTGCACAACCTCTTCCGCCTTCTCCACAGCGGCGCCCGCAAAGATGTTGAGGACTCCTGTATCGCGCATGGGATTGAGCTCGGAGAAGATGGAGTAGGCAAGGCCGCGGTCTTCCCGAATCGTCTGGAAGAGCCGTGAGCTCATGCCGCCGCCAAGAATAGTGTTCAAAAGATAGATGGCATAACGCCGCGGATTATTGAGCTTTGGTGCCGCAACTCCTAGACAGATTTGAACTTGCTCTAGCGAGCGCTTACGACGAAGGGTGATGTGAGGCCTTGGCGTTGGTGTCTGGGAGATCTCGCCAACCACGGGCAGGGCAGCAGCAAGTCCGCCAAAACGACGCTCGACATCGGCGACGAAGTCGTCGTGATGAAGGTTTCCAGCCGCGGAGAAGACCATAGTCGCAGGGGTGAAACGGCGCTCGTACTCGCGGAGAACGACGTTCTGAGCGAAGCTTGAGACGGTCTTCCTTGTGCCCAGGATGGGGCGACCTAAAGCGTTTCCCTTCCAAAAGTTCTGCGTGAAAAGTTCATGCACCAGATAATCTGGATTATCCTCGTCCATCTTGATCTCCTCGAGAATCACGCCCTGTTCGCGGGCGATGTCGTCGGGGTGGAAGGTGGGGTTTAGGACGAGGTCGGAGAGAAGATCGAGCGCGGGGTCAATATTCTCATCTAACACTTTAATATTGAAGCAGATGTTCTCTTTTCCAGTGAAGGCGTCGAGGTTGCCGCCAATGGTGTCGACTTCGCGCGCTAACTGCTTGGCAGAGCGGGACTTCGTACCTTTAAACACGAGGTGCTCGACGAAGTGGGAGATACCGTTGACCTCGGGGGCTTCGTCACGGGAGCCGGTCGAGAGCCAGACGCCCATGGAGACGCTGCGAACCTGCGGCATGCGCTCGGTGAGGACGAGTAAACCATTGCTGAGACGAGTTTTACGGATGTTGCGGGGGGCCTGTGCGAGGGTGCCGGGCTCCGGAATCAAAGTCGCTGCCATACCACCTCTTACCAATATTATTGTTTCATAATGGGATGTGACATGCACTTTCGCGTGTCACGCGGTGCACTTTGGACGCCACGAAGTGCACTTCTGATGAGTTTTGGATGAGGGACGGTGACGTGACGACGCAAGCAGCAGATCGGGAGGCGGAGGCGCGGGTGGCGCTGACCGATCCGGCGTGGCTTACGACGGAGACCGCCGCGAAGACGGTGACGGGGGTGGCTCGGTGCGCCCTTGGGATGGATCTGGCGGAGCTGACCTCGCTGATGGCGGAGCTGGGGCAGAAGGGGTACCGGGCACGTCAGCTCTTCGAGGCGCTCTACCGGCAGCGAGTCGAGGCGTGGGACGAGGTCACGGTCCTGCCGGTGGAGCTGCGGGCGCGGCTTGCAGCGGATGGTGTGACAGTTGGCCTGCCAGAGATCGTGCAGACGGCCCGGTCGGTGGACGGGACGGAGCGGTACCTGATCGCGATGGGCGATGGGGAGACGGTCGAGACGGTATGGATGCCGGACGGCGATGGCGGCGAGCGTGGGGATGGGAGCGACGCGTCGGAGGAGGAGGATGGCGTCTCTGCGGACGCGGGGGTAGGGAAGCAGGTGCCGCGCGGCGCTCAGAGTGACCGCGGGAGACGAAGAGACGCGAGCGAGAGTGCCTCGCGGCCGGCTCAGGCCGGGCCTCTCCGGCGTGGCGAGCCCTTCCGGCACGACGACCAGAGGAATGTGGGGGTGCTGGAGGGACGAGGTCTGCGGCGGGCGACGATCTGTGTGTCGAGTCAGGTAGGGTGTGCGGTGAATTGCCAGTTCTGCCTGACGGCGAAGCTGGGGATGCGGCGGAACCTGACGGCGGGGGAGATCGCGGGGCAGGTGGTGGCGGTGCTCCGGCGGCAGGGGGTGGTGATCGGGCGCGACCGGGTGAACCTGGTTTTCATGGGAATGGGCGAGCCGTTCCTGAACTACGACGCGTTCATGAAGGCGGTGCGACTACTGGTCGAGGGGGTGGGGATCTCGGAGTCGCGGATGACGGTCTCGACATCGGGCATTGAGCCGGCCATCCGCCGGTTCGCGATGGAGGCGGTGCGGCCCAAGCTGGCGTTGAGTCTGAACGCGTCGAACGACGCGGTGCGGGAGCGAGTGATGCCTGTGACGCGGAAGTGGGGGATTGCGGCGCTGCTCGATGCGGTGCGAACGATTCCGCTGCGAACGCGGGAGTGGGTGACGTTTGAGTATGTGCTGCTGGGCGGGGTGAACGACCGGCCGGAGCACGCGCGCGAGGTCTTGGCGCTGCTCGCCGGGATGCGAGCCAAGGTGAACCTGATCGTGTGGAATCCGGGGCCGGGGATTGCCTATGAGCAGCCGAGGACGGAGGACGTGAGCCGGTTTCAGGCGATGCTGATCGCAGGCGGCTTGCCGACGTACGTGCGGCGGCCACGGGGGCGGGACATCTATGCGGCCTGTGGGCAGCTGAAGCGAACGGTCGAGCCGCAGGGAGAGGCGACGCGGCTGATTGCGATTGGATAGATCGTCGCCTAGTCGCCCGGAACTCCTCCTGTGTGCGCGGCTTTGGTCGTGGTTGTAACTTCCAGGTCGCGGCCGCTGGACGCCATGAGAGGGTTCCTTACCGAGTGCGATGCGGAACGAGAGCGCGACGATTTGCACGCCTGTCATCTACGAACGGTAGGTTCAGGGCATGTCCTTTTTCTCTGCACAGGGTCGCCTCTCTGGCGCTGCTCTTCTGTTTGCTGCTGTCTGCGGGGTTGCGCAGCCGGCGCCACCGCTGGTGCTGATCTCGGTGGACGGGATGAAGCCGGAGTACGTGACGCAGGCGGACCAGCATGGCCTAAAGGTGCCGGTGCTGCGGCAGTTCCTGACGCAGGGGAGTTATGCGGAGGGGGTGGTGGGGGTGGTTCCGACGGTCACGTATCCGAGCCATACCACGATGGTGACGGGGGTATGGCCGGCCGAGCACGGGGTCGTCGATAACACGGTCTTCGATCCGCTCGGCGAGCACCCGAACACCTGGTACTGGGACTTTGCCGACATCAAGGTGCCGACGCTCTATACGGTGGCGGACGCGGCGGGGATCAAGACGGCGAACGTGGGCTGGCCGGTGACGATCAACGCGCCGATCGACTACAACATTGCCGAGGGTACGCAGTCCGAGCACACGGACAAGCCTGGCAGCTCGCCATATCATCCGGCGGACATCCTGGATCAGATCGGCGTTCACCCCGACGAGAAGGCCGACCAGGATGTGACGAAGACGGCGGAGGCGGTAGGCATCCTCGAGAAGTACCATCCGGGCCTGCTGCTGGTGCACCTGACCGATCTCGATCACCAGGAGCATGTCCACAGCCCCTTCAGCGCGGAGGCGAACGCGTCGCTCGAGATCATCGATGAGCAGATCGGGCAGATCAGGCAGGCGGCGCTGGCGATCGATCCTCACACGCGGATCGTGATCGTCTCCGACCATGGATTTCTGCGGGTGGATCATCGTACGAACCTGAATGTATTGCTGTCGCAGGCGGGGCTGATCGAGCTGGGACCGCCGAAGCCGGGCGCGAAGCGGCCCTCAGTGGTGAGGTGGCAGGCGGAGGCGTGGGCGGCTGGTGGTTCGAATGCGATCGTGCTGCAGCACCCGGAGGATGCGGCGCTGGTCGCGAAGGTGCGCACGGTGCTGGAGCGGGCGAAGGCGGACCCGAACAATGGAATCGAGACGATCCTGACGCATGAGGAGATTGCGGCGCGCGGAGGGTTTCCGCAGGCGACGTTTCTGGTGGACTACAAAGACGGCTACGACCCGGGTGGCGCGCTCTCGGGGACGTTGGTCGAGGACGCACCCTCGACGGGGATGCACGGCTATCTCCCGTCGCGACCGGCGATGCGATCGGCGTTCTTCATCGAGGGGTACGACGTAGCGAAGGGACGGAATCTGGGCGTGATCGACATGCGGCAGATTGCACCGACGCTGGCGCGTGAGATGAACGTCCAGCTGCCGGAGGCCAAGCAGGCGCCGGTGGATGTTCAGTCATCGAAGGCCACGTCCAGCAGGTGACGCGGCGCTGGTGCAACTAACGCGCTGCGGCGTGAGTGATGGAGGCGGCGGTGCTGGACTCGGTGGCTTTGGCGAAGTTGCCGTAGCCGATGATGAGGGTGGAGCCGATGAGGAGAAGGAGGCCGGCGGTGACGAGGCCTCGAGTGCGGAGGCTTGTGCCGCGCCACTCGCGCAGGAGGAGGCCCCAGAGGGTGGCGAAGATGATGATGGACGCCATGTGGAGGGCCCAGGAGGAGAAGTCGTACTTGCCCATGCGGGTCTGGCCCATGGAGTAGAAGAAGAACTGGAAGTACCAGACGACGCCGGCGAGGGCGGCGAAGAGGTAGTTGGCGGCGAGGGTGGGGGGTGGGAGCCGGCGCGCGGCGGCGGGGTGGAGCGGGTCGAGGTCGGGGAGGGTGTCGCCGTCGGGAGCGGCTACGCGCATGGGATTGACGCCGGCGATGCCGCCGAACTGCGCGAAGGAGCGGTTGCGCAGAATGAGGATGGCCGACCAGACGAAGTTGGTGACGAAGCCGCCCCAGAGAACGACGATGAGGACGGGCAGATTCTGCCAGAGATCGCTGCGGTTGTTGGCGAGCAGGGTAGTGCGGGCGATCGCGGCGACGGGGGCTCCGGCGGCGAGACCGAAGGCGAAGAAGGAGCTGAAGATGCCGGCGAAGACGGCAACGGCGAGGCCCTTCGCGAAGGAGAAGTCGGCCTCTCCGGCCTCGGCCTTGGCAACGGCGGAGACTTCCTTCTCTTTGGAGAGGCCAGCGACGCCGTTGACGGCGACGGCGAGCAGACAGACGACGACGCCGACAAGGATGATCTGGCCGGAGCGCTCGTGGAGGATGGTGGCCATCTGGCCGGAGTAGATGGGTGGGATGAGGGTTCCGAAGGCGGTGCAGAAGCCGAGGGCGATGGCGTAGCCGAGAGCGATGCCGAGATATCGGATGGCGAGGCCGAAGGTGAGGCCGCCGAGGCCCCAGAGGGCTCCCCAGAGGATGGCATAGGCGATGGCGATGTGGGGTGCGCTGCGCAGGATGGTGGCGAGGTGAGGGACGAGGAGGCCGGCGAGGATGAGGGGTGCGACGATCCAGGCGGCGAAGCCCTGGATGATCCAATAGACCTCCCACGACCAGCGCTTGATGCCGCGGAAGGGGATGAAGTTGGTGGCGGAGGCGAAGCCGCCGATCCAATGGAAGATGACGCCAAGAAATGGGTTGGGTCCCACGGGGAGGCCTCGTTCGCGGGTGAAGATTCGGTCGAGCGCGTACCATCGTACCGGAGCGCTGTTGCGTTCTGGAAATATACTCTCTATTGAACTTGGCTCGTGCGAGGGCTGGAGAAGGCGGCGATCTGCGAGTTGCGCTGTTTATCACGTGCTACAACGACACGCTGTTTCCGGAGACGGGGAAGGCGGTGGTGCGGGTGCTGGAACGGCTGGGGCACACCGTCGAGTTTCCGGCTGGCCAGACCTGCTGCGGGCAGATGCACTACAACACGGGATATCAGGCGCAGGCGGTGCCGTTGCTGCCGCGATTTGTGGAGCAGTTTCGCGAGGCGGAGGCGGTGGTGGTGCCGAGCTCGAGCTGCGTGGCGATGATGCGCGACCACTATCCGATGATGGCGCGCGCGTCGGGTGACGCGACGCTGATCGCGGACGTTAACGCGCTGCTGCCGCGGGTGTGGGAGTTCTCGGAGTTCCTGACGCGGCGGTTGGGGACTGAGGATGTGGGTGCGTACTATCCGCATCGCGTGACGTATCACGCGAGCTGCCATGGGCTGCGGATGCTGGGTCTGGGGGACGGGCCGATACGGCTGCTGCGGGCGGTGCGAGGTCTTGAGCTGGTGGGGCTCGAGGGGGTGGAGCATTGCTGCGGCTTTGGAGGGACGTTCGCGGTGAAGAACGCGGAGGTCTCGAGCGCCATGTTGGCCGAAAAGGTGACCGCGGTCCTGAACACGAAGGCGGAGGTCTGCACGGCGTGCGATAACAGCTGCCTGATGCACGTGGAGGGAGCGTTACATCGCCAGAGGACAGGCGTGCGCACGCTGCACCTGGCGGAGATTCTGGCGAGCGAGGAGGCGGATGCGCTGGACCGGAGGCAGGGAAGCAACGTGCTGGTGGAGGAGGGTGCGTGATGCGGTCTGGAGCTGCGCACGTGCGGTGCTCTGTCGTAGATCGTGGCAGGCGATCTGAGGGGGAAGCGATGAGGAAGGAGTGTTTGCCATGAGCCTTGGATCGGCGCTGGACCCGAAGACGGCACCGGCGTTCCCGATGGCCGCGCGCACGTCGCTCGGGGACAGCCAGCTGCGCAAGAACGTACGGCATGCGACGGAGGTCATCCAGGCAAAGCGTAGCCGCGTCGTGGGCGAGATGCCGGACTGGGAGGCGCTGCGCGAGGCGGGTCGGGCGTTGCGCGCGCACACGATGGCGCACCTTGAGGTGTACCTGGAGGAGTTCGAACGGAACTGCCTGGCGGCAGGCGGGGTAGTGCACTGGGCGCGGGATGCGGAGGAGGCGCGCCGGATCGTCGTTAACCTCGTTAAGGCGACGGGCACGGGCGAGGTCATCAAGATCAAGTCGATGACCACGGAAGAGATCCAATTGAATCCGGCGCTTGAAGCGGCGGGCGTGCACGCGTATGAGACCGATCTCGCGGAGTTGATTCTGCAACTCGGGGAGGAGCAGCCGTCGCACATCGTGGTTCCGGCGCTGCACAAGAACCGGCAGCAGATTCGTGAGATCTTTCGCCGCGAGATGGACCTGCCGGAGCTGGGCGAGACGCCGCAGGACCTGGCGGACGCGGCGCGGCGGTTTCTGCGCGACAAGTTTCTGCGCGTGCGCACGGGAGTGAGTGGGGCGAACTTTCTGATTGCGGAGACGGGCGGCGTGGTCGTGGTCGAGAGCGAGGGCAACGGCCGCATGTGCCTGACGTTACCGGAGACGCTGATCACGGTCGCGGGTATCGACAAGGTCATACCGCGGTACCAGGATCTGGAGGTGCTGCTGCAGCTCCTGCCGCGCTCCGCGACGGGCGAGCGGATGAATCCATACAACTCGATCTGGACGGGAGTGCACGCGGGGGATGGACCGCAGCACTTCCATGTGGTGCTGCTGGATAATGCGCGCACGGAGGTGTTAGCCGACGAGGCTGCACGAGAGACGCTTCACTGCATTCGCTGCGGGGCGTGCCAGAACGCCTGCCCGGTGTATCGCCAGACGGGAGGACACGCATATGGCAGCGTGTACGCGGGGCCGATCGGCGCGATCCTGACACCGCAGCTTCAGGGGATGGAGCATGCGCAGAGCCTGCCCTACGCCTCGAGCCTGTGTGGGGCGTGCTACGAGGTGTGTCCGGTAAAGATCAACATTCCGGAGGTGCTGATCCATCTGCGCAGCAAGGTGGTGCAACGGACGACATCGGGATTAGGTGTGCTGGTTCATCCGGAGGCGTGGGCGATGCATGCGGCGGGTGCGATCTTTCGCAGCGAGCGAAGGTTCCGCGCGGCGCAGCGGCTGGGGCGCATGGCGGAGCGGCCGCTCGAGTCAGAAGATGGCAGCGGGCAGCGATGGGTGAGCTGGCTGCCGGGGATGCTCGGCGGCTGGACGCGGGTGCGCGATCTGAGGGCGATGCCCAAAGAGAGCTTCCGCGAGTGGTTTGAGCGGCGCGAAGAGGAGAGGGCGGGGGATGGCGGGCGGAGCTGACGCGCGGAACGGATCGGATGCGCGGACGGCGGTGCTGGAGCGACTTCGCGCGGCGATTGGAAGGACGCCGGCGACACGGGAGGCGGTAGCTGCGGGCTGGGGGGCACTGCCGCGGCAGTACCAGCGAGTCGCAGGGCTGAGCCTTGAGGCACGGCTGGAGCTGCTTGAAGACCGGCTGCGAGACTATGACGCGCACGTCGAACGGGTGACCGTGGAGACGGTAGCGGAGGCGATCGGACGGCGACTGATGGAGCGGGGGAAGCCGGCGATGCTGGTGCCGATGGGGCTGCCGTCGGCTCTGCTGCCACGAAGTGCAGTGTTCACGGAGGACACGGGCTTTGGGACGACGGAGTTGGATCGGTTCACCGGGGTGCTGACTCTGGCCACGGTGGCGATTGCGACGACGGGCACGCTGGTGCTGCAGAACGTGCCCGGACAGGGCCGGCGGGCGACGACGCTGATCCCGGATTATCACCTCTGCGTTGTTCCCGTGGAGGACGTGGTCGAGACGGTGCCTGAGGCGATGGACCGGCTGCGAGCGACGGCGGCGCTGCCCACGACGTTCATCTCGGGGCCATCGGCGACGGCGGACATTGAGATGACGCGCATCAAGGGCGTGCACGGACCGCGCGTGCTCGATGTTCTACTCGTGACGGCTGGTCAGGCGAACCCTGCAACTACAGAAACAATGCACTTCTGAACTCGTTTCAATACAGATTATATTTACTCATCGTAACTTTCGCCGAGAGGGGCCGGGCTGAGATGAATGGCAGAGAGGTCGGATCCGCAGAGACAGACAGGGTGTGGGACGCGCTTGATCGCTTTCGAATTGAGCTGCCTTCATGGGGATTTGCGAACACCGGAACGCGATTCGGTAAGTTCATGCAGCCGGGCGCCGCGACGACGGTCGAGGAGAAGTTTGCGGATGCCGGGCAGGTTCATCGGCTGACGGGTGCGAGTCCGACGGTCGCGTTGCATGTGCTGTGGGATCTGCCGAATGGCCTTGACGATGTCACGGAGATCCAGAGGCTGGAGACGAAGCACGGGGTGCGGGCCGGATCCATCAATCCGAATCTGTTTCAGTCGCAGGCGTACAAACACGGGTCGATTGCGAATCCGAGCGCGGAGGTGCGGACGATGGCGATTGACCATCTGCTGGACTCGGTCGCGATCGGGCAAGCTCTTGCCTCTGCGGATATTTCGCTCTGGGTGTCGGACGGATCGAATTACCCCGGAACACAGAGCATGCGGCGGCGTATCGACTGGGTGCAGGAGGCGCTCGACCGAACGCACGCGGCGCTCTCGCCGACGCAGCGAATGCTGGTCGAATACAAGCCGTTCGAGCCGGCCTTTTATCACACGGATATTGCGGACTGGGGGATGGCGCTTGAGTTTGCGCGGCGCGCGGGACCGCAGGCGAAGGTGCTGGTCGACACGGGACACCATTACCAGTCGACGAACATCGAGCAGATCGTGGCCTGGCTGCTGCACCTTGATGCGCTGGGCGGATTTCACTTTAACGATCGCAAGTATGCGGATGACGACCTGACGCTCGGATCGATCGATCCGTACCAGGTCTTCCGCATCTTTGCCGAACTGGCGGCTGCGGGCGCGGAGGCGACAGCGGGGGTGGCCTTCATGATCGATCAGAGCCATAACCTTAAGGGGAAGATCGAGGCGATGGTGCAGACGGTGATGACGGCACAGGAGCTCTACGCAAAGGCGGCGCTGATCCCCTTTGAGCGGCTGGCGGCACTGCAGGACGGAGGCGAGCTGGTCGAGGCAGAAGAGTGCTTTCGCGAGAGCTTCTGGCAGGATACGCGGCCGACGGTGAGGGAGTGGCGCGAAGCGCGCGGGCTGCCCGCGAGTCCCTTGCAGGAGCTGCGGCAGAGTGGATACGTGGAGCGCGTCACTGAGGAACGCGGCGCACGGGCCTCGTCCGCGCTGGGAAGTTACGCGTAGACGGTTGCGATCCGGGGGCAACTGCGTTTCAATCGGGGAACAGCAGCCGGCCGGCGATGTTCCGATGCGCGGCGGTTTACAAAGGAGCCCTCGTGCGTACCTCGAGTAAGCGGCTTTATCTGATTCCTGTGCTGTCGAAGGCGCTTGACGTGCTGGAGCTGCTCGAGGCGGAGAACCAGCCGCTGACTCTGGAGGCGATTCATCGCAAGACGCGGATCTCGAAGACGACGGTGTACCGCGTGCTGAAGACGTTTGTGCATCGCGGGTACCTCTCGCAGTCGCCGGATGGGAGCTACCGCCAGGCGACGCGGCCGAAGAAGATGCGCTTCGGCTTTGCGGGGCAGAGCGAAGACATGCCGTTCTCGGTTGAGGTGACGAAGAGCCTGCAGGACGCGGCGGCAGCGGTCGGGGTGGATCTGATGGTGCTCGATAACCGCTATGACGCAGCGACGGCGCTGCGCAACGCGGAGGAGTTTGTTCGCAGCCGGGTGGACCTGGTGATTGAGTTTCAGGTCGAGCACGAGGTGGCCTCAGTCATCGGCGACAAGATCGCCGCAGCGAACATTCCGCTGATTGCGATCGATATTCCGCATCCGAACGCGACCTACTTTGGCGTGGACAACTACCGGGTCGGACATGAGGCGGGCGAGGTGCTGGGGGCGCACGCGGTGGAGCACTGGAAGGGGCAGGTCGACTGGGTGGTCGGACTGGATCTGCCGGAGGCGGGCACGCTGGTGCAGAGCCGGATCACGGGAGCGTTCGAGGCCGTGCGGGCGGCGATGCCGGAGACGCCGGCGGAGAGCTTTGTTCGCCTGGACGGGCGCGGCATGCGAGACAAGAGCCGCAAGTTGATTTCGGATTTCCTTGATCGTCATCCGCGGGACAGGCACATTCTGATTGCGGCGGCGAACGATACGAGTGCGTTAGGAGCGCTCGATGCGGTGCGTGAGCGCAGACGGGAGCGGCACGTTGCCATCGTGGGGCAGGACTGCATCGAGGAGGCGATCCGGGAGTTGAAGCGGACGAGCTCACCGTTCATCGCGTCGGTGTCGCACGAGACCAGCACGTACGGGCCGAGTCTGGTTCACCTGGGGCTGTCTCTGCTGCGCGGGCACACGATTCCGCCGTATAACTACGTCGTCCACAGGCTGGTGAAACGAGCGCGCCGGCCTTAGGCTTTGAGACGAATGTTCCGTATAGGGAATGATTGCTCTATTGGGCGCGTCTGTGGAATGATGAGGCGGCAGTTTTGACGGGGAAGGATCGAGCGATGGCCGTGCAGCGACAGTTGAGGTATCTCGAAGATCGGTGGGATGACACGGTCGCGTCGACAATGGATGAACCCGAGCTGCTGCGGTACCGGTCGAATCTGCTGGGCTCGGATCTGCGGATCACCAACTTTGGCGGCGGCAATACCAGCTCGAAGATCGATCAGCTGGACCCGGTCGACCGCCAGACGAAGACGATTTTGTGGGTGAAGGGGAGTGGAGGCGATCTGGGCAGCATCAAGCGCTCGGGCTTCGCGACGCTCTACCAGGACAAGCTGCTTGCGCTTGAGGAGGCGTACCGCGGGGTCGCGTTTGAAGATGAGATGGCGGACATGTATCCGCTCTGCACCTTTGGGAATAACCCGGTCGCGGCGTCGATCGACACACCGCTGCATGGGTTTCTGCCGTTTCCACACGTTGATCATCTGCATCCGGACTGGGGCATCGCGCTCGCGGCATCGGCGAATGGAAAGCTCAAGATGGCGGAGTTCAACGAGGAGTTCGGGCATACGCTGGCGTGGCTTCCATGGCAGCGACCGGGCTTCGAGCTGGGCATGATGCTGAAGGCGATCGTGGCGGAGACGCCGGGCTGCGACGGGGTGGTGCTGGGAGGGCACGGCCTATTTACGTGGGGCGAGACGCAGCGGGAGAGCTATCTGAGCACGATCACCATCATCGATCAGCTGGGACAGTTTATCGAGCGGCACGGCTCGACCGCGGGACACGCGCACTTTGGCGGGGTGAGGGTGAAGGCGCGCGAGGATCGCAGAGAGATCGCCGCCAAGGTGATGCCGAGCTTGCGAGGTGCGGTTTCGCGCAGACAACGATGGATCGGCAGCTTCACGGACTCAGAGCCGGTGCTGGAGTTTGTGACGGCGGAGAGAGCGGAGAGGCTGGCGCGGCTGGGTACGAGCTGTCCGGATCACTTCATTCGCACGAAGATCCGGCCGATGTTCGTGCGGTGGTCGCCTGACGGAGATCCGGCGGAGCTGGTGGAGCTGATCGATCAGGCGCTTGAGAGCTATCGTGCGGAGTACGCGGCGTACTACGCGAAGCACGCACTGTCGGACTCACCGGCGGTGCGGGACGCGAGCCCGACGGTGGTGCTGGTGCCGGGCGTGGGCATGTTCTCTTTCGGCAAGAACAAGACAGAGGCACGCATCGTCGGCGAGTTCTATACGAATGCGATTGGTGTGATGCGCGGCGCGGGTTCGCTGGGCGCAGGTGTGACCTGCTCGGAGATTCCACAGGCGGGCCCTGCGGCGGCGGAGTCGGAGTTCAGCACAGAGTCGAACTATGTGGCGCTACCGCCGAGCGAGGCCTTCCGGATCGAGTACTGGAAGCTGGAGGAGGCGAAGATTCGCCGGCAGCCACCGGAGAAGGAGCTGAGCCGCCGCGTGGCTCTGGTAATCGGGGGCGGCAGCGGTATCGGCCGCGAGGTGGCGCTGCTGGCGGCAGAGCGCGGAGCCCATGTCGTAGTTGCGGACCGCGACACGGCAGGGGCGGAGACGGTCGCGAACGAGCTTCGGGCGATCTCCGGTGCGGAGATGGTGAGCTGGACGGCGATCGACATTCGCGATCGCGCGTCGATCCGCGGCGCACTGGCGCACACGATCGAGACGTTTGGCGGCCTCGACCTTCTGATCAATACGGCTGCGCTGTTCCCCTCGTCTCCGGACGGGGTGATTACGGACGCGCAGTGGGCACTGACGCTTGAGGTGAACGTGACGGCGAACTACCTGCTTGCGGACGAGGCGCAGAGCTACTTCACGGCACAGGGGCTTGATGCGAGTGTGGTGCTGACGAGCTCGGCGAATGCGGTCGTCTCGAAGCGGGGCAGCGAGGCGTATGACGTAAGCAAGGCGGCCCTCAGTCATCTGGTGCGAGAGCTCGCGGTCGGGATGGCGCCGCTCGTTCGAGTGAATGGCATCAGTCCGGCGACCGTGGTGAAGGGATCGACGATGTTCCCGCGAGATCGTGTCCTGGCGTCGCTCAAGAAGTACAATCTGCCGGCGGATGAGACGCAGACGGACGAGGCGCTGCGGACGGAGCTGGCGCACTTCTACGCCAGACGCACCCTGACGCACCAGCCCATCGATCCGAAGGACTGTGCGCAGGCGATCCTCTTCCTTGCGGGGCCGGCGGCGCGCTGCACGACGGGTCACCTGATCCCGGTCGACGGCGGGCTGGTGGAAGCATACCTGCGATGAACGCGGGCGGACCGCCGGCGTTAACGCCGCGGGATGATCGAGCGCTGCTTGCGGTCGATCTCGGGGCGGAGAGCTGTCGAGTCTCGCTGCTGCGGTGGGTCGAGGGGCGGCCACAGATTACGCTCATCCATCGTTTCGCGAATGCGGCGTGCGAGGTCGGCGGCCACCTAAGATGGGATCTCGGGTGCATTGTGGACGGGGTCGAGGGGGGGATGCGGCGTGCTGCCGCGATGACCCCGGAGGGCGTGGCGGCGGTGGCAGTAGACGGGTGGGCGGTGGACTATGTGCGTCTGGACGGGACGGGTGCGCCGCTTGAGGAGCCGTTCTGCTACCGCGACCAACGTACGGTCACCGCAGAGGTGGAGCTGCATCGACGGATCTCCAGGGAGCGCATGCGAGCGCTGACGGGGGTGCAGCTGCTGCGGATCAACACGGTGTATCAGATGTTTGCTGATCGCCAGATGAAGCTGGCTGAAGGGGAGCTCTGGTTGCACCTGCCGGAGTTCTTGCTGCACCGCTGGGGCGGCCGGGGGGTGGCCGAGTACAGCAACGCAACGCACACACAGATGGTGGAGTTGGGGCGCATGCGGTGGTCGGAGGAGATCATGGGGGCGGCGGGGTTGTCGGCAGGATGTGCGGCGCCGATCGTGCCGCCGGGTACGGTGCTGGGCCGGTTGGGCGGATCTCTGGCGGAGCTGCCGGCATTCGCGGAGACGCTGCTGATTGCGCCGGCGTGCCATGACACGGCCTCGGCGGTGGCAGGGATTCCGGCGCAGGGGGACGACTGGGCTTATCTCAGCTCGGGGACGTGGTCGCTGGTGGGTGCGCTGGTGGACCGGCCACTCGAGGGAGCCGAGGTGGCGGAGCAGAACTTTACCAGCTTGGCGGCAGTCGGGGGACGATTCTGCTTTCATCGCAACGTGAACGGCATGTGGCTGCTGCGGCAGTGCATGGAGGCGTGGGCGGAGGCGGGGCGGCGGTGGGAGATCGGCGATTTGCTTGCGCGGGCGGAGCTGGTGGGGGCACCCGAGCGAGTGCTGGACGTGGACGACCCGGAGTTGTGGCTGGCGGGGGCGATGCCGGCACGCATCAACCGGCAGCGGCGGTCGCGTGGTCTGCCGGCGATCGATGAGGGCGGGGCCGGAGCGCCTGTGCTCACGAGCCTGATCCTGCACAGCCTGGCGGCGCGGTATGCGGAGGTGCTGCGACAGGTTGAGCGGCACAGCGGGCGCCGGCTGCGCCGGCTGTTTATCGTCGGCGGTGGCAGCCAAAATGCGCTGCTGAATCGGCTGACGGCAGAGGCGACGGGGCTCTGTGTGCTGCGTGGCGCGCCGGAGAGCTCGACGCTGGGGAACTTCGCGGTGCAGCTGGCGACGCTCGATGGATCGCGAAGCGAGGAGACGGGGGCGGATGCGGAGCGGATCGCGGCGTGGGCGGGTTTCCTGCACGCGGTGGCGCATCCGGAGTTGCCGGTTTCTTCCTCATAGCGGCGGATGCCGCTGGGCATTCTCGGAGACGTTTTGGCTGGGAAAGGCGGCCGACCGGCCTGCCGCGGTGTGCCGAAGGTCGGTCCCCCCCCGGGTATCTTGCGCAAAATATTCAAAACACACTACTTGGGTCTGGACCTGATCTGGCCTGGTGGTCGGGGCTGGTGGAGTGGGGCTGGTGGAGTGTCGGCGGCCCGGCTTTGCCGGGTGGGTGTTCTGCTGTCTTCTATTGTAGGTGCGCTGGTGGGGTCGGTACGCCACGGGTCTTGGGCGAGCTGGTGGGTGTCGGGCTGCGAAACAGGAGCGATATCTCTGATGGTGGAGATGCCCTGAGAGCGACTGCAGGTCTCCCTCCGCGTCGCGGACGATACGACCCTCCGCTTCGGTTGAGGTGATCGCTGCAGGAACGACGTCAGGATGTTGCGCTTCGGTCGAGACGACCGATCTCTTGGGATGAGGTGATCGTGCGCTGCTGGGCGAGGCGCTGCCCGGTGGTGCGGGGCTGCCAGTTGTAGACCGCGACGGAGTTGCTCCAGAAGAACTTGTGGGCGGCGGTGGGGCTGCGGGTGGCGAGGTAGGCGCGGGCGAGGGTGAAGACATCGCTGAGGGGCGTGAGGTGGTCGCTGTTGGGCCAGTCGCTGCCGAAGAGGAGGCGGTCTTCACCGAAGAGCTGCCAGAGAGTGTCGAGCCAGGGGAGATAGGGGGCGAGGGCGCGCGGGACGACGCCGTCGACCGGGCGAAGGATCTCAGAGCCTTTCACGACGATGTTGGGGCGCTCGCCGAGGTGTTTGAGGGTGGCGAGGTAGGCGGCGCGTGAGGTGGGGTCGGGGGGTGGGACGGCTTGCGGCAGGTGGTCGAGGACGATGCGGAGATCGGGTAGTCTGCGGGCGAGACGGAGGAGGTCGGCGACGAGCTGGGGTGTGGGGTTGGCGCTCTCCAGCACGAGGGAGCGGCGTGCGAGGTGCTGGAGGTTGGTGAGAAAGAGGCGGTCGTCGAGGTGCTGGCCAAGGTCGCGGTCCCAGAGATTACCGTAGCGGATGCCGCGGAAGAGAGGGTTTGCGGCGAGCCGGTCGAGCTCGGAGGTGAAGGTTTTCTGCGCAGGGTCGAGGTCTCCGATGACGCCGACGATCAGGTCGCTGGCAGCGGCGGTTTGAAGGAGCCAGTCGTTATCGGCGGGAAGGGAACTGCACTCGACGGCGATGGCGGCGAGGACGCCCTCGGGGCGTGCAAGGGCGCTGTAGCGGGGAGGGAGGGCAGGGCGGTCGAGGACGGTGTCGGCGGGCGTGGGCCAGGGTACACCGCCGGGGCGTGTGGGGTCGAAGAGGTGAATGTGGGCGTCGAGGATGGGGGTCGTCGCGGGAGACAGAGCGCGCAGCGGTGGCGGCAGGAGGGCTGTGCCCACCAGGGCGCCGGCACCGCTGAGGACGTCTCGTCGCGACGGCCCTGGCTTCATGGGGTCGCGGTGTCTTCGCGGAGGAGGCGGACGGGGCCGAGGAGGCCGGCGGGGACGAGGGGCGAGTTGGCCTTGTAGGGGTTGCGGGCAGTGAAGGTGACCTTCCTGGGGGTGTTCGGCTGGGCGTCGCCGATGAGGCGGTTGACCCAGAGATTGACCACGCGAATCTCAAGGAGGTTGTCGCCGGGGTGGAGGGCGGAGGTGACGTCGAGGCGGAAGGGCGCCTTCCAGAGGGTGCCGAGGGGCTTGCCGTTGACGGAGACTTCGGCGAGGTTGGCGACGTCGCCGAGGTCGAGCATCACGGGTGTGCCGGGCTTGAACCAGTCGGGCGAGGCGATGAGGTGTCTGGTGTAGGTGCCGTGGCCGGAGAAGTAGCGGACACCGGGATCGCTGTTCTCGGACCATGAGCCGAGCTGGGCGAGGTGAAGGGTTTCGGGCTCCCCGCGCTGCTCTTCGAAGTGGATGTCCCAGGGGCCGTCGATGGTGGCGAGGTCGTGCTCGGTGGTCTTGGGGAGGGTGTGGATGGCCTCTTTGGTGGGGTGGCGGAAGACGACGAAGACGGTACCCCAGGGCTCAAGCGAGAGGGGGACGGTGGTGCGGCCGTTGGCGACCTGGAAGGCGGCGGGGGTGACGGCGCCAGTGTCGGGGTGAAAGAGCTCTGGGGCGCGGCCGGTGACGCGGAAGCTGGCCTCGGTCTCGAGCGGGCGCACGGAGCGGTTATCGACGAAGTAGAGGTCGGCTCCGGGCATGGTGCGGTGGACGAAGAGGACTTCAGTGTCAGGGGACGTCTTGGTGTAGGTGGTGTCGGGAGGCAGGTTGAGGGGCTGGAGGGCGGCTTCGAGGGTGGCGCCGGTGAGAACGCGGCCCTTGCCGACCTTGCGGACGGGTTGGGCTTCGCCGCGGGAGGTTCCGGCGGCGCTGCCCCAGAGCTCGGCGACGAGCCTAATGAAGGCGGCCGGGTCGTCGGAGAGGGAGGGGTCCTGGGTGGGAGCTCTGCCGGCGACGGTGGCGCCCTCGTGCACGAGCTCGTTGATGCGGCGAAGGACCGGCAGCGACATGTGGGCGGCGTAGGGGTCGAGGGCGAGGACGCGGTAGCGCATGCCGCTGGCGGTGACGAGGTCGCCGTGGTCGACGCGCAGCATGTGGGTGAGGACGTCGGCGTTGACGTAGTCGAAGTTATAGCCGGTGGGGATGGGTGGGTTGTGCTCGGCGAAGATGGCGGTGATGTTCGAGTCCTCGCCGTAGAAGTAGGCGATGTCGGCGACGAAGCGACCCTGCTGCAGGAGGTAGGAGCTGCGGGAGAGGTAGTCGATCCAGGAGCTGGCCTGCTCGGCCCAGCACTCGTTGCGGTTGAACCACTGGCCGAAGGGACCGAGGGTGAGGCCAGGGGCGGGCGAGCCTGCGCCGGCGCCGCCAGGGCTAGTGAGGGGCTGGTGGACGGAGGAGTGGATGACGAAGCGGTTGAGACCCATGGCGAGTTCCTTGTCGGCAGTGGGCTTGAGGGTGGCGGGCGACCAGCCCCAGGGGGCGGCGGCGGCGGTCATGGACTCGGCGGCGACGAAGGGACGGCCGTAGAGGTGGGCGACGGAGGCGGACTCGCGGATGTCGGCGTTGTAGCCGGGCTTATCGTCGTTGACGCCGGGGCGCTGGGTCCACATGGCGGCCATGGGAACATCGTCGGCACGCTTCATCTCCATGCCGTCGCCGATGGTGGCGCGGCCGGACTCGTGGGACTCGCCGTACTGCCCCATGCCGCGCTGGTGGAGGAGGTCGGCGATGGTGCCGTAGTGGTTTTCGGCGAGGAGCTCGGCGAGGGTGCGGCGGTAGTCCCAGAGAAAGCTATCGCTGGCAGCGGGAGAGTCGATGACGCGGCCGGCGAGGGTCGGCAGCCAGGGGCGGGCGTCGTAGCCACGGCGGTGCTGAAACTCGGCGAGGAGGTCGTTGGTCCAGTTCTCGGCGCCGGCCTCCCAGGAGTCGGTGATGACGAACTGCAGGCCGACCTTGCCCGGGGAGCCGCCGGGGGCGGGAGCGGCGGAGGGGTTGGCGTGGCCGCCGGAGCCCATGTCGCCGCCCGTGGCCTGCTTGTAGTTGTCGAGGTAGTGGTTGAAGTAGGCGGTGACGTCGGCTTTGTTGAGCTTGTCGACTTCGGGGCCGGTGGCCTCGGGTGGTGCGGGATGGTTGGTGATGCCGGTGAGGGAGTAGCCCATGCGCAGGATCGTCCAGGTGGCGGGGCGGCCGCCGGGGGCGGCGGGCGGCGTCCAGTCGAGGGTGCCGCCGGGCTTCATCTTCGCGGTGAGGTCGATGACGTCCGCCTTGGGGATGACGGTGTTCGGGGCGGCGTCGGGGGTGGCGAAGGCGTAGAGGTCAGGGAGTGCGGCGAAGGCGGCCTTCTCCTCGAAGCGATGGATGCGCGGGCCGGTGTGCAGGGCGAACTCGGCGATGTGATGGGTGGGCGGACCGGAGGGAGGGGCCGCGCCGCCGAAGTCGCTGAGGTCGATGTCGCCGAGGGCGCTCGAGGGGGGCGCCTGCTCGGTGAAGGCGATGCGGAAGAAGCGGGCGGTGACGGGGGCAAAGTCCATGGTGTGCTGGACGGCGCCGGCGGTGGGGATGCGGACGATGTCGGTGAAGGTCGAGCCGTCCTGGCTGGACTGGAGGACGGGACCGTGGCCGGTCTCGCCGGCAAAGATGGCGAGGGGATCGCGCGGCGGGCCTTCGGCGAAGGTGACGGACTGGATGGCGACGGGCTCGGGGAAGGTGTAGAGGATCCAGCTGAGCTGGCCGGGCTTGCTGGCGAGGAAGTTGACGCTGGCGTTGAGGTCGGTGTCGTCGAGGGCGGCGGGGTTCTCGAGCGGGGTGCCGGCGGAGGTGGTGATGGTGGGGTGCAGGCTGGCGATGGGCTGTTCGGCGGCGGGTTCGCGCAGGGCGAGGACGACGGTGTCGGCGCCGAAGTCCTGGGCGACGGGAGGCTTGTCGCCGCCGCCCATGGCGCCCATGAGGTCCTGCTGGGCGAGGTCGCCGAAGGGCCCGGTCGAGGTTGGCGGCGAGGGAAGGGTGAGGGTGACGGGCTGGCCGCTCTCGACGCGGGTCTCGGACCAGACGACCTTCTTCATGGCCTGCTCGGGTTTGACCCAGGGGCCGCCACTCTCCGACCAGCCGGGTGAGCCGGCGATGGCCATCTCAAAGCCGAAGGAGTCACCTTTTTCGATGGCAAAGCGAAAGGCGTCCTGCCAGCCGGGCTGCATGTAGATGAGGCGCCGGTCGACAACTTTCGGGGTGTTGAGGGCGGCGTCGAAGTTCTGGAATCCGGTGATGCCGACGCGATGCATCCAGTCGAGGTCCTGGGCGATGCCGTCCCGGGTGATGTTGCCGTTCATCCAGTGCCACCAGACGCGGGGGTGGGCGGTCGCGGGCGGGTTGAGGAAGGCCGTGGCGAGGGGGTCGGCGGCGGGGGAGGCGGACTGTTGGGCGCCGAGGCGGGCGGGGGCGGGTGAGAGCAGGCAGGCGGCGAGGGCGAGGGCGGAGACGCGGCGCCGCGGCATGGGAGGGGTGATGGCGGCCCGGTGCGGGACGGGCTTAGTGGGTGGCATCGGCGATCTCCGTGCTGGATGGGCTGGGGCGGGTCGGCTGCAGCGTGGCGGTGAGGGTGTAGGTGCCGGCGGGCAGGCGAAGATCTCCGGGGGTGGGACCGGGCTCGAGCGCGGCGGCGGCGAGCGGCTTGCCGTTGAGTGTGAGGAGGGTGGCGTTGATGCGGCTGGTGGCGAGCACGGCGGAGGTGTTCGGGGGGATGGTGACGGTCCAGGTGACCTTTGGGTGGGTGTCGCCGGGGCGGGCGGCGGTGCCCGCGCTCCGGGCGACGCCGGTGCCGACCGACCAGGCGGAGTGGATCGGGCCGAAGCGGGAGTCGTATGTGAAGTCGAGGTGGCCGAGGCGGGGGTCGAAGGTGGGGTGGAGGGCGACGGTGTGGAAGCCGGGGTCGGCGGGGTCGGTGTCGATGCCGGCGGCGAAGCGGTAGAGCCACTCGGCGACGGCGCCGTAGGCGTAGTGGTTGTAGGAGTTCATGGAGGGGTCGGCGCGCATGGTGTCACCGTTCCAGCGTTCCCAGGTGGTGGTGGCGCCGTGGTCGATGAGGTAGCCCCAGGAGGGGTAGTCGCGGTTGAGCAGGAGCTGATAGGCAACGTCGGCGTGGCCGGTCGAGGCGAGGACTTCGAGGAGGTACGGGGTGCCGAGGAAGCCGGTGCCGAGGCGCATGCCGTTGGCGCGGATCTTGGCGACGAGCTTGTCGGCGGCGGCGACGCGGAGGTCCTCGGGCATGAGGTGCATGTAGAGGGCGAGAACGTACCCGGTCTGGGTCTCGACGGTCTTGCCGGCCTGGTCATCGCTGGTGGGATGGATGGTGGGCGGGGGGATGGAGGGGAAGCGATCGACGGTGCCGACGAAGCCGTCGGAGCGGATATAGGCCTGCTGGAAGGCGGACTGGATGGTGGTGAAGAGCTGGGTGTAGCGGTCGACGGCCTCGGTGCGATGGGTAGCGAGGGCCATCTGACGCATGAGCGAGACGTCGTAGGCCCAGAAGGCGGTGGCGAGGAGGTCTTCAGGGGTGGTGATGGTGGGGGTGAGCCAGTCCCCGAAGGCGGCGCCGAAGCCCTGCTGCCAGAGGTGGTTGGGATTCCGGCTGAGGATCTCAGCGAGGTAGCGCTCCATGCCGTCCCAGTTCTGGTCGATGATGCGCGGGTTGCCGGACTGGATCCAGCCGGTCCAGGGGATGATGACGCCGGCGTCCGACCAGGCCGCGCCGAAGCCGGGGTTGGGGGTGTCGAGGCCAGGCGCGTAGATGCCGTACATGGGCGTGGTGGCCTGGGTGCCGTGGATGTCGGCGGCGTACTTCTGCGAGAAGGTGGTGAGGTCCATGTTGAAGGAGGCGGTGCGCCAGAAGACCTGGGCGTCGGCGGTCCAGCCGAGGCGCTCGTCCCGCTGCGGGCAGTCGGTGGGGACGCCGACGAAGTTCGACCGCTGGCCCCACTGCACGATCTGCCAGAGCTTGTTGACGATGGTGTCGCCGGTAGCGAGGTGGGTGGTGAAGGGGGCGTCGGTGTGGAGGACGACGGCTTGCAGGGTGGCGGGGGTGGGACGGGTGTGGAGGCCGGTGATCTCGGCATAACGGAAGCCGTGGAAGGTGAAGAGGGGTTGGAAGGTCTCGCCGGCGGGGGCGCCGCGGAGGATGAAGTGGTCGGTGGCTCTGGCGGTGCGGAGGTTGTCGGTGTAGAGGGTGCCGTCGGGGTTGAGGACCTCGGCGAAGCGGAGGCGGATGTCAGTGCCGGCGGGGCCGTGCACGCGAAGGCGGGGGATGGCGCTCATGTTCTGGCCGAAGTCGAGGACGAAGACGCCAGGTTTGGGCTGGGTGATCCTGACGGGAGAGAGGGCGCGCTCCTCACGGATGGGCGGGAAGTACTGGGCGAGAAGGCGGGGCTCCTTGACCGGGACGACGGTGGCGGGCTGCCAGGCGGCTTCGGGCTGGATGGCGTTGGCTGCGGGCTCGTGGAAGGTGGCGGTGTCCCACCCGGGCTGCTCGCGACGGGCGTCGTCGGTCTCGCCGTCGTAGATCTCGGCGAAGGTGATGCGGGAGGAAGAGGCCCGCCAGGTGCTGTCGGTGGCGATCCAATCGACGCTGCCGTCCGCGTACTCGAGGCGGAGCTGCGCCTTGAGGGCGGGCTCGGTGGTGCCGTAGTTATTGCCCTGACGGAGCCAGCGCAGGGGAGTCGAATACCAACCGGGTGCGAGATAGGCGGCGAGGGCGTTGGGACCGTGGTGGATCTGCGCGGTGACGTCGTAGACCTGATAGGGGATGTGCTCGCGGAAGTCCATCCACCCGGGGGCGAGGATCTGGTCGCCGACGGGCGCGCCGTTGAGGTGGAACTTGTAGGCGCCGAGCGCGGTCGCATAGAGACGGGCGGAGACGACGGCTTTGGGCTGGGGCGAGAAGACCTTGCGCAAGGTGGCGACGGGGCCGGTGGGCCAGGGCTGGCCGGTGTCGGTCGAGCCGAAGGGATCGGAGGAGGGGTGGTAGGGCTCGGCGGGCTTCCATCGGCCGTCGGTGTAGGCGGCCTGCTGCCAGCCCTCGGGAGGGTCGAGCTGCGCCTTCCAGCCGGGCTCGGCGGTGGTGACGAGCTGGGTGGTTCCGTCGGTGAAGGCGAGGTCGAGGACGGCGCTCATGGGGGTCTGCGCGGCGATGTGCTGGGCGCGCGCGGTGAGGTAGTGAGTGACGCCGATGGCGAGGAGGTTCTTGCCGGGGTGAAGGGCGCTGGCGATATCCACGCGCTGGTAGGTGCCCCAGGGCATCTGCTGCCAGGGCGGAAGCGGCTGTGCGGCGAGGACGGGCGTGCCGTTGATCCAGGCGGCGGCGGTGTCGGCGCCGGTGGTGTAGAGGATGGCCTGGGCGACGGGTTTGTCGAGCGGGACGGTGAGGCGAAAGCCGGTGTGGGTGGTGTGGGTCTCGGTCGCAGCGGAGGTGGTGCTGGTGATCCAGGGGGCGCCGGAGGTGCGGACGGCGTGGAGTTCGGCGGACTCGTGGCCGATCCACTCGGCGTGCCAGTTGGTCTGCTGAAGGAGGCCGGTCTCAAACCAGGAGGGCGCGCTCGCGGGGTAGGGCTTGCCGTTCTGGTCCCAGACGATGACGCGCCAGAAGTAGCGCTTGCTGGGCTGGAGATCGGGGCCGGTGTAGGGGACGCCGGAGGAGGCGGCGGACTCGACGCGGCCGCTGTCCCAGATGTCCGCGGTTGCGGTGGCGGCGGCGGGTGGTCTGCTGAAGACGGTGATCTGGTACGCGGTCTGACGGGCGCCGGGGCGCGGGTCGTGGAGCTGCCAGGAGAGCTCGGGGTGCGCGGTGTCGAGGCCGAGCGGCTGGGTGAGGCTGTCGGCCTGGAGCGCGCGGGGACGAAGGCTGGAGGCAACGGCCGATGCTGCCGGTGTGGCGGAGGGTTGCGCGTGGAGAAGCGGGCCGGCGGCGAACGCCAGAACAAGGAGAAGCGATGACGCACTCAGGTGTCGCAGCCGAGGCCCCCAGGGAGAAAGTTAGAAGATAACGCGTGCGGAGAACTCGAGCTCGCGCGGGTCCAGCGAGGAGGTGACACGGCCGTAGGTGCCGGAGCCGAGCGAGGTATCGACGTCACCGAAGTTGGGGTGGTTGAGAAAGTTGAAGGCCTCGGCGCGGAACTGCAGGTTGAGGCGTTCGCCGATGGGAAAGGTCTTGTAGCCGGCGACGTTGAAGGAGATCTCGCGCGGTCCGCGAATGGTGCCGGGGCGTGCGTCGCCGTAGAAGCCATTGGCGGGCGCGACGAAGGAGGACGGATCGAACCACTGGTTCTTGTTCTTCAACAGACGGACGGGCGCGACCTGGTCAGGACGGATGGCGAGCCCCTGAACGCCGGTGCTGAGGCCGGGGGTGAAGGCGAAGCCGCTCTCAAGGACGCTGAGGGTTGCGAGGCTCCAGCCACCGACGAGCTGACGCTCGAGCAGGTTGCCGCTGTGGCGGAAGCCGGGGATGTCGTAGACGCCGGAGAAGGTGAGGACGTGGGTACGGTCGAAGTTGGAGGGGCCGTACTCGGAGGCGAGGTTACGCCAGTCCTGGATGCCCTGGCCACCGCCGCCGGCGATGGAGCCGCCGCCGCCTGTGTTGCTAGCGTGGCCGAACTGCGAGAGTGACTTGCTATAGGCGTAGGCGACGGTCGCGTTGACGGAGTTCTTGCGGTAGACGAAGCCGGTCTGCAGCGCGTTGTAGTTGCCGGAGCCGATGCCGGCTTCGGTGTAGATGTTGGAGTAGCCCTTGTACGGCCGGGTGTAGTTGGCGCTGGTGGAGTTGCCGAGGTTGATGCAGGGATCGAAGTCGTAGGAGGCGGAGGGGGCCTGCCCGGCGGCGAGGCAGCCGGCCTGGGTGGGCGCGGAGACGGCGAGCGGCTGGTTCTGGTCGTAGCCGAAGGTGTCCTCGTGGCGGAACTGGGAGCCGGCGTAGGCGACGCTGAGCACGGCGCTTGGAAAGAGCTGGCGCTCGACGGAGAGGCTGTAGGACTGCAGCTGGGCGGGGGTGAAGTTGGGGCCGACGGCGTCGAGGGTCTGCGGGGTAAGCCCGGTTGCGGTGCCGGAGGTGGGGTTCTCGAGGGTGCCGGAGTTGATGTTGGAGCTCTGGGTGAAGGGCGGATTCTGGCCGAAGGCGTTGTAGATCGCCTCCACGGCGAGCCGAGAGTAACCGATGCCATAGCCGGCGCGGAGCGAGGTCTTGCCGTCGCCGGTGAGGTCGTAGGCGAAGCCAACGCGGGGGGCGAAGTTGGTGTACTTGGGGTTGAAGAAGCCGTCAGGCACGCCGTTCTGGCCGGCGAAGACGAGGCCGGTCTCGAGGTTGGCGGGGGTGCCGGCGGTGTTGACCGGGGTGCCGGTCGAGTCCAGCTGGAAGCCACCACCGAGGAGAACGACGGGGGCCTGCGCGGCGTTGTACTGCGAGGCGTAGAAGGACGAGACCTGGTCGCCGGAGCTGGTGTTGGGCGAGAAGTAGACCCAGCGCAGACCGGCGTTGATGGTCAGCTTGCGGGTGACGTGCCAGTCATCCTGGGCGTAGACCTCTCCCTGACGGTAGTGGAAGGAACCGCTGCGTTGACCGCTGTCCTGGTGGTAGCTGCCGGCGAGGCCGAGCAGATAGTCGGCCGCGGGATCGCCGGTGCGTGTGCCGTTGAAGGTGAACGAGCCGCCGGGCAGGGTGAAGACGTTCTGGTTCTTGATGCCGGCGATGTAGAGCGCGCCGAACTGCAGCACGTGTGATCCCTTGGTCCAGCTGATGTCGTCCTGAAGGATGCCTTCGCCGTCCGAGGCGTGGATGGCTGGAGTGCCGGCGCCGAAGCCGGCGTAGCCACCGCTGAAGCTGATCGAGGGTGCCTTGTTGAGGACGTTCGCATCGGGAAAGAACTGGTTGATGGTGACGCCTGACGGAAGCTGAAAGTTACTGGTGTTGATGCGCGGCTTGTCGTAGGTCTCAGCGATGGTCGCAGAGTTGATGAGGTTGGGGGTGAGGGTCGAGGTGAGGCGCACCATCGCATTGAGGCCGGTGGTGTAGTAGGTCGTCGGGGTGGCGGCAAAGATGTTGCCGTTAAAGGAGTTGTACGGGATGCCGTTCTTGACCTGCTCGTAGGAGAGGCGGCCGGTGAGCACCTCGTTCGGGGTGATGTAGTGATCGACGCGGTAGTTGTAGCTGTCCTGCGCGAGCGTCTGCGACTGCTGGTTGATGTAGTTCAAGGTGCTGCTGGGATTGTTTGCCGGATTGCTCAGCGCATTGAGCAGCGCAATCGCGTTGGGGTCGATGCAGGCGGGGTTGATGGTGTTCGCGCCGGTGATGCAGTTCGTGGCGCCGCGGGCTGCGAGCTGGGCGGGACCGAGGGCATCGCGAAACGAGAGCGGTGTTGTGTCGGTGAAGGTGCCGGCGCGCTGGGCGTCGGTGAAGACGAGACCCTGCGCCGTGGAGCCGGTGGTGATGCGGCGCCACTCGTTGGAGGCAAAGAAGAAGGTCTTCGGCTTGCCGCCGCCGTAGAGGTGAGGAATCTTGACCGGGCCGCCGAAGGAGTAGCCGAAGATGTTCTGCCGGAGCTTGGTCTTCACGGTCGCGAAGTAGGGATTGGCGTCGAGCGCATCGTTGCGGAAGTAGTCCCAGGCGCTGCCGTGAAAGGAATCGGTACCGGACTTGGTCTCGACGACGACCTGGCCGGAGCCGGCGAGGCCATAGCGGGCGCTGTAGTTGTCCTTGAGGATGCGGAACTCGTCGATCGAATCGACGATGGGAAGGATGTTGATGTTGGCCAAGTTGCCGGTGTTCATGTTGTAGACGCCGTCAAGGGTGTAGACGGAGTACTCGATCGAGGCGCCGTTGACGATCAGGGTGGTGCCGCCGGTGAGGCCGCCCGAGGTCTGCTGATTATTGCCAGCGGTCGAGCTGACGCCGGGAATGAGCTGCCCGAGGGACTGAAAGTTTCGGCCGTTGAGCAGGATGTTTTCGACCTGCTTGGAGGTGATGGTGCCACTCGAGCCGGAGTCCTGGGTCTCGACCGCGAGCGCATCCGCGGTGACGCTGACGGTCTCCCCGGTGCTGCCGACCTTGAGCACGAGGCTTGCCTCACGCGTCTGGCCTGGATCGACCTGCACGTGCTGGACCTCCGTAGCGCTGAAGCCCTGCAGGGACGCCTTAACGGTGTACTGCCCGGGGTTGAGCGCGTCGATCGAATAGAAGCCCCCGTCCGAGGTCGTGAGCGTCTTGGCGACGGCGGTGGCCTCACTCGTGACGGTGATCTGCACGCCGGGGACCGTCGCTCCGGTTGCGTCGGTGATCGTGCCGCGAATCGAGCCCTGATTGCCCTGCGCAGAAACTATTCCCCGTAGCACAACCAGCAGTGCGGGGAGGAGGAGCCGGCGGACTGCGGTGAACCGTCGTGGTTGCATTAGTGCCTCCGAGAAACAGGCCGCACACAGACAGAAGCTGCCTGATAACGCAGGGAATGGTGGATTGACCAGACCGCCCTGCCATCCTTCGCGGTAAGTAGGTGTCAACGCGAGCGGAACGGAGCCTTCATTTCGACGGCAACAGTAAGCGGTAGGGAGGAATGCTGTCAAGACGATATAAAAATAGTTTCTCTATTGCACTTCATAGGTCGGTGACGCAGCGTTGGAAGAATTAGGGCGAGGTAGGCGGCTGGCGTGCGGCGCGTGTGACGATGGAGGGCGCGGGGTCTGGATACGGTCGCGACGGACACTGCTGCCTGGGCACGTATGCCCGCTCACGGCTCAGCACTGTGACGCGCTGCATGCTGGGTGTGGGTCGCTCAGCACGGACTCGCTGCTCCCGTGTACTGTTCTCGTGCATGGCTTTGTGGTGTGAGGGCGGGATGATCATGTTGGGACGCGCAGTGCTGGGTGTGATGGTGGGTTGTCTTGGGATGATGGCAGCGGCGCAGACTGCCAGACCGAAGGAGCCGTTTCGGTGGGGAGCGGCGTCGGCGGCGTATCAGGTGGAGGGCGCGTCGACGGCCGATAACAAGGGGCCATCGATCTGGGACGTGTACCTGGACGAGAGGCATCTCGCGGGACCGGGGATCTCGGGCAAGGTCGCGATCAACTTCTACGATCGGGCGCAGTACTTGAAGGACATTGCGCTGATGAAGCAGATGGGGCTGACGAGCTATCGTTTTTCGATCTCCTGGCCGAGGATCATCCCGGACGGGCTGGGGCCGGTGAACCCGGCGGCGATCGCGCACTACAGGCAGTTCATCACGGACCTCAAGGCCGCAGGCATTCAGCCGATGGTGACGCTCTATCACTGGGACATGCCGGCGTCGCTCGCGGCGGCGGGCGGGTGGGAGAACCGGGAGTCGATTGCCTGGTTCCAGCACTATGCGGAGGTGATGTTCGCGAACTTTGCCGATCAGGTCGATCTCTGGGTGCTGGTGAATGAGCCCGCGATCGAGCGCGACGTCAAGACATCGGCCGAGGAGCAGATCGCGGGCGGCAAAGGGGAGATGCAGCTGCTGCCCGACGAGGCGCATATGGCGGTCTCGCTGAAGACGTACAACCACGTCCTGCTGGCGGCGGCTGCGGCAAAGGAGAGCTTCAATCGGATGGGCTACAAGGGTCGCGTGGGGATCGCGGTGCCGCTGCTGCCGGCGCTGACGGTCGACGGCGCGCCTGCGCGTGACGTGGCCGTGGCGCGGATGGCGGACGGTGTACTGAACCGGTGGTTCTTGGATGCGATGTTCAAGGGGACGTACCCGGCGGATGTGCTGGCGATGGTGAAGGCGCGGGGCCTTGCGATCGATGTGCAGCCTGGGGACGCCGAGCGGGTGCACGCGGCGCACTTTGATTATCTGGGCGTCAACTACTATGCGCCGTGGTTCTTTCGACAGCCGAAGAACGCGCCGGATGAGTACGCGGCGGAGATCTTTCTTCCGGAGGGCGCGGACGTGGCGTTTAACGGGGCGGTGCGGCCGGACCAGTTCAAGGCACTGCTCGACCGGATCCGGACGGAGTACGGCAATCCGACGGTGTTCATTACGGAGAATGGCGCGGGATTTCCGAACGAGGACACGCTGGTAAATGGCGCGGTGCGGGATGTGCGCCGGTGCCGGTATCTTGTAAGCCATGTGGCGGCGATGCAGGAGGCGATGGCCGCGGGCGCGGATGTGCGCGGGTACCATGTCTGGTCCAGCCACGACAATCTGGAGTGGTTCAGCGGATATGGGCGCCGGTTCGGGCTGATCTATGTGGACTTCGACACGCAGCAGCGAACGCCCAAGATGAGCGCGGGAGTCTATGCGCGGCTGGCGAGGGGAGAGCGGGTGGATGAGACGGCGTGCGGGCGGTAGATCTCAGTCCGTCAGCACGACAATCTTTCCTTGGGCGGTGTTGTCTTCCATGGCGCGGTGTGCGGCGACGATGTCCTCGAGGTGAAAGGTCGGGCCGAGCTGAAGGTGGAGTGTGCCGGCGGCGATCTGGTCGACCAGCTCCTGAAGCGGCATGCTTAGGAAGTCAGCAGACTCGCCGGCGTATGTGGTGAGACAGACGGCGGTCGGAATGGCGTCCATCGGGGCGAAGCCGGTGAAGGACCACTGATTGCCGACGATGCCGGTCATGCAGACGATGCCGCCCTGTTTTGCGCAGCAAAGGGAGTCTTTGAGGGTGGTGGCGCCGATCAGTTCGAGGACCTTGTCGAAGCCTGCGGGGCGGGTTTTCCCGACCTGCTCGGCGATCGATCCGGTATCGACGAAGACCTCGCCCGCGCCACTGCTGCGGAGGAGATCGGCACGGGCGGGGTTGCGGGTGGTGGAGGCGACGATCGCACCGTGGTTCTTCGCGATGGCGGCGGCGGCGAGACCGACGGAGGTGGTGCCGCCGCGGATGAGGAGGTGGTCACCGGGCGCGAGGCGGAGGGATTTGAAGAGCGAGCCCCAGGCGGTCTGCAGCATCTCGGGGACGGCGCCGAGGGTGGACCAAGGGAGTTCGGTCCGCATCGCCTGCACCTGGGAGGCGGGGACGCAGGTGTACTCGGCGTAGCCGCCGTCGATCTGACGGCCCAAACCGCCCATGGCGGTGGCGACCTTGTCGCCGGGGTGGAACTCGCCACCCGGAGCGCTCTCGACGAGGCCGACCGCCTCGATGCCGAGGACGCGAGGGAGCGTGACATTGGGCGAGTGGCCCTGCCGGGTGAAGAGCTCGGATCGGTTAAGGCCGAAGGCCTTGACGCGGATGAGGACTTCGCCGGAGTTGGGGACGGGGACGGGGAGGTTCTCGACGTGAAGCACCTCGGGATCGCCGGCTTCGCGAAGGACGGCCGCTCTCATTGTGTTTGCCATTTGCCCCGGTTGGATGCGACTGGACCGCCCAGCGTTCGCACACGGAGGGGCAGATTTCGCTTCGTGCAACTGGGCGGTCGCGTGTGGGTAGCTGTCAGCTGTCTCTGCGATAGAGGAGGTCGCGGATGGCATGGCGGCGGGCTTCGTTGGCCTCGGCAGCGGACTTGCGTTCGTCGGCGTCCATACGGTGCGTGGTGGAGTCGCCGTCGCTCTCGGGGGAGCTGCAGTCGGGGCAGCGATTGGCGAAGCCGGGCTTGTCGGGCTTGAGCTCGAAGACTTCCTGGCAGACGGTGCAGGTGCGGAGGGGGAAGGCCATTGCGAGCTCTATCTTACGCGCGCAGACGCTTAGTTGCGGGGGTGGCTGCGGCGTTCGCGAAAGCCAATGGAGAGGAGCTTGTCGGTCACGGCCTCGTAGTTGTGACGCAGCACATCACCCTCATAGACGAAGTTGCCCGTGATGGGGGTGATCCCGAGGGCGCGAACCTGATCGAGATCGGCGGTGATGGGCGACTGATCCTCGGCGGCGTACTGGGCGAGGCGCGCGGGTGAGATGGGGCCGGTGTTGATGAGGGCGAAGTCGAAGACACGGGAGCCGAGGGCACCGGCGTGCTGACCGATCTTGCGGATGTGCTCGGAGGCGGTGAGGCCGAGGCTCTCGTTGGCCTGCGTCATGAGGTTGCAGATGAAGACGCGGGTGGCTTTGGAGGCGGCGAGGGCTTCGGCGAGGCCGCTGACGAGCAGGTTGGTGATGAGCGAGGTGTAGAGCGAGCCGGGGCCGAGGGTGATGAGGTCGGCGGTGGCGATGGCGTCGAGGGCCTCGGGAAGGGGGCGCGCGGTCGCGGGAGAGAGCATGAGCTCGACGATGCGGCGGCGGGAGGCGGTGATGTTGGTCTCGCCGCGGACGACGGTACCGTCGTCCATGCGCGCGGCGAGCGTCACGTCGGTGTTGGTGGCGGGAAAGATGCGGCCGCGGGTGGCGAGGATCTGCGACGACATCTGAACGGCCTGGGCGAAGTCGCCGGTGATGTTGGCGAGGGCGGCCATGAAGAGGTTGCCGAAGGAGTGGCCGTCGAGTTCGCCGTGCTCGAAGCGGTAGCGAAAGAGGCGGGAGAGCAGGTGGTCGTCTTCGGAGAGGGCGACGAGGCAGTTGCGGACGTCGCCCGGGGGAAGCATCTTGAAGTCTTCGCGAAGACGTCCGGAGGAGCCGCCGTCGTCGGTGACGGTGACGATGGCGGAGAGGTCGCGGATGAGGCAGGGGGCGTCGGGCGGGCAGGGATTGGGGGCGTGTTCGGCGGTGATGGGCGACGGGTGGGCAACGTAGCGCTTGAGGCCGCGCAGGAGAGTCGAGAGCCCGGTGCCACCCCCGATCGAGACGACGCGGAGGGAGCGGCCGGGAACGGGTTCGGACGAGTCGGGGAAGGTCATTGAGGTTGGGGAATAGCTTACCGGCTGCGAGGAGCGCGGTGGGAGTCGCGCGTGCGGATGTGGGTCTCAGCTCTGTCCAGTGCACCTCAGCGATCGAAGCCGATCGCTACCACGGATCGAGGTGAAACGGCTGAAGTCGGCCCGTTCCGAAGGCGGCCAAGGACAGAGCAAGCGCACTCTCCAGGAGTGACAGCCAGACTTGAAAGCGGCAGGCAGGGGCTACGGCGGAGGTGACCGAGTGGCCGGTGCCGGCGACGCGTGGGCCGGGGATGATCGTGGGGCGGTTAGGTTTCGGGGTAGAGGAGTTCGGTGAAGCGGGGGTCGTCGGCCATGTTCTGGAAGTCGGAGTCGGCGCGGGCCTGAATGCGGTTGCGCGGGTTCTGACGGATGGCTTCGGTGAGGTGCTCGAGGCAGGTATGGGTGTCGCTGGTGAGCGAGGCGAGGACGGCGAGCCCGTAGAAGGCGTAGTCGGCGTTCTGGTTCTCTTTAACGATGGCCTGGAAGTGCTCGCGGGCGTCGTCGTAGAGGCCGTTGTTGAGCAGCGAGATGGCGTAGTCGTACTGCTCTTCGTGGCTGGTGAAGGTGGTCTTACCCTTGGAGACCTGTTTGAGGCAGGCGTTGATGTACATGCGGATGCGATCAGCCAGATCCCCGGGGCTCGAGGCGAGCATCTGATTAAAGGCGGTGTGGGCCTTCTCGTACTTGCCCTCCTGCATGAGACGGATGGCGGCCTCGTAGAGGGCGAGGATGCGTTTGCGGTCCTCATCGACCACGGGCGGGCGAATGCCCTGGATGACGCGGGGTGCGCGCTTGGTGGACGCGGTTGCGGTCTTTGTCGGTGCCATGTATCCCTCGCGGCGGTCTCGGCTATGGGTTTGCCGCTTATAAGCGTGAGCGAACGCTGGTTGGCGCTCGTCTCGGTTTTATACGCAGAGTCTGCAGCGGGGTCAACTGCCGGAGGTTGACCGCGGGCGTCTGGAGTCGCGGTAGAGGACGGGATTGAGCTCTGGGTCGTTATACATCTTCAGCTGGCGATAGAGCTGGAAGCGGCGGCGGCCGTGCTCGATCTCTTGCCAGAGGTCGACGAGGCACCCGAGGAGATCGCGGTGCTGTTGCTCGAGCAGGGCGAGGCGATCGCGATTGCGGGCGCGGTGGGCTTCGGCGGCGGTGGGCCGGGCGATCTCCTCGGCCGTGTGAAAGCGCTTGAGGGCAAGGATGGACAGGCGGTCGAGCATGGCACCGGGTGTCTCGGAGTGCAGCGGGGCGGCAGCGGGCTGCAGACCGGCGGCACGGAACAGGTGCTCGTCGATCTGCTCGACGAGATCGTTGCGGCGCTGGTTGAGGGCATCAATGGCATGTTTAACACGGGCGATCTCGGCGTCGGTGGCGGCGGGGTCGCGGGCGCGGTCTTCCTCGTGCCAGAGATCGAAGTTCGCGTGGTGGTGAGCCTGGACAAGTGCGGCGAGACCATCTTCAGGAGGCGGCTGCGGTGCGGAGGCGGTGTGCCAGAGCCCGGTCCAATGCAGCTGGGCGGCGGCGAGGTCCTGGAAGGCCTGGCGGAGGTCGAGACGGGTGGGCGGGACGGCTGCGGTCACGAGTGCCACTGTAGCAGTTAGGGCGGCGGCCCTCGGATTTCAGGATGGCGGGCGGAGGTCGAGACGGGTTACGGTCTCGAGTCGATGTGGGATCGAGTGGCGCGGCGGGGGTGAGGGATGAGAGGCTGAGCTGGTGAGACGGGTTCTGATCTATCGGCTGGGCAGTCTAGGGGATACGCTGGTGGCGCTGCCGGCGCTTCACCTGATACGGCGTGCCTTTCCCGATGCGGAGCGACGGCTGCTGACGAACGTGCCGGTGAGTGCGAAGGCGCCGCCGGCGGCGGCAATTCTCGAGCACACCGGACTGGTGGACGGCTATGAGCGGTATGCGGTCGGAACGCGCAGTGTACTCGAGCTGGCAGGGCTGGTGTGGCGCATCCGACGATGGCGGCCGGAGGTGCTGGTGTATCTGGGGGCTTCGCGCGGCGTAGCGTCGGCGGTGCGGGATGCGCGGTTCTTTCGGGTGTGCGGGATCCCACGGCAGATCGGGGTTCCGATCACGCAGGACATGAACGAGAATCGTTTTGAGATAGCGACGCAGGAGTGGGAGCCGGAGGCGGCGCGGCTGGCGCGGAATATCGCCGAGCTGGGGGAGGCGCGGCTCGATGACCCGGCGAGCTGGTCGCTTGAGCTGACCAGGGCGGAGCACGCCCGCGCGGCCGAGGTGCTGGGGGCCGGGGTGGGAACGCGGCCGGTGCTGGCGGTGAGTGTCGGCACGAAGGTGCAGGCGAAGGACTGGGGACGGGAGAACTGGCGAGCGCTGCTGCGCGGGCTGGGCGCGGCCCATCCGGAGTACACGCTTGCCCTGGCGGGTGCGCCCGAGGAGAGTGAGGCGAGCGAGTTCGCCGCCGCGGGGTGGCGGGAGGGCGTGATAGCTGCGAGGAGGGACGGGCACAGGTCGCACAGGAGCGTGGCGGGCGGAGACGTCGTGAATCTGTGTGGGCGGTTGACGCCGCGGGAGAGCGCTGCGGTGTTCGCGCGGGCGCGGCTCTTTGTGGGCCATGACAGCGGTCCGATGCACCTGGCGGCAGCGGTGGGGACGCCGTGTGTGGCGATCTTCGCGGCGCGAAATAAACCGCGGGTGTGGTTCCCGTACGGCCGGGGGCATCGCGTGCTGTATCACCAAACCGAGTGCTGGGGGTGTGGACTCGAGACGTGCATCATCGAGCGTAAACGGTGCATCACTTCTATTTCGGTCGATGATGTCGCGGCCGCGGTAGGCGCGGTGCTGGATGTACGGGAGCTCTGACGTACGATCACGGGTCCATGCGCAGAGACGATGGGATGTAGAGCTCGGGCGCGCGCTCCAGGTTGGAGTGTTGGCGTCCGTTGGGACAGGTATGCGCGTTGTCGTGTCAGTGATGGTGATGTACGGGCTAGGTTTTGCGGCGGCGATCCGTCTGGTGGTCTCTCCTTCACTGGCATGGCGCGCGTGGAGGGCGCGACGGGAGCCGCGGTGATCTGGGATGCGATGATAGGTCCGGAGGCGGAGAGCCAGAGATCATGCCGGGACCGATGCTGCCGGAGCTGCACTCAATATTGAATCTGCTGGAGGGCGGCTTTGCGAGGCTGCGCGTGCTGGTCGTCGGCGACCTGATGCTCGACCGGTACATTCAGGGGGAGGTTGACCGGATCTCACCGGAGGCCCCGGTACCGGTGCTGCGGCATGCGCAGCGATACGAGCGCGCGGGCGGCGCGGCGAATGTGGCGATGAATCTGGCGGGACTGGGATGCCAGTGCTATCTCGCCGGTCTGTGGGGCGCGGACAGCGAGCGGGCGGAGCTGGCGGCTATCCTGGAACAGGCCGCCGTGGATACGCTGGGGGTGGTGACGAGTGCGCGGCCGACGGCCTCGAAGACGCGCATTGTGGGGCGGCAGCAGCAGCTGCTGCGGCTGGATATTGAGAGCCGGGAGCCGGTAGCTGCGGACGAACTGCGCATGCTGGCCGAGCGGGCGATCGAGCTAGTCGGCAAGGTACACGCCGTGGTTCTTTCGGACTACGGCAAGGGAGCGCTGTCGCGGGAGGTGTGCGCGGCGGTGATCGACGCGGCGCGGAGCCATGGCGTGTCCGTGCTCGCCGATCCGAAGACGGCGGACTTCAGCCGCTATCGCGGCGCGTCGACGGTGTGTCCAAATCTGGGGGAGCTTGCGGCGGCGGTGCGATTGCCGATCGATGACGTGACGGGGCTGCTCGAGGCAGGACGGGCGCTGGTGTCTGAGCACGGGCTCGACTTCCTGACGGTGACGATGAGTGAGCGTGGTATCGCGGTGCTGGGGCCGGCGGGGATTGCGCGCTATCCGGCGCGGGCACGCGAGGTCTTCGACGTCTCCGGTGCAGGCGACACGGTGATCGCTACGCTCGCGGCGAGTCTGGCAGGCGGACTGCCGCTTGGGGTGGCGGTCGAGCTGGCCAACCTGGGTGCGGGAATTGTGGTGGGCAAGGCGGGAACGGTGCCGATTGCTGCGCATGAGCTGGTAGCGGCGCTCACGCCGAGCTCTGGCGTCACCGCGGAGGAGAAGATTCTGGATGGTGAGCGGGCGGCGCTGCGGGTGGCTGAGTGGCGTGCGACGGGGGAGACGATCGTGTTTACAAACGGCTGCTTCGATCTGCTGCACGTTGGCCACATTGCGCTGCTCGAGGACTGCCGGCGGTTCGGGTCGAAGCTGATTCTGGGGCTGAATGCGGATGCATCGGTCGCTCGGCTGAAGGGGCCGACGCGGCCGATCGTGGGTGAGCGGGAGCGAGCGAGGGTGATGGCGGCGCTGGCGGCGGTCGATGCCGTCGTGGTCTTTGCGGAGGACACGCCGATGGAGCTGATCCGCTCGTTGAGGCCGGATGTGCTGGTGAAGGGCGGCGACTACTCGGTAGATACGGTGGTGGGGCACGAGGAGGTGCTGGCGGCGGGTGGACGCGTCGAGATTGTGCCGACGATCAAAGGGTTTTCCACAACGAATCTCGTAAAGAAGTTAGCGGGAGAGCCGATAGGTAGGGTGTAGGGTGTCTGAGGCTTACCGATCGAAGGCCGATCCGGTTGGAGATCGCAACGAAGGATGGGGGGCTGCGGTTGATATTCGTTACAGGGGGCGCCGGGTTCATCGGCAGCAATCTGGTGCACGCGTTGAATGCGATGGGCGAGCAGGAGATCCTGGTCGTCGATAACCTTGCTCCGGCGGCGAACCTGACCGGTCCGAAGTTTGTGAACCTGCATGGGGCGAGCTATGCGGATTACATGGACAAGGGCGAGTTCCGACGGGCGCTGGCGGCTGGAGCGTTCCGGGGCGTGAAGGTGCGGGCGATCCTCCATCAGGGGGCGTGCTCGAATACGCTCGAAGACGACGGGCGCTACATGATGGACAACAACTACACGTACTCGAAGGAGCTGCTGACGTTTGCACTCGAACACAAGGTGCCGTTCGTGTATGCCTCGACGGCGGCGGTGTATGGAGCAAGTGTGGAGTTTGCCCCGGTGCCGGCGAACGAGCGTCCCCTGAACGTGTATGGCTACTCGAAGCTCGTGTTTGATCACCACGTTCGTCGACTGCTGGATGCGGGCGAGTTGAAGGACGCGACAGTGGTCGGGCTGCGGTACTTCAACGTCTACGGGCCGCGGGAGCAGCACAAAGGGCGGATGGCCTCGGTCATTCACCACTTCACACGGCAGCTGCTGGATACCGGAACAATCCGGATGTTTGTGGGGTCGGGCGGATACGCCGATGGCGAGCAGCGCCGGGACTTCGTCTTTGTGCGCGATCTGGCGCGGATCAATCTCTTCTTTGGCGGTCTCGCCGCGAACAGCCCGAAGCAGCCGGTGCAGGCGGTAGTGAATGCAGGGACGGGTGAGGCACGGACGTTCAAGGCAGTGGCGGAGGCGCTGATGGCCGTACACGGGCAGGGAACGATCGAGTTCGTTCCGTTTCCGGGCGACCTGATGAACCGGTACCAGCATTACACGCAGGCGGACGTGCGCGGGCTGCGCGATGCCGGGTACACTGCGCCGTTCACGCCGCTCGAGGAGGGCGTGAAGGCGACGTTCGCGGAGCAGCCGGCAGAGCGAAGACGCTGAGAGAGCACGGGCAGAGAAAGCGCGATTGAGGGAGGGACGATGAACGGAGTGGAGACGCGGCCGACGCTGCTGGCGATCAGCACCTATGAGAAGGGGCAGGCGTTCCTGCGCGAGGCGGCGCGGCTGGGAGTGAACGTCATGCTGCTGACCGTCGAGAAGCTGCGCGACGCGGACTGGCCGAGAGAGGCGATCGCGAAGCTGATCACCATGCCTGAGGGACTGACGAACGAGCAGGTGATCAACACCGTCACGTACCTGGCGCGGACGCAGTGCGTCAGTCGCATCGTTCCGCTTGACGAGTTTGATCTCGAGGTCGCGGCGCTGCTGCGCGAGCACATGCGGCTGCCGGGCATGGGTTTTTCGTCGACGGCGCTGTTTCGCGACAAGCTGGCGATGCGGGTTCGGGCGCAGCAGGCGGGCGTGCGGGTGCCGCCGTTCATGCCGGTGCTGCACTATGACGACCTGAGAAGCTTCATGCGGAACGTCTCCGGGCCATGGCTGCTGAAGCCGCGAACGAGCGCGTCGGCGATCGGCATCCACACCATCCGCCAGGCCGAGGAGCTGTGGCCGCTGCTCGACCGGCTTGGCGATCGCCAGAGTCACCATCTTCTCGAGCAGTTTGTGCCGGGAGACATCTTCCATGCCGAGGGCATTACGTGGCATGGCAAGGTGCTGTTTCGCATGCCGTTTCAGTACGGGCAGCCGCCGATGCAGACGATGCACCAAGGCGGGGTCTTCAGTACGCGATCGCTCGATCCGGCTTCGGGCGAGGCACGCGCTATCCGGAAGCTGCATGACGAGGTGATTGCCGCGCTGCGCCTCAACTCCGGGGTGACGCACTCGGAGTTCATCCGGGCGCACGCGGATGGAGAGTTCTACTTTCTGGAGACGGCGGCCCGGGTGGGTGGCGCATATATCGCCGAGGTCGTGGAGTACGCGACGGGGATTAACCCCTGGGTCGAGTGGGCGCGGATCGAGGTGGCCGCGATGCAGGGGCACGAGTACGCCCTGCCCAAGCTGCAGAACCGCTATGCGGGAAGCGTGATCTCGCTTGCGCGGCAGGAGGCGCCGAGCACGGCCGCCTATGACGACCCGGAGATCGTGCAGCGGCTGCACAAGCACCACCACGCCGGAGTCATCGTGCGGGCGGAGACGCCGGCGCGCGTCAAGTCGCTGGTTGAGGGCTACGCCGGGCGGTTCCTCGAGGACTTCTGCGCGGTGCTGCCAGTGCCTGACAAGCCGACCGCGTGAGTGGATTGGGATGCGACTCGAGGACTGGGTGGGAGAAGGATGGTGAGCGCGCTGGGGCTCGAACCCAGGACCAACGCCTTAAAAGGGCGATGCTCTACCAACTGAGCTACACGCTCTCTCACCTGGGTCAACGGTAGCATAGCTGTGAGGTCCCGGGAGGGATGGAGACCTGCGGGGTAGAGCGGCCTGCGCAGCTTTTGAGGAGGATTACCACAGCGTCGAAGTCCCTTTCCGGCGACCTGAAGTGGGCTGCGTCCTTATGGGCGGCCCGGGTGTCTCGAGACGGCGTCCCTCCCCCCTGCGCACGCCTGCTGCTCACCTAGTTTGAAGAACAAGACGGTGCTAAGTCTCACAAACTTCTCGTAGTTCGGGCCATGCGGCTGACCCGAAAGTGGCAGGTCTGTTTCATTGACTTGCTCTAATACGCGACGTAGCCTCTGCGTAGTCGCACGGAGACTCGTGCACAGCAGTGACTCTTGCGTGACGTTTGCGTATCGGACGTACCCGAGTCGCTGTTACTTGTAAGGGACAGGACCCAGCCCATGGATACCCGCAGCAAGGAGAGACAGGACGAGTTTCCCACGGTGGAGACGCCCGAAGATGTCGCGGTGCTGTACTCGTGGGCGAACCTGCACGGGGCGAAGTATCGGGATTTCTCGGCCTCGCGGAGGGAGTACCGGGCGCAGCTGCGGCATCGGGCCGCTGAACAGGCACGCGAACAGGAACTGCGGGCGCAGGCGGACGCGGAGGCCTCTGCACGGGAGGCGGAGCGGGCGGCACGGGAGGCGGAGCGCGCGGCGGCGATGAGCCAGGCGGAGGAGAGCGAGGCCGAGCGCCACGAGGCCATGCGGCAGAGCGAGGCAGCGGCACGCGTTGCGGCGGCGGAGCGGATCGAAGCGGCGCGGCGGGCCGAGGCGGCGGCGCAGGCGGAGGCGCAGGCGGAGCGGGAGCGGAGAGAGATGCTGGAGGCGAAGGAGTCTGCGCGGCGGCAGGCGGCGCAGTACGCCGACTCTGAGGTGAGGCGACGGCAGATGCTGGAGGCGCGGCAGGATGCCGAGCTGCCGGGGATGATCTCGGACCCGTATACGCCGCAGCTGCGCACGATCGTGGCAGAGCCGGAGTCGGTGGAGGTGTCGATGGCCGTCGAACTTCGGCCCACGCGGTACCGAAGCGCACCGGAGCCGGCGGGATGGGAGAGAGATCACATGACGGACAGCGAGCAGGGACGTCGAGAGCAGCCGCGCGGACAGGAGCGAGAAGGGCAGCAGCGTCGGTACGAGGAGACGGATCCAGCGGCGGTCGGAGTCACCCGGAGCGAGCTGGCACGGGCAGAGGCGGCTGGCTTCGACGGTGAGATCGAAAGTGACGATCGGCCGTATACGGCGCACTTTTATGAGGAGCCTGCGCCCATGCCCGAGGCCGCGCTACCGCCCCGAAGGCCACAGGGGTACCGGCCAGATGATGCCTCGGGGGTTCGGGAGATCTATCGCGGACCGGCATCGGAAGGGGCGTCCTCGCCGGCTCGCCAGCTGATTCCCGCCGCGCCACGCATGCAACCGGAGCGGCACCCGTACAGCGGGGCTCCTGCGCAGCCGATCTCTGTCACGGGGAGTGCGGCACCGGCGCGGATACCCGATCCTGGTCATCGGCGCACGATCTGGGCGGGCTCCACACCAGAGCAGCGACCCGCGGCCCAGTCTGAACGGGTGATTGCACGCACACCGCAGCAGGGTTTGGTTCCCCCAACAGCAGTCTCGCAGCCGAGTGTCGGCACGCCAGGTCCGGACGCAACGCCGCGCCGTCGCCGCCAAGACCTCATGCCCACCTCCCGGCCCGATATGCGGACGGACGGGCAGCTCTCCGGGGCTGGAGAGGTGACTCGAGCCGGCGAAGCGGCGGAGAGATATCGGCCGGCGACTTCGGTGAACCGGCCGACGACGGGAGCGCCGATCGCCCCGTCCTGGCAGGCGGCACCGCCGGCGGGCGCGGCTCCTCTTCCCCAGAGGCTCGCAGCACCTGCGGAGCCGGTCGCGCCCGCATGGCTGCATGCAGTGCCTGGGAGCGAGGAGACGGTCATTGCGCCGGGGCCGGCGACGTCCTCGGTCGCGGACACGCTTCAGTACTCGCGTGAGCGCGTTGCATCGCGATGGTATGCGCTGAAGGGGGTCTTTGAGCAGCCAGGACAGGAGCTGCCCGAGCCGCAGCGGGTACGGCAGAAGGAGGTGCGCACACCGGTGCTGGCCGTCTTCTCGCTTGCCGGCGGTGTGGGAAAGACATCCCTGGTGGCGACGCTCGGGCGGGCGCTCTCCTCGATGGGGGAGAAGGTGCTGCTGACGGATACGACCTCGCACGGGCTGCTGCCGTTTTACTTCGGCGCGAGCGAGCTGCGGCAGGGAACGGTGCGGACGTTCTCTCCGCCAAGCGGAAGCACGGACGCGCCGATCTATCTAGTGAGCTACGACGTGGACGGCCGGGCGAATGAGGAGGCGCAGAAGGCGCTGGTCGAGGAGATCACGGCGAGCGGTCGCGGAACGCATCGGTTGCTACTGGACATGTCGCTGATGTCGTCGTGGCTGCTTCACCGCATGGCGCACCTGAATCCGACGATTCTGGTGCCGGTGGCACCGGACATGAACTCTGTTATCAGTCTGCAGTCGGTCGAGAAGTTTTTCCAAGGCATGACGGACGGCGAAGGCGCGTCGGCGAAGGTGTTCTATGTCCTGAACCAGTTTGACGCGTCGTTGCCGCTGCACCTGGATGTTCGCGAGGTCCTGCGACGGCAGCTGGGCGAGCGGCTATTGCCCTTTGTCATCCGCCGGGCGCCGGCGGTGAGCGAGTCGCTGGCCGAAGGCATGACGATCATCGATTACTCGCCCGAGGCGCCGGTCGCTGAGGACTACCTGAACGTGGCGACGTGGCTGCGCTCGCAGGCGGCGCCGGCGACGGCGGGCTTCCGCAATGTGCGATGGAGTGAGCGATGAGTGTGAGCACAGTGTGGCAGGAGTTCGAGTCTGGCGACGGACCGCTGCTGAAGTTGTTGCGTTTCGTGGTGATTGCGGGCGGCATCTTCTTCCTCGGTTTTTCCGGGATTCTAGAGCTGACGTGGCCGCAGCAGATCATCCTCGGGCTGCTGCTGGTCTTCGTGTCGATCTGGATGGATCGCAGCTCGAGCTCGTATCTTGTGACGTTGACGCTGATGCTGGTGTCGATGTTCTCAACCTTCCGCTACGGCTACTGGCGTATCGCGACGACGGTCAAGTTCTTCATGGATCCGGGGACGCAGTGGGGTTTTCTCGATGCTTTCTTCATCTCTCTGCTCGTCGTGGCGGAGATGTACGCGTTCATCATCCTGTTTCTCGGCTATCTGCAGACCCTGTGGCCGCTGCGCCGGACGCCGGTGCCGCTGCCGGATGATCCAGAGCAGTGGCCCGCGGTCGACCTGCTCATTCCGACGTACAACGAGCCGCTTTCGGTGGTGCGCTACACCGCGCTCGCGGCCATGAACATCGACTGGCCGGCCGACAAGCTCAACGTGTACATCCTCGACGACGGCAAGCGGCCGGAGTTCCGCGCCTTCGCGGAAGAGGCCGGGATTGGTTACATGACGCGCGACGATAACAAACACGCGAAGGCGGGCAATATCAATCGCGCGCTGGCGCGGCTTGACTCGCCCTACGTCGCGATCTTTGACTGCGATCACGTTCCCACACGTTCCTTCATGCAGGTGACGCTGGGCTGGTTTCTGCGCGATTCCAAGCTGGGCATGCTGCAGACGCCGCACCACTTCTACTCGCCTGATCCATTCGAGCGGAATCTGGGGCAGTTTCGCGTGATCCCGAACGAAGGCGAACTCTTCTACGGCATCGTGCAGGACGGGAACGACTTTTGGAATGCAACGTTCTTTTGTGGCTCATGTGCGGTGCTGCGGCGGTCGGCACTGGACGAGATCGGCGGCATCGCGGTTGAGACGGTGACCGAGGATGCGCACACCTCTCTGCGCATGCAGATGAACGGATGGAACACGGCGTACATCAATATCCCACAGGCGGCGGGACTGGCGACGGAGCGCCTGAGCGGTCACGTAAAGCAGCGCATTCGCTGGGCGCGCGGGATGATTCAGATCATGCGCACGGACAATCCCCTCTTCGCCAGGGGGCTGAAGCCGGCGCAGCGGCTGTGCTACTTCAACGCGATGTCGCACTTCCTGTATGCCTTTCCGCGACTGATCTTTCTCACGGCACCACTGATCTATCTGCTGCTCGGCCACACCAACGTCCCGGGCTACTGGGCGGCGATTCTTGCCTATGCGTTTCCACACCTGGTGCTATCGAACATGACGAACTCGCGCATTCAGGGGGCGCACCGGCACTCGTTCTGGAATGAGATCTACGAGACCGTGCTGGCGCCCTACATCTTTCTGCCAACGATGCTGGCGCTGGTGAATCCGAAGTTTGGCAGCTTCAACGTGACCGCGAAGGGCGGCGTGGTGAACAAGAGCTTCTTTGATACGCGGATTGCACGGCCGTTTCTGCTGATGCTGATGATGAACGTGCTTGGTCTGCTGATGGCGATCCCGCGGCACTTCCTGATTCCGCTGCCGCTGCTCCGTGATCTGTATGACCCGAACCACCTCGGAACGGTGGTGATGAACGTGATCTGGACGATGTTCAACATGGTGATTCTGGGGGTGGCGACCGCGGTCGCGTGGGAGAGCCAGCAGCGGCGGCAGACGGTGAGGATCAATATGCAGGTGCCGGCGCGCGTGCTTCTCCGCACGGGGACGGTGATTCATGGGACTACGGCTGATCTCTCGAGCGGCGGCGTCATGATGAAGGTGGAGCGTGAGGTGATGGCGCGGGTCGGCGAGTCGATCGAGCTGGTCTTCCCGGTGCTGGACGGGGATGCGACGCTGCCGGCGACGGTGGTGCAGGCGGAGGGCAATGTGCTGCGGGCACAGTTTGATCCGCTGAACCTGCAGGAGGAGGAGGCGCTCACGATGGTGCTCTACTCGCGTGCGGACACATGGCTGGGATGGGGTGAGTCGCGAGAGCAGGATCGTCCGCTGCGAAGTCTGGGACGCATCTTCGAACTTTCCATGCGCGGTCTAACGATGACGACGAAGGCACTGCTGTTTCCGCAACGGCGTTCGGCGCCGCCCAAGGGACGGCTGGTGACGAGCGTGGTTCCGCTGCTGCTGATCCTGCTCGCCGGGACAACGATGGTGCGTGGGCAGCTGCGACCGCGGACCGCGGCGAAGCGATCGCACGTGGTCACGAAGCGAGCGGTGTCTGCTGCGCCGAAGACGGCAGATGTGCAGGGAAGCTCGCTCTCGACGGCACAGCCGATCGACGGGGGTGCGCCGGCGCGGGCGACTCCGCAGGGGAGCTTTGACAATGTGTTCTCGCTCGCCGATGTGGGCGTGCAGGACACGATCGTGCTGCGTGGCGTGGACGCGTACCACTCGGTGCAGTTTTCGGTTCCGCAGACGCAGGTGGTGAAGACGGCGACGATGCACCTGCGATATCACTTCTCTCCTGCGCTGCTGCCGGCGCTCAGCCACTTGAAGGTGAGTCTAAACGGCACGCTTTTCGCGACGCTGCCAGTGAACTCGCAGCCGACCGCAGGCAGCCCGCGGGTTGACGCGGGGGGTGATGGAGCGCAGGTCGAGGAGGGCAATGTGACGGTTACGCGTAACGAGTCGAGCGCAATGCTCGAGGCGACACTGACCATGCCAGCCGAGATGCTGGTGCACCAGAACGAGCTGAACTTCGAGTTTGTCGGGCACTATACGACGCAGTGTGAGGATCCCTCCAGCTCGGCACTCTGGAGCCATGTCGATACGACATCGACAGTGGAGCTGGCCGGTGCGCTGCTGCCGCTGCAGAACGATCTCAAGCTGCTGCCGCTGCCGTTCTACGACCAGGCGGTTAATCTTCATCCCATCGTCCCCATCGTCTTTCTCGCGCAGCCTTCGCCGAAGGCGCTGCAGGCGGCGGGGATCGTGGCCTCGTGGTTCGGGATGCTGACGGACTTTCGGCCGGTGCGGTTTCCAGTGTCGTTCGGCAGCATTCCCACGGGGAACGCAATTGTGATCAGCGAGAATTCGGCGGAGCTGCCGACGACGTTCAATGTTCCGGGAAGCTCCGGACCGACGGTCGCGATGCGCACAAATCCGGTCGATCCGTACTCGAAGTTGCTGGTGCTCTCGGGCGATAATGCTGACGATCTGGTGACGGCCGCGATGGCGCTGACGCTGCAGCGAGACCTCTTCCAGGGTGATCAGGTGCGCATCCCAAGCCTGCGCGCCCCTGCACCGCGTGAGCCGGATGACGCGCCACGCTGGCTGCGGACGGACAAGACGGTTCATCTTGGCGATATCGCGCAGACGGGCGATCTGCAGGGTGATGGAGCGGTGCCACTGCGCGCCTACATGCGGCTACCGCCCGACCTCTACTACGACAAGCAGCAGAACATTCCCTTTCATATGGGGTACCGCTACAACAGCATTCCGATCTCGAATGACAGCACGCTGCAGGTGTATATCAACGATGCGTACGTGAGTTCGACGCCGATGCCGCACACGGAGAGGGCGTCGGCCAAGCTGGAGACGGTAGTGCCGATTCCGGTCTCAAACATGCGGCCGTTCTCGAACTCCCTGATGATGAAGTTCATCTTTCTGCTGCCGAAGAAGGGCCGCTGCCAGGACGTGGCGCCGTACAACCTGCAGGGCTCAATCCTGAAGGACTCGTATCTCGATCTGGAGGGCATTCCGCACCTAGCCGTGCTGCCAAATCTGGAGATCTTCTCGAACGCGGGATATCCGTTCACCCGGCGGGCAGACCTGTCAGACACGGCCGTGGTGCTGCCGGATACGCCCGCGTCCGATGAGATCGAGATGTTCCTGACATTTATGGGACACTTCGGCGCACAGACCGGATACCCGGTGCTGAACGTGACCGTGACCAACAACGATGGCATGAGGTCGGATGGATCGAAAGACTATCTGGTGATGGGCACGGTCGAGGACCAGCCGGCGCTTGGGCGGTTGAATCAGGCGCTGCCGGTCGTGGTTGATGGAAGCGGGCTGCACATCCAGGACACACAAGGGTTCTTTGCAGCGCTGCAGCACGCGTGGTGGAAGGTGCGGAGCTCTGACCATGTGCAGTCGGGACAGCTCGAGACAGCGGGCGGGCTGCCGGATGCGCTCATGGAAGGGATCGAGTGGCCGAGCGGGTCGAATCGCTCTGTCGTGGTGATGGCCGTACGCGACCATGCGTCCATTCCCAACTTTCTACAGACGTTTCTGAAGAACTCGCAGTCGTCGGATATCTCGCAGTCCGTCAGTGTGCTGCACGGAGCTCGCTTTGTGTCGTACCGGATCGGCAACGACGTATACAAAGTCGGATCGCTCTCGTTGTGGATTCACCTGAACATGCTGTTCTCGGAGTTCCCATGGCTGGTGGTGGTCACGGCACTAGTGATCTGCTTCCTGATGGCGACCATCTTGCGATCGCTTCTGCGGGGTCGCGCCCGGGCGCGTCTGCAGGGTGTATGAGGACGATGCCACGATGGCGAGACCACGATCCACACTGGGCAGACTGCGCCGCCGCGCTCTTCGGCTCTCGCTGGCGCTGACGCTGCTGGCGACGGCGGGGCTCGAGGGCGGATGCCGCGCGGAGGAGCCCTGGCCGTTGTGGGAGCACTATGCGGAGCACATGCTCGATCCGCAGGGAAGAGTGATCGACCACAGTAGCGGCGACCGCACGACCAGTGAGGGGCAGGCCTACGCGATGTTCTTCGCGCTGGTCGCTAACGATCGAGGGCGCTTCGACAAGCTGCTGAACTGGACGGAGGCGAACCTCGCCGGCGGCGATCTGACGTTGCGATTGCCGGCCTGGAGCTGGGGCAAGAACCCGGATGGAAGCTGGAAGATCCTTGATCCGAATCCAGCATCGGACGCGGATCTGTGGATGGCGTATGACCTCATGGAGGCGGGACGGCTGTGGCGCGAGCCGCGCTACGAGAAGCTGGGCACGATGGTAGCGATGCGCGTCGCGCAGCAGGAGGTCGCGTTTGTGCCGGGGCTCGGCATCACGCTGCTACCCGGACCGATCGGCTTTCATGTCGATCCGGAGACGTGGCTTGTGAACCCGAGTTACCTCGCGCCGCCGGTGCTGGCGCGACTGGCGGTCATGCTGCCTGAGGGGCCGTGGGCGGCCGTGCTGGGATCTCTCGAGCCGATGCTGCGCGGCGGCTCTGGAAGCGGCTTTGCCATGGACTGGGTCGCGGCCGGGACCACAGTGCGACCATCCGCCTCACCGGTGCAGCTTGCACGTGGAGAACAGAGTGCGGAGCCGGTAGGCAGCTACGACGCGATCCGGGTGTATCTGTGGATCGGAGTTGCGGACAAGGACACGCCTGGCCTGGCTGCACTGCTGGCCCGTACCTCCGGTATGGGCGCCTACCTCAAGACGCACGTGACACCACCGCTCGAGGTCAATGCAACGGGCCAGGTCCGCAACAACGAGGTGTCCGCAGGCTTTTCTGCAGCGATCATTCCGTACCTGCACGCGCTTGGTCTGCGCAATGAGGAGCGGACGCAGATGAACCGACTGGGCGCGATGCGCGACGGTGCGACGGGTCTCTTCGGCAAGCAGCCGGTGTACTACGACCAGAATCTGGCAATGTTCGCGACGGGGTGGACGGAGCAGCGATATCGCTTCGATCGCGGGGGAAAGCTGGTTGTTCGCTGGCGTTAGTACCGTGACGGTTCGGGTGCAACTTCCGTGGTATCCGCGTGCTCTGGCGGCAAAAGGTGCGGTACAACCTAGAAGTAATGCGATCCAGAGCATTTGGTGTGCAATAGGTAATCGCTTCCTTCGCCTTAGGGGTTACTGAGAGAAACACTATGACAAGACTTCACGCATCGCGGCGGCGCTTTCACGCAGTTCTTCTCGGCGGTACGCTGCTTTGTCTGCCGGGCGGTGTGGAGATCTATGCACAGGGAGCGCAGACGGCGACTCAGGCGCTGCTCGAGAAGGCACACACGCTCGAAGTACGCGGGCGCATGGACATGGCGGCGCAGACCTGGCAGCAGGTACTGCTCGCCGATCCAAACAACACTGAGGCGCTCAGCGGGCTTGCACGATCGGCAAAGTTGGCGGGGGACCTGGCGCTCTCGAATACCTATCTCGAGCGGCTGCGGGCGATCAATCCGAATGATCCTGGTATTCAGCGGGCGGAGCGCGTTGGCTCGGACCAGCAGCAGAGTGCGGCGCTGGCGCAGGCAGGGAAGTATGCACAGGCGGGGCAATACGCGCAGGCGATGGCGATCTACCGTAAGGTCTTCAACGGAAGTCCTCCGCCGGGGGACTGGGCGCTCGCGTACTACGAGACGGAGGCGGCGACCGAGGAGGGCCGGCCACACGCAGTCTCGGGGCTGCACGCGATGGTGGAGCGCTTCCCGAACGACTCCCGGTATCAGATCGCGCTGGGGCGCATTCTGACTTACAACCCGAAGACACGTTCGGAGGGGCGGCGTTACCTGGAGAAGCATCCGGCGAGCAAGGAGGCGATGGAGGCGCTGCGGCAGTCGCTGGTGTGGGACTCGGCCAATCCGGCGTCGGCGCCTGAGCTGCGAGCGTATCTGGCCAAACATAACGATCCGCAGCTGGCGCAGGCCCTGCGCAATCAGCCACAGCCGGCTCCGAAGACGGCGAAGGCGAGCGCTTCCCACGCGGCTTCTGGTGCTGAGGTGGCGGAGAGTGAAGCGCCGGAAGAGCCGTCAGCCGAGGTGCTGGCCACAAGGCAGCGCGGCGTCGAGATGGAGGAGGCCTACAAGGCACTCAACGCGAAGCATGTTGAGGAGGCGGAGTCGCGGTTCAAGGCGATTTTGTCCACAGACCCGAACAGTGCGCGGGCGCTCGCGGGCCTCGGGTACATTCGCATGCAGCAGTCGAACTTCGGTGCGGCGATCTCCTTTCTCGATCAGGCGAAGCAGAATGGTGAGAAGGATCCGGGGCTCGAGACGGCGCTCGAGACATCGCGGTTCTACTCGACGATGAGCGACGGCGCGACGGCGCTGAACGAGAACGACCTGACCACCGCGGAGCAGCAGTACCAGGCGGCGCTGGTGATGCGGCCGACGAGCGGCGAGGCGCTCGAGGGATTGGGCGGCACGCTGCTGAAGGCGCAGCAGCCCGAGGCAGCCGTGCAGGTCTTTGAGCGGTACGTCAAGGCGAAGCCGACCTCGCCGCAGGCCTGGCGTGGCTTGTTCCTGTCGTACTACGGGACAGGGAACTCGGCGCAGGCGCTCGAGACCGAGCGACGCATTCCGGTCCTGATACACGCGCAGCTGATGCACGACCCGGATTTTCTGCGCACGCTGGCCTCGGCCTACTCGGCCGTCGGACGCGACGCGGACGCGCAGCGGGTGCTGCGGTCGGCGCTCGACCTGCCTTTTCCCGCCGATGCGGGAGGATTGAAGATCGAAACGCAGCTGCAGTACGCGAGTCTGCTGCAGCAGGCCAACCATCTGGATCAGGCGGCGGGGCTCTATCGGCAGGTGCTTGCGGCGGATGTGACGAACGCGGGTGCGTGGCAGGGGCTGATTCGCGTGGAGCACGCGATGAAGCAGGATGCGCAGGCGGCGCAGGCACTCGAGAGCATGCCGCCCTCGGCGTATGAGATCTCAGTGAAGGACCCGGGGTTTCAGGCCACGGTGGCATCGGTATATCAAGAGACGCACCGCCTAGATGCTGCGCAAGCGACTCTCGAGAAGGCGATTGCACAGCAGACGGCGGCGAACCAAAAGCCATCGGCGGCGTTGGAGCTGCAGCTAGCTGGCGTCTATCTGTCGCGCAATAACCCGCAGCAGGCGTACCCGATCTATCGTCAGGTGCTGGCGGAGAACCCCGAGCGCCCCGATGCGTGGAAGGGTATCCTGGCGGTGCTGCACGGCGCGAACCGTGACCAGGAGGCGTTGGCGCAGGCGCAGCAGATTCCGGTCGGCGTGCGGCATCAGCTGGAGAATGATCCCGAGTATCTGCAGACGATTGGGGCGGTCTATAACGGCCTTGGCCAGCCGCGCGAGGCGATGGTGTTCATCAACCGCGTACAGCAGCACTACACGGCGCAGAACACAGCGGCACCTGCCGATGTGGATGTGCAGGATGCATGGCTGCTCTTCAACGGCGGCAACGACGCGGGACTGTATCGGCAGCTGATGCTGCTGGGCGGCCGGCCCGATCTGACGGACGAACAACGACGTACGGTCCAGACGATCTGGACGAACTGGGCGGTGCGACGCGCGAACCAGGCAGCCGCAGCGAACGACGGGAAGAGGTCTCTGGCGATCCTGAATGCGGCGGCGAAGGCGTTCCCGGATAACCCTGGCGTGCTTCGAGCGCTCGCTGCCGGGTATGCGCGCGCCGGTCTGCCGAAGCAGGCGGTGCTGATCTACAAGTCGCAGGACATGACGGCGGCAACCTCGTCGGACTACAAGTCGGCGATCGGAGCCGCACTGGCGGCAGGAGATCAGAAGTCGGCCGAGACCTGGCTGCGCTTCGGGCTGGATGCCTATCCGAAGGACGCGCAGATGTTGACGCTGGGCGCCAAGTTTGAGCAGGCGCACGGTAATAATGGACGGGCGGCGGACTACTTTCGCGCCTCCCTGGCCGCGCTGCCGCCGGGCGACCCGGGTGCGGAGCTTGCGGGCGAGCTGAGCCAACCCACGCCCTCAGGCAAACTGCCGAGCGCGACGCAGTCGCAGGATCTGGCGACACTGCTCGGGGCCGGTACGCAGGCGGCGCCGGCCGGCCCTGCACGGGATCCCATTGAGGACCGGCCGTACCTGCCGAACTACGGCAATCTGAGCGGACAGGCACCAGTTCAGATGACCGGCAGTGGCTACTCGGCGACGAGCAGCGTGGTTCCGAGCTACATGTCGAATCCGAGTGCACACTTTCGCCCGCAGCCCACGGAGAGCGGCCCGTCAACGCTGCGGGACTATGTGCCGCAGGCGAGTGTGAGGCCGCCTCAGGCGCGGGTCAGCGATGAAGCTCTCCTCTCGGCCGCTTCGCATCCGATGACCACACCGGCTGTGCCGGCCGCCGCCGCTGCCGAGTATCCCCGGCTCGCGCCGACGCCCACGACAGCGGCGCTCCGAGCAGAGGGTGGGTTCGGGCCGTATGTGCCCTATGTTCCTTCGACGGAGGGCGCCGGGTACACCCCCTCTGCGGTTGCGGTGCGCTTGGGCAGCGGGACGTCCAATGCGGAGTTGGCGCAGCAGGAGGTCACCGATGTGCTGCCCACCGCGCGATATCTTGCCAACCACTCAGACGGGCGACGAGGATCGCGCGCACTGGAGGGTGTGAGCCGTCCGCCAGCTGACGGGTACGTTACGCCACCCACGACGAACACGCAGTTCACGCAGCCGGCGAAGCAGGCGCCCGAGAGCTACGGACAGCAGTATCCCGAGCCCGACGTCGCGACGGCCACTGTGCCGCGGCGGCACAGGACGGGCTCCGGGCCAACGACGGTGACGCCGACCAGCGGCTCCGGGATTTCTTCCTCGGCGCCGCTGAGCTACCCGAGCGTGGCGGCTCCGCTTAGCGCGCAGCCGTATCCCACCCTTGCACCAGCTGCTCCTGAGAGCGCGCCTCCGACCGACGCCGATCTGGCCGCCAAGAATGTGCCACCACTGCGCGGGTCCTACGATCCGAACGGCGGCAACGGGCTGGTTCCGGCGGGTTCGTCGCAGCGGGAGCAGACCGAGCTGGAGATCGCATCGATCGAGGCCAGCTACAGTGGATGGATTGGCGGTACCGGCAGCGCGCGGTTCCGCAGCGGTACGTCGGGCATCGATCGTCTGGTCGACATTGAAGCCCCGATTGAGGCGTCTGCAGTGCTGGCGAAGAAGCTTCGAGTGACGGTCGTTCCGCGGCCGGTGTTCCTCAGCTCCGGCGTGATCGACAACACGAGCTTTCAGAATCTGCCGGCAGGAGCTTACGTGCCCACCCTGGGCCGTGTCTCGGCGAGTGCGTCGACGGCACCCGCCCAGCAGTTCTCAAGCGGCATCGGCGGCGAGCTGCAGCTAGCCACGACAAACTTTGCTGCCGCTGCCGGCTACACCCCCTATGACTTTCTCGTCTCAAACGTTACAGCGCGCGCGCAGTGGCGGCCGGGTGGTGGGCACATTACGCTCTTCGGCGATCGTGACAGCGTCAAGGACACGCAGCTCTCGTATGCCGGACTGCGTGATCCGGGCACAATCACGAACGTCTACTCGGGCGATATCTGGGGTGGTGTGCTCTCGACGACTGGCGGGGCACGCATTGATGTAGGGAATGAGAAGTCCGGCCTGTATCTCTCGGCAGATGGCGGCGTGATCGAGGGGTATCACGTGCTCGAGAATCACCGGTATGAGGGAACAACGGGTGCGTACTTCCGCGTCCATCGATGGCCGGGATATGGAACGCTGAATGTTGGCGGCAACTTCTTTGCGCAACACTATGACAACAACGAGCGTGGGCTGACCTATGGCCAAGGCGGCTACTTCAGTCCGAACGTGTACTTTCTGGCATCGCTGCCGGTGACGTACACGGGGTACTACAAGACCGACTTCCACTACTCGATCTCGGGCAGCGCGGGCGTACAGACCTTTCAAGAGGCGACGGCGCCCTACTTTCCGCTGGACCGGGCGCTGGAGACGAGCTCGGGCAATGCGATGTATGCACTCAACAGTAATACGGGGCTGAACTACTCATTGATCTCTGAGGGATCGTACCGGATTGCGGACCATTGGTACGCGGGAGGGTTCCTCTCCGCCAACAACTCACGCGACTACAACACAGTTACAGGTGGCTTCTTTGTTCGTTATCTCTTCAAGCAACAGGTTGCAAATGAGGATGGCCCGACAGGTCTCTTCCCGGTCACGGGTTTTCGCCCGCTGCGTGTACCGTAGCAGCCCTGCGAAGGCCTCGTTCCAAAGTGGTACTGCAGGGTATTTCTGCGAGGGCGAATTTGCTTGATCCTCGCCGCCTGAGGGCCGTATAAACGGACATCTTCTGGACGGGACTCTTGCCTCATGGCGCGGCAGACGTTCAGGTATTCAGTTGAAGGATCAAATGCTGCATCTTCGAGTGACGGGCAACCGCCTGTGCTTTGCCGCTCTCTGCCTGGTGTTCTGTCTCGTCCGCCCTGCGTTTGCCGGGAAGGCGGACACAGTTCCGGACTGGGTTCGGACTGCTGCGGCACAGACAATGCCCAAGTTCGAGCCCGAGACGAATGCTGTTGTCCTGCTCGACGACACGACCTATACCGTAGCTGCTGGGGGCACCGCGGTGGAGCATCGGCGGCGTGTGGTGAAGATCCTTCGACCGCAAGGGCGCGAGGACGCGGTGGTGTTTGTTCCCTTTGATGCGGACTCCAAGCTGCTCAACTTACATGTGTGGAGCATCGGGCCGGACGGTCACGAGTACGCTCTCAAAGAGAACGAGATCGTCGAAACCGGGTACCCCGGGCAGGGGAACTTCTACGAAGATCTACGCGCCAAGGTGGCGAACGCACCTGGGCGTGACCCGGGAGGGCTCGTCGCTTACGAATACACGCAGCGCGAGCGCACCTATCTTACGGAGACGACATGGTTCTTCCAGAGCAATCTGCCGCAGCTCAGTGAGAGCTTCACGTTGGAGCTGCCGCCTGGATTCAGCTACGGCGCAGTGTGGGCACACCACGACGGCTCACCCGTGATCGAGCTCGAGCATCAACGCTGGCGATGGGAGATGCGCGACATGCCGGCTATAGACCTGCGGCATATCGCGATGGAGCCATCTGAGTTCGCGCTGACGGGACGTATGACGGTGCACTACAGCGGACCTGGTATGCCCGTAGATGCGCAGGGCAGCTGGAAGGGCATCGGCGAGTGGTATGCGACGCTGGCACATGACCGGCTGATCGCCTCGCCCGAACTGGCGGCGAAGGCGCGTGAGTTGGCCCAGGGGCGGACGGATTTTGCCGATAGAACTAAGGCTGTTGCGGAGTGGGTTCAGACTGAGGTGCGTTACTTCGTCATTGAGCGTGGGATTGGTGGTCAGCAGCCTCACTTTGCAGCGGAGATCTACAAGAATCGCTATGGCGACTGCAAGGACAAGGCGACGCTTCTGGTAGCGATGCTGTCGGCCATTGATGTACACGCGGCGCTGATGATGGTGGACAGCCGGCGCGGTGTTATCGATCCGAACGCGCCATCGATCGTTGGCAATCATATGATTGCGGCCATCGAGCTGCCAGCAAGCTACAGCTCTCCGCAGCTGCATAGCGTGGTGACCACCAAGACAGGACGGCGATATCTCATCTTCGATCCGACATGGGAGAAGACAGCCTTCGGACAGCTCGCGCACAATCTGCAGGGCAGCTACGGGGTGCTCGTCGAAGGGTCGCAGAGCCAGATCGTGGCCTTGCCTGTGATGGATCCGACGCTCAACACGATTCGCCGTTCGGCACGCTTCACGCTCGATGCGGACGGGTCGCTTAAGGGTACCGTGACAGAGAAGCGTTTCGGCGACCTCTCGGAGCGGCGGCGCGATCTCTATCTGGGCGGCGATGATAAGCAGCAACGGGAGTTTCTGGATCACGTGCTCGGCTTGGACTTCCTTCGGTTCAGTGTGGCGGATGTGCGGGTGGAGGATGCGGCTTCGCTGACCAAGGACCTCACGATGAGGTATGCGCTCGCGGTCGATGGTTTCGCCAAATCGATGGGACCGCTGCTGATGGTTCGCCCGCGCGTGCTTGGGCAGGAGGGGCTCGAGCCGGATCGTCATACCCGACACGTCGCGGTCGACCTGCGAGAGACGATGCAGGCGACGGATGACTACGCGATCGACTTACCGGCGGGGTACACGGTCGACGAGATCCCGGATCCGGTCAAGGTGGATATGGGATTTGCGGCCTACGAGAGCGCAAGTCGTGTCGAGCAGAACACGCTGCACTACACACGAACGTATACCGTGCGGCAGGTGACGCTGCCAGCAGAGCGATACTCCGACGTTCAACGCTTGGCTGAAATGATCGCCGCAGATGAGCAGGGACAGGCCGTGCTCAAGAAGATGTAGAGAACGTTGCTGCGCTATTTGGCCCATTACGCCGTGAAGGCACCGGGTCCTGAGGGGAAGATCTATGTTCTGCAAAGGCTGTCGTGTTCTGCTCTTGTCGCTTCTACTCCTGACGGGGCTGCCGGTCCTCAAGGCGCGAGCTGATCGCTGGACACAACCAACTCCCGAGGAGCTTGCGATGACCTCGCAGCCGCAGGTGCCTGGGGCACCGGCGGTGGTGCTACTTCACGAGGAGATCACCGAGGACAAGCTGCACATGTACTCGGTCTATGTGCGACTGAAGGTACTGAACGAGCGCGGCAAGGGCTTTGCGAACGTCGAACTCAAATATCCCAGTGGTCACGGCGCGAACATGTCTGCCGGGGACGTTAGCGGGCGCACGATTCAGCCGGATGGCTCGGTGGTTCCATTCACGGGCAAACCGTACGAGAAGCTGATCGAGAAGAGTCGCGACTTCAAGTACATGGCAAAGGTCTTCACCATGCCGGACGTGCGCGTGGGAAGCATTCTTGAGTACCGGTACGTCATGCGCTGGGACGACCACTACTACGTCGCACCCAGCTGGTATATCCAGTCAGAGCTCTTTGCGCGCAAGGTGCACTACGTATGGCGGCCGACAGGCGAGCAGCTAGTGACGAACGATGAGCGAGGCCAGCTCACGAGCGGAATTCGCTGGACGCCGGTGCTCCCTCCCGGCGCGCAGATCAAGCTGACGACGCTGCCGGACCAGAGCAGGTTCGACGGCGGGCAGAGAATACTCGAGCTTGCCCTGCAGGACATTCCTCCGGCTCCCAACGAGGAGCACATGCCGCCAGTCCACAGCTTCACCTATCGCGTTCTCTTCTATTACTCACCGTACGGCAGCACGGACGAGTTCTGGAAGAACGAAGGCAAGTACTGGTCCAAGCACGAGGACCGCTTTATTGGGCCCGGTCCCGCTGTCACTGCCGCCGTGCATGAGCTGACGCAGCCTTCTGACACCCCAGAGCAGAAGCTTCGCAAGCTCTACGCGGCGGTACAGAAGCTTGAGAACACGGACTTCTCACGCAGCCGCAGCAACGCTGAAGAGAAGGCGCAAGGGTTCAGTAACGAGGTTAAGAATACAGACGACGTCTGGGTGCGACGGCGCGGTCACGATGATGAACTTACCAAGCTCTTCGTCGCAATGGCACGGGCTGCCGGACTGCGTGCCTATGTGATGAGGGTGACGGACCGTGATCGCAGTGTGTTCTTCGCGCAGTATCTGAGCATGTCGCAGCTGAACGACGATGTCGCGATCGTAACCCTTGATGGCAAAGAACGGTACTTCGATCCAGGATCTCCGTTCGTTCCCTTCGGACAGCTCGCGTGGCAGCACGATGTCGCGGGGGGCGTGCGGCAGACTGACGGAGGAGGAAGCGCACTCGCCTCGACGCCGGGTGACGCTTATACCAGCTCCGTCGTACAGCGTGTCGCGAACCTGACGATGAACAACGAAGGTGAGGTGCGAGGAACGATCACAATGAGCTACGTCGGGCTGCCAGCAGTGGAGTGGCGGCAGCGAGCGTTGAGCCTCGACGAGGAGGCGGTGCGGCGCGAGCTGACGAACCATCTGGAGGACTTGCTCCCTAACGGGTTAGAGGTTCATCTCAGCTCGCTTGAGCACCTCACTGAGGCGGAGCAGCCTCTCTTGGCGGTCTTCGACGTCAAAGGCCGCCCAGGCAACTCGACCGGCAAGCGGATGCTCTTGCCGGGCGATCTCTTTGAGAGTCATACGCACCCAATGTTTCCCGAAGCCAAGCGCGAGATGGGTGTGTATTTTCAGTATGCGCACACCTTGCAGGATGCCATTCGCATTAACTTCCCAGCGGGGTATACGATCGAGTCGATTCCGGCCCCGGCGAAGATCTTGTTTCAAAAGGCGGCGTTCTACGAGCTCAAGACTGAGTCCGCACCGACGAGCGTGACTGTTCGCCGCAACTATGTCTTGGGCGACATTCTGTTTTTGCAGAAGGACTATACGGAACTGCGAGGCTTCTTCGGAGAGTTCGAGGGAAAGGATCAGCAGGCCATCGTTCTCAAACAGCCGGCGGCTGCCGCTCCGGCAGGGAACCCAGGCGGGGGGCTTTAGCGGGTACGTCTTCGCCGAGCGGCGTTCGGACAACTTGACTCCCGAGCTAGTGACTGTGCGTCCGCGAGACGAAGACGTTGACGCGACGCTGAGCTACGGCAAGCGGCATACCTTGACGGTGCCATTGTTGTACTCGCACGGGAAGGCTGTCGCACTACGGCTTGTAAGCGCGACGACGGTCACGCCGAGCGGACGCAAGCGAGCGACGCGCTCAGCGTCGGTAGCTCCGCTGAGGTGATCCTGGGCGGTCTGCGCGCGAAGCCAGTCTTCGGCGAGCGCTGGAGTAATGGAGGCTTCGCCCCCGTCCTTGGCTGCATCAGGAAGTGAGCTCCGTTCTGCGATTGCGCGGAAGCTCTGCGCGTCCTCACCTTCCTGCGCGATATAGTCTGCGTCGAGGGCGATCAATGTGCTCTTGGGGGTGTGTGTTCGTATCCAGCCGAAGGCCTCGACCCACGGATTGTGCGGTGCGCCGAGGTGTCCGGCTGACCAGCCAAGTTCTACATGAGGTGATGTCGAGCAGTTCGACTGATCTGCTGCGAACAGAGGAGTGCCGAGCAGAACGGCAGCTACGGGATAGCGCCAGATATGCCCGCGCAGGAGCCACCGGCTGAGCGCGCTTCCGAGAAAGAGCACCATGATGATGTAGATCAACTGAAAGACCCGTAGTGGCTGGAGACGGGCCACCGCGTAGATCGGTTCGGAGACATGACTAAAGCAGAGCGCGATCGTGATCGAGCAGAGACCGGCGGCGAGCCCGGTGCGCGCCAGTGTGCGACGCGCCGGATCCGGAGAACGACGCGTGGTCACGCCAAGGATCAAGAGCGGGGCAACAAGGCCAAAGATCTCGAACCAGCGCCATTCCGAGAGAAACCAATAGCTTCGGGTGAGTGCAACGCGGGTATAGGCCATGCTCTCAAGGGGAGCGACACGGTGCACAGCAAACGCCACCAGGAAGGCGAAGGTGCCAAGTAGAGCGGCGGCTACCCGACCAGAGCGCAGGAGACGCCTCGAAGGACGCTCTGCGAGGGCCAGCAGGAGGAGTGCGCAGGCGAGCCCATAGGCGGCCATGAGCGGATGATAGGCTGCCGCGAGCAGGAAACCGAAGATGATCCTTGCGGCCGTTCGCCAGGAAACGACACTTCCGGGACGCCAGTGCGTGAGGCGCAGCGCGCCTGCGATCAGCAACAGGACAGCGGGGGTTGAGACGCTGCGCGCCGTGACATAGGGATCCATTAACATCAGCGATGTGCCTGCGATCGGGATCGTCATCCAGCAGGCGAGCAGCATGACGGCTGCGACGCGCTCGCGGCGCTCCGGAAAGAGCTCTCCGGCGAGCAGCCAGGCCGCGCTGAGCGTGGCGGCAAAGCTTAGAACGAAGCTGAGGAGGACGACGACGTCCAGGGGGAGATGCAAGAGGCGGACCGCGCCGGCGAGCGTCGGCGCAAAGAGCGAGTAGTGCAGGTGAGCGGTGACGAAGGCGCGGTCGGCGGGAAAGAGGCTCGGATCGAGCAGGTGTTTGACACCGGCCAGGTAGAGGCCGCCGTCCTCAGCGTAGGGATGATATCCGTGGACCGCAACGGCGAACAGGGTGAGAGCACTGACCAGGATCGGGGCGAAGAGTCGCTCGCGCACGCGGCTGCTCTGGCTCGTGCGCCCTTCGTGCAGGTTGGGTGCCGCTGGAGCCCACGTCGCCAAAAAGAGTCGTCCCCTTGCCTTGTCGTACAGTTCGCCGGCGTGGGTGATCCGGGATATGCGTGGAGCGGCTCATCGTGAGCAGCTGTCTGCTCATGCCCGTTGAACCCGACCCGTTTTGGAAAGTCGTGGTCAGGTGCAAATTCAAGCAGACGGTACAATCAGCTGCGATGCCGTTCCGTGACAAGCTTAGTCGATGCGCCGCTCTCTGCGGCTTCTGCGGTGTGATTCGGTGAGTGATTCTCGCCGGAAGAACCTGCTGAAGACGACTCCGGGGCTCCTGATCAGCGGATGCTTCTTGTGGTACACGTTTCACGGGATCGCCTTTGATCAGATGCGTTTGCTGCGTTTGCGGCACCCACTCTGGATTGCGGGTGTTCTCGGATTTACGATCGCGAGCTACACGCTGCGATGTGTGCGCTGGACCCAGATGATGCGGCCGACCGGGGCGCGATTCGCGGTCTGTGCACGAGTCCTCATGACCTCACTGGCGGCTAATAACATTCTGCCGCTGCGCATTGGGGACATCATGCGCGTATTCACGTATGCCGACGACCTTGGCGCGAACCCGTCCGTTATTCTCTCGACGGTGGTTCTCGAGAAACTGCTCGACATCTTCGTTCTCGTGCTCTTGTTTGTGGTCTTCATGGGACGTGGTGTGTCGGCGCACTCACGCGCGGTCGCGTTCACACTGCTGGGGATCTCGACTGCCGGTCTGATGGTTTTATTGCTGGGAGCACGTGTGCTCGAGCGACCGCTGCGAGCGCTCTTCACGCGTCTACCGGCGGGTCGTCTGGTCAGCAAGGCGGAGCACTGGATGCTGCTCGCGCTCGAGTGCCTTCGCGACATCGGTGTTGCGGGCTCGCTGTTGTTACTGACCGAGACGGTTGTGATCTGGGGATGCGAGGGCATGATATTTGTCTCGGGAGCCGCACTGGTCGGGCTTACAGTGGATCGCATCGGTCCGTGGCAGGCCGTCTCCGTGGCTAACCTGTCGTATCTGATCCCAAGCTCTCCCGGTGCCATCGGCACCTTTGAGTGGGCGGTAAAGACATCGCTGACCGGCCATGGCGCGTCGACGGGCGAGGCCGCGCTCTTCGGGCTTGCTCTTCATGCATGGCTGTTGCTGTCGGTCACGGGCGCAGGCGGTTTGATCTTTCTTCGGCATCGCTTCGGCACAGAGCCTCACAGGCCGCTGCTCGAGGATATTCATGAACTTCCGCAGGAGCTGCCGTAGCTTTGCCCACGCGTCAGAGCGATGCTCTCGACGCGCTCACGTAGACTTGATCCTGGTTCCTTCCAGTCTCTCTCCCGCGGTGATGATCCAGCATGTATCGCACGATTCAGCAGAGTGTTGTTGCGCAGCTTCGTACCCTTCTCCAGGCGACTTACGCGGTTGAGCTCGCGCAGATCGCGACCGAGCAACCGCCTGCCACGGCACTCGGTGAGCTCGCGCTGCCTGTTGCGTTCGAGCTTGCCAAGAGGCTGCGCAGGGCACCGCGCGCGATCGCGGCGGAGCTGGCTGGCGCTTTCGCCGAGGTTATCGCAGCGGGTGCGCTGCCGGGCATACGCGCGGTCGATGTCGCTGGCGCAGGATATCTCAATCTGCACATGGATCGCGTTGAGGTGATCGCGCGCATGGCCGCCGATGAGCACAGCGACATAGGTGGCGCGGGCTACAGGCTAATCGAGCACACCAGCATTAACCCGAATAAAGCGGCGCACATCGGCCACCTGCGCAACAGCATCCTTGGAGATACCTACGCACGGCTGCTGCGAAGAGACGAGTTCAAGTCCGGCTATCCGATCGGCGTTGAGAACTACATCGATAACACCGGCGTGCAGGTCGCTGACATTGTCGTTGGGCTGGTGCACCTTGAGGGCAAGAACCTTGATCAGGTGCGGGAGCTGCTGACGGAGGTGCTCGAGACGAATCAGCGCGTGGACTATATCTGCTGGGATCTCTACGCGCGTGTCTCGCAGTGGTACACGGCCGATCCTGAGCAGACGGCGGCCCGCAAGCAGATCAGGCTCGAGACGCTACACGCGCTGGAGCAGGGAGGCAACGAGACGGCGGCCATCGCCGAGATCATCGCGACCGCCGTGCTGCGGCGACATCTGCAGACGATGGAACGGCTCGGGATTGCATATGATTTCCTGCCGCGCGAGAGCGAGATCATCGCGCTTCGTTTCTGGGATGCGGCAAGGGCGGTGATGCTTGAGCGCGGTGTGCTCTACCTCGAGAGCGAGGGAAAGAACGCCGGCTGCTATGTGATGCGACGTGCGGGCAATGAACTCGACGCGGAAGATGCAGGTCCAGACGAAGACGCCAAGGTGATCGTGCGGTCGAACGGGACTGTGACCTACGTGGGCAAGGACATCGCGTACCACCTATGGAAGTTTGGTCTATTGCCGGGCAAAGACTTTGGCTGCGCCCGGTTTTACGAGTACCCCAGCCACACCTGCTGGATCTCAACCATCGAAGGCGAGACGCCGCACCCGAGCTTCGGGCATGCCGATGCGATCGTCAATGTGATCGACTCTCGTCAGAATGATCCGCAGAATAATGTGATCGCGGCTCTGCGCGGCATGGGATACACGGCCGAGGCCGACCGGTACACGCACTTCTCCTATGAGATGGTCGCGCTGACACCGCGCTGTGCGATGGAGCTTGGCTACACCGTCTCGGAGGAGGACCGGGTCCGACCGTTTCTCGAGGTGAGCGGACGGAAGGGCTTTGGGGTCAAGGCCGACGATCTCATCGACCGTCTGATCGAAGCGGCGCGTGTTGAGGTTGACCAGCGACATCCGGAGCTCGAGGAGGCGGAACGCGCCGAGACTGCGAACAGCGTCGCCGTCGGTGCACTTCGCTTCTTCATGCTGCGCTTCACGCGCAACACAGTCATCGCCTTTGACTTTCGAGACGCGCTCAGCTTTGAAGGCGAGACCGGACCTTATATTCAGTACGCCATCGTGCGCGCAAAGAACATCCTTCGCAAGGCGGCGGTCGAACCCGACGTCGCACTCGCTGCTGTTGTTGCTTTCGATCGCGGGCTGCTTGAGGCCATGCTGCACACGGAGGGCGCGGAGAGTATCTGGGAGACGTGGCTCGTCGCCTCACGGTTGAGCGCCACGATCGAGCAGGCCATCGCGGCCGCCGAGCCCGCCTTTCTCGCGCGGTATGCGTTCCAGCTCGCGCAGCAGTTCAACAACTTCTACCATCGTCACCATGTGCTGCACGAGACGGACCCGGCGCGACGGTCGCTCCTACTCGCGACCGCCGCGGTCTCGGCGCGGGAGCTGACCCGGGCTCTCGCGCTGCTGGGGATAGCGACGCCTGCTGTGATGTAGAGTGCCGTCGAGTATGGGCAGAGAGACACGGATGCTCATGTGCTCGCGTGTTGGCGGACCCACTCAGTTACGCTGCGGACGGCAACCCCGGTTGGTCCTTTGGCGATCCACGGCTTCTGTTCGTCCTCCCACGCGCACCCTGCGATATCGAGATGAATCCATGGTGCGTCGTCCACGAAGCACTTCAGAAACATCGCAGCTGTGGTTGCGCCACCGTAGCGATTCTGTCCCGTATTCTGGATGTCGGCGATCTTGCTCTTGATCAGCTCCGCATACTCGTCGGTGCAGGGCAGCCGCCAGAACTTCTCGCCTGCGATCGCCTTTGCCGCGTCGAAGAGCTTGATCTCGCCCTCGTTGTTTGAGAACAGGCCTGCGTTAAGCAGACCGAGAGCGACGGCGCATGCGCCGGTGAGCGTGGCGGCGTTGATGAGGTGGGTGCAGCCGAGCGTGCGCGCGTAGTGCAGACCATCGGCGAGCACCAGCCGGCCCTCGGCGTCGGTGTTCATGATCTCGATCGTGGTGCCGTTCATGGCGGTCACGACATCTCCGGGCCGGTACGCCTTGCCGTCGAGCATGTTCTCGGCCGAGCAGACCACGCCGATCACCTTGACGCGCGGCTTCAGCCTGGCAATCGCCTGCATGGCGCCGATCATCGCCGCTGCCCCGGCCATGTCGTACTTCATCTTTTCCATGCCGTCGGCCGGTTTGATCGAGATGCCGCCCGTGTCGAAGGTGATGCCCTTGCCGACCAGGCCGAGCACGGGTGCTCCAGCGGAGGAGCCGCCTTCGGGCTCATACGTCATGGTGATGAGAGCAGGTGGCTCGGCGGAGCCCTGAGCCACGGCGAGGAAGGCGCCCATGCCGAGTGCCTCGAGCCGCTCAGTGGATTCGACACTGCAGGACAGTCCGGCCTTCTCGCACATCGCCTTGGCGCGTCGCGCGAGCTCGGTCGGGGTAAGCACATTCGCCGGCTCGTTGACGAGCGCGCGCGCGAAGTTCTGCGCCTCGGCGACGATCTCGCCCTCGCGGAAGCCGGTCTCCAGCTCGGTGCGGATCGCGGGCTCGACGTTGCTGGCCAATATGCTCAGGAAGCGGACGCTGCGATCATTGCGGTCGCTCTTGTAGGTGTCGTAGTCCGGCTCGGCGAGCGCCGCGCCTTCGACCAGCGCACGCATGGTGGCGAGGGGAGAGAGCTCGTCGAGGTGCTCGTCACTGAGCGCGCGGTCCTCCGGAAAGGCGATCGCTGCCTCGCGAATGGCGCGCGGCTTCAAGGCGCGGACGACCGCGCCCGCTCCCTTGCGCACCTGGTCCGGGGTGAGGCTCTTGCTCTTACCCAGACCGATGATCAGCAGGCGCTCGGCACGCAGGCCCGCAGGCGCGTGCAGCAGCAGGACCTCGCCGAGGGCGGCCTTGAACTCGCCACTCGCGGCGAAGCGTGCGGCGGCCTGACTGACAGCATCCGAGGTCGTCAGCAGTGCGGGCATGGCATCAGCGCCCTTGCCTGTCGCCAGATCCACGGCAAAGACGGCCAGCACTGGCGTTGCGAGCGTCGCAGCGTCTTGGAAGAGAAGTTTTGTATCCATTTTGTCCATCGTAACCGAGACCCGGGTTGCCGATGAGCGTACGAGCGTCCGTGAAGTTGTTCAGCGGCGCTGACTGCGAGCGATGGCGGCGCGAGCCTCTTTGTCGGCCTCGCGGCTGCGTTCGGTTGCGCGCTTGTCCCAGTCCTGCTTGCCCTTGGCCAGGGCGAGCTCGCACTTCACTCGGCCGTTGCGGAAGAAGAGTCGCACCGGGATGAGCGTGAAGCCTTTCTGCCGCGTCAGTCCCTCGAGCTTGCGCAGCTCGGTGCGATGCAGGAGCAGCTTGCGTGTGCGCAGCGAGTCATGATTCATCGCGTTGCCGTGCGAGAACGGGCCGATGTGCGCGTTCAGCAGGTAGCACTCGCCCTCCTTGAGCAGGCCGTAGCTGTCCTTCAGGTTGGCCTTGCCCTCGCGGATGCTCTTTACCTCGGTGCCACGCAGCGCGACGCCCGCCTCAAAACGATCCGTAAGAAAGTAGTTGTGGCTGGCGGATCGATTGAAGGCCGCATCGCGCATGCCCGCGGCAACCGGATCGCGATCCTTCTGCTTCACGACAGGTTTGGCCTGTTGCGTTGGTGTGGTCGGGTTGGAGAGGGAACGGGCCATGGCGCAATCTCCTACTTTAACATGTAACTTTTGTGGGAGTCGGCTGCCTCACCGATCCGCCGGGCGGGCGTCTAAGCTCCATGCCGGCATCGCTCACGGTCTCCGTCCGTCCCTGCGATCTGCAGGACCAAAGCGCAGGAGCACGGAGCTCAAAGGCACTCTCAGGGGTTACTGCGAGCTCTCACGCGGGTACTTCCACCCGTGCCCGTGGTGCGTTGGGTCACAACTCTACGGTGCTATACTCACGCGGAGCCGAGGCCCATGCTGCGCCCGCGGGCCATGTCGTCAGCGGCATCTCTGCTGGCGCTCTCACTCCTCTCTCGGCATCGAAGGAAGCAATCAGAGCATGGCTTGTGTGCACGTAAACTTCTCTAGGCTCACCTCTGTCGTTAGCCGTCTCGCTCTTCTCCTGGCCGGTCTGGGCCTGTTCGCGGGAACAGCGACACTGGCACAGTCGGCCAGCACCTGGAACAAGCGGGGTCAGGCCGCGGAGGTGCGTGAAGACTACGACACAGCGTACGAGGCGTATCGCCAGGCACACCTCAAGAAGCCGGACGACCTTCGCTATCGCGGACGGTATGAGCGCATGCAGTTTCAGGCGGCGGTCTCGCACGTGGATCGCGGACGGGTGCTGAAGCAGAGCGGCGACACGCAGGGAGCGCTTGAGGAGTTCGTGCGCGCGCACGCCATCGACCCGGGCAATCAGACCGCCGAGCAGGAGATTCGCATCCTTGAGAGCGCGCAGCCGGGTCTCTCGCCTTCTGGCCCGCCACCCGGGGGTGGAGCGACCTCGGCCGCTCCGGTCAGCGAGGTTCCCCCGTCGAACGCGAGTGATGTTCTGGCCGAACTCAACACCGTCTCCGGGCCGATCCACCTGCAGCCGGCCTCGAATGAGACAGTCACGCTGCACGCGGTCGAAGATGTGAAGAACATCTATCAGGCGATCGGAAAGGAGGCGGGCCTTAACGTCCTCTTCGATCCGAACTACACCTCCAAGCGAATTCCCGTCGATCTGACTCAGGTTTCGCTCTCGGACGCTCTGCGCATCGTGGGCACCATCGCGGGCACGTTCTACAAGGCGGTGACGCCAAATACGATCTTTGTTGCGCAGAATACGCGCTCCAACCGCACTGACCTCGACGACCAGGCGGTCCAGACGTTTTACCTCACCAATGCCGCTCAGCAGAACGACGCAAACGAGATCGTGACCGGCATTCGCAACCTGCTCGATCCCACCGTCAAGGTCTATCTGGTGCCATCGCAGAACGCGATCGTTATGCGTGCGACCCCGGATCAGCTCCTTCTCGCGCAGAAGCTTCTGAATGATCTCGACCGGGCCAAACCTGAGGTGGTAGTCGATGTGGCCGTGCTTGAAGTCAATCGCGACAGGGTGCGCAATCTCGGGATTACCCTTCCCCAATCGATCGGTCTGACGCCACAGACGAGTAACGCTAGCACCACGACGAACAGCTCCAGCACCAACAGCGCGACGACGAGCGGTACCTCGACCAACCTTTCGCTCAACGATCTCGCGAACCTTAACGCAACAAATATCGCAGTGACGATCGGCGGTGGCACCGTTAACGCGTTGCTGACCGACTCTGACACTCGCATCCTGCAGAATCCGCGCATTCGCGCGACCGATGGCCAGCGCGCCAGTCTGAAGATCGGCCAGAAGATTCCCATCGCAACGGGCAGCTACAACGCCGGCGTCTCGACCGGCATTGCCTCAATCGGCGTGCAGACGCAGTTCACCTACCTGGATGTCGGTGTGAACATCGACATGACCCCGACCGTGCACTACGACCGTCAGGTCACCCTCAAGATGAAGATCGAGGTGTCTTCACAGAACGGTAATACAACGATCAGTGGTGTCACCGAGCCGATCATCGCACAGCGCACGACCGAGCAGGTGATTCAGCTCAAGGAGGGCGAGCCCTCCATCCTTGCGGGGATCTTTACCAAGCAGGACACACTTTCGGTGAGTGGTACGCCTGGTCTGTCTGAGCTGCCGCTGATCAAGTATGTCTTTGGCTCCCGGAGTAAGGAGAACGCTCAAGACGAGATTGTGTTCCTGCTGATCCCACATATTGTTCGCGAGTCTGTGCTGACGCGTCTCAATACCCGCGCCATCGATACCGGCACGGGGCAGGGGATTGAACTGCGCCGCACCGCGACCAACTCGGACTTCAACGTTCCCGTCGCGGCTGTGCCGCGTCCGACCGATCGGCCGACCACGGCTGCTAATGCCGCCTCGGCCATCCTCGGCCAGCTTCGCCAGCAGGCGCAGCCGCCGACACCGGACGCGGTGCCGACCGGTACACCATCGTCGCCGGCGAGCCCGCCCCCTGCCGCACAGACAGCTCCTACGACAGAGCAGAACCCAGCTCTCGGTCCGGCGAAGGCATGGTCCGAGCAGAAGCAGACACCGCCAGCGGGTCCGCCGGTACTGCTCTCGGTGGTGCCGCCGAGCTCTAACCAGCTGCTCGGCAGCACCTTCCAGGTCTCCGTGATGGCGACGCAGGCACGTGACCTCTATGCGGTGCCGTTGCAGCTGCAGTTCAACCCCGCCGTGCTGCAGTTAGTCAACGTGGACTCTGGCGATCTACTGGGCCGGGACGGCCAGGCAGTGGCGACCGTGCACCGCGACGAAGGTAATGGCTTAGTCACCGTCTCCAGCTCCCGGCCGCCCTCGGTCAACGGGGTCGCGGGGCAGGGAAGCGTCTGTGTGCTGACCTTCAAAGCTGTCGCGGCCGGTGACTCCACGATCGCACTGCCAAAGGTCGGCGCACGCAACAGCCTGCAGGCGCCACTTCCGGTCGTCGGCTCGTCGGCCGTGGTGCATGTGAAATGAGTGCAGGGCAGGGGCGCGCCGGTCCGACGCGGACAGCTGGTGCGGCTGATGCCGCCCGCGGTGCTGGTCTGGAGTGTGACGCCGGGCTCACCCTCGTCGAGCTGATCGTGACGATCGCGATCATCGCGATTCTGGCCTCGGCCGCGCTGCCCATTGCGCGCTTCCAGGTGAAGCGGGAGAAGGAGCGGGAGCTGCGGCGGGATCTGTGGGAGATGCGGGATGCGATCGACCGGTATAAGGATGCGGCGGAGAAGGGAGCCTTTCAAACCAAGGCCGACAGCGTCAACTACCCGCCTGATCTTCAGACGCTGGTCGACGGAGTCGAGGTGCAGGATAAGAAGGTGCGATTTCTTCGCAGTATTCCCGTCGATCCGATGACCGGAACGGCGGAGTGGGGGCTGCGCTCGAACCAGGATGATCCGGATTCGGACTCCTTTGGCGGCCAGAACGTCTATAACGTGTACACGAAGAGCCCCGGAACGGCGCTCGACGGCACGAAGTACTCGACGTGGTAGGGAGGACTATGCACAGCAAGGCTTCTCGACGCATCGCTCCTTTGCAGCCGACGGATGCCGTGACGATCTCCCCGTCCACGCCGGAGGCTGGCTTTACCCTGATCGAGCTGATGATCGTCATGGTGATCATCGGCATTCTTGCTGCCTTTGCCATCCCGTCGTACACCAACAATGTGAAGCGGGCACGCGAGGCGGTGCTACGGGAAGACCTGCGCGTCATGCGCACGGCGATTGACTCCTACACCATCGACAAGGAGAAGGCGCCGCAGACGCTCGACGATCTGGTCCAGGCCGGCTACCTCAAAGTGATGCCGACCGATCCGATGACGCACCGCTCTGATACATGGATGCCGGCGCAGTCGGACACGCTGTCGACCATCGATCAGACGGATCAGGGCGGTATCGACGACGTCCACTCGGGGGCGCAGCAGACGGCGACTGACGGAAGCTCGTACAACACCTGGTGACGGGCGAGATTCCTCGGTTGACGCGAGAGATCGTGGCTTCGATTACGGCCAGTTCTGATGTCCTATCGCGGCGTGTTTTCACACAGCGGAAGGTCGTCTTGGGCGACTGCTGCATCCGCTCACAAAGAGGCGCATACTGGAGTCAAATGAAGCGGTGAGCTTCGCCTCTGGTGTGTCCAGGCGTGGCTTGCCAGGGAGCTCCCCCGATGCGATTACCCTACACCGCCCACCTCGGTCTCGCCGCTGTCCTCAGTGTGACGCCCGCGCTTGTGGCGCAGACGCCAGCCACGCAAGCACCCGCCGCGCAGACTCCAGCCGCGCAGACCCCAGCCGCGCAGACCCCAAATCCTGCCGGAACGCCCGCGCCGGTGCCGCAGGACCCCAAGACATCGCCGACACCCCCAACCCCGCCGACGCCAGCCGAGGAGAAGGCGGCGCGGGACGAGGTCGCCAGCAAGAACAAGGCGGACTCGCTGCCGTCCCCGGGCGAGGCACTCGACCCGCATATTAAGAAGGGCTCTGAGGACGACGTAGAGGCTGTGGGCAACCGCAACATCGGCGGCCGTGGGATCGGCAACTTCTACTCGACGAACTGGGAGATCTCGACCGGAAAGCAGTACTCGATGGAGATCGAGAAGTCGGCGCACCTGGTGACCGACCCGGTTGTGGTTGAGTACGTGAACCGCGTCGGTCAGAATATCGTGAAGAACTCCGACTGCAAGGTCCCGTTCACCATTAAGGTGATCGATTCGGACGAGATCAATGCCATGGCGCTGCCGGGCGGCTTCTTCTACGTCAACTCGGGGCTCATCCTTGCGGCCGATGAGGAGGCCGAGCTCGCCGGCGTGATGGCACATGAGACGGCCCACGTCTGCGCGCACCATGCAGCGCGCGAGAATACGCGGTTGAACTACTTTCAGATCAGCCAGATCCCGTTGATCATCCTCACCTCGGGCTCCTATACCGGCTACGGCATCTATGAGGCGTCGCAGCTGGCAGTGCCGCTGACCCTGCTGAAGTTCTCGCGCGGCTTCGAGTCTGAGGCGGACTGGCTGGGCATGCAGTACATGTACAAGGCGGGCTACGATCCGCAGGCGTTTATTCAGTTCTTCGAGAAGATCGACGCGCTCGAGAAGCACAAGCCGGGGACGCTTTCGAGGGCGTTCAGCGATCACCCGCAGACTCCAGATCGCATTGCGCGTTCGGAGGACGAGATCGCCACCATCATGCCGGCGCGACCGGACTACATGGTCACAACGAGCGAGTTCGATGACGTGAAGTCGCGGCTGGCGCGCATTGAAAACAAGCGCAAGCTGAACGACAAAGGCAACGGAAACAAGCCGACGCTCCGCCGCGTGGGGGGCAGTGGCAGTGACCCGAATAACCCAACGACGAACTCGGGCGATGACCGGCCGACGCTGGGTCGCAGGAACTAGACTCATCCGTCGTTCTCAGTCCGGGGGGGGGGTAACCCCCCGGCCCTTTTGCGTAAATGTTCATAGGTAAAGACGTAGATCTGGACCTTCAACCAGACTTTAGGTCAAAGGGGCTTACTGCAAAATCTTCGGACGGAGGCACTTTGATCTGCTGTGCCACACTCAAGCTCTCGCGAGGGGCTGAGTCCTCACAAGGGACTCTCTGAAGCGCTGATTGCGCTGGATCTAGCGGTCACAGTCTCTCCTAGGCCAAGAAGAGATGGCCGATACTCCGGCCGGGAGTACAGGTCGAGTCCTTCGCTTAAAGGTATGCCGTTGAGGGGTGCAGTCACGCCATGTCGAGCGGAGGTCTCGCCGCCGCGATCAGGGCCTTTCCTCTTCGGCGGAGATAGTGTCGATCTGGTGGCTGAGCTCCTGACGGGCGGCGGTGCGCTGGGTCTCGAGGCTGGCGAGGTCGCGGCGGAGTGAGGCGAGGGTATCTTCCTGACTGTTGAGTTCGGCCGTGTAGCGCTTGCTGAGCGCGCGCTCATCCGGGGTGGACCTGAGGGTGCTGAGATTGTCGCGGAGGCGCTTCTGATCGTCCATGATGGCCTGGGTGTCATGTTGTTTGGCCATGATCTGTGTCTCGAGTGAGGCGAGGGTGCGACGGGCGGCGAAGACGGGTTCGAGCTGGGCGAGCAGGGCGGGGCTGGCGTTGGCGCCCCGGAGCTGCTGGGTGAGCTGCTCGTCGGAGTCGTCGACGAGGCGAAACTTCTGGGTGAGGGGAAGGCGCTCGCCGAGGTGGAGGCGAACGGTCTCGCCGGGGGCGGTCAGGACGCGAAAGCGGTAGACCGTGGGGGTCGTCTCGGCGGGTTTGGGGTCGCTCGAGCGGTCCTCCGCGCTGTCGAGCGACCAGCCCTGGCGACGCGGCTGCTCGACGATGACGAGGCGGGGTTCGGCGGCGGCGTTGTGGACGAGGTATTCGACCTCGGCGATCTGCGAGGACCGCTCGGTGAGGACGCCACGACTGACCGTGAGGCGCTGGACGCGTTGGGTGGTGTTGCTCTGGTCGACGGAGACGCGAACGGCCTGATCGACGGCATAGGAGAGCAGACGGTGCTCGTTGGGGTGAATGGTCTCGAGCAGCCCCTCGCCGCCGAAGCTGCCGTTCTCGACGATGGTGAAGGAGCCGCGGTCGAGGGTGAGGGGCGAGGTGTTGGTGATCCAGAGTGCACGCAGGGGCTGGGGCTGCTGGGGGTTCCAGAGGGTGACACGCTCAGAGGCGACGGTGGTCTGGAGGATGGGGACGAGGGCGGACTGGTTCTTGGGAATCGAGACAGGGTCGGTGAGGTTGTAGGCGAAGTAGTCGTCGAAGGCAGCTGTCGTGGCGTTTGGATTGAGGGAGGCGGTGGCGATCTGCTCGTAGGGCGCTCCGATGATGCTGACGCTTTCGGCGCTGCTTGCGCTGGTGAAGTTGGAGAGGCGATCGATCTGCCGCCCGTTGACAGGGCTACTTCTCTTCGACACGACGCTACCGCCGCCGGCGTTGCCTCCAGAGCCAGAGCCGATGCCGCCTAAAACACCCCCTGCACTGCCGCTAGGTAACCCAGCCATTCCTGCGACGCCAGCAGAGCGTGGCGACGCGCTGTCCTCCTTGAGTTGTCTGATCTCCTGTGGGGTTCGTTCGCCGGAGTCGTGGGTCTGGGGGGTGAGCTGGGCGTCTTCGGCGATGGGGATCTCGGGGCGGCGGCTGTAGATGGGCTGCGAGAGAGGCTGGAGAAAGCTTTGCGGGGAGCCTGCGATAAGGGAGAGATGGACGTGGGTCCAGTCCTCGCCGGTGGTGTTGTCGACGACGGACCAGCCCTGGAGGGTCGCGGTCTCTTTCGCGCCGGATGCGGTGGTGGCGGCGGGCGCGGGGTCGGTGAAGAGGATGCGGTAGGTGGACTTCCAGATAGGGACTTCGGACAGGTAGGAGATGCGCAGGTCGCGGGTGCCGGTTCCCTGGTTGCTGAGGGTGAGGTGGCGGAGGCACTGGCTGCGGTTGCGGTCGAGGAGCTCAAGGTAACGGGTGAGGTCGGCGCGAAGGGGCGCGTCGAGGAGGCGGACGGTGGTGGCGGGGGTGAGCTCGAAGGTGCGGGTGTCGCCCAAGTCGGAGGCGATGGTGAGGAGGTGGCGCTCGGTTGCGGGTTGGGCGGCGGGCTGGGTGGCGGAGGCGGGAGTGATGCGGATCTCGACGGCGAGGATGCGACCGGCAAGCGAGCCGGAGGGGGTGTGGACTTCGACGCGGGCACCGCGCAGGGTCTCGTAGAGCTCGTCGGAGGTTGGCATCTCGCCGAGGCCCAGGGGCAGGGCTTTGAGCTGCTGGTCGATCGGTGTGGTGGAGTTGAAGGCGGCGCTGGCGATGCGGCCGCCATTGAGGTCGAGGACGGTAAGGGTCTGGAGGACGTCGTTGAGCTGGGCGGAGGTGAAGTCGATGGTGACGGACTGGGTGCCGGTGACGCGACCGGCGTGCTCGAAGAAGCCGACGCCGTTCTTGTAGAGCGAGACGCGGGTGATGGGGAGCTGGGCAGGGTGCGGAGCGGGGGTCACGGCAACGCGGCGGGGAGTTTGGGCGGAGGTAGCGGCGGAGAGGACGGCGGCAGAGACGACGAGCAGGGGAGTGCGCAAGGGAGTGGCCTCCAAGGATGGCATGAGCTTAGACCTTGTCGGAGGCAAATTTGTTCCACTATGGAATGGAAATGAGTGTTGGGGCGATGCTCCTGTGGCATTGCCGACGGCGTCTGATAAAGGTAGAGCATTCGCCGGCGTGATGACACGATAAGCACGGTGAATGGAGGGAGCAGGTAATGGCGATGTTTGGACTGACGGAGGAGCAGGGGGAGTTACAGAAGGCGGTGCGGGCGTTTGCGGAGCGGGAGGTGCGGCCGCACGTGAGCGAGTGGGATGAGAAGAGCGAGTTTCCGCGCGACGCGGTGAAGAAGCTGGGAGAGATGGGGATGATGGGGATCATCTTCCCGGAGGAGCTCGGCGGCGCGGGCATGGGGTACGTGGAGTATGTGCTGGCGGTTGAGGAGCTGAGCCGGGTCGATGGGTCGATCGGGATCATTGTGGCCTCGCACAACTCCTTGTGCACGAATCACATCATGATCGCAGGGAATGACGAGCAGCGGAAGCAATGGGTGACGAAGCTTGCAAGCGGGCAGTGGCTGGGCGCGTGGGGGCTGACAGAGCCGGGCAGCGGCAGCGATGCGGGCGGGATGCGGACGACGGCAGTGCGGCGCGGCGACTGCTGGGTGCTGAACGGGTCGAAGAACTTCATCACCAACGGGACGTATGCGGACTGCGCGCTGGTGCTGGCGGTGACGGACCGGGAGAAGGGGACGCGGGGCGGCATCTCGGCGTTCCTGGTCGAGCGCGGGACGAAGGGATTTCGTTCGGGCAAGAAGGAGAACAAGCTGGGTCTGCGAGCGAGCGATACCGCGGAGTTGATCTTTGAGGACTGCCAGCTGCCTGCGAACGCGCTGGTGGGCAGGGAGGGCGAGGGCTTCAAGGACGCGATGCGCGTGCTGGACGGCGGGCGGATTTCGATTGCGGCGCTAAGTCTGGGCATGGCACGCGGGGCGCTCGATGCGGCGATTCGCTACTCGCAGGAGCGGCGGCAGTTCGGCAAGGCGATCAGCGAGTTCCAGGCGATCCAGTTCAAGATCGCGACGATGGCGACGGAGCTCGACAGCGCGTGGCTGCTAACGATGCGGGCGGCGCAGATGAAGGACGCGGGCAAGAAGGTAACGCTCGAGAGTGCGATGGCGAAGCTGCATGCGAGCGAGGTCGCGTGCCGCATCTGCGAGGAGGGCGTACAGATCCATGGCGGATACGGCTTCATCAAGGACTATCCGGCGGAGAAGTTTTACCGTGATGTGAAGCTGTGCACGATCGGCGAGGGGACGAGCGAGATCCAGCGCATGGTGATCGCGCGGGAGATTCTGGGCAAGGCGCCGAGCCGAGGGTGATCGCGCCCCGGCGCGCGCTGAGCCCAAAGGTTCAGTGCTGCGCGGAGACGACCATTGAGGTGCGGAAGGTGGTGTTCTGGTCGGGTGGGTCGACGAACTTGGTGACGCCGTTGCGGGTCTCACGGACGATGTGGGCCGTGCCGCTGTTGTTGGTGTGGCCGGGGTAGAGGAACTGCATGAAGTCGGCGGAAAAGGCGGAGTCCGTCGACTCGATGACGGTGGAGTCGGGCTGCTGATTGGCCTGGAGCGGCAGGAAGAAGCCGCCAAAGAGCTCCATCTTCGCTCCGGCGGTGAGCTGGAAGTTGGTGGCGCCTTTCTCAGTCTTGGGGCCGAGGATCCAGAGGCTGCAGCCGGCGCAGGTGACCTTGACGCCGGTAGGCGGCAGGCAGGGTGGTCCGCCGGGTGACGCGTGGCACGGGCCGCCGGGAGGTGGCGCGGCCCACTCGTTGTCGTACTGGCGCGCCCAGATGTGCTGGCCGGCGGTGAAGTGGACCTGATTGGTCTGGACGTCCTCGAGAAAGAGGGTGCCGGCGTTGCCGGGGTTGTTGTAGTTCAGGCCGACGTGGCGGAGAACAAGGGTGCGCGCGCTCGCGTGAGTGATACTGAAGCCCGGGCCTGCGTTTTCGATGGTGAGGGGTGGATCGGAGGCGGAGCCGGTGACAGTGAGGGCGACCTCGGCCCTGGGCGGGTTGTAGCCAGCGTTGAAGAGCTGCAGGTGATGGATGCAGGAGGGGATGGTCACGGGGATGGTCTGGGCGGCAATGGTGTATTCGCCCGCGGCGAGATAGGCCGTTGAAGACGAGCACGCGGCGAGCTGCGACGACCAGCGAGAGGGATCGGTAGTCGAGAGCGCGATCCAGCCGGACTTTGGATCGCGGACGACGGGGGTCTCCTGGACGGGAAGGTTGAGGGAGGCAGCCTGGCCGGAGCCGAAGGCGGACCTGGGCTGGCCGGTGATGTACTCGGTGATGTTGCCGGAGCGCTTGGTGGCGGCGTTGTCCTCGATGCTGGTGCCGTAGCCGTGAACGCGGATGTTCCGCAGGTGCTGCGAGCTCTGCGGATGGCCGACGAAGGCGGAGGCGGCTGGCGCACCGCAGTCGAAGGTGGAGTTGATGATGGCAACTTCGGCGGCGGTATTAAATGCGGCCGGGACGCGATTGCAGCTGTACATCTGCTCGATGGCGGCGGCCTGGCCGCCGGCGTCCAAGAAGCCGAAGTGCGCCTGGCCCTCGGTTGTGATGTGCGAGTAGACCGAGGAGTACTGCTGCTGGCCGAGGGTGAAGCCGGCGTTGAAGCCGTAGACGGCGACGTTCTTGACCAGCATGGGGCCGTTCCAGGCGTGGGTGAGATTAATGCCCGTGGGGCCGGAGCTCTCCTCGTCAGTGACGATGACATCTTCGATGGCGCCGACGTTGTTCATGACAACGTCGAGGCCGATGGCGCCGGGATTGCCCTCGCCGATGTCGATACCGAGCGCGGAGACGAAGTTGCGAAAGGAGATGTTGCCGTAGGCGCGGGCGGTTGAGGCGGACGGGAAGAGGAGAAGCGGCGTGGGCTTGGGACCGGCGAAGTCAGGTGTGCGCGGGGCGAGGTAGAGCACGGACTCCGTGGGTCCGGCGCCGCGCAGGCTCATCTCCGCGCCGCAGAAGGTGAGCTGGCCGGAGACGCGGTAGCGGCCCGGGGGAAAGTAGAGGATCTTCGGGTTGCGGAAGTAGTCGCTCTTGCAATCGGCGCGACCATCGGTGAGCGCGCGGTTGATGGCGGCGGTGTCGTCGGTGCGGCCGTCGCCCGTGGCACCGAACTTCTTGACCGAGACCATTGCGTCGTCGGGGTAGGTGTAGGAGTTGGTGCGCGCGCCGGTGCCGTCGGGCGGCAGCACGGTCATGGTGCCGGGGACGACCTGGATGGAGTAGGTGCGCGAGGTTGTGCTGCCAGCAGTGATGCGAATGGGATAGGCCCCGGGGGGCGAGGCTGCGACGGCGGTGGTGGAGAGTGCGGGGCGGCCGGTGGAGGTGGCGGTCGCGAAGGTGTCGCCGGCGCGATAGCCCGAGCCTTCGAAGATCAGCGGCGGTACGGGATCGCCCTGGTGGAAGGCGAGCGAGACGGCGGTGAGGGTGAGGGTCGGCTGCTGGGCTAGGACGCAGCCGGGGTGGAGTGCGAGCGCACCGGCAAGAAGCAGGAACGGGGTCAGGCGAAGCTGCATAAGCACAAAGTTCCTCCGGTGGAGCGAGCGGCAGTGACAGCACCCTGCCAGGGCAGGCGACGCGATCGGGTAGGAGTGCGGGTGGAGCGCACGCGTCTACGGTGTGCACTCAGGTTAACCCTCCGCGTGCCGGATGTCGCTGCGCTTCAGGCGGTCTGGCGAGGCGAGTGGTGGATTGGTATGATTGAAGGACGGAGAGTTGGCAGAGCCCGGTTGAATGCACCTGACTCGAAATCAGACATAGTCGCAAGGCTATCGGGGGTTCGAATCCCTCACTCTCCGCCATTTTAGGAGGAAGAGGCTTCCCGGCAGAGTCCCGGGAGGTCCAGAGACCCCGCCGGGATGGCGGGTCCCCTTCGCTTCACTGCGATTCGATGTTGTGATCTGTGGAACGTTGTGTCTCGGTCGGAGCAGTTGTCAGAGCTCTGCGCGTATGAGAGGTCTCCCGGCAAGCGGTGGCGCTGCTTGCTCACGTCCCGTCCGATGGACGAAACAGATCTCCCACCTTTGGCTGTAGTCACCTCCCTGCAACGTTCAATACTCTAGAGGACCTCAGGGGCGGGCTAGTGCCAGTGCTCGGGTAGTGTTTCGCCAAGTAAGACGTTCTGATCGATGAGCTTCGTGCCCAGCCATATGAATCCACGACGCCCAAAGCGCGGTACCTATCATCCCCGTCCAGAGACGCTTTCGCTGCTAACGATCTCAGGAAACGTGATCAATGGTCTCGACGAGACGACACCGCGAAGGGCATCCCCCTTCTTCTGGCATCCGCCGACGCAGCATCCGTATGGCGATCTCCAGAACGTAGCGCGACAGAGTTCGCGCCGGTGTCCGGGATCGGCACCTGTGTTTATGGCCGCCTACAATCATCCCGAGCTGGCGCCGATTGCGCCGGAGCGTCGGGAGGCGTCGGCACAAGAAATCACTGCCGCTGCTACGGCCTTTGCGCTCTCTCATGAGGTCGACGCGATTGGCATTGCGGCGATGGATCCGCTCTATGTCTTCGAGGGGTACACGGTGGAGGAGCCCTTGGTGCTGGTGCTTGTACTCGCGCACAACTATGAGCAGCTCAAGGAGGTTCCATCCGACGAGAGCAACGGCGTCGGTGTGACCGAGATCGGAGAGCAGTATGCCCGGGGCACGCGGGCGTCGTTCGCGCTGGCCAACTGGATTCGATCGCAGGGCTACAGTGCTCGCGCGTACCCGGGTCCCTCAGCGGATGCCATCCTTCTGATTCCACCCGCGATCGCCTCCGGACTGGGCGAACTCGGGAAGCACGGCTCGCTGATCCATCCGCAGTTTGGATCCGGGGTTCGTCTCGCGGGTGTGACGACCGACATGCCACTGATCACAACCAAGCCTGTTCAGTTTGGAGCGGATGAGTTCTGTAAGACGTGTCAAGTCTGCACGAATGCCTGTCCGCCGGGCGCCATCTCTGAGCAAAAGCGTATGGTGCGCGGCGAGGAGCGGTGGTATGTGGACTTCGACCGGTGTATCCCCTACTTTGCGGAGTCGGCCTCGTGCGGCATCTGCTTCGCCGAGTGCCCATGGACACGGCCCGATGTTCGACCCAAACTGCTCTCCACCATGGCCAGGCGTTTGGAAAAGACGCGCGGTACAGCTCCGTAGCCAGGCGAGATCGATGACTCGGTCCGACGTGGGAGATGGTGCTCTCCAAGCGGATAGTTGCGACAAAGCTGCGGCCTTCGAGACGGTGTCTGTGATGGATCGCTATACTGCGCAGATCCAACCCGCGCGGGCCTGGCCCGTCGCTCTATGAGGCCCCTGTTGCAGCCGATCTTCTCCCGACGTACGTTTGCTCGCCTAGCCTCCGCCGGCGCGGCCGGTCTCTCAAATGCCACCGCTGCCGTAGCCGCAGTACCACCACAGTCTGCAGACGGAACTCGATCGTTTCCGCAGGGTTTCCTTTGGGGCTCGGCGACGGCGTCCTATCAGGTCGAGGGCGCGATCAAGGAGGATGGCCGGGGAACGACCATCTGGGATAGCTTCTCGCACACAGCGGGCAAGACGCATGCGGGTGACACGGGTGATGTGGCGGACGACAGCTATCACCGGTTCGGGGAAGACATCGCGCTAATGAAGGATCTCGGGCTGAAGACGTGCCGCTTCTCGGTGGCGTGGTCACGCATCTTCCCGGATGGCCGCGGTACACCGAATCAGAAGGGTGTCGATCACTACAGGCGGTTTGTGGATGCGCTGCTGGCGGCAGGCGTTGCGCCGTATTGCACGCTGTACCACTGGGACCTGCCGCAGGCGCTTGAGGACAAGGGCGGCTGGCAGAGCCGAGAGACCTCGGAGGCGTTTGCGGAGTACGCGGGGTACTTCGCCGGACAACTCTCGGACCGAGTCAAGCACTTCATGACGATGAACGAGATCAGTACCTTCATCGAGCTTGGATATGGCGACGGCACGCACGCGCCGGGCCTCAAGCTGAGCCGGGCCAAGCTGGCGCAGGCGCGGCACTATGCCGTTCTGGGCCACGGCCTCGCGGTGCAGGCGATCCGCGCTGGGGCAAAGCCAGGGACGAAGGTGGGCTCGGCCGAGAATTTGCAGGCGATCGTGCCGGTTTTCGATGCGCCGGAGCAGGTCGCGGCGGCGCGCAAGGCCATGGTGGAGCAGAACGCAGGCTATCTGACCGTGATGCGCACGGGCAGGTACACGGACCGCTTCCTCGAGGAGCTAGGGGCGGATGCACCGAAGTTTACGCCAGAGGAGCTGAAGACGATCGGCAGTCCGTTGGACTTTCAGGGGCTGAACGTCTATCAGCCGACGTGGGTGCGAGCGGCTGATGGTGCGCGCGGCTATGAGGTAGTGAAGGAGCCGTCGTCGTACCCGCACATGTTCAGCGACTGGCTGAAGGTTGGGCCCGAGGGGCTCTACTGGGGGCCAAGGCTGGCGAACGAGGCGTTCGATCTTAAGGAGATCTACATCACCGAGAACGGGGCGTCGTCCGACGATACGGTGGCCGCGGACGGGCAGATCTATGACACCGACCGGACGATGTTCCTGCGCAACTACCTGACGCAGCTGCAGCGCGCAGTCAGTGAGGGTGTGCCGGTGCGGGGCTACTTTCTCTGGAGTCTGCTGGACAACTACGAGTGGGCGGATGGCTACGAGAAGCGGTTTGGAATTACGTATGTGGACTTTGCGACGCAGAAGCGGACGCCCAAGCTGAGCAGTCACTTTTATCGCGAGGTGATCCGGCGGAACGCGGTGGCTTAGGGGCGGTGGTGGTGCGTGAGTGAGCAACCGTCTTTGGTCGGGGTGGCTCCGCCAGTCTTGCCCGTGCCGGCATGATAGCGTTATCATCGCGCGACCGACGAGCTTCCATCCGGCTCGTCGCCAGGGGATACCATGCATCGTCGAAGCTTTCTTTCACGTCTCGCTGCCGTCGGCGTGGCGAGCACAGCGGCTGCACGAGTAGGACGTGCGGGGGTGATCGAGGCCGTCGCGGGCACAGCCGCCGACGCGATGCCGCAGATCCCCCGGTTTCGGGGCTTCAACCTGCAGTGGCAACGGCGGCCAAGTGACCCGCCGACGAAGCCTGCCTTCGACGAGGGCGACTTCGCGGTGATGCAGGAGTGGAGCTTCAACTTCGCGAGGATTCCGCTCTCCTACTGGATCTGGGGGAAGCCGACGGACTGGACGGCTATTGACGATGAGCCGCTCAAGGAGATCGATCGCGTGGTCGAGCTCGGCAGACAGCACAACGTGCACATCAATCTTAACTTCCACCGGATTCCGGGGTACTGCATCAACGGACGAGATCTGGAGCCGGCCGACCTCTTCACGGGGCGCCAGGCCGAGGGACCGCGGGCGCTCAAAGCGGCATGTTTTCACTGGGCGCACTTTGCCAAGCGATATAAGGGCGTGCCGAGCACGCAGCTCTCGTTCGACCTGATCAACGAACCACCTAAGATGCGGTCGTACGAGGGCTCCTTTGAGGAGCGGTATGCGGTGGTCGTGCGAGCGCTGGTCGAGGCGATCCGCGCCGAGGATGCGAACCGGATGATCTTCGCCGACGGCATCAACATCGGCCAGAACCCGATGCCTGAGCTGGTCGACCTGCACCTGGTGCAGAGCACGCGCGGGTATCAGCCGAAGGCCGTCAGTCACCACGGGGCGAACTGGGTTCCGCTCGACGAGTACGAGACGATGAAGGCGCCCACATGGCCACTGACCGACGACAAGGGGCGGTTATGGGATCGGGCGAAGCTGCAGCAGGAGTACGTGCAGTCCTGGAAGCCGGTGACGGATCGCGGCGTGCCGGTGCACGTTGGCGAGTGGGGATGCTTCAACCAGACGCCGCATGAGGTTGCTCTGGCGTGGATGTCGGACTGCCTCGCGGTGTGGCGGGAGGCGGGATGGGGTAACGCGCTATGGAATCTGCGCGGGAACTTCGGCGTGCTCGATAGTGGGCGCTCGGACGTGGCGTACGAAGACTTTCGCGGACACAAGCTGGATCGCAAGATGCTTGAGCTGCTGCGCAGAGCATAGATGATGGCGCGGGTTGAGGGGGCGATGACAAGACGGCTGAGATCGTGGTCGATGGGGGCGTTGCTGGCGCTTGCGGCGGTCTTACCGGCGACGCCGGTATGCGCACAAGAGGCTGGCCTGCGGCTGAATCGCAAGGAGTACTTCGAGGCGCCAGGCCTGGATGTGATGGCCTTTCAAGACATCTATCCGGACGGGCACCAGGGCGGCGTCTCGGTGATTCAGAACGGCGTCCGGGTGGCTACCAATGGCGATCTGCGGCTGGATCCGGCCCCGGGACAGTGGCAGCCCATGCCGAAGCAGGACGGGCGCAAGGTGGACGCGGCGACGAACACGATCACAACCACGCTCTCCTACCCCGATCCAGCGAAGAACCGCGTGGGCTTCAACCCGATCGACTATCCGGATCTGAAGTTCTCCTATAAGGTTCGGGTGCACGGCGAGGGACAGGCGGTGCGGGTGACGGTCGATCTTGACCAGCCACTGCCGGCGAGGTTCGTTGGCAAGGTGGGCTTCAACTTCGAGTTGTTTCCAAACGATCTCTTTGGGCGCAGCTGGTATCTCGGCGCAAGCTCTGGCATCTTTCCGCATCAGGCGAACGGACCCGAGGTGTACGACGAGACGGGCGAGGTGCAGCCGGCTCCGTTGGCGAAGGGGCCAACCCTCTCAGTCGCGCCGGAGGTGGACAGCCAGCGCATGCTGATTGAGTCGAAGACCGGCGACCTGGAGCTGCTGGACGCGCGTTCCAAACGCAACAACGGATGGTTTGTGGTGCGCTCGCTGGTGCCCGCGGGTGCGACGACGAGCGCGATCGAGTGGATCATCACGCCGCACGCGATCCCTGGGTGGACGTACCAGCCCGTGGTGCACGTGAGTCAAGTTGGCTATCATCCGGCGCAGCGGAAGGTTGCCATTCTCGAGCTGGACCGGGCGGATGCTGGCAATGATCCGGTGCGGGTGCTGCGCGTGGACGAGGCGGGCGGCACGCGGGAGGTGCTCTCGGCACGGCCGACGGCGTGGGGGGACTTTCTGCGTTACAAATATGCGCAGCTCGACTTCACGCAGATCCAGGAGCCGGGGATCTACGAGGTCGCGTACCGGAGTACTCTCTCGCAGCCGTTTCGCGTCGCGGCGGATGTCTACCAGCGCGGCGTCTGGCAGCCGGTGCTCGAGTATTTTCTGCCGGTACAGATGTGTCACATGCGCGTGGAGCAGCAGTACCGCGTGTGGCACGGAGCGTGTCATCTGGATGATGCGCGCATGTCGGAGATCAACCACAATCACTTTGACGGCTACGAGCAGGGGCCCTCAACGCTCACGAAGTACAAGCCAGGCGAAACCGTTCCGGGGATGGCGCAGGGCGGGTGGCACGACGCGGGCGACAACGACCTGCGCATCGAGTCTCAGGCGGACGAGGTTTCTATTCTTGCGTCGGCGTACGAGAACTTTCATCTCGACTACGACGACACGACGATCGATGAGGCAGGACATCGCACGCAGATTCACGTGCCGGACGGCAGAGCCGATGCGCTCGAACAGGTTGAGCATGGCGTGCTGACAATTCTGGGTGGCTACCGGGCCATGGGACGCGTCTATCGCGGGATGCAGGAGGCGACGCTGCAGCAGTATGTTCTGTTGGGAGACCCTTCGAACGAGACGGACAACCTGCGCTTCAACTCATCGATGGCGCCTGGCGAGCGGTCGGGCACGGATTCGGGCAAGCCGGACGACCGCTGGCTCTTCACCGAACAGAATCCGGTGCACGAGTACAAAGCAATCGCGGCACTGGCTGCCGCAGGACGTGTCCTTCAAGCGACGCGGCCACAGCTGTCGCGTGAGTGCATCGTAGCCGCGGAGGGACTGTGGCTGGCCGAGCAGGACGAGGCGAAGGGCTTCGATGCGCGGATGATGGCTGCGGCGCAGCTGTGGAAGACGACCGGCGACGCACGGTACAAGGCGGAGATCCTCACGCACCGCGCGACGATCGTGGCGGACTCGGCAAAGGTGGCGTGGGCAGTCGCGCCGGTCGCCGCGTCGCTGGGCGACGCGGCGTTCCTCCGTGAGCTGAAGGAGGCGGTGCGACGAGACTTTGCGGCGCTCGAGGCGAAGCAGCGCAGCGACTCCCCGTTCGGGGTGCCTTATACGCCCTACATCTGGGGCGCGGGCTGGGAGATTGAGCGGTTTGGTGTGGAGCAGTATGCGCTGCATGAGGCGTTTCCGGATGTTGTGAGTGCGGAGTACATGCTGAACGCATTGAACTTCATGCTTGGGGTCCATCCCGGAAGCAACACGTCTTCGTTTGCGTCGGGGGTTGGCGCGCGGTCGACGACGGTGGCGTACGGGTTCAATCGCGCGGACTCGTCCTACATTCCGGGTGGCGTCGTGAGCGGGACGGCGTTGATCCGGCCGGACTTTCCGGAGTTGAAGGAGTTCGGATTTCTGTGGCAGCAGATGGAGTATGTTCTTGGTGGCGGCTCATCGAACTACATGTTCCTGGTGCTGGCGGCGGATCAGGTCCTGAATGGGCATAGCCAGAGCTTTGCGACGCTTACGCCACCGCCCGCCAACCAGCCGGAGCGAGCGCCATGAGGAGCCTGGAATACGCCGGATGGACGGCGCAGGTATGTGCTCTGCTCGCCGCGACGCAGGTGGTCGGTGCGCAACGGCCGCCGGCGCCCCTCCTCACACCGGATGCGATCACGTATGCGCCGGCCGGCCACGCGGCCTATGAGCGGTATGCGCGTGAGACCGAAGCCATGCTGCACACGGACGTTCTCGACGTGTGGTACCCGCGCTCGGTCGATCATGAGCACGGTGGCTTTCATGCGGAGTTTGCGCGGGATTGGAGCGCCCTGCCGAGCCGGGGCAAGTTCTCGGTCTTCGAAGGGCGCATGACGTGGGTGGCGGCGGAGGTCGTGCTGCGACGGCCGGCGCTGCGCGACACGTACCTGCCGTACGTCCGGCAGGGCGCGGACTACCTCGTCAACGTGCTCTGGGACAAGCAGGACGGCGGCTTCTTCTGGGGACTTGCGGATGACGGCTCCATCTCGCCTGCATTTACGGAGAATAAGCAGCTCTATGGGATCAGCTTCTGCATCTACGGTCTCGCGGCGGCCTACCAAGCGACTCATGAGGAGCGTTACCTCGAGGCGGCGAAGCGAGGCTTCCAGTGGAGTGACGCGCACGCGCATGACGCGGCGAACGGAGGCTACTTCGAGTGGCTGAAGCGGGACGGGACGCCGATGCAGACAGAGCCGTATGCGGCGACGGTGACGACCATTGTGGGTACGGACTTTCCTGTTGGCTACAAGTCGATGAACACGCACATTCACCTGCTCGAGTCATTTACCGAGTTACTGGCCGTGTGGCCGGACCCCACGCTCAGGGCGCGGGTCGCGGAGCTCCAGCACTTGGTGCGTGACGTCATCACGGTGCAGCCAGGCGCCATGAATCTGTATCTGACGAACGAGTGGCGCGCGTTGCCGGACCACGACTCCTATGGCCATGATGTCGAGGCGACGTACCTGATCGACGAGGCAGGGGCGGCTTTGGTGCGGACGGGTGTGGCGCCGACGCCAGCGGAACGCGAGCGGACCGAGAGAGTGGGCCGCATGCTGATGGACCATGCACTCGCCTATGGCTGGGACGCGGCGCACGGCGGGCTCTATCACTCGGGCGCTTTCGCGGGAAAGCCAGATGACCTGCTGAAGGAGTGGTGGGTGCAGATGGAGTCGCTGAACACGCTGCTGCTGCTGCATGAGCGATACGGCCAGCAGACGGATGTGTATTGGCGCGCGTTCCAGCTGCAGTGGCAATGGATCCGGCGGTATCAGGTCGATAGTGAGTTCCAAGGCGAGTATGAGCTGATTCGAACCGATGGAACGCCTCTGTTTATGGGCAAGGGAAGGATGTGGAAGGCCAGCTATCACGAGGCGCGTGCGCTGATGAACGTCTCCGAGCGGCTGGACCGCTTGGCAAGGGCGAATGCACGGTAGGTCTCTGGACGCGCCGTACGAAAGCGATACGACAAAGGCTCAGTGCGCGCCGACCACGAGATGCTGGACGGCTTGCTTCTCCGCATCGAGGGCCGAGCTGTGAAGGGCGACGACGCGGTCCATCGCGATCCTGGCCTGGTCAGGGTGGCCGGCCGCGCGCTGTGCCTGGGCGAGCGTGTAGAAGAGCTCAGGTTCGTCGGCGTTCATGGCAGCGGCCTGCTCCAGCGTCGTAACGGCTTCGAGAGCGTGGCCGAGTCTGAGTTGCGCCTTGCCGAGATAGAAGACAGCGGCCCAGGAGTCCGGCAGCTGCACGCGTGCGTGTTCCAGAAGACTGGCACCCTCGGCGTAACGGCTGTTCTGCACGAGCAGGGCACCGAGAAAGTAAGTTGCGCTCGCGTCCTGCGGATCTTCTGTGATGGCTGCCCGCAGCTCGCGTTCAGCATCGGTAAACTGCTGTGTGCTGATGTACACCTTGCCGAGCTCGCGATGCGCGCCCGTTGGCGGCGGCTCCTGTCTGAGTGCGTCTTTGAGAGCGCTGATGGCCTCGAGGTAGTGCTTGGCGTCGTGCAGCGCCTCGCCGAGAAGAAGGTTCGCCTGGGCACGGGTGCGGCTGTCGGCCAGCAGACGATTGAAGACAGCCGTCGCATCTGCAAGACGGTTTACGCGCGCGTACGCCACAGCTTCGAGGTACTGCGATGAGGGATCCGACGCGCCGGGCACACCGGAGAGGAGCAGCTTGAGACCTTCGGCAGGCGCAGCTCCAAGGATCTCGGCGGTCGAGAGAAGCAGGATCACGCGGCGGTCACTCGGGTTCGCGTCCAGGAGTTGCTGAAGGTACGGTCGGGCGCGGTCGTAGTCTTCCTGCTTGAGATAGGCAAGACCAAGGTTGAGAAGGAGACCAGTGTCACCGGGCGCGATGCCAAGGGCACGCTGGTCGACGGCGATGGCCTCCGCCAAGCGGTGGGTACGGGCGTAGAGAACGCCCAGATTGCCAAGCGACGCGACGTTATTCGGATCGGTGGTAAGCACCATCTTAAAGCCCTGCTCGGCCTGAGCAAACTGACCGGCCTGCATGGCGGCAGCCGCCTGATCGAAGATGGCTTGGGTGCCTGGTGTCTGCTGACCTGCCAAGCGTTGCGCGGAGAGGGCGATACAGCAGAGCAGCGCGAGTGAGGACGGAGAGTTCACGGAAGAGTCTTCATTGCATAATGGCACAGACAGTTCAGCCGCATCCCGATACTGCGGACGCGGCTGAACTGCTCGTTGGGGGAACTGCTAGAAGAAGAACTTTCCTGCGAGCTGAATGTTGCGAGGATCGTAGGTTCCGCTCACACCACCGGAGTTGCTGCGGTTGCCGGCGGTGACAGGATCGCCCGGTCCTTCAGGAACGTTGATGCTGTTGAAGATGGTTGCGAACTGCGTGTGATTGAAGGTATTGAAGGTCTCCAGCCGAAGCTGCAGGTGGGTGCGCTCGGTGAAGGGGAAGTTCTTGTAGACCGAGATGTTCCAATTGTTGATGCCTGGTCCGCGGAACTGGTCACGGGAGGTATTCCCGAGCGTGTTGTCCAGAGGCCTGGAGAAGAGGAGTGGATTGAAGTATTGGGCGTATGTCTTGGTGTAGAGCTTCTGGCCAGCCTGCGGCGTGTAGTTGGCATACACCGACGCGTTGCTGTTCGAGGCGTTGTTGAGTTGGCCGGGTCCGAGGGTGCCCGGGTTTCCGTTGGCGAAGATGCTGAACGGCTCTCCACTCCAGAAGCGCGTGATGCCGCTGAGCTCCCAGCCGCCCAGCGCCTGGCGATAGAGAAAGCCGTGATTGAGGAAGGTAGGCGCGGTGTACACGTAGTTCACGTTGAAGACGTTCGTTCGATCGTACCCAGCCACGGCGCGGTCTCTCTGCGGATGGTATGCGTCGACGAGCTCGTTGACATTGTCGTCATCGTCGGTGAGGTCGATGGTCTTGCTGAACGTATAGTCTGCGGTGATGACGAGATTGCGGCTAAAGCGGCGCTGTAGCTGAGTCTGCAGGCCGTTGTAGTTTGAGTTCGCGTCGTACTTGGTGTAGAGGATGCTCGAGTAGCCCTTGTACGGCACGATCGCGTTTGAGACGTTGTTGGCCGACTGCAGCAGCGACTGGCCTGCAGCGTTGACGACAGCGTTCGCCGCGCCAACGGGCAGGGTGTTCAGGTTGTAGGAGTACTGTTCATGCCGGCCTGTGTTGCCGACGTAGGTGATCGAGAGGATGACGCTGGCCGGCAGTTGCTGTTGAATGCCGAGATTGTAACCGTAGTAGGTTGGGATCTGACCGGCTTTGTCGAATGCATTGATACCAACAGGGAAGCGGACACCGTTGGCGACGAGAGACGGGGAGAGGTTGTCAATGTTGCCGTTGAAGAGCTGTGGCGTGTAGGACAGGGGAGGATTGCCGAGTCCGTCGAAGCTCTGGTTATTCTGCCGAATGCGCTCGTTGAAGATGCCGGCGCCTCCACGAAAGGACGTCTTGCCGTCGCCGAAGACGTCATACGCGAATCCAACGCGCGGCTGGAAGTTATTGAAGCGGTGCTCTGCGAGACCGGCAGGAATGCCGTTCGTACCTTCCTGGACGATGCCGTTGAAGGGATCGCCGCCGACGATGCTGCCCTGGGTGAGGCCGGAGGCCGTCTGAATGACGGCAGCGTTCGCGGGGTTGTAGCGCGTCGGGTCAAAGTAGTTCTGCAGGAACTTGCCATAGGTATACGTTGGTCCAAGGTAGGCGTAGCGCAGACCGTAGTCCAGGGTGAGGCGAGGGCTAACACGCCACGTATCCTGGCCAAAGATCTCCCACTGGTGGAACTCGAAGCTGCCGTAGAAGATCCCGTTGCTCTGACTGACGCTCTGGTAGTTGCCGAGCAGGAGATTGGCAACCGGATTACCAGTGTCATTCACGTTCGTTTGTCCCGAGCTGAAGTTGAAGTTGGCGGCTTCAGTGAAGGATGGCTGCTGCCCTGAGCGGACGATGTTGACGAAACCACCTGTCTTGAGGGTATGCGTCTTGATCGTCTTTGCGAGCGTGTCAGTCAGGCCGAGCGTTCTTGCCTCACTATGCCAGCCAGGCGCGAAGCTGTTATCGAAGAAGCCGCCGGCGCTGAACCCGGGATACTTGTTGCGCAGGTTTGTGTCCGGATAGAGTTGCTGGAAGGTGAAGCCCAGCGCACCCTGATCGTAGTTGGCCGCGGGCGTGTTCACGTCGACACGCTGGGTGAGGTGGTTGAACTGGAAGATCGCCTCATTGGTCAGAGTGGGGCTAAGAATGTTGTTGACACCGATCGCCCAGCTGCCGCCTGGCTTCTCGCGAAACTCCGGAAGGATCGGAAAGGAGTTATCGCCGAAGATGCCGAACTGCTGTGCCTCACGTTGCGAGTCGTTCACCCAACGGAAGAAGACGTTGAGCTTGTCGCTGGCAGCATAGTCGACACGAAGAGCGTTTTGGTTCTTGGTGAACTGATAGGCGTCCTGGAACGAGATCTCGACCTGCGATGGATCACCGGTGACGGGTGTATTCGGGCCGAAGGTGTAGGCGCGGTTGAGGAGTTTCTGCCACGCCGGAGCCTGCTTGCTGAAGTCCGACGGCTGGATGATGTTTCCGACGTAGGGTGTGCCGCCGGTGACGTTGCCGTTGGAGTCGTAGGTGATCGTGCCAGGATGAAAGATCTGGCCACTCTGGAACTGGGGAGCGGTCGAGATCACGCCCGGTTTGTAGAGAGAGGAGAAGTCACCGGTGAGCTGGGCCTGCGCAGGAAGATCGTAAGCGGCGCGGCCGGTGGTGGGAGCATTGTCCGGACGTGTGGCGCGGGTGCCCTCGTAGTTGTAGAAGAAGAAGAGCTTCTTGTGGTCGCCCGAGAAGAGCTTTGGGATGATGACGGGACCGCCAAGGTTGCCGCCGAACTGGTTAAAACGCAGCTTCGCGATCTTGTTTCCAACGTTGTTGAACTCGTACTTGTTGGCGTCGAAGAAGTCGTTGCGATTGAACTCGTAGGCGGTCCCGTGGAACTGGCTGGTACCGCTCTTGGTGTTGATCTGGATGTTGACGCCCGGGCTGCGACCATACTCGGCGTTGTAGTTGCCGGAGAGAACCTTGAACTCGCCGACCGCATCCAGGCTCAATTGTGTGTACTGACCGTCATTGGCGCCTACGTCGGTGTTGATCGCACCGTCAAGGTAGACGTTGTTTGCGCTGCTGCGATAGCCGTCGACGAAGAAGCTTGTCGTCGAGTTGAAAGCCAGATTAAAGTCGGAGGTCTGGTTCGAGACGATGCCGGGCAGGGTGCGGATCAGGGAGGTGAAGTCACGGCCGTTGAGCGGCGTCTCGGTGACCTCTTTTGAGGTGATGACGTCCGAGTGCTCGGAGGTGGTGGTCTCAATCAGACTTGGCTGGGTGTCGACCGTCACCGTCGTGTCGTTCGCGCCGAGGGCGAGGGCGACGGGTCCGATGTTGAGTGTCTGTGACAGTTCCACATTCAGGTTCTCGCGCTTGAGTGTCGACATGCCGGGCGCCGTGACCTCGACCGAGTAGGTACTCGGCGGAAGCGGCTGCAGGGTGAATTCTCCGTTAGGACCGGAAGTTGTGTCGCGAACGAGAACGCCCTTCTGCTGGTCCACGGCTTTGACGGAAGCGTTGGGGATCACGGCGCCGGACCTGTCCGTGACAATGCCGGTGATGGTGCCGTTCTGCGCGCGGGCGGCCGAGGCGCCCAGCAGAATCAGGCAGAGCACGGACAGCAGAAGCCGGGTTGCTCGTTGCTGGTGGTGCCCGCGCGAGCCTCGGGGCGGGACCGTGTGCGGCGACTGCTCAACGACAGCGGTGGTGTATCTCTGGACTCCAAATAACATGCCTTGCTCCTCTTCTAATGACCTGCTCGTGCAGATGGCCTCGATCACGTCGACTGAGCTGGTAAGGATGACGGCTGGTGAGAGTCTGAGCCGGTCCCCGCGTCGAACGGCCGATGATCTGTGAAATTGGGTGATGGTCACGTTATCATCAGCGACCGCGACTATATGTTTTCTCCCGCAGACCTGTCAACGGGAAAAGGCTGTTAGAAACAGGTCTGGCTCGCTTGAGAGACGTCCTCGAGAAGAGATGATCTCCTAAAACGTTTGAGTGCTCGCCGGCCACCGGAGTGCACCACGCCTGAGCGTGCCAGCGATCTAGGTCGAGAGAACTGCCGGATTCGCACAGAAGAGCATCGGCTCGCCGCGAAGGTAGCGGGCGAGCTCTTCGGCGGCGATGCGTGCGGCCTTCTCGGCGGCCTGCTGCGTGCCGCCGGCTATGTGTGGCGTCATGACGAAGTTGGAGAGCGTGAGCAGCGTTGAGGTCGGTGGAAGCGGCTCCTCGGGGAAGACGTCGGCGGCGGCGGCGGCGAGGTGGCCGGAGCGCAGCGCTGCCTCTAATGCCGTGTAGTCGAGCAGGGCGCCGCGGGCACAGTTGACGAGGACGCTGCCGGCGGGCATGCGGGAGATCTCGGCGGCGCCGATGAGGCGGCGCGTCTCCGGTGTCTCCCGTGCATGCAGGGAGAGGAGCCGGGCGCGGCGTAGCAGGTCGTTGAGCGAGACCTGCTCGACCCCGCTCGCGGGTGGGATCGTGGCGTAGGGATCGTAGGCAAGCACGTGCGCCCCAAAGCCCTGCAGGATGCGGGCGACGCGGCCGCCGATCGCGCCGAAGCCGACCAGGCCGCAGGTACTGCCCTCGAGCTCGAAGCCGGCGGTCTCGAAGGTGTAGTCACCGGGCCAGCCAACGGCGCGAATACCAGCATCCGCGAACGGAATGCGGCGCATGGCCGTGAGCGCCATGGCAACGGCAAACTCCGCGGTAGCGGTCGCGTTGCGTCCGGGTGTGAAGCCAACGGTGACGCGGGCCGCCGTCGCCGCCGCGATGTTGGCGTTCACAGGACCGCCGCGGCAGACGATGAAGAGCCGAAGGGCGGGTGATGCGGCGAGGATGCGTTCGGTGAGCGGCGCGTGGTGGGCGAGACAGACCGTGATGCCGTCCAGTGCCGCAATCATCTGCTCCTCCGAGCCCGAAGCCTCACGCACCTCAGCGATGGAGCGAAAGGGCTCGAGTGGGAAGGGCGTTGTTGCCTCGCGGATCGGGATGATGGGGTCGATGGTGCGGGCGAGCGCCGAGCGCATGAGCGATGGTGCGATGAAGTGGTCTCCGACGACCAGGATGCGATGGCCGGAGGAGTTTTGCGTGATGGGCAAGGGAATGGAGGACATGATAGCGGGGGACCTCAGAGGACCGTCTCGGGGAGCGGACAGTTGAAGGCGAGCAGGCTAACCTCAAGGGAGGCTGGATCGCTGCCCTGCGTCGGCTTGTCGGATCGTGTGAAGCCAAGCTCCGTGAGCGCGACGTTGTTGAGTTGGGGGAAGACGCGCCGGTAGCGGGCAGGATTGATATCGAGCGTATCGCAGAGCAGGAGGCGAATGAGGGTACTGTGGGCTACGACGAGAACGCTGGATCCTGTTACGGGCGCACTCAGGACGGTGTCGACGAGTGCCGCCCGGGCGCGGGTGATTGCATGCCGGGGATCTTCGCCGTTGGGAAGGGGGTGCGTCACAGGGTCGCGCTCGAACGCGCTATAGGCGTCCGGAAGCTCCCGGCGCATCTCGGCGGCGGTGCGACCTTCACCCTGGCCGAAGTCGAGCTCACGCAGACGCGGGTCGACGACGGCCGAGAGGTGAAGCGCGGCCTCGACGGGTGCGATGGTCGAGCGCGCACGAGTGAGCGGAGAGACATAGAGCGCGCTCAGTCCAGCGGTCGCGCTCCATCGAGCAAGGGCCGCGGCCTGGCGATGTCCCCGCTCGGTGAGCGGGATGTCGCTTGCGCCGGCGTAGCGATTGCCGGTGTGCCAGATGGTCTCACCGTGGCGCACGAGCACGATGCGAGTCATACGGATGGCCCCTCCGGGGCGGGTGTCGTGGAGTTACCGGCCGCTTTGACGCGGCCAAGAGCGTGGGTGTAAAGCGCTTCGGGGACCCAGCCGTGATCGCGCAGCTCGCGGAGCAGCTTGCTGTAGAGGTCGCCGTAGAGGGCGAAGTCTCGGCGAGGCGGGATGACACGGCCGCGACGCACCATGCGAGCTGCAGTCTCTGCAAGCGAGCTCGCGTGCGAGGCGGCGAGCACCGCCATCCCGAACGCCGGCTCAGTGATGGCGGCGAGCGTGACCGGGCGATGGAGGATGTCAGCACGCAGCTGGTTCCAGAGCGGGCTGCGCACCGCGCCGCCTGAAAGGAAGAGTTCGCCGTCGACCGGTGCGCCTAGCAGGTCGAGATCGTCGAAGGCGAGGCGCTCGATAAAGGCGACGCCCTGGAGGATGCTGAGGTACTGCTCCACGTCATCGCGGGGTGAGCCGAGAGTGAAGGCCGTGGCGGACGGAGCGTGAAAAGGGAAGCGCTCTCCGGGGGAGGCGAGCGGATAACAGATCACTGTAGTGGGTGATCGCTGGGCGGCCTTCACGCTGAGGCCGTCGAGATGCGCACCTGGCAGAGCGACCGAGAGTGCGCCGGCGCCCGTGCTGGAGGCTCCCCCGGGCAGCCACGCCCCACTCGGGGCACGGTGCGAGTAGACCACGCCAAGCGGATCGTGCAGACGAGCGTGGGTGACGCCTTTGAGCACGAGCGTGGTGCCGAGAACAGAGTTCCACTCACCTGGAGAGGTCGCGCCCGAGGCGATCTGCGCGGCGCAGCTATCGGTCATCCCGGCGTGGATGGGTGTGCCTGCCAGGAGACCGGTCTCCGCGGCAGCCGCAGGGCAGACGTGCCCGAGGAGTGTCGCTGGAGGCACGACCTCGGGGAAGAGCGTGCGCGGCAGGCCGAGATCGGTGAAGAGGGCGAAGGGCCATGCTGTGCGGAGCAGATCGAAGCCGGTCTTCAGGCTGTGACTCCAGTCGGTCGCGAGTGGCGTACCTGCGAGGTGGTTATTGATGAAGTCGTTTTGATGGGTGAGGCGAAGCGAAGCAAGGCGGCCGGGGTCTGTCGTACGCGCGAGACGGAGCAGCTTCGGCAGCGCCCACGCCGGCTGGATGCAGTAGCCGAGTTCGGCCCAGAGCTCTGCGCCGGCAGCCTGCACCTCAAGCGCTTCGGTCTCCGCCCGGCCATCGTCGTACATCAGTGCTTCACTTGCAGGACGGAGCGCCTCGTCCGTGAGCAGGACTGTTCCGGAGGTGGCATCGACGGCCAGGCCCGCGATCGCGTTTGCCGGGAGGTTTAACGTCACCGCGCGAATACAGGTGCAGACGGCCCGCCACCAGAGCTCGGGATTTTGAGTGTGTTCGCGGCCGGCGCGACGGCTGGTAAGCGGGTGCGAGGCGGTGGCAAGAACCTCTCCGTCATCGCGAACGACCATCGCACGAACGCTCTGGGTTCCGAGGTCGATGCCGAGCCAGACGGCGCCGTCGCGTGGCGTGAGGGTCGCCGTCATCCGAGATCGCCTCCATCCAAGGCGGGAAGGAGGCTCCAGCTCGCGGCGGTCTGATCGCGCACGCGGAGGAAGCGACGGAAGACTGACTCGTAGATGCGGTGGCGCGCGTGATCAGGGGCGAAGGTCTGAGTCGGCGCGGCAAGGCTCTGGTGCGCGTCGCGCAGGGACGACGCCCTCGCCAGGGCGGTCTGCGCATAGACCAGCGCGCCCAGAGCGCCGACCTCACTGATGGCCGGTCGCGCGACCTCGCAGAGGCAGAGATCGGCGATCATCTGGCACCAGAGATCACTGCGCGCGCCGCCGCCGCAGACGGCGATGCGGTGCGGTGGTGCCGTGGGAGAGGCAGTCGCGAGACACTCGCGGATGGCACACGAGAGTCCCTCAAAGAGGGCACGGGCAAGGCAAGCGCGCGTGTGCGCGAGCGAGAGGCCGTGGAAGCTGCCGCGGGCGTGCGGCGCAAGGAACGGGGCGCGCTCGCCGGCGGGAGAGAGGTACGGCAGAAAAAGGACGCCACCTGCGCCCGCAGGTGCGGTGGCGGCAAGCTGCGCAAGCTCGTCGAGGTCGTCGATGGCAAGCGCGGCGGCGGCCCACGTGAGCGCCTCGCAGCCGGTGAGCGTGGGCATCGCGCGTAGAAAGAGGCCGTTCGCGAGGGCGAGAGTCGTGCCGGACGGCGGACCTGCGGGCGGCGGCGCAGCGACGATGGTCTCGGCGCAGATCGTCGTCCCGAGAATGATGCAGCTCTCCCCGGGACTCACGATCCCGCAGCCGGCAGCGGAGGTCACGATGTCATATGGCGCCATCACGACGGGAGTGCCGACAGGAAGGCCGAGCTCACGGGCGGCGTTCGCGGTGAGCGTCGCGACCGGAGCGACGCTCGCGTCGATGAGTGGCAGCAGATGCGCCAGGTGCGCGAGGCCGAAGTGCCGGAGCAGCGCGGGCGAGTACTGACGCGTACGCAGGTCCGAGAAAGGGTTTGACGCATCGGAGAGATCTGCGATCGCGCGGCTTGCGAGCTGCGCGTGCAGCCAGCCGTTGGCCGTCAGCGCCCATCTTGCGCGAGCGAGTCGCTCAGGCTCATGTACGGCGAGCCAGGGCAGGATCGCGCAGGGCAGGCCAGCGTAGGGAACCGAGCCGCTGATCGCGGCAGGCGCATCGACGCGGTTTTCGGCGTGCCATTGCGCAACCGCCGGGGCGGCGCGTCCGTCGTTCCAGAGAATGGCATGGCCGACTGGTGAGAGCGCCTCGTCAACGAGCCAGACTCCATCACCCTGTGCGGTGGAGACGATCGCGTGCAGAGGCTCCTCTGAAGGCGCGAGGACGGCGGCCCGGCAGGTCTCGACGACCGCCTGCCAGACCGCGTGCATGTTCTGCTCAGCGAAGTCCGGAGCGGGGCGAAGCACGGGAACGCTCTGCCGCGCGAGTGCGAGTTCGCGGCCGCGATCAGAGAAAAGAACGGTCTTAACGACCGAGGTACCGGCATCGATCGAGAGCCAGGCCACGCGTCAGAGGTCCTCCGCCCCGGCCGCGATGGTCTCGGGCGGGAGCTTCAGTGTGAGGGCGAGCGCCGCACTGACGAGGTAGAGCGCGGCGAAGACGATCATGAGGCCGCGAACGCCAAGGGGATGCAGCAGCAGGCCGACCAGCGCGGGACCTACCCAGACGCTCGCGCCCGCGCCGAGGCTCAGCAGGGAGAGCGATGCTCCCTTCTCCTCCGGGGCCAGACTGGGCATGAGCGCGGAGAGGGGCACATAGCCGGCGAGGGTGGCGCCGTAGAAGATGCCCGCGATCACGGAGGCAGGGTAGCTGTGATGGAGCAGCGGAACCACGTAGAGCGCGAGCGTGGTCACCGAGGAGCCGACGCCGCCGCAGAGCGCGACCGTCCGCCGCCAGCCGAGGCGGTCCCCGATGAGACCGAAGAGCAGGTTCCACAGGATATTGCTGAGAAAGATGTAGCTGAGCAGGTGCAGCCATTCGACCAGCGTGAAACCGATAGTCTGCGTGAAGAAGGCGGGAAGAAAGACGAGGAAGCCGAACTCGGGCGCGGTGTTGATGACGCGCACCACGCAGGCAGCAGCCGTACGTGGCCGACGCCAGAGAAGGGTGACGCTGCTCAGCAGCGCGGCGACGGGACTCTCGTCGGAGCGCGCAAGGCGGCGGCGGCCAAGCGGCTCGCGAACCCCCAGCAGTACAAGCGCGCCACCAGACGCGACGAACCCCGTCGCCACCAAGAGGGTATTCACCGGGCCGATGCGCGGCACGCACCAGCCGGCAACGACCGAGCCCAGTGTGGGCAGGCCGCCAGTGAAGGCGAACCAGAACCATCCCATCGCAGAGCCGAGCCGGCGTGCAGGAGCGGCCACCGTGATCCAAACGAGAAAACCGAAGGCGAAGAGGGGATAGCCGAGTCCCCGCAGACCGTAGGTGAGCAGCAGCGCCGTGCGCCCGTGCGTGAGGCCGACAGTCAGGAAGAGCAGCTGAAAGCCGATCCAGATGGCCAAGCCGAGCGCGATAACGCGACGCGGGCCCCAGACGTCTGACAGGGCGCCCGAGAGCCAGCCCGCGACCGCGACGGCAAAGCCGTAGACGGTGAAGATCCAGGCGACCTCCCCCTCGCTCAGGCCGCGCGTCGTGAGAAAGGGCGCGAGATAGCCGGACTCGACGCCATCCCCCACCATAAACAGGAGCAGACCAAGAAATCCCCAGCGCAGCGCAGACGGGATTCCGAGACGGCTGAGCAGGGACTCGCGATCTTCACCTGGAAGCGGGGGAGCGAGCGTGCTGTCCAGCATGGCGTGCCTCGAAAGAAGTGACTGCCATCAATTTAGACTGAATGCACTGTCCCTGGGCGCCTTGTGCGAGCACAGAGTGCGCTGTCGATGGCACTTGCTGTAAGAGAGGCACGCTGGACGGGCGCGTGTGGGATTAAAGGAGGGGACTGCGGCATGGAGACGGTGTGGAGCTCTGCGGCCCTGAGCTGGCTTACCGACGCGGCACAGCAGACTGGGTTCGCCCAGGCAGGCGTTGCCCCGGTCACCGGTCTCGTGGACGAGCAGGAGCGCCGGGATGCCGCGCGCTTTACCGCCTGGGTCGATGCCGGACGTGCGGGGGAGATGGAGTACCTCAAGCGCCGCAGCGCCGAGGGTGAGCTCGTTCGCGCCTCTGTCCAGACGCCGCTAGCATGGGCTCGCTCTGTCATTGTGTGCGCGATCAACTATCGCATGGAGGGGCCACTCTCCATCGAGTGCGCGGCGCCTGGCACGGGCTGGATCGCGCGCTATGCATGGAGTGGCCGGCGCGAGGGGGACGCGCTCGCAGCGGTCGACTACCACCACCTCCTTCTCGAGCGGCTGCGTTCGCTCGAGAGACGCGTTCGTGAACACTTCGCCTGTGAGACGCGCTGCTACGTCGATACCGGGCCACTGGTCGAGCGATCGCTCGCAGCCCGGGCCGGCGTCGGCTGGATCGGCAAGAATACCTGTGTGCTGAACCAGGAGCTCGGCTCCTGGCTGCTGTTGGGAACCATTGTGACGTCAGTGCCGGTCGCGGCTGATGTGCGGCTTGAGATGAGCGCCGACCGTTGCGGCTCCTGCACGCGCTGCGTCGACGCGTGCCCGACCGAGGCGCTCGCGGGAGACCGGACGATGGATGCAAGCCGCTGTATCGCCTACCTCACGATCGAGAAGAAAGGCGCGATCGCGGAGGAGCTGCGGGCGGGCATGGGCCGGCAGATCTTCGGCTGCGACATCTGCCAGGAGGTCTGTCCATGGAACAGGCGCTCTCCGGTCATTGATGACGCTGCCATGCAGCCACGGGCGGAGCTGATAAACCCGGAGCTCGACGACCTCGCGACGATGGCCTCCCGCGACTTTCGCCGCTGGTTCCGCGGATCGCCCCTCGAACGAACAGGCCTGAAGCGTCTCCGGCGCAACGTCGCGATCGCGATGGGCAACAGCGGCGAGGAACGTTTTCGCGAGCAGCTCAAGACGTGGACTGCAGCAGAGGATCCCGTTCTGGCGGAGACTGCGGCATGGGCGCTCGAGCGTCTGCTCGACGGGGCGGCAGCCGCCGGCTGCGGCGCGGAGCAGGCGGCTCCGCTCTGCTAGCATCGGGGACGACCAGCCACCGCCGAGTCCTGCCTTCCGCGACCTTGCGTATGCCTCTCTCGATCGACAACAGCGCTCCCTCGACAGCCCCCGCGACGGCAGGCCCGGCTGTGATCGCTATCGACGAGGTAAAGCCTGTCGTTCGTGAGCAGGGCCTCGCGGCACAGCTGGCAGCGCTGCTACGCTATCTTACGCGCACGGAGGTTCACACCTATGCCTTCAGCGTTGCGGCGAATGCGATTTTGTCGCTGTTTCCGTTCATCGTGCTCCTGCTGACGGTGAGCCACTGGGTCTTCCACTCGGCCTCAGGCGAGGCCGTCGTCGCTTCTATGATGAAGCGCTTTCTGCCTACTGGGCAGGACTTCGTGCTGCGCAACATGCAGCTGCTGGCACACCCACGCAAGGGCACGCAGATCTTCTCACTGATCATGTTGCTGATCACCTCAACGGGTGTCTTCATGCCGCTCGAGGTGGCGCTCAACCGTGTCTGGGGTGTGCGTGAGAACCGGTCCTACCTGCACAATCAGGCGGTGTCGCTGGGTCTCGCGTTCGGCGCCGGCGCGCTGGCGATGGCGTCGGTCGCTATCACCGCCAGCCAGAAGAGCGTGCTTGGGCTGTTTTTCTTCGGCCACATGGAGAACGCCGCCTACGTGCTCCTCTCGCACGGCTTTCTCACCATCTTCGCCGTCCTCACGAGCGTGCTGATGTTCTTCCTTGTCTACTGGGTGTTGCCAAACCGGAGCATCCCTGTCTCGGCCGTGCTGCCCACAGCCGTGGTCGTCGGTCTTCTGTGGGAGGCCGCCAAGCTGCTTTACATCCGTGCGTTGCCCTGGCTGGACTTCCAGGCCGTCTATGGCCCGTTTTACATCTCGGTTGGTCTGATGATGTGGGCGTTTCTGACCGGGTTGCTGCTGCTGGCGGGGGCACACTTCTCAGCGACGCGCTTCGCTTTGCGCGCCACGCGATATGCGGAGCGGGAGGCCGAAGGGCATGCAGCTTAGGCAACAGAGTGCTCTGTGGGCCGCACGGATCCGGCGCACGCGCGGTCTGGATAGTGCGGCACTCTGGCTCACGGCGTGGTTTGTCCTGCTCTCCGCTCTGCGTCTGCTGCCGGGCACGGTCGGAACACTTGCTGCGGTGCTGCAGGTTCTGGTAGGGCTCACGCTGCTGATCGTTGCCGTGCCCGTTGTCTGGCGGCAGGTGCATCAACGGCTGCTCTGGAGCCTGCGCAACAAACTGGTGCTCACCTATCTGCTGATCGGGCTGGCGCCGGTGGTGCTCTTTGCCACGCTCGTGCTCCTCTCGGCGTACATCGCGGCTGGACAGTTCGCAATCCACCTCGCGGATACAAGACTTGAGAGCTATCTCGACGAGGTGAAGGGACTCAACTCGCTTGATGCCTGGACACTCGAGCCGCAGCTGCGGGCGTTAGGTCCTGGGGCGACAACGGGTGGACTGGCGACAATGCACATCGTGGAGCCGGCTCTGAAGGGACCGGACGGAACACTGCTCCCTCGAATGACCCTGTTCCTGAGGGGATTACCGGTTGCGAACGGGGGACAGGCGCAGTCGCAGGGCAAGAGACCACTCGGCCTGCCACCATGGGCGACGAGATTGGAAGGCAATCACTTCCGAGGCATGGTGCTTGACGGAGGTGAGCTCTATCTCGTCGGGATCGAGCAGATCGAGATCGCGCCGGGAGAGCGGTATAGCGTGGTGAGCAGCCTTCCGATCGATAACACCCTGATGCGAACGGTCGCGCATACTCTGGGCCGGGTTCGCCTGGTCGCGGTTCTCACCGGAAATGACGCGGTAGATGGCAGTGCGGAGGCGCCGGCAGCGGCACCGGCAAAGATCGCTCGGACGGGAGTGAAGTCCAAACAGACGCGGGCACTGCGAGCACCAAATCCGGAGCAGATTCGCCAGGGCTCGGTCGTGGGCGGGTCAGAGCCTGATGCAGGCAACCTCCTCGATCTACGGGTGAGATTCCTCTCCACCATTCCCGTCGTGAACTGGGATACAGGGGAGACCGATAACATTCCCATCGAGGTCGTCTCGCGACCGTCGCGGCTCTATCGAGCGCTCTTCGGCGCCTCGCTCGCCGGCCGGGTCACGCGCGCGCTGCAGATCGGGCTCATCCTGCTCTGTGCCATGTTCGCGGTCATCGAGCTTCTCGCCTTGTGGATGGCTGCCCGGCTGAGCGAGACCGTCACCACCTCCGTTACAGATCTGTACCAGGCGACGCAGCGCATCGATCGCGGAGAGTTCGGTCACCGCATCGGCGTTACGCGCGACGACCAGCTTGCGGACCTGAGCCGGTCCTTCAACAGCATGACCGGATCACTGCAGCGCCTGCTGATGGAGCAAAAGGAGAAGGAGCGGCTGCAGAACGAGATCTCGATCGCGCAGGAGGTGCAGGCAAACCTCTTTCCGCTCAAGGTGAACGATCTGCCAACGCTTGAGCTGCACGGGGTCTGCCGACCCGCGCGCTCAGTGAGTGGGGACTACTACGACTTCCTCGTCTTCGAGCAGGAGCGCACAGGTGGAAACGGCCACAGTGAAATCACGGGTGTCGGGATCGCGCTCGGCGATATCAGCGGCAAGGGCATCTCGGCCGCCCTGCTCATGGCGACCCTGCACTCCGCCGTGCGCGCCTACCGGCTGGCGAGCGAAGAGCTCGTGCCGGCGACCGCCAATGGCACGGCGATGTTCTCGCGTAGTGAGCAGGCGGGCTGCAGCGAGCTCTTTGAGTCGCCCGGACGCATTCTCGCGCTGCTGAACCGGCATCTCTTCCGCAGTACCCAGCCGGAGAAGTATGCGACGCTGTTCCTCGCTCACTACGACGCCGCGTCCTCCCGCATGACGTACGCGAACGCGGGTCAGTTGCCGCCCCTCGTGCTCAGCCGCGACGGCGCCGTGCGTCGACTGGATCGGGGTGGCACCGTCGTCGGTCTGCTCGACGGCATGGAGTATGAGGAGGATAGCTTCCAGATGCAGCCGGGCGATATCGTCGTCGCCTACTCGGATGGCGTGACTGAGCCTGAGAATGACTTCGGCGACTTCGGCGAGGAGCGCTTGATGGAGGTTGTGCGCCGGTATCGCGACGAACCGCTCCATGTGATCTCGTCAGAGGTGATGCAGGCGCTCGACGCCTGGATCGGCGCGGAAGAGCAGCCGGACGACATCACGCTCGTGCTCGCGCGTCAGATCTGAGGACCGTAGATAGAGCGTTGGGTGTGACCTACTGTGGCGTGCTGAACGCCTTCACCACGATGCTATTGGGATGTGCGCCCGCCGGCAGGATAGTGAACAGACCGGGTCCGCCGCGACCCACCGTACGAATGATCGCAACGTCGCCTGAGCGGCTGTCGGCGGCGAGTAGAAGGTGCTCGTCAGCGGAGAAGGCGAGCGCGTCGGGCGCCGATCCGGTGCGCACATTGCCCACGAGCCGGCCGTCGTCGATGCTGTAGAAACTGACGGAGTCGGCGGCGAAGTTCGCGATCCAGAGCGTTCCATTGTCCGCACTGACGACCGCGTGCGCCGGGCGGCTCGCGATCGTGTACGTGCCACCGACTTCGTTGGTTGAGGTCGCGATCTCCGAAATCGAGTCGCCGTCAAAGTTGGAGACAAAGATCTCGCCGCCATCGGGCTTCAGCGCGAGATGAACCGGAGTTGCGCCGACGTCCAGCAGGGCGAGCAGGCGATCGCGCAGCAGCGAGGGGTTCAGTCGAGCAACGCGGCTGCCGGCTGTTGCGGCGAGCCCGATGACCATCACCTGGTGTGCGCTCGAGCAGGCGACGAACGCCTTCGAGGAGTCGCCCAGGATGACGGCGTCCGTCGCACCGGGGCACCCGGAGAGGCTCGCCCTCAGTCGCAGTGCCGGTGATGCGCCCGGTGCGGGATCGGCCGCGAAGATCGAGACGCTCCCGCTGCCCCGGTTGGTGACCACGACCGAGTGCCCGTCAGGTGCAACGCGGGCGAGTCCGGGTTCGCTGCCCGTCGCGGCGGTCGCCACCTCGCGGCGCGCGGAGAGATCAAGCACGCTGACGAGATCGGCGCCTGAGTTTGCCACATAGGCCCGGCTGCCGTCCGGGCTGACGCTGATGAAGTAGGGCCTGCGATGCGTCGGGATGGTCGCGACGACACGGTTGTGCTCGGCGTCGATCACGCTGACCGAGCCGGAGCGTGTGTTCACCGCGTAGACCTCGTTCCGAACCGGATTGACGGCAAGGCCGGTGGGCTCCTGGCCGACGTGGAGGGTGCGGTCCACGCGCAGATTCACAAGGTCGAGCACGGACACGGTGTCGAGACCGCCCGAGATATAGGCGTACTCGTGGTAGCCGGGCAGCACATCGGGGAAGGCGCCATGATGACATGCGACAGCAAGCGTCAGTGGAAGCAGCACGACGGGAAGGAGCGGACGCGCGCGGAGGCAAGCGACAGGCAACGGCTTAGCGCGGCCGCCGCAGCCGAGCGCCGCTGCGAAGAACCCACACGAGATACCCGATCTGCGCGAGCAGGACGGCACTGTAGCTAAGCAGCAGGTGGCGGTGCTCCATGGTGGAGAGATCAAAGAGCTGATGAAGTGTCATGAGTGGACCTCAAGTGGATCATCGACCGGGTGCATGGCCTGCTCTTCCGCAAGCGTCTGCCGGCGGCGTTCGAGCGCGTAGCGCAGCGCGAGCAGGCAGACACCCCAGAGCAGCCAGCCCAGGACGTTCCACCCGAAAGCGGGCCGCATGGAAGGGTCGAGCTTGCCCTCGCCGGTCAGTACCGGTGCCGGGTGCTGCGTGCGCCACCAGCGGATCGACATAAAGGTGATGGGCACGTCGATGGCCGCGAAGACGCCGAGCACAGCCGCGAGCGTGGCCGTCTGTCCGCCGGCAGAGAAGCGACGCAGCATGAGATACGCCGCGTAGAGCAGCCAGAGAAGGAGGAAGGTTGTGAGACGTGCATCCCACGTCCACCAGATGCCCCAGACGGGCCTTGCCCAAAGTATGCCTGTGATGAGACCGAGTGAGGTGTAGAGCAGCGTCAGCTCGGCACCAGCTACCGCGAGCGCATCGGCCTTGAGCGCCTGCGCGGGACTGCGGTGGCGCACGGTGAGTAGCCACAGCGAGCCGGCGAGATTGACGTACGGAAAGAGCAGCGCGCCGAAGTCGACCGGCACATGCCAGTAGAAGATACGCTGCACGTTCCCCATCGTGGCCTCAGTTGGCGTGACGAAGAGGGCCAGCCGCAGGCCGTAGGCGAGGATCAGCGCGGACGCGACAAAGCCGGCGATGAGGACGATGCGGGCTGGCGTCAGGCGGTCGGCGGTTTGCTCCACAGTTATTTCAGTTTATCGCGCATGCGGGCCGGCGTCGTAAAGGGAGTTCGCGGCGGTGAACATGCGCATCAGCCGCTTTGACCGGAGTTGCGCTGCGATTCACACTGCGGAAGGAAGTGGTGGTACTGCGAGCCCTACTCGGCGTGCAGCACGACGCTGAAGAGCAGAAGGCTGACGGTCGTGAAGATGATGTCGTACGCCAGAAGCGCGCGCATCCAGAAGCGGATGTAGAGCGGATCGAGGGCGCCCGTCAAGACGCCGGTGGTGGCCTGGATGGCACCGAGCAGCGCGGGCAGGATGATTGGCAGCAGAAGCAGCGGGAGCAGCAGCTCGCGGGAGCGGGCGCGTAGGCTGAGCGCGGCGAAGAAGGTGCCGTTGGTTACCAGCGCCCAGGTGCCGAGGGGCAGGATGAGAAGCAGCAGGCGTACCTCACCGAGCGGATGCAGGTTGTAGAAGACGGCGAAGACTGGCGCGAGGATGAGTTCGACGGCGGTGACAAAGATCAGATTGGCGAGGCATTTCGCGAGAAAGAGGGCGGAGGGGTGGGCGGGGGAGAGGCGCTGCGCGTCAAGGACGCTGTTGCGCTGCTCGCGCAGCCAGGACTGGTTGAGAGCGGTGACAGAGGCGAAGAGAATCGCGATCCAGAGGATACCGCCGGCGATCTCGCGGGCCGTGGTGGGATTGCCCGTGGGGTCGAAGGCGAGCGAGACCACGACGACGACCAGCAGCGAGAAGAAGAGTGTGCCGTTCACCGCCTCGCGGGAGCGCCACTCGAGCAGGAGGTCCTTGCGCAGGTGGGCGAGGACCTCGCGGGCGTAGATCACGCGCGGGGGGCGTCCCGGGTGAGATCGGCGAGGTCGGCGGCGGTGGCGCGCAGATAGTCTGCTGGCGCGAGGACGAGCTGAAGGCCGCGCTGGCCGGCCGAGACCGAGACGAGGTCGAAGAGCTCGAGGGTCTCGTCGGCGATGGTCGGAAAGGGCTTGCGCGCGCCGAGGACGGTGACGCCACCCCGAATGTAGCCGGTGAGCGGTTCAACGTCGCGCAGGGGAGCGAGCTCGGCCTTCTTGGCACCGGCGGCGGTGGCGAGCTTCTTGAGGTCAAGCTCGGCCCCCCCGGGGACGATGGCAAAGACATGGGTGTCGCCGGCGCGGGTGGGGCAGTGAGTCAGCAGCGTCTTGAAGACCTGCTCGGCCGGCATGCCGATCTTGCGTGCGACAGAGGTGGCGGAGAGGTCGGCCTCATCAACGAGATAGGCGCGCAGCTCGTAGGCGATGCCGAGGGCGTCGAGCAGACGGGCGGCGTTCGTCTTGCTGTGGGCCTCATGCGCACGGCTCATGCGGCCATCTCGACCGGCTCGAGCACGCCGCGATCGAGCCGGAGGACGCGCTCGGCGAGGGGGGCGGCGAGGTGGAGCTGGTGCGTGGTGAGGATGATGGTACGGCCCGTGCCGGTCGACGTGGGCCAGGTACGAAAGTCGCGCAGCAGAGCGATCAGACTCTCGACCGACGCGGTGTCGAGGTTGGAGAACGGCTCGTCGAGCAGGAGGAGCTCGGGATCGGACTGCAGCACGCGGGCGAAGGCGGTGCGCTGGCGCATGCCCTGGCTGTACTGGCCAACGGGGCGCGCGAGCCGGGGATCGAGACCGACGGCGCGCAACGCCATCTCGGGCGAGCCGACGCAGGCGCAGCGGCGCGAGCACTCGAGTGTGGCGAAGTAGCGCAGGTTCTCCATGGCCGAGAGCTCGTCGTAGAGCATCGTGCTGTGGCTCATGTAGCCGATGCGGTGGCGCTCCAGGCGAGGTGGTGCGCCGAAGACGCTGACGGTGCCCCGGGTCGGGTCCGCGAGGCCGGCGATGAGGCGTAGCAGCGTGGACTTCCCGGCGCCGTTCGGTCCGAGGAGCACGGTCGCGGTCCCGGCGGGGAAGGTCGCGGAGAGGTCGCGCAGGACGGCCACGTTGCCGAAGAGCTTTCGGAGGCTGGTGAGCTCGACGGCGATGGGCGGGGTGGCCATGGGGGAGGATCTAGCGGGGCTGCGGAAGCACGGCAGCGGTGCTCCGAGCCGCGTTTGGGGACGCGGTGGCGGGGGCGTACTTGGAGGCGCACTTGGCCTGCAGCTGGGTCGCGTGGAAGACGCCATCGGTGCCGTAGGTGCCGACGGCGAGCGCCTGGGCGTCGTCCTTGAAGGTGTCGGGCGGCGGCTCGGAGCCACGGTAGTCGACCCGCAGCAGCTTGCCCTGTTCGAGCAGGGCGAAGCGGGCGTTGGTGCCGACGCGCGCGATCGAGCCGGGCTGCACATTGCCAGCGACGCGCAGATGTCGGCTGTAGGCCTTGGGCCCCATGCCCTGGAGCTCCGAGATCGTGACGTAGTAGCTCTTGTTGTCGCGGGTGCCGGTGAGGGCGAGCCAGCCGATCGTTGCCAGCACGATGACGGTGGCGACGATGATCGCGGTCGGATTCTGTCTGCGGACGATGGCTGCCATACGGTCACTTCAGTGTAACGCCGCGGAAGGATCGCCGCGAGGCCTCCCCCACCCCCGGTATTCTGCGCAAAGTCTTCGATCGATGGCAGTTAGGTCCGGACCTAGTGTTCTCCCCAAGAGCAAAAGTCCCATTTTCGCTGTGGAGCGGCGGCAAAGTCTTCGAAAGATTGAAGTTGGCGCACTCGGGCCGCACTCGGGGGGATGCCGGCGTGGAGCCGCGGCCATCTACTTTCAGGATAGCGGATGGCGGGGGGCAGGTACGCCACAGTTCCCGAGAGAGCGGGCGCGATGGTGCAGGGACGGCTTGCGTTGTGGGATCAGCTCAGGACTCCGGCTCGGCGGGGGCGCGGGGGACGTTGAACCGAGTGGCGAGCAGATCGATGAGGGCCTGCGGGTCGTGGCTGGAGATGACGAAGTCGGCCTCGTGAAAGGTCTGCGCGGGGTTGGGACTGGCGACGATGACCGGGGCGGTCGGGGCGAGGCGGCGGAACTCCGGGATGAGCGGGTGGTGGTCGAGGACGGTTGAGTGAACCAGGATGAGATCGACGGCGGGGAAGCGGTGGAGCAGTTCCAATCCGCCGGCCGGGGTGTAGGCGGTGAGCACGTTGTGTTTGGCTGTCTCGACGACGAGCTTGCGAGAGGAGAGACCCTCCGGCTGCTCATGCTCGATCATGAGCACGACGAGAGAGTGCATCGGGTTCTTGCCGTTGTGCATGGTGAGGGTCATAGGCGAAGAGCAGTGTATCGCACCGAACACAGGAGGTCTGTTGTCCGCGGCCAGTTGTGCGTCGCGGGGCGACGCGAGGGTGAGGGCTGGCCGCGGAGGGCGCCCGCCGTGCGGCGTATACTCGGCTCCATATGCGGGTCGCGAAGCAGGTGGCTTCGCAGGGGGTCTTCGAGTTCATGAGTGGTCATGCGAGCGGGTTGGAGGCAGGCGGCAACGGGTCGGCGCAGGCGAACGGATATCGCGTGCCGACCGGGCGTGCGGAGTGGATTGTGAAGCGGAGAGACGAGGCGGCGCGCACGGGTGACACGAACCTGAGCCAGATGCACTTCGCGCGCAAGGGGCAGATCACGGAAGAGATGCTGTACGTGGCGCAGCGGGAGAAGGTTCCGGCGGAGCTGGTGCGGTCGGAGATCGCCAAGGGCACGATGATTATTCCGGCGAACGTGAATCATCCGGAGCTGGAGCCGATGGCGATCGGGGTCGAGAGCCTGTGCAAGATCAATGCGAACATCGGCAACTCGGCGCTGGTGAGCAATGTGGACGAGGAGCTGCGGAAGTTGCATACCGCGGTGCACTACGGCGCGGACACGGTGATGGACCTCTCGACGGGCGGTGACATTCCGCGGATCCGCGAGGCGATTCTGCGACACAGCCCGGTGCCGATCGGGACGGTGCCGCTCTATGAGGCGCTCTCGCGGGTCAAGCGGGTGGAGGATCTGAATATCGATCTCTATCTGGAGGTGATCGAGGAGCAGGCCGAGCAGGGGGTGGACTACTTCACGATCCACGCGGGCGTGCTGGTGCAGTACATTCCGCTGGTTGCCAAGCGGATTACCGGGATTGTGAGCCGGGGTGGGGCGATTCTGGCGCAGTGGATGACGGCGCACCACAAGCAGAACTTTCTGTACGAGAACTTCGACCGGATCACGAAGGTGATGGCGAAGTACGACGTGAGCTACTCGCTGGGCGACGGGCTGCGGCCGGGATCGATTGCGGACGCGAGCGACGCGGCGCAGTTTGCGGAGTTGAAGACGCTGGGCGAGCTGACGCGGAAGGCGTGGGAGTCGGACGTGCAGGTGATGATCGAAGGCCCGGGGCATGTGCCGATGGACAAGATCAAAGAGCAGGTCGAGAAGGAAGTGGAGCTGTGCGACGGGGCGCCGTTCTATGTGCTGGGGCCGCTGGTGACGGATATCGCGCCGGGGTACGACCACATCACGAGCGCGATCGGGGCGGCGATGATCGGGTGGCACGGGGCGGCGATGCTGTGCTACGTGACGCCGAAGGAGCACCTGGGGCTGCCGAACGAGAAGGACGTGAAGGACGGGATTATCGCCTACAAGATCGCGGCGCACGCGGCGGATGTGGCGCGGCACCGGCCGGGGGCGCGGGATCGCGACGACGCGATCAGCCATGCGCGGTACACGTTTGACTGGGACAAGCAGTTTGCGCTCTCGCTCGACCCGGAGACGGCGCGCGGGATGCATGACGAGACGCTGCCGGATGACTACTACAAGGAGGCGGCGTTCTGCTCGATGTGCGGGCCGAAGTTCTGCTCGATGAACTGGTCGAGCAAGGTGGACGAGTTCAATGCGCGAGAGCACGGGCTGGTGAAGCCGGACCTGACGCAGATCGTGACCGAGCAGATGGCGCTGCGGGGGTAGGGGCGAGCACGACGCCCGCGCTGAGTGCGATGAGCGCGACCCAGTAGAGGTCTGCACCGGCGAGGTGAACGAGCTGCATCCAGACGGGCGCGAGCAGAAGGACATCGGCGATGCCGAGCACGAACTGCAGCGCGAGCAGGCCGGCGACGAGGCGGGCGACGCGGGACGGCCAGTCCGGGCGCGTCCAGGTGCGGCGAAGGACGAGAATGACGCAGAGCGCGGCGACGGCGGCGCTTGCGGGATGCACCCAGCGGAGGCGGATGAGCCAGGGCGAGCCGGCGGCGAAGTCGGCGAGTACGGCTCCGCGCAGGGAGGCGGAGGGGAAGAGCGTGTCGCCGAGCGCGGCGAGGCTGCCGGTGACGCCGACGAGCAGCGTTGCCGCGAGACCGGCCAGGGCGGCGAGTTGTATGCCGGCGAGGCCTGGAAGCCGGGAGGCGCGCCACGAGCTGCGGTGCTGGCCTATCCGCAGAAGGACGGCCGTGAGGGTGAGCGCGGCGAGCAGAAGCAGGGTGTTGCTGAGGTGCACGGCGAGCAGGATGACGCGGCCGAGGCTGCGGTTGTCGGTGACGTAGCCGAGCTTGACGAGCAGTGCCCCGAGGAGCGCCTCGTTGACGAGAAGGACGGTGGCGACGACGGCCGCGCTGCGCGCGAGATGTCGCTGGCTCGTCGAGCGGAAGGTCGTGACGAGCATGGCCAGCACGGCGATGGTGGCGCCGCCGGTCATCGACCGGTGCGTGAACTCGATCACGGTGTGCAGGGTGGGCGAGATCGGGATGACCTGCCCGTTGCAGAGCGGCCAGTGATTGCCGCAGCCGGCGCCGGAGCCGGTGGCGCGGACCAGCGCGCCCCAGACGATCACGAGGACGTTGTACGCGACGACGGTCCAGGCGAGCCGCTCCGCTACACGCGGCGGGTGAAGAGAGATCGCCCTGCCCGGAACCGCTGCCGCTGTCGCCACCGCATCTGCCATCGCTCTATTCTATGAGCCGGGGCGCGTGTTCGGTCGAACATCCGACGGCCTTCCGCTGTACCCTCAACACACTGTGCGCATTGCCTCGCTCCAGCCCTCCGTTGCCCTCGCCGCCGCCGCTCTCGGGCGCATCGACAGCCTCTGCGCGTGCACGCGCTACTGCCTGGAGGCGCTGCCGGAGCTGCGAGAGCGCAAGCTGCCGGTGCTCGACGACTCCTGGAGCTTCGGCGGCCATCCGCACACGCTGCGGGCCGCGCTGGCGACGCTCGAGGAGGCACGGCCGGACCTGCTGGTGGCGAGCGTGCCGTACCGGCTGGAGACGTTGGCGGCTATCCTCCGCGCCGGCTTTCCGGTGCTCGCCTTTGCGCCGCGTACGCTGGCCGATATCGCGAACGATATGCGGCTGCTCGGTGGCGTGCTCAACGCGGGGCAGGCGGCCGAGATCGCCATTGCGAGCATGGAGGCGTCGTTTCACGGGGTGCGGACCTACGCCGCGACGGCGAAGACCGCACCGCTTGTCTACTGCGAGGAGTGGGGCAAGCCCCTGATCCACTCGCAGCCGTGGGTGGCCGAGCTGGTGACGATCGCACGCGGCCGGTTTCTCGGGAAGCCTGGCGCCCACACGACGCCCGACGAGGTGGCTGCCGCGGATCCGGACGTGCTGCTCTTCAGCTGGTGCGGCGCCGGGAGTCGTGTGCCGCTCGAACGCGTGATCGCCCAGCGCAACTGGCAGGAGCTCCGCGCCGTGCGCGAGCGACGCGTCTTTGTCGTTCCGGACCAGTTTCTGAACACGCCGGCGCCCATCCTCACCGAGGGCCTGCGCTGCCTCGCGTCGGCGATCCATCCGGAGATGTTCCCGGAGTCGGTCGATCTGATCGGGCTGCCCTGAGCAAGGCGAAGGAACGGGTTTTGGCGAGCGATCAGCTTCGTGCCGACGACAGGCGTGCCGTCGCCGCCTGCAGGGCTGATCCGTCTTCGTCAGAGTGCGCGCGTCTGCATGTATAGGTGCCGCTTCGGAACTTGTCGCTTGGTGCCGCGAGGCTGTGATACGCTTGCGGGCGTTCCCTCCCAAACGGCTCCCGGGTAGATCTGTTCCTCGTTCATTGAGTGTTTCCGGCCCCGAGCATTCGGTTTGCAGCAGGATTCTGCGTTCTTCATGGGCTCCGACGATTTCTGATTGCGCCTGCCAGGCGTGTCTCCGCCGTCACCGGAGATCGCTGCGCGGGTGCTCACTCTACCTTCACGATGAGGGCGGACCGTCCGCCTGCAGCCGGAGACCTCCCGGCTCAAGGGGCCGCACGGACGCGCCGCATCGTTCTTCCACCCCTTCCTCTGGGAAGAGAAGCGAGTATGACGATGGCTGACAGCACAGTTCTTGACGCACCGGCGGGGCTCGATACCCGCAAGATCACCGCACAACCGGCTCGAATCTCCGCGGTCCGCCCCGTTCCGCCACGCGCCACGGTCGACGAGAGTCTTGGGCATCTGGCGAACCTTGCCGGCACGTGGGAGGGAGAGGGCTTCAACCTCATCGCGCGGCCGGACCGGGAGGGGAACTCGCCGCTGTTTCTCGAGCTCAACCAGACCTTCGAGACGCTCAGCTTTACCCCGATCTCCTCGACGATTCCAAATCGCGGCAGTGCGGTGAACGACGTGACGCTGTTCGGGCTGACGTACCTGCAGAAGATCGTGGATCTGGTCACGGGCGGCGCGCTCCATATCGAGCCCGGCATCTGGGTGCATGTTCCGTCGCAGGATACGAATCCGCCGGACGCGAACAAGACTCAGAGCGTTGCGCGCATGGGCACGATCCCGCATGGGAACTCGCTGCTGGCCCAGGGCGTTGCGATCGAGCTCAATCCGCTGCCCGGAGGGACGTTTGATCCGGACGCGATCAGCGCGGTGAACACATCGCCGTTTGCCGTCGGGGCCAACATCCCGGTGGCCGGCACGCTGAGCGCGTTCCCGCCCTACGATCTCTCGCTCACCACGCCGGCGGCGGTCAACTTCAGAACGCCTGCCGGAAACGTTCCACCGATCGCGCTGCCCACAACCATCCTCGGTGTGCCGATGCAGCAGGTCGTGCTGGACCCGGCGTCGCTGCTGAAGGCCGCGATTCAGGGGCAGAAGATCAAGAGCATGGTCGTGATCAATGTGGCGAGCGTTGCCAGCCTGCTCCAGGATCAGCCGGCGCCCAATCCGCCGAAGGACATTCTCGCCAACTTTAAGGCGGGCGGCGGCGTTGAGAATATACCGTTTCTGCAGGCGAATGCGGATGCAGCGACGGTGTTTGCGACGTTCTGGCTCGAGACAATCGAAGGCCCGTCGCCGGGTGAGACGTTCCTGCAGCTGCAGTACGTGCAGACGGTGATGCTGAACTTTCCCGTGATCAAGCCGGGAACGCCCCCGGGCGCTAACCTGAGCTGGCCGCATGTCTCAGTGGCCACGCTGCAGAAGGTGTTTGGCGGGCAGTAGAGGGGAGCCTGGCTGCGCGCGGGGCGGCGGGCGTCTGGTCGCCTCGCGCGGAGTTCTGGTGGGGGGGTGTGTGCGTGGAGCGTGCTCACGGGAGCGTGTGTCTGGCGTGTGCCGATGTGTGACTCGGGCCTGCAGGTTCGGACGACGGTGCGGCCGTTGACCAGACGGGCTTGTATCCGTAGACTCACATCTGGCAGTCGGCGAGCAGCAGCCGCTCGCGGATGCAGCCGAGTACGATCCCTGCACACGTTGCCCCCTCGTTCAATGGTAGGACTAGCGACTCTGACTCGCTCGATCGGGGTTCGAATCCCTGGGGGGCAACCAACGCCGGTCTTCGCGGGATGTCTCTGATCCTCCTCCGAACGATGAGAGGTCAACGGACGGACGACTTGTATCGGTCTGACGTCCGCAGATGTGAGCGGCCGAACGAAGACAGGCAAGAAGATGCGCGCCAGGGGATTGGTTGATCTCCGCCAAGAGTGGGATGCGGTGGAGTTCCCCTCACGCCGGTGAGTCCTAGTACTGACGGATGCCGCGACGCGGGAGCAGAGCCAACCTCTCTCGCACCTCGCCTCATTTCCCTCTTAGGTAGCGGACATCCCCCACGTGAACTTGCCAGACCTCCTCACCGAGGCTGAGGAGGTGTTCGCACCGAAGAAGCCCAAGCCGTCGAAGTCCAAAGTAAAGGGTCGGGCAGCCGGAGCGCGCAGCGGACGGATCGAGACGCGACATGTATAAAGAGGCGCTGAGAGAGTCTTCGGCCTAACCGGGGTGCAAGTGAGAGCACGCGCAGATCGCCGCGAAGTGATGACGTGGATGCTTTCCGCATCGATGGGAGGCCTTGCGGCGCCGAAGCTGAGTGCCGGTCTGACGGTCTTCGAGGGCGGAGAGAGGAAGGCTCGTTTCGAGCCGGTACGCCTCAGGATTGAGCAGGCGATCGCGCACGGTGACGCGACGGGATTGGCGGTCGCGGTCATACACGGCGGGCGCATCGTTTGGGAGGAGGGCTTCGGTTGGGCAGATCGGGAGGCGTCCGTCCGGGCGACACACCACACCCCGTTCAGCCTGGCCTCAGTCACAAAGCCGTTCACTGCCACGACGATGATGACGCTCATCGCTGACGGTAAGCTGTCGCTGGACGAGCCGGCGAACAGGTTTCTGGCAGGGTGCAGGCTTGAGGGCACTGCCGGGAACGCGGACGAGGTGAGTGTTCGGCAACTCGGTGCGCACATCAGCGGCCTGCCGGGGATTTACTCCTCCTATGACGTGAATGAAGCAGGACTCATTCCTACTCCGACAGCCCTTCTGCAGGCATATGGCAGGCTGGCCTACCCTCCGGCGACCTGCTACGAGTACAGCAACGTGGGATACGCGGCCCTGAATGCAATCGCGTCGGCGATCACCGGGATGGAGTTTGGATCGCTTATGCAGCAGAGGGTGCTGACGCCTCTTGGGCTGAAAGACAGCTTCTTCGCCAGTGACACTCGTCGCGTGCAGAGCGGCGCCCTACACTACGACGCGCATGGCCGCGTGATTCCCCCGTACACCACGTCGACACCTGCGTCGGGTGAGTTGTACGCGAGCGCTCACGACCTGGCCCTCTTCGCTCTCTTCAATATGGGTCTTGGAGCGAACCGCCACACGACAGTTCTTCGCGAGGCGGACCTTGGCGAACTCCATCGCACCGTCTTTCGCGGACCATCCGGTGTCGCGGCCACCTTCGGTTGGTTCAAGAGCCAGACGGCTTCCGGGGTTCCCTTCTTCTTCAAGATAGGCGGGAACCCAGGAGTCGCCAACAGGATGTGCTTTGTGCCGTCGCGGGGTTTAGCTTGCATTGTCGTGACCAATCGGTCGAATACAGGGCAGCTGGCCACAAGCGTCTGCGATGAGGTGCTCACGCACTCCCTTCCAGACTGGCGTTGGCCAGACGAAGACTGCGGCTTCCCAAACAGACCCTTCGTCGCAACGCCGACGTTCGCAGGACGATGGAGCGGGACGCTCGAAGGAGATGGTGCAAAGATGCCGGTTGCCATCAACATCGAATCGAGTGAAGCTGCGACTCTGACGATAGGACGTGGCCGGCCCGAGGCGATCCACGAGATGCGGACGGAGGGTGACGCCTTTACAGGTGTGTCTACCGGGATCATTGATGCCCCCGATGCCGTGAGAACCGATGCCAGGACGCTTCAGATCAAATTGCTTCCGCGTGGCCATCACCTCTTCGGCAGAGCGTTCGCCAACGCAGGTGACCCGAACATCAGGAACGTTCGCTTGCCTTTTGTGCTCACACTGTCTCGAAGTAAGCCACAAGATCAGTCCTCCTGAATGAGAGGAGCTGGTCTTCGCGGAGAGATCAGATTAATTTGCGATCTGCTTTCGGCCCTTAGCTCTTCTTGAGAGACGCAATGACCTCGGCGACCACCCTGCGGATCGGCTTCAGATCGATGTTGGGAACTACTGCCTCACGGTCGAAGCTCGTCGCGAGTGGATCGATACCAAAGAGAGCACGCGGCAGGCGAGGGTAGAGCAGTTGGCCCAGCAGTCTCTGCGCCGCGTCAGAGCTGCCCGCTGCGGTGAGTTTGAACGTGGTCTTGAAGTACTCCGCCAAGCGGCCCTGAACCTGGGTAAACAGCTGATCGAAGTATTGCGCGGCCTGCTCCGGGAATCTCTCTGCCTCCGCGAGGCTGACGCGCATCATCTGGACGGAGAACAGGTAGAGCAGAATCTCGAGATACCGACCACAGAAGAGAGTGAGGGCCTCTACAGGCTTGTCGGAGTAGTCGGCCGGCTGCCTCAACCTGAGAAGAAAGAGTCCTCGTACCAGTTCGATGACGGCGAGGAACAGCTTCTCCTTGCTCTCGAAGTAGGCGTACAGCGAACGCTTCGACGTCTGCGCCCGGCTGGAGATAACGTCCATGGACGACCGCTCAAAGCCGAGTTCGAGAAACACGTCTTTTGCAATGAACAGGATGTGTTCGCGAAGTTGATCGCCTCGTTTGGCCATGCGCTGTGCCGCTTCTCTCCTTGCTTGACAAGTGTAGAACGGTACAGTACCGTTTATCAAGTAGACGAAACTGTACCGTTTTGTTCGGGGACGTCGAGGAGAACTTCATGATCGTTGTCACCACGCCAACAGGAAACATAGGCAAGCAGGTTCTCGCGGATCTGCTCAAGAGCGGCGAACGAGTCCGCGTCATTGTGCGTGACGCATCCAAGCTCGCGGCAGGCACGAGGGAGCGAGTTGAAGCGATCGAAGGCTCAAGCGGCGACCCTGACACCATCGACCGGGCGTTCGAAGGCGCCGACACAGTCTTCTGGTGTGTTCCTCCCGACTTCAAGGCGACCAGTCTCGAGAAGGCCTATGTGGAGTTCTCCGAGCCTGCAGCCGAGGCAATCAGGAGACATGGCGTCAAGCGGGTGGTCGTCGTCTCCGCGATCGGCCGCGGTTGGCCCGGGAACGCAGGGTACGTCTCGGCTTCCGTTGCGATGGCCGAGCTGATCGAGAGCACTGGCGCAAGTTGCCGGACACTCGCGATGCCCGGCTTCATGGACAACATGATCCGTCAGGTGCAGCCCATCCAGAGCCAAAGCGTGTTCTTCGGCACGCGGGACCCGGAGAGCAGAGATCCCTATTGCGCGACGCGCGACATCGCCACCGTCGCTACCAAGTGGCTGCTCGACCGATCGTGGACTGGTCGGGAAGATGTTGCCGTTCTCGGCCCAGAGGACATCTCCTGCAACGAGATGGCGCAGATTCTCTCCGACGTCCTTGGGAAGCCTGTGCGCTACCAGCAGATCCCTTTCGAGGCTCTCAAGTCGCAGATGAGCGGCTATGGTGCCACCGAGGCGATGGCGCAAGGCATGGTCGACATGATGATCGCGAAGAACAACGGCCTGGACCAGTCGGTGGTCCGCACGCCCGAAGGCACTACTCCCACCAGCTTTCGCCAGTGGTCTGAGGAAGTGCTAAAGCCGACGATTCTCAGCTAGCTCGGCGGCGGCTGAGGTGGCTGTAGTCCGTAGGGTCGCAGAACCTCAGCCGCCCCTGTCGTAACGAACGCCCAGACAGTCGCTCTTCTCACATGCCGTTCAACCAGTGCACACAGCGGTGCCAGGCGGGTGTCGATCCTAAAGCGACCATTACGGGCGGCGGCGTGGTGAAGAACAAGAGAACGCCAAGTACATACGCGGGATGGATGCGGTGGCGCGTCACAAGGTCGTAGATGGGCCCTGCCAGGATGAAGGCGAAGATGGCGATTGTGACCGCTTGCGGTCCAAGTGCGCCGAGGTGCGTGCGTGCAATGGCGGGCGGCAGCAGGGTCATGAAGGAGAGAGACATGAGTCGCCGATGGGCTTCTGGTCTTTTGCGCAGCAGGATGCCCGCGCATGCCAGGATCGCAAACGGATATACCGGTGCAAGATTGACGAGAGCTGCTCTCTCGGCATCGGGCCAGATCTGCTTGTGGCCCATCCTCGCGCCGTACAGGGCCGTCAACGTGGCGAGAACCACCAACACAGGGATAAACACCAAGGAGGCCCAGCCTAACGCCATGTGGAGAGCGCGACGACCCTGTGCGATGAGCGCCGTTTGAGAGACGTAGAAGAGAACGTAGAGCGTGAAGACGGCCCCGTGTATGTGAACCAGCAGTGCAAGCTGTGGGCTGTGCGGCAGAGCGCCGACGGACTGGAGCGGCTTGAGGTAGTACGTCGTCGAGAACCCCCAAACGATCATCAGCGCCGCGGAGATCGCCAGCGTCAGGAAGAAGCGGCGATCGCGACGCTGACGGGACAGTATCTTTGCTCTGATCGCCGCTCCCGAGTCGCTATCGGATAACGATGCAGCATCGTCGTAAACGCCAGATTGGGATGGTGTAGCCAGACTCATAACTTCGCTCCTTGCTGCCCTCTGGGAACTGGGCTCCGCTGGTGACTTCGCATTCGATCGAAGGTCTTGCTGGACCTGATCTCTCGCTTGCCCAGAGTTCTAGGGCTATTGCGGTTGGGGCGCGACGCTTGTACCCTGCACGGCTACGATCTTTCACTGCCCGGACTGTTGGACCCAGACCTCGGTCCAGCGAGATCTACCCGAGATATCGTGTCCCTGCATCGTCGCGGTCTCGGTGGAGAGGTAGGTGAGAATCGCAGTGTTTCCGAACTGTGCGAGTTCTCCTCACTTCTCTGCAAGGCGGTGTACTTCAGCGCTCCTGATTGGATCGCGCCGAAGAGCGCTTCAGTCCCGCCCGAGCCGCCTAACGGATTGACAATCGTGGCGGAAGCCGAGAACAGATTACGGATCGGGGCTGGATCGCCTCCGATGAGCGCGTTATCGATCTGTTTGTTCTTGCTCTCCAGAAGGGACAGGAGCCCAGGGGCTTGAGCCTTTGCGGGAACAGCCGTGGAGGTGCAGCAGAGCACTGCGGAGATTGCCAGAAGATGAAGGCGACGCATCATGAATGACCTCGATCCTGGTTAGGAGTGTGGTGGTGGTGTGAGTTGAACCGCTTCGCAAGACTGCGATCCGGTCGACACGGCAGGTGCGATGAAGCCGATTGCGCCTGGTCTGTGCCTCCGGACTGGAGCTAAAGTAGTGCGGAGATCAGGCGCCGTCCTCAGCAGCGTGCTCAAAAGAAAATCACTTTGTTCTCACGAGGATCAAGTCATTGCAGAAGAGGAACTTATATGGGTTTGGCGCCTTTGTCCTGGATCCCGAGCCTCCCGTGCTGCTCGGGACGAAGGGCGTGGTCGGCTTGCCGCCGAAGGTCGTGACGACTCTTCTTGCGCTCGTGGAGCGGCGCGGCGAACTCGTCAGCAAGCAAGAGCTGATGGAGATTGTCTGGCCGGAGACCTTTGTGGAAGAGGCAAACCTGACCCAGAACATCTTCCTGCTGCGTCGAGAGCTGGGCAAAGCTCCCGATGGGCAGGACTACATCCAGACGCTCGCCAAGCGTGGCTACCGGCTCAATGTTCCTGTGGTCGAGATTGAGCGTTCGGGCGGGGAGCCGGTCGCAAACGCGCCGAAGCTGGTCGAGGCCGAAGCGGCGACTCCTCTGACACAATCTCGCCTTCGCACAGGGACTCGCTCGCGTCCGATCGCCCTCGGCGCCGTGCTCCTTGCACTGCTGCTGGTCGCGGGCGCATGGACGTGGCACATGGCCCTGCTTCGTCCAGCGGTGTCGGGATACGTGCAGATCACGCACGACGGGAGGGTGAAGCGCGGACACCTGATTACCATGGGGGGGCCGGACGCAGCGCTCTTTACGGACGGCGTCAATGTTTACTTCACGGAAGGAGCCAGCGACGCTCCCGAGCTCGCCGAGGTCTCTGCCCTGGGCGGCGACACCGTAACGATTCCGGTGAGCTTTGGACAGCCACAGTTGCTGGACCTGTCGCGGTCGAGATCGGAGCTGCTGGTCTCGGGGGACGTCAGACCGTCACCTTCCTCAACTCTGTGGGCGTTACCTATCCCCGGCGGCGCAGCGCGCCAACTCGGCGGTATCAAGGGACGTGACGGCTCGTGGTCCCCCGATGGGGAGACGCTGGCGTTCATCGAAGGATCCGATCTCTATCTGGCCAAGAGGGATGGCCGCGATGCTCTGAAGGTGGCAACCCTGCCGGGCCCGGGCTGGATGCCGCGCTGGTCTCCCGATGGGAGGCTGATTCGTCTCTCCATCTTCAACGTCCATTCCTCGGAGATTTCACTCTGGGAGGTCGGGAGAGGTGGGCAAGGCTTACGTCAACTCCTCACTGGCTGGAAGACAGCAGAGGGGCCGATGGATGAATGCTGCGGCAGCTGGACTCCTGACGGTCGCGACTTCCTCTTCCAGACGACGCGTCTCGGACGATCGGAGATTTGGTCCATGCCTTCCGATGGCGGAGTGTACGCTGGCCTGCTCACGCGCGTGGATAGGAAGGCGTTCGAGCCTCGACAGCTTACACATGGCCAGCTGAGTTCGCTCGCGCCTGTTCTAAGCCCGGACGGGCGGAAGCTGTTTGTCATCGGGCAGCAGCTGCGCAGCGAGATGGAGCGTTTTGATGGTTCAGCCAGGCAGTTTGTGCCCTATCGTGCTCCTGCTCTCTCCGATGTTTCGGCGGACTTCGTCGATGTTTCCCGAGATGGGCAGTGGATCGCCTATGTTGATTTTCCAGGCGGCACACTCTGGCGCAGCCGGATGGACGGCAGAGAACGCCTTCAACTGACCACCCCTCCGATGCAGGTGATGGTTCCTTTCTGGTCACCTGATGGGAAGGAGATCGTCTTCTATGGATACAACTCGGGAAGGCGTCCGCAGGCGTACATCGTCTCCGCTCAGGGCGGCGAGGCAAGGCCTGCGCAGCTTGACGGGAACAACCAGATGACCATGAACTGGTCTCCTGACGGCAAGCTCCTGATGTACAGCGAATTTCCCTTCTTTGTTGCGGATCCATCGAGAATCGTTGTGCACGTGCTCGATCCAAAGACACAGAGAGTAGAGACTCTACCCGGTTCACAAGGTATGTTTGCGGCCGCATGGTCGCCCGATGGAAGGCGTGTCGCAGCGTGGGGACCGAATGGACGGGACCTCATGCTCTTCGAGTTCAAGACGAGGCAGTGGACGCAGATAGCATCCGGAGCGGGTTTCCCGACGTGGTCGCGGGACGGGCAGTATGTCTACTTCATGCGACCGGGCGAAGACACCGCAATTCTGCGAGTTCGGGTGACCGATACGCGAATCGAAGAAGTCGCAAGCCTCAAGGGCGTGAGGCTCGCGGGCCGACTCGCCGGGATTGCCCTGAACCTCACGCCTGAAGGCGACCCGCTGATCCTTCGAGATGTTGGAACAGAGGAGATCTATTCGTTGGACTGGCACACGCGGTAGTCGATAGGCCTGTGCGGCAGTCCACGACTCTCGCGGAAGAGTTGGAGGAAGGTCCTCCGACCGAGTGATCGTTCCTTCTAACCGTATGCCGACTCAGTAAGGCTCTTTGTGCTTCAATGTCGGGTTCGTACTAGGCTCCATTCTCCTGGGCCGGTACGTTTCCGGTATGACATCTTCTCCGATCTCCCGACGTAACTTCCTGGTGACGGGCACCGCGCTCGCGGCCTCCCCCACTCTCCAAAGCGAGGAGCCAATCAACCCGGCTGCTGTCCGTGCAACGGCGAATGAATTCCTTCGTCAGTGGGAACAAGCCTGGAACCACCATGACGCCCACCAACTCGGCCTCCTCCAAACTCCCGACGCCAACACGGTCAATCGTTTCGGCACGCTGGTCCAGGGCCGCGCTGCGGTCGAGAAGGCTCTCGGTTTTCTGCACAACCCCGGTGGACCGTATCATGGCGTCACCGCGCCGCCCTTGCAGCTGGTCGACGTTCGACAGGTTGCGCCGAATGTGATCATTCTGCAGGCAAGCTGGGGGAGTCCGGTGATGAATCCGGACGGCAAGCTCGATCTGGCGAAGCAGAACGAGATGCTTGTGTCCTGCACGCTGCTGAAGACCGGCGTGGATTGGAGGGCGACGCAGATGGATCTGCACAATGTCGAGAAGATGGATCTGCCTTACTCGAACGCAGGGCAGAGATCCTAGCCCTGTTTTGGAGGCACAATGCTGACCACGCAAAGCGCGGCGCCGAGTGCGGTCCTTCGGCCATTCGTCCAGTGGTATGTGCAGCGCGAGATGGTGTCGAAGGCTGGAGAGGTCGTCGAGCCGGTGTTTCCTCGCGTGGGCACGATGCTCATCTTCCAGTTCGCGACGATCTATGACGTGAAGGAGTACGGGACGGAACAGCTTCGCCGTTCCTGGGCAGCGACCGTCATCGGGCCGATCGAGGGCCGCCGAACGCGGCTGATCCTGCGCGACCATGTGCACTCGCTCGATGTGCTCCTTCGGCCGCTGGGGCTGTACCGATTGTTTGGCGTGCCGATCTTGCCGCTCACCGGAGGCGGAACGGAAGGGCACTCCGTGTTGGGGCCGCAGATATCGTCTCTCTACCAGCGTCTCGGCAATGCGAAAGGCTTTGCGGATCGGGTCAAACTGCTAGACCGCTTTTTTCTCCATCAGCTGCAGCACGCCCGTCCGCTCGATCCGACAGCGATGGCCATGCACCGGTTGGCCTCAGGCCGATGCAACGTAGCTCACGCCGCAGAGATGATCGGGATCAGCGAGCGACACTTTGAGCGAAGATCTCTTGAGCGGACCGGAGTGTCGCCGAAGGTCCTGGCTCAGATCTCTCGCTTTCAGAGGGCCATTGAGGAGTACCAGGCAGGCTGCAGCAGTTGGCTCGACATCGCGCACAACGTTGGATACTACGATCAGATGCACCTGATTAAGAACTTCCACGATCTAGGAGGCGCCGCTCCGACGGAGGTGATGAAGGCGATCGCAGAGGAGCATCTGATCTCGTTCTGCTGTCGCCGAACGCCGTCTTGATGTCTCTGCAAGAGCGGCTCGATAGAGATCTCCTGGGCGCGTCCTCACTGACGGCACTATGGAGTCGGCAACGCGCAGTTGCCGCGACGAGCCTTCGCAGGAACCTTTCTGGCTTACTGTGGTGCCTTCAGCTTCAGGGGATCTGCGTGACGATGCACAAGCTTCCATTCACCGGATTCTTTGCGAAATACATGAGTGACTCGCAAGGTCATCGGAAGGTAGGTATCACCCGTCCGTGCTTCGCTCTTCTCGAGAAAGACTTCGTAACCGAAGTCGGCGTTGTTTCCTGCCGCGAGTCGCTCGAAAGACTGATTGCGCGTACCGTGGAACTGTTTTAAGGCCCAATCCAGGCGCGGGCCAACCTTGTCCCATCCCTGCTCGTAGCCGCCCAGGGCACCCATAATCATCACATCGCTGGCGTGTGAGTAGGCGGCCTTCATCATCTCCGGATCGCCGCTGGGATTCGAGAACGGTAGTTCCATGTGTTCTACGTTGTGCGCGTCGACCTCTGAGGCGCTCCAAAGCTGCCCCTCGTGAACCAGAACAAACGTGACGATCCTATCGTTCCATTCTGTCTCGGAGATCTTTCCATCCGGATGCAGATGGAGAGAAGGGAAACTGGTGCGGCCGAACGGACCCTCTTTGGAGTGGAGAAACGTGAGGGCCTCTTCCGTGGCCACGCGCCCTTCTAGGAGAGTTCCAAAGCGAGTGACGGTTACTGCATCTGCAGTGTGAAGATCGCCAAGCGCGTCTACATCATGGTCGTTCCAGGCCCTCTTTCCTTGAGCGCGCCGCGCCGTCGGTGTGCGGGCCGGGCTATCGACGGGAGGCGGACTTGACCGGCCTCACTCGAGTTGACGGCACCTTGGCTTCGCCCCCGGCTCTCCACTGCGGATTGCGAACGCCGAAGAGCGCCTGTTCGATGACCTGCGTGCCGTACTCCTCGGTCAGTGCGGGATGACGAAGGAGAAGCCGGAGATAGATGGGTGCAAAGATTGCATCGATGAGCAGCTCCGGGTCGGTGCCAGCGAGAAGTTCGCCCGACGCGATGCCACGCTCGATGTCGGCCGCGGTGAGCGCTCTTCTGGGGCGGATGTGACTCTCGTAGAGCTCTTTCAGGATCGACGGGTCTGCCTGGCCCTCCGCGATCAGATCGGCAATCACCTTGCCGAAGAGACCGTTGGACTGGGCGATCAGGTGGCTCACTCTTGTGCGCAGAGCCTGCTCTGCTGTCGTCGCTCGCGATACTTCGAGGATGGCACCGAACCGCTCATGGAACATGGCCATGATGAGAGCGGGCTTCGAGGACCACCACTTATATAGTGTCGGCTTTCCGACGCCTGCTCGCTTCGCGACCGCATCCATGGTGAGGTCACGAGCGGGCTGTTCTTTGAGCAGACCGTAGACGGCGTTCATGATTGCGGCATGGGAGACCGCCGCTTCGCTGCGCGGTCTTCCAATGGGGGCCGGTTTGGGCTTCGGCTGTGGCATACCTCCAAGTTATCGGAACGGAGCGTAAACGCAGATGGGTCGGCTGCCATGCCTGTCGGCAGAAACGCACCGGTCGATGGAATCGTGAACTGTGCGGAGCAAAGATCGCCGCCACTGGGCGAGTGAATTCCTATTCGCTCCTGAGGGCCGTCGCTGGATCGATCGAGGCTGCCCGTCTGCCTGGCAGCCAGCCGGCGGTGAGTGCGGCCACGAGCAGAACAGCGGTGGGCACGAGCAGCGCGATCATGTTGATGCTGGAGAGCCCGTAGAGCTGCGAACGGACGAATCGAACGCTGTAGTACGCCAGAGGTATGCCGATGAGGAGGCCGGAGAGGGTCTGCAACAGGGCGCTGCGAAGGATCAGAGCGACGACGTTGCTGCGCTCAGCCCCCAGCGCCATGCGGATGCCAATCTCATTGGTGCGGCGAACGACGGAGTACGCGGTGACGCCATAGAGGCCGACCGTTGCCAGGAGCAGCGCAACGACCGCGAAGAGGAGCATGAGGCAGGAGAGCATGCGCTCCTCTGTGAACTGGTCCGCGATCTGCTCGCTGAACGTCTGGAACTTCACCACGGCGAGGTTGGGGTTGATGCCCGAGAGGGTGTGGCGGGCGATGGACTCCATCTCGGCGACAGGGTGGCTGGTTTCAATCACGATGGTGCTGGCGAAGAAGGAGGTGTCCTGGTCGGCCGGCGTCCTGTCACTCGGCGCCTGTTGGGTCAGCGAGGGAAAGTACATCTCGTGGTTCTTCCAGCGCACCGTCTGATAGGCGGTGTCCTCGACGACACCGACGATCTCGAAGTCACCTGAACTGACCGGACCGGGCGCGCCGAAGCGGCGGCCGAGCGGGTCCTCTCCCGGCTTGAAGAACGTCTTGACGAAGGCCTGGTTGACGACGGCGACGGCGGGGGCGCCAAAGTGATCCTGGACGCCGATTGCGCGACCCATGGTGAGGCGCGTGCCCACGGAGTCAAAGTACTCACGGGTGACCTTTACCTCTGACGCGCCCTTCTCTTCGTCCGGCTTTCCCTGGATCTGGACGCTGTTGCCGGCGTTGTTGTCTTCCATGGGCGAGTAGCTGCTGATACCGACCTTCACGACGCCAGGAACGGCATGGAGTTGAGTCTCGATCGAGCGGTACAACGCCTCTACCTGAGAAGGCAGATAGCCAGCCGTCTGTGGATCGAAGTGGATGATGTACCGGTTCACGGGATTGAGCTTCATGTCGGAGTGTTCGAGGTTGCCAAGGCTCTGTGTGAAGAGTCCTGCGCCCACCAGCAGTACCAGCGAGAGCCCCGCCTGCGCGACGACGAGTCCACGCTGCAGCCGTGACGTGCCGCCGCTCGTGGATCGTGCGCTGGCTCGCAAGACGCCAGCCGGCTGCGCCCTGGAGGCGATTAAGGCAGGCGTGACTCCGAAGACGATCGCCGTGAGAAGAGAGAGGACGATCGAGAAGGCAAGGACGGTGAGCGACGGCGCGACATCGATCGGCACGGACTGGCCGGGGAAGGTCATGCGCAGAAGGAGCTGTGCGCCGAAGCAAGAGACTGCGAGCGCAGCGACTCCGCTGAGCAGCGCGAGCACCATGCTTTCGGTCAGCAGTTGGCGGAGGAGACGGATCCGGGACGCGCCCATGGCTGCACGAACAGCCAGCTCCGCCTTCTGACCCATACCACGCACCATGAGAAGATTCGCAATGTTGGCACAGGCGATCAGAAGCACAAGACCCGAGATCCACATCAGCAGCTTGAGGTTTGTTCCATAGTTTCGCTGCATGTCCTGAACGCCCTCCCCGCCGTCTGTGAGCACGAGGTGTTGACGGGCGAGGAGGGGGCGGGTCTTCTCAGTTGTGTACAGGGCTCCCGTGGCAAGGATCTGCCGAAGCTGAAGCGTCAGCTTCTCTTGCAGTGGCGCGCGTGAGACACCGGGCTTCAGACGACCGATGAGCCAGAGATACATGGTGTCGGGATCACGCTCATAGATGGTTCCCCGGACCTCTGACTCGGCGTGCAGCGGAAGATAGAACTGTGGCGGGGAGACCCGCAGGCGGTCGCCGTAGAAGCCAGCCGGGGTCACGCCGATGATGGTGACCGGCCTGGTGTTGATGGAGAAGGTCGCGCCGATGAGGGAGGGGTCGCGATTGTAGCGATTGACCCAGGTCTCATAGCTCATCAGCGCTGTAATTGCAGCGCCCTGCTGGTCGTCGGCATCGGTCATGAGCCTACCCGCCGCGGGCTTGAGGCCGAACATGCGGAAGTAGTTGGCGGAGACAAACTCCGCCATGACGGAGCGAGCCTGCTCCGGACTACCGTCACGACGTGCGGTAAGTGGCCGGTACTCGTAGCCGGCCTCCATCGCAGCCAACTCGGCGAACTCAGGATTGTTTTTCCGAAGCTGCTCGTAGGTATCGGTCGAGAAGAAGGCATGGTCGCCATCGTTTTCGACACCTTTTCCGACGCAGCACTGCATCTCGTCTCCGAGACGAACCAGCATCTTCGGGTCAACGACGGGCAGATTTTTCAAAAGAACGGCGTTGACGAGCGTGAAGATCGCCGCGTTCGCACCAATGCCCAACGCCAGCGTCAGAACGGCGGTGACGGTGAAGCCAGGGTTCTTGCGAAGCTGGCGCAGCGCATACTGGACGTCTTGCACGATCATTGCCATGCCGCAACCTCGGTGAAGGTCTTGAGAGAGGGCACGTGGTGTTCCAGAGCTGGTGCGTGATTGCAGACGAGGATCAATGACTTAGCGCTAGTGCGAGTACGGCAGGTGTCCACTTGCGCGGAGGTCCGTCCACAAGTGGACAGACCTCCTATTAGTAGGCGATGCTTTACTGCTTATAGATGCGGGACTCCCACGGGCCCAGGCTGAGGGTGGAGGTGTTCGCCTCGTGCACGTTGGGAAGATCCGACAGGAGCAGTGATGCTGCTTTCAGGTTGCGGGGGAGCGTGTACTGGAGCGGCGAGGAGCTGAAGTTTTCGACGACCAGGTATCGATCGGCGCCCAACGTCCGTGTGTAGGCGAAGACGTGGGGGTGTTGCGGATCGAGGTCTTCGAAATCACCGTAGACGAACGCGAGGGTCTGCGAGCGCAGCTTGATCAGTGCGCGCACGTAGTTCAGCACAGATGCTGGATCAGCCTCCTCCCCGGCAGCGTTGATCTGCATGTAGTTGGGGTTGACGGCAAGCCACGGGTGGGTGCCGGTCGTGAAGCCAGACTGGGGGGAGCTGTCCCACTGCATCGGCGTGCGGGCGTTGTCGCGGGCGACCTTGGCCTGCGATGCAAAGAAGTCGGCCGCGGAGATCTTTCCGGTCTCCACCTCCGCCTTGTAGGCGTTCTTGATCGCGATGTCGTCGTAGTCTTCGAGCTTCTTGAAAGGATAGTCCGTCATGCCGAGCTCGTCGCCCTGGTAGAGGAAGGGCGTGCCTCGCAGGGTGAGGATCATGGTCTCGAAGAGTTTTGCGGAGGAGACGCGCATGGCTGGGGAGTCGTCGCCGAAGGTAGAGACGATGCGCGGATTGTCGTGGTTCGAGAGAAAGACGGTATCCCAGTCGTGCTTGGTCAGCACTCGTGCATGCTCGTCGTAGATCGCTTTGAGCTCCGGCAGTGACCAGCCGCCGAGCTGGCTGGGACCGAAGTCCGAGCGTCCGATCTTGATCGCGTCGAAGTTGAAGATCATGTTGAGCTCGTGGCGACGGTCGTCAACGAGTGAGTTGGTCTGGGCGAGGGTGGTGCCGGTCGCTTCGCCGACGGACATATCGTCGTAGCGGGAGAGGACCTCGTGGTTCATCTCGTGGAGGTACTCGGCCAGGTGAGGACCGTTCGCGTAAGCGTTGGGTGGGGCTTTGAGCTGCTCGGCGGTGAGATCGGGCAAACCTGTCGGCTTCGAGATGAGTGGAATGACGTCCATACGAAAGCCGGAGACGCCCTTGTCCAGCCAGAAACGCATGAGGCTGTATACCTCTTCGCGCACCTTCGGGTTCGTCCAGTTGAGATCGGGCTGTTTTGCGGCGAAGTAGTGGAGGTAGTACTCGTCTGTCGTCGGGTCCAGCGTCCATGCGGAGCCAGAGAAGTAGGACGGATAGTTGTTCGGTGGCGTTCGGGTGCCATCGGGCGCGGTCTTGCCGGGGCGCCAGATGTAGAAGTCGCGGTATGGATTCGACTTGCTGGAGCGCGATGCGACGAACCACTTGTTCTCGTCCGACGTGTGATTGACGACGAGGTCGATGATCAGGCGCATGTGGCGCTGCTTGATGCCCGCGAGCAGCGTGTCGAAGTCCGACATCGTCCCGAACTCCGTCATGACCTTGCGGTAGTCGCGAATGTCATAGCCGTTATCGGTGTTGGGAGAGTCAAAGTGCGGACTCAACCAGATCACCGTGACGCCCAGCTTCTGCAGATAGTCGAGCTTCGATGTGATGCCAGGCAGGTCCCCGATCCCGTCCCCGTTGGAGTCTTTGAAGGAACGCGGGTAGACCTGGTAGACGACGGCCTGCTTCCACCACTTCGGTTCGTAGCCGTTGACCAACTGCTGCGCGGACGCCGCCGCAGAGAGAGCGAGAAGCGCGGCCGCGATAGAGGTTCTGCACACTGTGCGCCAGGACATCCCCGCATTGTACCGACTGCCGAGGCAGGCAGGATGACCGGGGCGGAGCGCCGGGGCGCCACGTGCCGTGACCATGCCGGCGGCCGGGGCAAGAGTGCGAGAGGTTGGTGTTCGTTGGCGCGCCCAGGTGCGTACGAGCTGTCTCCCGATGACTTCCAAAACGGCTTCCGTGCGCTGCCTTGGTATGTTCGAGAGGGAGGCTCCTGTGCGCCCATCGATCTGGACCCGCGCCGTGTTACTTTGCGGCTTCGTACTGCTCGCTCTTCGATGACCGATTCAAGGTGTCGAAGAGGGGCTGTGCGGGAGTTACGGCGGGCTCCTTCGCCGCAACGGAGATGCCCAGGATGCGTATGGCGGCATTCTCCGGGAGCGTGATGCTCTTCGCGTCGGCCGGTAGATCGAGGGCGTAGACGAAGAGATAGCTGTATTGGTACGGCTCGTTCAGGCCCTGCGCCGTGTGGTGATGCGAGGCATACCAGGCCAGGGTTGCCGGCTTCACATAACCGGGACGCAGGCCGAGGTAGTCCTCTGGATACTTGGGGGACCAGTCTGGCGAGCCGGAGTTCTTGAGATCCCAGGTCTCGTGGCTGGCGGAGATAGCAAAGTCTTTGCGAAGCGGGACCTGGTGCTCAGGTGTTCCGCTGCGGCCGCCGCCTTCAGTAACGGTCTCGGGGCGGGGTTTCCAGAGGCGAGTGTCCCACTGGCCGATGAAGCCGCCCCAGTCTTCGACAGTGACGCCGACCGGTATTGCGCCCACCTTGAAGGTGGCACGCTGGTCGCCGCTCCCCGAGGCCGCGAGGACGTAGACCTTGTTGAACTTGCCTTCGGGCAGCTGGATCGATTGCCCCTTGGCCGTGACGGCGTTGGGTGTGCCGGTGGCGGCGGAGGCGAGGTTGAAGCGAACGCCGTCGATTTTGAGCTCGGAGGGAACTTGTTCGGCGGGGATCGCATTGCCTTGCTGATCAAAGCCGCCGACGGATTTCGTGTCGTCGTTGCTGGCCACGGCGAGGTCGTAGTTGAGGGTGACGGGCTCGGAGGCGATGGCGGCCTGATGCACGGTGGGTGTGCCGAGCTTGAGAGCGAAGGTTCGGGGCTGGTAGGGCTTGAAGGAGGTCTCGAGTGCGCCCTCGACGACGCTGGCGGAGCCGAGAGGGAGCTCCTGGCCGTTGACCTCGCGGGCTGCTTCAAGAGGACCGGCAAACTTGACCTTGACCTTGTCCGCGGCTTTGCCGTCGAGCTCTACCAGACGCACGATGACTTCATCGCTCAGCTCGGACTTCTTGAGAGCGAGGAGACGGATACTCGGGTTGTCGATGGTGAGAAGCGAGAAGCTGTGGCCCAAGGTGCCGGCGTGTCTCTCCGTGTTGAAGGCGATCATCGGCGTGCTGAGGCGGTAGGCCTGCCAGTCGGTGTGGGCCTGGCGCCAGTCGCCCGCGTGACCCGCGAGACCGAAGAGGATCTCATGGTGACCCCAGTCCTGATTCAGCTCGTCGGTGTAGGCTCCCGGCATCTGGGAGGCGCCGCCGGGCGAGCGGAGCAGGGTGAGGCGAATCGTGCTGTCGTCGCGCTTGTCGGAGCCGTTCTTCACGTCGGTGAGGAGGGTGGCGCCGAAGCTGCCAGAGGAGTCGGTCTGATCGATCCAGTGATGGGACGCGACCTCAAACTGGCGGTCGAAGGCGGCGGGCCGCTCAATGGTGCCGACCTCCCAGTTATACGTTGCGAGCTTATTGGCGGAGGCGAGGGGGAAGACGGCTTTGACGTTGGCCGAGAGCGAACGCCAATCGATCGACTCCGTAAACTCCACGCGATTGCCGGCGTCGCCTGCAGAGAGGCGAACGGTCTGGACGAACTTTGAGCCTTCGCCCTCGCGGGTGACTTCGATCGCGATGCGAGCCGGGCCGTTCTCGACGACGCGAGCCTTGGCCGTGCCGCCGATGTAGGCGCGGGGAGCAGCCTGCTCCTGATCGAAGTCCATATTCCATGCCGGCCACTGTTTGGGCGCGTCGTTGTTGATGGCGAGGCGCATGGGGCTGGCGAGGAGCTCTTTGTTGATGGACTTATCGAAGATGCTGCTCACATCTCCTGCCGCATCGAGCGCGACTTTATAGCGGGCGTTCTCGAGAGTGGACTCGGTGACCTTGAGTTCCTTTGAGGTCTGAGACTTCTTGCTGTCGCGAAGGTCATAGACCGCGTAGCCGACAGAGGGAACCTTGGCAAGGAAGATCACCTTGCCGCTCTCGACCTGTGCCGGAACCTGCCTCCCGTCCGGTCCGAAGACGTCAACGCGCTGCGTGAGGCTGGGAGGAAGTGAGGCCTCAACGATGTCCTCGCGCGCGATGTTGAGCGGGTTGTAGACGAGGATCGGTGTGCCCTTTGCCTGGGTGTCAAGCGAGGCCGCGATGGACTGGGTCGCGCTCGTGAGTACATCGGCGAACTGGTTCGCGGCGATGAGGTCGTCGTTCTGCGCGAACTCGTAGGCGCGCGGCGTAGCGGTGCCGGCGCCAGTGTCATGGAACTGGCCGCCCATCACGAGCGTCCAGGCATCGTTCATCTGCTTTTGCGGGTAGGGACGGCCGCCCATCCAAGCTGCAGCCACGGAGGCCTGCTCCGCCGCGCCGGCGAGAAGTTCGTTCTTCCGGTTCCACCGCTTGTGATAGGCCTGCGAGGTCAGCGAGCCCGCAGAGTGATTGATCAGCTCGAGGTCACCGTGGTAGGTGGGCATCCGCGACTGCATCTCCGGCTTGATGTCCAGAAACATCTGATCGGCGGATGCGGAGATCACCTTGACGGAACCGTCGCCCATGCGCACGGGAGTCCCGGTGGTCACGATCTCGCCGGCAGCACCTGCCGGCGTTCGCGCAGGCGCGGTGGGCAGTACTGCCTCACTGCCGGTGACGATGGCTTCGAGGAGCTTGGCCGACTCTTCGTTGACGGCGCCGCCGATGTCGCCGGTGCCGATGTAGTGGTAGTCGGCGAAGACGCCGGTGGCCTCGCCGTCGATGTTGATGCGCGCTGGCCAGTTCACTTCAGGAGTACGCCTTCTGCGCGGAGGTGATCCGGCGGGCGGCTCGGGAGCGGCGACGGGAGCCTTGCTCAGGTCGGAGTCGATCTCGCTGCCGTAGCCTCCAGGATTGAGAGCGGCGAGGACGGACTCGCCGTCGGGGCCGGTCCAGACACCGACGTTGAAGGGAATGCCTTCAGGAGTCTTCTCGGGAGAGTCGGGACCGCCGATCTTGGGCGCGGGCTGCCAGGCGGCACTGAGCTTCTGCGTCGAGAAGCCCTTGACTCCGGAGGCGGCGAGGATGGTGGGCAGGGAGGCGGGGAAGCCGAAGCAGTCAGGCAGCATGTACTCGAAGCTGGCCTTGCCGAACTCGTTGCGAAAGTACGTGTTGCCGTAGAGGACCTGGCGAAAGATCGATTCGGCACTGGGCAGGTTGACGTCACCCTCTTCGACAGAGGAGCCGGCGGGGAACCACTGTCCCTTCGCGACGTAGCCCTTCAGACGGGCGTATTCCGCGGGGTAGTACTCCTTCATCAAGCGATAGCGGTTCGAGCCGGACCAGTTGAAGACGTAGTGCGGATACTTGTCCATGTAGTCGAAGTTCACGCGCATGGTCTTCAGGAGATATTCGCTGATGACCTGGGGATACTCCCAACGCCACTGGGTGTCGAGGTGGGCGTACGGAACCACGTAGAGAGTGGGCTGCTTGGTGATATCGGGGGCGGTCATCGTCTGTGCCGGAGCGGTGTGCACGACAGAAGCGAAGGCAAGGGCGGCGCCGGCCGCGAGAAGAGGTTTCCTTTGGAAGCGGGACACGAGTACCTCACGTGAGACGTCTTAGGCCTGGTGGTCTAAACAGATGAGCGGAGGAGCCAACCGATGAGGGAGATCAGCGATCAGCAGGATGCCGACTGGGATCGTTTCCAACGAATGGCTCGACGATAGTAGAAACCGCTGTACCTGGTCAATGCGCGAGGATGTTCGGCAGCAGAGTCGCGTGACCCGTCCCCCGGCAAAGCTGCTGCCAGGAGGCCGGCCAAGAGCACGTCATGCTTTCACTGCGGCTGCTGACTGCCGGATCAGTGTGTCGGCGCCGTCGTCATGGGTGACACGGGCCTGCTCGGCGCGATCTGTCGTGAGTGCGCCTGGAAGAGAAAGATTACAGCGAGGGCGGCCACGATCACCAGCGCCATTGCGATCATTAGCCCTGGGCCGCAACGACGATCGGACGGCATGCGAGTGTTGTCGGTCGAAGCGGTCATTGACGGTATGATGCACGCATCCAGACCACAGGCGCTCTGCCAGGAAAGCACTCTTTCGTCAGAGTAACGTGTCGTTCGTCCGGATGCGGGCTGTCCACCACCGCAGCGGCAGGGCAGCAAAGTCAGGCACGGCTCGCCTCCGGTACGATCGTGTCGTGGGGCGAAGCACATGCGTCGGCTAACCCGTTTGCTGTGGACTGCGCTGGGGGCTGGCGTCGTCACCTTTGCCGCGGTGGTGATCTCGCTGACCGCCTTTCTGAACGGGGAGGGCCTACGCCTGCGCGCCGAGGCGACGCTGACACATGCGATCGGCCGGCCCGTCAGCATCGGCCGGCTCGAACTCTCTCTCGTTCGAGGCCGGATCATCGCCGGCGACTTTCGCGTCGCGGAGGATCCTCACTTTGGTGCCGAGCCATTTGTTCAGGCGAGTACTGTGCGGATCGGTATCGAGGTGCTGCCACTCCTGCTGCGCCGGGAGCTGCGCATCAACGGCTTTGCACTGGAACGCCCGTCCGTTCGTCTGCTGCGCGACGCCGCTGGCACCTGGAACTACACAAGCCTCGCCCAGACGCGCAGGCAGGCGAAGGTGTCAGATCGCTCCGGACGCAGAGTGCCTGATCTGGTGATGTCATCGTTTCTGGTCGAGGACGGACGGGTGCTCGTTCGGCTTGCATCGGAGCCCGATGGCGAGTTGACGATCAGAGATCGCTGGTATGGGCCGGTCAATCTGACCCTCAAGCATCTCGATCTGACGCAGTCACTTCCGTTCCAGCTCTCTGCAGGTCTGCCCGAGGGCGGCATGGTGGACGCCACCGGGATCGCGGGACCGTGGCGGGTCGGGGATGCCTCTGCGACACCGGTGACGGCACGCCTTCGCGTGACACATCTGGATCTCGAAGCCGCTGGTCTCGTCAAGGCGAGCTCCGGCGTCTCCGGTCTCTTTGATGAGATCGCGCTCGATCTGGCCTGGCGGGAGCATGCGCTCCACGTCGCCAATCTCGTGGTCAGGAGTCCGCGACTCTCGATCGTCAAAGCGCAACGTCCGCCGGCTGTTCCGGGTGCACCTCAAAAGCCTTCGGTGTGGAGGGAGCTGGTTCGGCATCTCTCTGTCGCGCAGGCGCAGGTCTCCTTTGATCAACTGACGGCCGGTCGAGAGAGTGGCAGGACGGCGCAGTACCGGCAGGTCGAGGTTCATCTCGCGTGCTGGTGCGAGAACACCTGGTCGCCCTTCGTTGCAAAGGCCGTTCTCGAGCATGGGGCCATTGTTCGCGCGAACGGCAGGTATCTGACGCCGTCACCGCTGCAGACGACCGTGCGGCCGACGGAGTTCGAGGCGCGAGTCTCGGTAAGCCCTTTCGATCTCGCCTCGAGTGGGCTGCTCGCAGCAGGATCCGCTCTCGGCGGGTTGGTTGATGCCACGGGCCAGGTGCAGTCGACTGCGGAGTCGATCCACGTGAGTGGAATGGCTCACCTCGACAGGCTGAAGCTCGCGAAGAGTGGTCGGCCCTCGCCGAAGACCGTACTTGCGAGCTTCAGTTTGACGCAGGCGCAGCACGCGCCGGGGCGGGAGACGACCGGCACCATCGAGCATGCGGCCTTCTCTGTGGGAGGCGCACGGGTCGACGTCGCAGGGAGCTATCGTCTGGGCGAGCGGGCAGCGATTATCAACCTGCGCGCCTCGGCGAAGGATATGCCCATCGATGCGATCGAAGCCTTTCTGCCGACCGTGGGTGTCCAGCTGCCGGAGGGTTCGCGGCTGAGTGGCGGAACCCTGAGCACGTCCCTTGCGGTCTCGGGCGAGACGGCGAACCTGGCGATCCAAGGCCCGGTGCAGCTGACCGGCACACGCCTGATGGGGTTCGATCTTGGCTCCAAGCTCACCAGCCTCTCGAAGTTCACGGGAGGGCGCATCGGATCGGTCAGCAGCCCGGGAACGACGATTCGTTCTCTGCGGCTGGACCTGCACACGGGCAATGGTCAGATCGCGACCGATCACATCATCGCCGACATCGCGAGTATCGGGGTGGCGACGGGCGCTGGGAGCATCGGCGAGGGCGCGTCGCTGCACTACAGCCTGTCTTTGAAGGTGGATGAGCTGATTCCAGGGCCGGACGGTGGTGCCGGTCTCGCGCGCGATCTGGCCAGCCGCCTGCCTGGCGCGTGGGCAGGCCGGGCGATGGGCGCGATCGCCTACCTGAGCAAGGGCGCGATGAAGAACGGCTTTCCGATCCTGATCGGCGGCACGGCCCATCATCCCACGGTCACGCCGAACCTTGGTGCGTTGATCCCGCGTGAGCGGCCGAGACGATAGAGGCCTGAGAGGAGCTCCGCCCGGGGGATCGCTCGATCAGTGACTCACCTGGTCCTGCAGACGGTAGCGGTCGGTCGCCTGCTGTCTCTTCTCATTCTCCTTGCGCGCTTCGTTGAAGCGAAGGGTGAGAGCCTGGAGCTGAGCCGTGTCGCCGGAGCGTCGACGGACCAGGATCTCCTGATAGAGCGCGTCCTGATCGTTTGGGTCCTGCGCGAGGGCGAGCTCGGCCTCCTGGACGGCCAAGCCGGGTTGCTTGGCTCGGACGTAGAGGACAGCGAGAAGATCGTGCGCTGCTTTGTAGGCCGGGTCGAGGGTCGTGGCTCGCTTTGCTGCCGCGATGGCGGCTTTCAGGCGCTCCCCACTCTCGTCCGCGGCACTCTCTGAGAGTTGTTCGGCGAGGAGGTACTGCAGGAGCGGATCGTCGGCATGGAGCTTCGCCTGCGCCTCCAGAAGACCGAGAGACTCTGCGCTCTGGTGTTGCTGACTCTTCATGATGCCCACGGCGTCGACGGCGAAGGACAACTTCGGATCTAGGCGATGTGCCTGCTCGAAGTCCGCGATGGCAGCGTCTCCTCTGGAGAGCTGAACCTCGAGCACACCGCGCGCGACGAAGAGGGCGGCCACATCGGGCAGGCGCTTCAGGCCCGCGTCGAGCATGTCGATGCCGACCTGAAAGGACTGGTGCGTGAAGGCGATGGAGGCGAAGTCGAGATAGTTTTCCACGTCGTCGGGCGACGCGAGGATGGCCTCGCGAAGAAGACTCACGGCCTGAGGCGTGTCGCCCTTCTCCTCATGGATCCTGGATGCCAGCGCGAGGGCCGACTCCTGATGTGCCTCGGTCAGCAGCGGAGCCAGGGTGGTAAGGGCATCGTCGCTGGCGTGCGTCTTCCACTGCAGGAGGGCGACATCGTAGCGGATGCTCTCGGCGGGATGGGACGAGAGGAGCTGAAGGTATGCGGCGAGAGCCGACTTCAGGTCGCCCGTCGTGGCCAGGCAGGAGCCGTATCCCTGCAGGAGGTCGGGGCGGCCAGGCAGAAGCGATTTACTTGCCTCGTAGTGGCTCAGGGCGTCGGCGCAGTTGCTTTGGGCTCGCAGCAGTGTAGCCAGCATAGCGTGTGTGGTCGGGTCTGCCGGCTGAAGGACAAGTATGCGGCGGAGCAGGGTCGCTGCCTCCGGGCTCTGCTGCGCGAACTCGATCTGAGCGGCGCCCTCGAGGGCGGGGAGGTAGCTCGGGCAGTAGTTGAGTGCCTTACGAAAGGACTGGAGTGCCGGTTGAGGCTGCTGCAGGCCCGTAAGAGCGATCGCCTGCAGGGAGAGAAGACTGCAGTCGCGCGGGTCGGACGCGAGCGCCTTCGTCGCCAGAGCCAACGCCCCCTGGTTGTCTCCGCTCCTGAGGGCCCTAATGACATCGGTCCGGGTGACTGTCCCGGTGGCCTGGCCGGCCTGCGCCAAAGGTGCAGCGACGCACGCCGCGAGCCAGAGGAGGCACGCGCCCAGGAGGCCCGGAAGGCGACGAGGGGACCATGGCTGCTTCCACGGAGGGCTGAGGCGGTCCCTTCTACTGGAGGTTGCACGACGGTGGAACGGAACGCTCCATCTCTGGTCTCTCCGGGAGAGACGGCCGCTTCTACGGGCTCTTGGGATCATCGAGTTGACCTGCACCAGAGCCGTCGCCTTGTAGCCGGGAGGAAGTCCTCTGGTGCGCAGCCATAGCTTAACTCACGTTGCTGAAGGTGGTCGGTCAACCCGCGCCGATGGCAACTGCGCCGACGGCAATCACGCAGAGTCCGGAGCAACCGGCTGTGTGATCTGGGAGAGTGTCGCGGGTGCGGATTTGGAGAAAGTCGCTGCACCCGCATCCGCTCAGAAGTTAACGCGAGCGCCGAGAAGCATGTTGCGTGCAGGATTGGTGCCGGCGCTTTGTCCGAAGGCTCCGTCCTGCAGGTTGGTATCGACGCCGTTCGTAACGCCGGCGGAGAGGTAGTTCACGCGGTTCAGGATGTTGAAGGTATCGAGCCGGAGCTCAAGGTTGATGCGCTCAGTGATGCTTGTCACCTTCTTGAGAGTGAAGTCGACGTCGTTATAGCCGGGGTTACGAAACTGGTATGGGGTTTCATTCCCCTCGGTGCCGATCGTGGGAAAGACGAAGTTGTTGCAGGGCAGGATGCCGGCGCCACCGGGACAGGCGCCAAAGACGCCTCTACCGGTATGGTAGTCGGCACGCTTGTGACTCTGCTGGTACGAGGTCACACTGGGATAGTCGTTATCATCGCCGTCAGCGTTGAAGTCGCCGCTGTTGGGAGAGAACCTTAGATTGTCGGCAGTTGCCGGCTGGTTCACGTTGATGAGCTGCGCACTGAACTGGGCTCCGTTGGTGACGGTGAACGGGGTTCCAGACTGCACGACCCACAGGCCGGCCAGAGTCCAGCCACCCAGTGCGCGCCGCTCGAGGCCATTGCTCAGCTGACTGCCGGGAAGTTCATAGGAGACGCCGACCGACAGCCGATGACGCACGTCGTAGGGTGAGCTCGCATAGAACTGGTTTGTCGGGTAGCCGACCGGATAGTTCTGCCAATCATCAAGAGAGTGGCCGAGCGTGTAGGAGGCAGTGAGGAATCCACGGCGGGTGAATCGGCCTCTGCCGGAGGCGATAAGGCCGTTGTAGTTCGCGACCGAGGTGTTGAAGGCGTAGTTGATCGCACCGAAGCTGGAGTTCAGCCGCGTCTGGATGCCGTTACACGAGCTGGTTGGACCCGCGCCGCCGGTCCCCGGCGTAATGACGCAGTTGATGTGTTGAATGAGGTCTCCGGAGAAGATATTGATGTCGTTGCCGTACGACGTATTCGCGGTATTTCCACCCGCCGCGATCAGGTTGCCGGAGTGAGATCCGGCGTAGCCGAGGCTTACGACGAAGCCCGGCGTGATCTGGCGATCGATCGCGACGTTGTAGTTGATGGTGAAGGGGCTCCGCAGGTTGGCGGCGACACCGGCGACACCGATCTGCGAGCCGGCGATTCCGCCCTTGGCGTCGAGGGGCTGACCCTTGACAGCGGGGTATGGGTAACCGAAGGGATAGGTGTCCTGCGTTCCGAAGCCGAAGATCGGCGCCGCCGTCGATCCGTCGTTGTGGAAGGTTGGTCTCGCGAACCCTGGTGGATTTCCGCTAAGACCGTTCTCGGAGTTGCCCAGTGTGAAGTAGTCGTGAAACTCACCGATGCCCCCATGAACGAGCCATTTGTTGCTCTCGCCGGGAGAGTAGGCGAAGCCGCCTCTGGGGCTGAAGACATAGTTCAGATCGCCTGGGAAGACGTGGCTTTGGGGGGTGATGGAGGCGTTGGCGACCTGTTCCTGAAAGGTCTGGCCAGACCCGAGGTGCAGGTTTGACAGACCCGTACCCGACAGGGAGGGATAGGCGTTGCCGAAGTTGTCGTAGCGGATGCCGTAGTTGACGGTCAGGTTCTTCGAGACCTTCCAGGTGTCTTCGACAAAGGCGCCGCCGGTCGTCTGGGAGTAGCCGTAGTTGTTGGCCTTCGGCTGACCGGTGAGTGGATCGTAGGAGAGGCCGCTCTCGGTGAAGGGATTGTTGTTGATCAGGTCGATGAGGCTGTTGAACTGGAAGGTGGGTTGCGCATAGGCCGCGGCGAAGAGGGCGATATCATCGCCGTGGAAGCCTTCGTAGCCGGCCTTGATCGAGTGCGAGCCGTGAATGTAGGTGAGCACGTCCCGCCAGTGATAGCTGTGCTGGATGTAGTCGCCCAGGGCGAATCCGGCGCCGAAGCCCGTCCCGAGTCCGCTTACGTTGACGACGGGAACAGTGAAGTTGCCGCTCGAAGGCGCGAACCCTTCGATGCGGTTGTATCCGCCGAAGGCCTCGTTGATCAGGGTTGGTGAGAAGGTGTGAGTCTCACTGCCCTGCAGTGAGAAGGTGTAGTAGTTGTTCCCTACGGCAAAGGCGGGACGGGATGCGGGACCGCCGGTCTTAATAGTGTCGCGATAGAACAGTCCGTAGACGCGGTCCTTATTGAAGTACTTATCGACGCGGACGTTGTATTGCTTGGAGTTATTGAAGCCGCTGGAGTTGAAGTTTCCATTGTCGATGACGGGCGTGCTGCAGGGAATATTGTCGGTGCTGGGTGTGCCGCAGCCGGTGTTGGGGGAGGCAGCGGTCGGGGACCCAAAGATCTGCGCGGCGGTGCTCTGCACGCTGGTGAAGGTCAGATTACTGGCCGGGTATTTATTGAGCAGCTGCACCTCCGGGCTGTTCGGCTGCACGGTGTTGGCGAAGGCGACGAAGGCCGGATCCTCAAAGGTGCTGTTCGACGTTGCGTTCGACGCGATCGAGAGGTACGGCTCGTACCCCACGAAGAAGAAGAAACGGTGGTTGGGGATGATGGGACCACCCACGCCGAAGGAGAGATTGTTGGTATGAAAGGGGGCGACGCGTATGCCGGCTGCGGGACCATACTCTCCACGCGCGGAGAGGCCCTGGTAGGTGTAGTATTCGCTGGCGAAGCCGTGGATCGCGTCGGTTCCTGACCTCGTTGTGATCGCGGTCTGGATCGAGCTCGCGCGACCGTAGTCCACCGTGTAGGTGTTGGTCTGCACGGAGGCTTCCTGAACGCTGTCGGCGTTGGGCGTGAGATTGACGACACCGGGGCGGATGCTGCTGGTGACGTCGAGGCCGTCGACGATGTACTGATTCCCGTTCGCGCCGCGGCCGTTGGCGCTGGCGTCGACGGAGTTCTCCGGGTTGAAGTTGGTCGCGGTACCTGAGCCGAGACCGGTCACCCCGGGAGCCAGGGTGATGAGCGCGAGCGGATTGCGGGCGGCGAGCGGAAGCTCCTCAAAGGCGGCGGTGTTCAACGTGAGCTGGTTGCGGGAGTCAGAGGTGTCGAGCAGCGGCTGTTGTGACGTGACCTGAACCTGGGTCGAGACGGAGCCGACGGAGAGTTCGATGGGAACGTTGCGGGTCTCACTGGTATTGAGGGTGAAGGCGCTCTTGATCGAGGAGAAGCCGGTCGCGGTCGCGGTGATCTCGTAGTTGCCCGGGGCCAGGCTGACGAAGCGGTAGACGCCGGAGGCGCTTGCGGTCGAGGTCTGGCTGACCTTTGTGTCGACGTTGACAAGTGTCACGGTTGCCGAGGCGATGATGGCGCCCGCGGTGTCCTGAACCGTCCCTTGAACGCCGCTGGTGAACTGCGCGCGGGCCGCGAGGGAAGTCGCGAGCGCGAGAGCAACGAGAAGGGAGGTGCTCGCGAAGAGACGCCTGACCGAGAGGAGGCGTCGTTGCAGAAGTGGAGCGAGTAAGAACATAAGACCTCATGGAGACCGGGCTACGTCTGCGACATTCTGTAAACGCTTACAAGCGCTTCCGGGGTGGGTGTGATCCAGCAAGCGGCAGATTCAAGATCGGAGAACGCAGCCACTCTAGATGGTGAGATGGAGAGCGACAAGTTTCATTGCGCTTAGCCTGGCATAGTTCATATGGACTATTACTGACCTTCGCGGACGGAACCGAAGTCGTGGTGTCATTTTCTACACTCGAGGCCAGAGGAGAAGGATCATGAGTGCTCGGAGGGCCAGTTGGTCAGCTCTGCTCGTGCTGATGGCGCTCGGCTGCGTGACGGGATGCCACCGGTCGATGCTGTCGGCAATTGCGGTCATACCCCGCACGTCGGGGACGATGCTGTGGGAGCCCTTGAATGTGGGTGCCCAGGTCGCCGCGGCGGAGCTCGGCGAGCGGATCTATTGGAACGCGTCGACGAGGGAGGACGACATCGATGGCCAGATCGCGCTCGTGGACCGGGTGGCCTCGGGCCGATACAAGGGGCTCGTTCTGGCACCGGACCACGCGCTCGCGTTGATCACGCCGGTACGCCGCGCTCTGGCGAGAGGAGTTCCGATCGTGATCGTCGGCTCCCCGCTGCCGATTCCGCCGAGCAGCAACCTTGCTTATGTTCTCAACGATGAGGAGGCGGGCGCGCGCATGGCGGCCCAACGGGTGGCGACGCTGCTGCACGGCGCGGGCAAGGTGGCACTGATCGGCATCGACCCCGACATCGCGGGAACTATGGTTCGGGCGAACAACTTCGAGCGCTCGTTGACGGCACTCTGTCCGAAGGCGCAGATTGTTGTGCGGCGCATGGGCACGTTCAACTTCGCGCACGAACAGGAGAGTGCCGAGGAGGTGCTGAGAGACACTCCGGGTCTCAATGTCATCGTCGCGCTGAACTCCACGTCGACTCGCGGCGCAGTGTCGACGATCGAAGGGAGTCCGTGGAGCGGTGCCGTGAAGGTGGTCGGCTTTGATCCGGACTCGCTGCCGTTTGAGAACGGGAGCCTCGATTCGCTGATCGTGCAGGATACGCGCGGTATGGGGGAGCGGGCAGTCCGGTTGATTCACGAGCGGCTACACGGCCACGCGCTGCCGTCACTGGTAGCCTTCGAGCCGCTGCTCGTGACACGGGAGAACGCACGGAGCACCGCGGTGCAGGATATGGTGACGACGCGGTGGCGGCCGGGAACCGTCTCCCTCAGGCGGAGTCTCGTACCGTGACGAGGAGCCGCGCGTCGCGCAGGCTGGTGTTACTGACCGTGGCCGGTCTCGTGCTGGCATCGGGGCTGTGGAGGTTCTTTATCTCTCGACACGCTACCGGTGGCCTGCCGTACCACGACTCCTTTGCGCAGGGGAAGGCGGATGAGTGGAAGGCGCTCGGTGGAACGTGGGAGCTGGCGGACGGGTCGATGCGCAACGACTCCGATGAACGCGGGGCCAAGCTGCTGACCGGATCGTTTCGCTGGAGCGACTACTCCGTCGAGGCGGATGTGATGCTGCTCGGCCTTGGCGGAGACGCGGGTCTGCTGCTGCGATCCAGTGACGAAGAGCAGGGAGTCGATGCGTACACCGGCTACTACGCGGGCCTGCGCACGGTCGACGACTCGCTCGTGATCGGCCGGGCCGGTCATGGATGGGAGGAGATGACCCAGACGCTGACGCAGCAGCGGCGGCCTGGGGTGCAGGCCTCGCAGTGGTACCACCTGAAGCTGCTGGCGTACGGATGCGAGCTGGCGGCGATGGTGACGCGGCCGCCGGAGCGCGAGGGAAAGACGATCGCGGTGAAGGATGAGGACTGCGTCCGCTTTGGGCGGGCGGGTCTTCGCTCCTATGCGTCCGGCGGCGTGTGGCGCAACATCGTGATTCGCCCGGCGACGGCGAACGATCTCGCACTGATGACGACCGCAGAGGGAGCACGGCAGTCGAGGATGCAGCAGATGCGCCCGGCAGACGTGCAGAGCCCGTGGGACCTGTACGCCTCGGCCTCGGGAACAGGATCTCAGACGCTGCCGTCGAGCCCCAACGCGCAGCTCATCAGCAGCCTTCGCCTTGCAGCGTTCTCGAAGCCGGAGATGGCGACGGTGCGAGGGACGGTGGTGCTCGCGTCGCCGGCGCTCTTCGTGCAGGACGCGACGGGCGGGGTCGCCGCGAAGCTGGCAGCGGCCCAGGCGCTGAAGGTGGGCGATGAGGTCGAGGTGACAGGCCTGGTGCGCGCGAACGCGTTCAGCCCGACGCTGGAGCACGCGACCGTGCGGGTATTGTGGGAGAACACGCCGATGCTTCCGGTCTCGGTCACCGCGTCGCAGGCGGCGACCGGTGCCTTTGACGCCACGTTCGTCGAGGTCGAGGGGCGACTGTCGGGGAAGCAGTACGGCCCCGAGGACAGCCTGATCTTTGACTTCGATGCGGGGCCGCAGTCGTTTCGCGCGGTCATGAACCGGGGCCGGGGAGACTATCTCTACGGCAGACTGACGCTGGGCAGCATGCTGCGGCTGCGCGGCATCGCCGTCTCGGACGCAGCGTACACGCACAATTTGGTACCCTTCGCGCTCCTGCTGCGATCGAGCGACGATGCGGTGGTGCTCGCGGGGCCTCCCTGGTGGAGCGCCGGTCACCTGATTGCGATCGCAGCGGCGTTCCTGCTGCTGGCGCTGATCGCGAACTTCGTCTATCACCGCGTGGAGAGCTGGCGCCTGCGGGCGGTGCTCGAGGAGCGCGAGCGCATGGCCTACGAGATGCACGACACGCTCTCGCAGAGCTTCGCCGGCATCGGGTTCCAGTTGGAGGCGATCCGTGAGGGGATGCCGGAGCAGCTTCCACATCTGCGTCAGCAGCTTGATCTGGCACGCGAGCTCGTTCGACACAGCCACGACGAGACGCGGCGAAGCATCGCCGTGCTGCGGCCAGAGCAGCCGGCCTCTGATGGCCTGCTGCAGGCTCTGCATGACTGCGCCAAGCGGCTGGTCGAAGGCGGGTCGGTTGAGATTGTCGCCAGCTGCAGCGGAGCGGCAGCCAAGATGCCGCTGCGTGTAGCCGATACGCTCTACCACATTGGTCAGGAGGCGCTCGCGAATGCGGTCCGGCACGCACATCCCACGCGGCTCGAGATCGCGCTTGCCTACGACAAAGGGCTGGTGCAGCTTCGCATCGCCGATAACGGAGGTGGCTTTCAGTCGTGCGATACCCTCTCCGGTCTGGGCATACGAAGCATGCGCCGACGCGCCGCCAGCATCGGAGCGACGATGCACGTTCTCAGCAGGCCAGGCGAGGGGACAGAGATCTTGATCAGCTCCGGTCTCAAGGCTCCGAAGACGTCAGCATCGAGGCCGGCTCTGTCAGCAGGAGCGGTTTGGAGGAGGATTCGTCATGTTGCAAGCACCGGTAAGCTCGATCCGAATACTTATCGTGGATGATCACCCTGTGGTACGGGCTGGACTGGCGAGCATGCTCGGAACCCAGGCGGAGCTCGAGCTGATCGGATCGGCGCCGAGCGGCGAGGCTGCGCTTCGGATGGTCTTGGAGCACGAGCCGGATGTGCTGCTGCTCGACCTGCGCATGCCCGGCATGAGCGGCGTCGAGACGCTGCTTGCGTTGAAGGACGCGAACAGGAGCGTGCGCGTCATCATCTTGACGAACTACGAGACCGATGAAGATATCTACCGCGCTGTGCAGGCAGGGGCGCAGGGATACCTGTTGAAGGACACGTCGCTGCGTGAGATGGTGGAGGCCATCCGAGCCGTGCACGCCGGCAAGCGCTACATCCCACGGCATATCGCCTCGCGCCTGGCCGAACGCATGGTGCGCACCGACCTGACCGCGCGGGAGCTCGAGATTCTGAAGCTGCTCTCGCGGGGGCCGACCAACAAACAGATCGGGCACGCGCTCGGCATCAGTGACAACACTGTGCGGAACCATGTGCTCAAGATCATTGAAAAGCTCGAGGTCTCGGATCGCACCGAGGCGGCGACGACGGCGATCCAGCGTGGACTGATCACTGTCGATGATTGAGTACCGCTGGTCCCTTCGTGCGTCTCGTCCTTCTGACCTTCGGTAGATCATGTGAACTATAGACCTGGGTCAGCCGGCGAGGAGAGACTGTCCTGGACAGTGCGTATCTGCGCATGGAAAGGCGTGAGCCGCGGACCACGGCTCGGGGAGATGATGACTTTGCAACGTCGAGAGGTGTTGAAGCTGCTTGCGGGCACGGGTGCGGGTCTTGCCGTCAACCGAACGCCAGCCTACGGACTGGGTCGTGAGACAGACCGAACGCGTGTGGACGCGAAGTCGTCACCGGCCCATGCACATGGTGCGGTCAAGAATCGCGCGCCGCTTGCTGCGAACGCCTTCTACCTGCTTCCGCTAGGAGCGGTACGGCCGGCGGGCTGGTTGCGCCGGCAGATGGAGATCCAGGCGACGGGGCTAGGCGGACACCTGGATGAGACGTGGGCAGATGTCGGCAGCAACAGCGGCTGGCTTGGAGGTACGGGGGAGTCCTGGGAACGCGGGCCGTACTTTCTCGACGGGCTGGTGCCGCTCGCCTATCTGCTGGATGACGATCGCCTGAAGGCGAAGGCGCAGAGATATATCGAGTGGACCCTCACGCATCAGGCGCCGAACGGGATGATCGGTCCGGCCAGTAACGATGACTGGTGGCCGCGCATGGTGATGCTGAAGGTTCTGGCACAGTACCAGGAGGCCACGGGAGATCCGCGAGTGATTCCGGTGTTGTCGCGCTACTTCGCGCATCAGATGGAGGCGCTGCCGACCCGACCGTTGCGCGACTGGGGCAAGTTTCGCTGGCAGGATAATGCGCTGATCGTGATCTGGTTGTACAACCGCACCGGCGATCCCAAGCTGGTCGAGCTTGCGCGGCTGCTGCACAAGCAAGGCTTCGACTGGCAGGCGGACTTCGCCGACTTCAAGCACACGGGGCCGATCACGCCGGAGATGATCAAGCTGGGCGAGCACAATGGCCTGGGCGACTATGCGCTTACCACGCACGGCGTCAACAACGGTCAGGCGATCAAAGCCGCGCCAGTGTGGTCGGTGATCTCAGGAGACCCGACGGATCGTGGCGGGATGAAGCAGATGTTGACGGCGCTGGACACATACCACGGCCTGCCAAACGGCATGTTCTCCTGCGATGAACACTTCGCCGGAACGAATCCGTCGCAGGGGACAGAGCTCTGCACGGTCGTCGAGACAATGTTCTCGCTCGAGCAGTCGCTGGCGATCCTCGGCGACGCATCGATCGGGGACCGGCTGGAGCGTATCGCCTTTAACGCGCTGCCCGGCACCTTCACGGACGACATGTGGGCCCACCAGTACAACCAGGAGCCGAACCAGGTGGAGGTGAGCCTGCATCGAAGGCCGTGGACGACAGACGGGCCGGAGTCCAACCTGTATGGCCTGGAGCCGAACTTCGGCTGCTGCACCGCCAACTTCCACCAGGGCTGGCCGAAGTTCGCGGCGAGCCTATGGATGGCCTCGGAGGACGATGGCCTGGTCGCTGCGGCGTACTCCCCGTGTGAGGTGCACACCACAATGGGCGGTACAGAGGTGCATCTTCTGGAGGAGACGGAGTACCCGTTTCGCGGCTCCGTGCGCATCACGATTACACCGTCGGCTCCAAGTACGTTCCCGCTTCGGTTACGTATTCCAGCGTGGGCGGATGGGATGACGGTCACGGTCAATGGGCAGGTGCAGACGGGGGCGGCGGTTGCGGGCTTCCGAAGGCTTGATCGCACGTGGAAGAGCGGCGACGTGATTGCGATCGAGTTCCCGATGACGCCGACGGTCTCGCGCGGCTTTCATCAGTCGGTCTCGATCGACCGCGGACCGCTGGTCTTCTCCTACCCCATCGGCGAGGACTGGGTGAAGTTGCGAACGCGCGGTATGACGGCGGACTGGCAGGTCTTTCCCACGTCCGAGTGGAACTATGCGCTTGCTGTCGACGAGGGCACAGCGCATGGCCTGGCGGTCGAGGAGCAGCCTGTAGGCGGATCTCCATTTGCGCTGACCGGAACACCCGTGAAGCTGCAGGTTGCCGCGCGCAAGGTGCCGCTGTGGCGAGCGGTCGATGGTGTCGCCGATCCTGTGCCGCAGAGTCCGGTGACAAGCGACGAGGCGGAGGAGACGATCACGCTGGTTCCGTACGGGGCTGCGAAGCTTCGCATCACGGCGTTCCCTCAACTGAAGAGCTGAGGCGAGCCACGGGCGCTCACGCTGCAGCAGAGCCTCGGAAGTGATTGGAGACGCGATGGACGCGATGGAACGGCGGTCGTTTCTGAAGCTGCTGATGGCTGCCGGCGCGGGCTCTGCGATCGACACCACGGCGTGGGGTGCCGCTCGCGGACGGGCCGCCGCAGAGGAGAGAGGCACCTACGCCGCCGCCAGGATTGCCAACGAGTACAGCCTGTTCCTTCCCGGCGAACGGGAGGCACTAAGAACGGCTCCGGCGATTGCCGAGGCGAGTTCCCTGGGCGTTCATCTGAGCGGACCGAAGAGTAGGCTGCTCGCTGTCGGGGAGTCGGTGGACGGATGGCAGCTGCTGACGGTCGCCGGCATGAACGGGACGCCGACCGCCGTCTTCGAGAAGCACGTGACGCACCGCGGAGCGATCGCCTATGTCACTGCAGACCGGGGCACGATCGCTCTGATCCCCAAGGGGATCGGTGATCTGGCGAAGATCCGGCCACGCGAGATCGCGGCGCCCGCGGAGGTGCAGCTGCGGCGGCCCGCACGGTACGTTCCGGGGCCGGACACCGCGGGAGACTACATTCTGCACGCGAGCGATGACCCGAGCTACGAGACAGTCGCCGCGCTCGGTCCGGAGTACATCGGCTGGACGCTGGTCGCCAACGAGCAAGCCGGTCCGGAGCACTCGCTCTTTCTGGAGCCGGACGGGACATCGCGCGAGTGGAACAGTGACCCGCCGCAGGCGGCATGGGCGCCCGATGAGCTGAGCGCTGTCTTCGACCCGAAGGAGCTGCTGCCGGGCGACGATGTTCATCTCTGGAGGTATGAGAAGGGTTTCAGCAAGCGGACGCTGCTCGGAGGCTACACGCCCACGGCTGACATCGGCGTCTGGAACGCGCAGCACCAGTGCGGCTACGAGGCGATGGTGCTGCTGCCCGAGGGTGTGGAGGCGCGACCCATGGCGCGTGTCCGCATTCTGCTACCCGACGATCAGATCCGACCCGAGATGCACGTCTACCGCGATGCGCAGAACCGTGCCTTCGTCGATCGCTACGTCAACGGCAGTGTGCAGCGCTTCTTTGCGGCGCTGGCCGGTATCTGGAATCGCTGGACGACGTTCTTCGAGGAGTCCATGCCGATCACCATTCCAGACGAGTGGCTGCTCGGGAGTGCGCGTGCCGGCATCATGCTCTCGCGCTGCAGCTATCGCGGGATGGAGCCCACCTACCAGGTCGGCGAGGGCGCGTACACGAAGATTCCGGAACGAAGCCATGCTCTGTTTCCTGTCGCGCAGTATGAGTTTGTGTGGGCGCAGCAGCTTTGGAACCTCACGGCCTCGAGCGATGACTACTTCCAGTTCTACCTGGATAAATACATCCTTCCGGACGGGAACTTTCAGTACAACGTGCAAGATCAGGCAGAGGCTCCGCTGAACGTCGGATTCTTCCTGATGAACTCGGCGCGGGGATACTTCTACCGGCGCGATCTGGAGGTCTTCCGCAAGCGGCTGCCGGCGCTGGGACGGATGGCAGAGTACGTCCTCACGCGCTATGCGTACTCCAAGCAGAGATACGCGCCGAGTGATCCGCGCTACGGCCTCATCTGGGGCTCGCCCGAGGCTGATCTCGGTGACCCGCACAACGACTATCCAGACGCACATCCGTTCTACTTCCAGAATGCCGTCGGCGTGTGGCGCGGCATGCACGACCACGCGCTGGCGCTGACCGCGGCGTCTGCGATCGATCCCTCGCTGCGTGCGGAGGCGGGACGCTTCACCGAGATCGCGGCAGAGATGCGAACCAACATCCAACGGTCGCTCGACACCACGCTCGCCGCCATGAGCCCGGGGATGAAGGCCGCAGGCCTCACGCCGTTCACTCCCGAAGACACGCATCGGGACCCAAAGTCTCTGCTCAGCTACGAGAATCATCGCTTCATGCAGGACTGGTTTCTGGCCGATTGGGGGGATCGCACGCTCGATCTCGGACACCTCAGGCATCGTGCGCTTGCAGGCATGCAGATCGTGGGGCTGCACACGGACGGAGCCTGGTCGAGGACGTCCAACTTCATGGAGCACGGAACGCTCGCCGTCAAGATTCGCCAGGACGACTACCGTTCGTTTCTGCTGACCTTGTATGGGCTGGTCTGCTATGCCGCTGACTCCGGCAATCGATACGCGCCGGAGGATGCGCTGCTCCCCGGAGGATACGCGGGCGAGGGCGACAAGTATGGCTGGTCGGCGGTGGTGAACTCCGTGCTGCAGCCGACGCTGGGCCTGCGCTGGCTGCTGTGCTACGAGGAGAGTGACGCGGACATCTGCCACCTGCAAAAGGCGGCGCCGAAGCACTGGTTCAAGGCAGGGGAGCGCATCGCCGTGGCGCGATGTCCAACCAGGTTCGGCACGCTCGACTGGCAGACAGACTCTCTACCGGGCCGGCAGTGGCGGGTTCGCCTGTCGGTGCCGACAGGGTTCAACGGCACGGTGAAGGTCCACATTCATCCTGACGATGGGCGGCCAATCGCGACCACATCACTGGGCCAGATCGAGGGTGATTGCGTGGTGCTGGCAGGTGGACTGTTCGCGGGCCAGCGCACGCTTGAGGTCCACGTCGGCTGACCCGCGGAGAGGGTGATATGTACGTAACGAAAAGGCATGGAGTGCCTCGTTACTCGCCCCGGCTCAAGACGTCTGAAACTTGACCTCAACCTTGAGGCGCACCGGTACGGCCCTTCCCTCGAGCATTTTCGCTGTGAAGCGAGCCTTTCGTACCGCCTTGAGCGCTCTGTCACGCCCGATTCTAATGCACTCTGGCGCGGGCAGCCACGTCTTCACGCCGCCTCACCCCACGCTAGCGCAGCCACGCCGTCCGCAGCCAGCTAAAGTCTCCGTTCGTCCCTGGGTGAACGCCGGCCAGCCGCGTCCGATGCACGACCTCGTTGTTGGGGTACCAGAGGGGGATCGCCGGCAGGTCCTCGGCGAGGATCTGCTGCATCGCGACGTACGCGCGCCGGCGCACCTGCTCGTCGGTCGCCGCCGCGGCTTCGGCCAGCAGCGCATCGACGCGCGCATTCGCGTATCGCCCCCGGTTGCCCCCTTTTGGCGGCATGGCCGCGCTCGCAAACGCGTAGCGAAAGATGTCCGGATCCTCATTCGAGCCGATCCAGCGCAGCGCGTACATCTGGAAGGCACCGCGCGTGACATCCGCATAGAACGTCCCGAACTCAGCCGATCGAATCGCGAGCGCAATGCCCGCCTCGCCGAGCTGTTGCTGCAGGATCGCTGCCATCAGCCGCGTCGTCTCGTCCGTGCTCGTCTTCATGGTCAGCCGCAGCCGCACGCCATCGCGCCCGGCAGCAAAGCCCGCCGCCTCCAGCAGCCGCTCGGCCCGCGCCACATCATGCGGATACATGGCGAGCGCCGCGTCGTCCGCCCGCGCCCAGTGCCCCGGCGGCAGCAGCGAACTCGCCTCCCGCGCCTGCCCTCGCCACAACGCATCGATGATCGCCTGCCGATTCATCGCGCACGCAATAGCCTGGCGTACGCGCCGGTCGCGCAGCACCGGGTCGTTCACGTTGAAGTTGGCGTACATGACCACCGAACTGGGTCCCGTCTCGGTCGCGAGCCCTGGTACGCCGCCGAGCGCGTGCACCATGTCCAGCGTGATCGCATTGCTCTCCGCGTCCGCCGATCCCTTACGCAGCTCGAGCGCCGTCGTGATCGCGTCCGGCACGACCGCGAAGCGCACACGTTCGATGCGCGGCGCACCCGCCCAGTACGCCGCATTGCGCGCGAGCACGACCTCCTTGTCCTCGACCGCGCTCACAAACCGAAATGGCCCCGATCCGAGAGGCGTCCGGCCCAGCTCCCGCCCCGACCCGCGCGGCACCACCCCAAACAGCCCGTCACTCAGGTTGAACAGCAGCCCCGCATCCGCGTGCTTCAATCGCAGCACCACCGTCAGCCGGTCCGGTGTCTCTACCCGATCGACTGCCGCGAACGCCCCACCCTTTGCCGTGACCAGTGTTCCGTCGATCATGGACCGGATCGTCCAGGCCACATCCTCCGCCTCGAGCGGCCGGCCGTCATGGAACCGCACCCCGTCTCGTAGGTGAAAGATCCATGTGTGCGCATCCGGCTGCTCCCACGCCGTCGCAAGCCACGGCTTCATCTCGAAGTGCTCGTCCTTGTGCACCAGCGCGTCGAAGATCAGCGCCCCCACCCGCTCCGACTGGGCGTCCGTTCCCACCCGCAGATCGAGGTTGTTCGGGCTTGACTCGATCGCGATCACGACCGTCTGCGAGTCATTCACGCGGCCCCGACAGCCAAGCAGCACACCACTCAGCAAGGTTGCGAGGAGCCATTGCTTTGCCGGCCACCTTGCACGGAGCAGCCTAGCCAAGACTGATCTTTCCCAACGCCACAGGTCGCGCGGCACCCGTCGCACTTGGTACATTGCCCGGTCGTCCATGCCAGGTCAGCCACGCCAGCAGCGCAAACGCCACCGCCTCCTTCGCCTCCGTTGCAAGGCCGAGCTCCTCGATGCTTCGCAGCCGCAACCCACGCTCCGTGCACGCCTCCGCCAGCATCCCCAGCAGCGTTCCGTTGCGCACTCCTCCGCCCGCCGCGACGACCTCGACGGCGCCGTCCATGTGCTCTGCGACAGACCGGTCGTAGGCCTCGACGATGGAGCGCGCCGTTACGGCGGTGGCGGTCGCGACCACGTCCGCATCGCTCGCACCCGCCTTACGACAGCGCGCGAGAAAACCCTCCGTGAAGCGCTCCCCAAACTCCTCGCGCCCGCAGCTCTTCGGTGGCAGGGCGGGGAAGTACCCGCCGCGCAGCACTGCCTCGACCACGCGCTCCACCACTCGCCCACGCCTCGCGACCGCGCCGTTCCGGTCATACTCCTTCCCGAAGAGCCGTCGCATGCAGCCGTCGATCACCATGTTCGCCGGACCCGTGTCGAACGCGAGCACCTCCTCGAGCGCGCACCCCGCAGGCATCACGGTCACGTTTGCGATGCCGCCCAGGTTCAGCAGCACGCGTCCTACGCGCGCCGACCGGAAGAGGCAGAAGTCCAGCATCGGCACCAGCGGCGCAGCCTGGCCGCCCGCAGCCATGTCCGCCGGCCGAAGATCGCTGACCACCGCGCATCGGAGCCGCTCTGCGATCACGGCTGCCTCTCCCATCTGCCACGTGCATCGCACCGGCGCGCCCAGGAACTGCTTCGAGGCACCCTGGTGGTACACCGTCTGACCGTGACAGCCCACCAGCTCCACCCTCGCTCCGATCGCCGCCGCAGCTCGTTCGACGCATCCCGCATAGATCGCGCCCAGCCGCCAGTGCAGCCGACTCAACTCCGCAACGGCGATCGCCGGCGCGTCCATCGCCCGCAGCACCGCCTCCCGCACGGCACGCGGGTACGGCTGACTGCGATGTCCCAGCATGCGCACGCGCGGCATCCCGTTCTTGTCCGCGGAGATCCGGCACAGCGCCACCTCGACCCCGTCCGCGGACGTCCCGCTCATCACGCCCGCCACGGTCGTCTGCCGCGGCCGCGCGCTCACCTCGAGACCGGCCCTCAACTGCGCAGCTCCCGCTGCAGCTCTGCTAAAAGCGCGAGCGCCTCGCGCGGCGTGATTCCATCGACGTCCGCCTCTGCCAGGCGATCGACGATGCGCTGTGATAGGGGCGTAAACATTGTCATCTGTACCGTCGCTATCTGCGCTGCACGATCACCGGCGCCGCGCGCCTGCTCGTGCTCCACGCGCTCGTGCAGACGGAGCACCTCGCGTGCGCGACCGATCACGCATCCCGGAATACCGGCCAGCCGCGCCACCTCGATGCCGTAGCTCTTGCTCGCCGCACCTGCCTCGACCGCATGCAGAAAGACGACTCCCGTCGCCGTCTCCTGGAGCGTCACGCGCAGGTTGCGCAGCCGCTTCAGCCGCTCTTCGAGCAGCGTCAGCTCATGGTAGTGCGTCGCGAAGAGCGTGCGCGCGCCGATCGCATCGTGCATGTGCTCGACGGTCGCCCACGCCAGCGACAGGCCGTCGTACGTGGCGGTGCCGCGGCCCATCTCATCCAGCAGCACCAGACTGCGTGCCGTCGCCGTGTTCAGAATGGCCGCTGTCTCGGTCATCTCAACCATAAAGGTCGACCGTCCACGCGCTACGTTGTCACTCGCGCCGATGCGCGTGTAGACGCGATCGACCAGCCCTACGCGCATGCGCTCCGCAGGTACGAACGAGCCGCTCTGCGCCAGGATCACCAGCAGCGCCGCGGTGCGCAGGTACGTGCTCTTACCGCCCATGTTCGGCCCCGTGATGAGCGCGATCGACGGCACCCTTCCATCCCGGGCCCCGGCCCCGGCCTCGAGCGCGAGCGCGTTCGGCACAAACCGGCCTGTGCCGCTCTCCTCCATGCTCCGCTCGACGACGGGATGCCGGCCACCCACGAACTCGAGCACCCCACTCTCATCCACCACGGGGCGCGTCCATCCCCGCATGGCCGCCAGGTGCGCGAAGCACAGCAGCAGATCGATCTCCGCGACGCGACGCGAGGCCGCGCGAATCCGCCCTGCCGCGGCCAGCACACACGCGCGCAGCTCCGCGAAGAGCCGCCGTTCGATCTCGACCGAGCGCTCCTGCGCATTCAGGATCTTCTCCTCGAGCGCCTTCAGCTCGGGGGTCGTGAAGCGCTCGGCGTTCACAAGCGTCTGTCGGCGCTCGTAGTTCGCCGGCACCGCACGCGCATTCGCCTTGGTGACCTCGAGGTAGTAGCCGAAGACGGTATTGAAGCGCACCTTGAGGCTCGCGATGCCCGTGCGCTCGCGCTCTCGCTGCTCGATGGCCGCCACGGCCGAGCGCCCGCTCTGACTGAGCGTCCGCAGCTCATCGAGCTCCGCATCGACGCCCGCGCGGATCGCTCCGCCATCCGCAAGCCCCAGCGGCGGCTCGTCCACCAGCGCGCCGCAGACCCGCTCCGCCACCTCGGGCAGCGCATCGAAGCCCTTGCGCAGCCCGCACCAGCGCTCGCCGCGGAAGACTTCGAGCCCGGTGACAACCTCGGGCAGCCGGCGCAGTGTTCCCGCCAGCGCCGCCAGCTCGCGCGGCCCCGCCGTCTCCATCGCGACCCGCCCCAGCAGCCGCTCCAGATCGAGCACGTTGCCGAGCAGCCGGCGCAGCTGCTCCCGCCCACGCAGCTCGGCCACCGCCTCTGCCACTGCATCGAGCCGCGCAATAATCTCCGTCACGTCCACCGACGGCCGTACCAGCGTGGCGCGCAGCAGACGCTTGCCCATCGGTGTCATGCACGCGTCCATCGTCCAAAAGAGCGTGGCCTGCACGCCTTCGCCCGCGAACAGCGGCTCCACCAGCTCGAGGTTGCGCACACTCACGGCATCGAGCTCGAGTGCCGTCGAACGCTCCGCAAAGCGCAGTCCGTCGATGTGCTCCAGCGCGCCCTGCCGCGTCCGTCTCAGGTACTCGAGCAGAGCGCCCGCCGCGATCGCCGCCGTCTCGTGGCCGCCCAGGCCGAGCCCCTCGATCGAGTGCACACGCATCTGCCGCCGCAGCAGCGGCACCGCATGCTCGGCTGTGAAGACCCAGTCCTCCATCGCCGTCTTGGTGCGAATCTGCTCGAGCCCCGTGAGCTCGCCCGCCATCATCGGCGTGTTTGCGTCACGTCCCAGAGCCATCTGCTGCGCTGCGGCCGCCCCGCGCGAGTCTGAGGTCGTACCCGCCTGGCGCGGCGCATACAGCAGCTCCGCCGGCCGGGCGCGCTCGAGCTCGTCGGCGGCCATGACGAGCGCCCGCGGCCCGCTGAACTCCATCGCCCGCATCTCCCCCGTCGAGAGGTCGACCAGGGCTACGCCCGCGCACAGGTGATCGCCCGCGCCTGCCGTCGCTAGTGCCGCAAGCCAGTTGCTCTGCTCCGCGGCGAGCGCCGGGTCCGCCGCCGTCCCTGGCGTGAGCACACGGGTCACCTCGCGACGGACGACGCCTTTGGCCAGCTTCGGATCTTCCATCTGCTCGCAGATCGCCACGCGAAAACCGCGCCGCAGCAGCCGTTGCAGATAGCTCTCCGCCGCGTGGTAGGGAACGCCACACATGGGGACGGCCTTCAGCTTGTCGCGCGCCGTGAGCGTGAGCTGCAGCTCGCGTGCCGCGACGATCGCGTCCTCAAAGAAGAGCTCGTAGAAGTCACCCATGCGGAAGAAGAGCAGGGTGTCCGGATAGGCGTCCTTGGCCGCGCGATACTGTCGCATCGCCGGCGAGAGCGCCGCCTCCGGATCGCCCGCAGCCGCTCTGCCGGAGTTCAGGTCATGCTTCATGGGGAGTGGCCAGAATACCCCACTTGGCAGCCCAACCTCCGGCTCAGCTCTGTCGTCTAATCCACTGCAGCACCTGCGGAGTTTTGTTTCCATGATCCAGGTCCAGATGACAGACGCCGAGTTCGCTGCCAAAGCGGCCGAACTCGAGCGAACCTTCGGTGTGTCCATCACTGAGAGAGTCGGCACCGTCAGCAAGGACGGGGTCACAGCTGGCTACACCCATCACGACGGCACGCTGACGATCCACATCCTCGACAAGCCCGCCTTCATCAGCCGGGCCTACTGCGAGCGTCGCGTCGAGGAGTGGCTCGCCCTCTCCGAAGACTCCGTGCCAAAGTAGCCTCCATGGGTGCCTGACTCGAACAAGTCAGAGTTGCCTTCAGGACACGCACGATCCGCGCCGATCAGGCGCTCTGCAGACGGCAGAACGCATCCTGACTCGCTATACTGAAGTCGACGCGCGACCTTGGCGCGCACCACCCCCATGCCTCTTCTCTGGCTCAGAGTCGCCGTCGTTCTCTACACTGTCGCGGCACTCTCGGTGCTGCCAGCCGCGCTCTACGACCGTCCCCGCTGGCGCCATATCGCCGTTCCGGCCGCACTTGGCGCGCTGCTCTTCCACTTCGTCTCGCTCGCCGAGATGCTCGTCGCCGCCCACCACACGCTTCCCGTCGATGCACACGAGACGCAGTCCTCGCTCGCACTGCTGCTCGCCCTCGCTTTTCTGGTTGTCTTCCTGCGCTATCACACGGTGACGACAGGCGTCTTTCTGCTGCCGGTGACGGTTCTGCTGATGCTCGTTCCTGCCTTTCACCCCGGGCCGGAGACCATGCCGCTCGCCCATTCGGGATGGATCTTCCTGCACATCGCGCTGCTGCTCGCCGCCTATGCCGCACTCTTCCTCTCGTTCCTGACGAGCCTGCTCTACCTCGTCCAGGAGCGCCGCCTCAAGCAGAAGATGCCCGCCCTGCAGGGGTTGCCGCCGCTCGAGACCGTCGACCAGATCGCCCTGCGCGCGCTGCTCTTCGGCCTGCCCTGCATGACCGCCGGCCTGCTGATCGGCTCCGCGCTCGCTGAGGTCACCGTCGGCCCCAGCTTCTTTGTCGACCCCAAGGTCCTGCTCTCCTTCGCGCTCTGGATCGCCTACATCGGCATGATCTTCATCCGCCGTCACTCCGGTTTGCGCGGGCGGCGCGCCGTCTATCTCTCCTCCTTCGTGCTCATCGTCGTGCTCGCCGTCTGGGCCGCCAACCAGCTCTCCGTGGTGCACCGGTTCGCCGCGCCATGAGCCGCCTCCGGCCCAGCCTTGAGCCCGCAGTCTCCCACGGAGACCGCTCCGCCGCGCCCGCACCCGGCGCACCCGCGCTCGTGCTTCTTGGCATCAATCACACGACCGCTCCGCTTGAGGTTCGCGAGCGCCTCGCGATCGCCCCGGGAGAGCTTGCCGAGGCGACCCGCGCGCTCGCCGCGCAGCCCGGCATCCGCGAAGCCCTCATCCTCTCCACCTGCAACCGCGTCGAGCTGCTCACCAGCGCCGATCCCGCGCCCGCCGCCGCAACCTCGGCCGCCTCCGTCCGGTTCCTGCACGAGTTCTTCGCCGTGCCCGCGGGCACCCTGCAGCCGCACCTGTATGAGTACCGCGAGCAGGACGCCGTGCGCCACCTCTTCCGCGTCGCAAGCTCGCTCGACTCCCTCGTCGTTGGAGAGGCGCAGATCCTCGGCCAGGTGAAGGAGTCCTGGAGCATCGCGCGGGAGGTCGGCAGCATCGCCGCGACGCTCGACCCGCTGCTGCAGCGCGCCTTCGCGGTCGCGAAACGCGTTCGCACCGAGACCGAGATCGGCTCGTCCTCGGTCTCCGTCGCGTCGGTTGCCGTCGACCTCGCCCGGAAGATCTTCGGCACCCTCGAGGGCAAGCACGTGCTGATCGTCGGCGCCGGCAAGATGAGCGAGCTCGCCGTTCGCCACCTCATCCAGAGCGGCGCCTCGACGATCCTCATCAGCAACCGTACCGAAGCCCGCGCCCGCGCGCTCGCGAGCGATCTCGACACGGCGCTGCCCACGCAGATCATTCCCTTCGACCAGCTGCACGCGCAGGCGCACCGCGCCGACATCGTCATTACCTCGACCGGCGGCGGCAAGATCTTCACCCGCGACGATGGCCGTGCCTTCCTCGAGCGCCGCCGCAACCGGCCGATGTTCTTCATCGACATCGCCGTGCCGCGCGACGTCGATCCCGGCCTGAACGAGGTCGAGGGCTGCTTCGTCTACGACATCGACGACCTGCAACAGGTCGCCACCACCAACCAGGCCAGCCGCTCACGCGAGGCCGCCGCCGCGGAGGCGATCGTCGACCGCGAGGTCGAGCGCTATGGCCAGCGTCTGCGACAGCTCGACGCGGTGCCCGCCATCCGCGCGCTACAACAGCAGACCGAGGAGCTCCGCCAAGCCGAGCTCGCCCGCACCGAGAGCCGCCTGCGCGGCGCTGGCATGCCGCTCTCGCCCGAGCAGCTCGCCGCCATCGAGGCCCTTACCCGATCGCTCTCGGCCAAGCTGCTGCACCCGCAGCTCGCCGCGCTGCGGGCCGGCGCCGAGCCTCAGAGCGACACGCTCGACACCCTGAGCGACGACAGCCCGCTCTCGGACACGGTCTCTGCTCGCACGAGTGCGCGTTCTGGCCGCGGCGATGTGGTTCGCAGCATCGCGTCCTCCGATCGCCGCCGTCGCGGCTGAGCGCAGCGCGAGGCTGCGGCCCTGACAAGAGGCGGGGTCTCGCCAACGACCAGTCACGTCCTTGAAGGCTGCCGCGAGCCACGTCTATGCCGCGTGCTGTAGGCTCTAGCACCTGACGCAAGCTCCTGTCTTCGCGCCCGCGAAAGGCTTCAATGCTCCGACGCACGATCTGCTCCCTGACTCTCCTCGCCCTCACCGCGCTCCTCGGCCCTGCCGTTTTCGCTCAGTCGCCCCCGCCTGAGACTGAAACGCAGAGGGCTCATGTCGCCGATCTCGTTCACCAGATGACCCTCGATGAGAAGCTCGACTACATCGGCGGCACCGGCTTTGCCACACGCGGCGTCCCGCGTCTGCACATCCCCGCACTCGAGATGTCGGACGGTCCCTTCGGCGCCCGCTCGAACGCCGGCTTTCCGTCAACTACCTACGCCGCCGGCATCGGTCTTGCGGCCTCGTGGGATCCTGCGCTTGCCTCCCGTGTCGGCGGCAGTATCGGTCGTGACGCGCGCGCGCGCGGCGTGCACTTCATGCTCGGCCCGGGCGTCAACATCTATCGCTCGCCGCGCAACGGGCGCAACTTTGAGTACTTCGGCGAAGATCCCTTCCTCAGCGCGCAGATCGCCGTCGGCTACATCAGCGGTATGCAGGCCGAAGACGTCAGCGCGACGATCAAGCACTTTCTCGGCAACAACTCCGAGTTCCTCCGCCACGACTCTGACTCGCTCATCGACGAGCGCACCCTGCGCGAGATCTACCTGCCGGCCTTTGAGGCCGGCGTCAAGCAGGCGCACGTTGGCGCCGTGATGGACTCCTACAACCTCATCAACGGCTTTCACGCGACGCAGAATGGTACCTACAACACCGACCTCCTGCGCAAGGACTGGCACTTTCCCGGCATCGTGATGTCCGACTGGGTCGCAACGTATGACGGCCTTGCTGCCGCCAAAGGCGGGCTCGACCTCGAGATGCCCACCGGAAGGTACATGAACGCAGCTAGTCTTGGGCCCGCGATCAAATCTGGCCAGCTCTCGGAGGCCGCTCTCGACGAAAAGATCGAGCGCATCCTCGGCACCGCCGCGCGCTTCGGCTGGCTGGATCGCGCGGAGCCAGCCGGTGAGGCGCCGCCCAGCAACGATCGCATTCAGATCAGCCTCGAAACCGAACCGAAGCTGAACGCGCAGACCGATCTCGCCGTCTCCTTTGACGATGCCCGCAACAACGCGGTCGCGCTCCAGTCCGCGCGCGAGTCCGCCGTGCTGCTCAAGAACACAGGGCCGCTCCTGCCACTTGTCAAATCACAGATCAAGACGATCCTCGTTGTCGGCCCGAACGCGTACCCGGGTGTTCCCGGAGGTGGTGGCTCGGCTGGCGTCGTCCCCTTTCACCTTGTCAGCGATCTGGAGGGCATCACCAGCTACCTCGCCGGTAGCGGCGTGGCTGTGCTCTACGATCGCGGTCTGCCCGAGCTTGCCGAACTCGCACGCAGTACGGAGTTCACGACAGAGGGCGGCAAGGCCGGCCTGACCGTCACGACCTTCGCGAACGACAGCCTCTCTGGTCGCCCCGCGACCACCGAGATCCTGCGTCACGTCATCGTCTCCGGCGTCACCATCGAGTCCATCGTCGGTGATCCCGACAAGATGGCCGCCGCCCTCGAGGGCAACATGGGCGCATCCAAGACCTCTCGCCGCTGGTCCGGCATCTACACCGCCGCCACCACGGGTGACTACATCGTCGCGCTCGAAGGGGCGGGCGAGGGCTCCGGCAACCGTCTCTCACTGGACGGCAAGCAGCTCATCGAGAACTGGGAGATCGTCCGCGCCTTTCAGCCCGCCATCACGCTCCACCTAACGGCCGGCCCGCACAAGCTGCTGATCGAGGACAAGCAGGAGGGGGCCTTTGGCGGACACCTCACGCTCGCAATCGTGCCCGTCGACGGCATCGTCTCGCCTCGCGCGAAGCTCCTCGCGGAGAAGGCGGACGTCATCCTCGTCGCAGCGGGCTTCAATCACGCGAGCGAGAGCGAGGGCGGCGACCGCACCTTCACGCTGCCCTTCGGTCAGGATCAGCTGATCAAGACGATGACGGCTGCGAACCCGAAGACCATCGTGGCCATCACCTCCGGCGGCAACATCGACTCGAGCGCCTGGCTAGAGCGTGTGCCCGCGCTGCTCGAGACGTGGTATGCCGGCCAGGCGGGCGGCACGGCGCTCGCCGAGATCCTCTTTGGTGACGTTAACCCCTCCGGCCACCTGCCCGCGACCTTCGAGCGACGCGCGGAGGAGAACCCTACCTTCGACACGTACTATCCCGACCCCGGCACCAAGAAGGTCGCCTACAAGGAAGGCATCTTCGTCGGCTACCGCGGTTACGAGCACAGTCACACCGAGCCTCTCTTTCCCTTCGGCTTCGGTCTCTCGTATACGAAATTCACGTTCTCCCACCCGCAGGTCGCTCGTACCTCGTCCGGCACACAGTGGGTCATGAACGTAACCTTCGACGTCACAAATAGCGGCAGCCGTCCCGGCGCCGAGGTCGCCCAGGTCTACGTTGCCGACAGGCACGCCAAGACGGCGAGGCCCGAGCGTGAGCTGAAGGGCTTCGAGCGCGTCGAGCTCGCGCCGGGCGAGACCAAGCACGTCTCGATCGAACTCAATCCGCGCGCCTTTGCCTTTTACGACGCGGCGGCGCATCACTGGACCATCGCTCCCGGCCAGTTCTCGATCGAGATCGGTGACTCCGTCGAGTCGCTCCCCCTGCACGAGCACGTCGACGTCTCGGGTGAGCTTGCTGGCAGCGCCTCGCTGTAGCAAGCTGTCCACCTCGACACCAGGGGATACGGCAGCGACATCGGCTGCCGTATCCTGAAGTCCACATGGCATCCTTCTCTATCCGCATCGGCTCCCGCGGCTCTGAGCTCGCGCTCTGGCAGTCCAATCACATCGCCGATCGCCTCCGCGCGCACGGCCACCTCGTCGAGATCCGCGTGATCCGGACGACTGGCGATCGCATGCAGCAGCCCGGCTTCATCGCGCCCGCCAGCTTCGACGGTGCGTCGCTCGATAGTAAGGGCATCTTTATTAAAGAGATCGAAGACGCGCTCGCGACGGGCGAGATCGATCTCGCCGTCCACTCGCTCAAGGACCTGCCCACGAGCCTGGACCCGCGCTTCACCCTCGCGGCTATTCCCGAGCGCGGCGATCCGCGCGACGTCTGGGTCTGCGAGCCATACTGGGGCCTGCACACGCTGCCCTTCGGCGGCCGCATCGGCACGACCAGCCCGCGCCGTCAGGCGCAGCTGCTCTCGCTGCGGCCAGATGTCCAGTTCGTCGAGATCCGCGGCAACGTCGACACCCGCCTGCGCAAGCTTCGCGAAGGGCAGTGCGACGCGCTTGTCCTTGCCGCCGCCGGTCTCGACCGTCTGGGTCGCACCGAGCACGTCCACCATCGCTTCGCCCCCGAGGAGCTCTGCCCCGCACCCGGCCAGGGCGCGCTCGCGCTCGAGACCCGCGCAACGGCACACGCGCTCGATACGGACGACGCTGCGCGCGACCCCGGGATCCACGCCGCCATCGCCGCGCTCGACGACCCGGCGGCCCGCTTCGCCGTCACCGCCGAGCGTGCCTGCCTGGAGGCCCTCGGCGGTGGTTGCATGCTGCCCATCGGTGCGCTCGCGACCGTCGCCGGCACCTACGCGCACATCCTCGGCCAGGTGCTCGCGCCCGACGGCGACAGCATGGCCACGGCCGAGCTCGCCGTACCCGCGAGCACCTCAGCCACCGATCTCGGGCGCCGCCTCGCCGACCTGCTACTCGCCCGCGGCGCCCTCGATCTGCTGCAGTCCATGCCCCTCGCCGAGAGCCTCTAGCCACAGGTGATCGCGACCACCCAGCCGACGTCAAACGCAAGCCATCGCAGCCGCACCGAAGGAGACTCAATGCGCCCCGCCCCGCTCGCTCTGCTCCTCGCTCTCACCGCGCCCGCGCTCGCACAGACGCCCGCCGTCTCCGGCACCCCTGCGCATCTTCCGGACCGCAGCTGGATCGTTCGCTCCAACGCCTACACGCAGCAGCTGCTCGACATCTCTAACCGGCACTCGCCCGAGGGCGCCTCCGCGCAGGGACTCGCCGAGTTTGACAGCTCCATCTCCAAGCTCACCGAGGCCGATGAGCTGGCGGCGCGCAGCGAGAACGACGCCGTCGTAGCCAGGCTCAAGGCGGCTCTGCCGACAGAGTCCGACCCACGCGTCCGCCAGGACATCACCATCCTGATCCAGGCCACCGATCGTGACGCCCGCTCCGAGAGCTACGCGCGCGCACACGAGGTGCCGTTCCTCAACGCGAGCGAGCTCGTCTTCTCCGGCCTGCAGGCGCTGCTCGACGACCAGACCGCACCCTCCCGCCGCGCCGCCGCCGTCGTCCGGCTGCGTAAGTACGCCGGCCTCGAACCCGGCTACACGCCCACGACCGAGCTTGCCAAGACGTACATCCTCGGCCAGATGGCGAAACCCGGCATCGGCTTTCCCTCGCGCCTCCGCATGGAGACCGAGCTTGGCCGCAACCAGACCTATCTCACCGGCATCGCCGACCTCTTCCGCAAGTACCAGCTCACCGGCTGGGAGCCCGCCTACGAGCGCCTCAAGACCGAGCTGACCGACTACGACGCCTGGACGCGCGCCACGGTGCTGCCCAAGGCTCGCATCGACTTCCGTCTACCGCCGGAGCGCTACGCGCTCTCGCTTGAGAGCTACGGGGTCGACCTGCCGCCCGCCCAGCTCGCCACCCAGGCACATACCTCCTTCACCGCGCTCCAGGCCGAGATGGCCCCCGTCGCCGCCCAGGTCGCGCTGCATCGCCACCTGCCGTCCGCCGACTACCGCGACGTCATTCGCGAGCTCAAGAAGCAGCAGATCACCGGCGACGCCATCCTGCCCTTCTTCGAGGATCGCCTGCACGCGATCGAGAAGATCATCGCCGCCCACCAGCTGGTGACACTGCCCGATCGCCCCGCCATCATCCGTCTCGCCTCGGCCGCCGAGACCGCGCAGGTGCCCGCCCCGCACATGCAGCCGCCGCCCTTCCTGCACAACACCGGCCAGCGTGGCGCCTTCATCCTTCCCCTCAACCTGCCCTCGAGTGACGGCAAGGCCGCGGCGAAGTTCGACGACTTCACCTACGACGCCGTCGCCTGGACGCTCACCGCGCATGAGGCCCGTCCCGGCCACGAGCTTCAGTTCGACTCCATGGTCGAGCAGGGCGTCTCGCTCGCCCGCGCGCTCTTTGCCTTCAACTCCACCAACGCCGAGGGATGGGGGCTCTACTCCGAGTTCATCATGCAGCCGTTCGAGCCCGCCGAGGGACAGCTGCTCACGCTAAACTTCCGCCTCCTGCGCGCCGCCCGCGCGTGGCTCGACCCTGGCCTGCAGGCCGGCACCGTAACGCCCGCCCAAGCCAAAAAGGTCCTGACCGACGACGTCGTGCTCTCGGACGCCTTCGCCCAGTCCGAGGTCGAGCGGTATACCTTCAAGTCGCCCGGCCAGGCCAACAGCTACTTCTACGGCTACACGCGCCTGATCTCGCTTCGCAGGGAGACCGAGCAGGCGCTCGGCGCGCGCTTCAGCCCGCTCCGATTCCACGACTTCATCCTCGCCCAGGGCCTGCTGCCGCCCGACCTCATGCGCAAGGCCGTCCTCGACGACTTCATTCCGGCCGAGCAGCGGCGTCCGCAGTAGGCAGAGCGCGCCGAAACACATCCCGGGCTGCCCGGTGAAAATTCCGCGAGCGAAGATACCCGGCCCGTCCACCTCTTATAATCAGGAGACAGGAGTAAACCAATGGCAGAGAAGAATGGAACGTCGAACGGCGCCAACGGCTCGAACGGTCACCAGATGAACCAGGGCGGCAGCGCCCGGATCGGCAGCGAGTCCCCCATCGGCGAGGGATCCACCGGACCTAACCAGCAGGATGCCGGCGCGCAGCACACCAACGCCCAGCTCACCACGAACCAGGGTCGCCCCATCGGCGACAACCAGAACTCCGTCACCGCCGGCCGTCGCGGTCCCATCACCCTCGACGACTTTCAACTGCTCGAGAAGATGACTCAGTTCAACCGCGAGCGCATCCCTGAGCGCGTTGTGCACGCCAAGGGCTCAGGCGCCCACGGCAAGTTCGTCGTCACCCACGACATCACCAAGTACACCAAGGCGGCCCTCTTCTCGAAGGTCGGCAACGCGTGTCCCACCTTCGCTCGCTTTTCGACCGTCGGCGGCGAGAAGGGTTCGGCCGACACCGCGCGCGATCCCCGCGGCTTTGCCGTCAAGTTCTACACCGAGGAAGGGAACTGGGACATGGTCGGCAATAATACGCCGGTCTTCTTCGTCCGCGACCCCATCAAGTTCGGCGACTTCATCCACACCCAGAAGCGCGAGCCCGGCTCGAACCTGAAGTCCGCCACTATGATGTGGGACTTCTGGTCGCTGTCGCCCGAGTCGCTCCACCAGGTCACCATCCTCTTCTCCGATCGCGGTATCCCCGACGGATATCGCCACATGAACGGCTACAGCTCGCACACCTTCTCGCTGATCAACGCGCAGGACGAGCTCTTCTACTGCAAGTGGCACTTCAAGACCAATCAGGGCATCAAGAACCTCGACCCGCAGACCGCCGAGCTGCTCGCCGGCTCCGACCCGGACTACTCGCAGCGCGATCTCCTGCACGCGATCGAACAGGGGGAGTTTCCATCCTGGAACGTGCAGATCCAGGTCATGCCCGAGGCCGAGATCGATAAGCCCGACTTCAATCCCTTCGACCTCACCAAGACCTGGCCGCACAAGGACTACCCGATGATCGATGTCGGCGTCTTCAGCCTCGATCGCAAGCCCTCGAACTACCACGCTGAGGTCGAGCAGGCCGCCTTTAATCCGTCGAACGTCGTTCCCGGCATGGGCTACTCGCCGGACAAGATGCTGCAGGGTCGCCTGCTCTCCTACCCCGACGCCCACCGCTACCGCATCGGCACCAACTACGACCTGCTGCCCATCAACGCGCCCAAGTGCCCGTATGCGACCTACAACCGTGATGGCTCGATGCGCTTCGACTCGAACGGCGGCGATCTGCCGAACTACGAGCCGAACAGCTTCGGCGGACCGAAGGAGAACCCGAAGTTCCTCGAGCGCCCCTACCAGACCACCGCCACGTCGGAGAAGGTCGGCCGCTACGACCACCGCGAGGGCAACGACGACTACACGCAGGCGGGTAACCTGTGGCGCCTCTTTCCCGAGTCCGAGAAGCGAAACACCGCCAAGGCGATCGCCGGCTCGCTCGGCCAGGTGCCCGACCGCATCCAGAAGCTGCAGCTAAGCCACTTCGAGCAGGCCGACCCGCAGTACGCCGCGTATATTCGCGAGGCGCTGCAGGGTGACGAGCACCCCGTCTACCAGCACGCACCGGACGCGGCCGAACTCACCGCCGCCGGTCGCATGCCAGAGAAGTAGGTCGAGCGCACCGCGAACCGAAGCCGCGAACCGAAGAGAGGCTGCTCACCCGGGCAGCCTCTCTTTCTGTGTCCGCCACATCCTCGCGAACGTGAGCCCGCCTCTTCAGCACAGAGCGCAGCCGACAGGCGGTCGCACTGCAGCCCAGCATCTCGGCAACGGGCGTCTCAGACCGGCCATCCGTCAACGCTCTTCCGCGCTCCCGTTCGCGCCGAGGCGAGCACATCATCCAGCAGCTTCGCCAGGTGCACGGCATGCTCGAAGTCCGGGGCAGTCGTCTCTCCTGAGGCGATGTCATCGCGCAGAGCCGCATACATCGCAGCAACGTTCGCCGCCTCGGCGGGCATCGTCGTCAGCTCCCCCTCGTCGACCTGCTGCGGTTCGCCGCGCAGCGAGAGCATCAGCCTGCCGGACTGAAAGCCCCGCATTGCACCGCCCTCTATCGCGAGATCACCCGCCTCGCCCGTGACCTCCATGCGAAACGGCACCGCCTGCGGAGGCCGTCCGCCGATGACCTCGATCGATACGCTGGCATGGGCACCCGTGCGCGCCTGCACCAGCAGATGGTCCGGCGTGGACCGGTCCTGCGTCTTCGGCGGGTCGCCCACCTGAGTCTGCGGATACTGCGTGGTGGCGAGGGCAGTCAGGTCGGCCCACGGTCCGAGCAGCGCGATCGCGAAGTCGAGCGTGTGCGCTCCCTGTATGGTCACCAGCGTCACGCCGTTCTCCGCGTCTTCCGCAAACGCCATCGCTGCCTCGACCTGCCGGCCAAAGGCGGCCGTCGTCGAGAGCACGCGCGCGCAGAGCGGCCGGCCGATCGCTCCTGACGCGACCAGCTCGCGCGCCCGCAGCAGCGCCGGGTTGCCGCGTGTCTGCAGCCCGATCGCCACATGGACCTTCGCCGCCTGCGCGGCTGTCGCCAGCTCCCGCGTCTCCGCGAGGTTGCGTCCGAGCGGCCACTCGCAGTAGATGTGTTTACCCGCCGCCAGCGCCGCCAGCACCAGATCGCGATGGTCGGGAACCTTCACCGCAATCGTTACCAGGTCAACGTTCGGGTCGCGAATCAGCTCCGTGCCCTCGGCATAGCCCGCCTTTGCGCCGAACGCCTTTGCGGCAGCATCGGCCTTTGTCTGGCTCCCGGAGGCGACGGCGACTAGCTCAAGTCCGGCAAGCTGCTGGATCGCAGGAATATGCGCTAGCTTCGCCCACCCCCGCTCCGCACTCGCGCCGATAACGCCGACTCCCAGAACCTTCGCCATGCACCCTCCGTGGGGAACTCGAAGAGAGCGCTGCTCACTGGAGTTCCCAAGTTTGGATGCTTTCGTCGGTTGATCGACTTAGATTGACACCGAGACCGCCCCCGAGCTCGCCTAAGTGATGAGAGCAGTTACCGACTTCGTCGGCGGGAACTACTCTCACTGTTCGTTTGAGACGCACTGCAAGATAGAAGCTCGGGCTCTCTTATGAGCAGTCGTGTCTCCGAAGGTCAGCATCAGCTATCCACGATAGAAGATAGGACTTTGCTCTAGCTATGCTGCACTTATGGTCGGATATCTCTCGCCGACGAACGTCTTGTCTCTGATCTAAATCGCCCATCACGTGCTGGACATGTGCTGCATTGAACTGTCCTGCAGCAAGATCGCCGAAGATCGGCTGTGCGACCATCTCATCACCAGTGCCCGCTCGCGTCCTCATCACTCGCACCCGCGCCCAGAGCTCCGCCCTCGCCGGGCACCTGCGTCGCCTCGGAGCCGAGCCCATTCTTCTTCCGCTGATCGAGATCGTTCCACCGGTGTCCTTCTGCGCGCTCGACGCTGCCCTGATCGCCATTTACACCTTCGACTGGCTCGTCTTCACCAGCAGCAACGCTGTCGATGCCACACTCGCTCGCGCCGCTGTCCTTGGCCGCCCGTTGGCGCCACTCAGCGCTCATCAGCGCGTCGCTGCCATCGGTGAGGCCACCGCCGCCGCCCTCCGCCAGGGCGGCCTTTCGGCTGACCTCATTCCGTCCCAGGCCGTGGCCGAGAGCCTTGCCGCCGCTCTCATCCCACACGCCCGGCGCGCCGACGACGCTGCCGCCCGCATCCTTCTGCCCCGCGCCGCGCAGGCCCGCGATATGCTTCCCGACACCTTGACCGCCGCCGGCGCTGAGGTCACCGTCGCCGCCGCCTACCGCAACCGCATCCCGCCTGCCTCGCTCGACAGCCTGCGCCGGCTGCTCACCACCGCGCCGCCCGACGCCATCACCTTCACCAGCTCGTCGACGGCATCTAGTCTCGTCACCCTGCTCGACGAAGCGCGTCTCACTCTGCCGCCCGCGACGCTGCGCATCTCGATCGGTCCTATCACCTCTGAGACCCTGCGCACCCTCGGCCTTGCGCCGCACGCCGAGGCTTCCGCCACCACCGTCGCCGCTCTCGCCGAGACGACTTTGGCCGCTCTGCGCGCCCACGCGCACTAGCGCGGACGCCGCTCAATGCGAGCTCCACGTCTTGTCCTTCGAGCAGCACAGCCGCTCCAGCGTGCACTCCGCGCAGCGCGGTTTGCGCGCCACGCACACCCGCCGCCCATGGTGGATCAGCTCATGGCTGAAGTCGATCCAGCGATCCGGCGGAAGGATCCGCATCAGATCCCGCTCCACCTTGACCGGCTCCGTGTGCCGGGTCAGCTCCAGCCGCCGCGAGAGCCGCAGCACATGCGTGTCCACCACCACGCCGACGCCAATCCGGTACCAGCTGCCGAGTACGACGTTCGCCGTCTTGCGTGCCACCCCGGGCAGCCGCAGCAGCTCCTCCATGGTCTCCGGCACGCGGCCGCCAAACTCTGCCGTCACGATCCGCGCGGCGCCCTGAATGGACTTCGCCTTCGCCCGGAAGAACCCCGTCGTTCGTACCAGCGCTTCAAGCTCCGGCAGGGAAGCGGCCGCCATCGCCGCCGGCGTCGGGAATGCACGGAACAGCGCCGGGGTCACCAGGTTCACCCGCGCATCCGTACACTGCGCGGAGAGAATCGTCGCCACCGTCAGCTCCCACGCGTCGCGATGGTTGAGCGCGCACACCACCCCGGGATACGTCTCCGCCAACACCTGCATAATGGCTGCGACCCGCTCCGGAGACGTCTTCGCGCTGCGCCGCGCGGCGACTCTCTTTGCAGGTCTCGCGCCACCCGGGACCTTCACGTCGGCTGGCTTCGCCGGGAGCCCCGCCGCCCGCGCCGGCACTACCCCAGCCGCTCCAGCATGTCCATCGCCGAGACCCGCACGCAGGAGAAGATCGGCGTGTCCTGCAGCGTGTACATGCTGATCTCGGTCTCGCGCAGCTGCTGCACCAGATCGAGAAAGTCCTCGGGAAAGTTGGTCTCAAACGCCACCACAAACTCCTGGTCGTCGATGCCGAACGAGTACGTTGTGTTCAGCTTCACGCGCGGATACAGCAGGCCCACGCGGATGTGCTCATCCATCAGCCGCTTCCGCTCCTCGGCCGAGAGCAGATACCACGGCCGCGTCTTCCAGAACGGGTAGATGAAGATGTACTTCTGGCCGCCCGGCCGGATCGCGCCCCGTCCCTCGCCGTCGCTCTCATCCTCGCGATCGATCTTGTACTGCGATCGCTTGGTCATCGCTAGAAAGTTATGCGGCGAGTCGAGATAGCCGCCCAGCGGCGTCGCCATCAGCTCGCTCCGCATGCGGTTCAACTCCTCGACCGCGTACCCGATCGACCACAGGCACATGTCCACATCGCCGCGCGTGCCCACTGTCGAGTAGGTCAGCGAGAGGAACTCGCCCGGCTTGTTCCACTTCGCCAGCACCGCAGCAAAGGCCGTCCGGTGCGCCTGCTTCGTCGCGGCATCGAGCCGCCGCCACTCCGGCATCACCTTGTAGAAGCTGAAACACACAATCTGCCGCTTCACCGGTGTCTTCGCCGCCTCGCGTGGCACGCCCGCGGGCCGATCCTGCTCGGCCAGAGCCCTGCTCTTCGCCTCATCCACCACTGCCGTTGGTGCGCTCGCCATCGTCGTTAACTCCTTTCTTTATGCTAGCAAAGCGCGCTCCGGCACGAGCACCACCCGGTATACTCGCGTGGAATGTCTGAAAAAGTCATCGCCTTCCTTATTGGCCTCATCAGCAGCGGCGGATACCCGATGGTCATCCTGCTCATGGCGATCCAGTCGGCATGCATTCCTATTCCATCCGAGATCATCATGCCCCTGGCCGGCTACGCGCTCGCCCACACGCAGCTGCAGCTCGTCCTTCTCGCGACGGTGGCCTCGCTGGCCTCGAATCTCGGCTCCATCCCGGCCTACTGGGTTGGTGCCCGCGGTGGTCGCCCCATGGTCGAGCGCTATGGCTCCTATCTCCTGCTCAGCCGCCGCGACCTCAATCTCGTCGATCGCTTCTTCGACCGCTACGGCTCGATCACCGTGCTCGTCGGCCGCATGCTTCCCATCGTGCGCACCTTCATCGCCTTTCCGGCCGGCGTCGCCCGTATGAACCAGTGGAAGTTCCACATCTATACCTTCCTCGGCTCCTGGCCGTGGTGCTACGCGCTCGCGTATATCGGACTTCGCCTGGGCGCATCCTGGAACACCAATCCCCGCTTTAAAGAGATCTTCCACCGCTTCCACCTGGGCGTCGAAGCCGTGCTCGGCGCGCTCATCCTCTGGTTCGTCTACACCCACTGGCAGAACCGCATTCGGACCGAGCCGGCATAGCTTCCGCCGCGCCGAACGCCTGCGGGCAAGGACGTCGGCTCGCCAGCTTCGGCCCTCGACCTGCCGCGCCCTCCGCTGCGATCAGCCCCGCCTGCCTTGACCTCGCCGCAGGTCAGTCTCATCGCCCCGCCAGCGCGCGAGGTCGATGCTTCACATCCCCTCAGTAAGTTATGTCACCTCCTACAGGCGCTTGCAGGGAGTGTTGCGCGGAGCGTCCATCCGTCGGCCGCACCGGCAGCAGCTGGCGACGTCCTGCCGCAGAGCCGCCCGTCAGGTGTATGACCGCGGTACTGCGGGTCTGGTACGACCTCGGAGATTTCTCTGGTCACCTCCACTAACCCTTTGCTACGGTGCACTACCGGGCTCCTGCGCCTTGGGCCTGAACTGGACCGTTTGCATGAATCATTGCCGTACCTCTCTGCCCCTGCTCAGCCTGTTGTTTGTTGTCAACCCGCTCACCGCTTCGCCGCAGTCCCCCGAGCCTCGCCTCCAGGGCGCCATCCGGGGAGACACGTCCACCGTCCTTCACGGCACCATGTCGCCACGGGTCGTGCAGGCGCAGGACCTCGGCCCTGTCGCCGCCGGTCAGCCGTTCCAGGGGATCACCCTCGTCTTCGGCCGCTCCGCCGCTCAGCAGGCCGACCTCGACCAGCTGCTCACCGCACAGCAGAACCCCGCCTCGCCCGAGTTCCACCACTGGCTCACCCCCGAGGCCTTCGGCGCCCGCTTCGGCATGGCCAACGCCGACCTCGACGCTACCGAGCACTGGCTCATCGCCCAGGGCTTCACCATCACCAGCATCGCCCACGCCCGCGACCGTATCACCTTCGCCGGCACCGCCGCCCAGGTCGCCACCGCCTTTCACACCTCTCTCCACCGCTATCAGGTCGACGGCGAGCGTCACATCGCCCCAAACTCCGACCTCGCACTCCCCGCCGACCTCGCCGCCGTCACCACCGCCATCCTCCACCTCTCCGACTTCCGCCCCCGCCCCAGCGTTCATCTCGCCCCACGTCCCGCCTACACCGCCGGCGCCACCGGAACTCACTACCTCGTTCCGCCCGATCTCGCCGTCATGTACGACCTACCTGGCGCAACCGAGACCTTTCGTCCCGGCCAGGGCCAGACCATCGCAGTCGTGGGCCAGTCCTTCGTTAATCTCTCCTATAACTCCGCCGTACGCGGCTTTCTCTCTGCCGCAAATAACCTGACGCTCACACCCGTCCTCGTCCCCGGCACCGGTGTCGAAGCTATCTCCCCCGGGGACGCCACCGAGTCCGAGATCGATCTCGAGTACACCTCCGGCCTGCTCAATGCCGTTAATGTCGTGCTCGTCTACGTCGGCAGTGACCCCACGTACACCGTCTTCGACGCCCTCGCCTTCGCCATCGACCATAACGTCGCCCCCGTCGTCAGCATCAGCTATGGCGAGTGTGAGACCTTCCTCAGCCCCTCCGACCTCACGCAGGGGACCAACCTCTTCCAGCAGGCCGCAATGCAGGGCCAGACCCTCATCGCCTCCTCTGGCGACGCTGGCTCGACCGCATGCGCCCCTTTCTCCTCCACCGATCTCACGGTCGCCCAGCAGCAGGCACTCGCCGTCAACTACCCGGCAGACAGCCCGTATGTGACCGCCGTTGGCGGCACCCAGATGGATCCGGGCACCTTCGCCGCCGACTCCACGACCTACTGGGCGGCACCCACAAACCTGGCTAACGATCTCTCCCCCAGCCTCCTCTCCTACGTTCCGGAGACGACCTGGAACGAGGGCTCCGTCTCGCTCGGAATCCTCGCTGGAGGCGGTGGAGCGAGCGCCCTCACCTCCCGCCCAACGTGGCAGACTGGCATTCCGGGCATCCCCGCCGGTACCACCCGCGTCCTCCCCGACATCGCCCTGCAAGCCTCGGCCTTCAACCCCGGCTTCCTATTCTGCAGCGACGAGGGGGGCGCCGATCCCTACTGTGACTACGGACTCGGCATTCAGGCCAACTACTCCGTCGCCGGCGGCACCAGCTTCGCCGCGCCCACCTTCGCCGCCATAGTCGCCCTGCTCAACCAGAGCACGCAGTCCTCTGGCCAGGGACAGATTAATCCTGTCCTCTACCGCCTCGCCTCCACCCCTGCCACCGCCGCCTCCGTCTTCCACGACATCACCACCGGCTCTATCGCTTGCATCTCCGGCGCCGCCGGCTGCTCTGCTGCCGGTCACTCCGGCTTCTCTGCAGGCACCGGCTATGACCAGGCGACCGGCCTCGGCAGCCTCGACTTTCTCCACCTCCAGGCCGCTCTGCCGGGAGGCAGTTCATCTCCAAATCCCACCATCGTCACGCTCAGCCCGGTCAGCACGGCAGTGAACGCCGGTGACGCGGACATCATCAATATCAACGTCTCTCCCGCCTTCTTCACCAGTCATCCGACTCCGCCCACGGGCACCGTCACGGTCGCCCTCGATGGAGTTGTGATCGCGCCGAACCTTCCCTTCGACTTCATCAACGCGCTCGAGTCTCAGAGCACCCTCACCTACACCATCACCGCCCCGGCTACCACCGGCTCGCACGTCCTCGCCGTGGCTTACTCCGGCGATTCAAGCCACGACCCCTCCTCCGCCACCACCGCCTTCGACGTCGGCAATCTCGTCGCATCGGGCACCATCGCCATCACGGCCGGCAACATTATCGTCCCCGCCAACGGCTCTTCTACCTCCACCGTCGTTGTCACCCCCTCCGGCGGCTACGACGGCCGCCTCTTCTGGTCTCTCTCTGCCTCCGGCGGCAACGGCACGCCGCTCACTGGCTGCTATGCCATCCCCACGCTCCCCGTCCAGGGCGTCACAACCACCACCCTCACTCTTGGCGTGGGGACTGCCTGCTCCTCCGCGTTGCCATCGGTGCGCGGCGGCACCCTCCGCCTTATCACTCCCACCCGCACCTCGGCCAGCCCCTCCCAGAACGCCCGACTCCATTCGGGCTCGTGGACCGTCCTTCCCATCGCCGCCGGCCTCACCCTCTGCTGCCTCTTTCCTACAATCCGCCGCCGTCCCTTTCCACTGCTCGCCGTGCTCCTCGTCGCCATCGCCGGCACGACGCTCTCCGGCTGCGGCGGTGGTGGAAGCTCCTCGGGCACCCCGCCGGTCGCAACTCCCACCGTCCCCGCCACAACCTACACCCTTACTCTCACCGGCCAGGACTCGATCACCGCCACCGTCGTCTCCTCTGCCGTCCTCACCCTCACCGTCGAGTAGCGCCCGTGAGTCAATTCAAGCTGATTCACGAGCCGATACTGCCGATTTGCCCCTCTTGTCTCGATGCGCGATACTAACCCCTCCGCGACACGGAAAGATCCGCACCTCAGAAGGGCACCTCACCGACATGTCCAGCACCCCGGCCGCAACAGAACAAGCGGCCAGTATCACCCCTGCCACCGGAAAACTCGGCATCATGATCCCCGGCATGGGAGCCGTCGCCACCACCCTCATCGCCGGCGTCGAGGCCGTCCGTCGTGGCCTCGCGAGGCCCATCGGCTCCACCACGCAGATGGGCACCATCCGCCTCGGCAAGCGCACCGAGAACCGCACGCCCCTTATCAAAGACTTCGCTCCCATCGCGCAGCTCGACGATCTCGTCTTCACCGGCTGGGACATCTTCGGTGGCAATCTCTACGACGCCGCCAGCCACGCCCAGGTCCTCGACAAGGATCAACTGCGCGAGATCAAGCCCTTCCTCGAGTCTATCGAGCCCATGCCCGGCGTCTTCGACCAGCACTACGTCAAGCGCCTCAACGGCACTGCCGTTAAATCCGGCAAGAACAAGTGCGATCTCGCCAACCAGATCCGCAACGACATCTCCGCGTTCAAGACCAGGACCGATCGCCAGGTCATGATCTGGTGCGGCTCGACCGAGATCTTCCTCGAGCAGACTTCGGTTCACCAGACCCTCGCCGCCTTCGAGAAGGGCCTCGTCGAGGACGACCCGAACATCTCGCCATCCATGCTCTACGCGTGGGCTGCCCTCAAGGAGGGCATTCCCTTCGCCAACGGCGCGCCCAACCTCACCGTCGACGTCCCCGCGCTCAATGAGCTCTCCCGCAGAATGAATGCGCCGATCTGCGGCAAGGACTTCAAGACCGGCCAGACCTTCATCAAGACCGTTCTTGCGCCCGCCTTCAAGACCCGCATGCTGGGCGTCGCCGGCTGGTACTCGACGAATATCCTCGGCAACCGCGACGGCGAGGTCCTCGACGATCCGGAGAGCTTCAAGACCAAGGAAGAGTCCAAGCTCGGTGTTCTCGACATTATTCTGCAGCCCGAGCTCTACCCCGAACTCTACAAGGACCTGTATCACAAGGTCCGCATTAACTACTACCCGCCAAGGGGTGACAACAAAGAGGGTTGGGACAACATCGACATCTTTGGCTGGCTCGGCTACCCGATGCAGCTCAAGGTTGACTTCCTCTGCCGCGACTCGATCCTCGCCGCCCCGCTCGCCCTTGACCTCTGCCTCTTCCTTGACCTTGCGGCGCGCACTCCGAGCCTGCGCGGCATCGGCATCCAGGAGTGGCTCAGCTTCTACTTCAAGGCGCCCGACTCCGCTCCTGGCGTCTATCCGGAGCATGATCTCTTCATCCAGTCGATGAAGCTCAAGAATACGCTGCGCCACATTATGGGCGAAGACCTCATCACTCACCTTGGCCTGGACTACTACGGGGAGTAGCCGTGCACCCGACCGATGAGCCCGCTCCTGGCCCGACGCCGCAGACGACGGTGCGCGGCATCGAAGATCCTGAGGACATGGGTCTCGACCCCTTGCAGCACCAGGTGCTCGACGCCTACATGGCGCTGACCGCACATCGTTCGTCCTGGGCGAGCAGGCTGATCCTTCTGCTCTCCGCCGAGCCGCCCGTCGCCGCCGTCGCCTTCGCGGGCATCATCGCCGGCGCGCTCGTCCTCACCCTCGACGCCGACGCCGATCGCCAGCGTGCCGCACTCCGCTCCGGCGCCGCGCACTTTGTCGTCAAACACGCCGATGAGGCGCTGCGCGTGCTGAAGAACGAAGCCCGACGAGGCACACCCCTCTCCGTCGGCCTCGAGACCGACCCCGCGGTCGATCTTCCGGAGCTCGTTCGCCGAGGCCTCCTTCCTTCGCTCGTCCTCGATGCTGAGCCGGCCGCGGAGCTTCGCCCCGCTCCGGCCCGAGGTCTGGAAGTCGCCGCATCCGCCACCTCCGCGCTCGAAGCCACTCCGGTTGCCGCCGCCCTCGCCGCATTCGCCGCCGCCGGCTGCACCCTGTGGACGCGCGCACATCTCCGCGAGCTCGCCACAGCCTCAATCCCTGCCGGGCAGACCCGGCACCACTACCGCTTCCCAAGCAGTCGCGACCGCAGCGACTTCGACAAGCGTCTCTTCGTCCAACTTCCATCCATGGACATCCAGCGCCGCTCCTGGATCCACGCGGCCGGCCGCGTACTTCCGCGCGCCACCGTGGTCACCCGCTCGCTCTACCTCACCGCAGACGAGGCCGCCACCGTCGCCGCCGCCTTACTCTGACTCCGGCGCCACAGGCTTGGCCGCCAGCATCGCCGACCACACCCCCTTCAGCCCCGCCTCTGTCTTCGCCGAGACCGGCGTGATCGCTTCGACGCCGTGCGCGGAGCGCAGCGCCGCCAGTGACTTCTGCAGTGCGTTGTGCGACAGCCGGTCGGCCTTCGTGGCAACCACCAGATATGGCCGGCCCTCAGCCTGCAAAAACTGGATCAGTGTCGTGTCGCTGGCCTGCGGCGGGATGTTGGCGTCGATCAGGCACACGCACAGCGCCAGCTCCCGCCGCTCCAGCAGATATGGCTCGATGAACTTCGGCCACTCCGCCGAGATCGACCGCGAGATCTTCGCGTAGCCATATCCCGGCAGGTCCGCGACTACCAGGGCAGGGAACGGGCGCAGCTTCGCCCCCGGTCCCTCATACAGCCCAAAGAAGTTGATCGCCCGCGTTCGCCCCGGCGTCGACGACGTGTGCGCCTGCTTGGACCCAAGCAGCGCATTGATCAGCGACGACTTGCCGACGTTCGATCGCCCGAGAAATGCCACCTCCGGCGCCCCCTGCGTCCGCGCCGCGGCAGGGAAGTGCGCCGCATCCGTTGCGGAGAGAAGAAAGACAGGCGTCAGGATCACGCCTCAGTCTACGCCGCCGGAGTCATCGGACCGTCAGCGGCGCCGTCAGTCGGAAGGTGATCACCGTCTCCGCCGGGATCACGATGTCCTTGTTCCCCGTCAGCCCGGAGCCGGCCGCGCCCGCGCCGCCGCCCGCGAGGCCGCCGATCAGCGCACCCTTGCCGCCGCCTGCGATGCCGCCGATGATCGCGCCCAGGCCGGCACCACCGCCGGTCAGCACGCCCGTTCGCTTACCCTTGCCCTTCTCCTCCTGCTCATACTCACTCGTCGTCACCGTCTGTCCAGAAATCGTCGTCAGCTGGATGCCCAGGGCGCCCGCGCCCTTGAACCGGCCGCGTCCCTTGGACGCCACCACCGTCCCCGCGACCTGCGTCCCGCGCGCAAAGATGGTGCGTCCGGAGGCGGTCGTCACCGGCTGCGCCACAACGCCCGTAAACGTGTCTCCGACGTTGCTCGCCTTCGCACTCAGCGACTGCGACAGGCTCACCGCCACGCGCGTCCCGCTGGGTAGCGTCGTGGACCTCGGCTCAACAGGCTTCCGCTCCACTGGCGCCTCGGGCACCCCGGCCGTCTCTGCGGGGGCAGGCGCTGGCGTGGGCGCAGGAACCGGGGCCGGTGCGGCGGCGGTCGACGGCGCGGCGAGCGGCGTACCGTTCTTTTCGCTCTGCGCCTGCGCGGAGCTTGCCGGGTAGGTGATCGATCCGTCCGCGTTCGTCACCGAGCCGTCTGCGTTCGTCTTTGGACCGCCGCCTGCCGCCTGCTGCGCCTGCGGCGAACCTGCCGGATAGGTCACCGTACCGTCCGGATTCGTAATGGAACCATCCTGGTTACGAATTGCAACGCCGGTCGGGGCTGGCTTCTTGCTGCAGCCGGTGTAGCCCAGTGCCATCGCCAGCGCGCAGCAGGTCAGCAGTCGGGTCGGTCGTGTGCTCATCTCTCGTCTCTCCTTCAAGGCAGCGAATCTGCCATGGTTTGGGATGATCCTACAGCAGACGCCAGTTGCTCTCCGAGAGGCCCTCCAGCATGCCTTCGAGAGCTCCGGGAGGAGGCCGCGCCTGCTGGCAGATCACGGCGGCCGCCCCTGCAGCAACATCCCGTTCCAGCACGGCCTCGAGCCGTTGAGGTCTGCCCGAAGGGGGCGCATGAGACACCGCTACCGGAAGCTGCTCCATCCCTGCCGGTTCAGACTTCCCAGCAGCACCACCAGCAGCAGCACGCCCACACTGAACAGCACCGAACCGACCAGCGGCCGGCCGAAGAGAATATTGCCCGAGCCGAACAGGATGCAGTACACCAGCGAGAAGCCCAGGATCCAGTGGAAGAAGTTGTATGCGAGCGTCGGCTTGCCCAGCTCGCTGGCCGGCGCGAACCGCTGCCAACCCAGCGCCGCCGGCCGCACCCGGTCGTAGAACGCCTGCAGCGTCGTCTCGGGCTCCGCCTGTGTCGCTAGCGTCACCGCCAGCCACAGCGCCGTCGTCAGCGCCGTCGTCAGCAGCATCAGCCACGCAAACGCGTGCGGATCATCCGTGTTCAAGGGTGCGATGGTCAGCCGTCCGTCGATGCCGTGCAGCGCCCGCACGACCGGCAGTCCGAGCCGGCTCTCAAGCGTCAGCGAGATCGTCGCCGCCGAGCACATCGCCGTGATCTCGCTCCATGCATTGATGCGCCACCAATACCAGCGCAGGATGAACACCAGCCCCGCGCCCGCACCCAGCGCCAGGAGAAACTTCCACGCCGCCGCGATGGAGGCTCCGTGTGTCTGCATATAGAACGTCGCGCTTGCCGAGAGCACGGCGACCAGGATCGTCGCCCACCGCGATGCCGCCACGTAGTGCCGCTCCGATCGCCCCGGCGCGAGAAAACGCCCGTAGATGTCGTTGATCAGGTACGACGCCCCGAGGTTCAGGTGCGTGCCGATCGTGGACATGTACGCGGCCGCAAAGCCCGCCAGCATCAGCCCGCGCAGGCTCGGCGGCAGATAGTGCACCATCACCCACACATACGCGCCCTCATAGCCGCCCTGCGCCGCCGTGGGCGCCGGCAGCAGCACCAGCGCGACCAGCGCCGTCGCAATCCAAGGCCATGGCCGCAGCGCGTAGTGCGCGATGTTGAACCACAGCGTCGCCCCGATGCCGTGCGCCTCGTTCTTCGCCGAGAAGATGCGCTGCGCGATGTACCCGCCGCCCCCCGGCTCGGCCCCTGGATACCAGCTCGCCCACCAGTTCAGGCTCAGCAGCACCGCAAAGCTGAGCAGAAAACCCGATCCCGCCGCCGGAATGAAGGCCAGCGTGTCTCGCCCGCCGTGCGCCCGGTCGAACGCGTGCACCTGGTCCGCCAGCGCGTGCATGCCGCCGATCGCGTGCACCGAGAAGTACGCGAGCAGCACCACCATGCTTAGCTTCAGCACGAACTGCACCAGGTCGGTCCACAGCACCGCCCACAGGCCCGAGATCGTGTTGTACACGAGCGTGAGCGCCAGACAGAGGTACACCGCCGTCAGCTGCTGCCGCGTCGTCGTCAGACCCAGCGAGAGCGCCAGCACCTTCGCCATCGCGAGATTCACCCACCCCATGATGATCGTGTTCACCGGCAGCGCCAGGTAGATCGCGCGAAACGCTCGCAGAAAGGTCGCCGGCCTGCCCGCATACCGCAGCTCGGCAAACTCCATATCCGTCAGCACCTGCGCCCGGCGCCACAGCGGCGCGAAGAAGAACACCGTCAGCATCCCGCTCAGCGCAAACGACCACCACAGCCAGTTGCCCGCGATCCCTTGGCTATAGATCAGTCCCGTCACCACCAGCGGCGTGTCCGCGCCAAACGTCGTCGCCACCATGGACGTGCCCGCCAGCCACCACGGCACATTGCGCCCGGAGAGAAAGAACTCGCTCACGTCGCCGGAGGCGCGGCGCATGTAGAACAACCCAATCGCGATATTGAGCGCGAAGTATCCCGCGATCACAACCCAGTCGAGCGTCGTTAGGACCATATGTCGTCAGAGGGTATCGCAGGTTGGGTCGTCCCATGGGCGATCTCGCCCGCATCTGCCCGCAGAGACCCCTTTCTTTTGCCGGTGGGCCTGGTCAAGGTAAGTTTTGGTACCATCGCGCGAAAATTTTTCCCGCGTCCGGCATGATTCCCCATATGCTCCATGCTGTGGGCAGTCGGCTCGGCCGCGCTGCTTCGACGAGGTTCTCCGCTCCCTGACCACCGTCCGCTTGGCCCAGTGGTCAACGGAGCCGTACCTCCCCCATGCACACGATCACGGCACGAGCACCGCAACCTCCGGAGGCAACACCATGACGACGTCTCACTTCGCCAAATCACGGCAAGTGCAGCGCCAGCTGCTCACCCTGCTGGCGTCCACCACTCTTCTCACCGCCGGCTGCTCGAATCTGGCCGGCACCGCGTCCTCCAGTGACTCGTCGGCGCAGATCGTGAAAGTGGGCGGTCGCATCCACGGCGGCAACCAGCCCGTCTCCGGCGCAACCGTCACTCTCTGGTTCGCCGGTCAGGGACCCAGCTTCGGCAGCACCGCCACCCTCGCCGCGCAGACCACCTCCGCCAACGATGGCTTCGGCAGCTTCTCCTTCATCCGCGGCGCCGATGGCGGCACTAGCAACGGCGCGAGCGGCAATACCTTCTCCTGCCCCGTCACCCCGCCCAACAGCCCGCTCGCCATGAACGGCGGTCCCAATGTCTTCGTCGTCGCCCGCGGCGGCAACACCGTCAATGACGGCAGCGCGAACGTTAACAACGACGCCGTCTTCATCGCACCCTTCGGCCGCTGTGGCGGCATCTCCGGCAGCACCTTCGTCAGCATGAGCGAGGTCGTCACGGCCGCTACCGTCGCCGCCATCCACCAGTACATGAACCCGGGGATCTCCCCGATCGAGAGCTCCATCGGCTCCGACGGCATCTACATCTCCGACACCGCCCTCGCGCACTCCTTCGCCACCGTAAGCAGCCTCGTCAACCTCGCGACCGGCCAGTCTCTCGGAACCACAACCCTCTCCGGCGCGACCAATAGCACGACTGGCATCGCCAACGCGACCGTCACCGTCACCCCCGAACAGGCCAAGCTCAACCACGTCGGCAACATTCTCTCGAGCTGCATCAACAATGCCTCCAGCGGCTCCTCCGCCTGCACCTCGCTCTACAGCGACGCCGTGGCGCCCGCCGACCTCACCACCACCGACCTGCCCGCCGGCGGCACCGCACCCGCGGCTACCGACGTCCTCCAGGCCGCCTATTACATCTTCACCAACCCGACCGGCAACGTGCAGGCGCTCTACGGCCTCTCGCCCGCGACCGGCGCGCCCTACCAGCCACAGCTGACGACCCAGCCCTCCGACTGGACGGTCGCGATCGACTACACCTCGACCTCCCTCTGCGGCGACGTCGCGACACCCACCGCCAGCTACATCAACCGCGTCTCCAGCCTCGCGATCGATCTGAACGGCAACGTCTACTTCGCCAACGCCCAGGGCGGCGGCAGCCTCGGCGCCATCTCCGCGACCGGCTCTCCACTCTCCTGCTATACCCTCCCTACCGGCACCTTCAACATCCCCACCGGCCCCGGTGCCCGCGCGACTCTCGTCGACACCTCCGGCAACGTCTGGATCGGCAGCGCCCGCTCAAATGACATCTACCGCTACACCCCGGGCACTGGCACCGTCCTCACCACCGTGACTGATAGCCCCGTCCTCGCCCTCACCACGGACGGCCACGGCGACGTCTTCTACTCCAGCACCGGCGGCATCTATGAGATCCCGAACGGCGCAACCGCTACCGCCCTCACGCCGGCTATCGTGCCCATCAATACCCAGGCGGTCGGCACGGCCCTGCATCTCACCGTCGATACAAACAACACCATCTGGGCCACCTCTGAAGGCAGCAACATCACCGCCACCACCTCGACGCTGAACGCTGGAGCAACCTCGCTCGGAGCGCCCTTCGTCACCACCTCCTTCGCGACACCGGGAGCCACCACCGGCATCTCGGCAACCAGCCGCGCCGGCATCCCGGGCACGGGCGTCTACGTCTCCTCCTCCAACTCGCTCTCCTTCGTGCTCTCCGCCGGCACGGCTGGCACGCCCTTCAGCGGCGGCGGTCTCAACGCGCCCTACGATATCGCCGTCGACGGCTCCCAGAACGTCTGGGCGACCAACACCAACAACGGCGGCCTCAGCGAGTTTTCGAAGGGTGGTACCCCACTCTCCCCGAATCCCGCCGGCTTTGCCAAGCAGTTTGACAATAACCAGATCAGCGGTCAGATCTCCATCATCATCGACGCCTCAGGCGATGTCTGGTCTGGACAGAGCCAGTCCACCAACACGATTCAGGAGCTCATTGGCGCTGCGGTCCCGACCTACCAGCCATACGCTCAAGGCCTGCCCCCGAACGACGGAACGCGCTTCCAGACGGTCCCCTAAACGCACCGCAGTTCTTATGCGAACGGCCTCGAGACCTCTCGAGGCCGTTCGCTTTCTCCGCAGTCCATCTTGCTACCCACACCTTCGTGGGAGTGCCCCAGAACTCCGCCCCTGCTACGCTCGACCCACCGTCGCGCCCCCCCCGGCCGCGGCTCCCGGGTATGCCGAGCCTCTCTCGCCTACGCACGACCGTGCTCCTGCTGCTCAGCCTTGCCGCCGGCGTCCTCGCGGCCGGCGCACAGACGTCCTCGCTCCCCCTCTCCCTCAACACGCCGCTTCTGCTTCCCTCCGGCGTCGCCTTCGATAGCTCGGGCAACCTCTTCGTCGCCGAGCGCGCCCGCCACGTCATCCGCCGTCTCTCGCCGGCCGGCGCTCTCACCGTTGTCGCGGGTACCGGCGCGCAGGGCTTCTCCGGCGACGGCGGCCCCGCCACCCAGGCGACCCTCAATGGCCCGACCGCCATGGCCCCCGATCCGCAGGGCAACCTCTTCTTCGCTGACACCGGCAACCATCGGATTCGCCGCGTCGACGCCGTCACCGGCCTTATCACCACCGTCGCCGGGAACGGCCGTCCAGGCTTCTCCGGGGATCTCGGGCCCGCCACCGCGGCCAGCCTCCGCGCCCCTGCCGGCCTCGCCCTCGACGCCACCGGAGCCCTGCTGCTCGCCGACACGGGCAACCATCGCATCCGCCGTGTCGATCCCACCTCCGGCCTCATCACCACCGTCGCCGGCACCGGCGCCCAGGCTCTCGCAGGCGACGGCACCCCCGCCACCGCAGCCGCCTTCGACACGCCCACCGGCCTCGCCCTCACCCCCGCTGGAGACCTGCTCGTCGCCGACACCGGAAACAATCGCATCCGCCACCTCGCCGTTGCCACGGGCCAGCTCACCACTCTCATCGGCTCATCCGCGGCAACCGTGCTGCACGCACCCGTCGCCGTCGCTGTCGACGCCGCCGGCAGCGTGTTTCTCGCCGAGTCCGCCCAGCAGCGCATCCTCCGCTTCGACCCCACCACCAGCACCCTCGCCGACGTCGCCGGCTCCGGCATCGAGGCGTTCACCGGCGACGGCGCCGCCGCCTCCGCCGCCGCTCTCGATACACCCGCCGGTCTCGCGCTCGCCCCGGACAGCTCCCTTGTCGTCTCTGACAGCGGCAATGGCCGCCTCCGCCGACTCTCTTCCTCAGCCCTCGGCGTCCCGGTCATCCAAACCGTCGCTGGCCCCGGGGCCCTCCCTAGCCCCACCCTCACCCTCTCTGGCGCGAGCGTCGCCAGCTACGGGAGCGGCGCCCTCATCGCCGCGCTTGGCGGCTCGACCACTGCCCCCGCCGTCCAGGAGAGCGTCACCCTGCTCGACCTCACCGCTGCCGGCGCCACGTCCGTCGTCACGGCCACCACCGCCGGAGGCTACGTCAGCCTGCCCACGGCCTCACTCTCGGCCGGCACCCATCACCTGGTCGCCTCCTTTCCCGGCGACTCCGCGCACGCCCCCGCCAACTCCCCCGTCTGGATCCTCGCCGTGCAGCCGCTGACGGTCACCGCCACGCCGACGGCGGCCACCATGCTCTTCGGCCAGACCCCACCACCGCTCACCGGCGTGCTCACCGGCCTCCTTGCTGCCGATGCCTCTCGCGTCAGTGCCGTCTTTGCGAGCGCAGCTACTGCGGCGACACCCCCCGGCAGCTATCCCATCCAGGCGACCCTCACCGGCGCAGCCGCCGCTGACTATACCCTCGCTCTCGCCCCGGCCTCCGTCATGATCGCCAAAGCGCCCACCCTCATCGCCATCGACGCCCCTGGCGCCTCCCCCACCGCGCTCACCCTGCATGTCACGAGCACCACCAGCGGCACACCGACGGGGAGCCTCACCTTGAGCGAAGCCGGCGCGACCCTCGCGACCGGCACCCTCGACGCCACCGGCCGTCTCTCCCTCAGCCTCCAGGGTCTCGCCGCCGGCCCGCACCGGATCACCGCGCTCTATGCCGGCGACCCTGACTTCCTCCCCAGCCCGTCCGCTTCGCTCAGTCTGTCGATCGCCGCCACGCCTCCCGCCGCGCAGCCTGACTTCACCCTCCAGCCCGCCACCGCCGCCTCCGTCTCCGTCCTCGCCGGCGCCTCCGCGACCATTCCCCTCACCATCGCCACGACCAACGGCACAATGCCGGGACCGATCGCGCTCGCCGTCTCAGGCGTGCCCGCCTTCGCGGCCGCCACCTTCGATCCGCCGGTCGTCGTGCCGGGCGCCGCCTCCGCCACCGTCACCCTGACCATCACCACCGCAGCCAGCGCGCACCTGCACTCGCCCGCGGCAGCACGCGACACACCGTGGCAACCCCTGCTCTGCGTCCTCGCCGTACCGCTCGCCTGTCTCCGCCGCCGCGTGCGCTGCCTCGGCGTAGTCGCCGCACTCGTCGCGACCCTCACCCTTGCCGGCTGCGGCGATCGTGTCTTCCAGGGAACCACCGTCGCCGACCCCGCACCCACCGTCTACACCGTGACCGTCACCGGCACCACCACGACGCTGACCGGCGCCCTGCTGCAGCACAGCACCGCCATCCAGCTCAGCGTTCGACCTTGAGGCCCGCGCCTACCGGTCCGCAAACAGGTGCAGCACGACGAACGCCCCAACGCCCGCGAAGAACGCGAGCGATGTCTTCCAGCCCGGCTGCCGGTTGACCTCCGGCACCAGATCCGACGCCGCCACATAGATCGACACCCCCGCCGAGAGCGGCAGCCCATACCGCACCAGCCCCGGCGCCGCGTTGATCACCAGCACCCCCGCGACCGTCGTCACTCCCAGCACCAGCGCGGCCACCGTCGCCCGCCCGCGGCCCTGGTGCGCCGCCAGCATCACGCTTGCCACCGTAAATCCCTCCGGAACCTTGTGCAGAAACACTGCCGCGAAGAGCGCCCACCCCAACCACGTGGACAGCGCGAATCCCGACCCGATTGCCACCCCATCGAAGAACGTGTGCATCGCCAGCCCGAACAGCACCGAGTAGCTCGTCCGTGCCGAGAGGGGCACGTGGCCGTGCGGCTCCTCGCCCACGTGCACGTGCGGCAGAAAGGCGTGCTCGAGCAGATGCACCCCGCAGTAACCCGCCAGCAGCAGCAGCGCCGCCCCTCGGCCGCGCAGCGCAAACGCCTCCGGCACCATCTCCAGCATCGCCACAGCCAGCATGAATCCCGCACCGAGCGCCACCAGCGTTCGCAGCGTCGCCGCCGAGGGAGGCCGCCCTACCAGCAGCAACCCGCCGGCCACGTTCGCCAGCCCCGCCACCGCTCCCAGCCCCAGACTCAGCGCCATGGTCGTCATCGCGACGACGCACCCCGCTCAGCGGCTTCGATCGCCATCGCGCCGCTCCACCGCCATCAGGCCAAGCACGCCCAGCCCTGCCAGCAGCACCGTTCCTTCCACCTTCTCCGAGAGTCGGTGCAACATCTGGAACCGCGCCGCCGCAGTCCCGCGATCCTCGACCCGCACCACCCCGCCGTTCGCGTCCCGCGCCGCGTTCATACGCGGAAGGATCCCGAACTGCGAGACAGCCGTCAACCCCACCATCACCGTCGTCAGCGCCACCTCCCAGAGCCGCAGCCGCTGCATCCCGCCGGCGCCCGTCGTGACCAGAAAGACACACCCCGCCACCAGCCCCAGACCATGCAGCCGCCCCAGCGTCCCACCAACCACCAGACCCGCCAAGTGCGTGTCCGGCAGCACACCGAACGCGACCGGCGCCACGACAAACGCAAAGAAGCACAGGCCGCCCACCCACAGCGACATCGAGAGCTGCCGCACCATCGCCAGAAGATCCTGCACCGCGAGCCTCAGCGCCGCTCAGCGGTGGCCACGTCGCCTACCGCCGCATCGGTCCCTCCCGCCGCGCGAAAGCCCTCTGGCTCCTCGCGCTCGAGCGCCCGCCGCAGCACAATCTCGAGTGCCGGCTTCACCTCGCGATACTCCGCCTCCGTCACCCGACCGCGCAGCCGGTCCGCCTCCAGCAGGAAGAGCTCCTCCTTCAGCACCGCCATCAGGTCCGTCGCCTTCGCCGCCCCGAACCCCCCGCCCTCATAGGGAACCGCGGCCCCAGGCGCCCCTAAGCCACCGGCTCCAACCCTACCCGGCCCCTGCGCCAGACCTGCTGCCCCCGCCGCCGGCTGCTTCAGCAGAACTCCCGCCCCTGCCGCGAGTGCCAGTCCCAGCCCACCCAGAATCCACCAGCGATACTTCGCCCAGGGATCATTCGTCGCGCTCGGATCGACCGGGTTCCCCAGGCCGCCCCCAAACTTCGTCCGATCCGGCGTCCCGCCCGCATCTGCCGCTCCACCCGCATCTGAACCGCCGCCCCCGGCCGCCTGCCCCGCATCCCCGCCCTGGCCTGCCGCCGTGTTCGTCGCCGCCGTGTCCCGCGGCAGCTGGCCTGTTCCGCTCAGCGTGTAGCCCAGCACCTGCGACGGCTGCACATTGCGCGCGACGAACGTCTGCGCATTCACCTCATCATTCACCGCCGTGTACGGCGCCGAGGGCTTCGCCTCAAAGTGCATGCTCTTCGGCATCATCAACGCGACCGTGTCGGTCGTCATCATCGGCCGAGGCGACAGCGTCACGTTGCCCGTGTACGGCAGGTGGTATGTGATCTGAAACCGCGTCTCCCCTGGCCGGATCGGGAAGATGAACGCGTAGTGCCCGTCATCGCCCAGCGGCACCGGCGAGGCCTGCACCGGCATGCCGCCCGGCGAGAGCGCCGCCGAACCCTCCACCACCGCACCCGCCGGTAGGTAAAACTCGAACGGCCGATCGCTGAACTGTGTCATCGGTGGGGTCGAATCGTTCTTCACAAAGAAGTTCTCGACCACCCGCAGCGTCTTCCCGCTCTCGTCGGTCTGCAGCCGCTGAACGTCCGCCTCGCCCGTCACGCCCTTGACGTGCGCCGTTGCATTGAAGACATCCACGTTCACCGTCGTCGTCCCCGGCGGCGCTGGCTGGAAGTAGTTCGCCTTGTCGTGCGTCACGCGAATCAGGTGCAGCTGCGAGTCCGGCACCTCAATCGAGTAGTGCCCGCGCGCGTCCGTCGTCGTGCGTGCGGCCTCTTGCATCCCCTGCGCTAGCCGGATCAGCACGACGTCGTCACCCGCCGACACCTTGTTCGTCGTCCGGTTCGTCACCGTGCCCGTAATCGATGCCGCCCGCGCCATCGCCGGCACCAGCGCCGCCGTCATCACCACCGCAAGAACACGTCTGTAAGGGAAGGAAAGCGCCACACTCAAAGTCTATCGTCTTCCACCGGCGACGGCGGTGCGGTTACCGCAATCACATGGCATCCTCTCCCAAACCCGCCCCGCGCATCGTCTGGTGAACAACCGTGCCACCCACGTCAGGATCGACTCTCGTCTCTGAAGCGGCACCGCGTCCCCGTTCACGACCTATCAGCCAAGTAACCTGGGGCCGCCGACGTTGCCCGTGAGATCGCACGCGACAGCAACTTCGCCGCTCCCTATTCCCGCGCCCGCACCCGTCCATCCACACCAAGGCTCTCGAGCGCATCCATCTCTGCCAGCACAGTCGCCGCCTCGTCCTCCAGGCTCGCCCGCTGCACCGCGTAGTCCGCCTCGGGATGCTTGCCCGCCTGGTACTCAAAGTTCAGATCGCGCAGGTTGTCGTAGATCACCTCGCGCCGCTCGGTCAGGTAGTCGAGCCGCGTCTTGCGCGCCTCCTGCTTCAAGCCGCGCTGCGGCCAGAAGATCCACGCCACCATCGTGAGCGTCAACGCCGCCGCCGCCAGAGCGCCCATCGCTAGAGCTCCGTCTCGCGCCGGATCCGCTCCCGCAGCGCATCCCGTCCAAATCCGGCTCCATACCCCGGACCCGCCGCTGCCACGTCCGCCAGCCGCATCGCCCGGGCCCGGCCCGCCCACGTTCGCACCAGCACTGCCGTCCCCACCGTCGCCAGCAGGAACAGCACTCCCGGCACGATCCACGCCACGGTATCGAAGCCGCCCCGAATCGGCGCCGCCAGCACCATCGCCCCATACTTGCCCGCAAACCAGTTCAGGATCGACGTCTCCGTCCCTCCGGTCGTGATCTGCTCGCGCAGCTCGCCAATCATCCGGTTCGAGTCCGGGCACCCCACGTGGTTGCACTCCACCAGCACCTGCCCGCAGCTGCACGCGCAGATCATCTTGTGCCCGATGCGGTTGAAGCGCGCATCCGCGCCGTCCGCGCCCAGCATCACCACCGCCAGCACGGCCACCCCGACTGCCTGCGTCCAGCGCCTAAGCATGCCGCGCCTCCACCCCCGCCGGAACCTCGACCAGGACCGGCCGCCGCACCGTCGCCGCTACCATCCTTGGCGCCAGCGCGACCAGCGTTCCCAGAGCCACAATGCCCACCCCGATCCAGATCCAGTTGATCAGCGGGTTCAGGAACACCTTGATGATCGGCCGGTCCGTATCCGGGTTCTTGCCCTCATAGATCACATACAGGTCGCTGGCCAGAGTCGAATGATTCGCCACCACCGTCGACGGCTGCTGGCTCGCCGTGTAGAACCGCTTCTCCGGCGCCAGCTGCGTCACCTTCTTGCCACCCTTGTACACGTCCAGCAGCGCGTACTCCGTGTCGAACGTAGCATTCGAGTCCTGCGTGTAGCTCTTGCACACCAGCCGGTAGGGTCCCATCGTCATCTGGTCGCCAAAGCTCATCTCCTGCTCGTGCGACTGGTTGAACGCGCCGCCCGCGATGCCGATGAACATCACCACGATCCCAAAGTGCACCAGGTATCCGCCGTAGCGCCGCGTGTTCTTGCGCACCAGCAGCACCATCGCCGGCAGCAGACCGCGGCCGGTCTGGGTCCGCATGACGCCCGCCCCGCGCAGAAACTCCGCCGAGATCGCCGTGATCACGCCCGCCGCGAGCGAGAACGCCACCAGCGAGAACAGCGTCGCCTGCATGTCGTCGCCGTCCTTCCACGGCCGCACCCCCGCAAGCATCAACCCCACCGCCGCCAGGACCACCGCCGCGCCCGGCAGCCGGAAGTTTCGCCGGATCGACTTCAGCGAAGTCGACCGCCACGCCAGCAGCGGCCCCACTCCCGTCAGCAGCAGAAGGCTGAGCCCGATCGGCAGATTCACCTTGTTGTAAAAGGGCGCGCCCACCGTCGCCTTCGACCCCTGCACGTACTCGCTCAGCACCGGGAACAACGTCCCCCACAGCACCGTAAAGCACGCCGCCAAAAGGATCAGATTGTTGAACAGGAAGCTCGACTCCCGGCTCACGATCGACTCCAGCCGGTTCTCCGTCTTGAGGTGGTCCCGCTGCTTGAAGAACGTAAACAGGCACACCGCGAAGACGATCAACAGAAACCCATAGAACCAGTCGCCGATCGACGACTGCGCAAACGCGTGCACCGACTGCACCAGCCCCGACCGCGTCAGCAGCGTGCCCAGGATCGTCAGCATGAACGTCGAGAAGATGAGCCACACGTTCCAGCTCTTCATCATCCCGCGCTTCTCCTGCATCATCACCGAGTGCAGAAACGCCGTTCCCGTCAGCCACGGCATCAGCGACGCATTCTCGACCGGATCCCACCCCCAGTAGCCGCCCCATCCCAGCACCGCGTACGCCCAGTGCATGCCCAGGCAGATGCCGCAGGTCAGAAAGAGCCACGTCACCATCGTCCATCGCCGCGTGATGTGGATCCACTTCTCGCCCGGGTATCGCATCATCAGCGCACCCAGCGCGAACGCGAACGGCACCGCGAACCCCACATAGCCGAGATAGAGCATCGGCGGATGGATCACCATCTCCGGGTACTGCAGCAGCGGGTTCAGTCCAAAGCCGTCCGTCGCCAGCGGGCCCGGCTGAATCGCAAACGGCGGCGCCGCGAAGTTCAGCAGCAGCAGAAAGAAGACCTGCACCCCCGCCAGAATCGCCGACGCAAACGCCGTCAGCCGGATATCCACCTTGTGCCGCAGCCGCAGCACAAAGCCATACGCCGCCAGCAGCCACGCCCACAGCAGCAGGGAACCCTCCTGCCCCGACCACAGCGCCGAAAACTTGTACGCCGGGTGCAGGCTCCGGTTGGTGTGGTGCAGAATATAGGCGACCGAGAAGTCGTTCGTATACGACGCCCACACCAGCGCGAACGCCGCGCAGCTCACCGCGACAAAGCTCCCGAGCCCCGCCCGCCGCGCCGTCTCGCCCAGCCGCGTTGCCTGCTCACTGCGCAGACCGCCGCCATGACCCTCAAGCCAGAGCGCCAGGCCCCCTCCGCCAAGCGCATACACACTCAGCACCAGCGCGAGCAGGAGGCTGAAGCTTCCGAACTCCGGCATCGGATGCATGATAAATACCTCACCCTCATTCTCGCAGTCACCGTGACCCCACGCAACGCGTGCACCGCAGGGAAGCCGCGCCGCCTCGATGAGCCGAACAGACCGCCCACCCTTCTGCGCGCAGACGAGAGCGAAGTTCCGCCCCAAAAAGCTCCATCGTCTTCCATCATCGGAGCGTCGACAGAGAGCAGACTCTCAGCTTCACTCGACGGGAAGGATCGCCGTTACAGCACTCGCTACGAGGCCTTCCGTGCCGTCAGCAGCGAGTCCACTACCGTCAACAGGTTCTCTGGCGAAAGCGGCTTCTGGCGGAAGACCACCTCCAGCCCGGCATACTCCTCCTCGGCCTCTTCCATCCCGCTGATCACGAGGATCGGCATCTCCCGATCGAACGTGCGCAGCGCCCGCGCAAAGATCGATCCCGTCATCCCGGGCATCACGTGGTCCGTGATCACAAGTCCGATCGGCTCCGGGAACTCCCGCGCCCGGATCCGCTCGAGCGCCGGCTCCGGACTCAGGGCCGCGACCACGTGGTGACCCGCCCGTCGCAGAATCGCCTGCCGCGTCGCCGCCTGCACCGCATTGTCATCAATCAGCAGAATCGCCGAACCCAACATCAAGAGCTCCAGTCCCGAGAACCCTCGCGGGCTTGCACTGAGGTCTCCCTCTGGCAAATGCAGACACTAGGGGCTGTGATGCAGCGGTGGCCCCGCGCGTCCGCTCTCCCGCCTCAACTTCAGTGCACCATCGCGTCACACCACAGATCCGTCGATGCCATCGAAGCGACTCTCCGCGCTCCGCAACTGGACGCGCCCGCGCATCGCGCGCTATCGTTCCCGCAGACCGCCCCATCACAGAGGCACACCTCATTGACACTCTCCTGGATCGACTGGCTGATCATGCTGGTCTACTTCTCCTTCGTCCTTGGCATTGGCGTCGCCCTCAAGCGCTACATGCGCACCTCGAATGACTTCTTTCTCGCCGGCCGCTCCATCCCGGCGTGGGTCTGCGGCCTCGCTTTTCTCTCTGCCAACCTCGGCGCACAGGAGGTCATCGGCATGGGAGCCTCGGGCGCAAAGTACGGCATCATCACCAGCCACTTCTACTGGATCGGCGCCGTCCCCGCCATGGTCTTCGTCGGCGTTTTCATGATGCCCTTCTACTATGGCTCCCGCGCCCGCTCCGTCCCCGAGTACCTCCTGCTTCGCTTCGACGAGAAGACCCGCGCTCTCAACGCCATCTCCTTCGCCCTCATGACGGTCTTCTCCTCCGGCATCTCCATGTACGCCATGGCCCTGCTCATCCAGAGCCTCGGCCTCTTCCGCGGCATCCTACCCGACGTCTGGATCTTCCACGTCTCGATCCTGCTCTCGGCCGCCATCGTCCTCGGCTACGTCTTCCTCGGCGGCCTCTCCAGCGCCATCTACAACGAGGTTCTGCAGTTCTTCCTCATCGTCGCCGGCTTCGTCCCTCTGGTCTGGATCGGTCTCCGCCGCGTCGGCGGCTGGCAGGGGATCAGGCAGACCCTGCCCGTCGCTATGGTCCACTCCTGGCGCGGTATGGCGCACGCCAACACCAACCCCCTTGGCGTCGAGTGGTTCGGCCTCGCCATGGGTCTCGGCTTCGTGCTCTCCTTCGGCTACTGGTGCACCGACTTCCTTGTGATCCAGCGCGCTATGGCCGCCGACTCCCAGGAGTCCGCCCGCCGCGTCCCGCTCATCGCCGCCGTCCCCAAGATGTTCTTCCCCTTCCTCGTCATCCTTCCCGGTCTCATCGCCGTCAGCCTTACCAGCGGCATGGTCCCCGCAGCGTCGCTTCCCGCCGTCTCGCAGAGTCCCGCCGCTACCCGCCGCACCGCCTCCGTTCCCGTGCTCGGCGCCGTAGGTCCTGCCCTGAGCACGTCCAAAAGTCTCACCGCGGAGACCGCCGCCCGCACCGACTCCGGCGTCCCGCTCGCCGACGCGCACCCCCACGGCCTCATCCCCGTTAAGATCGATCCCATCTTCGGCAAGCCCGTTACCGACTCCGCCGGCAATCCCGTCTACAACTACGACCTCGCCATCCCCGTCATGCTGCTGCACTTCTTTCCCACCGGCATCCTCGGCCTAGGCCTCACCGCCCTGCTCGCCAGCTTCATGTCCGGCATGGCCGGCAACGTCACCGCCTTCAACACCGTCTGGACCTACGACATCTACCAGTCCTACCTCAACAAGCGCGCCACCGACGCCCACTATCTCTGCATGGGCCGCGTCTCAACCGTGGTCGGCATCCTCCTCTCGGTAGGCGCCGCCTACCTCGTCACCAGCTTCAACAACATCATGGACTCGCTCCAGCTCATCTTCTCGCTGGTCAACGCGCCCCTCTTTGCCACCTTCCTGCTCGGCATGTTCTGGAGGCGCACCACCGGCCACGGCGCCTTCGCCGGTCTCCTCGCCGGCACCCTCGGCGGTCTGCTGCATCACGGCCTCACCATCCCTGTGGACACCGTCTCCGGCCTCCACGGCGGTTGGATCACCGTCCTCCACCACTACCCCAGCGAGATGGCCCAGAACTTCTGGACCGCCATCTTCGCCTTCACGATCAATCTCGTCGTCACCGTCACCGTGTCGCTCGCGACCGAGCCCCGCCCCGAGACCGAGCTCGTCGGCCTCGTCTACTCCCTCACTCCCCGGCCCGTCGAGACCCACCTCTCCTGGTACCAGAAGCCCGCCACCCTCGGCCTCGGCGTCCTCCTCCTCCTCGCCGCCCTCAACCTCATCTTCCGCTGAGCATCCGCCATGCCACCGGGTCTACCGTCGCCTTGCTTCATCTCGAGGACGCGGGTCGTTCAGTTGCGAACAGTGGCGGCGGCCACTTAGAGTGGCTACCGATGAGAGCACTCCTCAGCGCCGCCCTCGCACTCCTGCTGTTCCCCACGGCTCCCGCCGCAGAACCCTCGCCAGCCCCGGACGTCCTGATCCCCACCTCCTCGCGTGTCACCGCGCCCGACTTCACCCTGACCGATGTCCAGGGGAGGCCTCTCTCGCTCTCGCACGATCGAGGCCGCGTCGTCCTCTTGGACTTCTGGGCGACGACCTGCGGCGGATGCAAGATCGAAGTGCCCTGGTATGTCGCCTTCGACACCATGTATCGCGACAAAGGTCTGTCCGTCCTCGGCCTCGATATGTACGGGGAGACACCCGCAGTCATTCGCCCATTCATGGCGCAGTGGAAGATGAACTATCCGGTCGCCGTAGGTACTGATGCTCTCGGCGAGAGCTACCATCTGCGAGAGATGCCCTTGACGCTTCTGATCGATCGATCCGGAAAGATCGCCCTCGCGCATGCAGGAGTCGTTGACAGAGCAGGCTTCGAGAAGGGGATTCAGGAGCTCTTGCGGCAGGGCTCCTGATCTCGTCGACCCCGCCTGCCCACCACCGCCAAAGCGCCACCATCCACCTCACCCTGCGAGCAGCGCCACCAAAACCCGCCGCTTGACCTCACAGAAGGAGCGTTATGGGCCTGGATATCCGCATCCCCCTCGGCCTCATCTTCCTCATCACCGGCGGTCTCATGGCTGTCTACGGCCTCTTCACCCGTGGCAGCCCCATCTACGCCAGATCTCTGGGCATCGACCTTAACCTCATCTGGGGCGCCGTCATGTTCGTCTTCGGCCTTGTTATGTTCCTCGTCGGCCGCCGCCAGCGCTGGCAGGATGACCCCGTCACGCCCCGCCCCTGGGAGCGCGACCGAGGCAAACCCCGCCATTGACCGAACCACGCCCACCGGAGATCGCATGCTCGCCAAGCCTCTCGCCTGCCTCACCCTGCTCACCCTGACTCTTCACGCCTCCGCGCAGTCCTTCGTGCAGCGCACCGGCACCCACCTCACCCTCGACGGCGCACCCTTTCGCTACAGCGGCCCTAACATCGAGTGGCTCGGCCTCGAGGGCTACGGCCCCCACGACCCCGCCGGCCCCCGCCTTCCCAGTCACTTTGAGATCGACGATGCCTTCGCCACCGCCGCCGAGATGGGCGCCAGAGTTGTGCGCTCGCAGACCATGGGCGACACCGTCGGTTGCCCCCTTTGCATTGAGCCCGCCCAGGGCCAGTTCAACGATGCCGCCTTCGCTGCCTCGGACTATGCCCTCTCGGTCGCCCGCAAGCGCGGCATGCGCCTGATCATCCCTCTCATCGGGGACTGCGCCACCTGCGCCGGCGGCGGCATCGGCCAGTACCTCGCCTGGAACCGCAAGCCCAGCTTCCAGGACTTCTTCACCGATCCGGCCATCCTCGCCGCCTTCGAGCACCACATCGACGCCGTCCTCAACCATCGCAACACCATCACCGGCATCCGCTATCGCGACGACCCCACCATCCTCGCGTGGGAGAACTGCAACATGTGCGGCATCGTCTCTGTCCTCACCGGCGGCGGCCCGGCCGCCCTCGCCCAGATCGCCTCGTGGTCCGAGGCCGTCGGCACCCACATCAAGCAGCTCGACACCCACCATCTCTACCTCGACACCACCGGCATCTTCCGCGCCTATCCCAACGTGATGGACAACCCGAGCACCGACCTCGTCACCTTCGAGTTCTACCCCCACTGGCAGGCTCTCCTCGGTCCCCACGAGCCACCCACCACCGCCGCCACCTTCAGCGCGGACGCCGCCATCGTCACCGCCAACGGGAAGGCGTTCATCGTGAACGAATTCGGCTGGGACCGCACCGACTGGACGTCGCCCGCCGACCTGCAAGGCGTTCTCGACACCATCGCCCACGACCCCAACATCGCCGGCGACGACTTCTGGGCCCTCCAGGCACACCTCGATAACTTCGGCTTTCAACCCATCCCCGCCAACTCCCTCGATCCCGCCTTCGCCCCGGTCGGCGAGTGCGGGCAGTGGTGGGCCCTCTACTACCCGGGTATGAAGAATCTCGTCATGTCCGCCGAAGACATGGCCGGCCGCGCCCAGCAGCTGCGCACCCACGCCTACACCATGGCCGGCACGCCCGTGCCGAAGCACGCCATCCCGCCCGCCCCCGTCGTCACCTCGACCGTCCTCGGCGGCCTCGTCGCCTGGCGCGGCTCCGCGGGCGCCATCCGCTACTCCATCGAGCGCCAGGATCCCTCTACCAAACAGTGGCAGACCGTCTGCGACAAGTGCGCCACCGACGCCGACGATCCCTGGGCCGACCCCCACCCCGCTCTCCTGGGAGGTCAATACCGCGTCACGGCATGGAACGCCGACAACGTCCCCAGTCAGCCCTGACCCGCGACGTCCCCTCTCTTATGCATGCGCCGATCCCGCGCTTCGTCCTCACACCGACACTTGCGATAATCAGGCGATGAAGCGCCGCATCATCGAGCAGTACGAGTTCGTCCGCAGGATCGGCGCTGGCGGCAGCGGCGTCGTCTACCTCGCCAACGACACGCTCCTCCAGCGCCCCGTCGTCCTTAAACTCCTCAAGCGCGGCAACCAGACCCTCGAGCAGATGCGCTCCACCCAGCTCCGCGAGGCCCGCCTCGCCTCCGCCATCGAGCACCCCAACGTCTGCGGCATCTACGAGGTCGGCATCGCGGACGACGAAGCCTTCATCGTCATGCAGTACATCCCGGGCAAGAGCCTCGACAAGCTCATCGCCGAGGGCCCCTCCTCGCTCGAGCTCGTCCTCTCCTGCGGCATCCAGGTCGCCGACGGCCTCTCCGCCGCGCACTCGCTCGGCATCTTCCACCGCGACCTCAAGCCCGCCAACGTCATGCTCACCGACGGCGGCCTCATCAAGATCCTCGACTTCGGCCTCGCCCGCCGCCTCGCCCCCGAGGACGTCGACTTCGACCCCAGCCGCCCCGCCATCCGCCCCGGAGCCGTCCCCGGCGCCACCTACACCGCACGCGGCGGCACCATCGCCTACATGGCCCCCGAGCAGTTCGTCACCGGCCAGTCCAGCGTCCAGTCCGACATCTTCGCCCTCGGCCTCATCCTCTACGAGCTCGCCACCGGCCGCCACCCCTTCCATCGCCCCGAAGCCCCCGACTTCCAGTCCATTCGCGCCATCCAGTTTGCCGACCCGCCCTCCCTCCGCGCCCTCGCCCCCGACCTCCCCATCGAGCTCGAGAGCGTCATACTCCGCTGCCTCGAAAAACAGCCCTCCGCCCGCTTCTCCTCCGCCGTCGACGTCCGCGAGAGTCTCAAGACCATCATGCGTGCCAGCCAGCTCGACTCCATCGTGGTCCCGGGCGACCAGATGGGCATGCTCCCCGCCCAGCAGCGCCGCCTGCAGTTCACCGCCGCCGAGGAAGAGAAGCGCTCGACCGGCATCCTCTCCATGCTTGCCGAGCGCTTTCGCGAGGCCTCCGCCACTGCCGCCAGCACCCAGACCACCATCGTCGTGCTCCCCTTCGCCAACTTCGGCCCCGGCGACGTCGCCCCGCTTTACGGCTACGCCCTCGCCGACGCCATCGGCGCCCGCCTCGCCCGCATGCCCACCCTCGTCGTCCGCCCCGCGAGCTCGCTCATCTCCATCCCCAACCACCAGCTCGACCCCCTGAGCATCGGCCGTAAACTCCTCGTCCAGTTCGTCCTCGCGGGCAACTTTCTTCGCTCCGACGCCGGCTTCGACCTCAACTGGCAGCTGCTCGAGGTCGCCACCCAGAGCGTCCGCACCGGCGGCTCCATCAGCGTCGCCTCCTTCGATCTCGTCAGCGTCCAGACCGAGATCTGCAACGAGGTCTTCAGCACCCTCCAGAGCCTCTCCGACCTCCACTCCCACGCCGATACCGGCCGTCCCCAGCGCCCGTCCTCCATCTCCGAAGACCTCTCCGAGGACTACCTCCAGGGCCGCGCCGTGCTCTCCGCCTTCATGTCCCGCACCGGCTCGCTTGACGACCTCAACCGCGCCCGCCAGCTCTTCGACTCCGTCACCGCCCGCGACGCCGCCTTCGCCCCCGGCTGGTCCGGCCTCGGCATCACCCACCTTCAGTACGCGCTCCACGGCCTCGGCGGTCAGATGCACGTCCTCGAGGCCCGCCGTGCCTTCGACCGCTCCCTCGCCCTCGACCCCGGTGCCGTCGAGGCCAACCTCTACCGCATCTACATGCTGCTCTCCCGCGGCGAAAAAGAGTCCGCCCGCTACGGCATTGAGAACCTCCTTCAGACCGCCCCCAACGACTGGAACGTTCGTCTCGTCGCTGGCACCACCCTGCGTACCGACGGCATGTACGACGAGGCCATAGAGCAGTTCAACACCTCGCTCCGCCTGAACCCGTCCAACGCGGCCCTCATCTACAACCACCGCGCCCGCGTCTACCAGTACCAGAACCAGCTCGAGCTCGCCGGCGACGAGATCGAGAAAGGCCTGACCCTCGAGCCCCGCCAGCCCCTGCTTCGCATCTCCCGCGGCTACCAGCAGATGCGTCTCGGCAACCTGGGCGACGCCATCGCCACCCTCGAACGCGTCATCGAGGACGACGCCACCCTGCGCATCGTCTTTCCCACCATCGCCCTCTGCTACGTCCAGCTCGGCGAACGCGAAAAGGCCGCGACCTTCATCGTCGATGAGACCCTCGCCGCCGCCGAGGCCGACAGCGAGATGGCCTACCGCTTGGCTACCTACTTCGCCGCCGAGGGCGACGAGTCCGAAGCCCTGCACTGGCTGCGCCGTGCCATCTATCTCGGCAACGAAAACTACCCCTGGTTCTCCATCAACCCCCTCTGGAAGCGCCTCAGCGGCCACTCCGACTTCGAACGCATCCTCGAAGACCTCAAGAAGAGCTACCGCCGCAACCAGAAGAACTGGAAGCGCCTCCTCGCCCAGCTCCGCACCTGATCATGTGCTCCTCCGCTGCTCTCGCGAAGACTGGTTACCAACGTTGACGGCGTTGCACCGCAACTCTTTTTATCGTTTGTTCGTCACTGATTCACATGAAGAGGCTACGAGGTCTCGATTTGGTCGTGGCGAGCCTGTCGCTCACCATGCTTGGGCTCTCCAGCTGCTCGTCTGCCGCACACCCGCTCACCCCAACGCTCGCGCCCGGCGGTAGCTGGGTCGTCTCCTGGGGTGCTCCGCCCGAGAGCGCCGCCATGACCACCGAGGACGAGGGCGGCACCGAGCAGTCCTTCCGCTTCTTCTTCTACCCCACCGTCTCCGGAACCACGGAGCGGCTGCGCTTCTCGAACTTCTTTGGGGCCACTCCCGTCACCATCAGCAGCGCCCGGCTCGCCGTCGCCACCGTCCCGCCCGCCGTCGACGCCACGCAGAACGCGCCCGTGCTCTTCAGCGGCAGCGCCTCTGTCACCATCGCCCCAGGAACAGAGGTGACCTCCGACCCCGTCAGCCTCACCTACACCTTCGGCCAGAAGCTCGCCGTCAGCACCTATATGAGGGGAGCCTTCCCACCCCTCACCCAGCATGAGTCGCAGTCCATGGTCAACTACGTCACTAACCCAGGTGCCGGAGATACCACCGGCGATATCGCTGGCACCTCCTTCACCAACCAGATGACAGAGTGGTTTCTGCTCTCCGCGATGGACGTCTACGGCCAGTACCAGGGCACCGTCGCGCTCTTCGGGAGCTCCACCATCGACGGTCACGCGTCCGACGACGGCGACACCAACGCCTACCCCGTCGCCAACGTTGCCATCCCCGGCCAGGACAACGAGCGCCCGTCCGACATCCTCGCCCGCGCCCTCAACGCCGCGGGCTACCGGCTTGGCGTGCTGAACGCCGGCATCCTCGGCGACTTCGCCGGCCCGGGAACAGGATCGCCCTCCGGCTCCACCGGCGTCGATCGCATCAACCGTGACGTCCTCCAGCAGCCCAGCGTCAAGACGGTCGTGATCTACCTCGGCCAGGTCGACCTCCGCACTACCGCGTGCGGCGAGGCCAGCGAGGTCGAGGCCTCGCTCGAGAACATGGTCTCTCAGGCCAACGCCGCCGGAGTCCGGGTCATCCTCGCCACCATTCCTCCGGCGTCGTACTGCACACAGCCGAACGTCCCCAACTCCGGACCCTACCCCAGCGCCGCCGATCCCTACGCCGGCGACATCAACCCGGGACCCGAGAACCCCGACAACGCCCAGCGTCACGTCCTCAACGCCTGGATCAAATCCACCGGCGCGACTCTCCCCGGCGTGGTCGGCATCGCCGACTTCGAGACCGCCCTCGCCGACCCCACCCACCCCGACTTCATCGTCCCCAACTGGAACTCGGGCGATAACTTCCACCCCAACGCCGCCGGCTACCAGGCACAGACGGCAGCCATTCCTCTCAACCTCTTACTGCCGCAATAAAAAGGGACACAGCCGAAGCCGTGCCCCTCACTCCAAAGACCAGGCCTAGCGCAGATCCCCGACCACCGCTCCGTCCGCCGTCACACCCAGCGGCCTCGGCGTCACCGCCGCCGCCCGCTCCGGCGTCACCGGCATCGCCGTCACCAGGCTGAACACCAGCAGCGCCCCCGAGGGCACCGCCTCCTGGCGGGACTCCTTCAGCCACACCACCGTCCCCGCGCCCGCGCCGATCCCCGCGCCCACCGCCGCGCCCACACCGCCGCCGATCATCCCGCCCGCCACCGCGCCCGCGCCCGTTCCCAGGCCCACCGCTGCCAGCGTCTCCTTCGGATGATCCCGCCGCACCAGCGATCCCTCGCGATCCACCTTCGACGCATTGGTCTGGTCCGTGTCGATCAGCAGTGCATGGATCGGGTAGTGTGTTCCGTCCGGCAGATCGACCGTCTTCGCCTCGAGATGCAGCAGCGCCGCGCCTGAGATCCGCCGCCCGCTGTGCACCATCGTCACCCGGCCATGCACCACCGCGCCCACCGGCAGCACGACCCGGCCGTCCTTCATCACCGGCTCGGTCAGCGCCGCGGTAAACGGCGTCCCCGGCTCACTCGTCACCGTCGAGAGGTCCTGCTCGATCCGCGCCCGCAGCAGCGTCCCCTCGCCCAGCTCTCCCGGCACCTCTGTCACCGACGTCACGATCTGCCCGTCCACGTCGTTGCCCGCGATGGCCGCCTCTCGCACCGGCGCCGCTCCCGCCCCGCGATACGGCACATACTCCCCATACACCTCGGCCTTCGCCGGCGCACCTGCCGGGGCACTCGCCGGGATCGCCGCCGACGGCTTCGCCGGTGCCGTCGCGGTCTCCTCGTCCGCGGTCGCCGTAATCGGCGTCGCCTCCGGATGTGCCACGCCCGTGCGCGCCTCCTGCGCCCACACCGGAACCGCCGTCATCGCTAGAACCACCAGAGAAGCCTTGATCGCCATCGTGCGAAACCTCGCCGCGGGAGAGTTCATCTCCATCCACTCCCCGCCACTGTCAGACTAGGGTCAATCTCACTCCGTCACCGGACTTTCCGCAACCAGGGAATCGCGGCGAATAACACCCGCTCGCCCACGCCGCCGTCACTCGCATGCCATCTCGCTTTGCTAGAATCCAGCACGTGAGTGACACCGGAGCGCGCGGCTATGTGGAATCGATTCTCTCCGCCACCGGCGCCTCCCTCCGGGTCGATCGGCGTCCGCGTCTCAACGAGCGCCTCACCCATCGCATCGTCCATCCATCTACTCGCCCCATCCAACCCACCAAGAGGAGTCGTATGACCGAGATCGTCTCGATACACGCGCGTGAAATCCTGGACTCGCGCGGCAACCCCACCGTCGAGTGTGACGTCGTCCTCGAAGACGGCACGCTCGGCCGAGCCGCCGTTCCCTCAGGCGCCTCCACCGGGGAGCACGAGGCGGTCGAGCTGCGCGACGGCGATCCGTCCCACTATCTCGGCAAAGGCGTTCTCAAGGCCGTCGATAACGTCGAGAGCGTGCTCGCCCCCGAGCTCACCGGCATGGACGCTGCCAACCAGCGCCTCATCGACGCCACCATGCTCGGCATCGACAACACCGCCAACAAGGGCTCGCTCGGCGCCAACGCTATCCTCGCCGTCTCCATGGCCTGCGCCCGCGCCTCCGCCAACTCCCTCGGCCTGCCCCTCTATCGCTACCTCGGCGGCGTCAACGCCTCGCTCCTCCCCACGCCCATGATGAACATCCTCAACGGCGGCGCCCACGCCGACAACAACGTCGACTTTCAGGAGTTCATGATCGTCCCCGGCGGCGCCGAGACCTTCGCCGACGCCCTCCGCTGGGGCGCCGAGGTCTTCCATACCCTCAAGAGCGTGCTCAAGAAGCGCGGCTACAACACCGCCGTCGGCGACGAGGGCGGCTTCGCTCCCTCCCTCAAGTCCAACGAGGAGGCTATCGAGCTCATCCTGGAGGCGATCACCGTCGCCGGCTACACCGCGGGCGACCAGATCGCCCTCGCCCTCGACCCCGCCTCGAGCGAGTTCTTCGATAAGTCCGCCGGCAAGTACATCTTCAAGAAGTCCGACAAGAGCCAGAAGTCTCCGAGCGAGATGGCCGCCTACTGGCAGTCCTGGGCGCGTCAGTACCCCATCCTCTCCATCGAAGATGGCCTCGCCGAAGACGACTGGGACGGCTGGCGCGAGCTCACCGAGCTCATCGGCGCCCAGGTCCAGCTCGTCGGTGACGACCTCTTCGTCACCAACACCGAGCGCCTGCAGAAGGGCATCGAGCAGAAGGTCGCCAACTCCATCCTCATCAAAGTCAATCAGATCGGCACCGTGTCCGAGACCCTCGAAGCCATCGAGCTCGGCCGCCGCTTCGGCTACACCAGCATCATCAGCCACCGCTCCGGCGAGACCGAGGACACCTTCATCGCCGATCTCGCCGTCGCCACCCGCGCCGGCCAGATCAAGACCGGCTCCATCTCCCGCACCGACCGCGTCGCCAAGTACAACCAGCTCCTCCGCATCGAGGAAGAGCTCGGCCAGGCCGCCGAGTTCCTTGGCTTCGAGTCTCTCAACGCGAACCAGTAGCTCTGCCCGAGGGCGCGTCGCCTCGCCGGCGCGCCTTCCTCAGCTCTGCCTCGCCCGGTCGGCGACCGCACTCGACATCCGCGCCATCAGCGAAGAGAAGCGCGGATCCTTCCTCGCGTTCTGCCACTTGGGCTCGGTCGTGAGCGAGATCAGAAACGTCGATCGAATCTCGTAGGCTTGCCCGAGATAGCGATAGCTCGCGTCATCGTCGCCCAGACCGTGGTAGACCAGCGCGATCAGATACGGATCGACAAACACCGTGCGCGCCTCGGCCTTCAGCCGCGCGATCGTCGCGTGCGCCTCGCGCGCGTGCCCTGACCGCCCCTCGACGTAGCCGATCTCGGAGGTGATCAGCGGTGGCTCCATGCCATTCGCCTTGCGAAACGCCTGCAGCACAGACAACGCCTCCGCGTACCTGCCCTGCTGCGCGAGCGACTTGCCCAACCCCCACGTGGGCATGGGCGAGTGCGCGTCCGTCGCGAGCGCCTGCCGATAGCGCGCCACGGCGCCCGTGTAGTCCCCGCGATAGTAGTCGATGCAGCCGAGCTCGCCGATCAGGGCCGCCGATCGGGGGTCGAACGCGAGCAGGCGCAGAATCTCCTCCTCCCCGTGCCGCGGATTACCCGTTCGCTCCAGCAGGTGCGAGAAGCACGCCAGCCGGTGAATGGCGCTGTCCTCGGCCTCCGCGTTCGCCACCTCCGCCTGTGCCGCCTGGTAGTCCCAGTCGTAGAACAGGTGCACAATGCCCAGCGTTCCGTGTGCCGCCTGCAGCGACGGGTCGAGCGCAATGGCGTGCTCGGCGGCGACGCGGGCCTGCTGCATGTGCTCGCGCGGCGGCTCGAAGTAGAGCCCCAGCAGCGTGTGCGCCTCCGCCAGCCCGGCCCACGCGCGCGCAAACCGCGGCCCCTTCGCCACCACCGGCTCGAGCATCTGGACCGCGCTGTGCAGCCCCTCCGGCGTCCCCTCGTCGATCGCCGCTCTTGCCCGGTTGAACGCGTCCAGCATCGCAGGCGGAATCGGCTGCGCCGCGCTGCCGCCGCCTATCACGTCTCTCTCCGGCTCCACGTGCAGCGTGCGGATCACGTCATTGAAGATGTCCGCCTGCACCGAGCGCAGATCCGGTCCCTCCAGCAGGTATTGGCGATCGAGCAGGATGACCCCGTCCCCCGCGCGCGATAGCTGCAGCGCGAGCGCAATGTGCTCGTCCGCGTCCCGCCGCAGCGTCCCCGCCAGCAGCATCGCGCGACCGTCGACCGCCCCCGGCGAGCCCCTGCCCGCCGTCGCGCGGGGCCGAAGCACCTCGAGGCTCGGCACATCGGAGAACTGGCGCTCCAGGTCACCCGTCATCAGCCTCGCCCTCGCCGTATTGCCCGGGTCGGTCGTGAGATTCTCAAACGGCTGCAGCGTGATCGCGACCCGCCCGCCCGTCCCCCGCGTCGCGTGCGTGGGCCGGCTCCTCCACATCCCCGCCGCGAACGCCGCCACCAGAACGAGAAGGCCGGCCGCGACACCGGAGAGAAGCCGCCGCGAGACCCTCCGCCGTGTCGAACCGTCGTCTGGCACCGCTACCGCCGCCTCCCCCGCGATCGCCGGCTCGTCCGGCGCCGTTCCCTCCAGCCCCGTCCGCGCCGGCATCTCCCGCATCGGCCTCTCTTGCGCCAGCATCTGCCGAGCCATGAACGTCGCGCGATAGCCTCCCTTGGGCACATCGACGACCCATCGGTCGTCCCGGCCCTCGGCCGCGTAGTACTCGTGGAGACGCGTCCGCAGACGCCCCGCCTCCACCCGCACCGTGGCATCGACCGACGGGTTGTAGCTCGGCGCGCAGCCGAAGACGTCGATCGCGATGGTGTACTCCTTCACCACCATCGGGGGCTCTGCGACCGCGGCCTCGACCAGATATCGCAGAAACGCCTGGCTCCGTTGCGCCTTCGCAAACGCCCTCGACCCGAGAATGCGCGCCAGCTGCTGTCCTGCCTCCGTCGCGTCCATGGCGTCCGTGCGTTGCATGCCGTTGCGAACCTCTCGCAAGTCGTTGAAAACAGCCAGATGATACGTAACTTACGAGATGAAACTACCTCTGACAAGCAGGCCCCCCGCAGAGTCGGCCCTGAAGTAACGCGACGCTTGTCGCCAAAGGAGAACACCGTGATCCACCTCAGACCCTTCTCTGCCATGCTGTCCGGTGCCATGCTGCTGACTCTCATCGCGGGCCAAGCAGGCTCGGCGCAGCTGACGCCCAAGGACGCCGCCACGTTTGCCTCCGGGCTGAACGGACCGCGCGGCCTCACCTTCGGCCCCGACGGCGACCTCTACATCGCAGAGGCCGGAACCGGTGGCACCACCTCCACCGTCGGCACCTGCGCGCAGGTGCCGATGGCCGGCCCCTACAAGGGAGGAAGCACCGCCACCATCGCAAAGGTCGACTCCAGCGGTCACCTCACCACCATCGCCTCCGGTCTCGCCTCCTCGCAAAATGTGCTGGGAGACACCTTCGGCGTCGCCGACCTCGCCTTCCTCAACGGCACGCTCTACGCCCTCGTCGCCGGCGGCGGCTGCTCCCATGGCAATCCCCAGCTGCCGAACGGCATCGTCAAGGTCAACCTGACCAGCGGAAAGTGGAGTTACATCACCGACCTGAGCATCTTCTACCTCGATCACCCCGCCACCTATCCAGACCCCGATGACTTCGAGGCCGATGGCGTGCCGTACACCCTGCTCGCCTACGACAACGAGCTCTTTACGGTCGAGGCCAACCACGGGCAGATCAGCCAGACCGACGCTGCCGGCAACACCCAGCTGGTGTTGGACGTCTCCCGTGCCGAGGGCCACATCGTGCCCACCGCGCTCGCCGCCGCCAACGGCAACCTTTACCTGGGCAACCTGGGTCTCTTTCCCGTCCTCACCCAGCGCGAGCGCGTCATCACCCTCTCGAAGAACCTTGGCTTCAGCGACACGACACCCGGTCTCGAGACCAAGGCCGCGGACATCGACAAGTTCCGCATCGCGTCCTCCCGTGCCGGCTTTACCACCATCATCAGCCTGAAGTTCGGTCCCGACGGCCTTCTGTACGCGCTCGAGATCTCGCCCGTGGCCGGCTATCCCACCCCTGGCGCCGGCCAGATCGTCCGCCTCGCCAGCTCCGGCGTCATCGAAACCGTCGTGACCGGACTGACGCTGCCGACCGGTATGACCTTCGGCCCCGACCATGCCCTCTACGTCTCCAACTTCGGAGACGGCGCCATCGGCAAGGGCCAGGTCCTGCGCTTCAACCTCCGGTAAGCCCTGGCATCTCCTGCGTCGCTGCCCCACCCACCAACCGGATCGTCCTGTGCGAAGGCTCCCGCGACCTGCGGAGCCTTCGTCCTTTCTCCCGCAGAGATCACGTGCGCGCCGCCCGCTCACCCCCACGGCCGGACCGCCGGGGCAGGGAACCGCCCTGCCTTCCCCGAAACACGGCGCGCGAGATCCGCCAACGCCATTGCCGTGCTTCGGGACATAAAGACCTCCTGAAGCACGGTCGATGGCGCTCCCACTCTGCCCCGGCAGACCGCGGCGGCCGATCCCGCCTGCTGCGAACCCCGGCCGTGCAGCCAGCCGGCGCTGTCTGCGGCTGCGCCGCCGGAGTGGCGTAGTCCCTGTCTGCAATCACTAGAATGGATGCAGAGTAACGCATCAGCCCGGCCATACGGCCGGGCTGTCGCATTTAACCCAGGGCTTCGCCTATCAGGGCCGGGCTCATCAACGCACCACGAACGCACAAGGAGAACAGCATGACGACTCGTATCCGTATCCATCACCCCGTCCCCGCCACCCATCTGCCAGCGCAGGAGCACGCCGCACGCCGTCGTCGCGCCGTCCCCTCCCCGGTGGTCCCCGCGCGCCGCCGCCGCGACGCGCCCAAACCGGCCGCGAAGAAACGCACCGCCTAACTCGTGCATCGTTGCAACCGCCCGGACCTCCGCCCTTGAAGGTCCGGACCTAACTCGTCTTCTTCGAAGACTTCTCGCATAAACAGGGGGAGGGGAGGAGTACCCTCCGCCTCAGCCCCCCGCGACGCTCGCGTCCGGCCGGAACAGACTCGTCCCCGTCATCTCCGGCGGCAGATCAAGCTCCAGCAGATCGAGCAGCGTCGGCGAGATGTCCCGCAGACTGCCTCCCGCCCGCAGCGTTCGCCCGGCGGCGTCGCCGCCGATGTACACCAGCGGCACCGGATTGGTGGTGTGCGCCGTGTGCGGACCGCCCGTCGCCGGGTCGACCAGCATCTCGGCGTTCCCATGGTCTGCCGTGATCAGCATTCGCCCGTCGCGCGCGCGCACCGCCGTGAGTATCCGCGTCAGCTGCGCATCGACCGTCTCGACCGCCCGAATGGTCGGCTCGAGCTTGCCCGAGTGGCCCACCATGTCCGCATTCGCGAAGTTCACGATTACCACGTCGAACGCCGTGTCCTCAACCGCCTTGATCACCGCATCGGCGATCCCCGCCGCCGACATCTCCGGCGCAAGATCGTACGTCGCGACCTTCTGCGACGGCACCAGCGCCCGGTCCTCGCCCCCAAACGGCTGCTCGATCCCGCCGTTGAAGAAGTACGTCACGTGCGCATACTTCTCCGTCTCCGCGACCCGCAGATTGCGCAGCTGGCTCCCTGCCATGATGTTCGCCAGCAGGTTGTCCATCGACTCCGGCGGAATCACCATCGGCAGCCGAAAGTTCTTGTCGTACTGCGTCATCGTGACGTAGTGGATCTGCGCCGGCGCGAGCCCCCGCGGGATCTCCGCCTCGAGCTCCGCCGCCTTCGGCAGATCGTTCGCATCCAGCACCGTCAGACCGCCGGCCACGTCCGAGTTGCGCGCCAGCACCCGCGTGATCTGCCGCGCCCGATCCGCCCGGTAGTTGAAGTTGACGCAGACATCGCCGTCGCGGATCGGCCCCACCGCGTGTCCCTCCGCGTCGACCACCGTGAACGGTGGCAGGAACTCATCCGTCACGTCGTTCGAGTAGAGCTCGCGCACCCGCGCGTCGGCAGCGGCATACCTCCCACCGGCCGGCGCCCCCGTCACCATCGCGTCGAACGCCTGCCGCTCCTTCTCCCAGCGCAGGTCGCGATCCATCGCGAAGTACCGCCCCGAGACCGAGGCCAGCCGCCCCACACCGATCGCCTGAAACTGCTGTTCGAGCGCCTCCAGGTGTCCCAGCCCGCTCGTCGGCATCGTGTCCCGTCCGTCCATAAACGCGTGCACGAAAACCCGCGCCAGCCCATGCTGCTTCGCCAGCCGCAGCAGCGCGTACAGATGCCGCTCATGCGAGTGCACGCCGCCGTTGGAGAGCAGTCCGAACAGGTGCAGACCCCGCCCATCGCGCCCCGCCAGCGCCATCGCCTCGGCCAGCGCCGGATTCGTCGCCAGCGTGCCGTCGGCGATCGCCGCGTCAATGCGTGTCATATCCATCCGCACGATGCGCCCCGCCCCCAGGTTCAGGTGTCCGACCTCGCTGTTCCCCATCTGCCCGTCCGGCAGCCCGACGAAGGTCTCGCTCGCCCGCAGCAGCGTATGCGGGAACTCACGAAGCATCCGGTCGTACGTCGGTGTGCGCGCAAGCGCGATAGCATTGCCGGCGGTCTCGGGGCGATAGCCCCAGCCGTCGAGGATGGCGAGTACAAGTGGCGTCTTCGGCATGCGTGGTCAGGATAACAAGCAGTACCGGGAGATAGAATGCACACACGCCAGAGCCCGACGGCCCCGGCCAGGATAGATTCCGTCGATGAAGCGCACCTCCGCCTACGGCCTCTCTCTCCTGCTGCTTGTCGTCGCCGCGGTGAGCGCGACCTACTACGTCGCCGGTGTCATCGCTCTCAACCAGGAGTTCTTTCACCCCAGCCGCTACGCCCGTGAACCCTTCGAGTTCGCGGACGACGGTGAGACTCTCAAGAACGTTCGTCGGGAGGCTCTCTCCGCCGGTCTGCATGACGGTGACGTCCTCCTCTCCGTCAACCGGCAGCCATTTACCGGCTCCATGCAGCTCCACGAGCTCGTGCGGCACAGCAGACCCGGCGACTCCATGCCGGTCAGCACTCGTCACGTCGCTGGAGACGTCCTCTCGGCCGGTATACGCCTCGCCCCGCGGGAGGGCCCCGACTTTCCTCTCAGTGGCCTCATCGCCTTCCTCACGCCTGTCCTGGGAATTCCGCTGCTCGGCCTGCTTGTCGGCTACTGGGTCGTCGCCGCCCGGCCGCGTGACCTCAACGCGTGGCTGGTTCTCGTCCTGCTCATCTTCCCGCAGACCAGCTTCGGCAACCTCGATTGGAACTTCTGGCCCGCGCCGTGGAACCTCCTCCTTGGTCTCTGGAACTTCCTCATCCAGATCCTCGTCTTTCCGGCACTCCTTTGGTTCGGCTTCCTCTTCCCCGAGCGTTGGCGCATGGATCGTCGTCTGCCCTGGATCAAGTACGTCGTGCTGGCCGTCACCGTCGCGTCCTTCAGCCTCAACCTCTTCCTCGCCACCAAGACCTTATTCGCCGTCCAGACCTTCCAGCGCTTCCGATCCGTCGACCACTGGAACGATCGCGTCAGCAACGTCATCCAGATCACTTCGATCCTTTTGTTCCTCGTCGCTGTCTTCGATAAGCTCCGCTCCGCCTCCACGGCCGATGCACGTCGCCGCATCCGCGTGCTCGCCGTGGGCAGCGGCCTCTCTCTCGGTCCTATCCTCCTCATCTTCGTGCTTGTGCCGCTCTTCGGCGGAGATCCGCACCACGGCAACTGGTTCATCGCGATCATCCCTCTGCTCTCGCTCTTCCCCCTCACCCTCGCCTACGTCCTGATCGTCGAGCGTGCCATGGACGTCCGCATCCTGCTCCGCATGGGCACCAAGTACCTCCTCGCCCGGGCCACCCTGCTGCTGCTCGAGATCGTCTTCGTCGGCTTCATCCTGGTGCGCTTCGTCCTCCCCATGATGCGCGGCCCCGCCCACCAGACCTCCAAGTTCATCCTGCTCGCCGTCTGCCTCGCCGTGCTCTTTCAGGCCTTCATCCGCCGCAACAGCCTCGGCAGCCGTCTCGAGCGATGGCTCGACCGCCGCTTCTTCCGCGAGGCCTACAACAGCGAGGTCATCCTCAGCGAGCTCTCTCATCAGGTGCGCCACCTCTCCGATCGCGGCGACGTCATCGACATCGTCCTCGGCCGCATCGCCGAGGTCCTCCACGTCTCCGAGCTCGCAGTGCTGCTCCGCGGCAGTCAGGTCTTCCACCTCCAGGGCGCCTTCGGCATGGATCTCACCGGCCCCGTCACCCTCTCCGAGAGCTCCGCCACCGTCCAGAACCTGATTCGCACCAACGAGCCCGCCACCGTCTACCGCGACCGGCCAGAGACGTGGTTCACCGAGGCCGGCGCAGAGGAGCAGGAGATGCTCCGCCGCCTTAATGCCGAGCTTCTTCTCCCCATGCCCGGCCGCGACCGCCTCGTCGGCGTCCTCGCCCTCGGCCCCAAGCGCTCGGAAGAGCCCTACACCCCCACCGACCTGCGCACCCTCCAGTCGGTCGCCGCGCAGACCGGCCTCACCCTTGAGGTCGCCGAGCTCGCCCGCTCCCTCGCGACCGAGGCCGCGCAGCGCGAGCGCGTCAACCGCGAGATCGAGATCGCCCGCGAGGTCCAGCAGCGCCTCTTCCCGCAGACCATCCCCGAGATCCCCGGTCTGTCACTCGCCGGCCTGTGCCGCCCTGCCTCCGAGGTCGGCGGCGACTACTTCGATCTCATCGCCCTCGACGACGGACACCTCGGCTTCGCCATCGGCGACGTCTCCGGCAAGGGCATCTCCGCCGCCCTCATCATGGCCAGCCTGCGCGCCTCTCTCCGCGGCCTCGTCCTCGACGACCCCGGCGATCTCGCCACCATGATGCAGAAGGTCAACCGCCTCGTCTACGAGGCCTCCTCGAGCGCGCGCTACGCCACCTTCTTCTTCGCGACCTACAACCCCGCCTCGCGCGAGCTTCGCTACGTCAACGCCGGCCACAACCCGCCCATCCTCGTCCGCGCCTCCTCTGGACAGCCCGGCGAGGTCGTCCGTCTCGAGGCCGGCGGCCCCGTCGTCGGCCTGCTGCCCTCCGTCAGCTACGACACCCAGTCGCTCACCCTCGAGCCCGGCGACCTCCTCCTCGCCTACACCGATGGCATCAGCGAGGCCATGACCCACGACGACGAGGAGTGGGGCGAGGACCGCATGCTCGCCGCCGCCCTCAGCCGCCCCGCCGCCCCCGCCGCCGATCTCATCGAGACCCTCTTCCGCGCCGCCGATGCCTTCACCGCCGGCGCCCAGCAGCACGACGACATGACTCTGCTCGCCATGCAGCTGCACCCTGCGCCATCGTCACCAGCCCCCGTGCCGGCGCAGGCCTGACCGTCTCGCTACCCGCGCAGCACGCGCGCAAGCCATGGTTGCAATCTCCCTGGTGGCTGGCGCATCTACCGCATCGGTTCCGGTATCCTTAGTTCAGGACATGGCAGAGCACGTCGCGTCCACGCTCGCGGCAACCCCAACCTTTCGAAGACTTTGCGAGGCTGGGCGCGGAAAACACTGGACTTTGGCCCTGTCGAGGACCACAGGTCCGGACCGAAGCGCTCTGTTTCGAAGACTTCGACGCATTTCAGGGGGAAAGGGGAGGGTGGAGGAGTCGATGCCCTCCGATCTCATGAAGGCTCCGGCGCATCTCCCGTTGTCTCAAGCTCGCCATCAACTCCATCCAGGCCCTCGAAGACTCCGACAGACCTCGACAGACCTCGACAGACCTCGACAGACCTCGACAGACCTCGCTAGACCTCGCTAGACCTCGCGTCGATGCTCCATCGCCCGCAGCATCGTCACCTCATCGGCGTACTCGATATCCGCGCCTGCCGGCACCCCGGTCGCGATGCGCGTAATCCGCAGCTCCGGCCGCGACGTGTGCAACTCGCCGGCGAGGTAGACAGCGGTGGCCTCGCCTTCAGTGGTCGGCGACATAGCCAGCACCACCTCGCGGACACTGCCCAGTCGAGGCCACAGATTGTCGAGCCTTAGCTGCTCCGGCCCCACCCCATTCACCGGTGAGAGCGTTCCGTGCAGAACGTGGTACACGCCGTTGTAGCTGCGCGTCTTCTCGACCGTCGCAATGTTGGTTGGCTCCTCGACCACGCACACCAGCGCCTGGTCCCGCACCGGAGACGTGCAGTAGCCGCACGGGTCGACGTCAGTGACGTTGTTGCAGGTGCTGCAGAGCGTCAGCTTCCGGCGCAGGTTCAATATCGCCTCCGCCAGCCGCTGCGCCTCCGCCTCGGGCGCGCGAAGCACGTGAAAGGCGAGCCGCTCCGCGCTGCGCGTACCGATACCCGGCAGCCGCTTCAGCTCGTCGATCAGCCGCGACATCGGCTCGGCGAAGCGTGCCATCTAGGAGAGGCCGGGCAGGTTCAGCCCGCCCATCATGCCCTGCACGTTCGACTTCATAACGTCATCCGCGCGCCGGCCAGCCTCGTTGACCGCCGCCGTGATCAGGTCTTCGAGCAGCTCGAGATCACTGCCCGCGCTGCCGATCGCCGCCGGATCGATCTTTAACCGCAGCACCTCCTTGCGCCCGTTCATCCGCACCGTGACCACCCCGCCCCCGGTCGTCGCCTCGACCACCGTCTCCGCCAGCCGGTGCTCCATCTGCTCCTGCATCTGCTGTGCCTGCTGCAGCATCTCCTGCATCTTGCCAAGATCGCCGAAGTCCATTGTCCTCGCTCCTGTTCGTGTCATCGGCCCATCGCGACCGCCTGACCGTCTTACTTGCCGCTGCTCAGATCGATGACGTTACGGATCTCCGCATTGAAGAGCCGCTGCGCCTCCTGCACGACCGGATGCTGCTGCGCCCGCGCCTCTGCTGATCCCGACCGCGCAGCACGCGGGGAGGCCTTCTTCGCCGCAGCCGAGCTTCCCGCCGGAGCGGCGACCGCCTCGAGCTTCCAAGACCCGCTCGCCTCGGCCGCGAGTGCTGCACGCGCGAGCTGCATCGCCTCAGCATTCAGGACGACGCCCAGCATGGTCTTAGACAGCAGCGTCTGCGCCCGGATCACGCCGCCGTCGATCGACCACTCCGCGTCCGTCAGCGCATCGGCGGCCGAGCTCTGCCCCTTGGCGTGGCCCAGCGCCTCAAGGATGATCGTGCGCAGCCGCTCGACTTCGCCATCGCTGTCAGGGCGCGGGCCTGCAGCCGCCGCCTCGCCGGCCAGTGTGACTGCCGTCTCAGCCTGCTCCTGCTCGACGCGCACCGCTGTACGGGTCTCCGTGGGCATCGTGTCCGCACGTTGCACCTCGGCAGGCGGATCGACCGGGGATGCCGGTGTCGTCACGCCGCTGCCTGCATCCGTCGGCATCGGCGAGTTCGATCGAATCTCCGCCGCAGAGCCTGGAGCGGTGCTCTTGCGCTGCCGGTCCGCCTCAAAGGGCGAGAAGACAGGAGATGTCGGCTGCGGCGCCATCGCAGTGGCCTTTACGGGTGCGACCGTAGCCGATGCACTGATCGCCGCAGGGGAGGCCGCCTGCAGGGGCGACGCAGGCAGCGCCGCGCGCGCTCTCTCACGCACCGTCGAGGGAGTCACTGGCAGCTGGCCCAGCAGCTCTTCCAGGGGCAGCAGCCGCCGCAGGTGAAGCAGCTTCATTAAGCCGACCTCAAAGTGCACGCGCTGCTCCTGCCTGTACCCGAGCTCGTCGAAGGTGCGCAACATCACCTGCAGGAAGCGGGTCAGCTCCTCTTCGCTGAAGAGGACAGCCGTGCGAGCAGCGCGGCGGCGCTCGTCGGCCGAGATCTGCAGCAGCTCGCTGCCTGGCGCGTCCGCTGCGTCCGGCGCGAGGTGAACGATCTTCGCGAGCAGTGTGCTGCGCAGATACCGCACGAGCTGCCGTGCGAGCTGCACAGGGCTGTTGCCAGCATCCATCTGCTCGTTGGCTGTCGTGATCAGGTCGGCGGCACGTCCCGCGTCGATCGCCTCAAGCATCCGCTCGAAGACCACGTTCGACACCGTGCCGAGCAGCTCGCGGATCTGCGCGGCATGCAGGCTGGGCCTGCCCTCGACCATCGGTGCACTCGCGATCGCCTGGTCCATGACGCTCAGCGCGTCACGCATGGAGCCGTCGCCTGCCTCCGCGACGAGATTCAACGCGGCTTCATCCGCGTCCAAGTTCTCGCTGGTCGCAATCGACCGCAGCTCGCCGAGGATGTCCTCCAGCTTCACGGCGCGAAAGCTGAAGTTCTGGCAGCGCGACCGAACCGTCTGCGGAATGTCCTCCGGCTGCGTCGTCGCCATCATGAAGACGATGTGGTCCGGCGGCTCCTCAAGCGTCTTCAGCAGGGCATTGAAGGCCGCATCCGTGATCTGGTGCGCCTCGTCGAGAATGTAGATCTTGAAGCGATCGCGCGCGGGGCGGTAACGGGCTGCGTCCCGCAACTCGCGGATCTCATCGATGCCGCGGTTTGTCGCCGCATCGATCTCGATGACGTCGACTGCGTTGCCGGCGCGGACCTCGGTGCAGCTCTCGCAGATCTCACACGGCTCAGCGCTCGGCCGCAGCTCGGAGCCGATCTCCTTACGGCAGTTCAGGGCCATCGCTAAGATACGCGCGATTGTTGTCTTTCCGATGCCCCGGTGTCCGCTGAAGATGTAGCCGTGCGCAACCCGCCCCTGCACAAGCGCGTTCATCAGGGTGACGGTCACGTGCTGCTGGCCGGCGACGTCGGCAAATCGCTGCGGGCGGTACTTTCGGGCAAGAACCTGATAGCTCATAGGGTGTCGCACGGGGCAGCCGATCCGTGCCGCGCAACCTTCATTGTAGCGTTCCGGACACCCGACGGACTGCTCCGCGAGAGTGACTCGCCGCCCACTTTGCCTTCCGCGCGCGCCGGGCGACCTCCTCCTCGCTGAACATGGTTCCGCGGCAGTTTGGGGCTCCGCAGAAGCAGTCACCCTCCTCGTCGTCGGAGTCATGCAGGTTGTACTCGTAGGTGAGCTCCTCGCCGGCAGCGATGTCGCGGATCGCGCGAATGAAGATGTGTCCAGTCTCCTCCTCCGTCTCGCAGTTCGGGGCGCAGCAGTGATTCAGGAACATCGCTGTGCCAAAGCCGTCGATCACCTCCCGATCCTCGCCGAAGCTGAAGAGGTAGGTGATCGAGCGGCCGGCGTAACGTTCGTCCGCCACCTTCTTCGCGAATCGTGGGCCGTCGTACTCGCAGATGCGTTCTCCTCGCCGTAGAGCACGCATGGTGTAGCAGCCGGCGGCGTGGATCGAAGAAGAGCGGATGATGAGCCCTGACGGCATGAAGGTTGTCCTCCTCGCTGATGCTGTCCCCCAGCATAGCGCTGTGCTCACCTAACGCGGCGTCAGCTGCATTGGAACCGGACCATCGGGACGCAATGTGATCTTCGCTTTGGGCACAGGCGGACGTGTACCCGCGTATCGCATGGTCCATCGCTGCACGATTGTCGCGATGACCAAGATGCCTTCCATCCAGGCAAAGCTCTCGCCGATACACTGACGACCCCCGCCGCCGAAGGGGAAGTAGACGAACTTGTCACGAGTCGCCTTCTGCTCGGGCGTGAAGCGATCGGGATCGAAGCGCAACGGGTCAGGAAAGTGCTCCGGGCTGCGATGCATGACGTACTGGCTGAAGAAGAAGTGCGCCCCGGTCGGGATCTCGTACTCTCCCAACTGAACCGGTTTGGTCGACATGCGACCCATCGCCCATGCCGGCGGGTAGAGACGCATCGCCTCCGCAAAGACCTGCTCGGTGTAGCGCAGTGAGGCCAGATCCTTCGTCGTCGCGGCACGCCCAGTAACGCCCCGGCCGAGCACGGCGTCGACCTCGGCGTGGAGACGCGCCTCGATGTCAGGATGCTGGCTGATGAGATACCACGTCCAGGTCAGGGCATTCGCCACCGTCTCGTACCCGGCGAGAAAGATCGTCAGAACCTCGTCGCGGATCTGTTGGTCGCTGAGCGGAGCGCTCTCCCCAGGTTGGGAGGCATCCAGAGGCTCTGTTCGAGCCTCCAGCAGCAGTGACAACAGGTCTCCGCGCGCCTCAGAGCCTGTGGCCAGCTCCTGTCTGCGTTCCGCCATCATGCGGTTCACGGTCGCGTCGAGCCGTGCCTTGGATCGGCGAAACTGAACGATGCCCGGCAGAGGAAGGTGCAACACACGCTCGATCGCCGGAAAGGCGACGAGGAAGTTGTACAGCCGCATGATTGCGTTGGTGTCGTCGTTCACGCTGCGGATGTCGTCGGTAATCTCGCAGTCGAAGAGCGTGCGCGCAATGATCTCGAGCGAGACGACCATCATCGCGTTATTCACGTCGACGGTTGGCTCTCCTCGCCACTGCTCGGCGTGTTGCGTGGTGATGGTGACGATCTGATCACCGTAGGCGGCAATTCGCTGCCGATGGAAGGCTGGCGCGGCAATGCGACGCTCCTGGCGATGGATGGGGTCATCGGAGGTGATCAGGCCTTCGCCGAGCAGGATCTTCATCCGTTGCAGCGTGCGCTCTTTGACGAAGGACCCGGCCTGGTTGATCAGCACCTCCCGAATGAACGCCGGATCATTGAGGAAGACGATGTACGTCCCCATGAACCGGTAGTGCGCGATCGGGCCAAAGACTGCCATCAGGTGCTCAAAGAGGCGAATGGGCTCGCCGAGCTTGACCCATGGCTTCAAGGCATAGAAGGGAAGCGCATGGCGCAGGCCAGGCGGAAGACGAGGAGAGCTCCTGGGATCGGACGTCGTCTCTGAAGGCGTGTCAGCCTCTGGAGACATGATGGGAGGGGTTGTCATACAGAGGATTCGACGCGGCTGGGCAAGCGCATCAACACTGCCTCGCGGATCTCAGTTTCGATCTCGTCGATAGGGCCGTCACTTCTGATAGTAAGAACGCGCGCAGGCTCTCGCGTCGCAATCGCCAGAAAAGCGGCGTAGACCCGCTCATAGAACGCATCTGACTCACGCTCGAAGCGGTTCTCGTCCGCTCCCACCTGCGCCAGGTGGCGCTGATTGCGGCGACGCGCTCGCGTGAGCGAGATCGCAAGAGGTGGCAGCAGGAGAATGGTCAGGTGCGGTTGCAGATTGCCGCAGAGTGCCCGATGCAGCGCGAGCACCGCCTCGGAGCCGAGCCCGCGCCCCCCGCCCTGGTATGCCTCCGAGGAATCTGTGAAGCGGTCACACAGGACAATGTCGCCCCGCTCGAGCGCCGGCCTAATGACCTGATCGATGGCCTGTGCCCGATCGGCGAACATGAGGGCCAGCTCGGCGGTGGCTGTGAGGCCGCCGAAAATCTGATCGCTGCGAGAGTCGAGCAGCAACGCGCGAATGCGATCTCCCAGCTCTGTTCCACCAGGCTGGCGAAGCGAGACGACAGGAAGACCAGAGCGTTCGAGAGATGCCGCGAGCCGCCGAAGCTGACTTGTTTTTCCGGAGCCATCGAGGCCTTCGAACGTGATGAAATACCCCGGCGGCATGGTGCGAGTCTATCGCAGCCCCGAGGTAAGCGAGGCCGCCTCGGCAGCCATGGTGCTATCGCACCTGAAGCCGAGTCAGGGCATGCGCGCGGAGACAAACGATGGTCGCCAGGAGAGCGTACTCGGCATCAGCTAGTGCAGCTTTGGCGTCCACTGCACCCCACCTGTTGCAACGAGAATGCTCAGCGAACCGGCTGAACCCTCCTGCAGCACCGGGCCTTTGGAGGTCTGTTCCTTTCCCGTTGCGTCCGTGTAGGTGATCTTGAGCGGACCTGTTCCGAGGATCTTGAAGCGGTACTGCTTCTCCGCTCCGGGAGCGAGTGACTGCAGGCCGAAGCTAGCACTCGGATAGTCGACCTCGATTAGCGAGATCGGTGCGCTGGTACCGTTCTTAATCGAGGCATCGACGAAGGCAGACTGACATCCGGCAGCGAGCCAAAGGAAGGCGAGCAGGAGATAGCCAAGTCGACCCATAGAGCTTGAGGGTATCAGTGTGAGCGGATACCGCTCAGGATCGTGACGACTCGTCCAGCACGCGCGCAGTTAGAACGACACCAGGACGATGATCGTGCAACGTGATCGGAAAGGCTAGAACGCTCCAGACCAGTGCCGCCTCGCCGACTCTAGGCTCGTTCAAAAGTCCCTGCCGCGTGCGGTCGACGTATGTCTCGCGGGTTCGAGGCACGTTGAGCAGCACATCGCGCCAGTCACGCAGCAGATCCGGCAACTCATCAAAGACACACCGGCCAGGAAACCAGTCGCGTGGCTCACCAAGGTAAGTTGCAGCCGACTCATTGCAGAAGAGCCAGACACCGCGGTCGTCGAAGATCTGAACCAGGACGTCAGATCCGATCGAGTGCGCGATACGAGAGTAGAAGAAGTCGCGAGCGTCGACCACGACCGACATGCCTCGTCGCTTCACCTCGAAGGAATCGAGCGCGTCGAGCAGGTCCTTCACCGAGCTGTGTCCCTTAAGAAGATGCATGTCTTCCACCCCGCCGAAGTATCGGTCGAGCGTGGCCGACAAAATAATGATGGGAATGTGTGGCCGGCGACGCCGCAGCGTCTTGGCGATCTCGGTCCCAAACTGACCGCCCCCTAAGTGATAGTCGATGACGGCGATATCGATCGACTCAAGAAGACCGGACGCCTCCTCGATCGTGGAAGCACCGGCACAGTCGTAGCCGTGTCGTCGAAGGATGACGGATCGCAGCAGCAGATTATTCGCATCATCGTCCAGCAAAAGCACACGTGCGCGGACAGCGATGAGGCCCGTGTCTGGCGGAAGTCCAGGTGTGACATCGAGGTGATCGGTCATTGTTGAACCCATCCTAACCAAAAGGGCGTTACTTTTGCCCTGATCTTAGGTTACGAATGAGTTCAGGTAACCGATTTACAACCGCCACAGATTTTAGCCATCGTCGGTTCTCGACTGCCGGGTAGCCACTCACGGTCATGCCGGCTGGAACATCGTTCGGTATTCCTGATTGCGCCGTAGCTACCACGCCGTCCCCGACAGTGCAGTGGCCTGCGACCCCCACCTGACCAGCCAGAATGACGCCACTTCCGATGCGTGTTGAACCGGCTAAACCTACTTGAGAACACAGCAGAGAGTCGGTGGCGATAGCCGATCCGTGACCCACCTGTACCAGATTGTCGATCTTGGTGCCTCGGCCGATGCGTGTCTCGCCAAGAGAAGCTCGGTCGATACAGGAGTTCGCCTGCACCTCCACATCGTCCTCGAGCACTGCTGGAGCAACCTGAGGGATCTTGACCCACGCGCCTGACGAATCTCGGGCGAAACCAAACCCGTCCGCGCCGATAACGGCACCGTTTTGCAGAGTGACATTGTCGCCGAGGCGACAGTCCTCGCGAACCACGGCATGAGCATGCGCGAGGAACTTTTCTCCAATCCGCGCTCTTGGATAGATCACCACGTGGGGTAAGAGCGTTGCGAAGTCACCGATAATCACGTCGTCCATGACGACGACATACGCAGCCACGTGCGCGCCCGAGCCGATCCGCGCGGATGCGGCGATGACTGCGGTCGGATGAACGCCTGAGGGGAAGGGAAGTACTGGGTGGAACCATGCAAGGAGCTTCGATACAGCAAGATAGGGATTCTCCAGGCGGAGCGTGGGGCGATCTTGCGGTGGAAACGCCGTGTCGACCAGCAACGCCGCAGCCTTCGTGGTTCGGCTGTGTCCTGCATACCGAGAGTTGGTAATGAAGGAGATCTGGGAAGAACCGGCTGACTCGATTCCCGCGACACCGTCGACCCGAACGCCGGGGTCGCCTTCGAGCTGCGCGCCAAGCCGGCTCGCGATCTCTCCCAGCGTAAGCGAAATGACTTCTTTTGGCTGCCCAACCAACGTTGCCTCCTCGCAGTGTTCTGATCATGCAGTGCAGCATGGAGTCAGCCTGGTTCAAGCTGATCGAACAGCTCCTTCTGTCTGGCCTTTTCTGGGACGCGTGGCCCGCGGCGCACCGCCGAGATCACGCCCATCATCTCAAGCCGGGTCATGGCGACCCTCGGAACGTACATTCGCTGCATGTTGGACCGGGCGTCTGGTAGGGTGAGCTGCAGACCGTGCGTGGAGGAGACCTCATCGAGTAACTCTAGCCCTGGAGCGATGAGTCCTTCGGTGGCGTCCGCCGAACGGAAGGTAACTCGGACCCACAGGCCCTCGGTCCGCGGCCGGGCTAGGAAGGTCCGCCGCAGTTCACGCTCAATGCCGAGTGCGTCAGTGAGGTTGAAGTCGCGGACGAAACCAACAAACTTGATGTCGTCAAGAGAGATGGGATGAACCCGTCCGCTGAGATCAAGCAGCGCGATCGTATCGCCAGCAACGAAGTCGCTCGAGGGCAGGTAGCCTGCGAGGACCTCTCCTGAGAACCGGCGGACGACTACTTTCTTCTGAGAGGAAGCCATGCTCGCTAACGGCATTGTCCCACGCACTTATCGAGCTCGTCGTGAAACGCTGACCTTCTCTCGTCTCCGCGCGGACCTTGTGATAGCATGGCTGTCGATAGTGGCCGAAAGAATGCTCGGTATCTGTTGATAAGAAAGCATTTGCGGGTCCCCTAGTACTTCGCATCGCTCCCGGAGCTGTTTCATTCCATGGCCGATTATATCTACCTGCTTGAAACCAGGCTGTCGAAAGCTCATACCACCGCTCTCTCGACGATGCGCTCGATCGCACGGGCTCATGAGCTCACCGTCTTCCTGGTCGGTGGCGCCGTCCGTGATCTCATCAGCGGAGCACCGGTTCGTGATTTGGACGTGGTCGTTCAGGGTAACGCCCTCAAGCTCAAGAGAGATATAGAGAAGGCTGGGGGAGAGATCTCGGCGGAAGCCGCTGAGATGCAGATCTTGCACGTGCGTTTCCCGTCGGGAGTTCGTATCGAGGTCGGCAGCACGGTCACAACCACCTACTCCAAGCCGGGCCGAGTCGTCGCAGAGGCGGCAACCATTCTGGAAGACCTGAGACGGAGGGACTTCACGGCCAATGCCATGGCTCTCTCGCTGAATGAGGGCTCCTATGGGTTGCTGATGGACCCGCTCAACGGTGTGGCCGACATCGAAAATCGTGAGCTTCGGCTTGTGAGCAACTACGGCTTTCTAGAGGACCCCGTTCGGCTCATTCGCGCAGCGCGACTCATGGCACGGTTGGGGTGGCGTCTCGATGAGAGATCGCAGGCTCGATATGACGCGGCAAAGGAGCAGAACTACATTGCAGCTCTCCAGCCAGCTGATCAGGCGTATGAGATGGAAGAGCTCTTCCATGAAGAAGATCCAGTTCGCGTCATGCGTCGTCTTGAGGAAGACGGATGGCTGGCTCACCTAAACCCGCTGCTCAGTGTGAGCAAGGTGAATGTGCCAGAGCTCACGCGACTTCGCGACGTGCAGATGCGCTTGCTTGAGCAGGGCATTCTGGCCGACGCCTCTGCTGCGAACTTTCCCCTGCTGACAGCCAAGCTGAGCGCGCGTGATGTAACAAGCTTGCGGGAGGGATTTCCGCGGAAGGCGTTCTCACACGAGATCGAATCGCTCGATGGGGCGGCAAAGACTCTTGCAGGCCAGCTGGTCGCAAAGAGTGCCGCGCTCCCTTCGCAGAGCTATGAACTGATCATGAACGCGCCACCCGCTGTCGTTCTCTGGGTCGCGTACAGCACACGCAATGCAGCTCTGCAGGCAAAGTTTGAGAGCTTCTATACAGACTGGCCGCAGGCTCGGCAACGCATCCCGCATCTCTTGATGCAGGAGATGCGCATCTCCTCTGAACTTCCTCAGTATACAGAGCTTCTCGAGCGACTCTCCTTGTCGCTAATGGACGGCGTGCTCGACACTCCTGAGGCCATGCGGGCGTTTCTCGAGCCGTACTCGCCGCCAGCTCCCCCTCCCCCAGTCAGCGTGCGTCGGCCTCGTGCGGCTAAAGCCGTGAAGAAGGAGGTTCGCTCCTCGAAGACCAAGAAGGCGGCAACGGTAGCGGATGCCGGGCAGAGCGTCGAGGTCAGTTCGAATGGCGAAGCCAAGATGGCCGCTGAGGCATCCCCGTCTCTGCCAGGTACTGTGGTACAAGTCCCTCGCGTCGACTCGCCTGCCGCTGCTGGATCGGCCTCCGACAGGCCCGGGCGGAGAGACTCCCGAAGTGAGGCTTCCGCTCCCACGAGGGCCGCTCGGACCAAGCCGCCTGTCACGGCACCGAGTGCAAAGCAGGTTCAAGCGGCGCCCCGATCCGTCGCGAAGGGCGTGTCGCCATCAGCGCAGCGAGCGGCGATGCCGGCGAAGGCGAAGTCACACGGTAGCAAGACCAAACTCAATCCGCAGCCAGTCGCCGGCAAACATGGTAAGTCGCAGCCAGCAAAGAAGACGGCTGCGACGAGGCGGGACGCGACAGAGACTTCTAGCAAGGTTAAGGCGAAGACCACCGCACGTCCAAGCAGTTCGCGAACGGCGGTCAAGGCCAAGTCCGCAAAGAAGCCCACTGCCTCAAAGACAGCGCGGACGATGGTGAAAAAGCTGTCTCCTGTGAGGAAGAACAGTAGCGCTAAGCAGACGAAATCTCTACCTCGTCCAGCAGCGAAGGGTAAGCCGCACGGATCAGCGGCGAAGCGATAAAGAACGCACTACACTCACTCTTCACAACGGGGCAGCGCTAACGATAACGGCGGACGAGACCTACACCGACCGTGAAGAGCAGGCCGGCGGTTCCCCCGAGTAGGACGATAGCGTTGCGGTATGCATTGCGGGTAGCAGGGGGCATTGCAGCCGTGTTATCCCGGCACTGCGTACAGCCTTGCGCATGGATCGAAGATGGACCGGCCAGCAGCCCCACACAGAACAACGTCGTGGCCAGGGTACGCGTCAAGCTCACTGAAAGTACACCAGCAGCACAAAGAGGAAGACCCAGAACACACCCATTGAATGCCAGTACCACGCTGAACAGTCGACCAGGATCTGCCGCGTCTCAATCCGGCGGGACGCATACAGGCCGTATAACGCGGCCATGAGGCCACCAACGCCGAGGAAGAGGTGGATCGCGTGGGTGTAGGTGATGAGATAGAAGAAGTGGCTGCTCGGGTTCGAGGCGAAGAAGACATGCTGCAGCGCGAGCTGCTTCCACGCCATCGCCTGACCAAGGAGGAAGACTAAGCCCAGCAGCCCGGTCGAGACCAGCCAGGGCATCGCTCGCCTAGTGGTTGGTTTGCCGAACCCAAACCACTCCTCCATCACGTCGGACTCGCGGAACATGCGTCGCCGGGCGGCCTCCATCGTCACGGAGGAGAGAAGCAGGACGGCTGTGTTCAGCCAAAGAATGGGCGGAATGCTGGTCGGCAGCCATTCATTGATGTAGTTGTTGTAAGCATCGAAGTGGCCGGTCGTGCGCGCGACGAAGAAGACACTGACGATCGCGACGAAGAACATGAGATCGCCTGCAAGCGCGAAGAACAATCCCAGCCGATAGCGGCTCAGACGCTCCCTCGGACCACGCCGCCCCTGCGGCTGATTATGCCAATTATCGCCTTCGCCACCACCACCGGTGCGTTTGTCAGTAGGTGGCCGGCGGCCAGCACCGTTATCGTGATCGTCGACACGACGACCTTTGTCGTTCTCGGTTTGTGTCGGAGTAAACGTGGCCGGCATGTGTGACCCTTCGCGGCGAATGCCTGCGGACAGCTTACTCCTAAGGACGCGAGCTTTGCGATGACTCGGTCCACTGTGACAGGAATCCTGGTCCGTCGTTTCCATCGGCGTAGTGACAGGGGCCACGCAGGGTCACAATTGGGTCGAGGGAGTGGGCCCACTGCAGCTGCGGCGACCACTCCATTGTCGTTGCGCTCCATGGGTTTGGAGGCGCAGCCGGTCCCGCGATCCAGCTTCGCAGCAGGTTCGCAAGGAAGAGCAGCTGCGATGCCGCAAGGAAGGCGGCGGCATAGGAGATACTTCGATTGAGTGCGAGCGTCGGTGCCAGCAGATGTTCTGCGGCGGCATTCGGAAGACCTGAGAGCTGCGCGTAGTGGCGCGGCTCCCCGGCCAGTCCCGTGAGGTGCATCGGCAGAAAGGTGGCGTACGCACCGACCAGCGAGCACCAGAAGTGCGCGTGGCCGAGCGGCTCCGACATCATGCGGCCGGTGACCAAGGGAAACCAGTAGTAGACCGCCATGAACAGGCCGAAGATGCCGGCCATGGCCATGATGAGGTGGAAGTGTGCGACGACAAAGAAAGTGTTGTGCAGGTACTGGTCGAGGATGGGCTGCGCAAGAATGGGGCCGGTAAGACCACCAAGCACGAAGAGTGAGACGAATCCGAGTGCGAAGAGGAACGCCGAGGTGTAGCGGGGCCGCGAGCGCCATGTGATGGCCAGCCAACTGAGCACCTTGGCGGCCGAGGGAAGCGCGATCGCTAACGTTGAGACGGAGAACGCGGTGCCGACAAACGGGTTAAGGCCCGCGACAAACATGTGGTGGCCCCACACGATGATGCCGAGAAAGCCAATCAGCAGCGTGGTGGCGATCATGATGCGATACCCGAAGACGCGCCGGCGAGTGAAGTTGGCAAGCACCATGGAGGTGAGACCCATGCCGGGCAGGATCGCGATATACACCTCGGGATGGCCGAAGAACCAGAAGAGGTGCAGCCAGAGGAGGGGAGATCCGTTCCCGTGCTGCGCAACGCCACGCAGCACGCCATTGACAAGGTCTCCGTGAGGGACGAAGAAGCCGGTGCCGGCGTGCCGGTCGCAGAAGAGCAGCAGCAGTGCCGCGAGCAGAACCGAAAAGGCGATCACAGAGAGGAGAGCGGCGGTGAACCAGGCCCAGACGGTGAGGGGAAGGCGTGTCCACGTCATGCCGTCGCAGCGGAACTGCAGGACCGTGACCAGCGTGTTGATTGCGGAGAGGGTGCTTCCAACGCTGAAGAGAGCGATAGCAGCGAGCCAAAGATCCATGCCGAGCGCCTGGCCGGGGCCGGAGGCAGCGACGGCGGACAGGGGCGGGTAGGCCGTCCAGCCGGAGATGGCCGAGCCTCCAGGTACAAAAGGACTGGCCAGCAGTGTGCAGAGCGCGGCGGCGGTGATCCAGAAGGAGAGCGCGTTGGCGATTGGGAACGCCATGCGGCGGCTGCCGATCTGCGCGGGCAGGATGAGATTGCCGAAGCCGGCCTGGGGGGCTGTGGTGAGGACGAAGAAGAGCATGAGGGTGCCATGGAGTGTGACCAGGGCGAGGTAGTCCTCAGGCAGAATCGCACCGTGAAAGGGAACAATGCGGTCCGGCCAGACCAAGTGCAGGCGCATGAGCAGCGAGAGCGTAGTGCCCACCGTCACCGCGATGAGCGAGAGCACGAGGTACTCGAGGCCAATGGTGCGGTGGTCCGTCGTGAACACACGGCCGATCAGCGGCTGGCGCGAGAGGGTTGTGACGCGGGGGCTCATGGCTGAGCCGGCGCCTCGTGCGCGGCGAGCCAGGTCTGGTACTCCCTCTCAGGGAGGACGCGAACGCTCGCGTTCATGCGGTAGTGTCCGAGGCCGCAGAGCTGGGTGCAGAGGATCGCGTAGGTTCCGGGCGTGTTCGGGGTGAAGTGAATGTGCTGGGTCGAGCCTGGGATGGCGTTCTGCTTTAAGCGCATCTCGGGGATGGCGAAGCCATGAATGACGTCCTGGGCGCGGAGTCGCAGGTCAACCTTGCGGCCGGCGGGCAGGACGAGTTCGCTGGCGGTGATATCGTCGGTGCCGTGGCGGTCGGCAGGGTCGAGGCCGAGGGGATTACCGGCGCCGGGCTCGACCAGGGCGGGGTCGGTGCGACCGAAGATGGCGTCGGGGCCGGGGTAGCGGAAGTACCAGGCGAATTGCATCCCGGTGACCTCGACCTGGAGGGCACCCATGTCCGCGCCAGTGTAGTGGGTCTCGGCCCAGAGTCGCTCAGAACGGAGGCCGAGGGCAGCGAAGAGGAGGGCGAGCGCGAGCAGCGGAAGGTACTCGATGCGGCGACGGTGCGGCCGGTCCGAGCGGGCCTCCGGTGCCGGCCGGAGTAGAAGCCCGATTGCGAGCAGCAGGTGTGCCAGGGCGGCGAGGCCAAGGATGATGCTCAGGTTCAGCAGCAGGTGCGCATCGAGCGCGCGACCGTGCTGGCTCGCGTCGGCCGGCAAGGGCCAGCGAGCGGGCAGCAGCAGCGCGTCCAGGCACGCATAAGGCACAGATCTAGGATAGCGCCTCGACATGGATTCGTAGGCCAACTGCAGGCCGAGGCGGAGCTCAGGCGGGCTCGCGTGTGCCCTGGTGAAAGCGCATCTGCCACCTGCCTTCTCGCCGCACCCAGACGGAGCTGCGGAGGGAGGCGCGCCTGCCGGTGATGCGATAGGTCACGATCGCAAGGTCGTCGGTTGCGGCGACAATCTTGAGGTCTTCGATCTGTGGTGGAGGGGCGGGGAAGGGGGCTTCGGAAGCGAGCGCGGCGATTATGGCGTCGCGGTCGAAGATACGACCGGAGCTGCCGAACTCCGTGAAGTCCGGGGCAAGGAGCCAGTCGAGTGATGACGGGTCGCCGCGGACGCCTGGTCGAAGCAGCTGCTCCTCAAGGTGTTGGAGGTGGGCGGCGAGGTCTTCAGGGGGTGGCATGGGTGGTGTTGCTCGCAACGAGGTCAAGGAAGTGCTGGTGGACACGGGTGTCCGTGGAGAGCTCGGGGTGAAAGGTGGCGGCGAGGAGGTGATCCTGCTGGACGAGGACGGGGGAGCCGTCGCGCTGGGCGAGAGTGTGGACGCCGGGGCCGGTGCGGGTGATACGGGGGGCGCGGATGAAGACCATCTCGAGGGGACCGCCGGGCAGGTCAATCGGCGCGTCGAGTATGGCGGAGTCGATCTGGCGGCCGTAGCTGTTGCGCTCGACAGCGATGTCGAGGACGCCGAAGGAGCGCTGGCCGGGGTTGGTGACGTCCCGCGCGAGGAGGATGCAGCCGGCACAGGTGCCGAAGGTGGGGTGTGAGCGGACGAAGCGGTCAAGGGCATCGAAGAAGCCGTCGCGCTCGAGGTGCCAGAGGAAGGTGGTGGACTCCCCACCGGGGATGATGAGAGCGTCCAGACCATCGAGGTGGGCAGGACGCCGGACGAGGGTGGCGACGGCGCCGAGCTGGCGGAGCATCGCGGCGTGAACGTCATAGGCGCCCTGGAGAGCGAGGACGCCGACGTGCAGGGAGCCGGGTGTGAGCCGTTCGTCCATATGCGTGTGCTACCCCCTCCCCCCCTCACATCGTGCGCAAAATATTCAAAAGAGACAACTTGCGATGGTACCTCGAGCGACGGCCGCCGTGAACCATGCGCAGAGGCGGCTTATGTTGTCTTCACGGCAGTAAGCCTCGCCTAGATGGGTCCGGGTGGCAGGGCGGACACGACGCACCGTAAGTTTCCACTTCCAGTGTATCGGGGTGCGAGGGGTGCATGCGCCACCGGTCGAGGTGTGAAGGTCGGGACGGAGGGCAGTCCTTCGCCGTTCGGAGGCTCTGGTGGTGGGTGGACAGCGGCGAAGCCGTTGCTCGGTAGCTCTCGAGCACCAGCAAACAAGGTGACGCCAATCTGGACCTGAGTGCATCTAGTACGGCGAGGAGCCATCATGAACATCTCAGGCAACACCATCCTGGTCACAGGCGGCACGAGCGGCATCGGTCGCGCACTGGCCGAGGCGCTGCACGGCAAGGGAAACAAGGTCATCATCGCCGGACGACGGCAGGCGTTGCTGGACGAGGTGACGGGCCGCAATGCCGGCATGGTCGGTCTCGCCGTGGACCTGAGTGACAGCGGGGCTATCGCAGCGTTCGCTGCTTCTGTGAAGGGTCAGTTTCCCGACCTGAATGTTCTGGTCAACAATGCGGGCATTTCCGGCATTGAGGACTACACGGCGGACACGATCGATCTGACGCGGGCGTACAGCACGATTCAGACCAACATCACCGGGGTGGTGCAGCTGTCGGCTGCGTTGCTGCCGACGTTGCGTGCGCAGCCGCACTCCACCCTGATGGTGACCACGTCAGGGCTGGCGTTCGTTCCTTACCCGCCCGGTCCGGTGTACAGCGCGACCAAGGCCTTCATGCACAACTGGCTTGATGCGGTCCGTGTGCAGCTGAAGAAGACCAGCGTTGAGGTTCTAGAGCTTGCACCGCCCTACGTGCAGACAGAGCTGGGCGGTCCGCAGCAGGCCAGCGATCCGCGCGCCATGCCGCTGGAGGAGTTCACCACGGAGGTCATGCAGATCCTCGAAGCCAACACGATCGACAAGGGAGAGGTTCTCGTGAATCGGGTGAGACCTCTGCGCACAGCGGAGAAGGATGGCAAGTACCAGGAGTTCCTGGACATGTTTGCGGTCATGCACGACTAGAGGACAGGGTCGGTGGCCGCATTCAGGCACGGCCGTCCCCGTCGAGCTGGCGAGAGCCTAGGGTTAGGACTGCTCGATGGGGTGCCAGGAGTGACCGTTCCGGGCAAGGAGATCTTCGGCGGCTTTGGGTCCGGAGGTGCCGGCGGCGTAGTTGGGGAAGGCGTTTGGCGTGTTGTCTGCCGGGGGCTGCTGCCAGGCGTCGAGGAGAGGCTGGACGAGCTGCCAGCCCTGGTCGACGAAGTCGGCGTGCTGGAAGAGGGTCATGTTGCCGGTCATGGCGTCATGCAGGAGGCGCTCGTAGCCCTTTCCGTGATCGCCGAAGGGACCGGCAGGGAACTGAAAGTCCATGGTGTCCTGGTCGACGGTGGTGGTGAGACCGGGGGCCTTGGCGCCGAAGTGGAGGCGAATCTCCTGGGTCGGCTGGAGGTTGAAGATGAGCTGGTTGGGCGAGGAGTCGCTTGAGGAGGGGTTGGGAAACAGCCTGGCGGGGGGCTGACGGAAGGTGACGACGATCTCGGTGACGGCGCGGCTGAGGCGCTTGCCGGTGCGCAGATAGAAGGGCACGCCGGACCAGCGCCAGTTGTCGATGTCGACGCGCATGGCGACGAAGGTGGGGGTGGAGGAGTCGGGGGCGACGTTAGGCTCGGCGCGATAGGCGGGGACAGGTTTGCCGGCGATGGTGCCGGTGCTGTACTGGCCGCGAACGGCGATCCGCGCCACCTCTTCGGGTTTGACGCGACGGACGGAGGCAAGGACCTCGATCTGCTTGTCGCGCATGGGACCGGCGTTGAAGGAGACGGGCGGCTCCATGGCGATGAGGGAGAGCAGCTCGGCCATGTGGTTGGGAACCATGTCGCGAACGACGCCGGCCTGCTCGTAGTAGCCGGCGCGGCCCTCGACGCCGACGGTCTCCGCGGCGGTGATCTGGATGTTGTCGATCAGGGAGCGATGCCAGAGGGGCTCGATGATCGCGTTTGAGAAGCGGAAGACGGCGAGGTCCTGGACGGCGTCTTTTCCGGCGAAGTGGTCGATGCGGTAGATCTGGTCCTCGCGCAGGGACTTCTGGAGGTCAGCGTTGAGCTGGAGAGCGGAGGCGAGGTCGTGGCCGAAGGGCTTCTCGATGATGAGGCGGCGCCAGCACGGGCCGTCTTCGGTGAGCAGGCCGGTCCGGGAGAGCTGGGCGGCGATGCCGGCGATGAAGGTGGGAGCGACGGCGAGATAAAAGAGGCGGTTGCCGCCGGTATTTCCGGACTTCTCAATGACCTCGAGACGTGGCTTGAGGGTGTCAAAGCTGGCGGGGTCGTCGAAGTCGCCCTGCGCGAAGCTGGCGCGGGCGGTGAGCCAGTCGAGGGCGGCGGGGTCGGGGCTGTCGCCCCAGAACTGCTTGAGGGAGTCGCGGATGTGATCGCGGAAGTGATCGTCGGTCCACTCCTCGCGGGCGACGCCGAGGAGCTGGAAGTCGTCGGGCAAGGCTTTGATCGAGACGAGGTTGTAGATCGATGGAAGGAGCAGGCGCTTGGTGAGGTCGCCGCTTGCGCCGAAGATGATCATGGCGCAGGGCGGCGTCCGGTTCGGGTCGTCAGGCACGTGGGCTAGCTCTCTTTCTTCTCTTTGTGGCCACCGAACTGGAAGCGCATGGCGGAGAGGAGCTTGTTGGCGTAGACGGCGTTGTTCTGCGAGGTGAAGCGGCTGAAGAGCGCGGCGGAGAGGACGTCTGCGGGCACGCCCTCGTCGATGGCGGCGATGGTGGTCCAGCGGCCTTCGCCAGAGTCGGAGACACGGCCGCTGTAGTCGGCGAGGTCGGGTGACTCTGTGAGAGCAGCGGCGGTGAGGTCGAGTAGCCAGGACGCGACGACGGAGCCGCGCCGCCAGAGCTCGGCGATCTCGGGGATGGGAAGGTCGTACTGGTAGTGCGAGGGCTCGCGCATGGGCGCGGTCTCGGCGTCAAAGGTCTCTTTGGTCTTGCCGACGTTGGCGTGCTTAAGAATGTTGAGGCCCTCGGCGTAGGCGGCCATCATGCCGTACTCGATGCCGTTGTGGACCATCTTGGTGAAGTGGCCGGAGCCGGCGGGGCCACAGTGGAGATAGCCTTCCTCGGCGGTGGTGGCGGGTGCCTTGTCACGGCCGGGGGTGCGGTCGACGCTGCCGCGACCGGGGGCGAGGCACTTGAAGATGGGGTCGAGGTACTGGACCTGCTTGGGTTCGCCGCCGATCATCAGGCAGTAGCCGCGATCGAGGCCGAAGACGCCGCCGCTGGTGCCGGCGTCGATCCAATGAAGGCCGTTGGCCGCAACGTCTTTCGCGCGGCGGAGGTCGTCGACGTAGTAGGAGTTGCCACCGTCGATGATGATGTCGTCGGCCTGCAGATGCTTCTCAAGATCGGTGACGGTTGCATCGACGGCGCCCGCGGGGACCATGAGCCAGACGGCACGGGGACTCTTCAGCTTGGAGGCCATGTCCTCGAGCGAGGAGCTGGCCGTAGCGCCTTCGCTGGCGAGGGCGGCCACGGTGTCCTGGCTGTGGTCATAGACGACGCACTCGTGCCCGCCCTTGATGAGGCGGCGCACCATGTTGGCACCCATTCTACCCAGGCCTACCATTCCGATCTGCATCGTGACTCCTTGTTCTCTGTTGGGCGTGTGTCAAGCGTGAAGCGAGTGACAGATACTGTTACATGGATGCATGGATGCCGGTGTAAAGGCGAGCGAAGCACGAATTTCTGATGCTGATCCGCAGGCCACCCACGCCGATGACTCAGATCTGAGTAAGGCGCGAGACAGGGTAGCCGTCGGGGTCTCTGAGGCTGACTTCGCGCATGCCGTAGCCGGTCAGGTGAGGCGGGGCGAGGTCGGGGAGAACGGTGCGGAGCTCCTTGAAGGCGGCGTCGAGGTCGGGGCAGTCGAAGCAGAGGGCGGTGTCACTGTGGGCGGCGGTGCGGGCGGGGTCGGGCGGGACGGGGCGCTCCTCATCGAACTCGTAGGCGGTGTTCAGCATGAGATCGAGGCTACCGCGCTTGAGCCAGACCCAGTGGTAGCGGTCGGGGTGTGCGCCGCCGCGGTGCGGGGAGTGGCTGTGAAGGTGGAAGCCGAGCAGGTCGCGGTAGAAGCGAAGTGCGGCGGGCATGTCGTAGACCTGGAGGAGTAAGGTGAGGCCGCGGAGGTCCATGCCGGGCATTGTAGAGCGGCGGTCGTGATAGGCCTACTGCGGCGTCTGGACAGAGCTACAGGCGCCGCTCGGGTTCGCTCGGCCCAAGGTTGTCCAGGAGCGGATGGAAGCTGTTCTCTCCAGTCGCGATGAGACCTCTCCAAACACTTGGATCGATCTCTACGGTAGCCGCTCGCCGAAGCGAAGGAGCTTACCGCCGGAGTCGCTGAGCACGAACTCGTTCCTGCGCCACTCGCGGACGCATCGTCATGCGCTACCAGCCGCGGGTCTGCATGAGGTTCTTCTCTTCGATGGCGGCAGCGGCGAGACCCTTCATGGAGCCGATGACGGCTTCCGAGGCCTCGGCAACGATGGCGGGATCGGTGTAGTGGGTGGTGGCGAGGACGATGGCGCGGGCACGGGAGACAGCCTCGTCACGTTCTAGGGGGTTATTCTCGACGTCGAGGGGGATGGCGCCTTCCTTCATGAAGATGCCGGAGCCGACGAAGACGGTCTCGGCGCCGAGCTGCATGAGGAGGGCGGCGTCGGCGGGGGTGGCAATGCCACCGGCGGAGAAGTTGGGGACGGGAAGCCTGCCGGCCTTCGCGACCATGCGGACGAGCTCATAGGGCGCGCCGTGCACCTTGGCCGCGTTGAAGAGCTCCTCGTCGCCGAGCACGGTAAGGGCCCTGATCTCGCGGACGATCTGGCGCATGTGCTGGACGGCGTGGACGACGTCGCCGGTGCCGGGCTCGCCCTTGGTGCGAATGAGGGCGGCGCCCTCGGCGATGCGGCGGAGGGCCTCGCCGAGGTTGCGCGCGCCGCAGACAAAGGGTGTTTTGAAGTTGTGCTTGTCGATGTGATAGGTCTCGTCGGCGGGAGTGAGGACCTCGGACTCGTCGATGAAGTCGACGCCAAGGTGCTCGAGGACCTGTGCCTCGGCGAAGTGACCGATGCGGGCCTTGGCCATGACAGGGATGGAGACCGCGTCGATGATGCGACGGATGAGTTTGGGGCTGGCCATGCGGGCGACGCCGCCTTCGGCGCGGATCATGGCGGGAACGCGCTCGAGAGCCATGACGGAGACGGCACCGGCTTCTTCCGCGATGCGGGCCTGCTCGACGTTCATCACGTCCATGATGACGCCGCCTTTGAGCATTTCGGCGAGACCGGTCTTGAGACGGAGTCCAGAGGAGGCCGAGTTGCCGTTCATCCGAGCGTCTGCCATGGCGTTGCTCCTTCATGCGCGGACGCGTCTGCGTCTGCGAGAGAAGGTAAGTTTAGCAGTTGCGATGCGGCGCATGCCGGGCAGGAGAGCGGAACGGGTGTGGGACTTGAAACGCGGATGCCTTCGAGGATGACAAGAAGAAATAAATCTTCTTCGGGGCACGAAGCGAACGCAGATTCCCTGCGCAGACGGTGGACTGTCCGCGCAGACGAGATGACCTTAGCTGCCATTGAAATGTACTTCAGGGGAGGTCGTCGTTGGCGGGGTTGACTCGGCCGCGGAGATGGGCGGGCAGAAGTTCGTCCGGGATGACGATGAAGAGGAGTCTTGCCTGGGCGAGGATGGCGTCGTTCGGGCCGAGGAGGGTGGACTCGTGGAAGAGCTTGCGGCCTTCGCGGCGGAGATGGCGGCTGGTGACGAGGAGCGAGGTGTGAAGCGGCGCGGGGCGGAGGTAGTCAACGTCGAGGCTGCGGGTCATGGCGAGGAGGCCGAGGGGGCGGTTCAGCTTGCTGGCGGCCTCGTCGAGCAGGGTGGCGATGATGCCGCCGTGGACGAAGCCGGGCGGCCCCTGATGGAGCTCGGTGAGGGAGAAGCGCGCCTGGGCGGTGATGGCGACGGGATCGATGGTGAAGTGCAGGTGAAGGCCCTGGGGGTTGCGCGGGCCGCAGCCGAAGCAGTGGCCGGCGAGTTCGTCGAGGGAGGTGTCTTCTGTGGGGTGGTGGCTGGTCATGGCTGGAGGACTTCGAGCAGGGAGGAGCCGAACTGCTCGAGCTTGGCAGGTCCGATGCCGGAGACGGCCTCAAGGTGCGCGATCGTTTGAGGGCGAAGGAGGACGAGGCTGCGCAACGTCGAGGCGCCGAGGACGAAGAATTGGGGCAGGTTGAGGCGCTCGGCTTCGGTCTTGCGCCACTCGCGAAGGCGCTGCTCGAGGAGCTGCTGGTCGGGGGTGAGGAGAGATGGCTGCGCAGGTGCGGGAGCTGGAGGACAAGGGGAAGAGGCGTGCCCGGGCCGGGAGATGGCGGCACGGGATGGTGTGGAGGTTGGGGCGGGGACAGTGGGCGCCGACATGGCCGGCAGCGCGAGGTCGCCCCGGCAGAGCGCGATGAGGGCGGCGCCGTAACGATCACTCTTGTCGGGCCCGATGCCGGCGACGCGGCCGAGCTCGGTGAGGTTCTGGGGGGTGTCCGCGGCGATGGCGGTGAGGGTGCGGTCAGAGAGGACGATGAAGGCGGGTTTGCCGGTTCTGGCGGCTTCGGCCTTGCGCCAGGCGCGAAGCTGGTCGGCGAGGGCCTGCTGCGCGGGGGTGAGGACCGGGGGTACTGCAGACCTCCCCACTCCGCTGCGCTCCGGCCGGGTGGATAGAGCTCCCGGGTGGTCGCCTCGTCTGGAGCGCTTGCGAGGAGACGGAGCGCCTGCGGCCGCGGTGTCGCGGAGGGTAACGGGGAGGTCGCCGGGATCCGGGTGACGGCCTTCGTGGGTAAGGGTGAGCTTGCGGTAGGTGATGGCGTCGCCGGCGGGGTTGGTGAAGGTGTCGTTGGCGATGGTGAGGAGGCCGGCGCGGGCGAGGGCGTCGAGGAGGTCGTCGAAGCGCTGGCGATCGATGCCGCGCAGGGCTGGGGAGGTGGAGAGATCCGTAAACAGCTTGCCGGCGGAGCGGCCATTGGGCTCGAGGGCGCGGAGGATGCTGCGGAGCTGAGACTGCTCGTCGGGGGTGGCGTCGCGGACGATCGACGCGCGGGTCTCGGCGGGGGCACAGATATCGCAGTGGCCGCAGGGGCGGAGACCGTCGGAGGTATCGCCGAAGTGGCGGATGAGGGCAACCATGCGGCAGGCAGGGGTCTCGGCGAAGGCGGCCATGTTCTCAATCTGCTGTCGGCGGAAGGCGACCTGGGCCTCGTAGGCGGTGCGCCAGTGGAGCTGGCCGGTGGCGCGAACGTCGCCCTCAATGGAGATCGACGCGGCGCCCTGGGCGGCGAGCTTGCCGATGGCACGATCGACGACCTCACGGGCGAGGCGGGTGCGGTGGACGAGGGTTTCGGTGGACTGGAGGCCGGGGGTCAGCGCGGCGGCGACCTGAGCGAGCTCGGAGGCGGGCGGGTAGTCGCGGTCGAGGAAGAACTGGTGCATGCGGCGGTCGGCGAAGGAGTGCAGGAGGAGGGTGCGGGAGGGCAGGCCGTCGCGGCCGGCGCGGCCGATCTCCTGGTAGAAGCCTTCGACGGAGGCGGGCAGGGCGAGGTGGATGACGGTGCGGACGTCGGGCTTGTCGATGCCCATGCCGAAGGCGATGGTGGCGACGACGACGGTGAGCTCGCCCGAGAGAAAGCGACGCTGGACGCGCTCGCGGGTGGTGGGATCAAGGCCGGCGTGATAGGCATGGACCCGGTTACCAGACGCGGATCCCTGCGATGGACCCAGAGCGGGCCCCGACGAACCCGGAGATGCTCCGAGAGAGGTGTTCAGCAGAGCGGCGAGCTCCTCCGCGGACTTGCGGGAGGGGGCATAGACGATCGCGGGGCGAGCGGTCTCGGACTGGAGCAGGTTGAGGACGAAGGCGTTGCGGCTGGGCTTGGCCATCTCGGCGACTTCGATGGCAAGGTTGGTGCGGCGAAAGCCGTGGATGAAGAGCGCGGGATCCTTGAGGCGAAGCTGGGCGACGATGTCGCGCTGAACCACGGGGGTGGCGGTCGCAGTGAGGGCGATGATAGGGGCGGGGCGGAGGGCAGGGAGGTGGTCGCCGAGGGTGCGGTAGTCGGGGCGGAAGTCATGGCCCCATTGCGAGATGCAGTGCGCCTCATCGATGGCGACAAGGGACGGTTTGCGGCGGGCGAGCATCTCTGGAAAGCCGGGAACGCGCATGCGCTCGGGGGCGATGAAGAGAAACTGGAGGGCACCTGTGAGGTAGTCGCGACAGGCCTCACGGGCGGCTTCGCGGGAGAGCCCGGAGTGGATGCGAGCGACACGGAGGCCGAGCGCGGAGAGCTTGGCGGCCTGATCGTCCATGAGCGCGATGAGCGGGCTGATGACGAGGGCGGTGCCGCCGCGGGCGACGGCGGGGAGTTGGTAGCAGAGGCTCTTGCCGGCGCCGGTGGGCATCACGAGCAGGACGTCACGGCCGATGGCGGCTGCCTCGCAGACGGCCTGCTGGTTGGGACGGAAGCTCGCAAAGCCGAAGGTGCTGTGGAGGGTGGCGGCGAGATCCATGCTGAAAAGCATCTTCGCACAGTGACGCCGGTGAAGAACGGGGCCGTCGACTTCGCGAGAGCGCCTGGCGAAGGGCTAGTTGACGGGCTTCCAGTGGTTGACGACGATGACGAAGATGATGGCGATCAGCATGACCAAAAAGGGCCACCAGCGCTCCAGCCAGATGTCGGACTCATTCGGTGAACTCACGATGGAAATCTCCTTTGCAATGGGTTGAGTGTAAACGACTCACGGCCGAGGTGGTGCAACGCTCGCAGCGACGTGAATCGGGCAGGGGAGGTCGGTCGTGAGTGGCTCCAGCCGGGAGATCTCGGGTCGTCCCTCGACGACTTCGCACGGCGACGTGAGCGGAGAGGTCACGGATTCGCGATAAGATAGAGAGTCAGAGTTTGGTCTGGAACGTTTGAGGCGATCGACGGGGCCAGAGGAAAGAGATGTGTCTCGATGGCGAAGCGACGTGGAAACCCGAACTGGGGCAAGCCGGAGCCGATTGGGCCGGTGGTGCCGACTGTGACCTCGTTTGAGCTGGTGGTGAAGGAGTACAAGCTGACGCCGGACCAGTATGTGCGGTCGACGCGGCTGCGGGAGTGGGCGCGGCGGAACAAGAACTCGAAGTACATTCCGGAGGCGCTTCTGGAGGCGTGGGGATTTGAGATCGAGTCGACGCTATAGCGCTGTGGCGGAGACGTGTGGTTGCACGCGAGGACAAGAGCGCTGCCTGCGGGCAGCGCTCTCTGCGTCTAGGGCCCGCGTGGATTGTCAAGGACGAAGAGCTCGGGTCGGATCGATGTGGCGAGCGGTCATTGGTTCCCTGGTAGATCGGCCGTCGCGCGCACTCGATTCTGCCGGCGGGATTAGGCTGAGAGGAACGGGCGAAGCGGACGTGTGCTGGAGGATCGATGTTTGCTGAGGTGAAGGACGCGGTCGAGGCGATGAAGGCGGGGCGGATGGTGATTGTGGTCGACGATGAGGACCGCGAGAATGAGGGGGACCTGACGCTCGCCGCCGAGCACGTGACGCCGGAGGCGATCAACTTCATGGCACGGTTCGGGCGCGGTCTGATCTGCCTGACGCTGACCGAGGAGCGGGCGGACTACCTGCGGCTAGGCCCGATGACACACGAGAACACGTCGCGGTTCGGGACGGCGTTTACGGAGTCGGTAGAGGCGCGCGAAGGGGTGACGACGGGGATCTCAGCGGCAGACCGGGCGCACACGATTCGGGTGGCGATCGATCCGGCGTCGACGGCCTATGACCTGGCGCGGCCTGGACATGTGTTTCCGCTGCGGGCGCGGAAGGGTGGCGTGCTGGTCCGGGCGGGGCAGACGGAGGCTTCGGTGGACATGGCGCGGATGGCAGGGCTGATTCCGGCGGGGGTGATCTGCGAGATCATGAATGAGGACGGCACGATGGCACGCGTGCCGGACCTGACGCGCTTCTGCGACGAGCACGGGCTGCTGATGGTGACGGTTGCGGACCTGATCCGGTATCGACTGCAGCACGAGCGATATATCCGGCGGGTCGCGGAGGCGATGCTGCCGACGCCGCATGGTGAGTTTCGCATGATCGCGTACGAGAGCGAGGTCGCGGGCGGAGAGTCGCATGTGGCGCTAGTGATGGGCGACGTGACGGACGGCTCGGTGATGCCGGTGCGGGTGCACACGCACTGCCTGGCCGGGGATGTCTTCGGGGCGACCCTGTGCGACTGCCGGTCGGTGATCGAGGGATCGCTGCGAACGATTGGGGAGGCGGGACGGGGGGCATTTGTGTACCTGCACAATGGCTCGGAGGGGTTTGCGATCGATCGCACGGTCGAGCCGCACCGGATCGTGCTCCATCGCGAGACGCGGGCGAGGGAGGGTGTCGATGACAAGAGCCAGCGGACGCTGCGGCAAGTGGGGCTGGGCGGGCAGATCCTGTCGGACCTGGGCATTCGGAAGATCAAGTTGTTGACGAACACTCCGACACATGTGCCTGCATTGCAAGGGTTTGGAATCGAGATCGTGGAGCAGGTACGGGTGAAGCTCGAGGGGATCTTGCGGTAGAGCAGGCGCGGCTTGGATCGATTCTGTTGCGCCAACGTACGTCGCTGGAGGCTTGTGCGATTTGGGTGTGCCGATGCGGCAGGAGGCCTTCGTGCGACCCACTGTTCTGCCTGGAAGAGCGTTGTCGAGGTTGTTTGCGCGGACAAAGCACCGTCGGTTGCGGTCCCGGGATGCCTCGCGGGGTGGGCGTGCTCTGGCCCGGCGTTTATCTATCTGAGGGGAGCGGCAGTGCGGTTGAGTCGTCGCGAACGATCTTCCATCCGTCGTGTGTCTTCTCGAAGACGAGCAGGTAGAAGCCGTCGCGGTTGCCCCCGCCGGCGGGGGTGCGTTCGAGGTGGAACTTGCCTGTGACGGTTGCGAAGCGAGCGTCCAGGGGCTGCACCTGGAGCTCGGAGAAGCTCAGTCTTCCCATCTTGTCGCGTGTTCCATAGACCGAGCGATAGGTGTTTAGCATCTCCGCATAGCCACGACTGATGGTGCGGCCGACGAAGAGGATGTCCGGTGCGTTCTTGTAGGCGGTCGCAAAGGTGTCGAGATCGCCGCGATTCCAGTCGGCGGCGGACCTGTTCATGACGGCGCGGATGGCATCGGCTTCGCTTTGGGCAGACAACGGAGTGGCGAGGGACAGGGCGAGGACGAGGCGAAGCAGCAGACGAACCGGTCTCACGCAGAGATCTCCTCGGGTGCCGCCTTGGAGCAGCGCCAGCCTTTGCGGACTATATCAGGCGAGGGACAGGCAGAGACGCTGGCGACAGGCGGCCGGAAGGGCACGAGTGACGCGCTTCGAGAGCGATGGGACCGGGTCGCGCGGCTTGATAAGGCACTATGCCGGGACAGGCAGCGAGGGCGCGTTGAGGGCGGCGAGCTGGGTCAGGAAGGTGGGCCAGCCGGTGTACTGAATCGCCTGCATGCCGGCTTCGCGGGCGGCGGCGATGTTCTCGGCACGATCGTCGATGAAGAGGATGTTTTCCGCAGGGGTGTGCAGGCCCTGCGCGGCGTGCTGGTAGATGGCGGCCTCGGGCTTGGCGAGCTTAAGGGCGTGGGACCAGGTGAGGTGGTCGAAGTCGTAGAGCCAGGGGTGCTTGCGAAGAACGCCAGTCTCCATGCGGTCGGGCATGTTGGAGAGGATGCCGGTGCGGACACCGACGCGACGCAGACTCTGGGCCCACTCGACCATGGGCGGGTTGAGGTCGGTCCAGAGGTCGGTGTCAGCGTCGTAGAGGATGTCGAGGGTCTCGGAGGAGGGCGCGAGGAGGCCGGCCTCAGCGGCGATGGCACGCCAGTAGCTCTCACCGGTGAGGGTGCCGCGGTCGTAGTCGTGGCGGCGGACCCAGTACTCGTGGTGAAAGCGGTCGGGCTCGAAGGCGAGGGTCGTGTGCATGCGTGCCCAGGCGGCGGGGTTAGGTGGGCCGGAGAGGACGAGGCCATAGTCGAAGAGGACGGCGCGGACGGGCGGCGACGCGATCTGGGAGGTCGTCTGGGGCATGGTTCTGATGGTACTTGCGGTAGGTTGGGAGCGGGGCGTGAATGCACGAGAGATTCTCAAGGCGGACGGGGTGGGATCTAAGTGAGAGCGCGTTCGCGGCGGCGGTGCGGGCGCGGCGCGCGGTGGGCGGACGACTGCTGGATCTGACGCGATCCAATCCGACGACGTGTTGCTTCCGGTATGACGCGGAGGCGGTGCTCTCGCCGATGGTGGCTGCAGAGGCGCTTCTGTACGAGCCGGAGGCACGCGGCAGTCTGCGCGCGAGAGAAGCGGTAGCGGAGTACTACGGGGATCATGGAGCAGCGGTCACGGCAGAGCAGGTCGTGCTGACGGCGAGCACGAGCGAGGCGTACAGCCACGTCTTCCGGCTGCTGTGCGATCCGGGCGATGAGGTGCTGGTGGCGCAGCCGAGCTACCCGCTGTTTGACTACCTCGCGGACCTGACGGACGTGCGAGTGCGGCCGTACCGGCTGTTCTATGACTTTGGCTGGTGGATCGACTTTGCGGAGATGGAAGGGGCGATCACAGAGCGGACGCGGGCGGTGGTGGTGGTGCACCCGAACAATCCGACCGGCCACGCGACGGGGTCTGCGGAGCGGACGCGATTGGAGGAGTTCTGTACACGGCATGGGCTGGCGCTGCTGGTGGACGAGGTCTTTCTCGACTATCCGGTCTCGAACTATCTGGCCAGGGAGCATCCAGATGCGGAAGGCGAGGGTATGCGGAGCTTCGCGCTGGGGGACGCGCCGGTGCTGACATTCGTGCTGAGCGGGGCGAGCAAGGTGATGGCGCTGCCGCAGATGAAGGTGGGGTGGATGGCGGTGCGCGGGCCGGCGACGATGGCGGCCGAGGCGCTGCGCCGGCTGGAGATGATCGCGGATACCTCTCTCTCGGTGAGCACGCCGGCGCAGCTGGCGCTTCCGGGGTGGCTGGCGAGCCGGGCGTCGATTCAGCGCCAGATCCGGGGACGGCTGGAGGCGAATCTTGCGACACTCCATGGGGCGGGAGCGGAGGTGTTGCGGCTTGATGGCGGTTGGAGTGCGGTGGTGCGGCTGGCGGATGTGAGAGTGGAGATGGCGGAGCGCCTGCTCGAGGTGGGGGTGCTGGTGCATCCGGGGAGTCTCTACGGAATGGCAGGACGAAGCCGCGTGGTAGTGAGCCTGCTGGGACCAGTCGAGGAGATGCGCGAGGGGGTGGCGCGGATGGCGGCGATGCGCTAGGGACGCTGCAGGAAGGGGTTGGTCTCGCGCTCCTGGCCGATGGTGGTCGCAGGGCCGTGGCCCGGCAGCACACGAGTCTGGTCAGGGAGGACGAGCAAGGAGGTGTGGATGGAGCGGAGGAGTTGGGCGGTGTCGCCGCCAGGCAGGTCGGTGCGGCCGATGGAGTTCGCGAAGAGGGTGTCGCCGGCGAGCAGGAGGGACTCGGTGGGGAGATAGAGGCAGAGGCTGCCGGGGGTGTGGCCAGGGGTGTGGAGGATCTCACCGACGAGGCCGGGATGGCTGAGATCGGGACGAGCACCGATGGAGATGCGGGCGCCGTGGTCGAGATTGCTGTCAGGGGGCTTGACGGTGGGGGTGGCGACGCCGAGCCAGCCGGCCTGCACGTCCATCATTGGCGACGAGCGGGAGATCGAGCTGGTTGTAGAGGATGGGGGCGCCGGTGAGCGCCTGGAGCTGCGATGCGCCAGCGATGTGGTCGATGTGGGCGTGGGTGATGAGGATCTGCCGGAGGGTAAGGCGGTGACGGGCGAGAAGGGCCATGATGCGGTCGATGCTGCCGCCGGGATCGACGACGATGGCCTCGCGCGACAGGTCGTCGCCGAGGATGGAGCAGTTGCAGGCGAGGAGACCGACGGGGAGGACTTCGTGGATCATGCGAGAAGCTTCGCGGGGGGTGGACGGCATGAACGTGTTCGGACTCGACGTGCGGACCGGCGGAACACCTTCACGCCTGCTTTAGCGGAGCGATGGCCGCGGCTGGACTTCAGCCGTGACAGTACGGCGAGACGTCTCCTTCGCAGATGAGGTCTTCGCTGTCCCAACTACTTATTCGGTGTGGTCTGGCTCGGAGTGGCTTGGGAGGCGGGCCGGGTGGCGGTGCCGGAGAGAACCGAGTGGTCACCGCTTGAGCGGGAGAGCAGGATGGTGAGGCCGATCGACGTCAGCATGAAGAGGATGGCCGACCACGTGGTGAGTTTGGTAAGGAGGTTTGCGGCGCCGCGGGGGCCAAAGGCGGTCTGCGAGCCCTGGCCACCGAAGGCGGCGGCGAGGTCGGCGGACTTGCCCTGCTGGAGGAGCACGACGCCGATCAGGAAGAGGCAGATGATGACGTGAATGACGACCAGAAGAGCGACCATGGTGCGGGCATGTCCTGTGTGTGACGGCGCCGGGGCGGCCACGGGAAGATAGTTGGATTGGTGCGGAGGAGGGGACTTGAACCCCTATGCCTTGCGGCGCTAGCACCTCAAGCTAGTGCGTCTGCCAATTTCGCCACCTCCGCAAACGGACCTGCAGCGAGGCGCAGGCGTGACGAGCAATCCGAGATGAAGTATAGCATCGGGTGCGGTCGTGCCCGGGCCGCTTACCAGCAAGCTGTCAGAAGACGCTGAGGAGGTCAGGAAAGGCGGCGAGGGTGAGCCGGTGACGGCCGGCGGGGACGGGGTCGAGGGTCTCGTGCTCGAGGATCCAGGTGTGCTGGTGGGGGATGAAGACGGCGTGCAGGCCGGCGGCAAGGGCGGGGTTGATGTCGGACTTGGGGCTGTTGCCGATCATCCACGTGGTGTCGCGGGTGGACTGTGGCGCGCAGCCGTGGCGGAGGACGAGCTCGCGATAGGCGGCCTCGGTCTTCTCGGGGAGGACCTCGACGGCGGAGAAGAGGGACTGCAGGCCGGAGCGGGCGAGCTTGTCACGCTGTTCGACGTCGCTGCCTTTGGTGACGAGGAGGAGTCGATGACGGGTGGCGAGTTCGGCGAGGGTGGCGGGGACGCCGCCGATGAGCTCGATGGCGCGGTCGGCGATGAGTCGGGCGAAGCTCTCCAGGGTCTCGCGGTACGCGGAGGTCAGCGGAGTCGCGGAGAGCTCTTCAAAGCAGGTGGTGAGGGAGTGGCGGAAGCTCTGGAGGCCGTAGCCGTGGGCGGCGATGGTGGCTCGCTCGATGCGATTGAGGTGCTCGCGGACCTGGGCAGGGGTGTGGACCTGGTGGTCGAGGAAGGAGATGAAAGAGGCGATCGCCTGCTCGAAGTAGATGTTGTTCTCCCACAGGGTGTCGTCGGCGTCGAAGAGCAGGGTCTGGGGAGTGGTGTGCAGGCGGGGAGCGGTCATGGATGAGCGTGGCATGATTGGTGGGGCATCGTGACCAAGTAGAACTCGTGGTCTTTGTAATCACTGGCGACGCTGGTGACCAGGCGTAAGTTAGCCCCGTCTGCGAGCAGTTTGCGAAGCAGCCAATCCTCAGGATAGTCGTACTGACCGAAGACGAAGAAGCACGGATGGCTTCGAAAGAACGCGGAGGCCTCCTGGACGTGAGCCCGGATTGGAAAGACGCGGCTCTCTTCCTCCAGGCCATTGAAGATGGTCGCGTGGGCGTACTGGAGTGCGGCCTGCGGATCTGACAGGAAAAAGACGCGGTCAAGGAATTGGGCGTTCTCGCGATGATCCATCTCTAGAAAGGTGAGCCCGCTTGCGTCGACGAAGGGAATGTCAGGGTTGATCGTGGTCGAGAGTAGACAGGCCTCGCACGGGTGAACAACAGGCTCAGAGGCGCGGATTGGATGCAGCAGCAACCGTGCCCCATGGACAGCCGTGGCAAGCTGCCCAGAGATGAGCAACGCGATCGCGGAGGCAAGCAGGGCTGCGGAGGGTGAGCGGTCGGTCCAGAACGCCAGAAAGGCGGTTGCGAGCAGGCTCACTGCGAGAGAGACAACGACACCGTATCTGGGAAAGAACGCGCCGTGCGACAGCATGAGCATGCCTATTAGCAGACCGGGGACTGCGAGAAGCACGATGACGGTGACCCACTCTGGAATCGTAAAGAGCCACGTGCCGCGGCCGGCGAGGCTTTTTCGGCCAAAGACAATCGCCGTGAGCAGTGCGGTAAGGAGAATGACGACGATCTCACGATCGATATGGTGAATATAGAAGTCGAAGACCTGTTCGCCGCTGGGCTGAAAAGCTAGCGGGAAGGCTGAGGTCGAGTGATTACGGAGGAGTGGCAGATAGAGGGAGGCCGCAAGGAGAGGAGTCGTGAAGGCTAGCGCTGGAAGCCATGCCATGCGACGCTGCTGAAGCTGATGAACGCCTGCGCCTGTGGCGAGCGCCAGCCATGAAAAGACGCCGAAGAGATGACTGGTGAAGAGGCCAGACGCCGCAATGAAGAGGAGGAACGAAGAGACAGCATGGTCACCTTCGTTCTCTGCTATGCGTTGCCATGCGAGAAGGCCAAGCGTGGTGAAGGCGAGCAAAAGCGCATATGGCCGAGCATCTGTTGCAAGTTCCCCGGCGAGGCTCGCAAGCAGCAGGGATATGGAACAGAGGCCGAAGACGACTCCCGCTCGGCGCCATACGAAGCGGAAGAGGAAAAAACATGTGCAGGCAAACGCGCCTATCTCAGGGAGACGACAGGACAGGGTATTTGACTGCAAAGATAAGAGGCTAACTCTTGTCAGCAAGTAGCTCAGGGGTGGATTGAGGTCGACGGTCCTTAGATCTCGAAGTAGCTGCTGGATGGACCTCGCCTGAGCGATGTAGAGCGTGAAGAGCTCGTCGTGGGAGAGGAGGCGGTATGACGATGCCCCGAGGCAGGCGGGAATGAAGACGCCGACAAACAGGGAGAAACTGAAAACAGGATGGCGATCGAGCGCCGAAGCGAGTCTGTTCACCGATCGTTTGAGCCATATGCGGTACGTCATGTATTCGCTTGACGGTTACTTTGGTGCTAGCTTACCTTCGCTGCACCTCGAGGAACTTCCGCCGCTAAAACTTCGAGTCGAATTCGACGATGGTCGTTAGCGTAGACAGTCGGGGACCATCATGCCAACAGAGTCCTAGTTCACTATTTTCACCTCAACGATAGCTCACTCTCCGTTTACTATGCCGGCGCACGATAGGCGACAGGCTGACCATTTGTTCGGCGAGCGCGCCAGACAGGTAGTCAGCCGTCGTCGCTTGCGACCGGCGTTCACGAGAGTATAGAAGCTGCCACGATCGTCAGCGCTTCGTGAGAAATCTGCGGCTAGAATGGAGGCGTTCAGCCGCAAGTTGTGTCACGAGGCATGAGGGCCGAGTCTGATGGTTCCGGAGGCGGGGCAGTTCGTCGGGCCGTACGAGATCCTGGGGCAGATCGGCGCGGGTGGAATGGGGGTGGTGTACCGCGCGTGGGACGAGCGGCTGCATCGGGAGGTCGCGGTCAAGCTGCTGCGCGAAGAGTATGAGACGCCGAATCTGCGGGAGCGGTTTCTGATCGAGGCGCGGGCGGCGTCGGCGCTGAATCACCCAAATATCTGCACGATTTTCGACCTGGGCGAGCAGTGGGGCGAGCCGTACCTGGTGATGGAGATGCTGACCGGGCAGACGGTAAAGGAACGGCTGGCGCAGACGGCGCCGGGGACGCCGGAGATCGTACGGGTGGCGAGCGAGACGGCGGACGCGCTGGCGTGGGCACACGCGAAGGGCGTCATCCATCGCGACATCAAGCCGGCGAATATCTTTCTGCTGAACAAGCCAGGCGGGCAGACACAGGCGAAGGTGCTCGACTTCGGGCTGGCGAAGATGAGTGCGGCCTCCCGCAGCGGGCGGGCGCAGCGGTCCATTGATCTCACGACGTCCGGTTCGACCGTGGGGACGCTGGCGTACATGTCGCCCGAACAGGCTCGGGGCGAGGCACTGGATGCGCGGTCGGATCTGTTTTCGCTCGGCGTGGTGATGTACGAGATGTGCACGCGACGGGTGCCGTTCCGAGGAGCGACGAGCGCGATGGTGTTTACGGCGCTGCTGACGCAGCCACCGGAGCCGATCCGCAATTGGAACAGTGCGATTCCGCGCGACCTGGAGCGGGTGGTGATGCGGCTGCTTGCCAAGGACCGCGCGGAGCGGTTCCAGAGCGCGCACGAGCTGTTCGACGAGCTGCGACGACTCACGCTGAAGGGTGAAGGGGACTGGCTGCGCAAGCTGCCACGCGGGGTGGTGCCGCTGGTGCAGGCGGTCGACCCAGTGGCGCGGGCTCGGCGGGGATGGCGGCCGGAGGTGGACGAGGAGTCGCCGGTCTCGCGCGGGACGGCACACACGGAGCCACCGGACGAGAGTGACAATGAGGAGCAGATGCTGCGGCCGCGGCGACTGCCGCGCAAGGAGAGCGGGCCGCGGGAGAGTGCCTTCGGCGTTCCCGGGCCGGAGACGGCGGCGAGGCGGCCGGAGGCCGAGCCAAGGGAGGCGAGCTCCGGGGCAAGCGCAGGCCGTGCGACGCCCGCGCCGACGCAGGAGGTAAAGCTGGACCGGCCGACGGAGGGAGTACGGCGCTCCGCCGCGACTGTGGTGCAGCCTACGGTGGAAGGGAAGACGGAGAGTGGTCAGGGCAATGGCTCGGGGCGTGTGGCGGTTGTGCCTGGTGCGGTTGTAGGCGCGGACCTGCCGGGGGGATCGCGTGCAGACGCAGGTGTAGCGGCGCGGAGTGTGGCTCAGGCGAGGTCGCCTGCGCACGGGGCGGAGGTTGATAGCAGGGGTGAGCTGGCTGCAGACACCGAGGCGAGAGTGGAGGTGGTCGCGGGATCGCGGGTGGAAGAGGTAGTCGCGGCTGCGGATCCGGTGGCGCACGCGGCGGGTTCGGCCACAGAGCAGGCCGACCCGATGGCAGAGCCGGTGCGGGGTGCGGGGCCGAAGATGGTGGATCGCACGCGAGAGCCGATGCGGTCGCCGCGGACGGTGCGGCGGGTGGAGTCGCGGGGCGCGGTGGGCGTCGTGGCTCCCGAGCAGGTGCCGGCCGGCCGCGAGGAGGGTGTGCCAGAGGAGCCGAAGAGCCGAGCGCGGCTCGCGGCGGCAGGCATCGTCGCAGTGCTGGTGCTGGCGAGTCTGGTGGTGTTGCAGCTGCACCGCGGGGGACTGGCGGGGGTGGTCCTGCGGCCAGGGGATGCAGTGCTACTGACGCCGGTCGAGAACCGGACGGGCGAGCGCGACCTAGATCACTCGGTCGCGGAGGGCCTGGAGCTTGCGCTGCTCGAGAACACGACGCTGCACATCGAGGGCCTGGCGGCGTTTCGCGCGGGTGCGCGGCAGATTGCGACGGAGACTCACGGAGGCGACCGGCAGCCGGCGTCGCAGGCCGTTGCGGGGCGGATCGGCGCCCGGGCGTATCTCTATGAAGAGGTGGAGCACACGGGGGCGGGATATCTCCTTCGCGTGAGTGTGGTCGATACAAGGTCGAACGACCGCATGGCGAGTCTTGCGGAGACGGCGGAGGGCCGGGATCAGCTGCCGGCGGCGGTGACGCGGATGTCGGTTTCCCTGCGCCGCAAGCTGGGCGAGGGTGAGGAGGTCGGCACTCATCCCGGGACGCCGCTGGCACAGCAGGCGACGGGGGATCTGACGGCGCTCGAGAGCTACGCGGATGGGCGGATGTCGGCGGAGGATGGTCGCGCGGCGGATGCTGTGGTGGCCTACCGACGAGCGGTCGCCAAGGCTCCGGGATTTGTTCTGGCACAGGTGCAGCTGGCGTGGATCTCGGCGGCGCAGGGGGCCGAGGTCGAAGCGGCGGAGGCGGCGAGCGCGGCCGCGAGTGCGGCGACGCGGAGGATGGGTGATCGCGTGCTGCAGATGGCGCTGTACACGCGGCAGGCGCTGGCGGATCGCGATCTGACGGCGGCGACAGCGACCGCACGGACGATGGTCGCGGCGCGACCGCAGGATGTGGAAGCGCTGCTGGCCCTGACGCGCGTGATGCGACTCAGCGGCCACAGAACGGAGTCGCTGCTCTCGGCGGAGCAGACGTTGCGGCGCGATCCCTCCGCGGGGGAGGCCTATGACGAGGCGGCCCATGCGCTGATCGGGCTCGACCGATATGGCGATGCGCTGCGGATGCGGGAAGAGGCGAGGACGGCGGGTGTGGTGTGCGCGTGCGGCGGAGATGCGGCGGCGGCGCTGAACGGGGGCGAGCCGGAGCAGGCGACAGAGGTGAACGACCTTGCGGAGATGAGAGAACGGGCGCTGGTGCTCGACAACGGGGGGCAGTTTCGCGACGGTCTCGCAGTCTGGAAGCAGGCAGCCGCCGAGGCGCAGAGTCGTGAGGGGCTGGGCTCGGCCGCGGCGGGGCTGATGGACGAGGCGGCGCTCAGTCGCGCGCTTGCGGGCCGGTGTGGCGAGAGCGAGGCTGCCGAGGGTGTCGCCGCCAATCTGGTGCAGGGGCAGGGAGCAATCTTTCGCCGATCGGTGGCGCGAGCCCTGTGCGGTGGAGACACGGACGTGGCAGAGGCCGCGCTGTCCCGCGGCGCGGGGCTGCACTCCCAGGCCGTCGAGTACTTCATCCCGTTACTGCGGGCCGCGATTGCGATCCATGCGCAGCAGACGCTTGAGGGTCTGAGCGCGCTCTCGCATGTGCATGAGCAGCGCGACGCGACGTCGCTGCTTCTGTATCTGCGCGGCACGGCGCACCTGGCGGATGACCAGGAGCCGTTGGCAACGGAGGACTTCAATGAGATTCGTCTTCACCGGGGCGAGGCGTTTCTCAGTGGGTCGGCGGTCTTCGTTCCGGCGCTCGAAGGATTGGAGCGGGCGCAGACGGCCGCAAAGGACAAGGCTGGCGCAGCGGCCACGCACGCGCTCCTCGAGGAACTCCTAAGCCATGCCGACAGCCCGGTGCGCAACGAGAGATCCGCTCGAGCAAGGACGGCTCGCGGCTCGGTGCGGTCGCGGTCGCCCCGGCATTGAGTAAGGCTCGTCTATGGTAGATTCGACGAGTCAGTGATGACGATGGAGAGATGGCCGAGTGGCTGAAGGCGCACGCTTGGAAAGCGTGTATACCGCAAGGTATCCAGGGTTCGAATCCCTGTCTCTCCGCCACTCACGTTGAAGGAACAAGCGTGAGCACGTCCGATAACGCTCATTATGTACATCGGCTTTACTCGCTTGTCGACCAATGAGGGGACGCCATGCCTCTGCCGTCGCGAGACACGTTGGGCGGCCATTGGTGGCAACCGCAAGACATGAAAACACTCGGGGAGGGCCCCGGACTGGATGTTAATGAGATCTACGGCCCGCTGCTCCTTCCACTCCGAGAGCTCGTGGCGGAGCGAAGGTTGGGCAAAAGACGAAACCGGCTAGCCTCGCACTTGAGTCAACGTTGCATGAAGCTCTGCCAGCCCGCCTCACCCCTGGCCTGAGTCCACTACAGGGTACACACGGACCTAAGCCACCATTAATCCTGGTTTGCAGAGGCACTTCGCCATGAGGCTTGCTTGCCGATGAGGCTTGCTGCGCGCTGGACGGTGCTGGCGCTGTGGGCGGGTTGTTCGAGGACTGTGCGGTGGGATGTAGGGCTAGCATCCTAAAAGGTACGTGCTGTCCAGAGTGGCGGTGATGATGAACACTGTGACTTCCACGGATGATCTTGCGCTGACGCGGCGGCAGCTGGTCGTGCGGGACACGCTGACGTTCCTGAGTCTCTCGGCGATTGTGCTGGCGCTGTTCTTTGCCACGCTCTTCCTGTTCCGATCGTTTACGCAGCATCGGGCGGTACTGGCGCGGCGGTGGCTCTTGCGTGGTGAGATGGATCTTAAGCAGGAGCATCCGGCGCAGGCGGTGCAATCGCTTGAAGTAGCGCTCGACTATGCGCCGGGCGACACGTCGGCTGAGCTGCTGCTGGCGCGGGCGCTGGCGGCGGCGGGGCGCACGGAGGAGGCGACAAGCTACTTTCTGGAGTTGTGGGGGGCGGAGCCTGGGAGCGGCGTGATCAATCTTGAGCTCGCACGGCTGGCAGCGCGGCGAGGCGAGCCGCAGGAGGCGATCAACTCGTTCCGGGCGGCGATCTATGGCACCTGGGAGGGTGATGGGGCGGCGCGCCGACTCGCCATACGGCTGGAGCTTGCGCGTTATCTGCAGGAGCAGGGACAGGTGGACGCGGCGCGCGCCGAGCTGCTGGTCGCGGGCGGCAACGCAGCGGGCGACCCGGCAACGGACATGAGGATCGCGGAGCTGCTCGAGAGAAGCGGTGACCTGAGCGACGCCAGACGCCTTTACGACCGCGCGGCACGCACCTCGGGTGACAGTACAGCGGCCCTGTCGGCGAGTGGTCGCGTCGCGTATGAGATGGGGGACTTCCCTACAGCTCAAAGGCTGCTGGGGAAGGCACTTGCTCAATCCACGGCAGGTCATCCTGACAGCAATTTGGAAGAGATGTTGCATGTAACGGATGAGGTGCTTGCGCTGGTACCGACTATGAACCTGTCGGACGCCGAGCGTGTTCGGCGCATTCTGGCGATGCGCGAGATCGCGCGGCGGCGAACGGCAGCATGTGCGCAGAGCTCGGGCAGCGATGGAGCGACTCAGATGGGCGCTCGGCTAGCGATGCCTGAGGCCACGCTGACGGCGAGAGCGCTGCGCGGGAACGATGATCGACAGCGTGCGGCGATCCGGCTGACCTATGAGGTTGTTGCGGCGGGCAAGAGCTGCACGGCGACGCCGAGCCTTGAGGACCGCGCGCTGGCGCTGCTGGCAGAGTACAACCAAGGGCTCGCACATTGATGGCAACCGGCTCCAAGCTCGAGGTCGATGAAGCAGGGTCGCAGACAGAGAAGAACAGGCTGCGACGCGCGATCGAGCGTGTCGCTCCGGCACGGGAGGAGCGGCTCTTTCTGCTGCTGTCGATCTTCATCGGCATCCTCTCGGGACTGCTAGTGGTCTCATTTCGTATGGCGATCGAGTGGCTGCAGGTGCTGCTGCTCGGGTCGGCGATACGGCCGGGGCAGCCACGGCTGATTCTCGTGCCTGCGCTGGTGGGCCTTGTCGTGGCGATCGCGACACGGTTCATCTTTCCGCAGGTGCGCGGCTCGGGGGTGAACCAGACCAAGGCCGCGCTCTACGTCCACAACGGGTACATCTCGTTCCGCACGGTCGTGGGCAAGTTCTTGCTGTCGGCGCTCTCGATCGGCGGCGGCTTCTCGCTGGGGCCGGAGGATCCGTCGCTGCAGATCGGCGCCGGCGTAGCGTCGCTCATCAGCCGGCGTGTGGGCATGTCGCGCGAGAGGCTGCGCCTCTTTGCGCCGATCGGCGCGGCGGCCGGTCTGGCGGCAGCGTTCAATGCGCCGATCTCGGCAATTCTGTTCGTGATCGAGGAGGTGATCGGGCAGTGGAGCGCGGCGGTGCTGGGCTCGATCGTGCTCTCGGCGGTGGCGAGCGTCGTGGTGGCGCGCTGGTTCTGGGGTGCGGAGCCGATGTTCCGGATCCCGACAGTGACGCTGCGCGATCCGCGCGAGCTGTTTGCGTACGCAGCGCTGGGCGTGGTTGGGGGCGTCGCTTCCCTGCTCTTTGCGCGCGCTCTGGGCGGTCTGCGACCGGTGCTGCGGCGACAGTCGCGCACACTGCAGATGCTGCAGCCTGCAGTGGCGGGTCTGCTGGTCGGCAGCATCGGCTACTTCGGTTTTCCGGAGGTGATGGGTGCGGGCTATCGCGCGATCGACATGGCGATGCATGGGCAGTTTGCCTGGCGGATGCTGCTGCTGCTGGCAGTGTTCAAGATTGTGGCGACGACGCTGTCGTTTTCGAGCGGAACGCCGGGTGGCATGTTCGCGCCGACACTCTTCACGGGAGCGATGCTCGGCGCGGCCGTCGGCGCGTTAGAGAAGAGCTTCTTTCCGCACCTGACGGGGTCGGTCGGCTCCTACGCTCTGGTAGGCATGGGCGTGCTGTTCGCGGCGTTCCTACGGGCTCCGCTGACGTCAGTCTTCATGGTGCTTGAGGTCAGCGGCAACTATTCCATCATTCTGCCGGTGATCCTCGCGAATACGATCGCGTATCTGCTCGCGCGCAGTCTGCAGCCGGTGCCGATCTTCGAGCTGCTGACGCGTCAGGATGGGCTTGACCTGCCGTCCATGGAGGAGCAGCGCGAGGAGAGCAATCTGCACCTTGAGGACGCACTCCAAGAGGCGGCGCTACCGGTGCTGCAGGGTTCGGAGCGGATGGCCGATGTGCCGACCGTGCTCGAGCAGTACACGGGTCGCGCTGCGAGCGCACCGGTGCTGGTGCACTGCACGGACGGTCTCTGGTTTGCGGCGAGTTCTGGGGAGATCGAGCGGATACTCGCCGAGAGCGATCCTGGGGTTGCACTCGAAGCCGTGCTGCCGCGGGAGCGCACGCCGATTCTCTTTCCGGACCTGCCGCTGGCGAGCGCCCTCGCTCACTTTCAGCGCTGGCCGGTGCTGCCGGTCACCAATCGCGCGACGCGCGGAGCGCTGGTCGGTGTCGTGTCGCTCGACGATGTGCTGCGGCGCTACCAGCAGCGCTGAGGGCCAGATGGGCCTTCTTCTTCTTGAGTAATCAGCAGCAAATCTTCCGTAACTTTCATGCTCTCCCTCTGCTTGGCTGCCGTATGCTCAGGGCATTCGCTCCACTGCTCATGATCCACAAAGTACGCGAAGGACGCGGCTATGGACACGAGCAGCAGCGAGTGATCCTTTGCAGAAGAGGGATCGGTCCGAGGCTTCGGACCAGCTGTAACACTGGAATCTGTTTCCTCCTGTGCCACGTACCTCAACCGGGTTCGTCATGTGGAATTGCCTGCCATCGCGATGTGTTCTGCTGCTGGTCGCCCTCACGTGCGTGGGAGCGCAGACGCCGAGTCGAGCGCAGACATCGATCCCTCCTCCGGCGATCGGAGCAGCGACACAGTTGATCCCGCGGGTGCCTGCGGCACCACCCGAGTACACGCTTGGGCCGGGCGACCAGATCGTGCTGCACGTCGTGGACATGGAGGAGATCTCGGACAAGCCCATGCGCATCGACCCGAGTGGGTTCGTCGATCTGACGCTGGTGGGTCGCCTGCAAGCCGCTGGTTTGACGACAGAGCAGTTGAAGGCGGAGCTGGCGAAGCGGCTGAGCCGCTACATCAGTCAGCCGCAGATCACCGTCAATCTGCTTGAGAACCAGACGCGCACGGTCTCGGTGATCGGATCCGTGAACAGTCCGGGGGTGCACGCCCTACAGGGTCCGCGACATCTGATCGACGCGCTCTCCGAGGCGGGCGGTGTCAAGGCAGACGCGGGGCCGCGGGTGGTCGTGACGCGCGAGATGCGCTGGGGTGCGCTGCCCTTGACCGGCGCTACGACCGACAGCACGGGACACTTCAGCACGGGAAGTCTGGCGCTCGACGACGTGCTCGGCGCCAAGAACCCGGCCGACAACATCCTGATCGAACCGGGGGATGTGATCTCGGTCCCCAAGGGCGAGATCGTCTATGTGGTGGGTGAGGTCAAGCGCGCCGGCGGCTTTCCGTTGAACACACACGAGAGCATCTCGCTGTTGCAGGCGCTCTCGCTTGCGGAAGGCATGGGATCGGAGGCCTCGGGCGGAAAAGCCCGCATCTTGCGGCCGACACCGGGCAACGACGGCCGGCCGAAGGAGATCCCGGTCGACATCAATAAGATCTACGCGGGTAAGAGCGCGGACGTCCCGCTGTTTGCGAATGACATTCTGTTTGTTCCCAACAGCGCCGTGAAGTCGACCACGCGCCGGGCCGCGGAGGCTGCGCTGCAGGTCGCGACCGGGGTCATCATCTATCGTCGCTGAGCGATGTCGAACCAGCCGTTCACAAGCACGTACACCGAGCCAAGGAGGCCGATTCATGAGAGTTGCAGCACCAGACCAGATGATGCGGCCGTCCGCGCCCGAGCACAGGCCGGAGCGGTTCGAGAGCCAGGCACCGGCCCCGCGCCGCCGCCGCAGCGAGCGCACCGAGAGCATGTTGCGCCAATACATCGGGACGATCGTGCGCTGGCGATGGCTGATCGCCACCTGCGCCCTGGTGGGCATCTCTCTGAGCCAGTTTCTCAACCTGAGCACGCTGCCGGTCTATCAGGCGCGCACGTCGCTCGACATCCAGAGCATCAACAGCGACTTCCTGAACATGCGTAACGTGGCGCCGACCGGCGACAGCACGAGTTCGTCGAGCGAGGCCTACGTGCAGACGCAGATCAAGCTGCTCCAGAGCGAGACGCTGCTCGAGCGCACGGTGGCGCGTCTTGAGGGCGGACCGCATCCTCCCTTTATCGAACGCGGCGACCTGCTGTCCTCGATCAAGCGCGGCCTGCACCTGGGGCGGAGCGAGTCGTTGCCGTACCAGCAGCTGGTCGAACAGGCGGCGCACCTCATCAAGGTCAAACCGCTCGGGCTGACGCGGCTGGTCGAGATCACGTGCAGCTCGTGGGACGCGCAGTTCTCGGCGAAGTTCTGCAACACGCTCACGGATGAGTTCAAGGAAGAGGACCTCGAGATCCGCAGCAATGAGGCGCAGAAGACGAGCGAGTGGCTGACGCGGCAGGTGGCCGACGTGAAGCTGAAGGCTGAGGAGTCGCAGAAGAAGCTCGAGGCGGCGACGGGCGGCAACGGACTCATGCTGAGCCAGGAGACGAACACGGTCGGCGAGGACCGGCTGCGCCAGGTGCAGGCGGAGCTGGTGCGGGCGCAGGCCGATCGCATGGAGCGCGAGGCGCAGAGCGGCGTTGCGGCGTCGGCGGCTCCAGGCACCACGTCGGTGGTGCTCGATGACCCGACCTACCGCAATCTGCAGCAGCGGCTCACCGACCTGCAGGGGCGCGTGGCCGAGCTGGTGCCGCCACTGACCGAGGAGAATCCAAAGGTGATCCATCTCCGCTCGGAGATACGGGAGGTCGAGGCGAACATCGCGCGGGTGCGGGCGGCGAGCTCCGACCGTCTGCAGAACGAGTACGACGCGGCGCGGCATCGCGAGGCGCTGCTCTCGGCCGCCTATCGCGGACAGGAGCAGAGCGTCTCCGCCCAGCTCGGGCAGGCGGCCAAGATTAATCTGCTGCGCCGTGAGGTCGAGAGCGAGCAGCAGCTCTATCAGGTGCTGCTGCAACGGGCGAAGGAGGCGGGGTTCGCCTCGGCGATGCAGGCATCGACGATCCGCGTGGTCGACGCGGCGCGCGAGCCGAAGCTGCCAGTCTCACCGAGGCGCGGCAGCGCGGGCGGGGTCGGTCTGTTTCTGGGCTCGGCGATCGGGCTGGGATTCGCCTTCTTCCGCGATCGTAACGCCGAGATCTTCCGCGCACCGGGCGATGTTGAGCGCTACCTCGATATCCAGGAGCTGGGCGTCATTCCCGCGGCGCGCGCCGGCGTGCGCACTCCGGTGTTGAGCTCGATTCACGCGTCGCTGATGCCGCGCGGGCGTGCGCTGCCCGAGCCGGGGGTGGGCGAGGCGCTGGTGCTGGCGCGCTGGAATGAGAGCTTCTCGATCGTCGCTGAGGCGTACCGCAATACAACCTTCTCGCTGCTGCTGGGCGAGGCGGCGACGCGACGGACGCGCGTGTACGTGATCTCGAGTCCCAACGCGGGCGAGGGCAAGACGACGGTGCTCTCGAACCTCGGGGTCGCGCTGAGCCAGTCCAAACGCCGCGTGGTGCTGATCGACGGCGACCTGCGCAAGCCCGGTCTGCATCGGCAGCTGCGGGTCGCGAACGACTTCGGTCTGCGCAACATCCTGCGCGGGGAGATCGATCCTGAGACGGCCAAGTTGACCGATCTGTGCAAGACGACCGCTGTGCCGAATCTGTGGATTCTGCCGTCGGGAACGGGCAAGGAGGAGGTCGTCGAACTGCTGCACTCGCCCGCGGTCGGCGATCTGCTGGCGCGGCTCTCGCGAGAGTTCGACATGGTGCTGATTGACACGCCGCCGATGCTGCACATGGCGGACGCACGCATCTTTGCCGGCCAGTCCGATGGCGCCATTCTGGTCGTGCGCGCCGGATCGACGACACGGGAGGAGGCGGAGGACGCGCGTGACCTGCTCGAGCACGACCGCTCGCACCTGGTCGGCGCGATCCTGAACGACTTCAACCCGGACCACGAGGGCCGGCGCGGGTACTACCGGAGCTACTACCAGTACCAGCAGGCAGCGGGAGGAGCCCCCGTCGAGCGCGGCGAGGGCGACCACCCCGAGGTCGTCGCGTCGCTATGAACTCCGCCGTTCTGCCGGACTCTGCGGAGCTCTCGCCGGCGCCCGCCGTGGCGGGGGCGACCACGGGCGCGGTTCCGCAGCATGTGGCACGTCACCTGATCACGGGTACGTCCGCACTCGGGCTCGGCATCATCATCGAGCGCGGCATGGGCTTCGTCGCGAATATCCTGGCGGCGCGACTCGGGGGAGCGCCGGCCTTCGGCGCGTACTCCCTTGGCATCTCGACGGCGAACAATATCTCGACCTACGCGGCAGGCCAGATCGGCGCGACGGCAGCTCGCTTCTCAGGCAAGTATCCTCGCGGCAGCCGTGGCTACGGCACGCTCGCGCGAGCGCTGGCTATCGTCTCTGCGGTCTCGGCGATGCTTGCCGCGGTGGCGCTGTGGCTGGGCGCGGCGCCGCTTGCGCATCTGCTGCGCAAGCCGGGGGTGACGGGTCTGCTCGAGTGGGCGGCGGTCTCGGCGGGGGGCATGATCCTGCTCGAATGCGCGCGCGGCTTCTTTGTGGGCCAACGGCGTCTGCCGGCGCTGGTGCTGCTCTCAACGGTCGTGGGCCTGGGCATGGCGACGCTACTGCCGCTCGCCGCGCGACACCACAGCCCGGTGCGCATGATCGTCTCGCAGGGCATCGTCACGGCCAGCGCGGTGATCGTCTGCCTGCTGCTGGCGCGACCGCTTCACCTGGCGCCGCCGCCGGCCGTCGCACCATCGCTGCCGCTCGCGCCGATGCTGGGCGAGGTCTGGCGGTTCGGTCTGGTGCAGCTGGCCGGCCTGGTAGCAGCCAACCTGGCGGGCTGGTGGGTGACGACGCTGGTGGCGCGCGCGGACACGACGCTGGTCGAGATGAGCTTCTTTGCGATCGCCAGCCAGATGCGCAATATGGTGGGCCTTGCGCCCGGCTTGCTGACGGAGAGCAGCTACGCGGTGATGGCGATGCCTGACGAGGACGCGGAGGCCACCGCCGCGGCACGGACGCCGCATTACGTGATGGCGGTGTGTACCTTCTTTGCGACGGCCGCATCGGTGCTGCTGGCCTCGCTCGGCGTGATGCTGCTGCCATGGGGGTTGCGGCTGCTCTACGGACGCAGCTACAGCGGAGCCGCGAGCACGGTCGCGATCGCGCTCGCGATCGCGGTGGCGCACATGGGCAACGCGCCGGCAGCGGCGCGGCTCTCGATCGTCTCGATCCGCGCAACCGGGGTGATCAACACGGTGTGGGCGATCTTTGTCGCGGGGGCGGGGACGCTGGTGTTGCTGCGCCACGGCAGCGCCGCCATGGGCATGCTGATCTACTTTGCGGCGCACGTGCTCTCGGCAGCGCTGGTGCTGGTCACGCTCCGGCGGCGCGACTGGATCCCGTCCGGAATGACGGCGGTCTCTGCGGTCGGCGGCGCCAGCAGTGCGCTGCTGGCGGTGCTCGCCGTCCTGCGATCCCGCATGCCGGAGCACACGGGTGCACTGACGGTGGCGATGACGCTCGCCTTCGGGCTCGCGAGCGGACTGCTCTACGCCTTGGGGCGGAGACATGGCTGGCTGCCGTCGCGGGTGGCGCTCGGGCGGCTCGCCGGATCGGTCCGGTTGCGGCTCGCAGCGATGCTACCACCGCGGTTCGGCGAGGGAGGGATGCGTGGCTAGCGGTGTGAGCGCTTCCCTGCTGCAGCCGACCGTCGACGCGTCTGCTGTGTCCTCTGGCCGCCGTGCGCCTCTGCGCCTGCTGAGCTACGTGCACCTGCGCAACATTCATGGCTCGACCGGCGCGGGACGCGTGGCGCGGCAGCTGATCGAGCACCTCGCGCAGCGGCCTGACGTGAACCTGCGCGTGCTCGCGGACGCGGCCGATCGGGAGCGCATTCTGCCGCTGGTCGGAGAGCCCTGGACGGGGTACTGCTATGCGACCTTTGCGCGCGAGACGAGCCGGCAACAGGCGCTGTGGTACGCGTTGGGGGCCCCCGTGGCGGAGCGCTTCTGGCCCGAGGCCGAGGTCGTCTTCTGCACGGGCGAGAGTTACGTTCCGGTGCGGCGCGCACGGCTGGCGGTGACGGCGCACGACGCGGCGTACTTTGACCACGGCGCGCACCGGCACGATCGCGCGTTCTGGCAGCAGCGCCTGAAGTGGACGCTGCTCTTTGGCCGGCTGAGCCGGCGTGCCGACATGATCCACACGGTGTCGAGCTTCTCGGCTGAGCGGATCGCACACTTCTTCCCGGCACTTCGCGAGCGTCTACGCGTGGTCCCGAACGGGGTGACGGCCCGTTTCTTTGCGCCCGCGCCGGCTGCGTCGTCGTCGCTGCTCAGGGAACTTGGCCTGGATGCAGGACGGCCCTTTGTGCTCATCCCGGGCGGCCTGCACTTCCGCAAGAATGCGGAGCTGATCCTGGCCGCGCTTCCGGCTCTGCTGCGCGCCGCCCCCGAGGTCGCGGTCGTGATCGTGAACCACTCGGACCCAACCTATCGCGCGCAGGCGCTCGCTCTGGGAGAGCGTGTGACGATGCTCGGCTTTGTTCCGGATGACGCGCTGCATGCGCTCTACGCGGCGGCGCGGGTGGTCTGGTTTCCCTCGCGGTACGAAGGCTTCGGCCTGCCGGTGATCGAGGCGATGGCGGCGGGCACGCCCGTCGTCGCGAGTGATGCGTCGTCGCTGCCCGAGATCGCCGGCGACGCGGCAATGCTGGTGCGGGCGACTGAGCCCGGACGGCATGTGGAGGCGATCGAGTTTCTGCTGCGGGATGACGGCGCCGCAGACCGTCTCCGCGCGGCCGGTCGGGCACGCGCGCGGGAATTTACCTGGGAGGCTTCGGCGGCGACGCTCAAGCGCTACTTCGATGAGCTGCTTTGACGAGTGCCTGAGATGACCATGACCACGACACTGCCAACCCGATCCCATGCCGCCCCCGCCCCGGCGACCGCAGCGCTGCGCGCCGCGGCCACCTCGATGGCAAGGCCGGGCGACGGTGCGCGGCGGGCAGTGGTGGTGCAGAGCGGCGCGCGGGACGCCTATCAGCTGGCGCTCGCGCTCGAGGAGGCCGGAATGCTCGAGGCGCTCGTGACCGATCTCTTCTGGCCGGCGGACCGGGGATGGGCGCGCGCACTGGTACGGCTGCTGCCGGCGCGTCTGCGGGCGCAGCTCGCCCAGCGAACCGCGCCCGGGCTGCCGTCAGCGCGTGTGCAGCAGCATCTAGGAGCCGGCCTCAAGACCCTGCTGCTCGACCGGCTGCCACGCGTTCCGGCCGGGGTACGCCGCCGACGCACGCGGGCGACGGATGCGATGCTGGGCCAGGCGGCGGGCCGACTGGCGCGCCGGCGCGGCACCGACCTGATCAGCTACAGCTACTACGGCTACGATGCGTTCACCGCCTATGGGCGGCCCGCCACGCTCTTCCAGCTGCACCCGCACCCGGCGAGCATGCGACGCATCCTTGGCGCGGAGCTTGCCGCGCACCCGGACTGCGCCGCGTCGCTCGAGCAGGAGTGGGAGCTCTCGTTGCCCGAGGAGGACTTCCAGCATCTCGTGCGCGAGACGGCGATGGCGGCTGACTTCCTCTGCGCCTCTTCCTTCACGCGCGCCACGCTGATCGAGAACGGCGCGCCGGCGGAGCGTATTCGCGTGGTGCCGTATGGCGTCGACAGCACACGCTTCCGGCCCGACCCGGAGCGCAGCCACTCGGCTGCTGGCAAGCTGCGACTGCTGTTTGTCGGCCGCATCAATCAGCGCAAGGGCATCAAGTACCTGCTCGAGGCGCTGCGGCTCCTGAACACGCGCGAGGTCGAGCTGACGGTGTGCGGGCGCGTGGTCGACGGTCTGGAGCTCTTCCGACCCTTTGCGGACCGGGTCCGGGTGCGGCCCTCGGTGAGCGCGGCCGAGCTGGTGAGCGCGTACCAGCGTGCGGACCTGTTTGTCTTCCCGTCGGTCGCCGAGGGCTTCGGGCAGGTGCTGCTCGAGGCACTGAGCTCGGGTCTGCCGATCCTGTCGACCACACGCACGGCGGCGCCAGACCTGATCACGCATGGGCGCGAGGGTCTGATTGTCACGCCATCGAACGCAGCCGCGGTCGCCGAGCAGATCGAGTGGGCGCTGACGCACCGGCAGGAGCTTGCCGGGATGCGTTCGCCGGCGCGGGCACGGGCCGAGCACTTCACGTGGCGGCGCTTTCGCGCAGACGTGGTCGAGGCCGTGACCGGGTTGCAGCAGGGGACGGGCGATGGGGTAGAGCGTGTCCCGCGCGGAGGGCGCCGCGATGTTTGAGCTGCTCCTGATCGCCGCCGCCCTGATCGCCCTCGTCGGCGCGCTCTGCGCGTACGACGGTAGCCGCGATGTCTTTCATCCCCTCGTCTTCATCGGGCCGATGCTCGCGTTTCTGTATGGCTGGATGCCGTGGAGGCTCTCGGCCGCAGGCGGCCTGGAGCCGTTCTTCGACAACGACCAGCTGCTGTTTGTGCAGACGCTCAACGTCTTCGGTGTGCTTGCGTTTGTGGTCGCCTGCCTGTTTGCAGGGCTACAGGCGAGCCCCCGGGCGAGATTGGCGGCGCCCCGGCCGCTCTCGCCTGAGGGCAGCCGTCGTCTGCTGATCGGCGGCGTACTGGCGGGCTCGATCGGCCTGGGTTGCTGGGCGATGACGATCATCAACGTGGGCGGGTTTACGCGCGCGTTCAGCATCTCCTACGGTGGTGGATGGGACGACAGCGGCTATGTGCGAGATGGCAGCCTGCTGCTGCTGGTGGGCGTGCTGCTGGCCGTCTCGGCGCTCGCGAAGGGCGCGCCGCGGGTGCCGTCGCTGCTCACGGCGGCGGTCTACGCCACACCGTGGCTGCTGCAGTCGGTGCTGATGGCGCGGCGCGGGCCGACGTTCGCGATCGTCATCATCGTGCTGATGGCGTGGTATGTGAGCCGGAGGAGCCGGCCGCCGATCCTTGCAGTTGGGATGCTGGGCATAGGGCTGGGCTGGCTGGTGCTGTTCCTGGTTACCAATCGCGGCAGCATCTATCTAGGGTCGGACTTCGACGTCAACACCGACGTCAGCAACATCGTCGAGAAGCCGGACACCGGCAACGAGTACATCTACGGCACCGGCACGGTGCTCGCGACCGAGCGCCGGGATCACTACTTCTGGATGCGGCGCTATCTCGCGCAGATCCTCGTGCGGCCGATTCCGAGCGCGATCTGGCCGACCAAGTACGAGGACTTCGGCGTCCCGGAGCTGCTCATGAACGCGGGCACGGGGGAGGGCTTCGCCGACGCGCTGGGGTGGGTGGGCGCGAGCGGCTCGGCGCCAGGCATCATCGCCGACCTGTGGGTCGAGGTGTGGTGGCTGGCGATCGGGGCGATGGCGGCGCTGGGCTGGCTCTACGGGTGGGTGTGGCGGCGCGCGATGACGCGGGGCGGGGCGTGGACGAGCCAGTACATCATCGTTTCGGCGCTGTCGATCTACCTCGTCATGCAGACGATGGAGGCGGTGATCTTCCGCACGATCATTCTGTCGCTTCCCTGCTGGATGGCGTGGCGATGGGCCGAGCGCGCGGCCCCGGCACGGCGGCGGCAGTCGCTGCGACCTGCGCCGCACCAGGTGCGCGGCCCGCTCACGATCCGAGGTGCCGAGCGTGCGTGAGGCGAGATGGAGTGACGAAGTTCGCCGGCCGGAGGCGGGGCGCTGCCGGGTGGCAGTCGTGTGGATCGACTGGTACGCCTACCACGTCGCCCGCTTTCGTGGCCTGATGGAGACGCCGGAGCTGCGCGGGCAGGTTGCCGGGATCGAGCTGGTGGGCGGTGTCGGAGTCCACGCGGGGCTGAAGTTTCGCGAGCCGCTGCCGCCGGAGCTGCCTGTGATCACGCTGGAGCCGAACGGCAACTGGGCGGAGTCGAGCAAGACCCGGCTGAGCACGCGGCTGTGGCACGCGCTCAGCGCCCTTGACCCTGATGTGGTGCTGGTGCCGGGGTACTACACGCTGCCCGGGCTGACGGCTGCGGTGTGGGCGCGTTTCTATGGGCGCACACCGGTTTTGATGAGCGAGAGCACGGCCGAGGACCACCCGCGGACGGGAGGGCGTGAGTTCGCGAAGTCGCTGCTGCTACGTGCGCTCTTCGACTGGGCGGTGGTGGGCGGGACGGCGCACCGCCGCTATCTCACGCAGCTGCGCTTTCCTTCTGACCGGGTGGTTGGCTGCTACGACGTTGTCGACAACGACGTCATCGCCCGGGAGACGGCGCGAGCGCGTCAGCAGACGGCGGCCAGTGAGCAGCGCCCTTACTTTCTTTTTGTCGGTCGGCTGGCGCCGGAGAAGAACGTCTGCGGTCTGGTGGAGGCATGGCTTCGCTATCGGGAGAGCGGAGGCGACTGGCGGCTGGTTCTAGCGGGCGACGGACCGGAGCGCAGGCCACTTGAGAAGCAGATCGCTGCCTCCGGCCTGAGTCACGAGGTGACGCTCACAGGTCTGCGAACCTCCGAGGAGCTGCTCCCGATCTACGCGGCCGCGGGCTGCTTTGTGCTGCCGAGCCTGCGCGAGCCGTGGGGTCTGGTGGTGAACGAGGCCATGGCGGCGTCGCTGCCGGTGCTTGTCTCTGCGCGCTGCGGATGTGCCGCTGATCTGGTGGAGGAGGGTCGAAACGGCTTCACCTTCGATCCTGTGTCGCGCGCGGGCGGGGACGCATGGCCGCAGGAGCTCACAGCACGGATGGAGCAGATCGCCGCCATGCCGGCCTCGCTGCGTCGCCAGATGGGAGCACGGTCTGCCGCTCTCCTTGCGCCGCTCTCTCCTCAAAGCTTTGGCATGGAGATTGCCTCCATCACGGCAGATCCCCAAACGAGCAGTGATCTTGCGCACCGCAGATTGGCGCGGATTGGGTCAGTGTGACCGTGTGCGGCGCACCTCCGTGCAGGACGATGTCTTTTGACTTAATGCACCTGATCCACGACCACGTTTGAAGAGGACTTGAGTGCTCACTACCGCCTCCATCACCGAAACGGAGTCTCCGTTGAACTCCTCTCTCCCGCCGCGAGTGACACACGCGGCAGGCGGTCACTGGATGCACGTTGTGGCGCACCTGGACCCGCAGTTTGGCGGACTCAGTGCAGTCGTTCCGCAGCTCGTGAAGGAGCTGACGACGACGGGGACGGTCTCCGCTGAGATCGCAGCCTTTTGCACACCGGAGGAGAGCATTCCCTCCCTTTCACCGCGGATTGCGGTGACGCGCTGGCCGCTCTCGCGGACATCGTGGGTGCGCGACCGAACGTTAGGGACACACTTTCGTAACTCGGTCATGGCCGCCGACGGACTGCACATTCACGGACTCTGGGAGCAGAGCACGTTCCTCGCGGCGCGGGTGGCGCGGGCGCTCGGGAAGCCGTACGTGATCTCAGCCCACGGCATGCTCGACCCGTGGGCGCTGCAGAACAAGCGGGTGAAGAAGCTCCTCTACGGAGCGCTGGTGGAGCGCCGGACGGTGGCGGAGGCGGCCTGCGTGCACGCGCTGACCGAGGCCGAGGCGGAGGACTACGCCCGCTTCGGGTCGCAGTCGCGGGTCGCCGTCATCCCGAACGGGGTGACACTGCCGGCGAGCGCCTCGGGAGAGCTCTTTCTGAAGGTGTTTCCGGCGCTCCGCGGCCGGCGTCTGCTGCTGTTTCTGGGGCGACTTCACCACAAGAAGGGGGTTGAGCTGCTGGTGCGCTCCTGGGCGGAGCTGGCGGCTGCGCATCCGGATGCGCATCTGGTGCTGGCCGGGCCGGACTTCGAGCAGACCCAGGCCCGCATGGAGAGGCTGGTCGAGGAGCTCGGAATGAGCGCCCGCGTGACCTTTACCGGCATGCTGCGCGGGGAGTTGAAGTGGAGTGCGCTGGCGGCTGCGAGCGTCTTTGTGCTGCCGTCGTACTCGGAGGGCTTCAGCGTCTCGGTCCTGGAGGCGATGGGGATGGGAGTTCCGGTGATCATCTCTCCGGCCTGCCATCTGCCCCAGGTGGGAGGCGGGTTTGCCGGCTGGATCGCGCAATCTGAACCGGTCTCGCTCACGTCCTCTCTACAGGAGTTCCTCTCCAACTCACCCGAGGTCAACGATGCGATGGGCGCGCGCGGCCGCCGGCTGGTGCGAGAGCGCTACAGCTGGCCGGCGATCGCCGCTCAGATGGCCGAGGTCTACCGATGGGTTGCGAGCGGAGCAGGGTCCGCGCGCCGGTCGGGCGGCGAGATCGGAGGGCGCCGATGAGAGCCGTCGATCTTTCAAAGTACGACAACGCTTGGTACGATCCGGGCCGATCGACGCTCGTACGCACGCTGTGGCTCGTCGCCGGTCTGCCAGTGGTGCGCGCGGCGTGGCCGCTTCCCTCGTCGGTGCGCGTCGCTGTGCTGCGGCTCTTTGGAGCGCGCATCGGGAAGGGGGTCGTTGTGAAGCCGGGAGTGCAGGTGAAGTATCCATGGCATCTCGTCGTCGGGGACCACTGTTGGATCGGTGAGCGGGTGTGGATCGACGACCTGACCCGGGTGGAGCTGGGCAATCACGTCTGCCTCTCTCAGGGAGCGTATCTCTGTACGGGCAACCACGACTGGTCCGATCCGGCGTTTGGCCTGCGTCTCGCGCCGATCGCGCTTGCGGACGGTGCCTGGGCAGGCGCGCGGTCGACGCTGCTGCCCGGCACGACGCTGGCCGAGGGTGCCGTGGCGGGCGCGGGGAGCGTGGTCTCAGGGTCGATTCCAGCATGGGAGATCTATGGCGGCAACCCGGCGCACTTCATGAGGCGACGGACGCTGCGGGGCGACGGCGCCGCGGTACTGCGGCCGATCGTCAACGATCCCGTCGAGGTGCCCCTGTGAGAGTTCTGCTGCTCAACCAGTTCTTCTGGCCGGACTCGTCGGCGACGAGCCAGCTATTGACTGATCTGGCGCGCGGCCTTGCGGAGCGCGGGCACACCGTGGACACGATCAGTGCGGACTCCGGCTATGCGCCTGCGGCGAGCGACGTGGCTCCGCCAGTGCAGATGTACCGTGTGCGTGCTCTGCGGTTTGTGCGCGGCAGGATAGGCCGTGTGCTCTCGTATCTCTCGTTCTATCTCTCGGCTGTGGTGCGCGGGCTGACGCTGCCGCGGCCCGACCTGGTGGTGACGCTCACCACGCCGCCGCTGCTCTCGCTGCTTGGGTCGGCGATCAAACTCACCCGTGGATCGCGTCATGTGATCTGGGAGATGGATGTCTATCCGGACGTCGCGGTCGACCTCGGCTACTTTCGCGCGGGAGGTCTTGTCGAGCGCATCGTCGGCGTGCTGGCCGATGCCTCGCGCCGCTACGCCGACAGCATCATCGCGCTCGGCGAGTGCATGCGAGAGCGACTGATCGGGCGCGGCATCGCCGCTGACAAGATCGCCGTCGCCGACAACTGGGCCGACGGCAGCGCGATCACACCGCGCGCGCGGGTCGCCGATGGCACGCTCACCCTGCTCTACTCCGGCAATCTCGGGCTCGCACACGACTTCGACACGCTCATGACGACGATCGCTGAGCTCCGCGACGACACGCGCTTCCGCTTCGTCTTCGTGGGCGGCGGCGGCCGTCGTGGGGAGATTGAACAGTTCTGTGCGGCCCATGAGATACAGACCGTCGAGCTGCGGCCGTATGTCGGACGCGGCAGTCTGAGCGAGAGCCTGTGCGCCGGCGATATCGGCCTGGTCACGCAGCGCGCGGCGTGTGTGGGTTCGGTGGTTCCAAGCAAGGTCTACGGCCTGCTCGCAGCCGGCCGTCCTATCCTCTTTGTCGGTCCGAGCACCGCGACCCCGGCACGCATCCTCGAGCGTTTTGCGTGCGGCTGGACGATCGCCTGCGGCGACTCGAAGGGCCTCACGGCGCTGCTGCGGCACCTGGCACTTCATCCGGAGCTGGTCGCCGAGGCAGGACGGAATGCGCGTCAGGCACTGATCACCCACTTTGACCTTCCCCTTGGCGTCGATCGCGTCGCCACGCTTCTGGGCGCCGGCCTGTCTGCCGGCGCACCTCAACCGATCACGCCGCCTGACCACGATCAGGTCCAAACTCCGCAGGCCGAGCTCTCCCTACGTTGATGTCTCTTCCAGATCACGTTCGAGGTGTTGTATGCACGCCATCTTAGGTCTTGGGGTCACGGCGTTTCTGCTGTGCCTGATCTTGACCCCTCTCTGCCGAGATCTTTTTCTGCGCTTCAATATCGTCGACCAGCCGGACAGCGAGCGTAAGTTCCACCTGAAGCCGATTCCGCGGATCGGTGGTATCGCCATCGTGCTCTCCTATGCGGGTGCGCTGGTGCTCATGCTTGCCCTCGCGCCGCATGGCGCCCGTATCTGGATCCGCCACGCGCACCTGCTTCGCTCGTTGCTGCCCGCGGCCGGTCTGGTCTTCCTGGTCGGCGTCATCGACGACATCTGGGGCCTGAAGCCGCGGCAGAAGTTGGCCGGACAGCTGGTCGCGGCAGTGCTCGCGGTCTCCCTTGGGGCGCGGCTGAGCGCGATTGGCGGACTTCCGCACTCGCCCTGGATCACGCTGCCGCTGAGCGTCCTGTGGCTGGTGGCCTGCACGAATGCGGTAAACCTGATCGACGGCATGGATGGGCTCGCCTCCGGAGTCGGGCTCTTCGCGGTGCTTGCTACGCTGCTCGCCTCGGTGCTGAGCGGAAACCTCGGCCTGGCGATGGCGACGGCTCCCCTGGCAGGGTGTCTGCTCGCCTTTCTGCGATATAACTTCAGCCCCGCGTCGATCTTTCTCGGCGACTGCGGGAGCTTGACGATCGGGTTCATGCTGGGCTGCTTCGGCCTGATCTGGAGCGCGCACTCGGGTACCATGCTCGGGCTTGCGGCGCCGCTGATGGCGCTCGCGCTGCCACTGATCGACGTGGGTCTATCGATCAGCCGGCGCTATCTGCGCAGTGTGCCGATCTTCAAGGCAGATCGCGGCCACATCCATCACATGGTGCTGGCGCGGGGCTTCAAGCCGAAGGATGCCGCACTGATCCTCTATGGCGTCTGCGGAGTCTCGGGCTTCCTCGCACTGGTGATGAGCTTCATCGGTCACCAGTTTCGCGGGCTGGTTCTGCTCGTGTTCTGCTCGCTCGCGTGGACGGGCGTGCAGATGCTCGGGTACGTCGAGCTGAGTGCCGCGCGGCGCACACTCTCACGCCGCACGATGCTGCGGGTGCTGAAGGAGGAGATCTATCTTCAGGAGCTCGAGTGGGCGTTGAGCAAAGCCAGCGATGCGGAGGCGTGCTGGAAGATCGTGCGCAACGCCTGTGTCGAGATGCACTTCGCCTCCGTTCAGATGCAGCTAACCAACGAACTCTTCGAGGAGAGCTTCGAGCCGCAGGGCTTTGAAGCGTCTTGGCGGCTGCACCTCACAATCGGACGCAAGGGACACCTTGTTCTAACGCGCATCCAGGAGCGCAAGCCACCAAAGCTGATGGGTTCTGTACTCGATCTGCTGCAGAGCATGCTGCGCGACAAGGAGATCTCGATGTTGCGCGAGCTGCACTCGCAGGACATACGGGTCATCTCGGGTGCAGCCTAGCGGGGTTGCTGCAGAGTTCTGGTCTCGAGGTGCAGGCCGTCTAGTCAGAACGCTTTCTATCTAGGGAGGAGACGGCGAAGGGTCCGGAGCGAGCGAGAGAAGGTGTGCGTGCACGATGAAGCGCAGGGGGGCCTGTCCCACGAACTCAAAGGGGTAGCAGGTCACGAGCGTGAGCTCGGGTCGATTCCGGATGGCGAGCACCTCGACCTGCTCGGGCTGCACGATCTCGGTCGAGTCAACGACGTAATGGAAGAGCCCGCCGTTGTCGATCAGCCGAATCTCCATGCCGGCGGTGATGTGCCTTAGTGGTCTGAAGTAGGTGTCCCGGTGCCCAGCGAGGCCCACCGTGCCCAGGCCGCCGGGGAAGGCTGTGCCGGGGATGTGGCCGACGCCGCGACGCAGGCTATCCGGCTCGAAGGTCGAGAGGATCGGGACGACCAGGCTCAGCTGCGGCATCTCCATGCGGCCGATAACGGTACCCTCCGCGGCTCCGGCGGGAGAAGGCTGCGGAGATGCTCGGACAGGAGGGGTGTCGGTGAGGTGTGGCGTCGATATCTGCGCCGCTGCCTGCAGGGCGCCTGCCGCACCCAGACGGGCGTGCAGCAGGAGCGCAAAGCAGACCACGGCGACGATCCAGAGGAGAAGCTCAACGTGTCGACTGACGCGGGCCCCTCGCATGGTCGTCGCCTGTCTCGTGAGTGAGAGCTAGCGGCTCCCGTCCAGGAGAAGCCGCCGCGTCGTCAGCATACCCGCACCGACCAGGGAGACGAGTCCCATGATCCAGACCAGGGGCATCAGGCTGGCGGTGTGCGGAAGCTTAGCGATGACGGGCTTCGGTGGATGGGCGCTGGCGACCTGCTGGAGACGCTCCGCCTTGATGTCAGGAGTGCCGCCAACCTGGGTTGAGGAGAGCATCCACAGCGTCACGACCTCCATGTCATCTTTTGAGAGGCTGGGGTCGCTCACCTTGCCTTCCGACGCCGGATCAATGGCAGGCACCTTGTCGGTGTTGACCTTGGCGATAGCGACTGCCTCCGCCTTCGGGTAGACGAACTCGACGACAGGACCGCCGCCCGGGAACTCGAAGCCACGGAGGGAGGTGGTTCCGCCGGCCGGATTGGACCAGGGCACGGCGCCAGGCGCGCTCGGCTGAGGGATGCTGCGGTTGCGTACGCCGATGAAGGTGGAGTGAGCGGCGTTGCCGGGGCTATCGACGCGGACGATCAGGCGGTCCGCGAGATGATCGACCACGCGGATGGAGTAGGTGCCAGGCTCGAGTGTGAGGCCGGGTACCTTGGTCGCCTCCGAGATGGTAAGAGTCGCTGCCGTTGCTGAGTCTGCCGCAGAAGCATGTACCGCGCCAATCCCCAAGACCACCGCCGCACAGACCACAGAGTGAAATCGCATCATGTTGCTCTCCTAGGTGTCACTTTCGGGGAGGTGGCCTCACGCTCCACTGAGAGAGGAACGCTGGCCTGCGAGATTTGGATGCACTGTAGCCGGAAGCAGACAGGAGATCTCTGGTCACGTGCCCTGAGGCATTGCACTTCGGTTACTTACTGCTCAGCCGTGGGCGCGCAGTACTTCCAATCGCACCGGGACGACACCCGTGCGTAGCATGCCGATCTCATCGGCGGCGGCGAGTGAGAGGTCGATGATGCGGCCCGGCTCGAGTGGGCCGCGGTCATTGATCCGCACGACAACAGCGCGATGGTTCCGCAGGTTGACGACGCGCACCAGCGTGCCGAATGGCAGGGTCGGGTGACATGCGGTGAGCAGGTCTTTGTGGAAGACCTCGCCACTCGCGGTCATGTGGCCGTCGAAGACCTCACCGTACCAGGAGGCGATACCAGCCAGTAGGTGCGGAGGGTGGCGCTGATGAGGTTGCAGCTTCGCCACGTGCTGCAGGCCCGGTAGGGGTGCCAGGTCGATGTGCAGCACAGGCTCGTTGCGAGGGGCGAGTCGCGTGCTCGTTACCACTAGCACGGCGCAGCCAGTCGTCAGAAGGATGGCTCGGGTAAAGGGTCCAGCAGAACGGAAGTCATGAAGTCGCAACAGCACCTCGCAGATCGTGTTTGTCATTGGGTGCGTGCTGCCTTGGCGCGTACCCGGTTATGACAGCCCACTAAGGGTAACGAACCTGGTACCGGGGTGGCAAGCAATGGGAGATGCTCGCCGGAGCCTGCGGTCCGCGCCGCGGCCCGAAGAAGAGGCTTAGGTGACTTCGAATCGTGCCATCATGGTCGCATGACCGACGGACAGCGCTCTCTCTCCAACAACGACGTCCCGATCACGCTGCAGGAGATCCGCGAGCAGCCGGCGAGTGTCGCCGCGACGCTCGCCGCTTATACAGAAAGCGGTCTGCTGCGGGCGACGGCATGGGCCGGGGCGCGAGCCGTGCTCGAGGACTGTGAGCGGCTGCTGATTGCGGCCAGCGGTTCGAGCCGACATGCGGGGCTGGTGGCCGAGATCATGATCGAGGAGATCTCGGGTGTGGCGGTGGACGTCGAGTACGCGAGCGAGTACCCCTACCGGCGGCACGATACGCTCTTCAATCCCGCGGTCCTGGTGATCTCGCAATCAGGTGAGACCGCGGACACGCTGGCCGCGCTGGCTGAGGCGCGCAGGCGCGGCGCACGCAGCATCTCGCTGACCAACGTGGAGGGTTCAACGATGTCCCGTGAGGCGGATGCGGCGCTGCTGACGCGAGCGGGCCGGGAGGTTGCGATCGCGGCGACGAAGAGCTTTGTGACGCAGCTCACGGTGCTGGAACTGCTGAGTCTGCTGCTGGGAGAGCTGCGGGGCCGGCTCGGTCCGGCGGAGGCGCGCGTGGTGATCGAGCGGCTGGCGGCGCTGCCAGCGCTGATCGCGGATGGCCTGCCGGCGTGGGAGCGGCAGATGCAGGCCGCAGCGCACGCCTTCCGGGATGCCGAGGCCTTTCTCTATCTCGGCCGCGCGCTACATTATCCGATCGCGCGCGAAGGTGCGCTGAAGCTGAAAGAGGTCTCGTACATTCACGCCGAAGCCTACCCGACGGGAGAGCTGAAGCACGGCCCCAATGCGTTGCTCGGAGAGGGCTCGTCGCTGGTCGTGCTGGCGACGCACGACCGGCAGAGCGAGTCCTCGATGCTGCGCTATCGCAAGACGCTGCAGCTGCTGCGCGACATCGCGAGCCAGGGCAGCCGCGTTCTTGCGATCGCGACCGAAGGGGACGCGGAGATCACGGGGGTGGCGCGCGATTGCATCTTCATCCCGGAGGCCCGGGAGTACGTGTCCCCTATCGTCGAGATCGTCCCGCTTCAGCTATTTGCCTATTTCATGTCGCTCGAGCGCGGCAACGATGTGGACCGGCCGCGGAACCTGGTCAAGGCGGTTACGGTCGAGTAGTTTTCTTCTGGACAGCGCTGGTGGCGGGTCGTATGGATCAGAGTGGAGCGATGGGAGGTTTGATGGTAGCGTTATCAGCGCTGCTCCTGCCGCGACCGTAGCGACCACTTCGAGCGGCTCTGCCTATGTTCTTCGCTTTCCTCATCTCTCGCCTGAGACGGGCCGCGCTACAGTTCGTAGTACATGGCCCGCGCGTGAACCTGCGCTTTGTACTGCTCACCATGCTGCTTGACTGCACCTGCGTTCATGCGAGCCGCCTCCCTGCTCTGCTCTTGCATCACCGAGAGGGTATCGCTGTGGCACCGATTCCCGCTGAGCTCGCAAGCACACACTTCACCGTGACGTTGAACAGGCGCGCAACGCCTGTCGTGCACGCAGCCGCGAGCTACTATCTGCTGAGCTTTCCCATGCATGCGCCGGTCGACATCACGGTGACGGCTGACGAAGACGGCTTCTGGAGTCGTGGTGTCGAGGTGCAGCCGTGGCGTTTCGGCATCCGCCCCAAGATCATGGGGCGCACGATCAGTTTCCGGCTTGATCGTCCGGCAAAGCTGTCGATCACGCGGCCGAACGACTATCTGGGTAGCGCGCAGATGCTCTTCCTCTTCGCCGATCCGGTGGAGCACAATGCACCGCGTGGGCCCACGGCCGGTCTGCGCTACTTCGGGCCTGGAATGCATCGCGAGAACATCGACGCGCACGATGGTGACCGCATCTACCTGGCGCCCGGAGCCGTGATTCTGGGAAGCCTGAATGTCTGGCAGGTGCACGACGTCCACGTCAGCGGCCGCGGCACGATCGTCTATGACGGCCCGCAGAATCCGGCCGATGACGACGGCTGGATGCACAAGCGAAACTGGCACTGCATCGTAATGGACAACGCGCGCGCGATCACAATCGACGGCCTGACCTGCATCGTGCGCAGCCGCACGTGGATGATCCAGATGAAGGACTCGCGGGATATCCACTACACCAACATCAAGGTCATCGGCGGTTCGCCCGGCAACGCCAACCAGGACGGGATGGACTGGCTGGGCGGCGGCGATACCACGGTTGACGACAGCTTCTTCCGCGCGGCCGACGACATCTTCGCGATGCAGGGGAACTGGGAGGGCTACGGCACGGCGGCGTTCGCCATTCCAGGCCACGACGTGACGAATATTGCGATCACGCGAAGCACGCTCTCCACGAGCATCTCGAACGTGGTGCGGGCGGCCTGGCCGGAGAAGAGCTTCAACAGCTCCAATTTTTCGCTCACCGACTCGGACGTGATGCACATGGGTCTTGGCGGCTGCAAGGTACCTTTCGCTCTGCTTGAGGTATGGGCAGACCCGGATGGCACCGGCCAGCACAGCAGATATCGGCTCAGCGATATTCGCCTTGAGGACTGGTACTCGCTGCTGCAGCTGCGTCAGCCCGCACCCGGCATCGACCACGTCACGCTGAGTGATATCTTCGCGCTCGATCAACCCTCGCTTGTCGCCTCCGCGCTCTCCGGCTCTGTGCACGACACAGTCCTGCGCAACATCAACATCGCCGACCGAACAATCACCGACGCCCGTCAACTTCCGCTCGATGTGCTCGGCGGTGCCAAAGCCGCGGTCGTTGCACCGGCTACCCTCGCCGCCGGCTTCACCGTCGCGCCGGGTCCGCATCGTCCTCACGATCGCGTCCACTTCACGAGTAACGCGCCTGCTATCGGACAGCCGGCGATTCGTCACTACGATTGGAGCTTCGGCGACGGCGGCTTCGCCCACGGCGCCTCGCCGCACCATCGCTTCCCCGATGCCGCCGGCACGCTCCGTGACGGCTCCGGCCGCTTCCGCGTCATCCTGCACACCACGGACGAGGCCGGCCACGAGAGCTGGAGCGCGCGTCCTGTCGTGGTTGCGGCCCAGTTCGCGCCGCCAGTGCCCGCCGCAGCCGCACGGGAGCCAGGACTATCCGCCGGCTCGGCCCCGAGCGATGCCCCGACACTCGACTCTGACGATGTTGCAAGTCACGTCAGTGGAATCTCGCCCACCCTCACGCCCGACAGCCGTCCGCGCCCAGAGAACTACCACATGGACTTCGACGGCCTGGTGCAGATACCGACCGACGGCGGTTACACCTTCACGCTCCTTGGCAACGATGCCGCCCGTCTTGAGATCGACGGCAGAATCGTCGCCATCAGCCCAGCGCCCTGGCCGCAGGTCTGCGGCTCACGCGGCAATGCAGTCCGTCCGGCGACCGGCAGCCTCGGTCTACAGGCCGGCCTGCATCGCATTCACGCCGTTATGACCCACACTCTCGGCGAGGATGGCTTCGCCGTTCTCTGGCAGGGCGATGGCCTGCCACTCGCGCCGATCCCGGCCTCGGCACTCAGCCATGTGCCAGCAGCCTCGAGAACACCAGCGACACCCTAGTCCCCATCGCCAGATCAGAAGGAGGCACGTCACGTATGCCGACCGCTTCGCCGCGTTACTCGCACGCTCGCCTCACCTTTCTCCTTGCCGTGCTGTCTCATGGCCTGCTCACCGGGGCGCAGACCGCTCCGCCACCGCCCGCCTACGGTCCATACAACGCGCATGTGCTCGAAGGCGGTCTTGGCCTGAGCAAGACGCTGCGCGAGCATGACCCGCTCGCGGAGGCGCCCACGCGATGGAGTCTGAGCCTCTGGGTGCGCGGTGAGACGACGAACGCGACGACGCTGCTGGCGGGCGTCGGCGGCGCGCACGACACGTCGCCGCGATATCTGGGCCTGCGCGATGGGCGACCGATCTTCTGGACGGGAGCGGACACCGTGCTTGTCGCGCCGACTTCCCTTCCCGCAGAGGGCTGGCACTCGATTGCCGTCGCGGTCGGAGCCGATGCCGAGGCGCACCTGTACGTCGATGGCAGAGAGGCGGCGCATGGCACGCTGCCGGTGGGTCCCTCGGTCTCGACGCTTCAGCTGGCGCCCGTCGCCGGTGCGCCGTGGCGACACTTCGGCGGCAGACTCGCGCTGGTGAGCCTGGCGGCAGCTCCCTTGACTGCTGGGATGGACCAGGAGGCTCTCCGGGCGCTCGAGCCGGGGTCCTCGGGGGAGCTGACAGCACGGCTGGAGGCGCTCAACTTTGAGGAGGCCTCGAAGCCCTGGCCGGTGCAGACTCATGGACAGGCGGGTCTCGATGCTCCGCAGGATCCAGCGACGCTGCCGCACAGCCGCGCACCATTCGGCAAGCCAGTCGCGAAGGCTCCCCCGGCGGGCGGCGACGCCCTCTCGGCGGACAAGACGACGCTGACGCTCGAGCACGCGTGGCGACTTGCAGAGGCATCGACGGTCCTGACTACGCCTGAAGCGATCTCGTCGGCGACGTTCGACGCCGCAACGTGGTACGCCGCGACCGTTCCTGGGACGGTGCTGACGACACTCATTGATCGAGGTATCTATCCGGACCCGGACTTCGGCCTGAACAACATGGCGATCCCGGAGCGATTGAGCCGGCAGAGCTTCTGGTATCGCACGACGTTTTCACCGCCGGCGGCGATGCGCGGCCGGCGGCTCACGCTTGAGTTCAGCGGCATCAACTACCGGGCGACGGTCTGGGTGAACGGAAGACGGGCGGGAACGATCGTCGGCGCCTTTACGCGCGGCCGCTTCGATGTGAGTGGCCTCGTGAAGGCAGGGGAGCCCAACGCCGTGGCGGTGCTGATCGAGCCGCCGCCACATGGGGGCATCGCGCACGAGCAGTCGATCGCAGCGGGCGCGGGCGACAACGGCGGCTTGATGGCGCTTGATGGGCCGACCTTCGCTGCGACCGAGGGCTGGGACTGGATTCCAGGCATCCGCGACCGCAACATCGGCCTGTGGCAGCCGGTGATGCTGCGCGCGTCCGGCGCGGTGAAGATCGAGAGCCCGAAGATCAACACAACCTTACCGCTGCCATCGACGGCCGAGGCCGACGTCTCGGTCACGGTTCCACTGGAGAACAGTACCGGCACGGCGATTCGCGGCGAGCTCGAGGTGAGCTTCGACGACGTGCGCGTGCACGAGGCGATCACCGTTCCCCCTGGCGGCGTCTCTGTCGCGCTACGGCCGGAGGAGTTTCCCCAGCTGAGGGTGCAGCATCCGCGACTATGGTGGCCGAACGGCTACGGCGCCGCCGATCTGCACACGATGGCGTTGCAGTTCCATCGCGGCAAGGAGCTCTCGGATGTCCGTGAGACACGCTTCGGCATGCGCGAGATTACCTATGAGCTAAGTCTCTTCGACAAGAGCGGACATGTGCGGCGTGTCGAGATCGCACCGGCTCTGGCTGCGCTCGACGGGAAGGCGCTGGTCGACCAGAGGCACGAGGCCCTGCTCGAGACGCCGGGTGGCTACGTGGCGTCGCTGCTGCCGGAGGCGGAGAGCTCGCCGGCGGTTGTGCGCGTGGAGGACGCGCGAAGCGCGCCGGCGCTGATCCTGAAGGTGAACGGCGTTCGCATTGCGTGCAAGGGTGGCAACTGGGGCATGGACGACATGCGCAAGCGAGTCTCGCGGGAGCGCCTCGAACCCTACTTCCGTCTGCACAAAGAGGCGAACCTCAACATGATCCGAAACTGGATGGGTCAGGACACGGAGGAGAGCTTCTACGATCTCGCGGACGAGTATGGGCTGCTGATCTGGAACGACTTCTGGGACTCGACACAGAACTACAACCTGGAGCCGGACGACTCTGCCCTGTTCCTGGCGAACGCGAGAGACACGATTGTGCGCTTTCGCAACCATCCGTCGATTGCCGTGTGGTGCGGCCGCAACGAGGGTGTGCCCGCGCCGGCGATCAACCAGGGCCTGGCGCGCCTGATCACAGAGGAGGACGGGACGCGGTACTACTCCGCGAGCTCGAACCGGGTGAACCTGCACGACAGCGGACCATATAAGGCGCAGGAGCCGGAAGACTACTTCACCAAGCTCGCGCTGGGCTTCGCGGTCGAGATCGGGCTGCCCTCGCCGCCGACGATGGAGGCGTTTCAAGGCTTTCTGCCGGTCGAGGACCAGTGGCCGATCAGCGACGCCTGGGCGTACCACGACTGGCACCAGGGCGGGAACGGCGATGTGGCGCCGTTCATGAGCACGATGACCGAGGAGTTCGGCGCGCCGACAAGCCTCGCCGACTTCGACCGAAAGGCGCAGATGCTGACCTACGAGGCGCACCGTGCAGTCTTCGAGGGCTTCAACGCACACCTGTGGTCGCCAAACAGCGGTCGCCTGCTTTGGATGACGCAACCTGCCTGGCCCAGCACGGTGTGGCAGATCTTCAGCCACGACTACGACACGGCGGGTGCCTTCTACGGCGTAAAGAAGGCAAGTGAGGCCGTGCACGTGCAGATGAACCTGCCGGACCACACCATTGCGGTCGTGAATAACACCGCGTCTCCGCTGCAGCAGGTCGCGGTGCACGCCAGGGTCTACGACGTGCACAGCACGTTGCTGCTCGCCAGAGATGCGACGATGGCTGCCGCCGCGAACTCAGTCTCGACCGCGCTTCCGCTTGATCTTTCGACCGCGCTCGCCGGCGATCAGGTCGCGCTTGTGACGCTGACCCTCGACGACAGCGCCGGAGAGACGCTCTCGCGAAACATGTACTGGCTCGCCGCGCACAAGGTGGGGATGCGCCACCTCGACGAGCTGGGGCCGGCGACGATCTCGGCGACGGTCTCCGCTGTGCCGGGGAACGGGGAGCGGCAGCTACGCGCGACGCTGCGCAATACGGGCGGCGCGGCGGCGCTCGCGATCAAGCTCACCTTGGAGCACGCGTCGGATGGCTCGCGCGTGCTGCCGGCCTACCTTGAGGACAACTACCTCTCGCTGATGCCCGGCGAGGAGCGCTCGGTCGCGATCGCCTATCCCTCAGCTGCGGGCTCTGATGTGCAGATGACCGTCCGGGGATGGAATGTGGCGGCGCAGACAGTGACACTTTCCCCCACACCGCCGGCACACTAGGCAGAGACGCGAGCGTCAATGAACTGCACCTTGCATGAAGCATCGCGTCTCGCAAGAGGATGTACTGCCAGCTATAGTAGCGAGGAGAAGATCACAGGCTTCGCCGCTGGTGAAGGGGTGTGACGAACGAGATGCGGGCGGACGAGATCAAGAGGGCTGTGAACGGGCGGCGGCCTTCGCTGTCGCGCATGGTACGGATGCGGGACGTCGCGGACCGTGCCGGTGTTGGGACGATGACGGTCTCGCGCGTGCTGAACGGAACGGCGCCGGTGAGCGAGGAGACGAGCACGCGCGTCTTCCGGGCGATTGAAGAGCTCCAGTACAAGCCGAACCAGCTGGCGCGTGCACTGCGCGGCTCGAAGTCGTACACGATTGGGCTCATGGTGCCGTATCTCTACGACACGTTCTTTGCCGAGTGCGCGCATGCGGCCGGCATGATCGCCAAGCAGCACAACTACTCGATCATCCTGACCACCACGCACGAGAGCCGCGAGACGGAGCTCGAAGAGGCGCGCCAGATGCTGCAGCGGCACGTCGACGGCCTGCTCATTATTCCGTCCGCGAAGGATGAGCTGGAGCTGACGGCGCCGGAGTTCCGGAACCTGCCGATCGTGACGCTGGACCGACCGATCGCGGGCTCCGGCTTCGACAGCGTCGTGGTCGAAAACATGGCCGGCGCGCAGAGTGCGGTGCGCCACCTGATCGAGCATGGGCACCGGCAGATCAGCTACATCGGGCTCGCGCGCAACCTGTACACGATGAAGCTGCGGCTGGAGGGGTATCAGGCGGCGATGCGGGAGCACACGCTGAAGGCGGACGCGCACTTTGACTGCAATACGCAGGAGACGATGACGGCTGTGCTGCGGCAGCTGATGACGAAGAAGGCGCCGCCGACCGCGATCTTTGCCGCCAACGGGTTAACCACGCGGTTCGCGCTCGAGTCGCTGGCACACCTTGGGGTCCGCGTGCCGGACCACGTTGCGCTGATTGGCTTTGACGACTTCCAGCTCGCCGACATCCTGCAGCCAGCGCTGACGGTCGTTCGCCAGCCCACGCAAGAGCTGGGGCGGACGGCGGCTGAGATGCTCTTTCGCCGCCTGGCGGCGAAGGAGCCCAAGCAGAGTCCGCACTCGGTGATGCTGCCGGTTGAGCTGATTCTGCGACGCTCGTGCGGCTGCAGCTGGGGGGCGAGCGCGGGTGCGCAGGAGACGGCGGAGCGGCTGCGGCCGGTGAAGAAGCGATCGCGACCGTGAAGCCGCGACGGTGCCTGCTTCGCTTTAGGACGAGGCGGATATTCCCCACCCCGGAATAACGGCAGAGTCTTCACAGCGAAGAACTTAGTCCTGGACCTCCGGACTAAAGTCTTGCAGGCAAAACCTTTACAGGCAAAGTATAGATCCGATTGGAGTTATGTGTCTTTGAGAGCGGACGCGGCTGCGGGTCGTCGTTCCCGCCGCCGATCCTTTACCTCTATTGTATTGAGGTGGCGCAGGAGCTACGCCACGGACCGTTCGCGTGGACCCTTCGAGTCTTCCGGGCGGGGATAGAAGGCGGTGACGACGGTCGAGATGCCGCCGCGCGGACGGAAGTCGCCCTTGACCTCGGCCCAGACAGGGTCGGTGGCCTTGACGATGTCATTGAGGACCTGGTTGGCAATGTTCTCCTGAAAGATACCGAGGTTGCGGTAGCAGAAGAGATACTCCTTCAAGCTCTTGAGCTCAAGGCAGAGCTCGCGCGGCATATAGCGGATGGTGAGGACGCCGAAGTCCGGCAGGCCGGTCTTGGGACAGACGGAGGTGAACTCCGGGTCGTCGATGAGGATCTCGTAGGCGGCGAACTGGTTCTGCCAGGTGTCGATGGACGGAAAGGTGGCGTCGAGGCCGGAGGCGGCGTGGTCGTCGGTGTAGCCGGTGCTCTGTGTAGGCATAGAGCTAGTTTATCTGGGGTCGCGATGCGTCGGCTGCGGCTCGCCGGCCGAGAGTCGGCGCGCCCGCCGGCGACGGTCGCTTGACGGCGTGTTGTCTCGAGCTTCCTGTTCGATTGACTACGTCTGTGCAGGTGTGGCGACGCTCTGGACGATGCCTTTGGCGCGGAGGCCGGCTTCGGCTTTGGTGAAGTAGTCCTCGACGGGGCCCTGGGTGCGAATCCAATCGATGTAGCGGCCGACGCCCTGCTCGATGGTGACGGAGGGCTCGTAGCCGATGGTGCGGATGCGACTGATGTCGGAGATGAGGGAGCGGATCTCGCCGGGTCGGAACTCGCCGCGGGCGAGGGGCTGGAGGTCGATGCCGAGCTTGCCGGCGATGATGCCGGCGAGGTCGCGGACGCTGGTGGCGCGGCCGGAGCCGACGTTGACGGGCAGGCCGTCGAGCTGGTCGGACTCCATGACGAGCAGGTTGGCGCGGGCGATGTCCTCGACGAAGCAGAGGTCGCGGGTCTGGTTGCCGTCCTCGTACATGACGGGGGGCTGGTGAGTGAGCAGGCGGGTGCAGAAGATGGCGATGACACCGGTGTAGGGATTGAAGAGCGACTGACGTGGGCCGTAGGTGCAGGAGTAGCGAAGGGCGACGGTGGGGATGCCGGTCTGCTTGCCCCAGAGGAGGACGAGGCGCTCCTGGTCGACCTTGGTGAGGGCGTAGACGGTCTCGCCGCCACCGGGGGTGGACTCGGGCGTGGGAATGGAGGTGGTAGGCTTCGCGCACACCGGGCAGTGGACGACGAAGTCGCCGGCGCGGAGCTGCTCGACGGGGCGGATGAGGGGAACGACGGCGCCGTGCTCCGGGCAGAGGGCGGCGCCCTCGGAGTAGACCGCCTGGGAGCTGGCGACGACGACCTTGCGGATGGGCAGCCGGTGGTCGCGGATGAGCTCGAGCATCTGCGCCGTGCCGAAGCTGTTGACGAGGACGTACTTGGCCATCTCGGGCATGTAGCCGCCGTAGGCTGCCTCGTGAAAGACGACGTCGATGTCCTGGAGGGCGTCGAGCATGGTGTCGGGGTGCTGCACGAAGCCCTGGACGAACTCGGCTTTGGGGTTGACCCACTCCGGCTTGCCGTTCTTGTGAGTCTGGGGCTCGAGGTTGTCGAGGATGCGGACGGTCCAGCCCTCCTGGAGGAGGAGGTCGACGAGGTGGGAGCCGATGAGGCCGGCGCCGCCGGTGACGAGGGCGCGCTTCTGGTGGGGCATTGCATCTCCTGTGCTGCGGATGATGGTAGCGGATGAGGAGGGCGAAGCGCGCCGCACGAGACGCGTGATCTAGGGGCGGATACGGCGTTTGACGATGGCGTACTGCTGGAGGATGAAGGCGTCGGTCATGCCGGCGATGTAGTCGGCGACGACGCGGGCGAGGCCCTCGGTGGCGATCTCGTCGAGGTAGCCGGGCGGCAGCTCTTCGGGTGCGTCGATCCAGAAGCGGAAGAGCTCCTGGATGACGGACTCCGCCTTGCTGTGCTCGAGGGTGAGCTCGGGGCAGCTGTAGAGATGGGTGAGAAGGTAACGCTTCTCCTCGAGCCGCTGCCGCTCGCGTGCGGGGGAGAGATGCGCGAGGCGCTCGGGGGCGGCGCGGATGGCGGCGAGCGAGGCGGGAGCGAGTGTATTCAGGTGTGCACGGATGGTGGCGACGAGGTCGTCGACGAGGGTGCGGGCGATGCGCTGGAGGGCCTCGTGAAAGAGGTACTTCTCGTCGACGCCGGGGTGCTGGCCCTCGGCATCGGCGTAGGCCTCGGCGAAGAGCGAGACGTGCGCGCGGATGTGGGCGACGGTGAGCAGGCCGGACTCAACGCCATCGTCGAGGTCGGCGGTGAGGTAGGCGATCTCGTCGGCAAGATCGATGATCTGGGCTTCGAGCGGCGGACGATCGCCGAGCAGGTAGGGGCGGAGCTCGGGGTGAGCTTCGGGCGTGTAGTCGCGAGAGTGCTTGATGATGCCCTCACGGACGGCGAGGGTCAGGTCGAGGCCGCGGTGGGTGGCCTGGCGCTGCTCGAAGTGCTCGCAGATGCGAAGAGCGTGGAGGTTGTGGTCGAAGCGGAGGCCGTGTCGCTCGAGGAAGTCGTCGAGGGCGCGCTCGCCGGCGTGGCCGAAGGGTGGGTGGCCAATGTCGTGGACGAGGGCGAGGGTCTCGGCAAGAGCCTCGTTCAGGCCGAGGCGACGGGCGATGTCGCGGGCGATCTGCGCGACTTCGATGGTGTGGGTGAGGCGGGAGCGGAAGTGGTCGGAGGAGCGGCTGGTGAAGACCTGGGTCTTGCCGGCGAGGCGGCGGAAGGCGCGGGACTGCACGATGCGCTCGCGATCCTGCTGGAAGGGGTCGCGGGCGGTGCCGGCAGAGGCGCTATGAACGCGTGCGACGAGGGGGCTACCGGCGGTGACGTGCACGGCCCAGGGGGCGAGGGCGGCCTGTTCCTCGGGAAAGGCGGGCGCAGGTGTGATCTCCGCCAGGGGTGCCTCGCGGGTGGCGGTGGAGCGCGGGCTGCTCACCGGTCTACTTCGGCGCCGACTCCGCGGCGGCGGAGGGATTGAGGCGGGCGAGCTTGACGCGCGCGTTCTGGAGCTTGTGCTGGACCTTGCCGACATCTTCGGGGTCGGCATCGGCGGGCAGGGAGTGGGCGTACTCGGTCATCGACCGCTCCCATTGCTCGACGGCGAGCTTGAGCTTACCTTGCTTTTCGAAGACTTCGCCGAGGTGATCGTGGATGGTGGGGTCGGTGCTTGAGCGCTCGATCGCCTGGCGGAGGTACTGCTCGGCGAGCGCGTACTCACCGGACTTGTAGTAGACCCAGCCGAGCGAGTCGAGGAAGGCGTAGTTCTGCGGATCGAGGTCGACGGCCTTGCGGATGAGGGCGGTGGCCTCGGGGAGACGGACGCCGCGATCGGCGAGCATGTAGCCGAGGTAGTTGAGGACGGTCGGGTTCTGTGGATCGGCGGCGAGAATGGAGCGGAAGCTGGTCTCTGCCTGGTCGTAGAGCTTCTCGCGGTCGTAGAGCGAGCCGCGGACGAAGTCGACGTTGAGGCGATCGTCGGGCTTGGTCGCGAGGGCCTGGGCCTTGTCGAGCGCGGCCATGGCGTCGGGGTAGCGCTTCAGGCGGATGTTGATCTGAGCGATGGCGAGAAAGGCGTCGCGATCATCGGGGCCGCCGTTGAGCTGGGTGCGGGCGAGCGCGAGACCCTCATCGACCTTGCCGGTGTCGGCGAGCTGCGAGGCGTACATGAGCTGGACGCCGGTGTTCTTCGGCAAGGCATGCGCGGCCTCGGCGGCGACGGCGGTGGCCTCCCGCTGCAGATGCGCCTCACGGTAGCTGTCGACCTCACCCTGGTAGCCACGCAGGGCGAACTCGCCGCCGAGCACGACCATCTGGTGATAGTAGTTGACCGACTCGGTGGTCTTGCCCTGCTCGCGGCTGATGGCGCCGAGACGGTCGAGGAAGAGGTAGCGGTTGGACTTTTCGGCGTCCGAGTACTTGCCGTCGGGATGAGTGATGGCGTCGAGCAGCTGCTTGAGCTCGGCGGTGGCCTCACTGTAGCGGCCGAGCGAGTCGAAGATGAGGGCTTCGTTGTAGCTGAGCTCGGTCGTGTCCTGCACGAGCGGCTTGGCCTTGTTCAGGGTGGCGAGCGCCTCTGGGTACTGACCCTTGCGCCGCTCGATGTCGGCGATGCGGACCTGGGATTGCGCGTCCTGGGGCTCGGCGGCGACGATCTGCTGATAGATGGTCAGAGCCTCGTCGATCTGACCGTCGGTCAGGAGCGCGTTGGCGAGCGCGCGCTGCGTATCGGTCGTGTTCTCCGGGTCGAGGTCGAGTGCGGCGCGATAGGCGGCGGCGGCCTCCTTCGGCTTCTTAAGCTGATCGTAGCTGGCGCCGAGCGCAAACTCGGTCCGCGCGGTGCGGTCGTCGGTCGGAACGGCGGAGAGGACGTCGGCCGCGCGGCGAAAGTCACCCTGCTCGGTGTAGAGGCGGGCGATGTTCAGCACAACCTCCTCGGAGTTGCCGTCAATCTGCTGGGCGGCCTTGAACTGCGCCTCGGCCTTGGCGGAGTCATGGTTCAGGCCATAGAGCTGGCCGAGCAAAAGGTGCGTCTCGACGTCATCGGGCTTGAGCTGGGTGAGCTTCTCGTACTCGGCGATGGCGAGCTGGAGGAGTTCACCGGCCTGCGGGCTCTGGAGGTCGCCGAGCGAGCGCAGGTAGACCTTGCCGAGCAGGGTGTGCGCCTCGACATCGTTCGGGTTGCGCGTGACCTGATCCTGGGCGGCGGAGACCGCCTCGCGGATGCGGCCGAGCTTGAAGTAGAGGTCGGCGAGGCCGTTCTGCAACAGCGGTGATGTCGGGTCGGCCTTGAGGGCCAGGTTGTACTCGTCGACGGCACGCGCGGCGTAGTCACTGCGGCCGGCGTTGACGGCCATGTCCTCGTAGAGGTGCGCCAGGCCATAGTGGAAGTACGAGGCGGCGTGATCGGGCGCGGCGGGGCTGGCCTGCTGTCCTGTGGTCTGCGAAGTCGTCGGGCTAGCGGACGTGGTCTGGGTAGCTGGCTGGGGCTGGGCCGGCGCGGGGACCTGCGCCGCCGCCTGCTGGAGACACAGGGCGAGTGCAAGCGAGGGTAGCAGAGGGGACAGCGAGGCACAGGCGGCGCGGCGAAGAAGGGTCATGAGGGTTCCTGGGGACGCCGGCGTCGGCGAGAGACACACTCCCGTTAGACGAGGGCGACTGGGCGATGGATGCAACCGGCTCGATGCAACGACTGGAAGCAACGGTACAGCGCGCGGGCAGAACCCGTGCCCGCTCGGGCCGATTATAGCTGGAGGCGAGGTGCCGGGCCTCTCCCACAGAGTGGGCAGGCGAGCGCCTGGCACGGAGGTCGCAGTGACGGCGAGTGCGTCGCCTGCGGAGTGGATTAGCCGTGGCGGAAGTGGCGGACGCCGGTGAGGACCATGGCGATGCCGAGGCGGTCGGCGGCGGCGATGACCTCGGGGTCGCGGACCGAGCCGCCGGGCTGGATGACGGCGGTGGCGCCGGCGCCGACGACAGTCTCGAGGCCGTCGGGGAACGGGAAGAAGGCGTCCGAGGCGGCGACGGTGCCGGCGAGCGGGAGCGCGGCCTTCATGGCGCCGAAGCGGGCGGCGTCGACGCGGCTCATCTGGCCGGCGCCGATGCCGACGGTCTGGGCGAAGCCGCCCTCGCTCCGCGCGTAGACGATGGCGTTCGACTTGACGTGCTTGCACACGCGCCAGCTGAAGAGCAGCGTCGCCAACTCGTCGACGGAGGGCTGGCGGGCGGTGGGAGTGGTGAGGTCGGCCTCGCGCAGCTGACGGGTGTCGGCGTCCTGCACAAGGAAGCCGCCGGAGACCTGCTTGTGCACGCGGGTGGCGGGGGCGGGCTCGATGGCGAGCAGGCGGAGGTTCTTCTTGGCAGAGAGGCGGGTGAGGGCGTCGGGGGTGAAGGAGGGCGCGACGATGGCTTCAACGAAGAGCCTGGCAATCTCCTCGGCGGCGGCGGCGTCGACCTCGCGGCTGATGCCGATGACGCCGCCGAAGGCGGAGACGGGGTCGGCTGCAAGGGCGCGCTGATACGCCTCGAGGACGGTGGCACCGGTGGCGACGCCGCAGGGGTTGGTGTGCTTGATAATGGCGACGGCGGGATGGGGGGCGTCGCGAAACTCGGTCACGAGCTCCCAACATGCGTCGAGGTCAACGAGGTTGTTGTAGCTGAGCTCCTTGCCGCCGAGCTGGCGGGCGTTGGCGATGCCGCGGGTGGTGCCGTCGGTGTAGAGGGCGGCCTCCTGGTGCGGGTTTTCGCCGTAGCGCAGGGGGTGCACGAGCTTGAAGCTGAGGTCGAGCGTGGGTGGGAAGACGGGCGGTGCGGGTTCTGCCGCGGGCGTGGAGCCGGGCTCGCGGGCGGGGTCGAGGCCGGCGAGGGTCGAGGCGATAGCGGTGTCGTAGCTGGCGGTGGTACGGAACGCCTGCTGGGCGAGGCTCCAGCGGGTCTCGCGGGAGAGGCTGCCGGAGGAGGCGCGGAGCTCGGCAGCGAGGGCGGTGTAGCTGGCGGCGGAGGTGACGACGGCGACGTCGGCGAAGTTCTTGGCGGCGGAGCGCATCATCGACGGGCCGCCGATATCGATGTTCTCGATGATCTCCGCGAAGTGGACGCCGGGGCGCGCCGCGGTGCTCTCGAAGGCGTACAGGTTGACGACGACCATGTCGATGGGCTCGATGCCGTGCTCGGCGACGGCGGCGGCGTGCGCGGGGTTGGCGCGGACGAAGAGCAGGCCGCCATGGACGCGGGGGTGAAGGGTCTTGACGCGGCCGTCGAGCATCTCCGGGAAGCCGGTGAGGTCGCTGATGTCGCGGACGGCGAGGCCGGCCTCGCGCAGGGCGCGCGCGGTGCCGCCGGTCGAGATGAGTTCGGTGCCAAAGGAGACGAGGGTCTCAGCGAAGGCGACCAGGCCGGTCTTGTCGGTGACAGAGAGCAGGGCGCGGCGGATGAGCTTGGAGTCGGTGGGGGTCACAGGGGTAGTTTATGCGACGGATCGGGCTAGAAGATGGCGGCTCCGGTGAGGTCGGCGGCGCGGGCGAGCTTATGGCCGGCGCACCAGCGCTCGAGGGCGCGGCTGATGTTTTCGACGGCGCGCGGGTCGGCGTAGCTGGCGGTGCCGACCTGGACGGCGGTGGCACCGGCGAGCATGAACTCGACGGCGTCGCGCTCGTTGAGGATGCCGCCCATGCCGACGATGGGCAGCTTCACGGCGCTGTAGACCTCGTGCACCATGCGAACGGCGATGGGGCGGATGGCGGGGCCGGAGAGGCCACCGGTGCGGTTGGCGATGCGCGGGCGGCGGGTCTCGATGTCGATGGCGAGGGCGAGGAAGGTGTTGACGAGCGAAAGGGCGTCCGCGCCGGCGTCGGCCGCGACACGGGCCATGAGGGCGATGCTGGTGACGTTGGGCGAGAGCTTGACCATCAGCGGCAGGCGGGTGGCGGCGCGGGCACGGCTGACGAGCTCGAAGAGCAGCTCATGATTGGTGCCGAAGACCATGCCGCCGTGGCTGGTGTTGGGGCAGCTGGCGTTGAGCTCGATCATGGCGATGCCCTCGGCGTCATTGAGGGCGTGGATGACCTCAACGCAGTCCTCGATGGTAAAGCCGAAGACGTTGGCGATGGTGACGAGACCTTTGATCTGGCGGAGCTTCGGGAGCTTCTCTTCGATGAAGGCGCGGACGCCAACGTTCTGGAGGCCGATGGCGTTGATCATGCCGGCGGCGGTCTCGATGATGCGGGGCGCGGGGTTGCCGGCCATGGGCTCGCGCGAGAGGCCCTTGGTGACGAAGGCGCCGATGCGGTTAAGGGCGAGGATGTCCTCGAACTCGACGCCATAGCCGAAGGTGCCACTGGCGGCGATGACGGGGTTGCGCAGCTGCACACCGGCCACCGTGACCGCCATGTCGGGCTGGCCTGGCGGACGACGGACAGGGGTGGTGTTGGATGGCGCGGCGGCCGCCCACTCGGGGTCTACCGGCGGGTTACGGACTCGATCAGCGCTGGGCATGAGGTGAGGTGTTCCGTGGGAGATGAGCAGTATCCGGTGCGTCGGGCCGGAGGGCTTCGGTCAGGACGTGGCCAATGGCGGCACTGGGCTGGTTGATGCGCAGCAGCGAGGCGAAGGTCGCGGCGATGTCGACCGGGGCGACCCTGTCGTGGTAGGTGCCGGGAACGAAGGGTGTGCCGAAGAAGGCGAGTGGGACGTGGCGATCGTAGGCGTAGGCGGTGTAGTGGTTGGTGCCGTTAGCGGAGGTCTGCTCGTACATGCCCGGCGCGATGAGGACGTACCAGCCGCCGTTGGGGGAGTAGCTGTGTAGGATCAGTTGGCCGTAGGCGGTGGCGGGCACGTGGCCGGCCGCCATCTCGACGCGGGTGTAGGCAGCGCGGACGAGGGCGCGGGTCGGCAGACGAACGGGGCCCTCAGGCGCGGGTGGCGCGGTGCTGCTGAAGGCGGCAGGAAGCGCCTCGACGACGGCGTTCTCGGCGTCGGCCTCGGCGATGTTGCGGGCGGCGAAGAGGCGGCGGTCGAGGGTGAGATACGGAAGCTCACTCTGCAGCATGTAGGGTCGGGTCTCGCCCGGCGAGAAGCGACGGTTGAGCTCGGCGTTGAGCGCATCGAGGACCTTGCGGGTGCTGAACTGGCTGGCGGGCATGCGAGCGGCGGCGGAGGCGGCGAGTGTGGGGCCGATACCGTGGTCGCCGGTGAGCGAGACCCAGACGTTGGCCATGCCGCCGTCGACGTGGGTGTCGAGCCAGCCAAAGAAGCCGTCGAGATCACGGTCGATGGCATCGATCATGGCGCGCTGCTCGGGGGCGTCGGGGCCGACCCTGTGGCCGAGGATGTCGGTCGACGAGATGGAGATGGTGAGGACGTCGGTGGTGGGGTGCCGGCCCATCTGCTCGGCCGCGACGAGCGAGCGGGCGAAGTCGAGCAGGTAGGAGACACTGGCGGGTCTGGAACCGACATCCTCATAGAAGTTGCCGGGCTTCGCGCCAGCCTCCTGAATCGCCTGCTCAGTGCGGCCGCTGTGATTGAAGGCCTCGACCCAGGGCGGCAGGTGGTCGCCCCAGTAGGTCGAGGAGACGAAGTGACCGCTGGCGTGGTCGAGCCAGAAGGCGCCGTTGGAGGCGTGGCCGCTGGTGAGGATGGCGGCGCGATCCTTGAGCGAGATGCCGAAGAGCTTGGACTGGCCCTGGGTGGCGAGGACGACCTCATCGCCGAGGGTGCTGGCGAGTTCGTTGCGAGGAGAGGTGCCGATGTCGGCCGGGGTGTGGTCGCCGACGATGGTGTAGCGCTCGTCCTCGACGGAGGAGACGGGGTGGGTAGTGGAGCGGCTGAAGTCCCACCACTCGTTCAGCGAGATGCCGTGGCCGTCGGTGTAAGCGCCGGTGCCGATAGTCGAGTGGCCGGGCGCGGTCATGGTATTGGCGTAGTCGTAGTAGCAGTCGGTGAAGTAGGCGCCGTGACGGAGGAAGAGGTTGAAGCCCCGTGGGGCAGTGAAGTCGGCGCGGTAGCGATCGAGGAAGTCGCCGCGGAACTGGTCGATGACGAGCTCAACCACGAGCTTGGGCTGCGCCTGGTACGCCTGTGCCGGGGCGGGCGGGGCGGCGAGGGTCGCGAGCAGGACACTCAGCAGTGTGGCGTGAAGTGTGGCAGTGCTGCGGAGTGTAGACGGAGATTGAGCTGGCACGTGGTTAAGCATAACTGCATGCGATGACGGCGTGATTGACGGATTCCGATGGAGGGGTGTCCGCGTGCAAGGATGTTGGCGGAACGGCTGCGGCTAAAATGAGCAGCGATGCTTGATCTGGCGTTTGTGCGGGCGAACCTGGCCCTGGTGGAAGGACGGCTGCGCGCGCGCGGCGCGGAGGCGGAGGCGACGCTCGCAGAGTTCGCGCCTGTCGATCGCGAGCGGCGCGAGGCGATCACCGAGGCGGAGACGGTGAAGGCGCAGCGGAACCGGCTGACGGAGGAGATCGCGACGCGGCGGCGCGCGGGCGAAGACGCGACTGCGGCGACCGCGGCGACCAAGGAGCTGAAGGCGACGATGGATGCGCTCGACGCGCGTGCGGCCGCGGCTGACACCCGGCTGCGGGTGATGCTCGAGGCGGTGCCGAATTTGCCGGCGGAGGATGTACCGGTCGGGGTGAGTGAGCAGGAGAACCGGCTGGAGAAGACGGTGGGGTCGCCGCGGACCTTCGAGTTCCCCGCCCTGCCGCATTGGGAGCTGGGCGAACGGCTGGGAGTGCTGGACTTTGAGCGGGCGGCGAAGATCTCCGGGTCGCGGTTCGTGGTGCAGGTGGGCGCGGGAGCGCGGCTGGAGCGGGCGCTGGCGAGCTTCATGCTCGACCTGCACACGCGGGAGCACGGGTACACGGAGGTGCTGCCGCCGTCTCTGGTGAACTCCAAGTCGCTCTTCGGCACGGGGCAGCTGCCGAAGTTTGCCGAGGACCTGTTTCACTGCGACGACCGCGGAGGGTATGCCGCCGGCGAGTATGCCGACAACGACCACTGGCTGATTCCGACGGCCGAGGTGCCGGTCACAAATCTGTTTCGCGACGAGACGATGGAAGAGGCCGAGCTGCCGATCCGGCTGTGCGCGTGCACGTCCTGCTTCCGGTCGGAGGCGGGCAGCTACGGCAAGGACGTGCGCGGGATGATCCGGCAGCACCAGTTCCAGAAGGTGGAGCTGGTGCGCTTTTCGCGGCCTGAGGACAGTGGCGCCGAGCACGAGCGGCTGACGCGCGATGCGGAGACGGTGCTCGAGCGGCTGGAGCTTCCCTACCGGCGGATGCTGCTCTCGACGGGCGATATGGGCTTCAGCGCGGCGAAGACCTACGACCTGGAGGTGTGGCTGCCGGGGCAGGGGCTGTACCGGGAGATCTCGTCGTGTTCGAACTTCGGTGCGTTTCAGGCGCGACGGGCCAACATCCGCTACAAGCCAGCGGCTGCGAAGAAGAGTGACTTTCTGCATACGATCAACGGCAGCGGGCTGGCGGTGGGCCGCACGTATGTGGCGGTGCTCGAGAACTATCAGCGGGCGGACGGGTCCATCGAGGTGCCGGAGGTGCTGGTGCCGTATATGGGCGGTGAGACGGTGATCACGGCGCAACCGGGGCTGCGCGCGAGGCGCGGTGCGGCTGCGACCGCGGCCGGCGGAAGGAGCTGAGGCATGCTGACGCTGCTGCGCCGGTACCTCTTCTGGACATATGCGCGGGGCAGCCTGCACTACGACGTCATGGTGACGTTGATCCTGCTGTTTCTGTTTGTGTCCCCGCACGTGATCGACTTCAAGGACCGGCCGGCGGAGACGGTCGCGCTGCACGCGAGCGAGGTGCTGGTCAAGGAGGCGGGCAGCGGCGCAGGTGGCGCGAGCCGCTTCGTCTTCCAGGTGCGTGCCGACGACATGCTCGACGCGAAGACAGACGCGACGCGGCGGGCGGCGATTCTGCGGCTGGTAGAGCCGATCTCAGGCGAGGTGACCCTGGAGCGGTATGAAGAGGTGAAGGATGCGCAGGGCAAGGTGATCGCGTACAACGCGTGGGTGTTGCGATGACGGCTGATCGGGCCCGAAAGGATGCGAGGACGATGGGAAGAGTGCGACGAGGGATCGGGGCGGTGGCGCTGTACGGCTGTCTCCTGCCGTTGATGGCGGTTTCGCCCGATGCGGGCGCGCAGACGGCTCCGGGCCGGCTGGACGAGGTGCTGCGACAGATGGATGCGGCGAGCGCGAAGTTTCGCTCGGCGACGGCAGACTTCAAGTGGGACTTCTACCAGCGCGTGGTACGCGAGACGTCCACCCAGGAGGGGACGATCTTCTTTCAGAAGGACGGCAGCGCAACCGAGATGGGGGCGCGAATCGACCCGCCGCAGGCCAAGACGGTCTCGTACAAGGGGGGTGTGCTGCGGCTGTTCGACCCGGGCGCGGATCACCTGACGGAGGTCAACGCAGGCGCGAACCAGACCCAGTACGAGAGCTTCCTGACGCTGGGCTTCGGCGGCAGCGGCAAAGATCTCGAGCGAGTGTGGACGGTCACCGACATGGGAACGGAGCCGATCAGTGACGGCACGACGACGGTGCAGACGGAGAAGCTGGACCTGGTGGCGAAGGATGCGAACACGCGCAAGAACAACTTCACGCACGTGCTGATCTGGGTGGATCCGATGCGAGCGATCTCGCTCAAGCAGCAGTTCTTTACGCCCTCTGAGGACGTGCGGACGGCGGTCTACACGCACATCCGCTACAACCAGGCGGTGGAGCATGGCAAGTTCGCGATCAAGACGGACAAGAAGACGACGGTGGATCGGCGTTAGGGCTGCTGGCCGGCTGCGAGAGGCGCGAAGAGGGCCGAAGCGGCGAGGATGAGGACGGGAAAGAGCTCGAGGGTGTAGCGAGGTTCGGAGTTGTCGAGCGTGAGCAGAAGCACGAGGCGGAGTGCGATCGAGAGGGTTGCGGCGACGAAGACGGCTCGGGCGCACGGGGTTGGAGAGTGCCGCCACCAGCGAAGACCGCCGATGACGCCCGCGAGGAGATACATGGCGTTCAGAAGCGCGAGTGCGAGGGTGATGAGGCTGGCGCGCGGGTGCTCCTGCCAGCGCCACCAGGCGAGCGGCAGAGCGAGCAGCTCGGTGCGTGGACGGAGCAGCATGTTCGCGACGCGCGCGACGGGGAGCGCGATGAAATAGCGTAGCGGGTGCGCGCGGATGCTCTCCCGCGCGAGTAGGTCGAAGCGGGCGTCGAGGGCGGGTGTGGGCTTGACGGTGCGGTTGTAGTCGGCGAGCAGGGCGGCCGTTGCGCTGCGCTGGGCGGGGTTGAGGAAGGCTCGCTCGGGCAGATCGCTGAGCTGGAGCGGCGCGCCGTCGAAGTTCCAGTAGATGTCCTCCGTGGAGGCGAAGTCGATCGCCCAGGTGCGGTACCAGCGATAGAAGCCGCGCGGCACGAGCTCACCAGGATCGACGGCGGAGCGCGGTGCGAGCGGCTCAAAGACGTGAAAGGTGTGGGCGTTGCGGAGTGTCCAAGGCACGAGGGGAAGGAGGACGCCGAGGGCGCAGGCGAGCAGCGACAGAGCGGCTCGCGCACGCCCGGCGGCCGGTCGAGCACGCCAGAGAACGACCGCTATGACGGGCAGAACGGCGGCGGCGAGCAGACCCTGTTCCGGACGGAGAAGCAGAGCTGCGGCGAGTGCGACAGAGAGCACGGTCAGCCAGCCGGTAGCGCGGTTGGGGGAGCGGGGTACGCTGGACACCTGGGTGAGGCGGCACCAGCGTTCGAGCGCGAAAAGGGTGGCCACAATCGCGGCGAGGGTGAGCGTCTCGGTGAGCGGCGTGGCGACAAAGTTGGCGGTGAAGGGACAGAGCGCGCCGAGAAGAAGAGCGGCGAAGCCGGCCCGCGGGGAGTGAAACAGTCGTCGTGCCAGAAGAGCGAGCAGGCCGCAGGCGGCGAGGTCGACGATCAGTTGAACGAAGAGCACGGCGGTGTAGTGCTCAACGCCAAAGAGGGTGAAGCAGAGCGCGAGAAAGAGGGGATAGCCGGGCAGGCGGATGAGGGTGGGCGCGGGCGCGCCATCGACCTGCGTGAAGCCGTAGATGTGGTGCTGGAGGAGGTTCTTGGCGAGGTCACCGTAGAGCAGGGTGTCCCCGTCGATGACGGGATCGTGATGGATGAACCACGCGCGGAGCGCAGCGCCGGCCACAAGGACGAGTAGGAGGACGGTCCAGCGGAGAGCAAGCCGATCGCGCATGAGGTGCAGGATACTGTGAAGACGAGGCTCTGATTGACGCACCGGAACCCCCTGCATACCATGGCTGATGAGACGGCGCCGCGACGGGTCGGATCGCTCCCTGCCGAATGACAGATCAGGTCTTCTACGATCCGCAACGAAAGCGATGGAAGCGCCTGCGCCGAGTCTTCGACGTGCTGGCGTTGGGCGGCCTGCTGATCGGTGCGGTCTTCGTCGTCGGTCTGCTGCGAATGCGGCCGCTGCCGGAGCTGCTGCTGCAGGCGCCGCGACGCAACTATCGCGCGCTGACGCATCCTCCCTCGCCGTCGCTGCGCTTCGGCAGCAAGCTGCATCGCTCCGCGCATCGCAAGACGGATCTGCGGCCGTCGGACGTGAAGCTGAATGAGGGCGAAGGTCTGCGCGCGGCGTACTACGTGGAGTGGGACCCGGCGAGCTATTCCTCATTGAAGGAGCACCTGAAGCAGATCGATCTGCTCTTCCCGGAGTGGATCCATGTTGTCTCGCCGGATGGAGCGCTGACGGCGTACTCGCTCGACAACCGCGCGTACCCGGTCGTCTCCGGATCTACGGTGCGGGGTGTCGACCAAGAGGACAAGGTGGCGCGCGCGATCTCGGATGCGAAGGAGGATACCGAGATCTTCCCGCTGGTGAATAACTACGATCCGGTCAAGTCGATCTTTCTTCCCGAGGTCGGCGCCTTCCTCAAGGATCCCGACGCACGCGCCCGGTTTGTCCAGCAGATCGATGTCTTTCTCGCGGCGAACCCGGCCTATCGTGGCCTTTCGATCGACTTCGAAGAGATCCCCGACGATGCGCAGGACGGCTACAACGCGTTGCTGGAGACGATCTACAACGACTTTCATCCGCGCAATCTGCGACTGTATGTGAACACACCCGTCGGTGAGGACGCGGAGACGTTCAAGTTTCTCGCCGCGCACTCGGATGGCCTGCTGCTGATGAACTACGACCAGCACCAGACTGGCAGCGGACCGGGGCCGATCGCGGCGCAGGACTGGTTCATTCAGAATTTGAAGAACGTGTTGAAGGTGGTGCCGAAGGAGAAGATCATCTGCTCGCTCGGCAGCTACGGCTACGACTGGACGACGGCCCTGCCGCCGCCCGGACGGCGGGCGACGAAGACGCCCGCCAAGCCGGAGAAGGTGCTGACGTCGCGCAACATCTCGACGCAGGAGGCGTGGCAGGCGGCGTCGGATGCGGAGTCCGACATCGCCTTCGACGATGACTCGATGAACGTGCACTTCGCGTATGACGATGAGGACGCGAAGGTGCGGCACCAGGTGTGGTTCCTGGACGCGGTGACGGTGCTAAACCAGATGCGGGCGGCGCGCGCTCTCGGCATTCAGACCTTTGCGTTGTGGCGGCTCGGATCGGAGGACGACTCGCTGTGGTCGATCTGGGATGCGCCGATGCGGACCGATCCGGAGAAGGTACTCGCGCAGGTGGATCCCGGCTATGACGTCGACACCGAAGGCGAGGGCGACATCCTAAAGGTGACGCGCAGGCCGCAGGCCGGCAAGCGCACGATCACGATGGACGACGACAAGAATGTGCCGCTGGCCTATCGCTCGATTGTCGATGAGTCCATGGACTCCTTCCCTCTGCCCTACACGGTCACGCAGTACGGCTATCACCCAAAGAGGGTGGCGCTGTCGTTTGATGACGGGCCGGACCCGGAGTGGACACCGCGGGTGCTCGACATCCTGAAGCGCTACAACGTGCGCGGCACCTTTCTGATGATCGGCGAGATCGCGCAGAATAACGTGGGCGTCATGCAGCGTGTCTTCCGCGAGGGGCACGAGATCGGGAATCACACCTTCACGCACCCGGACATCAGCGAGATCTCAAGCGGACAGCTCGAGCTGCAGCTGACGCTGACGGAGCGGCTGTTCGCGGCGAAGCTGGGGGTGCAGCCGCTCTACTTCCGGCCGCCCTACTCGATCGATCAGGAGCCCGACACGAACGATCAGGCTGCGCCGGTGGAGAAGGTCCAGGGGCTTGGCTATGTGATCGTCGGCAACAAGATCGACACGAACGACTGGGACGAGCACCCGCGCAAGACACCGAAGGAGATCAGTGACAGCGTCTTTCAGCAGATCTCCGATATGGAGACGCGGCCGTGGGCGCGAGGGTCCATCATTCTGCTGCACGACGGCGGCGGCGATCGATCGGCGACGATCGCGGCGCTGCCGGTGCTGATTGAGGCGCTACGTGCGCGCGGGTATGAGATTGTGCCGGTGTCCGCGCTGCTCGGCAAGACGCGTGCACAGGTGATGCCGCCGCTCACCGCGAGACAGCGCTGGCAGGCGCGGGCGGACTCGGTCGCGTTCTTCCTAATCTCGTTTTTCAATCACTTTGTGATCGGCGTCTTCTTCGTCGGTGACGTTCTGATGAGCGCGCGGCTGATCATCATCGGACTCTTCGCGATCATCGATCGTTTGCGCAAGCGGAGGAACTTCGCGACCCCGGACTACACGCCGCGCGTCGCTGTGCTCATCCCCGCCTACAACGAGGAGGCGGTGATCGTGCGGACGATCCGGTCGGTGATGATGTCGACGTACAAGAATATCCGCATCATCGTGATCGACGACGGCTCGAAGGATCGCACGCTCGAGGTCGCGCGCGCGGCGTATCCGAAGGAGATTGAGGCCGGCCGGCTGACCGTGATGACGAAGCCGAATGGCGGCAAGGCGGAGGCACTGAACTTCGCGCTGAACGACACCGACGAGGAGATCTACGTCGGGATCGATGCCGATGGCGTGATCGCGCACGACGCGATTGCGCGACTTGTGTGTCACTTTGCGAATCCGAAGATCGGAGCCGTGGCGGGTAATGCGAAGGTCGGCAATCGCGTGAACCTGTGGACTCGCTGGCAGGCGCTCGAGTACATCACGAGCCAGAACTTTGAGCGGCGCGCGCTGGATCTCTTTGACGTGGTGATGGTGGTGCCTGGAGCGATCGGCGCGTGGCGGACGGCGGCGGTTAAGGCGGGCAACTGCTACCACTCGAATACAGTTGCGGAGGACGCGGACCTGACCATGAATCTGCTGGAACAGGGCTACTCGGTCATCTACGAGGATCAGGCGCTCGCGTTTACGGAGGCGCCAGTCAATGCAAATGGACTGATGCGACAGCGGTTTCGCTGGTCCTTCGGCATTCTGCAGGCGGTCTTCAAGCACCGGGGTGCGATCACCAAGCATCGTGCCATGGGGCTGTTTGCGCTGCCGAACATCCTGATCTTCCAGATTCTGCTGCCGCTCGTCTCACCGCTGATCGATCTGATGTTTGTGGCCGGTATCCTGCACTACTTCATTGACCGTCACTTTCATCCGGAGACCGCCTCGACGGCGAACATCTACAAGCTGTTGATGTTCTTTCTGGCGTTCACGGTCATCGACTTTCTGGCGTCAGCACTAGCCTTCATGCTCGAACGCAAGCACCCGGCGAGCAAGGGTGACGGCTGGTTGCTCTTTCACATCTGGATTCAACGCTTCAGCTATCGGCAGCTCTTCTCCTTGGTGCTGCTGCGCACGGTGAAGCGGGCCGTGGACGGTAAGCCGTTTGCGTGGGACAAGCTGGATCGCACGGCGCAGATGTCCGAGGCGACTGAGCAGATTACTGAGGTTCGCTGAGTCAGCGCCGCCGCTGTGAGAGCGCAGTCTCTCAAGACGGCGGTAGAATCGCAGCACCATGTCCAGCCCAACCATGACCACTGCAGCGGATGATCTTGCCGCACTCGCACCCTTCCGCAACGAAGCCTTCGTGGACTTCTCCGTGCCCAAGAACCGGCGTGCGATGGAGGCGGCACTCACCGCGGTACGCAGCCGGCTGGGGCAGCACTACGACCTGGTGATCGGCGGCCGGCGAGTGAGGACGGGCCATGAGCTCGTCTCGCACAATCCGGCGCGACCGGCCGAGGTGATCGGCGTGCATCAGGAGGCCGTGGAGAGGACGGTCAATGAGGCGGTCAACGCGGCGAAGACAGCCTTTGAGAGCTGGAGCCGCGTGCCGATGCAGGAGCGGGCTCAGCTTCTGCTACGGACCGCTGCGCTGGTCGAGGAGCGCAAGTTCGAGATGTGTGCGTGGCTGACGCTCGAGGTCGGCAAGAACTGGGGCGAGGCCGACGCCGACGTGGGGGAGACGATCGATTTCCTGCGCTTCTATGCACGCCAGGCCCTGCGCCTGGAGGGAACGACGCCGCCGATCCAGTTCCCGGGAGAACGAAACCAGCTTCGTTACATCCCGCTCGGCGTCGGTGCGATCATTCCGCCCTGGAACTTTCCCTTGGCGATCATGGCGGGCATGACGGCGGCGGCGATTGTGTGCGGAAACACTGTTGTCTTGAAGCCGTCACCCGATGCGCCAACGATTGCGGCACAGTTCGTCCTGCTTCTCGAGGAGGCCGGCGTGCCAGATGGTGTGGTGAACCTGTGTCACGGCGGACCGAGTTTTGGAAGCGCGCTGGTGGCGCACTCGGAGATTCGGTTTATCGCCTTCACCGGATCGAAGAAGGTTGGGCTCGAGATCCACGAGAGCGCTGCCAAGACCGTTCCCGGGCAGCACTTCATCAAGCGAACCGTTCTCGAGATGGGCGGTAAGGACGCCATTATCGTCGACAGCGACTGCGATCTGGATGCGGCGGTCGAAGGCGTCGCCGCAAGCGCCTTCGGTTTCAGCGGGCAGAAGTGCTCGGCGTGCTCGCGGGCGATCGTCGACGCGGCCATCTACGACGTCTTCTGTGACCGTCTGCGCGACCGGGTCGGAACCCTTACCGTTGGTGATCCGGCGGAGAATGCCGCGGCCGGTCCGGTCATCAACGAGGTCGCCTACGCACGCGTGCTGCGCTATATCGAACGCGGGCGGAGTGAGGGCACGCTCCTCATCGGCGGTGAGGCGGTCGACTCGCCGGGTGCCGGTTACTTCATTGCACCGACTGTTTTTAAGGATGTGGCGCCGGTAGCGACGATTGCTCAGGAAGAGATCTTCGGGCCAGTGCTTGCGGTCCTCAAGGCGCGAGACTTCGATGACGCGCTACGCATCGCGAATGGAACGGAGTATGGTCTGACCGGTGCCATCTACTCGAAGACGCCTTCGAAGCTGGAGCGCGCACGGCGTGAGTTCCACGTGGGCAACCTGTACCTGAACCGCAAGTGTACGGGCGCCATGGTCGGCGCGCACCCGTTCGGAGGCTTCAACATGAGCGGAACTGACTCCAAGGCGGGTGGGCCGGACTACCTCTTGCTCTTCTCCCAAGCGAAGAGCATTGCGGAGAAGCGAGGGCATGCTGGCGGCGAGGCGGAGGCGACGGAAGAGAACATGGGTCTATAAGTGAGGGCGTCTGCTGAATGCCGCGAGTATCGCCGTGCACTCGCTGACGCTGCGTAGAGTCAGTTGGAAGAACGCGATGCTCTACGAGCAGAACTATGGGGATGTGCCCTCGAGACGCGAATAGAGGGGTGCCTATGCTGGAGCAGCATCCCGATTAGGTCATTCGTGTGACGAGATAGCAAGAACTGTCGCTTCCGAAGTTCCCCGAGCGCTGTCACTGGCCTGCCAAAAGGTGATCTTCCCGCTGATCTGTTCTTGTCGTTGCGTGTTCTGCTGCCCAGGGAAGATGCAGCCAAAGTTATTCGTACCATCGTCGATGTTACTGTCCGGCCCACTGAAGCGAACGCGGTTGAACGCGTTGAAGTAGGTCATCTGCAGCCTGAAGCTTGCATGTTCGCCGAGCGCAAACTTCTTGGAGGCATTGATGTCTTCGTCGTAGATACCGGGACCGCGCAGCTGCGCGTACGTGCGGTATGAGTTCCCAAGCGTAAAGGTCCCCGGGTACTGGGCTCCGCTGCACCGTTCTACTTCTTTGCATCCATGACCGCTCTACAGTTCTTTGCAGTCATCAGGATCGATCCAGAGACCCGCGGCGTCAGTCTGGAAGATATGGAGGCCAGGCTGCATGTGCCAGCGGGAATCACCGCTACTGAGTGACTTTCCTGCCTAAGTACCAGGTTGCAGCCCCTGTGGCAGACCTAGAAAGAAATCGCGAGTATCAGCAGACACATACCGCATCGTTCCACCCATGCAGCTGAAGGACTTGCAATACCTCAAGTAGTAATCTGGGCTGCTTGCCGGAGGATTACCGTCCTTCTGCCAATTCCAGGTTGTCTCCGCAAGATCTACAACCGCCATATAGTGCTTCGTGATCTTGCGTCCAGAGCCGCGGCGGCGGTACTCGGGTCCTGTACCGCACTCCCCCGAGCCGCCATGAGGAGCTTCTCGGAAGAGGGGATCTGTAGACCCTCCTCCATGATCATCTTGCCAACTGCCTCACCATAGCCCACTCCCTCAAAAGCACCCACAATTCGGTACCTCTCCGCTTCGCGGTGCGCGCTACTACCTTGCTTTGTTACTGCCCAGCGAGCCAGCGTACCTCGCTCGCGGTGCTACTACAGGTCGATGTCTCCGCAGAGCTTACAGCCGCTAGGCGGACAGTACCGGGCGGGGGATGTGCCAGGTAGTCACTCGTTCATACGCCGCTGCGAGTGCCAGCACCTTGCTCTCAGAAAAGCGCGGTCCGGCGATCATCAGGCCGATGGGCAGTCCGTCGGGCGTGAAACCGCATGGAAGGCTGATGGCCGGAGTGCCGTAGAGGTTGAAGGCGAGTGAGTTGAAGGTGTTCTCCGGCTCCATTGGTTCCGGCTTCTCCTCGCGCTGCAGCTCTTCGCGGACGGTGCGGGGCGAGACACGATTGGTGGGCAGCGCGACGAGATCGAAGCCGTCGAAGCTGTCATCAATGGTCTTGCGCAACTCTGCAAGCTGCCGTTGCGCACGCACAAGGTCCGCAGCGCGGCCGGCACCGGACTGTGTTGCATCATTCAACTCCTTGACGGTGCCCTCCACGACGGCGCGCGTCTGCAGCGAGTAGCTACCCGCGTGACGGCGAAACAGATCTTCGTGTACGGCCTCTACCTCGGCGGCGCGAATCGCGGTCCAGTCGAGTGCGCTGGTGGCGGGCAGGTGTACGTGGGTGACGGAGCCTACCAGCGTCTTGAGCACCTGGATAGCTGCCTCAACGGCTCTTGCCGTAGGCGCGTCCAGACGGTCGAAGAAGGGCTCGAGCGGGATGCCAAGGCGGATGCCGGACACCGGCTGACGCATGCCTTGCAGATAGTCCTCCGGGGAGTGCTCGACGCTGGCGACGTCGTGCTTGTCGTATCCCGCGATGACGGAGAGCAGAAGCGCGACATCCTCCACAGTGCGCGCCATCGGTCCGCAATGGTCGAGCGAGTAGATCAATGGAAAGACACCGTGCAACGAGACCAGACCGTAGGTGGGTTTCAGTCCCACCAGACCGCACCACGCCGCGGGAATGCGAATGGAACCGCCCGTGTCGGTCCCCAGGGCACCCGGCGCAAGCTCCGCGATCACCGCAGCGGCGGAGCCGCCCGAGGAGCCACCGGCCACGCGGTCGTGCGCCCATGGATTGTGAACAGGGCCAAAGTAGCTGGTGGCGGAGGTGCCGCCCATCGCGAACTCGTGCAGATTCGTCTTGCCTAGCAGAACTGCGCCAGCCTGTCGCAGTCGCGTGACGACGAAGGCGTCCTCCGTGGGAACGCGATCGTCAAAGACCATGCTGCCGACCGTGGTACGCGTGCCTGCGGTGTCGATATTGTCCTTAACGGCAAGAGGCACGCCGTGCAGCGGGCCGCGGAAGTGCCCTCCGGCAGCCTCCGCGTCCAGCGTGGCGGCGTCGCGGAGCGCGTCCTCGCGACACACCGTGATGAAGGCATTCAGCGCCGGGTTCTGCGCGTCGATGCGTGCCAGCAGGTCGCGTACCAGCGCCACCGAGGTGAGCGCGCGATGGCGTATGCGTGCGGCGGCATCGGCAATGGTGAGCCTGTGCGGCGGCGTACTCACTGCCTGCGCCATGACTCTGGTCGGAAGAGCGGCCGCGGCCGCAGCGAGCGCGGTGTGCTGAAGAAAATGCCGCCGGCTGTTCTGTGGGATCAGACGCGTTCCTCCTGCGTGCCGCACCGGAGCACCACCGGGTGTGCCAGGGGATGTGAGTGGCAACGCACGTACCGACACTGTATACCGGAGTGCCGAGGACATTGGCGTTATCGCACGGTCGCAGACATCGATGCGCTATTCATCCATCGCGTTGAAGTCACTGCGGCGCATACGTCCGATGAGCCTGAACGGCTCGCAGGCGATCGCAGCGCTTGCGCTCGTGATTGCACGGCCGTTACGGCGGGTAAGCCCGTTGGCATGGTTCCAGCGCGGGCCGAGGAGGTGGCGTACTGGCGCAGGCATGGTGCGACGCTCTTCCATCTCGGGTCCAACCACAGAGCCCTACTCGCAGTTACGCGGATCCGATGCAGTGCGTGAAAGACTAGACGACGAGGAGCATATCGCAGATGACTATGGAGCAGTTTCCGGCGGGGTTCGAAGGACGGGTGCGGTACACCAAGGTGCCGGGGCGCAGTTCGGTGGCAGACACGGCCGACGTCGTCGGTCTGGTGCAGGAGATTCTCCGGTCCGTGCGCACGCGTGGCGACGATGCCGTGCGCGAGTACGCTCAACGCTTCGATAAAGCAGATCTGGACCATCTCGAGGTAAGCCTCGCTGACCGCGTGGCGGCAGTGGATGCGATGGAGAAGCAGACGCGCGACGATACAGAGTTTGCCATCGCCAACGTGCGGCGCTTCGCCGAAGCACAGCTGCAGACCATCCAACCGCTCGAGATCGAGGCGCTGCCTGGCCTGCACCTGGGCCATCGCGTGATCCCGATTGAGCACGTGGGCGCGTATGTGCCTGGCGGGCGCTTTCCGCTGCTGTCGGCACCGATTATGACCATCGTTCCGGGTAAGGTTGCAGGTTGCGACGAAGTCATTGCGTGCCTGCCGCCCAACGCGCACTCCGCGATGATCGCGGGCTGCCATCTCTCGGGCGCGGACCGCATCTTCCGCATCGGCGGCGCACAGGCGATTGCGGCGATGGCCTACGGCACGGAGACCGTGCCACAGGTCAATAAGATTGTCGGGCCGGGTAATGCGTTCGTGAACGAGGCCAAGCGCCAGGTCTTCGGTCCGGTCGGCATCGACCAGCTCGCCGGGCCGTCGGAGATCTTTGTCGTGGCGGATGCCACAGGCGATGCGGAGCTCATCGCAACGGACCTGCTGGCGCAGGCCGAGCACGACGTCCGCACGCGCGTCGGCCTGATCACCACAGACGAGGCACTCGCGAAGGCCACCGCCATCGAGGTAGAGCGGCAGCTAGAGACGCTCTCCACTGCAAAGATCGCCGGCGAAAGCTGGATGAACTACGGCGAGATTGCCCTCTGTGAGGATGAGGCCGCCATGATCGCGTACTCCGACTACATCGCGGCCGAACACCTGCAGGTCCATACGGCCGAGCCGCGCACCTTTGCCAAGAAGCTGCGCAACTACGGTTCGCTGTTCATCGGACAGAACGCCAGCGTGGTGTACAGCGACAAGTGCGTGGGCACCAACCACACGCTGCCCACCATGCATGCAGGCCGCTATACCGGTGGTCTCTGGGTGGGTTCTTACGTGAAGATCGCCACACACCAGTGGCTTGACGACGGCGCGTTGGACCTGGTTGCGCCGCCTGCAACCCGACAGAGCGGAAGCGAGGGGCTCGAAGGCCATCGCCGCGCCGCTGCGATCCGTCTGGACCGGAGAGCAGCGACGTTCGCCGCGCTCACCCGCTGAACTCGTACTCCACCTTGCCTTCGATCTGCGACCTAGGGTCAAGACTGGAAGACCGCGTCACGCTGCGGCGCCTGCGCGCCTGCCCACCGGCGCCGAGGCAAAGACCGGCGCCTGCGGGTCTTCCGCGCCATGCACCACGAACAGCACTGCAGTCGCGGACGCGGTGTTGCGGAAGCTGTGCTGTACGCCCACCGGTATGGAGAGTGTGTCTCCCGCGCCCATGAGCAGTGACTCTTCCGCTTCCCTGTTGCACCAGCTAATCTCTACGGTACCGCTCTGCACAAAGAGCACTTCCACCTCTTTGCGCGCGTGCATCGCGATGTACGCACCAGTCTGCAGCGTGAGACGGCGCAGGTTGAAGTCGTGCGGCCACCAGCCTGCGGTAGGTCCGGCCGCAAAGCCGTCGGCTGTCACTGGCGGCACAATCACGCCAGCCTCTTGCACGCCATCGCCTGCAAGCGGCGAACGAGGATTGGGTCGCATCTCTGCGCTGCGGACCAGGCTCGATGCAAGCCGGGCATGTGAGTCTGCTTTGAATTGCTCAAGCGCCTCCTCACTCGGTGGCGTCTCCAGTGTCACGCCCTTCAGCTCATAGCTGCCGCCGCTCGTGTCGATCTGCTTGCCTCCCATTGCCAGCAGGATTGCGTGGTCCTCCGCGGCCTGGAAGACGGCGGGCGCGCCCGTGACCTTGTCGGGATCGTCCTGAGCCAGCAGCCTCCACAGAAAGCCCTCGCCTTGATCCAGCTTGCTGAAGCCGCGGAATACTCCGATCGGAACCGAGGCCACATCGCCCGGTCCGATGTCGAGAGAGCCGTCTTCCTTGTGGGGCCCGAAGTGTAGGCGCCAGTGTCCGGTGTGCACCACAAAGACCTCTGCGGCGTCGTGGCTGTGTTGCGAGTCGTCGCAACCAAACCGCTGCCGCACGCCCTCGATGATGAAGCCGTGCTTCTCGCGGAGATGAATGTGCTGGTCCGGGCCCTTCGACACTCCGGACCCGATGATCGTGAAGTCTTCTCTCTCTATAGAACCGGGTGTACGGGGGTCGGTGAAAGCGGTGCGACAGGCCTGCAGATCGGCGTAGCGCACCAGGCGCTCGCGCATGGCTTCCAGCGTCCAGGACGAAGGCTGAGGGTGTGGCATCGATAGCTCCATGCGCGCGGCAACAAGGGCGTGTTCCGGACGCCGCTATTCTACCGAATGAATGCAGAGTGTTTTAGGATCGGGATTTGAACTTCGTCCTTCAAGCCTCGTGTATTGGCGACGCGAAACGCGTGCTAGCTTCGAGAGGTGCAGCACGCGAAGCTGCCCGGCGCGGGCCACTTCGCGTTGCTTAAACAACCAGACGAGGTCGCCACTGCTGTGGCAGCATGGTTGCACATGGTGCACGCGAGAGAGCAGCGCACCAAAGACGCACTGCCAGCCTAGTGTCTAGGGGAGAGCGAGTGAGCAAGCAGCAGGCGGACGGGCAATCCGATCAGCAGATAACTCGGAGCGCAGCAGGCCCGCAAGGCGACAAGGTCTTGCAGGTGGAGCGCCGCGACTTCACAGAACTGGTGCCGACCGGCCGACCTCGCGTGCAGAGCATGCGCGGCTTTGATCCCATGTACACCGACATCGTGGATTACATTGTGCGCTGCACCCATCGCATATGGGACGAGCGTGACGTCGGCCTGATCTACACCCACTACACGCACAACTGTGTTCTCTACGGGGTATTGGGAACCATGTATGACCGCGAAAGTATCGTGCGCGAGACCATCCAGCGCATCGTCGAACTCCCCGATCGCCGCGGCATGGCCACCTCCGTGGTGTGGCGCGGCAACGACGTGGATGGCTTTTACACATCGCACATGACGCACGGTACCGGGCGGCACACGGAGTACGGCATCTTTGGCAAACCGACCGGCCGCACCTTCGTCACGCGCACCATCGTCGACTGCATGATCCTCGAGAACAAGATCTACCGCGAGTGGGTCGCGCGCGACAACATGGCGCAACTGGTCCAACTCGGCATCGATCCGCACGAGTATGCGCTTGCTCTCGCGCGTAAGAAGTTCGAGGCAGGCGAGACAGTGGTCGAAGTCGCAGAGAACCGGCGTCTGCTTGGGCAGTATCCGCCGGAGACAGAGCCCGATCTCTCTCTCGCCCATACTGAGCTTGAGGCTGAGGTACTGCGCTGGCTGCACCACATCTTCAACAGACGCATGTTCGGCAAGATCGGCGAGATCTACGCCTCGAACTGCCAGTGGCACGGGCCGTTGATGCGCGAGCTATACGGACCTGCAGCCGTCCTGCAGCAGACGATGCGGCTTGCCGCCCTGATCCCGGACTGCGCCTACGTGCCGCAGCACATCTGCTCGGTGGAGAGTGAAGAGGGCGGCACCAAGGTGGCGATCCGATGGGTGCTGGACGGCCACCACCTTGGTTATGGGTCGCTCGGACCGCCCACCGGTTTCAGACTTGTCGTCATGGGGTTTACACACCTGCACGTGCGCGACGGCAAGATCGTGGACGAGTGGACACTGTACGACGAGCTCTCCATGCTGATGCAGTTGAAGCTGGGGGCCATGCAACGCGCTGCAGACTAGCGTGGACACACGACGTTCGAATGAGGTTCGCATTGGGCGTGCCGCACACTCCCGGGGCCGCGGCCCACACCGCAGCACAGATCGAAGGCACGACGGAGCTCGTCCAGACGGAAGAGGCGGCCATCGTCTCCTTCGCAGCTTCAGGTGCAGGCTCTTCTACGCTGGATCTGCCGCTGTGGCGGAGGCTGGTCGCCTTCGGCTTTCTGCTGATCGCCGAGTTTTTCTACGGTTGGGCATGGAACACAGTGGATGTGCTTCGCCCGCTCTTCCGCGCCAACCTCGGACTCACCCTCACCCAGGCGGGGTCGGCCTACTCGGCACAGGGAGCGGGTGCGCTCATCGGTGCCGTCTCCATCGGCCAACTAGCTGACCGTCTGGGTAGACGCAACATGCTGGTCATCGTCATGGCGGGCTACGGTCTGCTCTTATTGGCGGGTACGCTCGTTCACACCTACATCGGGTTGCTGCTGCAACGCTTTGTGCTGGGTCTCTTCCTGGGTGGAAGCTTTCCGGTGGTGGTCGGCATCTATGTAGAGCTCTTCCCGCCCACGTCGCGTGGCAAGCTGGCAAGCGCCATCAACGCAACGTTCTCGCTTGCGATTATCACGCTGGGTCTCGCCTTCGGTCATCTCGGCACTCACAACTGGCACGCGTTGCTATGGACGGGCGGGCTGCCGCCAACGCTGCTGGCTGGGCTGGCGTATGTCGCCGTCCCGCAGAGCCGGCGGGTTCCAAGCAGTGGATCAGGCAAGTTGCCGCTGGCCGAGCTGTTTACCCCCTTGCTGCGCCGGCAGACCGTCCTGCTTGCCAGTATGACCGGGCTGAACTTCTTCGCCTACCAGGCCTTCAGCGGCTGGGTCACCACCTATCTGTTCTCCGTGCGTCACCTGCCGAGGCAAGATGTCGGCCATCTGGTCGCCGCGCAGTTCGCAGGCAACATTCTCGGTGGCTTCTTTTGGGGTAGCGTGAGTGACCGCTTTGGTCGACGCTCCGGCGCCATGGGATTCTTTATCGCAGCAGCAGCTATCGTCGCGTATCTCACCGCGCCCGCGCGCGAGGCGCCCCTCATCGCGCTCGGCGGCCTCTACGGCTTCGCCCTGTCCGCCAGCGTGATCTGGGGACCTTGGCTCGCAGAGCTCTATCCACCACATCTCAAATCAACCGCCAGCTCCATCTTTAACTGGGGACGTCTCATCAGCTTTTTCTCGCCGTTACTCACGGGAACACTGGCCGAACACTTTAGTCTGCAAAGCAGCATGCTGGTAAGCAGCGTCGCCTTCGTCATCGCCGCCTCGATCTGGCTCAGCCTTCCAGAGACACTCTAGCCCTGTCCGGCTCTGTTACTGGTGGAACCGGCTCGACACCCTGAGAGCTCTGGTAACTTCGGTCGCACCCTCATCGCCTAAGGTCTTCGCGCTCAGCTCATGCGTTCATTTGGCCATAAGCTGAGAGACGCGAGGAACGTTCTTTTGATAAAACATCCGTCTTCGCCAAGCAAAGCAATGTTGTTCTGAGCGAGATCGCTCAAGACTGCGCAGGTAGGGTCTCAACCTATCGAGCAGTCGCATGAAAACACGCACATAGCAGATCGAAATCATTTCATTGCAAGCTGCCAAGCTCGTGAGGAGAACTCAAAGACGTTGTCGACCGAGAGCAGATCTCACCAGAGACCCACTTAAATTAGAGCTGCTGAAGCTAGCTCATCAAACATCGTCAGGAGTGCTCCTCGATGCGCATCGCAAGAATCAGTCATTTAGTCTTTGCCAGTGTGATCATAGGTGTTGGGATCGTCGGCCTCTTCAATCGCGCGCTAATGCCGATATGGAACCCTCTTCCCGAATCTGAGCCAGCACATCAGCTTCTTGCATACGTTGCCATCGGCACCTCACTTCTATCCGGCATCGGCCTGCTGATGACTCGCACTGCGGCGATGGGAGCACGGTTCTTGGTGTCAGTTCTCTCAATGTGGATGCTCTGGTTCCGCTTGCCCAAGCTCCTTCGTGAGCCTCTTTTCCCAGCGTGTTGGTCCGTCTTTCCGCTGGCAGTCATGCTGTCCGCGGCCACCGTGTCTTATGTCTGGTCCGCTGCGGCGTGGGATCATGACCATCTCCGCATGATCAGCGGCGCAGGTGGTATGCGTATAGCGCGCTGCCTTTATGGCCTCTCTCTGATCTTCTTCGGCTTCGCCCATTTCATTGACGTACGAGACACGATCTCACTCATTCCCACCTGGCTACCGGGGCATCTCTTCTGGGCGTACGTCACAGGCGCCGCGTTCATCGCGGCTGGTCTTGCAGTGATAACAGGCATTTGTGCGAGGCTCGCTGCCGCGCTGGCCGCCCTGCAGATTGCCTCCTTCCTCTTCCTGGTCTGGACTCCTATCGTTGTAGCTGGTTTCGCGACCGCATCTCAGTGGAGCGAAACTATCCTTAATGCGGCGCTGCTGGCCGGTGCTTGGATCATGGCCGATTCGTACCGCGGGACGTGGTGGAGCCGCATCCCCCTTGGCGCTAGCCATTCGTTTCAAGGGGCGGGTACTAGCACTCATACCTAGTCCGAGAGCGCAGCTTATCCAAGCTTGATCTGAAGGCAAGGAACGATGGAAGAACGGCATGCTCGCTTTGACGAAACGGATCCGATCGACTGACTTCACGGAGCATGGAAGGGTGGGGGCCTGCTCTGCGCATCCTGAATCCTTACATTCTCGTGTGACACCTGCCCGCTTGCAGGCTCTGGCCCCCATGACGATGCGAGTTCACGGCACTGCATCTCTTGCACCAGCGACCTCATCTGCCGTCTAAACGCGGGCGGTGAGCTCGCATAGGAGCGCGGTCCAAGGTAAGGTTCTGGCGATGATTGTTCCAAAATCTAGGTGAGACGGAGGATATCTGCAGACCCTCGTCTGCCTCATAGGTCGTTCGTGAACCCGTATTGAGATGTCACTCGAGGAGCCATACAGAACTAAGTTCCAGGTCTTGTATGGCGGGGACGACGGGGCTCGAACCCGCGACCTCTGCCGTGACAGGGCAG
>CAXTVA010000002.1:0-444776 GCA_964247625.1 uncultured Acidobacteriaceae bacterium
CTTCGAGATGATCGTCCGCATCGCCGACAAGATGGGCGCGCACATCCCCTCGCTCGTCCCCTTCGGCAAAGCCCGCTCCGGAACCCGCGCCGATATGGGCCAGACCCGCGGCGCCCAGTCCGGCGAGGCCGACCGTCACGCCGTCTGGCTCACCGCCAATAACCTCGAGCCGCGCCTCAGTCCCTTCGATCCCTTCGCCATCCTCGACGAGGTCCAGCGCCTCGTCCCGGGTTACGACCTCCTCCGCCTTCAGCTCCTCAGCGGCAACGACCAGCACCTCGCGCCCGCAACCACTCCCAGCCTCGTCCAGATCGAGCCCGCACCCAGCCGCGACCTCGTCCTCCCCGCCCACGACACCCTCTTCACCTCCGGCACTCTCGGCCGCTACTCCGCCATGCTGCAGGACCTGCAGGCCTTCGAAGCCCGCCGCGACACCCAGCTCAACCAGACCGCCGCCGACTGAGTCGGCGCGGTCTCGTCCCATCGCTCCTCCTCGGCGCCATCCACTCAGTTATCCTAGGCACTCACCAAGATCTCAAGCCCGGCACGCGACGACAGAGGAGTGCACCAACCCCCCGTGACCCAGACCACCTTCCTCACCTTCCTCCTCCTCTCCATCGCGAAGATCCTCGTCGTCTTCGTCATCCTGCTCACCGCCGTCGCCTACACCGTGCTCGTCGAGCGCAAGGTCCTCGGCCGCATGCAGAACCGCTGGGGACCCTCACGCGTCGGTCCCTTCGGCCTCCTCCAGCCCCTCGCCGACGGCATCAAGCTCTTCCTCAAGGAAGACCTCCTGCCCATCGCCGCCGACCGGCCGCTCTTCATCCTCGCTCCCATGATCGCGCTCGTCTGCGCGCTCATCTCCATCTCCGTCGTCCCCTTCGGCCCCCTCTTCCAGGTCAAGGGCGTCGACCTCTTCGACATCGCCGACATCAACATCGGCCTGCTCGTCATCCTTGGCATCACCTCCATCGGCGTCTACGGCATCGCGCTCTCCGGCTGGAGCTCGAACAATAAGTTCGCCCTGCTCGGCAGCCTCCGCGCCACCTCGCAGATGATCAGCTACGAGCTCGCCCTTGGCCTCTCGCTCGTCGGCGTCGTCCTCCGCGCCGGCTCCCTCCGCCTGCGCGACATCGTCGCCAGCCAGTCCGCCCACGGCATGCTCTCCTGGAACGTCTTCGGCGGCCTGCAGATCGTCGCCTTCTTCATCTACATGCTCAGCGCCTACGCGGAGACCAACCGCGCCCCCTTCGACCTCCCCGAGGCCGAGTCCGAGCTCGTCGCCGGCTACCACACCGAGTACTCCTCGATGAAGTTCGCCATGTTCTTCATGGCCGAGTACGCCAACATGATCACCGTCGCCTGCGTCGCCAGCCTGCTCTTCTTCGGCGGCGCCTCCAGCCCCTTCGGCCACCTCTTTCCCACCTTCGGCCCGCTCTGGTTTCAGGGCGTCCTCGGCATCGTCTGGTTCGTCGCCAAGGTCTTCGCCTTCATCCTGCTCTACATCTGGGTCCGCGCCACCGTCCCCCGCTTCCGCTACGACCAGCTCATGAGCTTCGGCTGGAAGTTCCTTCTGCCCATCGCCATGGCCAACATCGTCGTCACCTCGCTCATCCTCGCCCTGCGCGCGTAAGTGACCGTCGTTGTTGGTCGTGGGAGGCTATCTCACGTCAACGTTGATGCCGCTGTCACGCTGACGCAAGACGCGACTCAAGGTAGCCCAAATCGCTGGAGTACGTGCCACATCCAGGATCCATCGCCGTCCGCACCACCTCCAGCCGCGTCCCGCTCACCGGCCTCATCCCGAACCGCGTATACGTCGCCGCCGACCGCTCCCTCGGATCCGGAGGTTCTCTGCGCCCATTGCGGCGAGATCGTCCAGCCGCCTCATCAGCTGCCCCGGGCCGGTCCTCCGGCGAGAGAGTCTCCGCCCCACTCTTCTCTCCAGCACACCGTCCACAAACCCACCGTCAGGCTCATAGCTGGGCCAGGTACTCCCATCGACACCAGTTCGGGAACACGGGATGCGGTCGCCATCGCGATCACTCCATGCGTGCAGTACGCCTGCGCCGGGCCCGCAGGAGAAGCATTCGAGCCGGTCTGCAACGCGCACCTGCCGTCCTCCTGCTTTACAATCGGACGAAACCAGCGATCGCGTACGACACGGAAGATCAACCACATCATGCAACTGGCCCTCTTCATCATCTTCGGCCTGCTCGCCGTAGCCGGCGCCATCAACCTGCTGCTGCAGAAGCACCCCATCAACAGCGCTCTGTCGCTGGTCGTCGTCATGCTCTCGCTCGCCGTCCTCTACTGGTCGCTCGGCGCGGAGTTCCTCGCCGCCGCCCAGGTCATCGTCTACTCCGGCGCCGTCATGGTGCTCTTCGTCTTCGTCATCATGCTGCTCAACGCCGGCGAAGAAGACCCCAGCTCCGGCAGCCGTGCCGCCTATCTCGCCGGCTTTCCCGGGGCCGCGGCCATCTTCTGCCTGCTCAGCTTCGTCTTCCTCTCCCAGGGTCGCTTCTTCGGCACCGCCCGCATGGGCGAGCACCTCACCGGCGCCGCCAACAACATCGAGCAGATCAGCCGCGTCCTCTTCCGCGATCTCCTGCTGCCCTTCGAGGCCACCAGCATCCTCATCCTCGTCGCCATCCTCGGCGCCGTCGTGCTCGCCCGGAAGGAACCCTAACCCGGCATGGTTCCCATCGCGTACTACCTCGTCCTCGCCGCCATCCTCTTCTCAGTCGGCGTCGCCTCCTTCCTCATCCGTCGCAACATCATCACCATCTTCATGTCCATCGAGCTCATGCTCAACGCCGTCAATCTCACCTTTGTCGCCTTCGCCCACATGTGGAACCGCGTCAACGGTCAGATCTTTGTCTTCTTCGTCATGGTCGTCGCCGCCGCCGAGGCCGCCGTCGGCCTCGCCATCATCATCGCCATCTTCCGCACCCGCCAGACCCTCAACGTCGACCAGATCAACCTTATGAAACTCTGAGTCATCCCTCGGTCTATCCTCCGGAGCGAGGCGCCACGCGCCAAAGTCGAAGGACCTGCACCTCGCACCTGCCGTTGTCTCGCGTACGCCGTCATCTTGAACGCAGTGAAGAACTCCCTGTCGTTCGTCGTCCTCTCCTCCTCACCCGCATCCGCACCAGCATCACTGGTAGCCGCACTCCCGAGACCCGCTCATGCCCGCTTCAGCCCTCTGGTGGATTCCGCTGCTCCCCTTCGCCGGCTTCCTGCTCAACGGAACCGTAGGCCGCCGCCTCCCCCGCGCCGCCGTCTCCGCCATCGCTCTGCTCTTCACCGCGATCCCCGCCCTCCTCGTCGCCGCCCTCTGGTCGACGATGCGCGCTCCCGGCGCTCCTGAGGTCCTCACCGCCGTCAGCCGCCCCTGGATCGCGATCTCCGGCTTCTCCGTCGACTTCGCCTTCACCGTCGACCACCTCACCCTCATCATGCTCGGCGTCATCACCGGCGTCGGCTTCCTCATCCACCTCTATTCGACCGGCTACATGGCGCACGAAGACGGCTACTGGCGCTTCTTCGCGTACCTCAACCTCTTCATGTTCTTCATGCTCGTCCTCGTCCTCTCGTCGAGCTTCCTTCTGCTCTTCGTCGGCTGGGAGGGCGTCGGCCTCGCCTCCTATCTGCTCATCGGCTTCTACTTCAAGAAGGACTCCGCCGCGAACGCCGGGAAGAAGGCCTTCATCGTCAACCGCGTCGGCGACTTCGGCTTCCTTCTCGGCATGTTTCTGCTCATCGCCCGCTTCGGCACGCTCAACTTCACCGACGTCTTCACCGCCATCGCCCAGAACCCCCAGATGGGAAGCGAGCCGCACGGCGGTCTCCTCACCGCCATCGCCCTTCTGCTCGTCCTCGGCGCCACCGGCAAGTCCGCCCAGATCCCCCTCTACATCTGGCTCCCCGACGCCATGGAGGGCCCCACGCCGGTCTCCGCCCTCATCCACGCGGCCACCATGGTGACCGCCGGCATCTACATGGTCGCCCGCGCCCATGTGCTCTTCGACCGCAGCCCGATCGCCCTCGCCGTCATCGCCATCATCGGCGCCGCCACGGCCCTCGTCGCCGCCTGCATCGGCCTCGTCCAGCACGATATCAAGCGCGTCCTCGCCTACTCCACCGTCTCCCAGCTCGGCTACATGTTCCTCGCCTGCGGCGTCGCCGCCTACTCGGCCGCGATCTTCCACCTGCTCACCCACGCCTTCTTCAAGGCCCTGCTCTTCCTCGCCGCCGGCAGCGTCATCCACGCACTCTCGGGAGAACAGGACATGCGCGTCATGGGCGGCCTGCGCACGCGCATCCCCATCACCTTCTGGACCATGACCGCCGGCGTCTTCGCCATCGCCGGTATTCCGCCCCTCGCCGGCTTCTTCTCAAAGGACGAGATCCTCTATCAGACCTTCTCGAGCCCCAACCCGCTCGGCAAACTGCTCTGGCTCGTCGGCCTCCTCACCGCCGGTCTCACCTCCTTCTACATGTTCCGCCTCTGGTTCAAGACCTTCTTCGGCCCCGAGCGCTTCGATGAGAACCACCTCGGCCAGACCGCCGCCCACGGCACCCCCTCCGGCACCGACCCCAACGAAGCCGAGCACGACTCAGGCCAGGCCGCCCACCCTCACGGCGTCCATGAGTCCCCCTGGATCATGACCGTGCCCCTCGCCGTCCTCGCCCTTCTCTCCGTTATCGGCGGCTGGGTCGGCGTCCCCGCCGCCCTCGGCGGCCACAACGAGATCGAGCACTTCCTCGATCCCGTCTTCGCCTCCACCGCCGCCCTCCACGGCGCCACCGCGGTGAACGCCGACAATGCCTCCCGCGGCGTCGAACTCGGCCTCGCCACCCTCTCCGTCCTCGTCGCCCTCGCCGGCCTCGGCGTCGCGTATCTCTTCTACGTTCGCAAGCCCGGCACCGCCGCCGCCCTCGCCCGCCGCTTCGCCCCCATCTACTCGATCGTCGACCACAAGTTCTACGTCGATGAGCTCTACCGCGCCGCCATCGTCACCCCGCTCTTTGTCGTCAGCCGTCTCGGTCTCGGCGGCCTCTTCGACGGCGCCCTCATCAACGGCTTCGGCGCCGGTGCCGCCGCCGGCACCACCGGCCTCGGCTCCCTCGTCCGCCGCATTCAGTCCGGCAACATCCGCTCCTACGCCGGATGGCTCGCCCTCGGCGCCGCCGCCGTCCTCGCCGTCATGATCTTCGGCCGCAACCTCTGGCTCCACTAACGACGGGACACATGAACCTAGACCACTCCATCCTCACCCTCATCCTCCTCGTTCCGCTCGTTGGCGCCATCGTCCTCGCCTTCCTTCCCGAGCGCGGCAAGACCCAGCAGAGCGCCGCCCTCGTCGTCACCGTCATCACCTTCCTCTGCACCCTCCACCTTCCCGGCCGCTTCAGCAACGCCGCCGCGCTCGCCGGCACCCGCTACCAGTTCGAGCAGAACCTCTCCTGGATCGCCAGCCCCGCCATCCGCTACCATCTCGGCGTCGACGGCCTCTCGCTCTGGCTCGTCGTCCTCACCGGCCTGCTTGCCCCGCTCGGTGTCCTCATCAGCTGGAACACCGTCACCTCCCGCACCCGCACCTTCTACATCCTCTTCCTGCTCCAGCAGGTCGCCATGCTCGGCGTCTTCGTCGCGCTCGACCTCTTCCTCTACTACGCCTTCTGGGAGCTCGCCCTCGTCCCGATGACCATCCTCATCGCGACCTTCGGCCGCACCCACAACCGCCGCCGCGCCGCCCTCCGCTACTTCCTCTACGCCTTCATCCCCTCCGCGCTCCTGCTCGTCGCTATGCTCTGGCTCTACGCCCAGACCGGCACCTTCGACGTGCCCACCCTCGAGCGCCTCGCCGCCACCCACAGCCTCAGCGCCAACCCCGCCGCCCTCTGGCTCGCCTCCCTCGCCTTCGCCCTCGCCTTTGCCGTCAAGGTTCCCATCTTCCCGCTCCACGGCTGGCTTGCGGACGCGATCTCCGAGGCCCCTACCGCCGTCGTCATGGTCCTCGCCGGCAAGCTCGGCCTCTACTCCATCGTGCGCTTCCTCTTCGGCATCTTCCCCGAGCAGGCCCACCGCCTCGCCCCCCTCATGATCGCCCTCGGCGCCCTCGGCATCGTCTACGGCGCCCTGCTCGCCCTCATCCAGAAAGATCTCAAGCGACTCGCCGCCTTCGCCACCCTCTCCGCGCTCTCCTTCATCGTGCTCGGCGTCTTCACCTTCACCCTCGCCGGCATCGACGGCGGCATCTATCAGATCCTCAACGAGAGCCTCGCCGGCGCCGCCCTCTTCATGCTCCTCGGCGGCCTCTACGAGCGCTATGGCACCTACGACCTCCGCGACCTCGGCGGCATCGCCGGCCGCCTTCCCTGGATGGTCACCCTCTTCGTCATCACCACCCTCGCCCTCATCGGCCTGCCCATGCTCTCCGGCTTCGTCGGCGAGTTCCTCATCCTCTCCGGCTCCATGCAGGCCGTCTTCGCGCACCACGTCCTCTGGACCGTCGTCGCCACCACCGGCGTCATCCTCTCGGCCACCTACATGCTCTCCGCCGTCCAGCGCGTCTTCTACGGCGAGCCCGGCTATCGCACCGCCGAGCTCCCCAACGCCCTCGACCTCACCCCCCGCGAGCACCTCGCCCTCTGGCCCCTCGCCGTCCTCTTCCTCGTCATGGGCGTCGCCTCGCCCCTCTGGACCCGCTCCATCGACACCGCCGGCGTCCGCTTCGCCCACATCCTCTCCCCGCCCCAGACCCCGAGCAAAGGCGTCGCCGCCGCCACCCAGACCCGGCCCGCGAGCTTCCTCGACCCCAACCTCGCCGCCGCCGCCCGCGGCCAGAGAGCTCCGCAGCCCAACCCGGGAGCCCGATACTAAATGTCCCCCAACGTCCTCGCCCTCCTCCCCGAGATCCTCCTCACCCTCTTCGGCGTCGTCATCATGCTCGCCGAGCCCGTCCTTCCCGCCGGCCGCTCCCGCCGCCCCCTCGGCTGGATCGCCATCGTCGGCACCCTCGCCGCCGCCGCCGCCAGCCTCTATCAGCTCGGCTTCGGGACCGTGCACGCCTTCTTCGGCACTATCGAGGCCAACAGCTTCTCCGTCTTCTTCCATCTGCTCATCGCCGCCGTCGTCCTCGTCACCCTGCTCGGCTCCCTCGACTACTTCGAAGCCCACCTCGCTACCCCGACCCACGCCGAAGTCATCGGCCACGCCGGCGAGTACTTCGCCCTCGTCCTCTTCGGCGCCGTCGGCATGATGCTCATGACCTCCGCTACCGAGCTGCTCGTCATCTTCGTCGGCCTCGAGATCTCCTCCATCGCGACCTACATCCTCTGCGGCTTCCGCAAGGGCATCGCCACCGGCTCCGAGAGCTCCATCAAGTACTTCCTCCTCGGCAGCTTCGCCACCGCCTTCTTCCTCTACGGCATCGCCCTCATCTTCGGTGCGACCGGCACCACCAACCTCACCGCCATCACCACCGGCGCCGCCCCCATCACCAACAGCCGCCTCGCCTTCCTCGCCCTTGCCATGATCCTCATCGGCATGGGCTTCAAGGTCTCCGCCGCCCCCTTCCAGGTCTGGACCCCCGACGTCTACCAGGGGGCGCCCGCCCCCGTCGTCGGCCTCATGTCGACCGCGCCCAAGGCCGCCGCCTTCGCCGTCCTGCTCCGCATCCTCTTCTCCGGCTTCCCCGCCCTCGAACACCGCTGGTCCGCCCTGCTCTGGATCCTCGCCGCGCTCTCCATGTGCGTCGGCAACCTCGGCGCGCTCCTGCAGCGCGACGTCAAGCGCATGCTCGCCTACTCCTCCATCGCCCACGCCGGCTACCTGCTCGTCGCCTTCACCGCCTTCCCTGCCGATGGCATCGCCGCCGCCTGCTTCTACACTGCCGCCTACGCCGCCATGAACGTCGGCGCCTTCGCCGTCATCACCCAGCTCACCGGCTACGACGAAACCGCCCGCTCCCTCGAAGACTTCACCGGCATGGCCGCTAAGCGCCCGGTCCTCACCGCCCTCTTCGCCTTCTTCCTGCTCTCGCTCATCGGCATCCCCTTCACCGGCGGCTTCTTCGGCAAGTTCTACGTCTTCACCGCCGCCCTTCACGCCGGCAACGTCTGGCTCGCCGTCATCGGCCTGCTCAACTCCGGCGTCGCCTGCTTCTACTACCTGCGCCTGATCGCCGCGCTCTACACCCGCCCCGAAACGAGCTCACCCGCCGCCGCCACCCGCACCGCCCCCGGCTTCTCCCCCGCGGCTCCGGCTGCCTTCAACCCCGCGACCTCGGCAGCCTTCCGGCCCGCCGCCCTCTCCTCGCTCCGTCCGTCCGGCCGCGCCCTTAGCCTGCCCGCCACCGTCGGTATCGGTCTCGCCGCGCTCGCCACCCTGCTCCTCGGCATCCTCCCCGGCCGCGCCCTCTCGCTCGCCCAGCAAGGCTCCGCCGCCTCCATCGCCGACAGCCACCCCACCCCCACCACCGAAGCCATCCGGTAGGAGGCACCCATGGCGCAAATGCCAAGGACACCGAACGTCGAGACGCAACGGGCAGCGATGAAGAAGCTCGAGTTTCTTGTCGGAGAGTGGTCGGGGGAGGCCTCCGTCCTCCGCGGTGCGGGCCAGTTCGTCGATCTCACCCAGACTGAGTCCGCTCAGTTCAAGTTGGATGGGCTACTGCTCGTGATCGAAGGGGTTGGCCGCGCGAAGAGCGACGGCTCGCCCGTCCTTCAGGCACTTGGCTTGATCTCCTTCGAGGATGACGCGGGCATCTACTGCATGCGCGCCTTTAACGATGGTCGTTGGCTCGAAACCGAGGTCAAACTGGCCGATGGCGAGGACTCTCTCTCCTGGGGCTTCGCCCTCGGCGAGATCAGAACGTCAACAGTTCTGCGGATCAACGACCAGGGTGAATGGACCGAGCTTGGAGAGCTCGTGATCGGCGATCGGCCGCCGCAGCAGATGATCCATCTGCGGGTCCGCCGCATCCCCCAGGAAGCGCCGCTTCGGGCCGCCGTCGCGTAGTCTCGGTGATCGGAACGCGGCCCGGCTTTGCTCAGACCCGGCCTCTTCAAGAGACGTGGCGCAATCACCCCCTCGACTCGACTATCCTTGGAGAAGAGCTAGACCTCGGAGGCGCGCGGCCTCAGCCCCGCGCGAAGGTGGATCTCGCCGCGCGTCTTCAGCCGCTGAGGTCGGCGGAGGCGTCCACGGAACGCGCTCCCATCTCCTCTGAGGCATCGCGATCGATCCATAAATGCCCTAAGTCCAATCGATCGAAGACTTTGGAGACTGACAAGGCAGTTTTGCTGTACTTTTCGCCCGTTTCGCACGCGAGCAAGGCCTCTAGTCCAGACCTAAGTCGTATCGATAGAAGACTTTGCACGATTGCCGGGGTGGGGGGGGACGCACACGAGAGACAGTAAAGCCCCCGCCGCAGCGGAGGCTCTGCCGCCGAAACTGCCGTCTAGGCCTGGACCTTGATGAAGATGATCACGAAGGTAAACAGCGCCAGCGACTCGATAAACGCGAGACCGATCAGCAGGAAGAGAAAGATTCCTGGTCGGGCTCCAGGGTTGCGCGCCAGCGCCTCGGTCGCCGAGGCCGTCGCCCGTCCCTGGCCAAGACCGCACAGGCCGGCCGCCAGCGCCATGCCCAGGCCGGCCGCCAGCGGAACCCACTGCGCCGCCGGACTCGCGTTCCCGGCACCCTGCGCCAACGCGGGCGTCGCCATCAGCAGCGCCGCAAGAGATAGAAAGAGGTACTGAAGCTTCTTCATCGTGTCGTGCTCCTCTGCTCCCTGAGTGTCCGCCGCCAGTGGGTGGTTGATGCTCACCGAGCTGGCACCCTCACGCTTGCAGCGGTCGTGCATACCCCGGGGTGGGAGAGGGTGCCCCGGCGCAAAGGTCAAAGTCACTAGTGATCGTGGGAGATCGCCATGCCGAGATAGATCGCCGCCAGCACAAAGAAGACATACGCCTGAATGATCGCGACCCCCAGATGCAGTCCGAGAAAGATGAGCGGGATGCCGACCGGCAGCAGCGAGAAGAACGCCAGGGTCACTAGGTCCCCGGCAAACATGTTGGCGTAGAGACGAACCGAGAGCGAAAGCATGCGCGCGAGGTGCGAGATGATCTCGATCGGAAACAGCAGGGGTGACAGCCACCACACCGGTCCAAGGAACTGCTTGATGTACCCAAACCCGTTCACCCGGATCCCGTGGAACTGGTAGTAGAGGAACGTCGCGATCGCGAAGCCGAGTGGCACCACAATATTGGCCGTCGGCGACTCGAGCCAGGGCGCCGCCAGCCCGATCAGATTCGCGACCAGAATGAACAGGCCCAGGGCGGTCAGAAAGCCGGTGAAACGCTCATGCCCGTGGCCAATGATCTGCTCGCCCTGATCGAGAACGAACTCGTGCGTCATCTCCGCCAGGTGCTGTACCCCGCCGGGCCGCTCCACGCTTAGCGAAAGGCGCACAACGACGAAGTACGCCAGCAGCAGGAGGAAGACCAGCAGCTCCATGGCAAACGCATTGGTGATCGGCGCCTGCGGGTACGTGGGGTGCACGTGCACGGCATTCAGCAGCGCCGTCGTGGGCGCGGCGAGGTGCGCGTTCAGAAATCGGGTCAGCAGTAACTGGGTCGGCATAGGCAAATATGCTGGAAAGAGCGCCGCGCTCGCTTGCGTCCTGGCGCGTTCACGCTGCCCAGGAGTTCACCAGCCGGAGACCCTCGACTGACAGGGCCAAGACCCCCAGCGCGAGCCCAAAGGCCAGAGCGTACACCGATCCGTCCAGAAACTTCAGGCTAACATAGAGCACCGCCAGCGTCCCCAGCAGCCGGAGAAAGAACGCCGTCAGCACCAGACCCATCGGCCGTGCCGCCCCGCCTCCGTCCATCCGCACCATCACCGCGGTCATCAGCCGCAGCCACTCAAACAGCCCCGAGCCCGAGATCGCCGCGCCCACCACCAGCAGCACCGCGCTTGGCCATCCCAGCTTCCACCACACCACCGGCACCAGCACCACAGTCACTCCGGCCAGCAGCCGCACCGCCCGCAGAATCGCCCGCCGGAAGTCCGCATCACTGAAGCTCTCGAGACCGGCAACCACGTCAGTCCCCCCGCCGCAGGTACCGCGCCGCCAGCAGATACATCTGCAGAAAACCTGCGATCGCCCCCAGCACAATCCCCAGCACGCCGATCCAGTGCTGGTGGAACCGATGATCGAGCCACGACCCCCCGAACCACCCGATCACGCACCCCGCCGGCAGCGCGATGGCAAGCTGAATCATCGACTCGGCCTTCACGTAGTCGTTCAACGATCCACTCCGCCGCCCGGAGTCCGTCACTCCCACGTCCTTGCCGTCGCCGCTCTCGCCCGTCTCTGCCATCGCGCTCCATTACACCACGCGGCCCCGGACGCGGACGAAGCACACGCTGGCAGCCTGCCCACCCGCACGATACTCTGTAGCTCTACCCGGCGCGGCGCCGACCGGCCCTGCGCCCACACCCCCTCAGGAAAGCGATGTCCCGTGCCCGAATCCGAGTTTGAGCAGAACCTCTACGCCCTCCGCCGCGACAAGCTGCGGCAGATCACCGAACTCGGCCAGCAGGCCGGCCTCAGCGAGGCCGAGGCGAAGTATCCCAGCAGCTATACCGCCAGCCACACGCTCGCCGAGGTCCGCACCGGCTTCGACCGCACGTCCACCGCCGAGCTCGATGCCAACGTCCCCGTCCAGGTCTCCGTCGCTGGTCGTATTATGGCCATCCGTCTGCAGGGGAAGGCCGGCTTCGCGCAGCTGCAACAAGGCGGCCAGCGCCTGCAGATCTACGTCCGCAAGGACGATGTCGGCGAGACCGCCTTCGCCCTTTATAAGTTGCTCGATCTCGGCGACCACATCGGCGTCGAGGGCCGCCTCTTCCGCACCCGCACCGGCGAGCTCACCGTCCACGTCGCCAAGCTCACCTTCCTCGCCAAGGCCATGCTGGCACTGCCGGACAAGTATCACGGTCTCGAAGACACCGAACTCCGCTACCGTCAGCGCTATGTCGACCTCTTCATGAACACCGGCCACGTCGCCAAGCAGGACGAAGACGCGGCTGCGGACGGCGAGCCGCCGCGCAACGTGCGCGAGGTCTTCCTCAAGCGTGCCGCCATCCTGCGTGCCATCCGCCACTTCTTTGACGCTCAGGGCTACCTTGAGGTCGAGACGCCGATGATGCATACCGTCGCCGGCGGCGCCGCCGCCCGCCCCTTCAAGACACACCACAATGCGCTTGACCTCGACCTCTCCCTTCGCATCGCGCCCGAGCTCTATCTCAAACGCCTGGTCGTCGGCGGCTTTGATCGCGTCTACGAGATCAACCGCAACTTCCGCAACGAGGGCATCTCGACTCAGCACAACCCCGAGTTCACCATGCTCGAGTTCTACCAGGCCTACGCCAACTACCGCGACATGATGCGTCTGACTGAAGAGCTTGTAACCTTCGTCGCTACAGAAGTGAACGGAACCACCTTCACCCACTTTCAGGGCCACACTATCGACCTCAGCAGGTGGACTCGGCTCTCGATGCGCGAAGCCATCATCAGGTTCTGGCCAGAGGGACAATCCGGGAGGCCCACCGTTGAAGACCTGAGCAGTCAGGCCACCTTAGGTGCGTGGTTGGGCAGGGTACAGTCCCAGCTGGAAGATGAGACGCTAACTCTGCATGACAGACTCCACTCCGCCTTGACACTGGCGGCATCGCACGAACTCGGATTCGGAACCTGGGGAAAGACGATCGCCGCTCTCTTCGAGGTCGTTGCAGAAGAGCACCTCATCCAGCCCACCATCATCTACGACTTTCCCCTTGCTGTCTCGCCACTCTCCAAGCAGAAGCCCGACGAGCCCGACTGGGTCGAGCGCTTTGAGTTCTACATCGGCGGCTTCGAGGTCGGCAACGCCTTCTCCGAGCTCAACGACCCCGACGAGCAGCGCCGCCGCTTCGAGCAGCAGCTGGCCGAACGCGATCGTGGAGACGACGAAGCCCACGCCATGGACGAGGACTACGTTACTGCCCTCGGCTATGGATTGCCGCCGACCGGTGGCGAAGGTATCGGCATCGACCGCCTCACGATGCTGCTCACCAACGCAAGCTCCATCCGCGATGTCATTCTCTTCCCACTGCTGCGTCCCGCCCCGAAGCACGAGAGCCGCCCGGAGTCACCCAGCCCTGCCCCGAGCGACGGAGCGCCCTCCTAGCCCGGGAAGTGCAGGCTTACTGCACTCTCTCTAGGTGCGCGGCAGCGGCACCAGCTCAGCTCGCCGATCCAGCCTTCTTCAGCCGCTTCACGACCTGCGCCAGCGTCGTCTCATTCATGGCGGCGACGGCGTCCTTGCGCGCACGCTTCATCAGACCATCGAGCGGCGCTGTCTTCTCGTCGCCGTAGGTCATCCACTCCGCCTCTGCCGCGGCGTAGACGTCTCCCAGACCAATCGCCTTCATCGGGACCTCCAGGCGTGCACCGCCGCTCGGTCCTTTGCGTTGCGCGATCAGCCCCGCCTTTTGCAGCAACAGAAAGGTGCGGCGCACCATCACGGCGCTCTCGCCCAGCTCTTCCGCGATCGCCGAGGAGGTATGCATGCTCTCCGGGGCCGCCGCCAGCACCGCAAGAATGCGCACACACAACTGAAATCGACCACTCTGTGCCATGGGAGAAAGCTACCACAGCAACCCTGAACACCTCACCGGCCCGGTCCTCTACAGCCGTGCTACTCTCGCGCAGTGAAGATCCTCTTTGTCGGCGATGTCTTCGGATCCGCCGGCCGTCACATCGTCCGCGAACATCTGCCGCATCTCCTCGATACCCACCGCGTCGATCTGCTTGTCATCAACGGCGAGAACGCCGCCGGCGGCTTCGGTATCACGCCGTCAATCGCCGACGAACTCTTCGACATGGGCGCGCACGTCATCACCACGGGCAATCACATCTGGGACAAGCGCGAGATCTTCGAGTACATGGCCGTTGCTGCCGACTCGACCGCACGCGGCCGCCGCGTGCTGCGTCCGGCCAACTACGCGCACGGTACGCCTGGCTTCGGTGTCTATGAAGGCACGCTGCCCGGCGGTCAGAGCTACGCGGTCATCAACCTTCAGGGCCGCGTCTTCATGTCAAGCTGCGACGACCCCTTTCGCAAAGCCGACGAGCTTCTCGGTCGGCTCACCGCCCGTGTCATCCTGGTCGACATCCACGCCGAGGCCTCGAGCGAAAAGGTCGCTCTGGGCTGGTATCTCGACGGTCGTGTCACCGCCGTTCTCGGCACCCACACACACATCCCGACCGCCGACGAACGCCTTCTGCTTGAGGGCACGGCCTTCCAGACCGACGTCGGCATGTCAGGCCCATACGACTCGGTCATCGGCGTCGAGCGTGACCTGATTCTGCAGCGCTTCCTCACCGGCATGCCAGGCAAGTTCGAGCCCGCACGCGGCAACCCGAAGCTCTGCGGCGCCCTGATCGACTGCGACGGAACCACAGGACGCGCCACCGCCATCCGCCGCATCATGCTCGGAGAGTGAAGTCGGCCACCCTGAGGTTCGGTTGGTGACCCGCCATCGAGCTACCAGGAGTCGAGCCATCTAAGACATGCCTCCAGCAGCGATGGCCGTGTCGTCACTTCATTGACGGAGCTGCGTTCAACCTCGCGGCCATCCTCGAGGTGGTCTCCGCGACCAGCTCCTCGTGCGAGCCCATCCTCAGGCGCAGCGTTGTATCGTCGCCCGGCTTCAACAAAATTCGTTCGAGAACGTCGGTTCCCTTCCCGTCGGTAAACAGCATCACCAGATAGGCACCCGGCGCAATGCCCTCCTGGCTGAATTTTCCCAGCGCATCTCCGATCAGCGTGTAGCGCTGAGGATGAACGCTGGCGTTGGTCGTCGTGTCTGAAACGAGGCGAAGGACCGCGTGCGTGCCAGGGTGGCTGGCAGCATCGAGCACGCGGCCATGAAGGCTGGCAGAGTTCTGGGCGTGGGCAGCAGGGGCGAGAGCAACGACACTCAGGACCAGAGCAGTAGAGGCAAGTGGAGCAGTGAAGCGCGTCATGCACGCCATCGTCAAGCACGCCACAGCATCGCGCTATGCCTCGAACGTGTCAGCCACATCACACCCACCGCGGCACACGCTCGACTCCTGCGTGAGAGCCTCACAGCAAAAAGAGAGGGGCAGCCCGCAGGCCGCCCCGTCTTTCGCAGTGGTTCTAGTTCCGAACTGGTCGGCGCGGCGTGGTCGTCGTGCGTCTCGGAGCCGCCTTCGTCACGATCTCGCTGTCGCTCATCGTGATCATCAGCGGACCCGGCCCAGCTGCAGGAACCGGCGGCGTGGCAGTGGTCGTGGTCGTGCTCGCCGTGCCGTTGCCGTTCGGAGTCGTCGTCTGTGTTGTCGTCTGCGCCGGTGCAGTCGCACTGGCCGTGGCGGCTGGTGTGCTGGTCGTCGTGGCGGAGCTCGTCGCATCGGCGGAGGGCGCCGTGGTCGTCGTTGAGGTCGTGGTCGAGGTCGTCGCCGCCGTCGTGCCACCCTGACTGTACGATGCGTACGTTCCTGAGACGTCTACCTTCGATCCCACCGTCGGCACCGTCTTCAAAGGCTCCTTCATGTTGAAGGTGAAGTCCGCCGTCTTCGACTGCACTGCATCGTCAGAGACAGAGACAGTCAACACCGTGTCCGTCGCGCTCACGACTGTGGCGCCTGGAATCTGCACCGATTTACCCTTCACCGTCGCCCAGACCTTCTCTGCGTCGTCGGAGCTGCCGTTCTGCAGAATGAACTCCTTGTCACTCAGGGCCAGCGTGCCCAGATCCGGCGTCGACGCCACCGTCTGGTGGGCGATATCCTTGGCCGAAGGCGCCGGCGTAATCGTGAAGTCGCTCGGTGGATTCAGGTTCGTCTGAGCCGCCGTCGTCACCTTGTCATACCCATCCGCGCTGCCGTGGTACTTCTTGTAGCAAAACTGCGCCGTCGGGCTGATCTGCGACTTGTACGGCTCTGGCGCGAAGTCGGTGAAGCGCGTCATGTAGAACGTGCAGTTGATGTAGTCCGGCGGTGTGGACTGCAGGTAGGCGAGACCGAGAAAGTAGATGTCCTGCAGTACAGGACCAGGCTTCGTCGTCTGGTCGACCGGGACCGCCGTCAACTCCTTCTTAAAGTTGTCGATCGCCGTCGCGGTGTCCTTCTTGTTCAGCGCAGCCGTTCCGATCGCGCTGTAGAAGATCGGAAACGCACCGTCCTGGATCTTCTTAAAATCGTCATCGCTGACGTCCTTCGGCTTGGTCGCGGTCAGTCCTTTGTGCGCGTAGTCCGCGGCCTTGTCCAAAGCCGCCTGCTTCTGGCTCACATCCGTAATCTGATCAGCCGACGCCTTGCGAAAGTAGACCTCGAGCGTCAACGCTCGAATGTTGTTCGGATCCACCTGCAGCAGGCGGTCCGCCGCATCCAGCGTCTTTGTCGGATCGAAGGAGCTATACGCCACCATCAACTGTTGCAGCACATCGGTCTTCACTGGTGACTGCGGATACTTCGTCAGATACGCCTCGAGCGCGGGAGCCTTGGTCTGCGGCGTGGTCTGGTTGATCGCCGCGTTGTAGTCGTTGTACTCGGCTTGCGACAACTGCACCTGTCCACCGCCCGCCGCCGGCTGCTGCTGCGACCCGGAACCAAGGTTGACTTGGGACTGCGAGAACGCGTACCGCGCACCGGAACCAAGCGCGGCTACGGCGAGAAAGGACGCAACAACTGCCTTATTCATTCAATGCTCCTCAAGGATTACTGATATCGCATAGCGATCGACGACCTGGGTCACTCGCGTCGTGGAGTCATCATAGTGCATGGCAATGAGGTCATGAAGCAAACCGCTCCTTACCTCTCTTCGCCTGCCATGATTCGCCTATAAGGTGCAGTTGTCCGCGCCTGCGTTGCCCCCCGCCATCCCTCCTCAGTCACTCCAGTCACGCCCCCCGCCTCATGGCTCACGCCGTTTCCCGCGGCGCCGGATCCTGCGCGAGTGTGGCCGTGAGAGTCCAGGAGAAGACCTGCGGATCTCCCGAATCGTCTCCAAAGGAATCTACCAACAACACGGAAGACCCGCGGCGAGAAACCCAGAACCAGCTCCGAACCCGCTCGCCCTCCCACATCTTGTATCCGGAGCTTCTTATCCACAATAAGTAGCCCATTGATGTTGATTCCACCCTTGACGTTCTCTAGAGTGGCCTTAGCTCGCAAGTCCTTGCTTACCGCTGGTGGCGCTTCATCCACTGGTGCAGCACGGGCACACGTTCAGAGGAACCGGAGGGCAGCATTGCTCAAGCTCAGAAAAGTGCAGATTCTCGGCTTCAAGTCCTTCTGCGACCGCACCGAGATCCAGCTCGCCGGTGAAGGCATCGCGGCCATCGTCGGCCCGAACGGCTGCGGTAAGAGCAACATCTCCGACGCCATCACCTGGGTGCTCGGGGAGCAGTCCGCTAAGAGTTTGCGCGGACTCAAGATGGAGGACGTCATCTTCGCCGGCACGCGCGACCGCAAGTCCACCGGCATGGCCGAGGTCTCTCTCACGCTGGTCGACCCCGAGGTCTACGACGGGCACGTCCTCTCCGCCACGGACGGCCCTGAGCTCGTAATCAGCGATCGCGAGCCCAGTCCTCTTCCCGAGGACTGGAGCGAAGAGGAGCTTCGCGAGGAGAACGCCGCCGCGACCGAGGAGGCCGTCGCCGACGCGCAGCCAGGAGTCGCCCTTGCCGGCGAGCCGATGATCTCCGCCGCCGCATCAAGTACCGAAGAGCCGCCGCCCATCGCAGCCGAAGAGAGCTCGGGAGATGCAGCCTCGGCTGTGCCACCAACCCCCTCGGACGCCGTTGTTCTCCGCATTCGGCGCCGCCGCTTCAACCGCGCCCCGGTCCGCGCCGGCGAGATCACCGTGACCCGCCGCCTCTTCCGCACCGGCGACTCCGAGTACCTGCTCAATGGTCGCATCTGCCGCCTGCGCGACATCCAGGACATCTTCATGGGGACCGGTCTCGGCGGTGAGAGCTACGCCATCATCGGCCAGGAGCGCATCGGCCAGCTGTTGAGCTCCAAGCCCCTCGACCGCCGCTCCATCATCGAAGAGGCCGCCGGCATCACGCGCTTCAAGACCAAGAAGCGCCTCGCTGAGCTGCGCCTCGATGCCTCGCGCCAGAACCTCTCGCGCGTGACCGACATCTTCGAGGAGGTCACCAAGCAGATGGGCACGCTGAAGCGCCAGGCCGCCAAGGCCGAGCGCTATGGTGCCCTGCGCGACGAGCTCCGTGCACGTCTCCGCGTGGTTCTCGCCAGCCGCATGGCTCAGATGGACGCTGACCGGGAGCTCACCGCGGAGCGCGTCGGCACACTCACGAGCGGCATCGAAGCGCAGGCCGCCCAGCTCGCAATCGCGGATGCAGAGCACACCGAGGCCGTACGCCACGGCTACGACCTCGATGAGCAGATCCGTGCCGCGAACACGACGGCCAACCAATCCGCCGTCGAGCTCGCACGCATCTCGTCCCGCCTCACCGCCAACACCGACCGCATTGCCGAGCTTGCAGCCCGCGCTGTCAGCGGCGCGGACGAGATGGAGGCCGCGCGCGTTCAACACACCGTCCTCGCCGAGGAGGCGAGGCAGCATCGCAGCTTCCTTGAGGCCGCCACCGGCGAGGCCGCGGCGGCGCGCGACCATGCACAGCAGCACGCGGTCGCCGCGCAGGAGGCCGTGCGCTCGACCGCCGCCGCCGAGCAGCAAATGGAGCAGGGCCGCCGGGCGGCCATCCATCTGATCGAGCGCGCCGGCCAGGCCCGCGCTGAACAGGCCCAGGCCGAAGCCGCCCTCGCCGGCCTCGACCGCGAGAGCGAACGGCTTGAGAGTGAGTCCGCTGTCGCCCGGCAGGAGCTCTCGACGCTCGGCCTCGAGCGCGGTCAGATCAAGCTCTCCTTCGAGAGCGTCAGCGACCGCCTTCGCCGTCTTGAAGGCGAGCTCGCTCAACTGCACCTCGACGTCGAGCAGAAGCGGACCGCCGAGGCCGAGAGCCGTCGCCGCGGAGACGCCCTCCGTCGCGAACTCGCGACCGTGCACGGCCGTCGGAGCTCGGTCGAAGGTCTCATCCGCGATCACAGCTACTCGACCGACACCGTCAGAAACATCTTCCGCAGTGCCCGCAAACCAACCAACGCCGCCGCCTTCACCCCCCTGGGCACTCTCGCCGACCTGCTTGAGGTCGAGGGCCAGCACGGTGCGGCCGTCGATGAGTTCCTGCGCGAAGAGCTCAACTACATCGTCGTTGCCAACTGGTCCGCTGCCGAGGCGGGTGTGCACCTGCTCAAGACAGACGTTGCCGGCCGCGCCACCTTCCTCGTGCGGGGCGATGACCCCTCGCCCACCGCGCTCCTTTCCGGGGAGTCCGAGCCCGCCTCGATCGAGGGTGCCGTCAGCCTGCTCAGCTTCGTCCGCATGCCGGCTGACCTCGCCTCCAGTCTGCCGGCGATGCTGCCCCGCCTGCGCCACGGCTATCTCGCAACCGACGCCGCCGCTGCGCGCGAGCTTGCTCTTCGCCTCCCGCACGCATGGTTCGTCACCCCCGCCGGGGAGACCTTTCACGGACACTCCGTCACCGGCGGCCGACCCACCTCGGGTGGCCCCCTCGCCCTGAAGCGCGAACTGCGCGAGGTGGAAGACCGCAGCGCCGCGCTTGAAGCCGAGCTCTCCATGTGTGACCGCACCACTGCGACCTTTGCCGAAGAGATCGCGGCCCTAACCCGCGACGCACAGGCACGCACCGCGGAGCGTCGCGATGCCGAACGCGAGGCCGCCAACTCCGGCGCGGCACTGCGTCAGATGGAGTCAGAGACTGCCCGCATCGAGCGCCGGCTCGCCGAGTGGCAGACCGCGAGCGAGCGCAACCGTGCCCAGCGCAGCGCCAACCTCGATCGCATCGAGCAGCGCACCCGCGCCGCCACCGCCCTCGACGCCGAGCGTGAAGCCCTCGCCCACAGCAACCGCGAGCTTCAGTCCTCGCTCGATCTCCTTCGTCTTCGCCGCGAAGATCTGCAGCAGTCAGCCTCTTCCGCCGCCGCCCAGCTCGCCGCGCTCGAGGAGCGCCGCCGCAGTGCCCAGGCAAGCGCCGACCAGACCGCCCGCCTGCTCGCCGGCCAGACCCAGCGCATCGCACAGCTGGAACAGGCCATCGCCGCCGCCGTCGCAGAACAACTCCGCCGCGAGGAGGAGAGCGAGACCATCTCCGTCCAGCACACAGCGCTCACCGAGACCCGCGCTACCGCTGCCGCGGAGAGCGTCCGTCTGACTCAGGAAGCCGCAACCCTGCGCGTCCGCATCGCCGAGCTCGACAGCCAGCTTCGCGCCGCCCGCACCGCCCTCGAGACCCTCCGCGAGCAGCGCAACGAGCTCACCGTCCACGGCGCGCGCCTCGCCTCCGACACCGAGCACCTCGATGCCACCTGCCTCAGCGACCTCGGAGCCGAACCCGCTGCCCTGCGCGCCGACGCCACCATCGCTCGTATCGCCGACGACGCCCTGACCGCCGCCGAAGACGAGACCCGCGCCCTGAGACAGCGTCTCGACGCCATGGGCCCGGTCAATATGATGGCGCTCGAGGAGTTCAGCGAGGCCAGCACCCGCCACCAGTTTCTCGAAGCGCAGCGCAATGATCTTCTCGCCTCCATCGACAACACGCAGGCCTCCATTCGCGATATCGACGACGTCTCCCGCGTCAAGTTCGACGAGGCCTTCACTGCCATCAACCAGAACTTCTCGGTCGCCTTCAGCAAGCTCTTTGGCGGCGGTCAGGCCTTCATGAAGCTCACCGACGCCGAAAACGCGACCGAGTCCGGCATCGACATCGTCGCCTCTCCGCCAGGCAAGAAGCTGCAGAATCTGCTGCTGCTCTCGGGCGGCGAAAAGGCCCTCACCGCACTCTCTCTGCTCGTCGGCATCTTCCAGTTCCAGCCCGCCCCCTTCTGCGTCCTCGACGAGGTCGACGCGCCGCTCGACGAGACTAACGTCGGCCGCTTTGCCCAGCTCATCGCCGAGATGTCCGCCACGACCCAGTTCGTTGTCATCACTCACTCCAAACGCACCATGCAGCAGGCGGATGTCATCTACGGTGTCACGATGCAGGAACCCGGCGTCTCCAAGGTGGTCTCGGTTAACCTCGGCGATCGCCGGTCTGGCGCCACCAATCGCCGCGCTGTCGCCTGAAGCCCCTCCCGTCAACTGCGCCCAGCTGGAGCGGTCTTCTCGCTCCGGCCATCGCCCTCTCCCGCCATCCGCTAAGCTCCTGACAGATGCGCTCTCTCCTGACCGTCGGCGCTCTCGCCGTTCTCCTCGCCTCGGCTCTCGTCCTTCGCAGCCGATGGCCGCGTCTTCCTCGCCGCCTGCACCGCGCGGTGCTGGCGACGGCGCTGCTTCTGCTTCTGCTTGAGTCCCTCACGGACGTGACCAAGTGGGGTCCGTCCGCCAGCCGCCTTGACGACCTGCTCGTCTGGGGTCGCGTCGTCGGCTACGTCGTCCTCGTGATCCTCTTCACGCGCCTGCGCCCGCGTGCGCTGACCACGGCCATCGCCGTCGTGCTTCTCTTCCCGCTCCTTGCGGCCAGCATCTATCTACCGCTTGAGCACCTCTTCAGCACCGCCCCACGTCACGTCACCCCGGTCACCGACACCATCTCGCTCGAGACCGAGCTCTGGCAGAGCGCCGGCGGGGACAACTACGGCGTCGACTACACCATCTCCGAACGCGCCCGCCGCCTGCCCTTCCTGCAACACACCCTCAAGATTGGCCGCCTCTACCGAACCCAGTGCGACATCGATGCAATGAGCGCCTTCCTCAGCCAGACCACCCGGCAGGTCATCCTCCACTGTCCGCCCGCCGCCGCGGGCGAGCCCCCCTTGGACGAGAAGATTCGCCTGCAGTAGCCCGCACGACCACGGGTCGTCTCCGGTGGTACCGTCAGTCTGATGACGTCCACCACACCACTGCTGCGCACAGAGCTGGGTGACCTGCCCCTGATCGCCCGCGGCAAGGTCCGCGACATCTACGCCCTCAGCCCGGAGACCCTGCTCTTCGTCGCGACCGATCGCATCTCCGCCTTCGACCACGTACTCGGCAGCGGCATCCCCGATAAGGGCATCATCCTCACCCAGCTATCGCTCTTCTGGTTCGATCTCCTCGCCGGCCTTGTACCCAACCACGTGCTCACAGCACACGTCGACGAGTTCCCCGCCGCGCTTGCTCCCTTTCGCGAGCAGCTCACCGGCCGCAGCATGATCGTCCGCCGCGCCTCCATGTTCCCTGTCGAGTGCGTCGCTCGCGGCTATCTCTCCGGCTCCGGGTGGAAGGACTACCAGCAGACCGGCGCCGTCTGCGGCATCCCGCTGCCCGGCGGCCTGCGCGAGTCGGCTCAGCTGCCCCTGCCGCTCTTCACACCCGCTGCGAAGAACCACACCGGCCACGATGAGAACATCGCCTTCGATGAGGTCGTCCGCAGCGTCGGCGCCGAGACCGCCGGGCAACTGCGCGCCCTCACCATGGCCATCTACGAGCGCGCCAGCGCCTTCGCCGCGACCCACGGCCTCATCCTCGCCGACACCAAGTTCGAGTTCGGCACCATCACCGGCAGCCATGGCGAGACGCAGATCATCCTCGCAGACGAGGTCCTCACCCCGGACTCCTCCCGCTACTGGCCGACCCAGGGCTATGCGCCTGGCGGCCCGCAGCCCTCCTTCGATAAGCAGTACGTGCGCGACTACCTCGAACGTATCCGCTGGAACAAGCAGCCGCCCGCACCCGCACTCCCGGAAGACGTCGTCCTTAACACGCGCCGCAAGTACCTCGAGGCCTACACGCTGCTGACCGGAAGGTCGGCCCTGAGCGCCGAGTGACAAGAGCCCGCGACAGTGAGACCAACAACGATGGAACCGCAGGCCACGCCCGCAGCATCGCCTGAGTTGCCTCTCCTGAGCGAGATCGACGCATGACCCCCTACCTGGCCCCGAACGCGACGCAGCCGCTCTGGTCGGCCTTTACCGTCGTCGACTGGCTAATCGTCGTAGTCCTCCTCTGGTCGACCATAAGCGCTCTTCGCCGCGGCGCCATCCGCGAACTCTTCTCGCTCGTGGGTCTAGTCGCGGGCCTCCTGCTCGCCAGCTGGAATTACCAGTCAGTCGCACCATACCTGCGGCAGTGGATCACGTCGCCTCCGACCGCCGACGCTGCCGCCTTCCTTGGCGTCCTCGGTACGGTGAGCCTTCTCTGCGCCGTCGTCGGCCGCCTTCTGCGCTCGGGCGCGCACGCCGCCGGCCTCGGTCTCTTCGATCGGCTCGGTGGCGCGGCGATCGGCTTTGTGCGCGGAACCCTCGCCTGCGTCGCCCTCCTGATGGCCTGTACGGCCTTTCTCCCCGCCCAGACTGCCCTCCAAAATTCGCGGCTCACACCCTATTTGCTTGCCGCGGCGCATGGAGTATCCTTCGTTGTACCTCCGGAGCTGAAGCGGCAGTTGACCCTAGGAACCACGACTCTCATGCACACGCGAAGTCGCTGGAGCAAGCTCATGCCGGAGAGCGACAATGCGGGTCAGACATCAGATCAGGACCCCAAGTGAGGACCCAGCCTTGAAGCGTGAACTGCAGAATCTCGTGATCCAAATGCACAGCTCCGGAGTCTCCTACACCGAGGCCCTTCGGCAGTTCAAACGTCGCTACCTCCTCGAGGTCCTGGCGCAGCACAAAGGCAACCAGTGCAAGGCCGCCGAAGAGCTCGGCATGCATCGCAATACCCTCAGCCGCACCCTCGCCGAGCTTGAGATGAACAGTGCGCAGATCCGCACCGGCATCCGCAACGGCATGCGCAGACCCCCTGCCAGCGAGCGCCCGCAGGCCACCCAGAGCATCGCCGGCTCGCGATAATCCGGCCGCAGCGTCCAACGCGCAGGTGCCTCCTCGCGGCCGCGCCACCATGGGCGAGCCACACTCGCGCTCTTGAGACACCGCGTGCACGTCCTAACGCAATGACATCCTGGCCCATCCCGCAGCGCACACCGCAGCTTCTCTTCGGGGCTCTGTCTCTGCTGCTGCCCATCTCCGCCGTTCTCCCTGCCCATGCAATGCCCACAGGCGACGCCCAGAGTGGATCTCCGGCCGCGCCCACCTCCGCCGTGGAAAGCACGCAGGCACCGCCGGTTGCATCCACCCCCTCGTCCCTCGTCCCAAACTCCGCCGTTCCTGCCAGAACCCCGACCTCGCGCGAGGTCACCGAGGCTCGCGACGCCTACGTCGCCGGTGCGCGTGCCCTCGATCACGACCGCCTCAATCAGGCAGAGACCGAGTTCGCCCGCGCCGTCACACTCGATCCCACCAACACGGACTACCGCATCGGCCAGCAGGTCGTCCTTGCGCACCGCGCCACCGCCCTCATCCAACGCGCCAGCACCGCCCGCAGCGAGGGCAGGAGCAAGGAGGCCGACGCGCTCCAGGCCGAGGCCGAGAAGCTCGACGGCGAAGACCGCATCGTCACCCAGCACGCCCCGGCCTCTGCCCTCGAACGCCTCTTCACGCCGGTCGTCGCCCCCGATCCGGACCCTCTTCAGGCCGAAGCCGAGCGCGCCTCCAGCACCATCGGCGGTGAACTCGCGCTCACGCCGGCCGCCGGTCGACATGATCTGCACGTCCACGCCGACGTCCGCGCCGTGGCCACCCAGGTCTTCTCCGCCTGGGGCATCCGCACCGTCTTTGACGACTCCGTCGTCCCCCAGGACGTTCGCTTTGACCTCGACGCTGCCACCTTCCACCAGGCCGCGCCCCTTGTCTTACAGATGGGCCGCCTCTACGCCGTTCCGCTGGATCGCCAGAGCGTTCTGATTGCCAAGGACTCGCCGGAAGCCCGCACCCGGCTTGAACGACAGATCCAGGAGACGATCTACATTCCCGGGTACTCCACCGAGCAGATCAATGAGCTCGGCAACGTTCTGCGCAATGTCTTCGATATTCGCCAGCTCGCCGTGCAGAACACCTCTGGCCGGCTCCTCGTCCGCGCCCCCGCGGAGACCATGCACGCCCTCAACCGCACCCTCGCCGACCTCATCGACGGCGGCAGCGAAGTCCTCATCGATGTCCGGCTCTACTCCGTCGACCGCACCCGTCAGCGCACCATCGGCCCCCAGTTCCCTCAGCAGTTCGGGGTCTATAACGCCGTCAGCGCCGCCCAATCGCTCGTCAGCTCCAATCAGAGCACCATCGATCAGGCCATCGCGCAAGGCGCGATCACCCTCACCGGCAACGCGACCACTGACCTCATCAGCGAAGCCGCCTTCCTCATCGGCTCCGGCCTCGCGCAAAGCTCGCTGCTGGCAGACACCATAGGCTTCTTCGGGAAGGGCCTCACCCTCACGGGCGTCACCGCGGGCTCGGCCAGCTTCAACCTCGGCCTCAACAGCTCCGAGGTCCGCGAGATCGATCACGCCCAGCTCCGCGTCTCCGACCACCAGGCCGTCACCTTCCGCGCTGGCACCCGCTACCCCATCACCAACTCCACCTACTCGACCGGTATCACTGGCACCCAGTCCTCCGCGCTTGCCGGCGTTTCCATCAACGGCGTGAGCGCCTCGAGCCTGCTCAACCAGTTCCTCGGCACCAGCAACGGAACCACCATCCCGCAGATCAGCTACGAGGACCTCGGCCTCACCCTCAAAGCCTCACCCGTCGCGCAGAAGTCCGGGGAGATCACGATGAAGCTTGACCTGCAGATCGAATCGCTCTCCGGCACGTCGCTCAGCAATATTCCCATCCTCGCCAATCGCCAGTTCGTCTCTGGCATTACGGTCCAGAACGGCGAGTCCGCCCTCATGGTCAGCACCATCACCCGCCAGGAGTCTGCCGCGATCAGCGGCATCCCCGGCATCGGCGAGCTGCCCGGCTTTCAGAGCGTCACCGCCGATCGCACCACGAACCTAAGCACCAGCGAGCTCGTGGTGCTTGTCACCCCGCATGTCGTTCGCCGTCGCAGCGATGCCACCGCCGGTCCTCGAATCGCCTTCAGTCCATCTCCGGATCAGCGAGAGTAGGCTCCCCTGACCCATCCCCAACCGCCCCACCGAACATCTTCGGCTCCTCCGGCAGCCACATCGAGAACAACGTGCCATGTCCGCTACCACGACGTGTGCGCCACGCGATCGAGCCTCCATGTTTCTCGACGATGCCTCTGCTCACCCAAAGCCCAAGACCTGTTCCCGTCTTGTCCTTCGTCGTCTGAAACGGCTCAAACAGGCGATCCATCATGCCGGCGCTGACCCCCTCGCCCGTGTCCGCGACCGTCAGTCGCACGCCCGGCTTCCCCGTCCTCTGACTCCTCTGCCGGTTCACCCGCACCGAGAGGGAGCCACCATCGCTCATCGCGTCGAGCGCATTGCGAATGAAGTTGTTGAGCACCTGCCGCATCTCGCCCTCAAGGCAGAGCACACGCGGAGCCTGCCGCGCCTTCCAGTCCAGCGTCACATTCCTCACCAGCAGCCGCCCCGTGTACAGCGACATCACCGCTCGCGCGAGCTCCGCCAGATCCACCCACACCGGTTGCGTCTGCGTCCGGTGGAAGCGCAGCGTTTGCAGCGTGATCTCGCTGACTCGCGCAAGCTCCTCCTGCGCGCTCGCGGTGTACATCTGCACCTCATCCATGTCGCGCGTCTGCCGGATCAGGTACAGCAGATTCGTAATGGCCTCAAGCGGGTTGTTGATCTCGTGCGCGATCGAGGACGCCAGCTGCCCCACCGCGGCCAGCTTCTCGCTCTTGCGCATCGCCTCATCTTGGAGCCGCATCTGCGTCACGTCGGTCGCGACCACCACGCCGCCGATCAGCTCACCATTGAGCCGGATCGGCGCACCCGCACTTCGCAGCCATCGTCCGCCACGCTCGACCGTATGGTTGGTCGAGATACCGCGAAGAGCCTGCTCAAGTGTGTCCATGTCCTCCGGAAAGCTCTCCCCGATCAGGTCGCGCGCCCGCTGGTTCGACCGCACCTCGCTGCGGTCCCGGCTCGCGACATACACACCCTGCGGCATGCTCTCAATCACCGCCTCGAGCTCGGCCGTTCGCCGTGCCGCGGTGCGATACGCCTCCTGGAGATCCTTCTGCTGCTGATGACTCTCCGTCACGTCGCGAAACGTCACCACCACACCGCTGACCGCCGTCTCGGCGACGACCGGGTGCGCGGAGACCTCCGCCAGAAACGACTCGCCACCCTTGCGAAACATCGTGTCATGCTTGCGGCGAAAGGGCGTGCTCCTGCGAAAGACCTCGTAGATCGAGCACTGCTCGGCCGGGTAGACCCGTCCATCCGGATAGTGATGATGAACTAGCGCGTGCATGTTGTGGCCGAGCATCTCGTCCGCCGAAAACCCCAGAATCTCCTGCGCCATGCGATTCACGAACGTGCAGTTTCCCTCGAGATCAAGGCCCCAGATCCCCTCGCCCGCCGACTCCAGCAACGCCTGCCAGTGCTGCGTCTGCTGCTCCGTGCTCAGCCACCTCATCATCGCGTCGATCGTCCCTTTCACGCGTCACACGGCAGGCTGCCGGACAGCCATCCTCTCAGGATGGATGCAGAAATCCGCTAACGCGCGCCCCATCCGCAGACAGGCAGGCAATTGACCTCACGAAGCGCGCGCCGCTATACTCAGGCTCTGTGAGCGGGAGTAGCTCAGTGGTAGAGTGCTTCCTTGCCAAGGAAGATGTCGCCGGTTCGACCCCGGTCTCCCGCTCCAAGTCTTCCTCATTCCTCCGCAAAAACTCCCGCGCAGACCGGCAGCGACCGGCAGAGAGTCTTGCGAAGCGAACGGCGCGGTACCCAAGTGGTAAGGGAGAGGTCTGCAAAACCTTTATGCGCCGGTTCGATCCCGGCCCGCGCCTCCACTCCTAAGTCTTCCCGAACTGATCATTGACGAAACGGAATTTGAATTGTGCTAGTTCTTGCTAAACCTCTTTTGAGTCCATCACTGAGGTCTTGACGCAATGAGCACTTTTGCCCGTTTTCGCACCCTCTCCTCCTTCCCCTCCTCTCGATCTGTGACCCTTGCCGCAGCCGATTGTAGGTTTGTGCGAGCGGGGTGAGCCGACGGCTATCGGCAGCTGGAGACACCTAAGACTTGCCGCCGTGATCGACAACGCGTATGTGCTGATCCAGGAATATCTGCAGGCAACCTTGACAGACCCGGAAAGCTTTCCCAATCTGCTCGCAAGTTCCAGCAGAGCACAGCTGCATGGCTGGTACGAGCGTCCAGAGCTCTTCAGCTCATGTATTAAAGACAGAACGGTTTGCCTCAAAGCTAGTTCTTTGAAGTCGTGCGGTGCCAGACTCCATCAAAGGTGACGTTAAACCACCCACATAACTGATTGTCGACGGCGCGAAAGGTATTGCTGGCGAGGTCGTACTTCAAATCAAGTACGCAAGCAGGCATCTCGCCATGATCGAGGATGTGGAGAAATGGTCCGTCGGCAACGGCATCACCGCTCACGGCACCGGAACTCACGTTGCGTGCGATGTTGGTTTAAGAAGCTCTCCCCTCGACGTTGAGCTTGCCGTGGCCCTCAGCGCTGCACCTCAGAACCAGCAGGTTACCCCGATAGCCGACATGGCCGTCAGTTCAGGTCCCGAGCCACTGTTGCGTCGTAGTATTGGGAGTGGAAGGGACGGGCGCCAAGCGATCGGTTGGAATCCGGACCATCTGCCGACCATGGCGGAGGTCCAACGGCCCTGCGTGACGCCCGGAGCGATGAGATCGCCTCGATAGTCCTGGGTTTGGCGAGGTCGAGGTACTCGGTATGGCATGCGTCGGCCTCAGTGCCTTCTCCTTACAGTGAAAGGCAATCAGGACCGGCACTGTGCCCTCGTAGACGCGTAGGCCGTCGAATGTGAGTATGACAGGAGGCTTGCACTCCACTGCAGGTCCATCCGGAGACAGTGAAGCTTCCCTGTTCTGAGCTCCTGGAACGGGGACCGTGAGAAGGAATGGCGCGAACAAACGGGTGGATCTCGGAAGCAAGCGGAAGGACATCTGAGGACACCTCGGAACTTCGCAAGCCCTTGAGAACCGTGCGTACTCATCTGCGCCAGAGTAGCGCTTGACGCCCTCTGACCTGTCAGGTACTCACGAGTTTGCACATGGGAAGTGCTCCGGCTTGAGCGGCTTCGGAGCCGCCTGCGCGGTCGCAACTGACGACAACGGCGTTTAGGGGGACCTACCGTCTGCTGATAAGTCAGGACCGGGTCGTCGAATAAGATCGGGGAATGGATCAGTCCAACGGTTACGAATCTGTGTGGGAACAATTCATCTCGCACCGCTCGGCAGAGATTGGTGTGAGAGAAGTCCGACGATGGGCGAAAACATTGGGGAGCGGCAGCAGCGTTGTTGATCTGGGCTGTGGCTCCGGCTTGCCCCTAACGTCCTCCCTCGTTGAGGAGGGTCTTGATGTCCTCGGACTGGACGCATCTCCATCCCTTGTCAAGGCTTTCCGCAAAAACCTCCCCAGTACGCCCGTTGTTTGTGAGTCTGTCCTGACCCTGGGTTTGTACGACCGCTCCTTCGATGCTGTCCTGGCTTGGGGTCTAATGTTTCTTCTCAGAGCCGACGAACAGCACCGTCTGATTGCGCGCTTTGCTGAAATCCTAGTGCCTGATGGCCGCTTGCTGTTCACCTCTCCTGCGCTAGCGGCGAGTTGGGACGATGCAACCACGGGGATGAGATCTCTTTCATTAGGAGCGAAGGAATATCGCGATCTCCTCAAGGTTGTCTGCATCTCCATTCGCGACGAATATATGAAGATGAAGGCGGAAACCACTACTACGATGCAGTCAAAGAGTGAAGCAGAAGAAGGAATGGGCATGACGAAAAGGGATGCCTGCGTAGCTATCCATAGGGCCATAAGCCGTGACGGCTACATCGCATGTACAACCTGCGTAGGCCATGAATCAACGCAGGGTGATCGGCATGGGCGACCCGCGCAGCTAGCATGCGCCTACCTAGAGAAGCGTCACTGGAGACGGTTGTCACTTGCTTCATCCGTTCCAGCAAGGACTCGATATCTTCCGCATCTGCGAAGGCTTCGCGCAGAAAAGAGGCCGTGCCGGAAATCGCAGAATCCTTCAGGCTGTGCCTCATCCATCCAACATAGAAGCCCCCGGCCCATCTCCTTTGCAAACGGATATCCTGCATCTCTCGATGCTCCTGCACCGAGGACGAACGTTGTTGACATACAGATCTCCTTGCGCGCCGCCATCTGACGCTAACGATCTGTCACATAGGCGCAAGTAAGGGGGCTCTCCACACCTTCTTTACTGCCCAACTTCGCCATAGTACTGTCCGACAACCGCCGCAACACACACTTCGTACTCCGAGGTGTGCACCGTGAGCACGCCGCCTTATCTTTTAAGACCGGCATCGAATGAGCTCAGTGACGACAGGGCTTTCTCTATATCTCATCCTCCGAAGTGGCGCTAGGCGGTCGCTCAATCCCGCAGCCGTCTGATTTCGAAGCATCTTGGATCATCCGGTCAGACTAACGCCTTGACGCATTTGGCATTGCTCTAGTCGCACAGCTCCAGCGTGGGATGCGCCCACGCTTCTCGTGGAGGATTCACGCACTCAGAGAGCATGAGCCCAAGGACTTCCGCATGTGTTTCGCGACATTTGTTTGTGTCTCTGCGATTTGCGGAAGTAGAGTGCGCAGGTTTATGGGAATAGTACGATGCTGGTGCGAGCGCGTCGACAGAACACGACGATCAAAGGTACCTAGCCATAAACAGTATTAGGATGGAGAGCGACTGCTGTGACACACAAGAAAAGCTCGAATGGCGCTTCACCGGTGGCACCGACCGGATTATTCAACGTGCGATTGCACTACCCCGCTCTTGACGGATTAAGAGGGGCTGCTGCACTTGCCGTGTTTGCTGACCATTACCTGGGAATGACTCTGGGTTGGAGGATTTTCCTTCCAGGTTGGGTCGGCGTGGAGGCGTTCTTTGTACTTTCTGGCTTCCTGATCACTACCGGTCTGTATGAGCAGCTCGGATCCCGGAGCTACTTCTCGGCTTTCTACAAGAAGCGCGCATTCCGCATCTTCCCTCTTTATTACGCTGTGTGGGCTGCACTTCTTGCGTTGCGATTTAGCTTAGGTGCCGATGGGTTCCATCCTAGAACGTACACTTGGCTCATTTACCTCGGCAACGTCCTCCCTCCTACGTCTCAAGGTCTTCAGGCACTGTTCTCAATCGCAGAGGTTCGCTTCCATCATCTTCCACACGTTCTGCAAACGATTGAGGTAAATCACTTTTGGACGCTTTGTGTCGAAGAGCAATTTTATCTACTCTGGCCGCTAGTTATCTTTTGCCTGGGCTCCCGAAGAAAGATAATGTTTTTCTCCTGCCTGATCGTGCTAGCTGAGGTGAGCTTGCGCTTAATGCTCTTTAAGAGGTTCGTGCATACAGAGTTTATTTATCATCAGACCTGGCTTAGGTTGGATGCTTTCATGATTGGATCGTTCATCGCTCTCTTGGTAAGTGAACAGATAACAGAGAGGACGTTGATTCGGGGACAGCAGGCGGTGTGGATTGGTGCGGGTCTACCTATCGCTATTTACACTCTGCGTGTGTCGTCTCATGGCTTGCCGCAGCGGGACCTAGGTTCACCATTCATCACAACGATCGGCTTCACGCTGATAGCCCTAGTTGCGGGTGCTCTCTTGACGGCATGCTTAAACCCAGGTCCTGTGATTCTGGCGGTATTCGGGAACGCATGGTTACGATTTCTCGGGAAGATAAGCTATGGCTTCTATATTTTCCACGAGATGCCACGTCGATGGTTCGAAGCCGGGGCACCTTGGCTTGAAGCTCATCATCTTATGAAAGCGGCAGTGCTTGGGTGGTTCTTTGCTACTTGCGGGCTTGCTTCCCTGAGCTTTAGATATTTCGAATCCCCTTTTCTAAAGCTGAAGAGGCGCCTGCGCTTCGAGGAGAAGCCAGATTAGAGCGGCGGCATTCTGAATTCGTGAGGAACGAGCGCATTGACTACTGAACAGAAGTTTAGAGTTTCCGGAGTGTGGCTGCGATTGTTCGTGCAGGGTGTGGGCCAGGTCGCTGCGACCGCGTGACGCCGTGTTTAGCGCAAAACAACTCCCGCACTCGCGATTGGAAATTGTAGAGACGACAACTGCATCAGCTTCCGAAAAAGTAATACCGTGCCCAGAGTGCGGACGTAACAGCGTCGTGCGAGATTACGGGGTGAACCGTTGGGAGTTCTGCAAGCTGTAATCGGCTCATCGTCTCATAAGCTCAGTTTTGTCAGAGTTCCGTCATAGGCGGGAGTGAACCAGACGACATCTCGGCCACTGCGAAACTTCTGAAAAAGCCAATAAGCTAGATCGTCCCTTATGCAACTCACACGCGGAGGTGGATGAGGCTGGAGGAAATCCGAGAAGGACTTTATGAACGAGGAGCTTGAGAAATCAGCTTCCCGTTGTCATCGCATACTGATCGGCTAAGCGCGAGGGGGCCTCGGGACCGGCGTCATCTCACCCCAGCGACTATGCATGAGAGTCTGGTATGTGTCAACGGATCACGCAAATGGTTGAGCGTCCTCTAGTATTCTTCCGATATGACCGCGACAGAATCCTAACCGCTATCGACGAAGAGCTCGCACGACTTCAACATGGGCGCGAGCTACTCAGCACGAGCGCAATCCTGCCAGATGCGCCGAAGCGACACGGACGACCGTTGGGGTCAAAGAAGGCTACCAGCGTCGATGCGAAGGAGACCAAACTAATGCAGCGGAAAAAGATGAGCGCCGAGGGCAGAGCCAGGATCGCTGCGGCCCAGCGGGAGCGGTGGACAAAGCGGCAGAGGAAACCTTCGTCTAAGGGGTAACAGCGCTCTTAGGCGCTGCCCATGCCTACTGGACTAATGTCTCATGGATAAAGATTCCAGAGCCTCACGCGGGATTCGAAGCGTGCGGTAACGACGCTTGAAGCGGCTCTCAGCGCTACCGAGCACCAGAACACCTCTGCGGTGCTCGATGTGCGAATGACTATATCTGTGGAAAGTCGAAGGGTCTTTGCTACGTCAGAAGGAGTGAAGTACTGAGAGAAGTGCTGATCCTGCACGGTCAAACCATGGCCTGCGCATCGCAGGCTTGCAGTGCCTACAGGCTCGCCGCCAATCAACAGCTCTTCCTCATGTTGACATTGCTGAAGTGGACAGGCGAAGAGTGGGTTTCACGCGTTTAGTGGTCCACTCCAGCACGGTCTAAGCTAGCTTTGAGCCGCTCAAAGCGCGAGGAGAAATCCGGTAATGGGGATAAGAGTCGGCAGGACACAATGCAGTCTCGACCCACGTACGCTTAGAAAGCGATTTTGTGTTTGTTTTTGTGCTAGACACTCATCGAAGGTACTTTTGAGCGCTTCTGTCGTTCTTTAGATGTCTGAGTTGTTCCTTCCAAAAACGTTTGGCCGGTTCGATACCGGCCCGCGCCTCCACTTCTCCTCACCCGCAACACCACCCCTCGCCGCAGTCGGTGGATGCACAACGAGACGGAACGGCAGTGAGCCGCGCTCAGGGGAGCACTTGCCTTACCCTCAAGTGACTGGAAGGCCCTACAGACGCAATTGACCATTGTCTTTGTCTGCACTGTTCTGCGCCGCCAGCAGCACGACTGCGTGCGCTGTCTCCGGTTGCGATGCGCTCGCAACGGCAACGCTGACCGACGGTCGTTGCATCTGCTCGACGACTGCAAGCGACGCCTTCAGTGCCGAGACGACCTCTCCCACCTGCTCGTCGGTCATGGTGTCGAAGAGCGGCAGCGCGATCACGCGTGACGCCACATCGTCGGTGACGGGAAGCACCGGTGCCTCCGACTTGCCTCGGAAGTAGGCCTGCTCCGCAACATGCGGTGAGAAGTACGTCGCCGTCGCCACCCCTCGGATCGCCATCTCATACTGCACCATCGGCCGAAACGATGCCATGCTCTGCGGCAGCAACACGGACGTGAACTGGTTCGCCTGACGACGCGGCCGCATAGGCTGAAAGCTCAGCTCCGACAGACCGGCGCGATAGAGTGCCATCAGCTCCGAGCGGCGTTCCATCACCGCCTCAAACGTCTCCAGACGAAGATGCGCCATCAAAGCGGAGATCTCGCTCATCTTGCCGTTCAGCCCGACGGTGGTTGCATTCCGTGCCTCGCCGAAGCCGAAGTTGCTCATGTTGCGAAGCGTGCGGATGAGCTCCCCGTCTGCGCTGTAGATCAGACCACCCTCAGACGTGGAGAACGACTTCGTGACGTGCATCGAAAAGATGACGGCGTTCGAAAATCCGGAGCCGAATCCACTGCCATCAGCGGAGATGGTGCCGAGCGAGGCAGCGGCATCGATCACAACAGGAATGCTGTAAACCCGCTGGATCTCCTCATACCAGCCCAGATCGATGTCAAAGCCGAAGGTGGCGTAAGGAACGACGACGGCGATCTGGTCGCCATAGCGCTCAAGAAGCTGCCGCTCGGAGCTCCGGTCCGCCGACCAGTCGATCGGATTGATGTCACAGTAGAGCGGCGTCAGCCGGTTCCACTGCGCCGCCTGCGCCGCCGCGGCAAAGGTGAACGACGGCATGAGAGCGTAGCGTCGTCGAGACTTGGGACGGCTCTCGATCGCATGGCGAATGGCCAGCATCAGCCCGATCGTCGCGTTGCAGACCGTGAGACACTCCCCAACGCCGCCGAAGAACTGTTTGTTCATCTCGCGTTCGAAGGACGTATTGAGCGGTCCGAAGTTACTGAATACTGCGCGCTCTTCCATCGCGCGCAGATGCGAGACAGACTCGCTAAGTTTCGCAGGGTTGGGTTTTGTCAGAGGTATCCGCATATCAGGCTATCCTTGCCGCGGCAGTTTGCTTTGAGGTGGGGAGAGAGAGAAACGTGCCGTCCAGGTGAGCATTCCCGGCTTCCGCACACTTGGGTGATGGAGTGAGAACCGCGTCGACGATGATGGATCCGATATCCGTCTGCCACAGCCACAGTCCGTTTGCCTGCCCGGAGAAGCTGCGCTCGCCGCCGAGCCGACCGTACGGGACGAAGCCCGCCGCCAGTCCGATCCCGAAGACGCTCGCGACGGGCGTGCCGCTGCCGTCAACAACGCGGCACTTCCGGTCGACGAGCGGTGCCGACGCGGAAGTGTGCGACAGCAGCACGATCTCCCTGCCATGTCGATCGAGCAAGCGGAGTGCGTTCGGCCTGTATCCCAGCGCCGCTATGACCAGGTCGGCCCTGTCGATCAGCGCAAGCGCCGTTGCATCGTTCTGTCGCAGGAGATGCAGTCTTAGGCGTGGCTCAGGCGGCCGGCCGCCAATGCCGCGCACCTGCATGAGCAGCTCGCGAGAGTCCAGTCGTAAGCCGGCCAGCCGGTACACACGCTTCGTAACCGGGCAGAGATCATCCTCGGTGAACTCGGTGTACCCGTCGGCGAGCGCCTCGTCCACACTGGTGTAGTACACGCGCAGAGGTCGCCGGTGAACGAGCGTCACACCACCGTTGGCAAATCGAATCTGTGGCAGCCGATGCAGCAGAGCATGCGCCGCTGCCATGGCACTGGTAGACCCACCCAGGATGGCGACCCGCGGATCACGTACGCCCTCAAGGCACCGCGCAACCACCTCCAGTCCGCCCTCGCTGAGGACGTCGCCCGATTGCAGCAGCTTCGCTCCCCAACGCTCCACAACAGGTACCCCGGCCACATGCTCCTGCCTGAGCCTCGCTCCCGGTTGGCTGGCGCCCGTGGCAAGGATAAGTCGGTCTGCGGAGACCGTCTCCCGCCCGCCATCGGCCGAGGCAAGCATCACCCGCCAGCCGCCATCCGGGAGCTGCTCTGCAGCGCTGGCCGTGCAGGCGGTCAGAACGGCACTCTCCGGATATCTCGCGATCACGTCCTGCAGCGCGCGACCGATCAGTGCCATAAGCTCGCCGACATCTCGCAGCGGAACCGCACCTGCTCCTGCAGCCGCGATACGCTGCGCAACCGGCGTATTCAGGATCGCGTGAAGCCCCTCTTCTGCGCCCGCACGCAGCGGATCGATGAAGGTCGTCCCAGTGCTGTCGGAGTTGATGACATAGCGGCCAATCTGCCCCTCGCCGATCTGCCGGCTGCGCTCCACGAGCAAAAGCCCGTGTCGCAGCAGTTCCGCCAGTCGTCCATCCCGGTGGGCACTGAGCAGCACAGCCAGGCCGGCCGGTCCTCCGCCCACAAGCACCGTTCCGAAGTGTTCAGGCAAGGTCCTCACCACAAACCTCTCGATCGAAACACGCCTTCACACAGGCGGCCGCCAAAGGAGTGGTCGTCGCCGGTCTCGGCAGAGTTCTCTCTTAGCTAAGTCTGCTGCGAAGGCCCGGTCAACACACGGAAGTTGTATCGGGCAGACCCATCCAGTTCGATCTCCCACTTCAAAGAAGCGTGCTGCGGCACATCGGCACCCGCCGTCTGGTCAAGTCGCAGAGGATCTGCGGCGAACCCTTGTGGCCGCTCCGCCGAGGAGCGCAGCCGCCAGCGTCTTCACCTTGCTCTGCCCGTTGTCCAGCAGCGCCGGTGTCCAGAACGCCTTGAGGGCGGCCCGGCGAGCACCGGCCACATCACCCTCCATCCTGAAGTGGTAGGCGAGCGCCTCATAATGCGCGCCGATGCCGGCCTGAACGTGCCTGCGCCACTGCGGGGAGAGCATGCTCTCCATCCGCTCGCGCACCTCCAGATCGAGCGCGTACTGCGCCAGAACATCTTTGGAGCTGTAAGCACTTCCGGGGGCCTTGTAGTAGTTCGCCATAACGCGATCGAGCAAAAGAATGTCGCCGGTCCGTGCCCCCGCCAGCAGCAGGGGCCAGTCGGCGACGCCGCTGAGATCGAAGTACCAGCCAGGTAGTTCGCGATGCAGGCCACGCCGAAACATGATGGACAGAGAGGGGACGAAGTTCTGCCGGATGATGTCCTTGAGCCCATACCGGCCCGCCCGTCGGTGTGGATAGCGTGTGTCCATCACCTCGCCCGAACTCTGAACGAAGCGAACGAAGTGCCCACAGATGCTGAGCGACGGGTCGCTCTCGAGCGCCTCGACCTGCAGGGTCAGCTTCTCCGGGTCAGTCCACCAGTCGTCGGCATCGAGCCAGGCAACATAGCGACCGCGACAGTGCTCGAAGACGTCGTAGAAGTTGCGCTGCATGCCCAGGTTCTGGCTTCGCGCCAGGACGCGCAACCGATCCGGATAGCGTGCTCGATAGCCCTCCACAACCGAAGCAGTGCCGTCTGGTGAGCAGTCGTCCCCCACGACGATCTCAACCGGGAACTCCGTCTGCTGGCGAAAAACGCTCTCAATCGCGCGGCCGATCCAGCGTTCGGAGTTGTACGCCGTCATCGCCACGCTCACAGAGCGTGAGCCGTCGGTCCGCTGGATACTGGGCCCGTGCATACGTTGCACTATAAAGCCCGCAGCAGCGCTCCCTCCGCTCAAGTTCGCGTCATCGCCCGGCGCGGTACCGTCGCCGCCAGCGCGCTCCGTCCCACGGCCGCGCCTTGTCAACGCATAGAATGGCAGCCAGGCATGTGCGATCTGTCTGCGCTCAGGAGTCTACCCGGCGATGCCGCGACAAACCCTCACACCAAAGGAAACGCAGCCCCTGACGGCAGAGAAGATGGAAGAGACACACTCTTGGTGCATCGGCTTCACGAGTCTTGCCTTCATCCTGCTTCAGAGCGCGTGCACCGCAGTCATGGCCGTCAGTGGCATTCGCGTTGTGATCGGGCTTACTTCGCTCGCCGCCGCCGCCGGTCTGCATCGCCCTGGGGGCGGATTTCACGCTGACGCGATCCGCATTCCCATGATGATCCTCGCCGTCACCGGCTCCGGCATCAACCTCTATGTCGTCTGGCGCATCCGCTCTCTCCGCGGCCGAGCCTCCTCGCAGTGGAGAGCCCGCCCTGTCACTCCGAGGCAGAACCGCTCCGAGCTCTTCCAGATCGCCATGAGTCTCGTGACCTTGGCTCTCGTCGTCGCCGAGTGGCTGACCCATCACATCGTGCACGGCGCCTAACGCCGTCAGGCTAAGACTCGCCCGCGATCACCTCGTCCAGCCGCGCGTGCAGGCGTTCGCTGAAGCCCACGGGAAGCTCAAAGACGCGTTCATCCGCCGTCAGAATCAGAATATTTCGAGTCGCGTCGAGGATCGCCGAGCAGACCTCGCAGTGCTCCAGATGCCGTTGCACCAGCTCGCGCGTCTCCGGCGGCAGATCGTCGTCGAGGTATCCGGAGATGTAGTCCCATACATGCTTGCACTCTATGACCACGGGAGCCACCTCCTCTTCGGGTTGATCTGCTTCAGTTGCGGCGAGAGGTGCTTCTGCAGCAGCAGTCGCGCGCGATGCAGCCGGACTTTGACACTGGCGATGCTGATGCCGAGGGCCATCGCCGTCTCTGCGATATTCAGCTCCTCGACATCTCGCAGCAGGAACACCTCGCGATAGATGCCCGGCAGCCCCGTCACGGCCTTCTTGAGCATCTGCCGCACCTCCTTCCGCTCTAGAGCCTCGGAGGGAATCTCACGCCAGTCCCGTAGCATCGCCGGCGTAACGTGACCGCCCTCCTCGGGCGTCTGGTCGATGGACTCCATGCGCACTGCCGCCTGACGCCGGAGACGGCTGCGCGCCTCGTTGAGGGCGATGCTTACCAGCCAGGTACTGAACTTCGCCTCTGCCCGAAAGCTCGCGAGGCTGTGAAACGCCTTGAGAAAAGCCTCCTGCGCAATGTCCTCCGCGTCCGCCTCGTTCCGCACATAGGAGAGTGCCATCACATACACACTGCGCTCATACGGCCTGATCAGCTCGTGATACAGCTGTGTGTCTCCGGCGAGGATCAGCGCGATCATCTGCGCCTCATCCCTCCGTTCAAGAGCCTCCGCCATCAATCGTTGACCTGTCCTTTCGCATCGGCCATGGAGCGCCGGCGCCTCCCTTCACCTCTGAATCGGCCCGGAGATCACCATCCCGGTATTAGAGCGTAGAAGGTGTTGATAGTTACAGCGATGCTGTCGTGGACGGAAGTCCACAACGGCACTGCTCCGCGAGCCTCTCAGTGTCTCTGACGGAAAGTCTGTAACTCGCCGCGCTCCGCAGCGTCTGACGTGTGTCTCTCGCACGTAGGAGGAACATCATGCACGACGACGGAAGATGGCTCGCTTCGCTCGCACTTCTCTTGCTGCTGAGCGGCGTCTCGGCCGCTGCCGCACAGGCGGCGCCTCCCGCGACGCAGAGCCGCGCCGTGCTCGTCGAACTCTTCACCTCGGAGGGGTGCTCCAGCTGCCCTTCGGCCGACGATCTGCTGCGTAAGGTCAACGGCACCAAGACCGCCTCGGGCCAGCTCATCGTCGGCATCAGCGAGCACGTCACCTACTGGAACCATCTCGGCTGGTCGGATCCCTTCTCTGCCGACGCCTATACCGCGCGGCAGACCGTGTACCGTGATCGCTTCCATCTCGACAGCGTCTACACACCTCAGATCGTCGTCAACGGCAGCGAGCAGATCGTCGGCAGCGATCGCAGCGGCCTCGAACGCGCTCTCCAGCACCAGAACAGTCGGCCGCAGAGTCCACTTCGCATCACGCACACAAGCGTGGCCGGCCACGTTCTTAATGTCTCTTTCTTCGCGGGCGCACCCAGTCGCAAGGGCATCGACATCATGGCCGTTCTCGCCGATGACCTCGACCGCTCCAACGTGCAACGCGGAGAGAACTCTGGCCGCACTCTGACCCACGTCGCCGTCGCCCGCTCCGTCGTCCGCCTCACAGACCTCCAGACCACCACCGAGAGGTCCGTGCAGCTCTCCTTGCCCACCTCCTTCGACGCGAGCAAGGGACATCACCTGATCCTCTTTGCGCAGACCGCCGGCCAGGGCGCCGTCCTGGCCATCGACTCCCAACCCATCTGACCCTTTCGCCGCACCAACAGCTTGCGCCTCCTCGCAACGTCGTGCGCGATACCATAAGGCAGCGCCTCTGTTCGGGGAACGTCGTTCGCGTGCTGTCCCTCTGAGAACACCTGCTGAAAGCTTTGCGCACAGGTGATACGTCAGATCATCGGATGAGGTACACCGCCCGGAGATGCACCCCGCTCGTCATGACGCCAGCCACGCAACACCTCCGATGTCACTGGGCCGGAGAATCGTCCATCTCACTGCCTTCATCTGCCGTGGACACAAGGACCTGAACTCATGCCTCCCACCGCTCGCCGACTGCTCTCCTGGGCCCTGCTGCTCGTCGCCGTTCTCACCTCCCGCCCCTCCCCCGCGCAGCTGCGCGAGCTCGGTGACGGCTCCACTGCGTCCGTCACCGCGGCCCACCTCACCGCCGCCCTCATCGACGTCGGCACCCGCATCGCGCCTGGCGGCTCTGCAACAGTCGGCCTCTCGCTCGCACTGGAGAAGGGCTGGCACGTCTATTGGGTGGACGCCGGCGACTCCGGCCAGCCGCCGACGGTGCAGTGGAGCTTGCCGCGCGGCATCACCGCCGGTGAGATGCAGTTCGCCGCCCCCACGCGACTCCCACTCGGCCCCTTGATGGACTACGGCTACGAGGGGACCGCTATCTTCCCCTTCACCCTCCACGCCGCAGCCGATGCCCCCACCGGCCCCGTCCGACTAGATGCCCACGTCCGCTGGCTCGTCTGCCGCGAGGTCTGTATCCCCGGTCGCGCGCACCTTGGCCTCGACCTCGCCGTCGTTCCCGGCGCGCCGAGCGTCACGCCTGCAACCGGTGCTCTCGCCGCTGCCCTCGCGAGCGAACCCAGGCCGCTGCCTCCCGGAACCACCGTCCGCGCCTCCGGCACCAAAGACCATCTCACCCTCACCGTCAGCACCGGCCATCGCGAGTCGCACGTCCAGTTCTTTCCTTTGAGTGAAAGCCTGCTCCACAACGCCGCCGACCAGCCCCTTGACGCACTCTCCACCGGCGCCCGCCTCCACCTCGAGCGCGGCGACATCGCGAACACTCTACCCAAGACGATTCAGGGTGTCCTCCGCATTGGCGACACCGCCGCCTATACCCTCGATCTCCCTGTCTCCCCGGCAACCGCGGTCGACACCGCAACCGGCGGCGGCCAGACCGCCGAGCTCAGCGTCTTCGCCGCCATCGCCCTCGCCCTCGTCGGCGGCATCGTCCTCAACCTCATGCCCTGCGTCTTCCCCGTCCTCTTCCTCAAGGGCCTCTCGCTCGTCGAGTCCTCCTCCGGCGAGCGCAAGCACATCCGCCTTCACGGCCTCGTCTACACCGCTGGCATCGTCGCGTCCTTTTGGGCTATCGTCGGTGTGCTCCTCGTCCTGCGCGCCGGCGGACATCAGGCCGGCTGGGGCTTCCAGCTGCAGTCGCCCGTCTTCGTTGTCCTCATGGCGTCCCTGCTCTTCTTTCTCGCGCTCTCACTCGCCGGTCAGTTCGAGATCGGCCTCTCCGTCACCAGCGCCGGCGACTCGCTCACCCGCAAGCAGGGCTACGCCGGCAGCTTCTTTACCGGCGTCCTCGCCACCGTCGTCGCAACCCCCTGCACCGCGCCGCTCATGGGCGCTGCAATCGGCTTCGCGCTCGCCCAGCCGCCCGTCATCACCTTCGTTGTCTTCACCGCGCTGGCGCTCGGTCTCGCCCTTCCCTATCTCCTGCTCACCTTGCAACCCGGCTGGGCCAAGCTGCTTCCCCGCCCTGGCGCCTGGATGGAGACCCTCAAACAGCTCACCGCCGTCCCTCTCCTGTTGACCATCGTCTGGCTGGTCTGGGTCTACGGTCGCCTCTTTCCCGGCGCCACCGGCGAGGGTGCCGACCACATCGCACGCCTGCTCGTCGGCCTCATCGTGCTCAGCATCGCCGGCTGGACCCTGGGCCGCTGGCCCGCTCGCCGCACAAGCTCCGTCGTCGCCGGCCTGCTTGTGCTCGTCTCCCTCGCCGTCTCCCTGAGTGCGCCCCGCGTCGACAAGCTGGACTGGCAGCCCTTCTCCGCCGAGGCCGCCAGCCAGGCCCGCGCCCAGGGCCACCCCGTCTTCGTCGACTTCACCGCCGCCTGGTGCCTCTCCTGCCAGGTCAACGAGCGCGCCGTCCTCCACGACGCCTCCGTCGAGCGCGAGTTCCAGAGCCAGCACTTCGTCCTCCTCCGCGCTGACTGGACCCGCTACGATCCCGCCATCACCCAGGAGCTCGCCCGCTCCGGCCGCAGCGGCGTCCCCACCTACGTCATCTATCCCGCGAAGGAAGGCGAAGCCAACAAGGTCCTTCCCGAGCTGCTCACCCGATCGATCGTCCTCAACGCCCTCGCACCCTCAAAGCAGCTCTCCGCCTCTCGCTAGAGCAGCGCTCGCCCTATCGGAGCAGCGCTCGCCCTATCGGAGCAGCGCTCGCCCCATCGGAGCAGCGCTCGCCCCATCGGAGCAGCGCTCGCCCCATCGGAGCAGCGCTTGCCCCATCGGAGCAGCGCTTGCCCCCATCGCAGCAGCGCTCGCTCCTGCGACAACAGTGCCCGCCTCTCTCCAGAGCAGCGCTTACTGGCAGCAGTCACATCTCCAGGCCATCGTCCCGATCCTCAAAGCGCCTTCCTCATGCCCTGATCGTGGTACTGCGTCCGGGCGCCCTCCTGCGTAGCATCAACCCCGCAGCACCAGAACCTCGCCGGCACACCGGGATGTCAACAAACTCCGGTGCGCTCGATCCCCTACTCGTTCGTCTCGCCGTCTTGCACCACTGCTCTTCTGGACACCTCGCCCATGCCCGAACTTCCGATCTCCTTCTCCGTCATCCTCCCCGTCTATAAGGGCGAAGCCTACCTCGCCGAGACCCTCCGCAGCGTCCTCAACCAGACCCTTCCTCCACGCGAGATCCTCGTCCTCGACGACGGCTCGCCAGACGGCTGCGCAGCCATCGCTCGCTCCTTCGGCGAGCGCGTCACCGTCATCCGCCGTCGTCACTTCGGTGTCTCCGCAACGCGCAACTTCGGCGCCTCCATCGCGCGCAGCTCCTGGCTCGCCTTTCTCGATCAGGATGACCTCTGGGAGCCCGAGTACCTCGCCAGCCACGCCCAGACCATCCGCAGCCACCCCCGCGCTGACCTCTGCTACTCCGGCCGCCGTCATCTCGTCCAGGGACCCGGCACGACCCACTTCGAGCTCACGCCGCCTGTGCCCGTCCCCTCTCCCGCCGACCTTCGCACCACGTTGCTCGAGCGCGCTCCCTTCACTCCCTCTGCCGCCACCATCCGCCGCACCACCTTCTTCGCCATCGGCGGCTTCAACAGCCGCCATAACAGCGTCGAAGACTGGGACCTCTGGCTGCGCCTCCTCAACGCCGGAGCCATCTTCACTCATTGCCCCGAGCCTCTTCTCCGCTATCGCATCCACGCCGCCGCGAACACCAACAACCCGCTCCCGGTCCTCGAGCGCGCGCTCGGCGTCGTCTACCAGAACATCCTGCCTCGCATGTCTCCCTTCCAGCGCGCAACACGCGGCCGGCGTATCGTCAGCCGCCTCCAGGGCGAGGCCGCCATCCTCCTTCGCGAGATCGGCCGTCGCGACGTCGCCCTGCCGTGGATGCTCCGTTCCATCGCCACTCATCCCTTCCACGAGCCCCGCCGCTACAAGATCGCCTCCCACATGCTCCTCCACCGCACCATCCAACCGAACATTTGACCCCATAAAACCGACCCCGTCCCGCATCCGTACAGTGGAGCCATGGCCGCAAAGACCCGCTTCCAGAAGCTCCTCGCCGGGAGCGCCCCGACCACGCAGGATCTCCGCAATCGCCGCTGGATCTACATCCCGTACGACCGCTTCACCGATCGCACCGGCCCGCTCACCGAGCAGCCTCCCGCCGACACCGGCATCGTCATCGTAGAGTCGACCGCCAAGGCCCTCCGGCGCCCCTACCACAAGAAGAAGCTCGTCCTGCTCATCAGCAACATGCGCCACTTCGCGCTCGAGCAGGCTGCCCGCGGCGTCAGCGTCCTCTATCACTTCACCCCGGGCAGCCACGGCCAGGGCCTTCTCGACCTCCAGCGCCGCCGCGCCGTCCCTCACCTCACCACAACCATCCCCGCCGAGCGCGAGCTCCGCCTCGACCTCGCTTACGCCGTTCAGGAGGGCCTCGCGCTCGACCAGGTCACCGACACAACCTGGCTCTCGCAGACCGAGGACTTCACCGGTGTCTACGGCGCTTGGGCCCCGGGCAAGAGCTACGTCATGGACCGCTTCTATCGCCGCATGCGTCAGAAGACCGGCATCCTCATGGAGCGCGGCAAGCCCGTTGGCGGCAAGTTCTCCTACGACCCCGACAACCGCAACCCCTACAAGGGCGAGGTCCCCATCCCCCGCCCGCCCCTCTTCGCCCCCGATCGCCTCACCGAAGAGGTCATCGACTACGTCAGCGGCCAGTACGCGCACCACTTCGGCTCCATCGCCAACTTCTTTCTCCCCTGCACGCAGGCGGACTGCGACGCCCTCTGGCGCTTTGGCCTGCGCGATCTGCTTCCCTACTTCGGCCCCTTCGAAGACGCCATGCGCGACGACGAGCAGCAGCTCTTCCACTCTCAGACCTCGCCCCTCATCAACCTGGCTCGTGTCTTGCCCCTGACCCTCGTGCAGGACGTCGCCGCCGCCGCCGCGGAGGGATCAGTCCCGCTGCCCAGCGCCGAAGGCTTCATCCGTCAACTCCTTGGCTGGCGGGAGTTCATGCGTCACCTCCACGAGCAGACCGACGGCTATCGCCTCCTCACCACCCCCTCCGAGTCCCGCCCCCGCCCCCAGGAACTCTCCCCCGACCTCCCCAACGCGGCTCTGCTCGCGGCCGCCTACCCCGCACTTATTCCCGTCTCCGCACTGTCCTCCCGGTCAGAGCAAAGCGCGATCGGCACAGCTCCTGCCCCGGCCGCAGCCTTGCCACTTCAACTTAAGCGAGGCCAGCGGAAGAGATCTGCAGCTCTGCTCTCACCGGACACGGTTGCCCCGGCGCACATCCTGGGCTCGTCAAAGGATCTCCCTCCGGAGACGTCTTCCCTCATCGGGACAACCCCAGACGTACCGCCACCCGGCCAGGATCCCTACGCCGGTGCCCGTCCATCCGCCCTCGGCGCCACCCTTCCCCTTCCCGCCGCCTACTGGGGCGTCAAGAGCGGTCTCCACTGTCTTGACACCTGCGTCCAGCAGGTCATCGATCACGGCTGGTCTCACCACATCACCCGCCTGATGGTCCTCGCCAACCTTGCCAATCTCTGCGGCTTCTCCCCCCGCGAGCTCACCGACTGGTTCTGGTTTGGCTACGTCGATGCCTATGACTGGGTCGTCGAACCCAACGTCCTCGGCATGGCCACCTACGCCGACGGCGGCCTCACCGCGACCAAGCCCTACGTCTCCGGCGCCGCCTACATCAATCGCATGTCAAACTTCTGCGGCCATTGCCGCTACGACCCAAAGAAGTCCCTCGGCGAAGACTCCTGTCCCTTCACCGCCCTCTACTGGACATTCCTCGCCCGCAACGAGGCTGTCCTCGGCAGGAACTTCCGCATGCAGATGCCCTACAACACCCTCCGCAAAAAATCCCCGGCGGAACTCACCCAACTCCGCGAGCGCGCCGACCAGGCCATCGCCGAGCTCCAGGCCGCCAAACGCCCCGCCTACGACTGAAGCGCGCTGATCGAAGCACCCGCCATATCTCTGTCCGCTCACCATCCGCCCATTAATCCCCACCCTGAAACGGGAGACACTATGGGACGCGATGGCAGCAAGAATCCACTCCATGTACAGAGGACGGCCGAAGACACTCCATGACGAGCGCGGCGCGTGGGTCTCGTCCATCGCTCGCGATTGCGTGGAGACACCCCTCGACGTCACCCATGCAGGCTTCACGGATGACAAGGTAGCCCAGCCCTACCACGGCAGCTCTGATGCCGCGATCTGCGTTCACCTCTGCGATCACTATCGCTTCTGGAACGACCGGTACGGCCTCGACCTCAAGCCCGGAAGCTCCGGCGAGAATCTCGTGCTCGACGAAGTGACAGAGGAAGAGATCGTCGTCGGAGACATCGTCCGCACCGGCACGGCGCTGCTTCAGGTCAGCGGCCCCCGGGTACCCTGCGCCAATCTGGCCAGGCACATCGGGCGATCCGACTGGGTCAAGCTCACCATCCAGCAAAATCGCACCGGCTTCTACGCCCGCGTGCTCGAGCCCGGCACCATCAGCCCCGGCGACCCTTGGACTCTGGAACAGAGATTGAACAGCATGGGCTCGATCCCCGACATTAACCGCTGCATCTATCTCGACTTCAACCCGGACTTCGCCCGCGAGACGGCGAACCTCACCGGACTCGGCGAGTGGTGGAAGCAACAGTTCCAGGAGAGGCTCGAAGCCAGACAGCAGCACTGGACCGAAGCAATGTCGCACTGACGCGCGTCCCCTGCCGTTGACACCGCGGAGCTACCTTCTGCAAGATGCCTGCTAAGCCGTAAATAAAGAGAGGAGAGTCACGATGACGACGCAAGAAGTGGCGGAGGAACTGGTGAAGCTGTGCCGCACGGGTAAGTTCCACGAGGCCGTAGAGACCCTCTACGCCAATGACGTGGTGAGCATGGAAGCCGCCGCGGCTCCAGGCCAGTCCAGGGAGGCAAAGGGTCTCGAGGCGGTCAGAGCCAAAGGGGAGTGGTGGCAAGCGAACCACGAGGTTCATGCCGCGACCGTCGAAGGACCCCTCGTCGCAGGCGCTCACTTCGCCGCCACCTTTAAACTTGACGTCACCTTCAAGCCGGAGAACCGGCGCTTTCATATGGAAGAAGTCGCCGTCTACAAGGTGAACGATGGCAAAGTCGTCTACGAAGAGTTCTTCTACAACACCGAGATGTAGCGAGGCTGCTCTCCCATTCACAGCGCCACGGGCGCCAGTCCGCCGCGCCTGGCCCGGCAGAGGTTCGCATTCACCTCGTAGAAGAACAAGAGGCGGTCACAGCATATCGCGTGACCGCCTCAGACGCGCGTCTCTCTCCGAACCGCCATCAGACACCGTCACCTCGTCCCCGTCGGTGCCGCCGCACGCGCTACTCCATCCTGCGCCGCTTGAAACGACACGATCGTCTTCAGCGTCTCGTACGGAATCTGCAGCACCGGTAGTACGTGGCCGTTTACCGAGAGCAGCGGCGTCTGGTCCACACCCACATCCTCGCCCAGCTTCACGGACGCGTTCACCGCGTCCTTCGTCGCCTGCGTCGCCGCGCACAGACCGACCGCGCCCGGGTCCAGTCCCGCCTTCGTCACTGCGTTCTTCAGCGTCTCATCGCCGTTCTCCGCTGTCAGACCGTCCTGCGCGTCATATACCGCCTGCAGGTACGTGAAAAACGCCTCATTCTTCTGCTTGGCTATACACACCCCGTTCGCTGCCGCCTTGAACGCGAACGGATGGATCGCCGTCAGTGGAAAGCTCTGGTAGACCACCCGCGCCCCGGGAAAGTCCTTCACCAGCTGGTCCATCACACCCTGCGCCTCCTTGCAGTGCGGGCACTGCATGTCCGCGAACTCGACCAGCATCAACTGCTTATTCGCCGATCCGCGATACGGCCCGTCCGCCCGTGCCTCGAGCACCTGCCGTATGTCCGCAAACGGCCTCTCTCCGAACGGGATCACCCCATCGCCCGCAATCGCGTGCTTGCCGTCCGGGGTGATGAAGAACGCCGATGGCTGCACCTTCGCACCCGGCCCCCTCTCTGACACGAACACCGTCACCCGGCTGATGCCCGGAGCCGGCGTCGCCTGAATGCCCTCCACCCTCCAGATGCGCTTCGGGTCATAGCCCCACAGCGCTTTCAGAAAAGCGTCGACCGTCGCCACCGTCGGCGACGTCGCCGTGAAGTTCTTCGGGTCCGCCGGTGGAAACGGGTCCGCTGGCGCGCTGTCCGCGTCCAGAGTGTGCAGCTTCAGCCCCGGCGTCGGCTTCGGTGGCGTGACCTCTTGCGCCGCCGCACCGCCCGTCGCCGGAGCCCCTGCAGCTGGTGTCGTTGCTGCCGGTGCTCCCGTCCCTTGCGCTTGCCCTGTCACGAGACCCAGCAGCACCGCCGCCGTCACTCCGAGAACCCTTCTCCAATCTGCCATCCCGATCACGTCACCACTCCTTTGCGCAGCGCACGACGCGCATCGCTTCATTACACCTGAACCTTGACCGCGATAGGAAATCGCCGTCCCATGCCGAACGACTTCTCCGTTACCTTCAGCACCGGCGCCGCCTGCTGCCGCTTGTACTCGCTCCGCTCCACCAGCTTCAGCACCTCGCGCACCAGCTCCACCTCTACGCCCTGCGCCGCCGCAATCTCCTCCGCCGCCCGGTACTGCTCTACATACGCCTCGAGGATCGGGTCCAGCACCTCGTATGGCGGCAGCGAGTCGGTATCCCGCTGATCCGGTCGCAGCTCCGCCGAAGGCGCCTTCAGAATCGTCGCCTCGGGAATCAGCCGCCGCTCCCGATTGGCATAGCGGCTCAGCTCGTACACCCGCGTCTTCCACACATCGCCGATCACCGCCAGGCCGCCCACCATGTCCCCATAGAGCGTCGAGTAGCCCGTCGACATCTCGCTCTTGTTGCCCGTCGTGAGCACCAGCGCGCCAAACTTGTTTGAGAGCGCCATCAGCAGCGCCCCGCGGATCCGCGCCTGCAGGTTCTCCTCCGCCAACCCCATCTCGGTCCCGCCGAACAGCGGCTCGAGCGTCGTCATGTACGCCTCAAAGACGTCGTGAATCCGCAACAGCTCGAAGTCGATCCCGAGATTTGCCGCCAGCTCTCGCGCATCCGCAACCGATCCGCCGGAGGAGTAGCCACTCGGCATTCCCACCCCGCGCACATTCTCCGCTCCCAGCGCCTCGACCGCGATCGCCGCCACCAGCGCCGAGTCGATCCCTCCGCTCAAGCCGACCAGCGCCTTGCGGAAGCCGCACTTGCGCAGGTAATCCCGTGTTCCTAAGACCAGCGCACTCCATGCCTCCGCAGTATCGTCTGCCGTCTCCTGACTGCCTGCAAGCGTCGCCTGCGTGCCGCACGCCACCTCGTCTGGATCGAAGATCACCAGATCCTCGGCAAACGCTGACCCCCGCGCGCACACCTCGCCACTCGGCCGCAGCACCAGCGAGCTCCCATCGAAGATCAGGCTGTCATTGCCGCCCACCTGGTTCGCCATCGCAACCACCGCGCCATGCCGCTTCGCCAGTGCGCCCAGCATCCGCTCCCGCACTGCCAGCTTCCCCCGCCAGAAGGGCGATGCCGAGAGGTTCAGGATCAGCCGCGGCCCACCATCCTCCTTGGACCATTGCTCCATCAGATCCTCGATCGGATCGACTGTATACCGCCGCTCCGGCCAGAACCCCTTATCGTTCCACGCGTCTTCGCAGATCGTGATCGCGACCTGTCGCCCGCGAACCGTGGTCAGACGCTGCTGCTCCGCCGCCTCGAAGTAACGCTGTTCGTCGAAGACGTCATAGAACGGCAGCAGCCGCTTCTGCTGCACAAACACGCGCTCGCCGCCGTCGAGCAGCACCGCCACATTCCGCACGCGCTTACCCGTCGCCGCCTCGGTCGGAAGCACCGTACCCACCAGCACCGCCGGCCGCCCCGGCTCTCCCGTCCACCGCGCGATCGTGGCGAGCGACTCCCCCGCCCGCGCTACGAACGCCGTCTTCTCGAGCAGATCTGCTGGCGGATATCCACACACCGCCAGCTCTGGAAAGACCACGAGATCCGCCCCGAGTCGAGCCGCCTCCGCCGCCCGCGCCAGGATCAGAGCAGCGTTGCCGGTGAAGTCCCCCACCGTCGGATTCGTCTGAGCGAGCGCAATCCTCACACGCTCTAGTCTAGAGCACTTCCCACGCGCAGGTGCGCCCTCGCACCATCGCCTCGCATCGCGCGCAGAGATGCCGCAGCAAGCCTCCGCTAACTCCCCGTTCCGCTGAAGACCACACCCACCGTCCGCGCCAGGATCTTAAGATCGAGCCACAGGCTCCAGTTCTCCACATAAGCCGTGTCAAGCGAGATATAGCTGTCGAACGACGGATCCTGCCGCGCCTCCACCTGCCATAAGCCCGTGATTCCCGGCAGCACATCCAGTCGCCTGAGGTGCGAGAGATCGTACTGCTCAACCTCGGACGCGATCGGCGGCCGCGGCCCAACTAGACTCATATCCCCGCGCAGCACGTTGTAGAACTGCGGCAGCTCGTCGAGCGAGTACTTGCGCAGAAACCGACCAACACGCGTCACCCGCGGATCGTTCTCGATTTTGAACAGGACTCCGTGCCGCTCGTTCATGTGCTCCAGATCCTCCTTCAGCAGATCCGCGTCCGGCACCATCGTCCGGAACTTGAAGCACACGAACGTCCGCCCTTTGCGACCGATCCGCTGCGCCCGGTAAAAGATCGGCCCCTCGGAGTCCACCCGCACTGCGATGGCAATCGCCACCATGAACGGAGACGCCACCAGTAGCGCGAGCGACGCGAGCGTGATGTCGAGCGACCGCTTTAGCAGAAACGCCCCGATCGGAAACTCGCGCCGGTGCAGCGGGATCGTCGGAAACTGTCCGATGTACTCGACTGGCGCATTCCACGCGAGCCCGTCATAGAGATCCGGCACTACCCGCACATCAATCCCCGCGCTTCGCGCCTCCTCGACCAGCGTGATCACCACCTTCTTCTCCGCCGGCACCGAGAGAAAGATCTCATCCACAAAGAGTGACCGCGCCAGTGGCAGGCAGGTCGCCAGATCGCCCACCACGTCCAGGTCGCCGCTCTCCGCCTCTCGCGCCGTCAGCGCAATAAATCCCTTGAACCGGAAACCGAGATGCTGGAGCGACTCGAGGTGATTGCGCAGCGCATGCCCCACTCGGCCCGCACCGACGATCATGATGTTCCGTGTCTCGATCCCCTCCAGATATCGCCGGTACACCACGCGCCGCCACACCGCGCGTCGCACTCCCATCAGCAGCGCCGTGACCACCACCACCAGCACCACTACCAGCCGCGAGATGCCCACGTTGTGAAAGATGTAGAGTGCGCCGCACAGCAGCAGTCCCGCCGTCAGCGTCGCCTGCATCATCATCCGCTGCTCATGCAGGCCGCTGCGATTCTGAATTGGCCCGTAGAGCCCATATGACCGCGTCAGGATCACGATGCAAAGCGCGAACCAACCGACATAGAGCGGCCCGACCCGCGGCGAAGACCGGATCAGATACGGCAGCACGCCCAGCGTGTGCACCGTCGCCGGAATCTCCGCCCTGAGCCGCAGCGCCACAATCCACGCCAGAAACACCGTGCCGATATCCAGCGTCGCCCACACAAGGCTCGTGACCGACGGCCTCCATAGCGCGCTCGACCGCGATCCGTAGGAGGAGCGACGATCGTTCGTCGCTCGACGCCTGCCTGACACGATCGTCTGCTGGAGATAATCCGGTGTCGCCAATCTCTGGCCCTTTACTGCCCGGCGAACATCACCGTTACCGAGCCTTCCGTGCCGCTGCGCCTTATCCGCCGTTCGGCGCTGCCGAGACGTGTGCTCTTGCTACGAGTCACGACGCGTTGGCAGATGTTGATCCTCTAACACTATCGCGGTACACCGACCCGCGCGCCCATCCCACCTTTAGGCCACACTTCTTGTGCCCGAGCCCGCGTAAAGCATACGTTCTGCACCCGACACTGGCAAGCGACGCAGAAGCCCCTTGTCACACAGGTAAAACCAGCGCGTCCAGCTCCAGAAACTCCCGGATAACGGGGTCGCTGCTCCTCTCCATCTCTTCCATCGTGCCGAAGAAGTGTGCCTTCGCCTCATGTAGAAAGACCACGCGATCCGCCAGCTTCTTGGCAAATCGCATGTCGTGAGTCACAACAATGCTCGTGAGATGGAGCTGCTCCTTCAAGCGCTGGATGAGGTCTCCAAGTAGCTGCCCCATCAGCGGATCCACCATCGTCGTGGGCTCGTCGTAGAGCACCGCCTCCGGCTGGGCCGCCAGAGCCCGCGCAATCGCCACGGACCGCTTCATGCCCGTCGAGAGATCGCTCGGCAGCAGATTGTCCATCCCCGCTACCCCCACCATCTCCAGCAGTCCCCTCACGATCTGGAAGATCTGGTCCTCCTCAAGCTCGCCGCGCTCCCGCAGGGGAAACGCCACATTCTCCCCAACCGTGATGGAATCGAAGAGCGCTCCGTTCTGAAAGACCATCGAAACCTTGCGCCGGATCGGCTGCAGCTGCCGTTCCGTGAACCCACAGATGTTCTCCCCCGCCACCTCCACCGTGCCTGAATCCGGCTTCAAGAACCCAAGCAGCATCTGCAGCGAGACCGACTTGCCCACACCGCTGCGGCCCAGAATGCACAGTGTCTCCCCAGGGTTGACGAAGAAACTCACATCCGAAAGCACGACAAAGTCCCCAAATGACTTCGAGACGTGCTCGAACGCGATGTAGTGCGTGTCGTCCGGACCACCCGTGTGTCCCTCGTTGACCGCCTCAGCCGCAGCCTCGTTCTGCTGCGCCGCCTGCTCCATGAACTCCTCAACGGCCGGCGCGACCTCCACGGAGACCCCGTCCACGATCGAGTCCTCGTCGTGCACCCTCCCGTCCCCATCCTGCACAACCCCGTCTGCAGCCCCGTGGCTGGCGTCGGACCCGTGCAGCCGCTGATGATGACCGTGATCCTGATCGTTCCGCCGGCTCTCGCCGCTCCCGTGATTGACCTGCACGGCGTGTCCACCGCCGCTCTCAGGTACGAAGTGCCGCTCGTCCAACACCCCTGAGCTCTCTGCCGTGTGCCTCTCGTCGCGCTCTGCCATCCTGCCTCCCGCCCTGTCCCGCTATTCTCCCACTCTCGCCGGATCCGCCGTGCACGCGCTGGCCTATCTCCCGAGCGCCTCGCGCACCCGCCCCAGCTCCTCAGGCGTGTTGCAGTTGCTGAACCACAGCGCACGCCGACGCCACTCCGCCTCGCTCGGCACATAGCCAGCCACCAGCATGGCCCCGGCACCGTCCCACACCGGCGTCACCACAAAGCCGCTCTCTGGCGCTGCACCTCCTTCGCTCGCCAACGCGTGCGCCGCCCCGACCAGCGCCGGACGCAGCCGGTACTCGCCCGCCGCGAGCGCCCGCACTAGTCGCGGCCTCGCCCCCACGTGCACCAGACTCACCAGCGGCTGCACCATCCCGTCCGCCTCCGCGCAGCACACCCACGCACCTGCCGCCGTCAACTCCTGCCAGCGCGCAAGCAGCCCGCGCACCAGCCCGGCAGGCAGTAGCGGCATATCGACGGGCAGCAGCAGCAGCCACCGCGCCCCCACGCCCTCCGCAAAGGCCAGCCCCGCGGCCACTCCGCCCATCGGCCCGCATCCAGGCGTCTCATCTCGAACGACCGTTACGCCCTCCGGGACTGCGGCCTCCGCGCCGGCAACACACACCGGCCCACAGCACCCCGCCAGCATTTCGACCGCCCGCCCGAGTAGCGTCCGTCCGCCCAGCGCGATCGCGCCTTTGTCCCGTCGCATCCGCGAGCTGCGTCCCCCCGCCACCACGCAGCCCACCACCTCGTCCCGTGCAGACGCCGCACTCACACCTGACGGGAGAACAACGGCAGCCGCTCGAAAAATCCAATGATCGACGCAATGCCGCGGTGGAAGTTCGCGAGGTGGAACTTCTCGTTCGGCGCATGCAGGTTGTCGTCCGGCAGCCCAAATGGAAGCAGAATCGTCGGGATCCCCAGCTCCCGGATGAAGTCGCCCACAATCGGAATCGACCCGCCGCCCCGTACAAACACCGTCTCCTTGCCCCATACCTCGTGCAGCGCATCCGTCGCCGCCCGCACAAACGGGTTGTCCGTGCTCACCACGATCGCCTCGCCGGAGTGGATCAGCCGCACCTGGACCGTCACCCCCGGCGGGGCGATCTCCTGCACATAGCTCGCCAGCTTCGCGAACGTCTCCGTCGGCGTCATCGCCGGCACCAGCCGCAGGCTGACCTTTGCCAGCGCCTTCGCCGGGATCACCGTCTTCGCCCCCACCCCGGTAAAGCCGCCCGGCATCCCATGCACCTCCAGCGTCGGCCGCGCCCACGTCCGCTCGAGCACCGAGTAGCCCGGCTCGCCCGTCAGCGCCACACTGCCCACCTCGTGCTCCCGGTACTGCTCCTCGTCGAACGGCAGCGCCCGCCACGCTGCCAGCTCGTCCGCCGTCGGCGCCTCCACCGCGTCATAGATCCCCGGAATCAGGATCCGTCCCTCGCGATCCTTCAGCCCCGCGATGATCTGCGCCAGCGCCACAAAGGGATTCGGCGCCGCGCCCCCATACACCCCCGAGTGCAGGTCCGTCCGTGCCCCGCGCACCTCGATCTCTGTATAAATCATCCCCCGCAGCCCCACACACAGCGTCGGCAGCTCCGGCGCGAACATCTCCGTGTCGCTCACCAGCGCCACATCGGCCCGCAGCGCCTCCCCGTGCTCCCGCACAAAGCGCGCGATCCCCTCGCCGCCGACCTCCTCCTCGCCCTCGAGGATCATCCGCACATTCACCGGCAGTCGCCCGCCGTTCGCCGCGAACAGGCTCTCGAGCGCCTTCACATGCATCCACATCTGCCCCTTGTCGTCCACCGCCCCGCGCGCGTACAAGTTGCCGTTCCGCTCCGTCGGCTCGAACGGCGGACTCAGCCACTCCTCGAGCGGCTCGGCCGGCTGCACATCGAAGTGCCCATAGCAGAGCACTGTCGGCGCCGGCGTCCCGTCCGCGCCCGGCTTCGCCTGCAGCCACTCGCCATAGACCATCGGATGTCCGATGCGCGCCGGCACCATCACCGCATGCCCGACCGCGTCGGCGATCACCTGCTCCGCCGTCGAGGTCTCGATCAGCCGCACCTGCTCGAGGCCAATGCGCGTCAGCTCCGCCGCGCAGAACTCCGCGGCCCGTCTCACATCGCCGATGTGCGCCGGATCCGTCGAGACCGACGGAATCCGCAGCAGCGCCTTCAGCTCCTCGACGAAGCGCGACCCGTTCTCCCGCGCAAATGTGACCGCCGTCCCGCCATCCTCAACCTGCTCGATCGCCTGCTGTCCCGCCGCTGTCACCATCGCCCTATGCTCCTGCTGTTCGCCTCTGCCTCGATCGCCAGCCAATGCGTCTGTTGTTCAAAGATGCGTTTCGCTCGACCCGCACGCCACGTCTGCGAAAGAATGAGTATATGAAAGATCGCGTCTCGCCCTCCGCCGCGCCCCAGCAACGCTGGAACGCGAGCGCCTACGCCCGCAACGGCCGCTTCGTGGCCGAACTCGCCGGAGACGTCGTCGCCCTTCTCGCTCCCGCGCCCGGCGAACGCATCCTCGACCTCGGCTGCGGCGACGGCGCTCTTACCGAGCAGCTCGCCCGCACCGGTGCCACCCTCACCGGCGTCGATCGCTCCTGCGCCATGCTCGAGGCAGCCCACGCCCGCGGCCTCACCGTCCTGGAGTGCGACATCGCCGACCTTCCCTTCCACGCTGAGTTCGACGCCGTCTTCTCAAACGCGGCGCTTCACTGGCTCACTCTCGACCGGCAGCCCGCTGCCCTCGCCGCCATCTGTCGCGCCCTCCGTCCCGGCGGCCGCTTCGTCGCCGAGATGGGCGGTCAGGGCAACGTCGCCGCCATTCGCACAGCGCTCCAGGCCTCCCTCGCCCCCTTCGGCGTCGACGCCGAGACCGCCGCCTCCTCCTTCTTTCCTTCGCCCGAACTCTACCGCTCGCTGCTCGAGGGCGCCGGCTTCACGGTCCAGCAGATTGATCTCATCCCCCGCCCCACCCTGCTCCCAAGTGGCCTCGAGGCCTGGCTTAATACCTTCCGCAACGGCGTCCTGGACCGGCTCGCCCCCGCTGACCGCGCCCACGCCCTCGCCCAGACACTTCACCTCCTCGAGCCCATCCTGTGCGATCCAGCCGGCCACTGGACCGCCGACTACGTCCGCCTTCGCTTCCACGCGACCGTCCCGGCAGCTCCCTCCGAACTCCCTAGCTGAACCCCAGCACCGGGTGCGGCTCGTACAGCTCCTCCAGCCGCCGCACCTCGTCTCCCGACAGCGCCATAGCGACCGCCGCCACCGCGTCCTCCAGATGCCCTGGCTTACTCGCGCCCACGATCGGCGCCGTCACCCCTGGCTTGCCCAGCAGCCACGCCAGCCCCACCGTCGCCATCGCCGCCCCACGCTCCCGCGCCACCTCCTCCAGCCGCCCGATCACCGCCGCGTCCGCCTCCTCCGTCCTGCCGTACATCGTCCTTCCGAACTTATCCGTATCCAGCCGCTTGGTCGCCTTCGCACCCTCTGGTCGCGCCAGCCGTCCCCGCGCCAGCGGACTCCACGGCAGCATTCCAACCCCCTCCGCCACACAGGCTCCCGCCATCTCCCGCTCCTCCTCGCGGTAGATCAGGTTGTAGTGGTTCTGCATCGAGACAAAGCGCGTCCAGCCGTGCCTCTCCGCCACCGCCTGCGCCCGCACAAACTGCCACGCCCACATCGACGACGCCCCGATGTACCGCACCTTGCCCGCCTTCACTACATCGTGCAGCGCCTCCATCGTCTCTTCGATCGGCGTCTCCGCATCCCACCGGTGGATCTGGTAGAGATCCACATAGTCCGTCCCCAGTCGGCGCAAGCTCTCGTCAAGCTCGAACAGAATCGCCTTCCGGCTTAGCCCGCTGCCGTTCGGCTCCTCCCGCATCACGCCCTGGACCTTGGTCGCGATGACCACGTTCTCCCGCCGCACGTGCTCCTTCAGAAATCGCCCCAGCACCTCCTCGCTCGCACCGCTCGAGTACACGTTCGCCGTATCGAAGAAATTCACTCCCGCCTCGATCGCCTGCGCGAAGAACGGCCGGCTCTCCTCCTCGCTCAGCGTCCACGCGTGCCGCCCAGGCTTCGTCGCATCGCCGTCCGGTGCCTTGCCGTATGTCATGCATCCCAGACAGATCCGCGACACCTTCAGCCCCGTTCGCCCCAACCTCACATACTCCACGCGCAGCCCTCCTTCTTCGCTTGGATGTCGATCCGCAGCTGTGCGGAGGTCCTTGAGTGGTGCTCCGTGATCTCCGCGTCAGCGGCCCTGCCCGAAGTACCCGTTCCTGTACCGCAGCACATCGGCCCCTGAGAGCGCCGGATCAGTCAGCTGCACCTTGATTCGCCGGAAGCTTCCATCCTCCCGCCCACCCTGCGGCGCGTAGTACCCCAGTACATACTGCGTTCGCAGATCGTCTGAGACATGCGTAAACGCCGGCTCCAGATCCTGTGGGTCCTGCACAAAGTAGTACTTGCCGCCCGTATCCGCAGCCATCTGCATCAACGCGTGCTCCCCACCCGTGTTTCGCCCCGCATCGGACGCAATCGGCACGATGATGATCGAGTACACGATCGCCCCTGCCCGCTGTGCCTGCTCGAGCGCCTGCGTGTACCGCGTCGTATTCTTCGTGTCGCCGCCGTCCGTGATCAGCACCACCACTCGCCGCCGCCCCGCCTCCAGCTTCGTCTCTCCCAGCCGCTGCGACGCCAGGTAGATCGCCTCGTAGAGCGCCGTCTCGTCCCCGCGCTGCAGCTCGCCCAGCCCTGCCTCTACTCGCTTGCGATCGTTCGTGAACGGCACAATCTCCCGCACCGTATCTGAAAAGTCCATCAGGTCGAGCTCGTCCTGCGTCCGCAGCATCGCGCGTACAAAGTGCTTCGCCGCACTCTGCTCCAGCCGCTCGTTTCGCAACACACTCTCGCTCGCGTCGATCAGCAGCACCACGGAGAGCGGCGCCGCGCTCTCCCGCTCGAAGACCGCGATCTTCTGCGGCTTGCCGTCCTCACTGACCGTAAAGCTCTCCCGTCCCAGCCCGCCCACCGGTCCCCCGTGCGCGTCCTCTACGTTCACCGCCACGTTCACCAGCCGCGTCTGGACCCGGATCGTCGGCACGTCGCCCTCGGCTGCGCTTGGCGGCGTCTCCGTCTGTGGCAGCGGCCGCTCATTCGACGCGGGGGCCTGCGGCGCCCGCCGCTCCACCGGCGCCTGCGCCATCGCACCGCTCAGGACCACGCCCATCCAGGCCATTGCGGCCCAGCCCCCTCGCGCGGTCACCGCCGCTCGACCACCGCGCCTCACCGCAATATCCCTCCGTCCGCTGGCGCCACTGCAATCGCCTCCGGAAACGGCTCTCCATCCGCCCACACCGCCCCATCCTCAAACTGCTCCCGCTTCCAGATCGGCACCTGCCGCTTCAGCGTGTCGATCAGCCACCGGCACGCCTCAAACGTTGCCCCGCGATGCGCGCTCGCGACCGCGATCAACACACTCGTCTCCCCCACCCCCAGCCGCCCCAGCCGATGCACCAGGGCCACCTCCCGCACCCCGAAGCGCGCCACCGCCTCACCCGCGAGCCCGCGCATCTGCTCGAGGGCCATCTCCTCATACGCCTCGTAGTCCAGGTACAGCGTCCGCCGCCCCCGCGTGTTGTCCCGCACAACGCCGTCGAAGACGCACACCGCCCCATCCGCCGCGGCCTTGATCCCCGCCACAATCGCCCCCGCGTCGATCCGCTCCCGTGTAATCAGGATCTGCATCGGTGGTTAGACGCGCTGCGCGCCGATTCGCCCCGCCCGCCACTCACTGGCGGCAGCAACGCCACCTCGTCACCCTCGGCCAGCACCGTCTCCCGTGCCGCATACACCCGGTTCACCGCGACCGCCAGCCTCGTCCATATCTCACTCGGCGACGTCGCCTGCGCCTCGAGACGCGCCAACAGCACGCCCACCGTCACCCCGGCATCGACTTGCATCTCCTGCTGCGCTCCGGCAATCTCCCTCAGCACCCCGAAGCACAACACCGTCACTCGCATAGACTCACAGTACCGCCCCCTTCAGCAAGACAAACCAGCCGCCTGCACCCCAGAGCAAGAGAACGGAACAGCAACAGCATCCACCTCAGCTCGAGCTCGAACTCTCCCCCGACCCCGTTCTCGTGACAGCAAGTCTCGGTCTGTCCCCCTTCGCCGCGTGATACTGCTCCAGCAGCTTCGACCCCTTCTCCGCCAGCTTCCGCTCATCCGCCTCGTTCTTCGGCACCGGCTCGCCCCAGGCAGCCGCCTGCAAAGCCTGCCGTGTCGGCTGTCCCTTGGCATCCACCACCGGCCCTGGAGGATTGGCATAGTGCCGCCGCAAAAACGACCCCTTCCGCATCATCTTCTCCGGCGTGTCTGTCTTCCCGCGCACTCCCGGCCGCAGATTCGACCCGTCCTTCTCCTTGAAGAACGCCCGCCCCGCCGCCGTCAACCCACCCTTCGGATCCTTGCCCGCCTTCGGCATCGACGTCGCCGCTCCTTTCGCCGCCGACTTCGTTGCACCTGCCCTCTTCGCCGTTGCCGTCTTCGCCGCCGGCTTTGTTGCACCTGCCTTCTTCGCCGTTGACGTCTTCGCCGCCGTCTCCTTCTTCACCGCGACCGGCTTCCCTGCGTTCTTCGTTCCCGCCTTCTTCGTTCCCGCCTTCTTCGTTCCCGCCTTCTTCGTTCCCGCCTTCTTCGTTCCCGTCGTCTTCGTTCCCGTCGTCTTCGTCGTCATCCACGTCGCCCCCACAGGCTAGGAGTCCTCCGCCGCCCCCAGAGGTTTTCTCCCGCACCTCCACCACTCTTCCGGGTTGATCCAGCAGCAATCCCGTGGCGTACTTGCCCTGCGCGAGGCCGCATACTGGAAGAGAGCAGCACACCAGCCGGATCGCGCTCTCCCCCCGGGCAGCACCACAGCCGCACGATCTCACCCATAACCCGGGCACTCCACGTATCCCGGCCAGACCCGACAAAGTCCTGACCCGGTCGGTACCTGATACCAATCGACACCAGACTAAGTCCAGACCTAACCCCTGCCTCTCGAAGACTTTGCACAATAATGAGGGGGGTGGGACCTACCGCAACACACCCAGCCCAGCCCAGACCTTCTCCCTCGCCATCTCCGCTTCATGAGCCATCGACCCGGCACCCGCTACCATCGAAAGAACCACACACAGGAGACTCAACCCGCATGGACACGCAGCACTTCGACGCCGTCATCGTCGGCTCAGGCCAGGGTGGCACCCCTCTTAGCAAAGCTCTTGCCAACCATGGCTGGCGCACCGCCCTGGTCGAGCGCCGCTGGATCGGCGGCACCTGCGTCAACACCGGCTGCACCCCCACCAAAACCCTTGTCGCCAGCGCCCGCGTCACCTATCTCGCCCGTCGCGCCGCCGACTTCGGCATCGGCACCGGAGAGGTCACCGTCGACCTCGCAAAGGTGATGCAACGCAAGCGCGATCTCGTCGAGACCTCGCGCAGCAACAACCTCAAGGGTCTCCAGCAGGCCAAGAATCTCACCATCCTCTACGGCACCGCCGCCTTCACCGACGAACCCCATACCCTCTCGGTCGCGCTTAACGACGGCGGCTCCACCCAGCTCACTGCGCCTCGCATCTTCCTCGACGTCGGCGTGCGCACCGCCATCCCCCCCATCCCCGGCCTCCGTGACGTCCCCACCCTCAACAACGAGAGCGTCATGGAGCTCGACCAGCTGCCTCAACACCTCGCCATCCTCGGCGGCGGCTACATCGCCCTCGAGTTCGCGCAGATGTTCCGCCGCTTTGGCTCCGAAGTCACCGTCCTCCAGCATGGCGACCACGTCGCCGAGCAGGAAGACCCTGACATCTCCGACGTCGTCGAGAAGTTCCTGCGCGAGGACGGCATCACCATCCACTGCAATACCCATATCGCTTCCGCCGAATCCACCCCCGGCGGTGGTATACGCCTCTCCTGCGAGCAGAGAGGCACCCAGCCCTCGCAGCCGATCGTCACCTGCAGCCATCTCCTGATCGCCGCGGGTCGTACCCCCAACACCGATACCCTCGCCGCCGACCGCGTCGGTCTCAAGCTGGATGCCCACGGCTTCGTCGAGTGCAACGACCGCCTCGAGACTAGCCTTCCGGGCGTCTGGGCGATCGGCGACTGCAAAGGCGGCCCCGAGTTCACCCACATCTCCTACGACGACTTCCGCGTCCTGCGTGACAACCTGCTCAACGATGGCAATCACACCATCGAGAACCGTCCCGTCCCCTACACCATGTTCACCGACCCCGAACTCGGCCACATCGGCATGACGGAGCGGGCCGCGCGCGCGGCCGGACATCGCCTCCGGATCGCGCGGCTGCCCGTCACCTCCGTCGCCCGCGCCCGCGAGTCCGCCGAGCCCCGCGGCATCCTGAAAGCCATCGTCAACCGCGACACCGACCAGATCCTCGGTGCCACCATGCTCTCCGTCAACGGTGGCGAGCTCGCCTCCATGATTCAGATCGCCATGATGGGTAACGTTAGCGCGACCCAGCTCCGCGAAGGCATCTGGAGTCATCCCACCTGGTCCGAAGGTCTCAACACCCTCTTCAGCAGCTACGAAGACGATCAGGACTAGAGCGCAGCAAGGCCCTCTCCACGGCAGAAGAGGAGGCTCGGAGCGACGCTCCGAGCCTCCTTCGCTTCAACCGTGGTCACGCGGTCGCCTGCAGCACCTCTTCGCGAACGGCCTCGTCATTGGCTGCCTCGCGCCCGGTCTGCGGCAGTGCCACCGCCAGCACATCCTCGAAGCGCGTCGCGTAGTGGATCGTGACTCCGTCCGTCTGGTCCGGCGTCAGGTCCTCCTCCACGTTCGTCTTCACGTCGATCGGCAGAATTACATCCCGAACCCCGGCCCGCTTCGCCGCAAGGAACTTCTCCTTGATGCCGCCCACCGGCAGTACGTTGCCGCTGAGCGTGATCTCGCCCGTCATCGCCAGCAGCGGTCGAATCGGCACGTCGGTCAGCAGACTTACTAGTGCCGTCGCCATCGTCACGCCCGCGCTTGGCCCGTCCTTCGGGATCGCTCCCGCCGGCACGTGAATGTGCAGATCGATGTCCTTCAGCACATCCTCGTCCAGCCCGAGCGAGACCGCGTTGGATCGCACCCACGTGAGCGCCGCCTGCATCGACTCCTTCATCACGTCGCCGATCTGCCCGGTCATCGTGAAGCCGCCCTTGCCCTTCATTTTGTTCGCCTCGATGAAGAGCACGTCGCCGCCCGCCGGTGTCCACGCCAGACCCACCGCCACACCGGACCGCTTCGTCCGCTCCGCGATCTCCGTGTCCACGCGAACCTTGATGCCGCCAAGGAACTCGTGTACCAGCTCCGGCGTCACCACGACCTTGCCGGTCTCGCCCTCGGCGATGCGACGCGCGACCTTGCGGCACACCGTCCCGATTCGCTGCTCCAGCTTGCGAACCCCCGCCTCCCGCGTGTAATGCCGCGCGATCAGCGCCACGCTCTCGGTGGGGAACTCGATCACCTCGGCAAAGCTCGGCACCGTCTCCACGGTCGTCGCCGGTCCAGGTTCGACATCCTGCGCGTTCTCCGTCGTTGGTGTCTCGGGTGCCTTCGCGTCCCTCGTTAGGCCGTTCTCCTTCGCCTGCCGCGGGATTAGATAGCGCTCCGCGATGTTGACCTTCTCCTCCTCGGTATACCCGGTAAGTTCGATGATCTCCATGCGATCAAGCAGAGGTGCCGGTATCGTGTCCAGCTGGTTGGCCGTGCAGATAAAGAGCACCTTGCTCAAGTCAAATGGCTGGTCGAGGTAGTTATCGCGGAACGTGTTGTTCTGCTCCGGATCGAGCGTCTCGAGCAGCGCACTCGCCGGATCACCCCGGAAGTCGCGTCCCAGCTTGTCGATCTCGTCCAGCATGAAGACCGGATCCTTCACCTCGACCCGCTTCAGGTGCTGGATGATCTGCCCCGGCAGAGCCCCGATGTACGTGCGTCGATGCCCGCGGATCTCCGCCTCGTCGTGCATGCCGCCGAGCGAGATACGGCTGAACTTGCGTCCCAGCGCCCGCGCAATCGATCGCCCAAGCGACGTCTTACCCACGCCCGGAGGCCCGACAAAGCAGAGAATCGGCCCCTTCATGTCTGGCTTCAACCGCCGCACACTGAGGTAGTCGAGGATACGGTCCTTGACCTTCTTGAGCCCGTAGTGGTCCTCATCGAGATAGGTCTTCGCCTTCCGAATATCCACCTCGCCCGCACTCGTCTTTCCCCACGGCAGAACCGCCAGCCACTCCACGTAGTTGCGCGTGAGGCTGTAGTCGGCCGCCATGGGGTTCATGCGGCTCAACCGGCTCAGCTCCTTGAGCGCGTCCTTCTTCACCTCCTCCGACATGCCTGCGTTCTCGATCTTCTCTTTGAGCTCCGCGATATCCTTCTGCGTGTCGTCCTGGTCTCCAAGCTCTTTCTGGATCGCCTTCATCTGCTCGCGCAGGTAGTAGTCGCGCTGGGAGTGCTGCACGGAGTCCTGCACTTCGCTCTGAATCTTGTTGCGCAGCTGCTGGACCTCAAGCTCCTTTGCCAAGTGCTTGTTGATCCGCTCCAGTCGGGCGCTCACAGACGACGTCTCCAGCAGCTCCTGTTTGTCAGCCGTCGTCAGAAATGGCAGGCTCGACGCCACGAAGTCCGCCAGCCGCCCTGCCTCGTCGATGTTCAAGGCGATTGTCTGTAGATCATCTGACAGCGTTGGCGAGGCCGCCACAATCTGCTGAAACTCACTGATCACATTGCGCTGCAAGGCCTCAAGCTCGGGTGACTTCTCCGGTTCGATCTCCTCGATCGCCTCCGACTCCGCCATTAGAAACGGGGTCGTCTGCGAGAACTCGCCCACGCGCACCCGCTCATTGCCCTCCGTAAAGACGAACAGGCTCTGGTTTGGCATCTTGACGACCTTGTGAACCGTCGCACGTGTCCCCACCGCGTGCAGATCGGTCCCTTGCGGCGTGTCCTGCCGCGCGTCCCGCTGCGCCACCACGAGAATGGTCTTCTCTTCCCCAAGAGACTGAATCAGTTGGATCGAGCTCTCACGACCCACCGTCAGCGGCAACACCGCATGCGGGAACAGCACCGTGTCCCGAATCGGCAGCACCGGCAGCGCGCGCCCGCCATCCGCGCCTGACGTCGACTTGGCGCTCGGCTTGATTACACTTACGAAATCATTTGGCATTGAGTGTCCTTCTGTCAGATAACCTTCTATAGGATGCAGCACGCGGCAATTCGTCGCAAGCTCCGTGACCTGTCCGCTTAATGCGGCGCAAGGCATCGGTTGCACCGTCTATCCAGGCCTATCGGCGATCTCCGCCAGAACATGAGCCCTCGCGCGGCACATCGTTGAGAGCCCTCACTGCCGCCCGGTATCGACCAAGCTCCTGCAATCTGCCACACACCGGCCGCAGCGCGTCGAGCGCTGCATCCGCTCCGGCAGCCCTATCGCATCGCAGATCCACCAGGAACGTGTACTCCCACGGCCTGCCGTGCACCGGTCTCGACTCGATCCGAGTCAGGTCCGCCCCCGATGCCGCCAGCCGCCGTAGAGCCTCCACCAGCGTCCCGGGCCGGTGTTCGAGCGTAAAGGCCACACTCAGCTTGTCGATCGTCTCGTCTCCCGCCGCGTTCACCCGCCCCGCTCCGACCAGCGTGTGAAATCGCGTGTAGTTCTGCGAGTGATCCTCGATCCCTTCGACCAGCACCTCTCCACCGAAGATCTGCGCCGCCAGAAGCGGTGCCACACCCGCAACGTCCCGCAGACCCTCGGCCAGCACAAACTTCACACTTCCTGCCGTGTCATAGAACGGCTCCGCCGACATCTCAGGATGCTCTGCCAACCAGCGTCGGCACTGTGAGAGCGCAACCGGATGCGACAGAAGTCGCCTGACCTCCGCAAGCCGAATACCCGGGGCCGCGATGATGTTGTGCCGGATCCGCAACAGACTCTCCGCGACGATCCGCACCGACTCGTCAAGCAGCAGATCATAGTGCTCGGCGACCGATCCATGCAGCGTGTTCTCGACCGGCAGCACCGCGACGTCGACTACTCCACCGGCGACCCGCCGCACCACCTCCTCGGCGCGCACGCACGCGATCATCTCGGCCTCTGGATAGAGCACCGCCGCCGCGACGTGACTGTTGGAGCCAAGCTCGCCCTGTATCGCGACAGTGGCCGGCCAGGAGGTCATGCGGTACCTCCCTCGATCGCCCATCCGGTAGAAGTTGCTTTCATCACACTGCAAAAAATCCTGGTTTGGCAACCCGCCTCCCGAGCCCGGCAACATATGACAGGAACCCGGCGGGAGGTCGTCGTGCAACGCACCGTGACAGCCCAGACTGGCCGAAACAGGAGAGCGAACATCATGCTTTGGACCATTACGATTATTCTATTTATCCTCTGGATTCTGGGTCTGGTCAGCAGTTACACCTTGGGCGGCTGGATCCACATCCTTCTGGTTCTTGCGATCATCGTCCTTATCTTCAATCTGCTCTCGGGCCGCCGCGGCGCCATCTAGATATCACGAGCAGTGGGAGCGGATCATTCGTCTGGTCCTCTCTGTTCCGCTCAGCGCACTTGAACGGGTGTATAGGAGTGAACCTATGAATGACGATTCGATCGCAGGCAAGTTCGAACAGGTCGCAGGCAAGATCAAACAGGGTGTCGGCGAGGCCGTCGGCAACGAGCGCCTCGCGAACTCCGGCGCGGCTGAGCAGGTCGAAGGAAACGCAAAGGAGGCGTGGGGTGACGTCAAGGACGCTGCTGGCTCCACGGCAGATCGCGCCCACGCTGACGCGAGTGTCAGAGCGGAGGAGACCCGCGCACATACCGCCGAGACGGGCCACGATACGCGCGAGAAGATCACCTCAGCTGCTCAGAATGTGAAGAACAGCATCGAGGAGAAGGTTGACGCCTTCCGCGAACGACACAGCTGATTCTTGCTACAGGAAAGCCCGCCACGCGGCGGGCTTTTTCGGCTCTTCGGCATGCCTAACGGCGCAACAGAACATCTCCTGTGACCGCGGCAAAGAAGAGAATGGAGATGACGCCATTCAGCGTGAAGAACGCTGCGTTCAGCCGTCCAAGATCCCGCGGCGACACGATCAGATGCTCGTACAGCAACAAGAGCGCCACCACACCGACTCCCGCCAGCGAAATCGGTCCCAGCGCGAAGAGATGCACCAGCCAGAGCAGCATCGCCACCATCAGCACGTGCATCACGCGGGCCGTCCAGAAGGCGCCATCAAGCCCCAGCGCCTGCGGAATGCTCTTCAGGCCGACGCGCCGGTCGTGCTCATAGTCCTGGCAGGCATAGAGGATGTCGAAGCCGCCCACCCATAGCAGCACCGCGCCGGTGAGCACCAGGATGCGGCTGTCGAGCGCTCCCCGCACTGCAATCCACGCCGCGGCTGGCGCAATGCCCAGCGCCAGACCGAGCACCGCATGCGACCAGCGCGTAAACCGCTTTGTGTAGCTATAGAGCAGCAGCACTGCTAGCGCCACGGGCGCCAGCAGGAGTGTCAGCCGGTTCAGCATGGCGGCTGCGATCAGGAAAACGAGTGCCGTCACCGCCACAAATCCAGTGACGAAAGATCGTCGCAGTGCTCCCGTCGGCAGAGCGCGCATTGCCGTGCGCGGATTCGCACGATCCAGTTCCAGGTCCACCAGCCGGTTGAACGCCATCGCCGCCGACCGCGCCGACACCATGCACACCACGATGAGCAGCAGCACTGGCAGGCGCGGCCATCCTCCCGCCGCGAGCACTGCCCCGGTAAGAGCAAAGGGCAGGGCGAAGATCGAGTGCTCCCACTTGATCATCTCGAGCGTCACTGCCGTGCTCTTCCACCACTGCGCCATCTCTTCATCCTAATGAGAAAGGGCCGCCGGAGCGAGCGCCCGCGGCGGCCAGACGTAACCCGACCCGACTACTTTGCGCCCTTTTGTGACGCCGCCACCTCAAGGTTGTTGGTGACCTTGAAGACATTCGGCACGCCGTTCGCGCGAATATTCGCGACATCCTTGTCCGCCTGGTTGTCGACCACGCCCGAGAGCGTCACGTTGCCGTTCACGACGGTGATGCGGATCGGCTTCGCCGGATCGATCGCGTACTTGTTCAGCTGCGGTGACCCGTAGATCGCCCGCGCCTCTGCGATCCGGATGCGGTCGTCGAACGGAGAGGTCGGCGCGACCTCGATGTTGTCGATCACGTCCTTGACGCCGGGATAGTTCGAAACCAGGCTCAGCGCCGAGTCCTTATCCGTCGGGCCGTACGCCACGCCGCCCAGCGTCACCGCGCCGTTCTGCACGGCGATCGTCAGTGCATTGAACGCCGTCGTGCCGTAGCCGACACGGTCATAGGCCAGCTTCTCCGCCAGCTTGTTTCGCAGCGTTGCGTCCTCGACCGCGGGCCCTGAGACCTCGATATCGTTCTCCACGCTCTTGACGTTCTTGCGATGGTGTACGCGCTTGTCCGTGTCCTCCTTCGCGCTGTACACGTCCACGGTGCCGCTCAGTGTAACCACGCCGTCCGCAACCGCCGCCTTCACATCCTTGAACCGCTTGTTGTCGAGCGTCTTCAGCACATCCGCCTGTATCTGGGCATCGTTCGGCCCGCTGCCGGTTGCAGATGTCGTCGCCTGCGCCCACCCGGGAGCTGCTGGCAAAAGCGTGAGCGTAACACCACACATACCGAGGATAAATCGCTGCATCGTCGTCATAAACTCCTCCGCGTCTCTGGCCGCCAGCTCTCCGGCGCGCCGACGGCCAACATCATAGCCCACCATTGGACGCAGACATACCCTCGAACGTCTCGCCTCTCCAGCCACCGCCGTCTATCGGTATCGCTTCCGGATCTTGTAGACGATGCTGAACACGCCTGTCTCGTCCCGCGTCACCACTACCGACTGGTTCTCATTCAGCGCGTAGGACACCGAGATCAGCTGCTGCGCCGAGGAGTTCACGTTCGTCGCAAAGGTCGCCGAGATCTGCCGCGATAACTGCTGCTGGACCGTAATGCGCGCACCGGTATTGCCCAGCGTTCCCACAAAGGCGGGATCGATCTTGACGCTACCCCCGCCAAAGAGCTTCGAGACCCGATTGCTCACTGTCGCATTTAAGGCGCCGCCCAGCAGTGCGCTCGTCGTGGGGTCTGTGCCCGCCTGCTGCAGCTGCTGGTTATTAATCTGCGCCTCCTCCTGCGTGCGCCCGAGAGCCAGCAGGTTGAAGATGTCCGCCTCGCTCAACGGCGGCTCCGAGCGGTAGGTCGGCTTCAGGCTCGCCGAGGTCCCGTGCACGCCGATCGTGATGTCGTAGTTCTCCACCCGCGCCGTCGCGTCCAGATCAATGATCGGGTCGATGCGCACCGGATTGGTGAAGTACACGTCACCGCGCTGCAGCTGATACTTCGTCCCCGCAAACGTCGCGCTTCCGTCGGTGATCTGGATCCGCCCGAGTACCTGCGGCTCGGCAGCCGTCCCTCGCACCGTCAGGTCGACGGTCCCTGCCAGCTTCGCATACGAGTTTTGAAAGTCGAGCTGGGGCGAGCTCGCCACGTGAATGTCCAGACGTACCTTGTTCGCGGCCGAGTTGGGATCGGGCGGCGCCGAGACACCGCCAGAGCCGGCAAACGCCGCGAAGTCCACATCCGGCCCCACACCGAACCGCGTTACCAGCACCTTGCCGCTCAGGAGTGCACCCGTGGAGCCGCCCTGGAGCATAAAGTCTGCGTCCGCCGTCGTGCTCAGCCCGTTCAGCCGGATGCGCACCTTGCGCGCGCTCGCCGTCAGGTTGGCAAAGACCCCGTTCTGGTAGGCGAGATAGCCGCCCAGATCCAGCTGGCCGCCGCCCGTCACCGCCGTCAGATGATCGACGTTCAGCCTGTCCTCGTTGAAGACCAGCTTGCCCTGGAGATTGCTGAGCCCGTTCGAGACACCGTCCAGCGCAAGATTCACGCCGTTCAGATCGACCTCTCCCGTAAGCGCCGGCTTCTTTACCCGTCCGCCGGCCGCCACTTGGAATGTCACCGACCCGCTCGCGATCACCGATGGGTCGAAGGTGTGGGCGATTGCCGTGTTGATGCTCCCGCGCGCCTTCAGGTTCAGCGCCCCACCCTTCGGGTCCGTCGCTCCCAGCACCTGCGCCGTCCCGCTCGCCTCGAGGTCCGTTCCCTGCCCCGTGATCTTCAACGTCTCGAGCGTCACTGTTCCGTTCGCGAGCGAGGCCCGCAGCGGCTCCTCGGCGCGCAGCTCGATCCCCTGCAGCGTCACCTCCAGCGGATTTAGCTCCGCCGTTCCCCGCAGCAGCTCTGGCCGCTTGGCCGGTCCGCTCACCGTGAGCACGCCATTGATATTCGACTTCGCCGCGACTGAATCCGGCGAAAAGATCGCCATCGGCTTGCTGACATCGAGGCCCGTCAGCGTCACCTTCGCCTCCGTCTGGTAGTCGCCCGTCAGCTCCGTCGTCGCATTCGCCTGCAGCTGCGCGCCTACCACCGTCGAAGTCGCCGCCAGGTACACCGTCTTTCCTTGGCTGTGAACCTCAGCGTTCACCTCACCCAGCATCTGCCCATTGCTGGTAATCTTCGCCAGCGTCACCTTCGCTCGCAGACCTGGTTCTGTTACAGATCCATTGGCATCCGCGTTCAGATCAAGCACGCCATCCACCGGCAGCTTCTGCTTCTGCACCGTGTCAAACTTCGACAGCACCAGCTGCCTTCCCTCAAGGTGCCCATGGAAGCGCTCCGTCGCGAGGTTGTAGCCGCCACTGCCGCTGATCTGTATCCCGTGCAGCTTCAGAATGATCCGGCTCGCCTCGACTGCCTTACCCTCAACCGTCACGTCGACGACAGCAGACTCGTACTGCTCCCCGTACGCCGCGCCGTCCATCAGCGTGATCTCGCCCGCGCCGCTCAGCGTCTTCAGCGCGCCTTGCGCATGCGCGTTGACCGAGATCGTCCCCGTGACCGGGTACTTGTCCTTCTGTCCCGCAATCTCGAGCACATCCGCCATCTTGGCGTTGTTCAGCTGCACCTTCGCGTCTACTGTGCTGCCGTCGTCCCACACATAGGTCACGACGCCGCGTCGCGAGGTCTGCCGCCGCGGCTGTGCCGCTCCCGTCACCAGCAACTCCGCCGAGCCACGCTTGATCGTCGAACTCGCCACCGCCAGTCCGGTCTTCGGCGCATACTCCGCATCCGCCACAACCGAATCGATGTGCACGTCCGCCTGCGATCCCAGATGCACCGCCAGATCCGTCGCCTGCAGATGGCCCTTTACGTCCAGATCCTTCACCGCACCCTTCGCCGTTCCATTGAACGCGAGCGTTCCGTGCAGCACCACCGGGATCGCGGCCGACCCCTTCTTGCCGTTGCTCTCAAAGCCGATCGTCTGCAGGAGCTGGTCATACTCCGCCAGATCCCGCACCAGCAGGTCGACCCGCAGGGACGTGAGCGGATCACCCTTGTTCACACCCAGCACGCCGCTCGCCTCGAGCGTCGACTCCGGCGTCTGCCCCGCCAGCCGCTCGATGTTCACCACCTGCGTGGCCCCGCGATAGTGCGCCAGCACCTCTCCGCGCAATGGGATGTTGGAGAGTGCGCCCCGCCGCTGCACGCCCGTCGGCGTCAACGTCACGTCCGCGTCGACGTTTACCGTGCTCGCGATCTCCGTCGCCGGGCCGCCCCACTCCGCCTTCACCGGCCCACTGAACGCCGTATCGAAGCCGAGGTCGCCCGTGCTCTTCGGGGCTGCGATGTCCATGATCGTACGCAGCGGAATCCGGTCGATCGTCACGTTGAGCAGCGCGTGCGCTCGCGTCACCGGCGTGATCGTGACGTTCTCGACTGGCGGCGCCGCTCCGATCCCCTTCGCCGTCGTGTTCGCCGTCTTGGCTGCGGCGACCGTCGTCGGTGAGGTCGCCGGCGCGCTCGGCGGCACCTCACCCAGCCAGTTTGAGATCCGCAGCTCGCCCGCCGCGCTGCCCCCGCCCGGCAGAGAGCCCGTCAGCGCGGTGAACAGTAGCTCCGTTGGCGTCACGTGCAGCTGCGCGCCGCCGTTGATGTCGTGCAGCCGCACATTCGCATCGCGATACCCCGCGTCGTGCAGCTTCACCTCGCCAACCGCCAGGTATCCCGCACTGCACGTCGGGTCTGTCGGCAGCGCCTTGGTACTTGGCTGCGCCGCATCCTTTGGCCGATGCCGCTGCCAGAAGTGCGGCTGCTTCTGTGCCTCCACGGGCGCGACGTAGCAGCTGTGACCCTTCACATCGAGCTCAAGCGTGCCCGCGTTCAGGCCGTCCACGCCGCCCAACACTGCAATCTGTTGCAGCGCAAGCTTGCCCGCAACACTCACCCGCCACTCCGGCTTGGCTAAATGGTTGATCTCCGCGTCGGCGTGCACCTTCGAGTTCAAACCCGTCGCAACATCGAGCGTCTTCAGCACCGCCGCATCGCGACCGAGCTCCGCTTCGACATGAACCTTCGATTGCGCCTCCGGCTCCTTCGCCATCCGCGTCCGCAGATCGTTCAGGTCAATCGTCATCCCATATCGATCGTTCGCAGCGAGGTAGTGCACCTCCGCCTCAAGATCGCGCGCGGCCAAGTCAAACGGAACCGCCCTGTCGTTCACCACCGCGAGCCCGTCCACCAGCTCGACCTTCCGTGCCTGCAGATCAAGAAGCGTGTCCTGCACCGGTGTCGTGCTCGTGCTCGGCTTCTTCGGCACCGGCTGATTCGTCTTGCCATCTTTGTCGATGATCAGGTGCACATGGGGCTGCTCCACGCGCAGGTAGTTCAGGGACACATACGACTGCGCCCCCTTACCCACCGTGTGTGAGATCAACGTGTTCAGCTTTACGTGCACCAGCACGCGCTCGGCTGAGAGGTATGGTGCCTCGCCCGGTCCCTCGAGCCCGTGAACGACGAGCCCGTCTGCCTCGATCGCCAGCTGCCATAGCTTCAGGTGAATGTGCGCCAGCTCGACCCGGCCGCCCGTTGCGTCCTCTAGCGTGCTCACCAGCTCCGTCAACACCCGCCGCTCAAAGTCCGCCGTGGTCGTATACCAGGAGACGCCCGCAACCAGCAGCAGCAGCAACACAACCAGTGCGAGCCCGGCCCAGCCCAGTCCGCGCCCGAGCCGTGCCAGCGCTGACCGGCGTGAAGCCCCTCCTCCACCTCCCTGTGGCTCCGCCATCGCGCTCATGCCGGCCCCGTCCCGTCTGCCTTCATGATCTCGACCGAGCCCTGCGCCCGCAGCGACTTCAGCCAGTCCGAAAGCAGGCTGCTCACCTGCTCCTGCAGCAGCACCTCCTGAATGCGATCCGAGATGGCGTCATCCAGCTTGGGCGCCTTCACGCCGCGCTTCTTGTACTCCGGCAGCAGTGTCTTCGTGTAATACGCCTCAATCTCCTCCTGCGGAATGTGCACCCCGCTGCGGAAGCGCAGCTCGATAAACCGCAACGTCTCCATGCGCTGCCGCCACCGCTCCATCAGCTCCGGCACGGTGTACCCCTGCGCGGCGACAAACCGCTCCCACCCCGCCTCCGTCTCGCAGTGGTACGTGGCCTTGCACGCCGGGCTCTCCGCCCGCAGCAGAGACAGCTCTTTATTGACGTCCTCGTCCGTGATCGGCGGCTGTGGCTGCAGCTTCGCCTGCTGCAGGATCAGGTCGCGGTTAATCAGCCGCTCGATCGCCCGCTTGCGCGTGAAGTCTCCCGCTGGCGCACTGATGGGCTGAAACGCCGCGAATCGCCGCTCCTCATCCACATCGCTCTCGAGGACCACGTCCCCATTCACGACTGCGATCACGCGATCAAGCACCTCACCGCCCGCCGGTTGGGGAGGCGGCAGCAGCGGCGGCGCCGGATTGGCCTCCTTCGCGTTGCCTCCGGTCACCTCGGGCGACGGCGCGTTGTCGGTCGGACTCGCCGGCGTGGCAGACGGCTTCTGCGGCGTTCCCGGCGCAGGCGCCGTCTGCGCCCCCGCGGCAACAGACACACACAGCGCCGCGCACAGCACTAGCAGCAGACCGCATCGCTGCGTTGCAGCCTCTCTGTGCCTCGTACTGTGCCTCGTCACGCTCATCTAAAACGCCTGCCCGATGCTGAAGAAGAAGTTGAAGTGGCTCGCCTGTCCTACGTGCGGAAGGCTGTTGTTGAAGTCATAAATCACCGGGTAGATCGGCGGGTTGAGATTGTAACTAAGGTCCACACGAATCGGACCCACCGGCGTGTTATACCGTGCGCCCAGACCCGGCGCCTCCGAAAAGTAGTTGAAGTCGCACGTCCCGATCGATCCCGACACGTTGTTGCACGTCGACTGATTCGGCTGATGAAAGCGCGCGAAGCTCGGCCCCAGGTCGCTCAGGTGCTCGAAGACGTTGCCGCTGTCGAGAAACACCACGAAGTTCACACTGCTACCCACGACCGGCAGCACCGGCGGCGGCAGACGCAGCTCCAGCGAGTTCACGAAGACCGCGTTTCCACCGACCGGAAAGCCGGTCTGCAGATCGCGCGGACCCGCTCCGTTGATCGAGAAGCCGCGATGCGACGTCGCACCGCCCGCATATAGCCGCTCCGGCAGCGGCACCGCAAGGCAGCTCGCGTTGGTCGTCAGCAGCCCGCCCACACACTCCTGGTTGCCCACGTTTGGGTTCGGCCCATAGCTGTTCTCAAATCCGAACCGCGTGTTCCGCGCAAAGACGTACTTCTGCTTCTTGCCAAACTGGTAGTACGTCGAGTTCGACACATCGACCCGGTTGAAGTCTGCCTGCGATCCAAACTTCGACGACGCGACGAAGAGCTGCGCCGTCGTATACGACCCCTTCGTCGCATCGAGCTGGCTCGGCGCCCGCCGGTCGTGATACCACTGCACGCTCGGTCCACCCACCCGAACCGGCTGGCTCAGCAGCGGAATCAGGTTTGCGGAGACCTGCAGCGTATTCGGGTTCACCGCCACGCGCCGGTACTGAAAGTCGTAGATGAACGTGTCCGCCCGCTTCACCTTCTGCGTCACTCTGAAATCGCCCTGCAGCGTTGACGCGGCAAACGTACTGATGTTCTGCACGTTCGTGTACCCGCCCGAGATCGACGCCGTCAGGTTCTTGTTCCCCAGCAGGTCCGGATTCTGGAAGCTGAGCACCGCAATCGTCTCCAGCAGTCCATACGCTGTGTGCAGGGTCAGGGACTGCTGCGTCCCGCGCAGGTTAATGCGCGAGACGTCCAGCGACACCCGCGGGCTCACCCCGGTTCTGCCTTCCTGCGACAGCACCGCGTCGGGCGGCAGACCCAGCTGGATCCGAGACGCCGCCGAGATCACACCGCGCGCCGGCTGCCCCGTCTGCGCCTCGAAGCCGAAGCCGTACGTCACGTCCCAGCGCCGCGCCTCGGTCAGCTGCAGCAGCACGTTCTTCTGCGGCGCGCGGCCAGCCGGGTTCTGCACCGCCGCAATCGCCTCGTTGAACAACGCCAGGTTATACAGGTTGCGCTGCGTGTCCAGCAGAGCGCTCTGGTTCAGAGGATCGTTCGGATGAACCAACACCTGCGAGTCCACAATCTTCTGCTTGGTGTGGTGCAGCCCCGCCTGCAACACGTTATTCACCAGCACCTGCTCGCCCGGAATCACCTTCAGTGTCACGTCCGTCTTCGTCGCATCGTCCGGGTCAACCCTCTGCTGCAGCTCCACATTCGTCTGGTCGAAGCCCTGTGAAAGGTAGTAGCCCAGCACCGCATCGCGGTCTCCTGAGAGCGTAATCAAGGAGAACGGCTGCCCCGACTGCGTGTTGAGCAGCCGCATCACCGTATCGCGCCGGCTCTCGTCCACGCCCGCCAGATCTACCTTACCGAAGGTCTGCTGCGGTCCTTCCACAACCGTGTAGCGCACCACAATACCCGCAACCTTCAGCTCTTTGCCGTTCTTATCCGTGTCCACGTCCTTGACGTCCGACGTCACTTTGACATTGCTGAAGCCGTTCGCGCGGTAGATCGCCTCGATCGACTCTGCGTCCGCCGTCACCAGTGACTGGCTGTATCGTCCACTCTGCAGATACGCGTCCGCCTTCTGCACCCGCACCCGCTCGCGCAGGATGTCGTCGCTGAAGTACTTGTTGCCGGTGAACGTCACATTCGTGACCTTGTGCTTCTTCCCGCGGTCGACCGTGTAGATCACGCGCTCGGCCTGCGTCCCGCCGCCGATGACCTTCACCTCTACTTTGCCGTTGAAGTAGCCCTGCTGCTGAATGAAGTCCTTGATGTTGTGCGACCCCTCATTCACCAGGTCATTGTCGACCGTGCCCTCCTCAAAGATCGGCACCAGCAACTGCAGCCGGCTCTTCGAGACCTTGATGCCCTCGATCAGCACCTTCACCACCGGTCCCTGGTTCGCCTCGAAGGTATAGTTCAGCTGCTTGGTCGGCGGGTCATACTTCTCCTGCTTGAGCGTGATCGTTCCTTCGAGCCGATCGTTCTTCTGGTACACCGCGCGTACACCATCGAGTGCATTGCCCGTCGTGTCTCGATTCACCCGCGTCTTCCGCTTCAGCTTGCCTTTCTTGCGAAACTCCTTCTCCGTGATTCCTGGATCGGTGCCTGTCACCAGCACCTCGCCCACCCGCGCCTGCGGTCCGGTGTCGACCGCGTAGATCACATCCACCTGCCGGCTGTCGTCATGTCGCTTGGTGGAGGCCACGATCTTGGGCTGAAAGTACCCGTTCTGCTCGAGCGTCAGCCGGATCCCCTCCGTCCCCGCCGGCACCTGCGCCTCGCTGAAGGGCTTGCCTGGGTCTAGCTTGGTCGCAAACTCCAGCAGCGAACTCAGCCGCTCGCTGCTCACCCTCTGGATTGAGATCCGCCCTACGAAATACTGCGGCACGCCCTCGAAGATGAGCGTCAGCGCCGCTCCGTGCCGCTCCCCCCGCACCGTGATATCGCGATACTCACCGCTCGCAAACAGACGCCGCGTGCTCTCCCGCACCTTATCCGGATCGAGCGGTGCTCCGGCCGCCTGGGTCAACGCCTTCGGCAGCAGGTCCGTTGGCCCGAACGTCACCCCGTTGAAGACGATCCGGTCCACCGTGACACCCTTGCTCTGCCACAGGCTCGGCGTTCCTGCCGCGGCAGCCGCCGCCGCGATCTGCTGATCGAGCGGCACGGCGCTCTGCCCCGCCGCACCCGGCTCTGCATCTTTCGACGCCTGCGGCACCGCACCCGGAGTCGCAGGCGCCAGCACCCTTGTGGGCGCTCCTGACTGCGGTCCCGGGGTCGTGCCCTCATTCGGCGTCGGCGAGGCCTGGGCGAGCCCTCGCGCCGGCCCTGCCACGGTCAAGCCGAACGCCAGCACCGCCAACCACACCGCCGTCCACGGCTCTGCGCCATACAGTCGGACCACCATGCGACAGAGTGGGCTCCACCTCAGACTTCGCCGCTCCTCCAGTCGCCCCAAACCCAGCTTCCCCTCACAGTGATCTGCCGCCAACCGTCAAACCCGCGTTACCGGCACTTGTTTCTAGAACTCGCGTCTCGTCCCGGCATCCCCCGTCACCCGGACCTCGCCCGAACCCGCAGGCTTACGCCACGGTCTCTATACTACAAGCGAAACCTCATGCCCGACCCACCCAGCGTACCCTCGGTTGCACCTCGTCGCTCCCTCCCCGATACCGAGTTCGACCCCGCCGCAGCCGAGCGCTACTCTCGGCAGATTCTCTTCCCAGGCATCGGAGTCACCGGCCAGCAGAGACTGCGCGCCGCTCGCGTCGCCATCCTCGGCGTCGGCGCGACCGGAGCCACTCTCGCCTCGCTGCTCGCCCGCGCCGGCGTCGGCTACCTTCGTCTGATCGACCGCGACTTCGTCGAGCCCTCCAATCTGCAGCGCCAGATCCTCTTCGACGAAGCGGATGCGGAAGCTGTGCTGCCCAAGGCCGAAGCCGCCCATCGCAAGCTCCGCACCGTCAACTCCGGCGTCCTCACCGATCCCGTCATCGCCGACCTTGTCCCGGCAAACGCCACCACCCTGCTCGGCGGCGTCGACCTCCTCCTCGACGCGACCGACAACTTCGAGACTCGCTACCTGATCAATGACTTCGCTGTCCTGCACGGCATCCCTTGGATCTACTCCGCCGCCGTCGGCGCCTACGCCGCCACCATGAACATCCTCCCTCGCCCTGCCACGCCTTTGGTCGCCTGGCCTACCGAAGCCTTCGTCCCCACGGCCTGCCTCGCCTGCATCTTTCCCGAGCCGCCCTCCGGTCACATCGCCACCTGCGACACCGCGGGCATCCTCGCCGGAGCCGTCAACCTCGCCGCCTCCCTCCAGTCCATCGAGGCCCTCAAGCTGCTCAGCGGCCAGCCCCACCTAATGCGTCGCACGCTTGTCTCCTTCGACCTCTGGAACCTCACCACCTCTGGCGCGCTGACCCGGGCCGAGATCATCGCCGGCACCCCTGATCCCGACTGCCCCGTCTGCGGACATCGCCGCTTTACCCATCTCACCGGCTCCGACCGCCCCGAGATCACCCTTTGCGGTCGCAACGCTGTCCAGATCCACGAGCGTGGACGTCCGCTCGCCCTCACCGCCGTTCATGCCCGCCTGCGCGCGCTGCCCGAGATCAGCGACCTCCGCTCGAACGGCCTCCTGCTGCGCTTTCGCCGCGGCGAGCAGACCGTCACCCTCTTCAACGACGGCCGCGCCGTCATCCAGGGCACCACCGATCCCGCCGTCGCCCGCTCCCTCTACGCCCGCTTTATCGGCTCGTAGGGAGCCGCCGCTGTTCTCTGTCCTGCATCAACTTTGGTTGCCTGCACAACCTTTCCGCCACACCGCTCCTCTACCCATAAAGAAAGTCAGCGGGATTGTGCGATAGGCTGGAAGCAAGGCGAACCCATCCGTGCACCAGTTCAGACTTCGGAGGCGAGCCAATGTCTTCTCAAGGCGTATCCATGACCACTCAGACAAAAGCCACTCCCGGGCTCTTCAAGCGAAATCCTCCGATCGCCGGCGAAGCCGAGGCGATCGAGAGCGCGAAAAACGGCGACGCCGAGGCCTTCTCCAAGCTCTACGCGCTCCACAAACGTCGCGTCTATACCCTCTGTCTCCGTATGCTCGGCAACGTCTCCGAAGCCGAGGACATGACGCAGGAGGCCTTCCTTCACCTCTTCCGCAAGATCGGCTCCTTCCGCGGCGAGTCCGCCTTCTCCACCTGGCTGCATCGCCTCACCGTCAATCTCGTCCTGATGCACCTGCGCAAGAAGGGTCTGCAGCTCGTCTCGCTCGAAGAGACCATCAACCCCTCCGAGGAAGATGCGCCCAAGCGGGACTTCGGCTCGCGTGACCCGCAGCTCGCCGGCTCCGTCGACCGTGTCGCGCTCGAGCGTGCCGTCGGCTCGCTGCCCCCCGGCTACCGCATGGTCTTCGTCCTCCACGACGTCGAGGGCTTCGAGCACAACGAGATCGCGACCATGCTCGAGTGCTCGACCGGCAACAGCAAGTCTCAGCTCCACAAGGCCCGCCTCAAGCTGCGCGAGCTGCTTCGCCAGTCTGAACAGGCCGTCCAGCCAGTTCCTGTCAGAGAGGTGGTCCAATGAAAGCGCGGACACTCACCTGTAGCGAATTCCAGGAGCACCTGCCTGAGCTCTTCTCCCCGGGAAGCAACGGTCTGCCGACTGATCCCGCCTTGCAAGCCCACCTCCAGGAGTGCGAGAACTGCAGCGCCCTCGTCCGCGACTTGAAGTACATCGCAGATCAGGCAAAGCTCCTGCTCGAGCCCGCCCTCGATGAGCCCGCCGATCACGTCTGGAACAATATCCAGAGCAAGCTTAAGATCGCGGCCAGCGCCGAAGACGCCGAGTAGTCCTACAAAGCCCTTGTAACCCGTACCTGTCGGATGTACCCTGGGACTGACATGATGCGTCTCGCACGATTTACGACCTGCTATTGGTGGCCCTCCGCGGCCAGGCAGGTGCGTGCACATCTCTAATCCATAGAGCATCCACCCCCTCCTGAGCCGCGACCCCCCCGGGTCGCGGCTTTGTTTTGTAACCAGCGTTTTGACACACTCTCCGGAGCTCGACCGTGCCCCCACTCCCGCTCACGACCCTCCAGGCCGTTGCCGCCGTTGCTCCCGATCCACTTGGTAACCCCCGGCACACCATTCGCCGCATCGTCCTCACCGGCTTCATGGGCGCCGGCAAGAGCACCGTCGGCCGCCTGCTCGCCCATCAACTCGGCTGGAGCTTTCTTGACCTCGACGAGCACATCGAGCAGCGCGCCGGCATCTCCGTTCCCTCCATCTTCAGCAGCCACGGTGAGCCTCACTTCCGCCGCCTCGAGTCCTCCGCCCTCGCCAACGCCCTGCGCCAGTCCAGCCTCGTCCTCGCCCTCGGCGGCGGCGCCCCCGAGACCCTCACCAACCGCCTCCTGCTCGAGCAGACGCCTCACACCACGGTCGTCTTCCTCGACGCCCCGTTTCCGGTCCTCTTCGACCGCTGCATGCTCCAGGCCCTCATCGTCGGCACCACAGATCGCCCCAACCTCAATGACCCGGGCGCGGCCTCAGCCCGCTTCACCGCGCGCCGCCCTTTCTATCTCCGCCTCGCCCGCGTCACCATCCCGACCGAGACCCTCACCCCGCCCGAGACCGTCGCCCGTATCACCGACTTACTCACCTCCACCGTCGACTAGCCCGCGCCCTCGGCCCAGAGCTCCGCGCCGACTGGCGGCGAGCGCCCCACAGTCTGCTGCTCTCCCACCGTCCCCGCCAGTCGCGGCCACCCTGCCATCGCCAGCCCGTCCACCAAAGCCCGACGCGTGCCCACCCCGCCCTTCCGTGGTGCCTCTCCCCGGTGCGCCAGCCCTCTTCAGCTTCGCGATTATCACTCAGCGCTTCGCCCAAGCCATCTGCATCCAAGAGCTTGAACCCGTCCCTGTTACACTCCGGTGGCAACACGGGACCACTCACGAGGTACTGACCTGGCCACCCAAACCAAACCTCTGTTGGTCGAAGACACGCCCAGCGCGCGCACCAGCACTCGCGGCCAGATCCTCTTCTTCTTCGGTGTCATCCTCTTGCTTCTGCTCGCGTGGAAGCTCGAGAAAGAGATCGAGATCCTCTACGTCAGCGGCCTCTTCGCCGTTGTCCTGATGCCGATCGTCAATCGCATCTCTGCCGTTCACATTCGCGGCTACTGCCCCCCGCGCTTCGTCGCCATCATCCTTCTTCTGGCCGCGATCCTCCTTGCGCTCGTGCTCTTCTTCTCCATCGCCGTACCCCCCGTTCTCAGCGATCTCCGCAACTTCATCGGCGACTTCCCCAAACACGCCTCCGATCTGCTCGGCCGCGCCAAGCGACTTCCCTTCGCCACCAAGATCGGTCTCGACTCCGCCGCGCAACGCATCCAGGGAGCTCTCGCCGCCACCGCGACCTACCTCTTTACCTCACTTCCCAACTGGCTCTCCCACATCTTCGACATCCTCACCGCCACCTTTCTTTGCATCTACTTCATGCTCGAGGGCGAGCACGCCTACGACTACTTCCTGTCCATCGTTCCTCACGATCGCCGGGACCGCCTCGACCGCACCCTCCAGCGTGCCAAGCTCAAGATGAGCAAGTGGCTTCTCGGTCAAGGCCTCCTCATGCTCATCCTCGGTGTCGCGAGCACCATCGTCTTCTCCATCCTGCACGTTCGCTACGCCGTCCTGCTCGGCGTCCTCATGGGCCTGCTCAACATCATTCCGATTGCCGGGGGCGTCGTCACCATCTGCCTCGCCGGCGGCGTCGCCGCACTCGACTCCTGGCCCAAGATGGCCGGCGTCTTCATCTTCTACGCCATCTACATCAATCTCGAGAACGCCGTCCTCACCCCCCGCATCATGAAGTCCTCTGTGGATCTCATGGGCCTGACCGTCCTCGTCGCCCTGCTCATCGGCACCGCCCTCGCCGGCATCATCGGCGCCCTGGTTGCCGTCCCTACCGCCGCCCTCATCTCCGTCCTGCTCGATGAGTACGCCGTCCAGCACGACTAGCTGCACTCAGCCCTCTTTCGCGCCTCCGACGGCGTGAAGTAACACGGCTCGTGTTCCCTCGTCGGCGATACTATCCTCGGAATGCGCCGGAGCACCTTCCCCTCCTCGCGACCTCCTAGTGCGCAACATCGTCGGCGCTCCTCGCAGACGTCCACTGGTATCCTCAAGCAGTGGCGGACCTCTCCTTTTCCCAACCCGCGCGACCCAACCTCGCCGCGCCCATCGCCATCGCTGTCCTCGTCCTCGCCGCCGCCGGCTTCCTTCTCTTCCGCCTCTCGCCCCGCGAGACCGCCCAGACCTCCATCCCGCGCGTCTCCGTCTACGCCTCCCACCTCGTCTTCAAGTCTGACTCCAACGTCGTCGGCCAGGACCAGGCCCAAGACACCCTCTACGCTCTCGTCACCATTCGCATCACCGATCGCCTCAAACTCCCGCTCTTCCTCAAAGACATCACCGCCACCCTCACCACCGCCGACGGCGCCGCCCTCCCCGCCATCAGCGCCATCGAGCAGCCCGACCTGCCCAAAGTCTTCGCCACCTTTCCCGCTGTTGCGAAGCTCGCCGCCGACCAGGGCGCGCCACCGCTCCTACGCGAGACCCGCATCAACCCCAGCGACTCCGCCGAGGGCTACGTCCTCCTCGAGTTCCCCGTCACCGAAGCCGACTGGAACGCGCGCCTGTCCGCCTCAGTTCTGCTCGACCTCTATCACCAGCAACCCTTGACCGTACTCATCCCAAAGCAGATCGCAACGCAGCCGGACGCCACGCCCACCCCGAACGCTGCACCCCAGCCCGCATTGAAGCGCAGATGACCCGCCGCCGCTTCATCGCCGACACCTGGACCGCCACCGAAGCCACCCTCCTCGGCGACCAGGCCGCCCACCTCGCCCGTGTCCTCCGCGCAGAACACGGTCAGGTCGTCGACGTCGTCGCCGGCGGCTTTCTCCACCGTGCCGAGATCACCGCGATCGACACCACCATCGGCAAAGAGACCGTTCGCCTCCTCCTGCACGAGGAGCTCGAGACCGACACCGCTCTCCCACTCCATCTGCTGCTCGCCATCTTCAAGTTCGACCACCTCGAATGGGGCATCGAGAAAGCCACCGAGCTCGGCGTCGCCCGCATCACGCCCATCCTCGCTCGTCGCACCGAAAAACACCTGGCTCACGCCTCCGCAAAGCGCGTGGACCGCTGGCGCCGCATCGCCCTCGAGAGCTCCAAGCAGTCCCGCCGCGTCTCCATCCCCGGGATCGCCGACCCCACTCCACTTCGTGCCGCACTCGCCGCTGAGCACAGTCCGCACCGTATCCTGCTCAGCGAGACCGAACAGGCCACCCCTCTCGCCGCCGCCCTTCCACAGCCCGCCCAGGGCGAAATTGCCCTCGCCATCGGCCCCGAGGGCGGCTGGGCCCCCGACGAGATCACCCTCTTTCAAGAGCACCACTGGCAGCCCGTCACTCTGGGCCCCCGCATTCTCCGCGCCGAGACCGCCGCGATCGCCGCCACTGCCATCCTCTCCGCCCACCTCGGGCAATGAGCAGGCATCTCGAAAGCCGTCCTCCGTAGCGATGAGGCGTCTCCCACCCAGGCCGGAGCGCAACAGCCTCCCCAGTCTGCGACCGATGATCCTGTCATTCAACCGGAGCGGGACGGCATCGTCGGCTCGCACCGTGGAGAGAGCTCCACCAGCTCCGTCACGGATCGGCCAAACCGCTCCACCTTCGAAGCACTTCGACTACTCCTCTACAGAGAAGACCGTCTCGCCGTCCCTGTGAAGCCGCCTCATCATGTGCACCATCGGAAGCACCTCGCCATTGGGAAGAGGAACGCTCACCGAAGTCAAAGCGACGTACCCTTGACGCTGATAGAGCGGCACGCCGGTCAGCGTTGCCCCCATTTCGACCTGGCGGAATCCAGCCGCCCAGGCAGCCTCCTCACAGTGCCGCAAGATGCGGGAGCCCAGCCCCCTGCGCGCCCACTCCGGATGAATGAAGATCGCGCGGATCTTCGCCCGATCGCGCGCTGGATCAAGCACCTCACCTACACGCCCGGGGCCGCCGTCGCCACCGAAGAGCGTCTTGCGAAAGCTCCAGCCACCGCACCCGAGGATCTGCCCTGATGAGGGCGCCACGACAACGAAGTAGGTACGATCTGCGACCAGTTGCGTATCCAGCCCCAGAGCGTGTCCCAGCGCACCTTCGATCTGCGCCGCGGTGTAATCCTCTCGCTGCAGCCCACGGACAGAGGCCTCAATAAGCCGGCGCAGCTCGGGAATGTCCCCCTCCGTCGCGAGACGGAACGCAGCCCATGCAACCTCGTTCGACATAGGTTGAGTGTAGGGCAGCTCACGAGGTCTCCCCTGCAGTTTCATCTTCGAAAGTCCTTCGTCGTGAAGCAACATCGACGGGCGGGAGTGTCGGCGCGCCATCTTTGCGATCACCGAAGACGAGAGCTCTACCCAAGAAGGCTCTTGCTTCGCCTTCCGGGCACCTGCTCCGTCAGCCTAGGTGAACATCTCCTTCACCTTATCGAACAGGCCGCGCGACTGCGGCTTGTTCTCGACCGTCATCGTCTCTGCCAGCTGCCGCACGAGATCCCGTTGCTCGCGGCTCATCTTCTTCGGCGTCTCCACCCGCACCTCGACCACCAGGTCACCCTTGCCGCGCTCGTTGAGGTGCGGCACACCCTTGCCGCGCAGCACAAACTCGCGCCCGCTCTGCGTCCCCTCAGGCACCCGCAGCGTCTCCGCACCCTCCATCGTTTGAATCTCGAGCTCCGCGCCCAGTGCCGCCTGCGGAAAACTCACCGGCAGCACGCAGTGCAGGTTATCCCCATCGCGCTCGAAGAAGGCGTGGGCCTTCACATTCAGAACCACGTACAGATCACCCGCCGGCCCGCCATACTTGCCCGCCTCGCCGTCTCCCGGATAGCGAATACGCGTGTCCTGCTCGACCCCCGCCGGCACCTTCACCGTCAGCTGCTGCTCGCGCTGCACCCGCGTCTCGCCTTTGCACACCGCGCACGGATCAACGATCAGCGTCCCCGTCCCGTTGCACACCGAGCAGGTCCGCGCCACCGAGAAGAAGCCCTGCTGAAACCGCTGCTGCCCGCGACCGCCGCACTGCGTGCACGTCACTGGCGCCTTGCCCTTCGCCGCGCCCGACCCCTTGCACTCCGAGCACGTCTCCATCCTCCGGATCGTGATCGGCTTCTCTTTGCCGAAGACCGCCTCTTCGAACTCGAGCATGAGGTCATACCGCAGATCACGCCCGCGCTGCACCCGCGACGTCTTTCGTGCGCCGCCACCGCCAAACATCTCGCCGAAGAGATCTCCAAAGATGTCCCCAATGTCCTGCGCGTTCCCACCCGCGAACGGACCTCCGCCGGCGCCAAACCCCCCACCCTGAAACGCCGCGTGCCCATACCGGTCATAGGCGGCCCGCTTCTCCGGGTCGCTCAGCACGCCATACGCCTCGCTGCACGCCTTGAACTGCTCCTCGGCCTCCGCGTTGTTCGGGTTGCGGTCCGGGTGGTACTGCATCGCCAGCTTGCGATAGGAGGTCTTCAGCTCCTGCTCGCTCGCGTCCCGCGACACCTTCAACACCTCGTAGTAGTCGATCTTCGTCACGTTTGCCGTCGCACTCATCTCTTTAGTCTCAAACTCGCTATTCTCGTATCGTGCTTCGCGAAGCGGAGATCCGCAGCCCACCTGCTCTCGCCACGCGCGTCTAGTCGCTCACCTGATCCGGATTGCTCGCAATCCGCACCAGTGCCGGCCGCAGCAGCTTGTCGCGCAGCTGGTACCCGCGCCGGATCTCCTCCAGCACCTGGTGGTCGGGAAACTCCTTCGTCGCCACGCTGCCCAGTGCCTCATGCACCTTCGGGTCGAACTGCATTCCGACCGACTCGACCGCCTGCACCTGTAGCCCGCGCAGCGCGTCCTCCATCTGTCGCAGGATCATCTCCACGCCCGCCTTGAGCTGCTCCGCCGAGCCCTCCGCCTTGAGCGCTAGCCCGAAGTTATCCATCACTCCCAGGAACGGCTCGACCGTCCGTTGCACCGCAAAGTCGCGCGCGTCCTGTCGCTCCTTCGCCTCCCGCTTGCGGGCGTTGTCGAACTCCGCTTGCAGCCGTGCCAACCGGTCTTTGAGTGCATCCCGCTCCCCGCGCGCCTGCTCCAGCTCCACCTGCAGACTCGCGCCCGCCGCACCGCCGCCGTCCTCGTGCGTGTCAACCGCGCCATCGCCCGCAGTCTCGCTCAGTGGACTGCTCTCCGCCGTCGCACCCGCGTCCCGCATCATCTCCTCATCGTGCACTGCCGTCTGCTCCGTCATCGCGTCCCTTCGTCTATTGTTGCCCATGCGCGCCCATCGCGCGAACTCCCCAACCCTGCTGCCGACGGTGCGCCCGTCCCCTTGCTCACTCATCGACTTCGCTCCGCAGACCAACACTCCTGTCCCACAAAGAGACACCCGCCCGCAATCCCCGCTCTATAGATTCGGATGCAGCATCCGGTCGAACGCTTCGGCGATATAGCTCACAGCGTTCATCGTCTTCTCATAGTCGATCCGCGTCGTCCCGATCACGCCCACCGTCCCCCGCCGATCGCCTGCCACCCGCGCCGGCGCTGCGATCAGCACCAGTCCGGCCAGCTCCGGAGCTTGCTCCTCCAGATCAAACACCACCCGCACACTCTCCTGCCGCGCATCGATGTACGCGTTCAATAGCTCCACGACGCGTTGCTTCGCCTCAAGCGCCGCGAGCAGCTCCCGCAGCCGGTCCCGCTGCTCGCCCGCCGCCATCCCCGCCACCAGATTCCCTACGCCGCCCACTGAGACCGTCGCCGCCTGCTCGCCCACCTCTGACTCCGGCACCGTCGCCGCCCACAGCCGCTCCACCGCGTTCAGCAGACGGTGATACTCGCTCCGCTCCACCTCCACCCGCCGCGCGATCTCCACCCGCACCCGCTCCACGCTCCAGCCGCGAAAGTGCTCGTTCAGAAATGCCCCTGCCGCCTCCAGCTCCCGCGTCGACAGGTCCTGGTCGAGCGCTAGTACGCGATCCCGCACCATCCCGCTCCGCATCACCACCACGGCCAGCGCCCGCTTCACCGCCAGCCGCGTAAAGTGAACGTGTTCCAGTAGATCCCCATCCGCAGCCGCCGCGATTGCCACCCCTACCCCGCTCGACAGCGTCGCCAGCACATGACTCGTGCGCTCCAGCAGCGCCTGCGTCCCGGGCACACCGTGCAGGCTCGAGTCGATCTCCCGCCGATGCTCCATCGTCAACCGCCCGCCCGCCCGCACGCCGCCCACGCGTCCGTTTGCCGCTCCCCCGCTCAAGTCATCCACGTACACCCGAAACGCCCGCGCTGTCGGCACCCGTCCCGCCGACGTGTGCGGCTGCTCCAGCAGCCCACTTGCCGTCAACGCCGCCATCTCGTTGCGAACCGTCGCCGCGCTCGACCCGCCCGCCTCGCCCCCGAGCCGCACAATCGTCCCCGAGCCCACCGGCTCGCCCGTCTCCACATAGCTCTCAATGATCGCCGTCAGAATGGACCGCTGCCGCGGCGTAAGCTGCTCATTTGGCGACATGGGATGGGCCCTCCTTCGGCGCGGCACACAGCATCGATCTCAGCGTGCCCCACTCACATAGTCTAAAGGATCCGTCAATCCTGGACGACATGGGATCAGCCGATCACCACATGCTCCTTCGTCAGTGCGAACTCACATCGGTCCAGCGATAGAAATCTCGCCTCGTCCGGCCGAATCCTGTCCAAATAGCCCTGCGACCCGAAAACCCCAGTCAATCCCGCCATTTCGTCGAACCACAGCTCCGTCACGCCATCGAAGGTCATCGGCGGTATCCCGGGAAGCTGCTCCCCTGTGCTGTGACTCTGCACATATCGCCGTACGTACTGCTTCACCTCCGCCAGCGACGTGAAGAGCGGCGCGTGCTGCTCCCGGTGGTACTGCACAGACTGCTCCTGCGTCATCGCAGGATGCCGCCGCAACAGAATGGTGAACTTGATCATGACTCGTCCTCGCAGATCGCCGAACTCCTGAACCTCGCGGAGCGCCGAACTCCTCAACTCAGATGCCGAGCGGCTCGGAACAGACCTCCTGCTACCGGCACCGCCTACTCGATCTCGAGCACGCCCCCACCCTGCGCCGCTACGCGCTCCGCCGCCGTCGCCACCTTGCGCGCAATCCCATAGAACCCCGCCGCCTGATCGCTCTCCGCCCCGGCCAGCGACACTGGCATGCCCCGATCCCCGCCCCGCCGCACCGCCGGGTCCAGCTCGAGCGACCCCAGAAACTCCACCCCAAACTGCGCCGCCGTCCGCTCCGCCCCACCTTTGGAGAAGATGTCGATCTCCTCCCCGCAGTGCGGACAATGGAACGTGCTCATGTTCTCGACCATCCCCAGCACCTCCACCCGCACCTGGTGAAACATCTCGAGCGCCTTCCGCGCGTCCTCAAGTGCCACATCGCTCGGCGTCGAGACCACCACCGCCCCGGTCAGCGGCACCGTCTGCACCAGCGAGATCACCACATCGCCCGTCCCCGGCGGCAGGTCCACGATCAGGAAGTCCAGCTCGCCCCACTCCACCTGCGTTAAGAACTGCTTGATGATCCCGTGCAACATCGGCCCGCGCATCATCATCGGCTTATCTCCCGGCGAGATCAGCCCGACCGAGATGAACTTCACCCCATGGCTCATCACAGGCTCGATCCGGCTCTCCCCGATGATGTTCGGCTGCCGCGTCGCTCCCAGCATCGTCGGCACGTTCGGCCCGTAGATGTCTGCGTCGATCAGCCCCACCCGGTTTCCCAGCTTCGCCAGCGCCACGGCCAGGTTCACCGCCACCGTCGTCTTTCCCACCCCGCCCTTGCCACTCCCCACCGCGATCACATACTCCACGCCCGGCAGAGGCTGCGGCCCCTGCCCCGATGCTCCCGCTCCCATATGTCCCATCAACACACCCTCCGGCCGCCCTGCGCCGTTCCTCGTGCACCAACTCTTACCCTTGCTGCTCCTGCTGACATCGCCGTCCTGAGCTCAGCAAAGAATCCGCGATCTGTCCTGCCCTTTAAGCCGCCGCGCGTACCCCTCTTGCGTCACGTCCGAGATCTGCCTCCGCGCTGCCTTCTCCTGTCCAATCCCACTTCCGATAGCACCTGCGTCCTAACCTGCCAAAGCTGTCCTGCTGAGCACCCGCCGGACCCTACACATGCCACTCATCGCCCAGCAGCTCCCGCATCTCCTTCTTTCTCTGCGTCTCACCCGACCGCAACTCCCGCCGCCTCCCCGCGTCCTCATACCGCCGGCGCTGGTGCTCCGTCTGTGGAACCACCTGCGGCACCACGATCTTCGTCCCGTCCCTCTCCACCGCCACAAACGTCAGGTACGCCGTCGAGACATGCCGCCAGCGCTGGTTGCGGATGTCCTCGACCATCACGCGCACGCCCACCTCCATACTCGTCCGAAACGCGCGATTGACGCTCGCCTTCAGGATCAGCAACTCGCCCAGCTTCACCGGAGCCACAAAGTCCAGGTGATCCATGCTTGCCGTCACCGTGAACGCCCGTGCATGCCGGCTCGCCGCCATCGCCCCCACCAGGTCGATGTACTGCATCAGCCGCCCGCCAAAGAGATGTCCGATCGCGTTCGTGTCCGCCGGCAGCACAATCTCACTCCGCTCCGACTGCGACTCCACCACCGTCCGTGTAACCGCCGTATCCATCCCTTCAGTGTACGAGGTCCGTCATCGCCCGACGCAGCAGACAGCCACGCCCCACCGACGCGCGCACGCACCGTCGCAGGGAGGCAGTGCTCCGTCCAAAACCAGACGCGTTGTCCAGAAGTGGACAGCAATCGGCATGCAGAGATCGCCTCCTCCGCGTGATCTAATCCTCCATTCAGAGAGTTTCAGAGACGGAGTGATCCGGCCCTGTTGGCCTTTTACGTGCATTGCTTTCGTCGGACCGACTCGTGTGCCAGGAGTTACGACGATGAAGACCCTCCACCAGGACCTCGTATACGCCCTCCGCCAGCTTTACAAGAGTCCCGGCTTCGCCGTCATCGCCCTGCTCTCTTTGACGTGCGGCATCGCCGCCACCACGGCGGTCTTCAGCGTGGTGTGGGCCGTCCTGATTAACCCCTATCCCTATGCGAGTCCTGATCGCATGGCGCACCTGGCGCTCGGTGCCCTGGACAGCAGCGGTCAGTACAACGGCTTCGGCACACTCCCGTCACAGTGGGAGCAGATGCGGTCCGTCCCGGCGATTGAAGACTCCATCCTCACGCGCGCCGATAACCTCACCATCTCCGGCGGCGACCTGCCGGAAAACGTCCGCGCCTGCTACATGACCTCCAACGCCTTCACCTTTTTCGGTGTGGCCACGGCCATCGGCCGCGGCTTGCTGCCGTCAGACGCCATCGGCGGCGGAGACCCCGAGCCGGTGGTCGTGTTGAGTTACAAGTTTTGGCAGCGCCGCTTTCACGGAGACGCGACGGCCGTGGGGAAGACAGTCCAGCTGCAGCGCAAGCCTTACCTGGTCGTCGGCGTCGCCGCACCGCGTTTTACCTGGAACGATGCGGAGGTCTACCTGCCCATGAAGCTCTCCGGCAACGTCAAGGGCGAAGACTTCGGCAGCATGGAGCTCCGCCTCAAGCCGGGTGTGACACACCTCCAAGCCGAGCAGCAGCTGCAGCCCCTCATCCCGCAGTTTGCAAAAGAAAGCCCCATGTACTTCCCGGCCGACTATCCCACCAAGCCCATGCCGCTGCACGTCATCGGGTTGAACGAGCAGTTCATCAAGTCCATCGGCCCGACACTTGGTCTTCTCTTTGGAGCCGTCGCTCTGCTGCTCGCCATCGGCTGCGGCAACGTGTCGATCCTGCTGCTGGCGAGAGGCGCGGCTCGCCGCCACGAGTTCGCCATCCGCGGTGCCATCGGCGCCTCGCGGAGTCGCATCCTCCGCCAGCTGCTCACGGAAGCGCTTCTTCTCTCGGTGACCGGCGCCACGCTCGGTGTCTTGCTCAGCTATCGCCTCGTCTCGGTCATCATCGACCTTCTGCCGGAGAACGCCTTCCCGCATGAGGCCTCCATTCACATCAACCTGCCGGTGCTGCTCTTCTGTGTGATCGTCGCTCTGGGAACGGGTCTCCTCTTCGGTCTCTCCCCGGCGCTGCAGCTCTCGCGGCCCGATGTGCGCGAAGCCATGCAGTCGGGCACATCGCGCGTCGTGGGCAACCGAAGCCGAACCATGCACAACCTGCTCATCGGCGCGCAGCTCGCGCTCACCATCCTGCTCCTCAGCACGGCCGGAGCCGCGATTCAGAGCTTCCTCCATCTCGCGCGCATGCCACTCGGCTACGATCCGCACAACGTCATCGCCGTCGGTCTCCCGATCCGCGGCGCCGCCTACAGCAACATCGCCGCGCGCGCTGCCTTCGTGGAGGCCATGCAGGCCAGCGTCGCTCAGACCCCGGGTGTCACCGCGGTCGCGGTCTCGACCAACGCGACACCGCCGTACGGCGGCTTCGACGTTCCCATCCAGATCCTCGGTCTGCCCGGTACCGCCGACCGTACCGTGGGTTGGAATCTCGTCAGCGCGGAGTACCTTCCCTTGTTGCGCGTCGGCGTTCTGCAGGGCCGCCTGTGGACGCCGTCCGAGGTGCACACCGCCGCAAAACTCGTCTTAGTCAACGAGGTCTTTGCTCGCAAGTACTTTCCCTCTGGCAATGCCATCGGCCACTTCGTAAAGACGGAGTCCCTCAAGCCCGAGCCGCCCGTCGCCGTTGCCGTGGACGGCTCGGATGGCTGGCTGCAGATCATCGGGATCACTGGCAACAAGCTGAATCAAGGCACCAGCAAACCGATTGAAGCCGAGGTCTACGTTCCGTTCACGCTCGCCATGGGTCCATACACCCAGCTTCTGGTCCGCTCTCGGGTGCCGCCGTTAACTCTCGTGCACGCCATCGGGATGCAGATCGCGAAGGTCGACGCTGACCAGCAGATTGGCGGCCAGACCCGCGACCTGGAGCACTGGATCAGCACGCAGCCGGAGTACGCGCGCGGGCAGCTCATCTCGTGGCTCTTCGCCGGGTTTGCCGCCCTCGCCTTGTTGCTGGCAGCGGTCGGCCTCTACAGCGTCGTGACGTACACCGTTGCGCGACGCACAAGCGAGTTCGGCATCCGTCTCGCTCTCGGCGCGCTTCGCGGCAACGTGCTGCGCCTGGTCTATCGCTCGACCGCCGCCAGCGTGCTGGGTGGCCTCTCTGCCGGCGTCCTTGCGTCACTTGTACTGCGCCAGGTCCTCCGTCATTGGCTCACCGATACGATCTCCGGCGGCGTCGCGCCGCTGCTCCTCGCACTCGCCATCCTCCTGCTCGCGGCTGGCCTGGCCAGCAGCATCCCCGCCGTCAGGGCCACGCGCATTGAGCCGAATGAGGCACTCCGCTATGAGTAGTGGCGCAGCCCCGCGCCACCGAAGCCCGTCCGGCGTCTCCCAGCGACCGCCCGGCGCTTTCGCGACCAGCCCCGCTCCCATTTGCCCGGAACTCGTTCGCCTGCCACCATCACGTATGGACAAGATCGCCGCCCTCACCGAGATCCTCTCGCAAAACCCCACCGACGCCTTCGCCCGCTACGGCCTCGCCATGGCCTACGCCGCAGAGGCTCGCAACGACGACGCCCTCCGCGAGTACGCGACCATCACCGAGCACACGCCCGACTACGTCCCCGCCTACCAGATGTCCGCCCAGCTCCTGCTCAAGCTCGACCGCCCTGAAGTTGCTCGTACCCGCCTCGAGGCCGGCCTCGCCGCCGCCGCTCGCACCGGCAACACCCATGCCGCCAGCGAGCTCCAGGCCATGCTCGACGACCTCGCCTGAACGCGTCGCCGGCCGTGAGTGCGGACGTGCAGCCGTGACTACGCGTCCTCCGCCTCGTCCGCTTCGAGCAGCCCCCGTGCATCCTCGAGGTTCAGCACCGTTCCATCCACCGTCATCTCGTACTCCCCCGCGTTGGCCGGAGTGGAGGCGACGCTCTCCACCCGGTGACCGTGATTGCGTAACGCCTGCACCAGAAGCTCAATGTCGACCATCCCCGTACTCTATCGCAGCCCCCAACCGGGCGCCGAACCGCCACCATCTCCCATCACCGCGTTTACCTCACACACACGCGCCGCCGCCCGTGCGCATCGCCGCTCCGTTGAACCTCTATACTTGCCCTATGGCGATCTCTTCCCTCCCCGGTGCTCTGCCCACCACCCTCGGCGCCCTGCGCGCCAGTGAATTCACCCCCGAGCGCGTCGGCCGCAGCGTCAAGGACGAGCTCCGCGACAATCTCATCGCCCGCCTGCGCTCCATCCGCACCTCCGGCGAGGCCCTGTTTCCCGGCATCGTCGGCTACGACGACACCGTCCTGCCGCAGATCGTCAACGCCGTGCTCTCCCGACACAACTTCATCCTGCTCGGCCTCCGCGGGCAGGCCAAGAGTCGCATCCTCCGTGCCCTCACCACCCTGCTCGACCCCGCCGCGCCCTATGTCGCCGGCTCCGAGCTCCGCGATAACCCCTACGCCCCGCTCTCCCGCTTCTCCCGGGACGTCCTCGCCCGCATGGGCGACAGCACCCCGATTGCGTGGATGACCCCCGAAGAGCGCTACGTTGAGAAGCTCGCCACCCCCGACGTCACCGTCGCCGACCTCATCGGCGACGTCGACCCGATCAAGGCCGCCCGCGCCGGCCTCGAGCTCGGCTCCGAGCTCACCATGCACTACGGCCTTCTACCTCGAGCGAACCGCGGCATCTTCGCCGTCAACGAGCTCCCCGACCTCGCCGGCAAGATCCAGGTCGCGCTCTTCAACATCATGCAGGAGGGCGACATCCAGATTAAGGGATACCCCGTCCGCCTTCCACTCGACGTCGCCATCGTCTTCTCCGCCAACCCCGAGGACTACACCGCCCGCGGCAAGATCGTCACCCCGCTCAAGGACCGCATCGGCTCCGAGATCCGCACCCACTACCCCGAGTCCATCGACGACGCCATCAGCATCACCGAGCAGGAGGCCTGGACCGCGCGCTCCTACACCGGCGACGAGACGATCCAGCAGATCGAGATCCCTCATTACATCCGCCAGGTCGTCGAGTCCGTCGCCTTCGCCGCCCGCGAAGACAAGAAGGTGGACAAGCGCTCCGGCGTCTCCCAGCGACTTCCGATCTCCACCATGGAGCTCGTCGTCTCGAACGCTGAACGCCGCGCCCTCATACACGGCGAGTCCACCGTCGTCCCCCGCATTGGCGACATCTACGCCGCGCTGCCCGGCATCACCGGCAAGATCGAGCTCGAGTACGAGGGCGAGATGCGCGGCGCTGACACCGTCATCCGCGAGATCATCCGCGCCTCGGTCGCCAACATCTTCGACCAGTACTTTACTGACACCAACACCCAGCAGATCGAGCAGTGGTTCAACCTCGGCGGCACCGTCCAGCTCTCCGACGCCCAGGCCTCCGCCGCCTCGCTCAGCGAGCTCCAGGGCATCCAAGGCCTCTTTGAGAAGCTCTCCCCCATCGGCATCAACGCAAAGTCCTCCCCCGAGGCCTCCGTCTCCGGCGCCGAGTTTCTCCTTGAGGGCATGACCGCCCACAAACGCATCTCGCGCTCCGAAGAGCGCGCCTTCTCCGCCGCCGATAAGAAGCAGCGCAACGACCAGGCCTCCCAATACGCCGAAAAGATCCGCGAGACCATGCGCGAAGACACCTCCGCCCGTAACCGCACCCGCCGCGGCTTCAACTAGGCCGCGTCGGGTAGAAGAGCAAGCTCTCATGCTCACTCTGCTCCTCGCCCTGCAGATCCTTCACGTCGCGTTTCTGCTGCTGCACGATTGGGTGCCGTTGGGCCCATTGAACGACCTGTCCGCTGTGCGTGCCGCGAATCCCGGAAGCAGGCTCGTCGTAAGCACCCTCGTGAGCGCTCTGCCCTTCGCGATCGCTCTCGGCTGCAGTCTGCACTTCGAGCACAGCCGATATCCGCACTGGCTCTTCCGCTTTCTCTGGATCGCCTACCTCCTCCTGTTTCTCGGCGAGCTCAACGCGTGGTGGATACCCTATCTCCGGGGTACCCGGTCTGATCGCGTGGCTCGCTACGAAACGATGTTCGGCGCAACCCATGCCTTCTTGCCTGTCCGGCACGGCATTCGCATCAACACGTTGCACGTCCTCCTCCACGCATCGACAGTGGCCCTCCTGATCACCCTCGCTGCCCTGACCCTCTAGCGATGCCAGAACTCCCCGACATCACCGCCTACCTCACCGCGCTCAACCCGCGCGTCGTCGGCCAGACCCTCGAGCACCTCCGCATCGCCAGCCCGCTTCTCGTCCGCACGGCCGTCCCCAGGATCACCTCCGTCGAGGGCAAGCCCGTCCTCGCCCTTCGCCGCATCGGCAAGCGAATCGTCTTCGTCTTTCCCTCTGACACCGGCGCCGGCGATCTCTTCCTCGTCCTCCACCTCATGATCGCCGGCCGCCTTCACTGGCGCGCCTTCGATCCGAAGAAAGGTCCTCCCAAGCTGGGCGGCCGCAACAACCTCGCCGCCTTCGACTTTCCTCACGGCTCACTCGTCCTCACCGAAGCCGGTGCGAAACGCCGCGCCTCCCTCCACCTCGTGCAGAGCGAGGCCGCCCTCGCCCAACTCGACCCGGGCGGCGCGGACGTCCTCTCCCTCACCCTCGACGCCTTCACTGCCGCCCTCACCGCCGAAAACCACACCCTCAAGCGCGCCCTCACCGATCCGCGCGTCTTCTCCGGCATCGGCAACGCCTACTCCGACGAGATCCTCCACGCCGCCCGGCTGTCACCGCTCGCCCAGACTCGCAAGCTCTCCCCGGAGGAGCTGGCCCGCCTCTACGTCGCCACCCGCGCCACCCTCCAGCTGTGGATCGACCGCTTCAACATCGAAGCCGAGCGCGCCTTTCCCGAAAAGGTCACCGCCTTCCGCCCCGAGATGGCCGTGCACGGCCGCTTCAACCTGCCGTGTCCTCGCTGCGGCGCACCCGTCCAGCGCATCCGCTACGCCGACAACGAGACCAACTACTGTCCTACCTGCCAGACCGCCGGCAAGGTCCTCGCCGATCGCAGCCTCTCCCGCCTGCTCGGCGCCGACTGGCCTCGCACCCTCGACGAACTCGAAGCACTTAAGCGCAAGTGACGCCGTCAGTCCACCATCACCATCACCTCGGTCGACTTGATCACCGCCGTCGCCGTCCCGCCCACCTTCAGTCCCATCTCCTCCACGCTCTGTCGGGTAATGACGCTCTCGATCAGGTTCTCGCCAACGCGCAGACTGACCTTCGCCGTCACCATACCCACCACAATCTCTTCAACCGTCCCGCGCAGCTGATTCCTCGCCGATATCTTCTGATTCATGTCGTTCTCCTCTCCTTTATCGATGCGGCAAACAGCACGCGCAGCCGCACCCGCCGCCCACCCGATAGAATCAACACAGGGGCCCTCTATGAAACGCACCCGCTATACCAAGTTCAACGGCGATCTCTCCTCCGCCTTCGGTCTCGAAGACCTCATGCAGGCGCTCTCCGAATTCTTCCTCGACTCTGGCTTCCAGGACCCGATGTCCCGCTTCCAGCAGTTCGACGGCGAGCAGACCATGGAGAACCTCCGCGACGCCATCAAACAGGCACTCGACTCCGGTGAGCTCTTCGACGAAGAAGCCCAGGAGAAGTACGAGGCGCTCTCCGAAGAGCAGGTCGAAGATCTCATCGACCAGATCATCCAGAAGATGCAGGAGCAGAACTTCATCAACGCCGAACAGCCCGAAGAGCCGGCCCAGGGAGAGGGCGGCGAGGGCAACGGCGAAGCCCGCTTCGAGGTCACCGACAAGGGTATGGACTTCCTCGGCTACAAGGCTCTGCGCGAGCTCCTCGGCCCCCTCGGCCGCTCCTCCCTCGGTCGCCACGACACCCGCTACGAGGCCTCTGGCGTCGAGACCAACGGCTCCTCCAAGCAGTACGAGTTCGGCGACACCCTAAACCTCGACATCACCGCCACCCTCTCAAGCGTCTTCGCCCGTGAAGGCTTCCGCGCCACCACCGACCCCGACTCCGGCGTCCTCAACCTCGAGTACTCCGACCTTCAGGTTCACCAGTCCGACTACCAGAGCTCCTGCGCGACCGTGGTCCTGCTCGACTGCTCGCACTCGATGATCCTCTACGGCGAAGATCGCTTCACCCCGGCGAAACGCGTCGCCATGGCGCTCTCCCATCTCATCCGCACCCAGTTCCCCGGCGATACCCTCTCGCTCGTCCTCTTCCACGACACCGCCGAAGAGATCCCCATTCAGCAGCTGCCGCGCGTCAAGGTCGGCCCGCACTACACCAACACCCGTGAGGGCCTGCGCGTCGCTCAGCGCATCCTCGCCCGCCAGACCAAGGACATGAAGCAGATCGTCATGATCACCGACGGCAAACCCTCGGCCCTTACCCTGCCCGACGGCCGCATCTACAAGAACGCCTTCGGCCTCGACCCGCTCGTCATCTCCGAGACCCTCGAAGAGGTCGCCCGCTGCAAGCGCTCCAACATCATGATCAACACCTTCATGCTCGCCGAGGACTTCGCCCTCATGCAGTTCGTGCAGAAGGTCTCCGCCATGTGCCGCGGCAAAGCTTACTTCACCAGCCCCGACCGCCTCGGCTCCTACCTCCTGATGGACTACATGAGCCGCCGCATGAAAACCATTCACTAGAACAGAGTCACAGCTGCGCCGGCCTATCTCGACCGGAGCAGCGGTCATCGTGACCGCTGCGGACGTTCCTGGCTCCCCAGGATGAGCACATCTGCCGCTCCCGAACACGGCTCCGGAGAAGCAGGATCTTCAGAAACTCTGCCCGCGCGAGCGCTATCGGGTTCCTTCAAGTGCGGACCGCAACGCCTCTTCCAGAGTGGGATACTCGAACACGTATCCAAGCTCCTGCGTCCGCTGCGGCAGCACCCGCTGCCCCTCTGTCACAATCATCGCCCCTTCACCAAACGCCATCCGAATCGCAAAGGCGGGCGTCGGTAGCACAGCCGGGCGGCCCAGTGCACGTCCCAGAGCCTTCGCAAAGACCGCATTGCTCACCGGAGTTGGAGCTGTACCGTTCAGCACACCGGAGACGCCATCCAGCGCCGCCAGGAATAACCCAACCTGGTCCGCAATGTGGATCCATGACGTCCACTGGCGCCCCGAGGCGATCGGTCCGCCCAGCCCTAGCCTGTAGAGCGGCAGCAGCGCCCGCAGCGTGCCTCCATCCGCCCCCAGCACGATGCCGATCCGCAGAATCGCCAGGCGCATGCCAAGGCTCTGCACCCGCTCCGCCTCACGCTCCAGCGCAACGCAGACCTCGGCGAGGAAGCCGCTGCCCGGGCCGTCCCGCTCCGTGAACGTGGCCGTCTCCGAGGTGCCGTAGTAGCCGATCGCCGACGAGACCACGTAGATCTTCGGTCGTGTCTCCTCAGGCAGCGTCGCCAGCGCGGCAATCAGCTCCCGTGTCCGGTCCACGCGCGAGCTGCGAATCTCTGCCATGTGCGCCCGTGTCCAGCGTTTAGCGACCGCAGCACCCGCCAGATTGATCACAGCATCCGAGCCCGCGCAGAGCTCCGCCGCCGCCGCCGCCGTGCCCTCACGAAGACTCCCGGTCACGACCGTATCACCGCGTCGGCGCAGATGGTTCGTAAGGTGACGCCCGATGAAGCCCGATCCTCCAAGAAGCGTGACCTTCATGGTCGGAGCCTACCACCTTCGCCGCGATCCCCCTGCCAGTGGGCACCGCGAAGCAGGCTTCCGTGCATCGAGACGGCCCCGAAGCTGTCGCCAGGCCGTCGCCTTCTCGCGTGCACGCCCCTAGAACTGCCCCCACAGCAGCTGGTTATAGACGTCGTGGTGGAACTGGATCTCCGGCGCCTTCACGATCGTCCCCAGCAGCCGCGCACATCGGTCCGCGGAGGCCTGTTTGAGGTCCGCATACCGGGCCTTCACATCCTCGCCCAGCAGCTTCGTCGTCCACGTCGCGTTGCGGAAGTCGTCCAGCGCCTTGTACACGTTGTCCGGCAGATACCGCTCCGCCTGCCGCAGATTGGCGATCGTCGCCGTCTCGCCATCCAGACCGCTCTTGAAGATCGAGTACAGCACCAGGTACGGGTTCGCGTCCGGCCCCACCGATCGCACCTCGACCCGCGCCGACTTCTCGTTGCCGATCGGAATCCGGATCATCGACCCGCGGTCCGTCGCCGACGTCTTGATCTGGTTCGGCGCCTCGAAGTGCGGGTCCAGCCGCCGGTACGCGTTCACGCTCGCATTCAGCAGCAGACAGATGTCGTTGCCGTGCGTCAGAATGCGATCCGTAAACTCCCACGCCGTCGTCGAGATCTTCTCTTCCCCCTTCGGATCCCAGAAGAGATTCTTGCCGTCCTTCGTGATCGAGACATTGGTGTGCATGCCTGACCCGTTCACACCCGTCACCGGCTTCGGCAGAAAGCTCGCCGTCATCCCCATCTGCGTCGCGACCTGTCGGCAGATCAGCTTATAGAGCTGGATCTGGTCCGCCGCCGCCACGACCTCGCCATAGCTGTAGTTGATCTCGAACTGGCTCGGCGCCACCTCCGGGTGGTCCTTCTCGTTCTCAAACCCCAGCGCCCGCTGCACCTCTGCTGCCACATCGATGAAGTCGCGCAGCGGATCGCCCGGCAGCGAGTGGTAGTAGCCGCCCTTATTCACATACTCGAACGCGCCCGTCTCGTGAAATGACCGCTCCGCGTCCACACCCTCGAACAGAAATCCCTCGATCTCGTTCGCCGCGTTCAGCGTGTAGCCCTTCTCGTCAAAGACCGTCTGCGAGTACTGCTTCAGCACGCCGCGAATGTCGGCCGCATATGTGCCGCCGTTCTTGTCGATCACCTCGCCGAAGACGATCACCTTACCCGCCCCGAAGATGTCCGCCGGCACCCAGTAGAACGCGCTCCAGTCCAGCGCAAGCCGCAGATCGCTCTCCCGCTGCGCCGTGAACCCGCGGATCGACGAGCCATCAAACGTCAGGTTGTCGTAGCTCTTCACCAGAAACTTCGCGTCATAGTCCAGCATGTGCAGCCGCCCCTCAAGGTCGGAGAACATGACCGTCACCGCCTTGATCCCGCGCGTGTCCGTCAGATACTTAAGCCGCGCCTCCTGGATCACATCCGGCCTCTCCCGCTTCCTCCGCTGCTCCTTCGCCCGCAGGTTCAGCTCTTCGAGCTCGGCATACGACAGCTCAAGAAAATCGCGAAACTCCTTCATCGACACCCCTCAAGATCTCCGTGAATAGACACGCTCACCGCAAAAGGTCATGCATCAGATGGATTTGCTGGGCCGCAGACCACCTGCGCCAGCTCCGGACTTGGTTGCTTTGACATCACCGTAACAGATTCCCAGGTCTCCGAACACGCCGCATGACGACTTCGCTTCGGCGCAGGTTGAGCGCCTCACACTCGTCATACGCGATCGCGGTATCCTCACCTTCGCACAGCTCGTATATCTCTCCTGCCTTCAGGACTGAGCGGGCGTTCGAGGACTTATGACCCCCAGCTCCATCCGCGTCGCTCTCATCCAGATGTCCATGGCCGCCGACCCCGCCGCCAACCTCGACAAGGCCGCCGACCGCGTCCGCGAAGCCGCCCGCGCCGGCGCCACCCTCGTCTGCCTTCCCGAGCTCTTCGGGGCCCAGTACTTCTGCCAGCGCGAGGACCACGCCCTCTTCGCCCTCGCCGAGTCCATCCCCGGCCCCTCGACCGAGCGCCTCGCCGCCGTCGTCCGCGAAGAGAAGATCACCCTCGTCGCTAGCCTCTTCGAACGCCGTGCCCCCGGCCTCTATCACAACACCGCCGCGATCCTGGATCACAGAGCCGACGCCCCGGACGCGATCGCCGGTATCTACCGCAAGATGCACATCCCAGACGATCCCCTCTTCTATGAGAAGTTCTACTTCACCCCCGGCGATCTCGGCTTCCAATCCCTTACAACATCGGCAGGAAATGTAGGAACGTTAATCTGCTGGGACCAGTGGTATCCCGAGGCCGCCCGCCTCACCACCCTCCGCGGCGCCGAGATCCTCGTCTATCCCACCGCCATCGGCTGGCACCCCGCCGAGCGCGCCGAGTTCGGCGATCGCCAGGTCGACGCCTGGCAGACCATCCAGCGCGCCCACGCCATCGCCAACGGCGTCTTCGTCTGCGCCGTCAACCGCGTCGGCCACGAGGACGGCTCCGTGCTCCTCCGCACCCAGCAGCCCGACGACACCACCACCGGCGTCCTCAACACCGTCCCCCCCACCATCGGAGAGGTCGTCGGCCAGACCGGAGACTTCGTCGTCGGCCCCAACCCCGGCCTCGACTTCTGGGGCGGCTCCTTCATCGCCGACCCCTTCGGCCGCGTCCTCGCCCTCGCCTCACACGATCAGGAAGAGATCCTCACCGCCACGCTCGATCTGCGCGAGATCGAGATCACCCGCCAGCACTGGCCCTTCCTCCGCGACCGCCGCATCGACAGCTACGCCGGTATCACCCGCCGCTTCCTCGATGAGCGCGCCGGGGCCTCCTCATAGCCCCATCTCCGACATCCCGGGATGCCCCGCCGGTCGCGGCCCTAGCGGCCAGTGAAACCGCCGCTCCGCCTCCTCGATCGCGAGATCGTTGATGCTCGCCTGCCGCACGGCCATCAATCCCTCGTCATCGAACTCCCATAGCTCGTTACCGAACGACCGGAACCACTGCCCCTCCCGGTCGTGGCACTCATACACAAACCGCACCCCGATCCGCCGTCCGTCCGCCGCCCACATCTCCTTCATCAACCGGTACTCTCGCTCCCACGCCCATTTACGCTCGAGAAACCGCACGATCTCCGCCCGTCCCCGCAGAAGCTCTCCACGGTTCCGCCACTGCGAATCCTCCGTATAGGCCAGTGCCACCCGCTTCGGGTCCCGCGTGTTCCAGGTGTCCTCTGCCATTCGAACCTTTGTCGTGGCACTCTCGGCCGTAAACGGCGGCACCGGCAGTCGCTTCGACATACACAACCTCCTTCGACCCGCGCCCATCGCCAGCGCCGTCAGTCTGGACTCGCCCTCATGCTGCGCGCGTTCCATGGGTCGCGCAACCCCCATCCCGTCCGCGCGCACGAGAGACCTACAACCCTCGCGCCAGCCCACCGTCCACCAGCAACGTCTGCCCTGTGACATAGCTCGCCCGCTCACTCGCCAGCCACACGATCGCATCCGCCACCTCCGCCGGCCGTCCCACGCGCGCCAGCGCCGCCTCCGCGCCAATCCGCTCCAGATACCGCTCCGCCGAGATCCCTTCGACCCCCGACCGCCGCGCCGCAAGCTCCCTCAATCGCCCCGTCGCCGTATACCCCGGCCCCACATTGTTCACCGTAATGCCGTACCGCCCGAACTCGTTCGCCAGGCTTCGCACCAGCCCCGGCACCCCCGCCCGCACCGAGTTCGACAGCACCAGATCCGCCATGGGCTGTCGCACGGAGACCGACGTGATCGTGACAATGCGTCCCCACCCCTTCTCTTGCATGTGTGGCAGTACCGCCCGCGCAAAGGAGACGATACTCAGCAGATTCAGCTCGAACGCCCGCTGCCACTCCGCCGTGGACGTCTCCAGAAACCCCTTCGCCGGCGGCCCGCCCGCGTTCGTCACGCACACATCAACCCCACCAAACTCGCTCGCGACCCGCTCCACAAGCCGGCCCACCGCGGTCTCGTCCCCCACATCGCACACCTCCGCGATCACCGGTCCCGCCGCTCGCGCCCGCACTCGTTCCTCCGCCGTCTTCAGCCGTCCCGCATCCCGCGAGCAGATCGCGACCTTCGCCCCCTCCGCCGCAAACATCTCCGCCGCTGCCAGCCCAATCCCGTCGCTCGCCGCCGCCACCAGAACACTCCGCCCCGCCAGCTCCAGATTCATCCGCTCTCCCCTCAACGATCACTCTGCTCTGCTCTCCTGCTCACCCACCACCGCACCCACCGCGCATGCAACCCTGGCGAACAGGCCGCTCTCCGGTCAGCCCGCCTGCTACCCATGCTGTCGACGCTGGCCGTCCGGCGGCAGACCGCAGGGTGACCGCGCGAACTTGGACGTCATGAGCCCGCCCGAACCCACCGTCCGTGAAAACCACCCCTGAACTCATCGGCTGGCGCCACTCGCGCCCTGCCGTAGATACGCGTCATCCCCGTCGATCCAATCCTGTCGCGGCGGGTTGAAGATATCCAGGTCGACCGTGTCCTCGAGCGCAAACGCCTCATGCGGCACGTGCGGCGGAATCGTCAGCACCTCACCCGCCCGCACCACCACCTCGCGATCGTCCAGCACAAACCGCAGCGCCCCCTCGAGGATGTACGCGACCTGCTCGTTCATGTGGCTGTGCCGGGGCACATGCGCGCCCTTCTTGAGCACGATGCGCGCCAGCATCACATTCGTCCCCGTCAGGTACTGCCGCTCGATCACCGGGCTCAGCGTCTCTGCCGGCACCTCCGCCCACCGCACCAGCCTCGCCTCCATACCCTCCTCGACTCCCATCGCCAAACCTCCCGCAGACCGTGCCTCCACCTTACCCGAGTAGCCACCAGCCCGACTCACCCCGCCTCAGGCCTGCGCCTCCACTGGCAGAGATCGCCCGAAGTGGCGCAATTCCACCCGGGCGCACGCTATCATAGAAAGCAATGTCTCCCCTCGTCCCTCGCTGTACCCTTCTGTCTCCTTGAGCCTGGCAGAGCGGCTGCGATGACCCCGCCGTCCGCAACCAGTTCAGACAGAAGTCCGGACCCAGGTCCAGACCTATCACCTTTCGATCGAAGACTTTGCGCACTTTTGCCCAGGGGGGTACCCCCGGGAGGGATCTCTCCGCTTTGATCTCTAACCAGCAGCGCTACCGCATGCCGGCCGAGTGGGCCCCCCACGCCGCCACCTGGCTCGCCTGGCCTCACAACGCCGAGGACTGGCCTGGCAAGTTCCAGCCCATCCCCTGGGTCTACTGTGAGACCGTTCGCCATCTCTCCCAGGTCGAGGACGTCCACCTTCTCGTCCAGGACCTCGCCGCCGAGCGCCGCGCCACCGGCATGCTCCGCCGCCAGGGTGCCAACCTCGCCCGCCTTCACCTCCACCACTGGCCAACGGACCGCATCTGGCTCCGCGACTCCGGCCCCATCTTCGTCAAGTCTCCTGCCGGTCAGGTCGCCGTCACCGACTGGCGCTTCACCGCCTGGGCCAAGTACCCCAACTGGCAGCTCGACGACCGGATCCCCGCCCGCGTCGCCGACCTCCACAACCTGCCCCGCATCGAACCCATCGTCACCCTGCCCGACGGCACCCCCCACCGCCTCGTCCTCGAAGGCGGCTCCATCGACACGGACGGCCAGGGCACCCTGCTCACCACCGAGGAGTGCCTGCTCTCCGACGTCCAGCAGCGTAACCCCGGCGTCACCCGCGAGCAGCTTGAAGCCGCCTTCGACCGCTATCTCGGCATCGATCAGGTCCTCTGGCTCAATCGCGGCTGCGCCGGCGACGACACCCACGGCCACGTCGACGACATCACCCGCTTCGTCCCCGGCCCGGACGCCAGCGGCAGCACCATCCTCACCGCAATCGAGCCCAGTACACAGGACGAGAACCACCTTCCCCTCGCCGAGAACCTCGACCGCCTCCGCTCCGCCCGGAATCTCCACGGTGAGGCCTTCACCATCCACACCCTCCCCATGCCCGCCCCTGTCATCTTCTCGGCTCAGCGCCTCCCCGCCTCCTATGCCAACTTCTACATCGCCAACTCCCTCGTTCTCGTGCCCACCTTCAACGATCCCAACGACCGCATCGCCCTTGGAACGATCGCCGACTGCTTCCCCAATCACACGGTCACGGGCATCCACGCCACCGATCTCATCTGGGGCCTCGGCGCCCTCCACTGCATGACTCAGCAGGAGCCCACATGACCCCCACCACCTGGCCCCCGCCACCCGACCTCGCCTCGCTCAAAGAGCTCGTCGCCGCCGCAGACGTCGAGGGCTTCATCGCCGGCGGTGCGCCGCCCGACGAGTACGACACCGAGGCTGACCTCCTCTTCGTCGAGCTCGAGAATCTCACCACCGCCGACCTGGTCCCGGGCCGCCTTCTTCCCCTGCTCGAAGACATCTGGCCCAAGAGCTTCTCCCTTGATGCCGAGCAGCTCTTCCACCGCCGCCCGGCGCTCCACGCCCTCGCCGAACAGATCGCCCGCTTCTTCGGCCCCGACGCCGCACCGCAGACCCGTACCCGGAGCTCCAATGAGTGACCTCGAGCTCATGCGCGTCGCCCTCGCTGAGGCCGAGTCGGCCGAGCTCGCCGGAGAGGTCCCCGTCGGTGCCCTCGTCGTCGCCCCCGACGGCGAGACCATCCTCGGCCGCGGTAACAACCAGGTGCTCCGCCTGTCGGACCCGACCGCGCACGCCGAGATCGTCGCTCTCCGCGAGGCTGGCCGCACCCTGCGCAACTATCGCCTCGCTGGCTGCACCCTCATCTCCACCCTCGAGCCCTGCGCCATGTGCGCCGGCGCCCTGCTCCACGCCCGACTTGCCCGGCTCGTCTACGGTGCGCCCGACCCCAAGGCTGGCGCCTGTGGCACCGTCCTCTCCGTCATGAACCATCCGCATCTCAACCACCGCATGGAGGTCGCCTCCGGCATCCTCGTGGATGACTGCAGCGATCTCCTCACCCAGTTCTTCCGCGCTCGCCGCGGCCCGCGCCCACTCTAGACCGCATCCAACCGTCGTCTCTCAATCCTCTCCACACGAGGTCATCTCATGTCCGGTCGTCTGCAAGACAAAGTCGCCATCGTCACCGGTTCTGGTTCCGGCATCGGCAAGGCCATCGCCGAGCGGCTCGCGAAGGAGGGCGCTGACTGTGTCATCGACTATCGCAGTCACGTCGATGAGGCGAACGACACGAAGGCTCGCATCGAGGCCGCCGGAGGGAAAGCGGTGATGGTTCACGCCGACGTCTCCGTCCTCGTCGATGGGCAGAACCTCGTCGAGCAGGCATGGCAGCAGCTTGGCCGCTGCGACATCCTCGTCAACAACGCCGGAATCGAGAAGGGCGCCGACTTCTGGGACGTCACCGAGCAGGACTTCGACGCGGTCATGAACGTCAACCTCAAGGGCGCCTTCTTCCTTGCGCAGGCCTTCGTGCGCAAGCTCCGCGACGCCAAGCAGCCCGGCCGCATCATCAACATCTCCTCCGTGCACGAGGACATGGTCTTTCCGCACTTCGACAGCTACGCCGCATCGAAGGGCGCCATGCGCATGCTGACGCGCAACCTCGCCGTCGAGCTCGGCCCGCTTGGCATCACCGTCAACAACATCGCCCCTGGCGCCATCACCACGCCCATCAACGACAAGCTGCTGCACAATCAGCAACAACTCGACGCTCTCCTCCGCAACATCCCGCTCGGCCGCCTCGGCACCACAGACGACGTCGCTGGCGTCGCCGCCTTCCTCGCCTCCGACGAGGGCGCCTACGTCACCGGCTCAACCTACTTCGTCGACGGCGGGCTTATCCGCAACTACCACGAGCAGTAGTCTCTCTACACCTCTCCTCGGGCCAGGCAAGCCGTTCGCACAGGTAAGATAGAGCCATGGAACTCACCCTGTACTCCGCCAGCTGGTGCCGCGACTGCCGCGAGGCGAAGCGCTTCCTTAAGCAGCACAACATCACCTTTACTGAGATCGACATCGAGAGCACACCCGGTGCCGCCGACGAGGTCATTCGCAACGTCGGCAAGCGTGCCATTCCGCAGTTCGTCATCGACGGTAAGTGGGTCCAGCCCTACAAGCCGGGCCGCGGCTTCCTTCACGATGAGATGTCGACCCTGCTCGGCGTTAGCTAGCGCTGAACGAGCTTTCGACGCCCTTCCTGAACGAGACTGGACGCCCCAACTTGACCGGCTCGCGGCGTCTGCCCGCAACCTCCGTCGTCCAAACGAAGTCGAGGGATCGGCGTCCTGTCCCGGACTGCACGGCAGCCTGAGAGGAGCTTCCAGTGATCGCCCGCTACACCCGCCCCGAGATGGGCGCCATCTGGTCTGACGAAAACAAGTACCGCTCCTGGCTTGCGGTTGAGGTCACCGCCTCTCAGGCCCTCGCCCGCGCCGGGATCGTCCCGCAGGCTGCCGCGGATGCCATCCGTGACCGCGGCGCCTTCACCGTCGATCGCATTAACGCGATCGAGGCCGAGGTTCGCCACGACGTCATCGCCTTCACCACGAACGTCGCCGAACACATCGGCGACACCGAGGCCTCGCGCTGGCTGCACTACGGCCTGACCTCGACCGATGTCGTCGACACCGCGCAGGCGCTGCAGCTCAAGGCCGCCTCGTCCATCATCCGCGCGGGCATCGTCGGGCTCGCGGAGACGCTGCGCCGTCGCGCCCTCGAGTTCAAGCACACCCCGATCGTCGGCCGCACCCACGGCATCCACGCCGAACCCACCACCTTCGGCCTTAAACTCCTGCTCTGGTACGCGGAGATGCAGCGTAACCTGCGCCGCTTCGACGCCGCCGCCGAAGATCTTCGTGTCGGCAAGCTCTCGGGCGCCGTCGGCACCTTTGGCCACCTCAAGCCCGAGCACGAGGAGGCCATCTGCGCCGAGCTCGGCCTGCGTCCGGCAGCCATCGCAACCCAGGTCGTGCAGCGCGATCGTCACGCCGCTTACATCGCCACCCTCGCCGTCCTCTGCTCCACCATGGACAAGATGGCGACCGAGATCCGTCACCTGCAGCGCACCGAAGTGCGCGAGGCCGAGGAGTTCTTCTCCGAGAAGCAGAAGGGCTCCTCCGCCATGCCGCACAAGCGCAATCCCATCAACTCCGAGCAGATCTCCGGCCTCGCCCGCGTCGTGCGCGCCAATGCCCAGGTGGCCTTTGAGGACGTCGCCCTCTGGCACGAGCGCGACATCTCCCACTCCTCTGCCGAGCGCGTCATCCTGCCCGACTCGACCATCCTTGCCGACTACATGCTCGCCAAGACCACACAACTCATCGACAAACTTCTCGTCTACCCTGACCGCATGCTGCGCAATCTCGAGCTCACCGGTGGGCTGATCTTCTCCGGCCAGCTTCTGCTCGACCTCGCCGAGTCGGGGATGAGCCGCGAGGAGGCCTACCGTCTCGTGCAGTCACACGCTATGCACGCCTGGCGTGAGGAGCGCAGCCTGCGCTCCGAGGTCGCCCTCGATCCGCGCATCACCGACCGCCTCTCGCCCGCGCAGCTCGATCGCGCCTTCGACCTGCGCCGCCAGCTCTCGAGCGTTGACAGCATCTTCGATCGTGTCCTCGGCCCGCAGGCATGATCCCGCCGCCGGCGCGACGCAGGCGCACGCGGGCTATCCGCCAGCTCGCCTGCACGGCGGCCGTCATCAGCGCGTCCCCGGCGCCCTCGCCCGTAAATTGCAGCCAGCATCGGGCCGCTCTCGCGCTCTTCTCTACCGGGTACCTCACAACCCGCTCTGGAATCGACGCGCGCCCGCCTGCGTCCGGCCTTGTTGTCCCGCTCTGCGATGAGGTTCGCTGATGCCCCCCGAACAGCTAGTCCAGATCCTGAGTTGCGACGCACCGGACCACCACTTCCTTAGGACCGTCGACGGGGCCATCGCGGACGCCGTCGCTCGCTCCGGGAGTTGGCTCGCCTGCCGTCCCGGCTGCTCCCAGTGCTGCCATGGCGTCTTCAGCATCTCTCCGCTCGACGCGCATCGTCTCGTCACCGGTCTCGACGCCCTCACAGGCAGCGACCCCGCCCGCGCTGCGCGCGTCCGTAAGCGTGTCCGCATCTCCGCCGAACGTCTCCTGCCAGAGTTTCCCGGCGACCCCCTAACCGGCACGCTGAAGGACACTCCGGAAGCGGCCGTGGCCTTCGAGGACTTCGCAAATGAGGAGCCCTGCCCCGTCCTTGATCCGGAGACGCATACCTGCGACCTCTACGCGCACCGTCCCGTACTCTGCCGCACCTTTGGGCCGCCGCTTGAGACGGAGGAGGCCGGACTGGCCATATGCGATCTCTGCTTCAACGGCGCCTCACCGGCCGAGATCAAGGCTGCACAGATCGACCCCGCCATCGTCCGCGTCGAGCAGGCCGCCGTCACGGCCCATGCCGCCGCAACTGGCAGACTCATCGGAGACACGATCGTGACCTTCGCCCTCGCCGGAGCTCCGACCGTCCCTCACCTGACGACCGGCATCCAAACCGCTTGACTCCTCACCAGCGGTGACCATCCCCACCAGATCCACTCCGATCACGCCAGAGTCAATCAGCCCCGCACTAGCCAGAGACAGACGACTGTCGACCCAGGAGGCCCGCCGGAGTAGCCCATCCGGCGCCGGCGAGGGAGCAAAGCTCGCCGCATCAAGCACCATGGCATCGTTCGGCAACCGGTAACGCCCGCGTACGACGTAGGCGGCCACCAGACCTCCTGTGATCTCCGGGTGCAACACCGCCAGCGGTATAAGGTACTTCTTCGATTTGACCAGCGACTCCGCCACACCGCGAATCGGCGTGCTCCGCTCGATGGACCCCGGCACCTGCGGAAGGACAAATACGCTCATCTGCGCCTCAGGATGCTGCGCCGCGTACCGCGTTAATCGCTCCGCAATATGCTTTGGCGTCGTAAAGCCGAAGTCCGCAAGGTAGCTCCGTCCAACGGCGTGAGGATAGTAGAGATCGAGCACCGTCCGCGACAGGTCGGCGCAGTTACGGAAGAGAAGGTTGAACTGGCTCACATTCCGTTGATCGTTGAAGAGCGCGATAAGCTGCTCGTCCTGCTGCGCCGAGGTATGCACCCGGAATCCGTGAATGGTCCGGTCGTACGCTGCGCCGATCAGCTGGATCCATTCCCCACCAGGTGCTCGTCCGTTCGGCAGATCCGGCGCAAGCGCGCGCAGCGCCCTCCTTCGATACGCATCACGCAGATCGGCCTCCGTTGCAAGCGTTGCCGAGACCGGCAAATCCCGCGCTTCATCCACCGCATAGAGGTACGCGAGCACCGGGATCGCAAGCCAGTCGTAGCCCGCTACGTGGTGGTAACGGCTCAGCACAACGCCAGTCTCGCCCGGCCCGCACGGGCGCAGGCGCGTCGGCGTCTCGGCACAGACGTGATCAAGATAGATCGCCGCATGCCCGGTCGGATTCACCTCGCCGAAGCGTCCGAACGGATCCTCCACCAGCAGCGACGCGTCTGCCCGCGTTTGCAGCGCGCCCGCAAGCAGCAGTGCAAGCGTGACCATCACGCCGCGAGGATACCCTGCCCGCCTGAGTTGCACGCTCATCTGCTTCCCCCAGCGTCGGAGAGCCGCTACCGTTCCCTCGGCCACCCGGACCAAGCCACTCCAGGCGCTTTGCCTTCGAGCCCTCCCGCCTGAGCCGCAGGCCTGCGATCGGGAGCGACTAGCGCCGTTCACATGTAGACCGCTCTGCTACCGTAAAGTCGCGGTGATCTGTTACGCAATCTGCGTGGCCGTGCACGGCCGTACGTGACCCCCTATGCCCGAGATCCCGACCACCGCGCTGCCCGAACACACCATCACCCTGGCCGTAACCGGAGCGAGCGGAGCCATCTACGCCACGTCCATGCTCCGCGCGCTCGAACGAGACGAGCGTGTCCGCAGGGTCAACCTCGTCGTCTCCGAGAACGCGCTCCGCGTGCTGGCCGAGGAGCTCAAACTCGGCGGCCGCCGCGATCTCCTGGCAAAGCTGCTCGGTACCGAGGCGCGCAAGACGGAGCTGCTGTTAGATGCGGACGTCGGCTCAAATATTGCGAGCGGCAGCTATCCCGCAACTGCGATGCTCGTGCTTCCCTGCTCCATGGGCACGCTCGCCGCCATCAGCCATGGTCTTGCGGCCAGCCTGATTCAGCGCGCGGCCGATGTCATGCTGAAGGAGCGACGGCCGCTGATCCTCTGCGTCCGCGAGACACCCTTCAACCGGATTCATCTTCGCAATATGCTTGCGGCAGCGGAGGCCGGGGCCGTCATCTTTCCCGCCATTCCCACCCTCTACAATCACCCGCAGACCACGACTGAGATGGCGGAGAACTTCGTCGATCGCGTGCTCGGCCACATCGGTCTCACACAGCCCAAAGCTTACGTCTGGCAACCTGATTGAGAACAGGCTATCTTGCAACATCTATCGGAGAGCAACCGCACGATGCTGAGCTCCTTCGCGCACCTTCGACCCGCTGCGCAGAAAGTCGACCGTCGCCGCCATCGCCGGCCGCGCGCACTGTGCCGGTGCCAGATGACCGCAACCCTCGAGCAAGGTCAAGGACGATCCGGCGATACCGCGGTGCAGCTGCTCGCCCACCGATGGCGGAATCAACGTATCGTCCGCTCCCCAAACGATCAGCGTTGGCTGCCGAATCTGCGTCAGCCGAAAGTCCATCAGGTCTGCTCCACTCTTCATCGCGGACAGGCTTCGCTGGATCACCCATCGATTGCGTCGTAGCCGCCGGACACCATCGGCGACGAAGAAGTCAGGCATGTGCACTGGCGTCAGCTTCGCCATAAGCTGGCGAAACTGCGCCGGCGTCTCCGGCGCAAAGAGCGTCTCCGGAGACTCGATCGGGAAGTAGACGCCCGCACTATCGAAGAGCACCAGCCGGTTGACCATCGCAGGCTCATCCATCGCCAGCTTCATCGCCACCCAGCCGCCCATCGACCAGCCAGCCACATCCGCACGAGGAAGGCCTAGCGCACGCATGAATCCACCAACCACCGACTCTTCCTGCGCGATCGAGTAGCTCGCATCGCCTGGCCGCGCCGACCTTCCATAGCCGAGCAGATCCAACGCGTACACGTGGAAGCCCTGCTTCGCCAGACCGGTCAGCATGGGCGACCAGTCCTCGGAACGCGCTCCGAGTCCATGAACCAGCACCATCGGAAGCCCGCTCTCCGCCCCGGCGGGCCGCGCCTCGAGGTAGTGGATCCGCTCTCCGTCCACAGTGACGTATCGGCTCTCGACGCCAGCCCGCCACAGATGAAGCCGCACCACCTGATCAATGAGCCAGAGCGGCTCACGGTAGCCAACGCCCACAACGACCAGAACGAGTGTGACAAGAGCGATCAGACCAGTGCGAACAGGATGTCGCCGCACGGCACCACGAATCGCGAGATCAGAAGCTGCATTCATCTGTTCCTAACCCGACGTCTCCAAGGAGCGACGCGTCTACTTCAGCTGCTTGCCGAACTCTTCCGCGAAGACGGTGTGACTGGTGGGAAAGCGACCTCCATCGAACTTGTCCGGACCAGTCCCATGTCCGATCGCGAGCAGCGCCACCACCCAAAAGCTCATTGGCAGCCGCAACACATCGTGCACCTTCTCCTGCTCGAAGCCCTCCATCGGAGCCGTGTCATACCCGAGCACCTCTGCCATCAACATCATGTGCGTGAACGCCAGCATGACCTGCTTGTTCAGCCATCCGCGCATCTGGTCAGAGGAGAAGCTCTGCATGTACTTCGGCACGCTCGATCGCGCCTGCGCCGCGTAGCTCTCAGGCATTCCCCCAGCGAGCCCCAACTGCAGCATCTGATCGAGATCGCGCCGCCAGCCGTCGGTGTCCCCGCACGCCACAATCACCGCGGACGCCTCTTCCACCTTGGCCTGGTTGTAGCTCGCCGCCCGCAGTCGTCGCTTCTGCTCGGCGCTCTGCACCACCACGAAACGCCATGGCTGCATGTTGTAGCCACTCGGCGCCGCCAGGCCCGCGCTCACGATCTCATGGAGGTCCTCGTGCGGCAGCGGTCTTCCATCAAAGCTCGGCGTTGCACGCCGCCCCGCGATCGCCTCGTGCAGCGTCTTTTGTACTCGCATCATCTCTCGTTGTTCGCCTATCTCCGGTGCTCCGGCGGCTTTTCAGCGCATTGACTTACGCAAAAACGCAACCCCAAGCCTATCACTTTGGACGTGGTCTCTCGCCGCGGCGAGCGTCGCTGGCGGTGCATCGTGTTTGCCACCTCGCAAGCTGTGGGCGTGACCGCCAATGACCTCGAACTGCTCGTCGCGTGCAGCCGGTCTTCGATCCTCTGTCGCCCTGCGCACGCTCTACACTGATGACCGGCGACGACTGCGAGTCGTCGTCAGGAGAGTGTCTCTTTGGCCTCGTCGTCTCAAGGCTCGTCCCCGACCGGTGTCACCAACAGCATCGCTCATCGCGAGCAGGGTCTCCGCCGCGAGCTCTCCTCTGCCCAGATCTCGATGATTGCCATCGGCGGCGCGATCGGCACAGGCCTCTTTCTTGGCAGCAGCTTCGCGATCTCCTTCGCCGGCCCCGCCGTACTTCTCAGCTATGTGATCGCCGGTCTCATCGCACTGATCTTAATGGCCTGTCTCGCCGAGATGACCGTCACGCATCCGGCTACCGGCTCCTTCGGGGCCCATGCCGAGCTCTATCTCGGCCGCCGCGCCGGCTTCCTGCTTCGTTACAGCTACTGGGCCGCGGTCGTGCTTGCCATTGGGACCGAGGTTGCTGCCGTCGCCGTCTACATGCGCTTCTGGTACCCGGGCCTCCCAGGCTGGATCTGGATCGTCGGCTTCTCCACCATCCTTCTCATCGCCAACGCCCTGCACGTGAAGGTCTTCGGCACCATCGAGTACCTCTTCTCTGCCCTCAAGATCATCAGTATCGTTGTGTTCATTCTGCTTGGCGCCTGGGTTGTGCTCACGACGCCGCACGGACCGGCGCAGGCGCTCGGCAACCTTCACCGTGACGGCGGCTTCCTCCCCCACGGCGTCTCTGGCATGTGGGCCGCTGTTGTCGTCGCGATCTTCAGCTACTTCTCACTCGAGATGATCGCGGTCGCCGCGGGCGAGGCGCGCGAGCCAGGTCCCGCCATCGAGCGTGCCTTTCGCGGCACTCTTCTTCGCCTGGTCCTCTTCTATCTGCTCTCGCTCGCCATGACCCTCGCGATCGTTCCCTGGCGCAGCGCGGGCGCGGGCGGCAGTCCGTTCGTGCGCGTGATGGCGGCAACTCACGTGCCCGCTGCCGCTGGGATCGTCAATCTCATCATCCTCATCGCCGCACTCTCCGCGATGAACAGCCAGCTCTACATCACCGCTCGCATGATGTTCTCGCTCGCTCGCGCCGGTGACGCTCCCGCCGCCCTGGGCCGGCTGAGCCGCCGCGGTGTGCCCGTCGCCGCGCTCCTCCTCTCGAGCGCTGGGATCGCCGTCGCCACCCTCTTCACGATTCTCTGGCCCGCCACCGCCTTCCTCCTGATGGTCTCCATCTCCGTCTTTGGCGGCATGTTCACCTGGCTGATGATCTTTGTCACCCACCTCGCGTTCCGTCGCCAGTACGCCGGTCCCAGTCCCAGCTTTCGGCTGTGGGGAGCGCCCTTCACCAACGCTCTCGGTGCCGTCGCCATGGCGGCCCTGCTCCTCACCACGCCCTTCGTCGCCGCGTTCCGTCTCACGCTGATCTGCGGCCTTCCCTTCCTCGGCCTGCTGCTCCTTGTGGACCGGCTACGCTCGCGCGGTGCCGTCACCACCCGCGGCCTCGGCCCCTCGCCACACGCGCGCGAAACTCAGTCCCGTCCTCCGGACGACGCCGTCTCCCTCCAGGAGCCCCTATGACCGCCATCGCCCCCACACCTCCGTTCTCCAGGCGGCCCTCAGAGATCGAGGCCGATCCGCTGCTGCGTTATCGCGAGCAGTTTCCCATACTCGCGCACACCACCTACATGGTCAGCCACTCGCTTGGCGCCATGCCGCGCGCTGCTGTCGACTCCCTTCAGGAGTTCACCGACACCTGGGCTACCCGCGGCGTGCGCGCCTGGTCTGAGGGCTGGTGGGAGATGCCCGTCACCGTCGGCAACCTCATCGGCTCCATCATCGGCGCCGGCCCGGGTGAGGTCGTCATGCAGCAGAACGTCTCCATCGCGCAGTGGATCGTCACCTCCTGCTTCGCCTGGAGCGGCACTCGCAACAAGCTCGTCACCGACGGCCTCAACTTCCCGTCCAACGACTACATCTACCACGGCCTTGCGCGCCAGGGCGCTCGAGTCGTCAGCGTGCCCTCAGCCGATGGCATGACCCTCTCACTCGACGACCTCCTCGCCGCCATCGACCACGAGACGCAGCTTGTCAGCCTCTCGCACGTCGCCTTCCGCAGCTCGTATGTGCAGGATCTTGCCGCTGTCACCGCGCGTGCGCATGAGGTCGGTGCCCTTGTCGTCGCGGACCTCTATCAGTCCGCCGGCATCCTTCCGGTCGACGTCCGCGCCCTCAATGTCGACTTCGCGGTCGGTGGCTCGGTCAAGTGGCTCTGCGGCGGCCCAGGGGCAGGCTATCTCTACGTCCGCCGCGATCTCTGGAACAACCTTGAACCGGCCGCCACTGGCTGGCAGGCGCATCGCGCGCCCTTCGACTTCGAGGGCGGCCCCATCGCGTTTGCCGATGACGCCTTTCGCTTCCTCAATGGCACCCCTGGCGTTCCGGCGCTGTACGCGGCCCGCGCCGGCTATGAGATCGTCGCCGAGATCGGCGTACCGGCTATCCGCGCCAAGTCTCTTCGCCAGACCACGCGCCTCCTTGAACTCGCGGATGCGGAAGGTCTACCCGTTCGCTCTCAGCGCGACCCTGTGCGTCGTGGCGGCGTCGTCATCCTTGACGTTCCCGGCGGCCAGGAGGTCACCCGCGAGCTCATCCGCCGCGAGATCATCGTCGACTTCCGTCCTGGCGCGGGTATTCGCATCGCACCGCACTTCTACACCACCGACACCGAGCTCGAGCACACCGTTCACGAGCTCTGCTCCATCCTCCGCCACCCCCGGACCAAGGAGACGATCCAACAGCGGTGAGCCTGGCAAACGAGCGCTAGCGCAGCTCCGCCATCGGCCGTTCGATCGCAAACACCCCGCGCCCGCCGCTCTCAAGGGACACAAAGACCCCGCCAAACTGCTTGCGCAGCTCCGGATACGCGCCCACAAGCGCCCGCGCCGCCTCGTCGCTGCGCGTCCGCCACGCCGCAGCATCCGTCGCCGCGCCGGCGTCCAGCGTGATCGCCACGTCCAGCTGCGGCCGGTCGAGCGAACTCTGTGAGGTCAGGCCTGTCATCCGAAACTCGTTGCCGCCCGTGCCTCGCACCACCAGCGGCACATCTGCGCTGATTCCGCCTGAGAGCGGCGGCGGCGTCGCCGTGCGCTGCTCGTCCTCAAGCTTCTCCAGATGCGTTGTTTGCACAAAGTTTGCCGGCTGCAGCAACACTGCCGCCTCACCGTAGAAGAGCCATGCATTCCATAGCTCCTTGGCCTCCGCCTGCCGCCGCGCCTCGCGCCAGTACCACAGGCCGTCATGCCCGGCGGCCTCGATCGCCCGGGGATAGAACCCCGCCAGCAACCACCTGCCGTTGTCCTTGCGCAGCAGCATCGGCACCCGCCACGGCGTCTGTCCCCGGGCATCCACGATCGCGAAGCCGTAGACTCCCGGCGTCAGACCAGGAATTGTGAAGTCGACCGACGCCTGCGTCCCGTTCAGCGCGCAAGAAAAGAGTGCTGGCTCTCCCGCTCCGCTCTTCATCTGCGTCGCATCCAGCAGGTAGATCTGGCTCACGGTCAGGGTGTCTCCCCGCAGATGTCCCGAGGTCTCGGCCGCCACTGCCCGCATGCTGGCGAAGTCTCGCCCCAGCTCCGCAATACTGGCCGACTCAAGCCCCGCGGTGTCATTGCTTTGCACACGCATTGCAAGGTCGCGCGCCGCCCCCGCCAGTCCATCACGATCTGCCGCCGTCATCTTGGACTGGGTCGTGCAGCTCTCTGCCTGAAGTCCCGCCGTACCTGCCATCACCGCCAGAACTGCCGTCAACGCCCAGCCCATCCTCATCGTCACCCACTCCCTCAGCGGTAGACTACTCTCAGTTTCAGGCGATGCTGGTTGACCTCCACCCAGTTCCGGGCGTCCTATCAAAGAACGATGCGACCCGCCTCAACACTTCGCGCACACCTGCATCTGCTTGCGCTCACATCCACGTTGAGCGTGTTCTCCACGGTCGGTGCCGCGCAGACTGCTCCCCCGCAGGCCTCCGTACCCAATCCAGCCGCTGCGATGCCCGCCGCTCCACCCCGAACCGCGCACCGCGCCAGCGTCTCCCTGCAGAACGGCCTTATGACCGTGACGGCCAGCAACTCCAGTCTTAACCAGGTCATTCGCGAGATCGCCCGTCAGACCGGCATGCACGTCACCGGCTACGTCGCCGAGGACCGTGTCTTTGGCACGTATGGACCAGCGGAGCCGGCCGCCATCCTCGCGACTCTGCTTGATGGCACCGGCAGCAATCTGCTGATCGTCCAGAACTCCGCCGACCTCCCAAAACAGTTGATCCTCACCCCGCGCACCGGCGCGCCAACACCGCCCGACCCGAATGCGGCCGCAGAGAGCGCTGCTGAGGCCGGACCGGAAGAACAGCCCGTCCCTCCGTTCGCCGCGCGCCGTGGACAGCCGAACCCCTCGAACATCGCTCCGCCTGCTGGGCCATCTCGCAATCCTGCGCAGGACGTGGGCGGCATCGACCGCAATCCCAGCGCCTCGACCTCCCCATCAACGATCGACCAGACGGTCGTCTTTCCCCCCATCGACCCCAGCACGCCTTCCGCGACCGGCACCTCTAGTCCGCTTAACGGAGCGCCGTCGAACACAACTCCAGCACCCACCGATCCTGCCGCCTCACCGGCCGACGACCAGGACAACGATGATAAGGCTGTAAAGACTCCGCAACAGATCTTCCAGGAGCTGCAGAAGCTGCAGCAAAAGCCGCCTCAGTAGGCTTGCCGCCCTACTTCAGCGGGCTCACGCCTGCAACTGCGAAGCGATCGCAATCTTTTTGGCGCTCTGCTGTGCGGACTGCATTTGGCGCGCGTGAATGCGAAAGACGCGAAACATCAACATGCAAACGCCATGCGCTGCCAGAACTCCGATTGCGAGCGAGGCTAGAACCGCCGCCGCCATCACTACCCACATCGACGCGCTCACACTCTCTCCTCGTGGCCGCACTGCCGGAACAGCTCCTCTGCATTCTCCCAGAGAGATGCCCTCTAACACGCTGGCGTTCTTACTAGGAACTCGGAACGCCGTTGACACTTGGGATACCCCGCTCGGGCCCAGGGTTGCTCCACCTTCGTAGCCTCGACACAGAGTGTGTCCGTACTTCCGGTATCCTAGAGACTTGGCACAGAGAGCGCAGCGACCGGAGGGAGTGACGCACATCACGGTGCGCGGGGCGCGGCAGCATAACTTGCGCAACATCAGCGTCTCCATCCCTCGCAACACCCTCACCGTTGTCACCGGTCTCTCAGGCTCCGGTAAGTCGTCCCTCGCCTTTGACACCATCTACGCCGAGGGCCAGCGTCGCTATGTCGAGACCCTCTCCGCCTACGCCCGTCAGTTTCTTGACCAGATGGAGCGACCGGACGTCGATGCGATCGACGGCCTCTCCCCCGCTATCTCGATCGAGCAGAAGACCACCTCGCGTTCGCCCCGTTCGACCGTCGGCACCATCACCGAGATCTACGACTACCTCCGCCTGCTCTGGGCCTCTGTCGGCCAGCCCCACTGCCCCAACTGCGGTCGACCGATCACACGTCAGTCCGCAGAGCAGATCGTGGCCCGCATCGTCGACCAATCGATCGCGCGTCTCGCCAAAGGCGAACAGCCGGAGCGCATCACCGTAATGGCTCCCATCGTTCGCGGTCGCAAGGGCGAGTTCCGGGAAGAGCTCGAGGCTCTCGATCAGCAGGGCTTCCGTGTCCGCATCGATGGAGAGATCACACAAGTCGCCGAGGGCATGCGTCTCGAAAAACGCAAAAACCACACCGTGGAAGCCATCGTCGATCGCATTATTCTCAAGCCGCTCGTTGATCAGACACCCGAGAACGCCAACTCGGCCCTCGCCGCACCTCCCGGCCAGACGACACCGCCGAAGTACGACACCCGCCGGCTTGAGACCTCCGTCACCAAGGCGCTTGGCATGGCCAACGGCCTGGTCCTCATCGGCATTCAGGATCCCGACAGCCGTCAGCAGGTCGAAACCCTCTACTCCTCCTCCATGGCCTGCCCGGACTGCGGCATCAACGTTCCCAAGCTCGAGCCGCGCTCCTTCTCGTTCAACTCCACCTACGGCGCCTGCCCCGAGTGCCACGGCCTCGGCTCGATCTATGACTTCGACCCCGCGAAGACCATCGCCGACTGGTCCAAGCCTCTGCTCGACGGCGCCATGGGCCCCGGCTCTGCCTCCGCCTATCTCCTGCGTCTCATCAAGCTCGCCGCCGACAAGCATCGCATCGACATCAAACGCCCCTTCGGCGAGCTCGCAAAGTCTGAACAGGAGCTCTTCCTCTACGGGCCTCCAAAGACGGACGCCGCCCGCACCGGCTTCCACGGCATCTTCGCCTATCTACGCTCCAACCTCGAAGAGACCAAGTCCGAGGGCTATCGCGAGTACATGATGCAGTACATGTCCGCGACCACCTGCCCCCGCTGCCACGGCCGCCGCCTTCGTCCGGAGTCCCTTGCGGTGACGATCCCGCTCGGCGCCGACGGCGACCACCACACCACCCAGAACGGGCATCGCAAGGCCGCCAGCATCGCGGATTTCACCGCTCTGCCGCTCGACCGCGCCCTCCTCGGCGCCCGCTCCATGCACTTCACCGGTCGAGAGCAGCTCATCGCCGACCGCCTTCAGCGTGAGGTCATCGAGCGCCTCGAGTTTCTCAATGCCGTTGGCCTCAACTATCTCTCGCTTGATCGCTCCGCCGTCACGCTCTCCGGCGGCGAGGGCCAGCGCATCCGCCTCGCGACTCAGATCGGCTCCCGCCTGCGCGGCGTCCTCTATGTCCTCGATGAGCCCTCCATCGGCCTTCACCAGCGAGACAACCAGCGCCTCATCGCCGCCCTTGAGCGTCTTCGCGACCTCGGCAACACCGTCCTCGTCATCGAGCACGACGAGGACACCATCCGCAAAGCCGACTACGTCCTCGACCTCGGACCTGGCGCCGGCAAGAACGGCGGCTTCCTCATCGCAGACGGCACACCCGCCGAGATCATGGCCAACCCCGCCTCCGTCACCGGCCAGTACCTCTCCGGCGCCGTCAGCGCCCTCAACCGGCCGCCTGACGCACTCGGCAACACCGGCCCACGCGCTCTCACCGGCAACTGGATCACCGTCGAAGACGCGCACTCGCACAATCTGCAACACGTCACCGCGCACTTCCCGCTCGGCATCATGACCGTCGTCACCGGCGTCTCCGGCTCAGGCAAGTCGACCCTCGTCAACGACATCCTCTACCGTTCCCTCGCCAAGGAGCTCTACGGCTCTCGCGAAGATCCCGGCCAACACGGTCGCGTCATCGGCGTCGATCAGCTCGATAAAGTCATTCAGATCGATCAGTCGCCCATCGGCCGCACTCCTCGCTCCAACCCGGCGACGTACACCGGCACCTTCTCGGCGATCCGCGACCTCTTTGCCATGCTCCCTGACGCGCGAGAGCGCGGCTACAAGCCTGGCCGCTTCTCCTTCAACGTCCCCGGCGGGCGTTGCGAGGCCTGTCAGGGCGAGGGTCAGCGCCGCATCGAGATGAACTTTCTCCCGGACGTCTATGTCCTCTGTGAAGTCTGTAACGGAAAGCGTTACAATCAGGAGACTCTCGCCGTCAAGTTCAACGGCTACTCCATCGCCGATCTGCTCGACCTGCCCATTGCCGACGCCGTCCCCATTCTGAAAGACATCCCAAACGTTCACATCCGGTTACAGACGCTCGTCGACGTCGGTCTTGGCTACATTCACCTCGGCCAGTCGGCCACCACGCTCTCGGGAGGCGAGGCCCAACGCATGAAGCTCGCCCGCGAGCTCTCCAAGCGCCAAACCGGCAAGACCCTCTATCTGCTCGACGAGCCCACCACCGGTCTTCACTTTGATGATGTCCGCAAGCTCCTCGAAGTCCTTCACCGCCTCGCCGACCTCGGCAACACCGTCATCATCATCGAGCACAACCTTGACATCATTCGCAACGCCGACTATCTGCTCGACCTCGGCCCCGAGGGCGGCGAGGGTGGCGGCCGCATCATCGCCCACGGCACCCCGGAGCAGGTCGCGACGGTCCCCGGCTCGCACACCGCCACCTTCCTTCGCCAGCACTACGACTCCAACGCCCCTGCCCAGACCACAGTCGAGCCCGGCATCAGCTATGCCGGGGCGCAGCCGGCCAGCATCACCGCGGCCGCCGACGCCGCGCGGATCGCCCGTGCCAGGTTCGTCAAGCCCGCAAAGAAGACCGGTGTCCCTGTAGCGAGTCCGAGCAAACCCGCCTCGCGCACCTCCAAAGCCGCCACCGCGGACCCGCCCAAACGCAAGCCCGGGAGACCTCATAAGGCGGTCAAGCCATGAACCCTCTCCATCCGCCTTGCGACCACCCGCGTGCAGAGCCGCGTACCTGCAAAGACTCGGTTCAGCGAGGTTGGCTCCGGCTCTCCGCCGACCCCGGCGAGGAGCCTGTACTGCCGCCGTTCGGCGTCCTCTCCCCTGATGGCGAGGCGATCCTCCAGCCGCCGATGGACAACACGCCGAATGACGCGCCACCCGAGCCGCCCACGCGCATCCCTCACCTCGGCCACGCCCTTCTCTTTCTCAGTATCGTCGTCCTGCTTCTGCTGCTTACGCAGAGCGCCGTGCTCTTCAGCGGTCACCCCGCGCGTCACCTCACGAGCGTCTCTGAGATCGCCCCACGCGTTCTTCTGGCCGCCGAAGCGACCACCTACCTGCTCTCTGTCGCCATCGCATGGTTCGTCTTTCCCCTCCTCTGGCAGCGTCCCTTCCTCACAGGCCTGCAGTGGAACGATCCCGCTGCCAGGCGCAATCTTGTCAAGCTGATCCCGCTCGGCGTTGCGCTCTCGCTCGTGGTACAACTCGCGTCCTCGCTCGTCACGGTCCCCAAAGACATTCCCATGGACGAGTTCTTTCGCACCACCGCCGACGTATGGCTCGTCACCCTCTTTGGGACCCTGCTCGCCCCGGCGTTTGAGGAGGTCGTCTTCCGCGGCTTTCTCCTTCCCGCCTTCGCCATCGCCTACGACTGGCTCTCCCTCCAACGCACCGAGGCCGCGCGTGCTGCCTGGCAGAGCTCCAATGCGCTCACCACGCCAGCCCTTGTCTTCTCCGCCGTCCTTACCTCCATTCTCTTCGCGCTTCTGCACGGCAAGCAGACCGCCTTCACCTGGCCCGTGCTCGCTCTACTCTTCGCCGTCTCCCTCGTCCTCACCTTCGTTCGCATCCGCCTGCGCTCCGTGGCCGCCTCCGCCCTCGTACACGCCAGCTACAACTTCGCCGTCTTTCTCGCGGCGTTCATCGCGACCGGCGGCTACCGCCACTTGGATCGTCTTCCCAAATAAGACGCAGAAGCCCACGAAGTCTCGTGCACTCTGTACAGTTCTGGAAAGAACGACCTCGACTACGGAACCTCGTCGCCATATCGACCCCGCCAGGAGGCTCATGAGCTCCCCCGACCCGCGCCAAGCCCTCCTCCGCATCCTCGCCACCAACTCGTTCCGCCTCGGCGACTTCACCCTCGCCTCCGGCCAGCGCTCGGACTACTATATCGACTGCCGCACCACCACTCTTGACGCCGAGGGCGGCCGCCTCGCCGGCCTGCTCCTGTACGACCTCATCCGCGAGCACATTCCCGCCGCCGTCGCCATCGGCGGCCTCACCATGGGCGCCGATCCCCTCGTCTCCAACACCGCCTCCGCCAGCGCCTGGGCCGCCGTCGATCATGCCGAGATCCTTGCGCTCTCCGCAGAGCTCGATCTTCCCGCCAGCGACGCACCCAGCGAGACTCCGCCATTGATCCAGGGCTTCCTCGTCCGCAAGGCCGAGAAGACCCACGGCGCCGGCCGTCGCATCGAAGGCTTTCTTCAGCCCGGCGCCTCCGTCGTCATCGTCGACGACGTCTGCACCACCGGCGGCTCCACCCTTCTGGCCATCGACGCCGCTCGTGCCGCCGGCATGCTCGTCGCTGGTGTCCTTTGTTTGGTGGACCGCGAGCAGGGAGGTCGCGCCGCCATAGAGGCCGCGATCGCCCCCGCGCCCTTCTTCGCCCTCTTTACCGCAGAGGATATCCGCGCGTCCCACAGGCTTCTCCACACGGATGTGCCTTCGGCATAACGGCCGCATTGACGCTCTCCCCCATGTTGGGCATGGCATCGTGACGGTATAACCCCTTCGCCTCCGATCTCCCACTTGCGTGCAATAGTGCCCCACACTCTCAGCCCATACGCTTCCGAGTGAGGGCCCACACGCTGACGAGAGGCTCCAGCACGACTGCACCATTGCATCTCTGCTCGACCTGCAACACCTTTGTTTGGCTTCCCTGCTCGTGAGGCTCGCCTCTCGAGCTTCCTTCTCTGTTGTTCTCTCACAAGCGTGCGACGAGGCCGGAGCATAGGTACTCGTCGCCGCTCCATTCCGAGCTACTTTCCATCGCGCGTGCGCCGTCTCCCGTAAACTGGGAAGACGATGATTCCTACCCTTGAATGGCTTCCTGAAGGCGTCAGCTTCCTCGACCAGACCAAGCTTCCCCTCGAGGAGACCTACGTCCTCACGACCACATACCAGGAAGTCGCCACTGTCATCCGCGACATGATCGTTCGGGGTGCAATGGCCATCGGCGTCTCCGGCGCCATGGGCGTCGCCCTCGGCATCCAGAACTCGACCGCGACCACCCTCCCCGCGCTCTCCGCCGAGGTCGCCACCATCTGCGATCACCTCGCCGCCACCCGCCCCACCGCCGTCAATCTCTTCTGGGGCATCGGTCAGATCCGCGATCTCTACAACACTCTCGCCGCCGCCGACGCGCCCATCCCGGAGATCAAACAGCGTGTCGTCGCCCGGGCCCGCGAGATGTATGACCAGGACATCGCCGCCTGCCGCCAACTCGGCGCGCTCGGTGCCGAACTCCTCCCCCAGAAAGGCACCGTCCTCACCCACTGCAACGCCGGCGCCCTCGCCGCGTGTGGCTACGGCTCGGCCCTCGGCGTCATTCGCGCCGCCGTCGAGCGAGGTCACCAGATCGACGTTCTCGCCGACGAGACCCGGCCCTACCTCCAGGGTGCCCGCCTCACCGCCTGGGAGCTCATGAAAGACTCCATCCCGACTACCGTCCTCTGCGACAACATGTCCGCGCACCTTATGAGCAAGGGCCGCATACAAGCCGTCATCGTCGGCGCCGATCGGATCGCCACCAACGGCGACACCGCCAACAAGATCGGCACCTATGCCGTCGCCATCCTCGCCCGCGAGCACGGCATTCCATTCTATGTCGCTGCCCCCTGGTCCACGCTCGATCTGGCAACGCCGAATGGCGACGCGATCCCGATTGAGCAGCGCGACCCGCGCGAGGTCACCCACTCTAACGGCCGTCAGATGACCCCGACCGGCGTCGGCATTGAAAACCCCGCTTTTGACATCACCCCCGCCAAATACATCACCGCCATCATCACGGAGCGTGGCATCCTCCGCGCTCCGTTGAGCGCCTCCATCGCCGCGGCTGCCACCCAATGCACCCCCGAGCTCGTCCGCGCCTAGGCCTCTCGCAGATGTCTGGGACCTCACTGACGTCCTGTGCCGAGTAGGCTCGCCGCACCGGAGCCGCCCGCTGCGCCTCGAAGCCCTGCTCGCTTCGTCTTACCATCGACCGTCGTCTCTCCGCGCAGACCGTCCTGCCGTGACTGTCAGCAACACTGTCACCCCTCTCCGGCAAGCCCTGACGTCCCCGTGCATCTCCACCTTCCACCAGAGAGCGTGAGCCGCCGTCTGAAGGGCATCATCCCGTGCACCTGACAGCTTGCGTGAGAAGCGCGCCGGCTCACTCGAAGTCCCCGTCGTCGCCATCAAAAACCTGCCTTCGGGAACTTCATCACCCGCAGCCGCGACCGGTGCGACAGCGCACACACGCTGACCGTCCTGTCCTATCCTGATCAAGGTGACCCTGGCTGTCTTCAATCCGCGCTCCCGCTCCCTCCTCCGCGGCAGCCTGCTGAGCCTCTTCAGCCTCGTCGCCGCACTCGTGCTGTCGCGCTTCCCGCAGAACCACCCCACGCCTCTGCTGGTCCTCCCCACACTCACCGCCTTCGCTGGCGTCGTCGACCATGTCCGCTGCATGCGCACGCGCTGGAGCTTCTACCATGGCGGCGTCCTGCTCTGTATCTACATGGACCTCATGGTCGTCAGCATGATCCTCTTCTTCCTCATCTTCCCCTACGCGAGCTGGCTCTCCGAGACGCACTAGGCCTCAACGTCTCCGGCGCTCTATCATGCGTTCTCGCCCACATCGTCACCGGTCCAACCTCAATCGGCTCCGCTCATCCTCCCCTCCGCGGCCCCAGCAGGAGGCCTCGCCGGCTCCAATCTCCGCAACACCGCGCGCACTGCCCTGTGCCCTTTCATATCGAGCTCCGAGAACGCCGTAAGCCGATCCCTCCATAAGGAAACCCAACAGATGAAGGGAACGGCTGCATGGTAGACTGCCGCAGTCCAAACAATCCCATGGAACGCCGGCCCGAGGAGAGAACATGCTCAAAGGTTTTCGTGACTTTATTCTGCGTGGCAACGTGGTCGATCTCGCCGTCGCCGTCATCATCGGTGCGGCGTTCACGTCCATCGTGAACTCACTCGTCAGCGATCTCATCAACCCGCTCATCTCCGCCTTCGGCGGCAAGCCCGATCTCTCCGCGCTGACCTTCACCCTCCATGGTGGCGTCTTCAAGTACGGCAGCTTCCTGAACGCCCTCATCTCATTTCTCATCGTTGCGTCGGTCGTCTACTTCTTCGTCGTTCTGCCCATCAACTCCCTTCTGTTACGCCTTCGCGGTCCCGCCCCCACCACCACGAAGAAGTGCCCACAGTGCATGAGCGACGTTCCCCTCGCCGCCACCCGCTGCAGGTTCTGTGCGGAGCCGATTCCCGCGACCGTCTAGCGACCTTACTCTCAGTGAGAGAAGGCGTCTGATCAGGCGCCTTCCACCCTCCACCCCTCTTCGTTCTCGCATCGACCGCATCCGCATCGTAGGCCACCTTGGTCCGCGCTCTGCAGCGAAGAGCGCCTGTCCGTCCTCGTGCATCGTCACTGCTCAGGAGACCTCCCTTGCCTCGTTCCTCACGCCTGACCCTTGCCGCCTGCCTGCTCAGCTGCCTCCGTGGTGTCTCCGCGCAGACCACCACAGCGCCCGAACCCGCCTTCGGCTTTCGCGACTTCACCCCCCAGGCAGCCTGGGATGCAAAGTTTCTCGCCATCCCCGATCCAAAGCTCGCCGGCCAGCACCTCAAGATCCTTACCGCCGAGCCCCACTGGGCCAGCTCTCCCGAGGACTACAAGACGGCCGAGTACGTCGCCGAACGCTTTAAAGCCGCCGGCCTCGATACCACCATCACGCCCTATAGCGTGCTCATGAACAAACCGGTCTCGATTAAGGTCGAGGCCTTCGACGCTCAGCACCACCAGCTCATGTCCGGACCCACCCCGGAGCACGTTGATTCCTCCGATCACGGTGGCGATCCCTTCCAGGACGACTCCCGCATCCTGCCCGCCTTCAACGGCTCCAGTCCCTCCGGCGACGTCACCGCCGAGGTCGTCTACGTCAACTACGGCACCCTCGCCGACTTCAAGAAGCTCGATAGCCTCGGTGTCTCCGTCAAAGGCAAGATCGCCCTCGTTCGCTATGGCGGCAACTTCCGCGGTGTCAAGGTCTACATCGCCCAGAAGTTCGGCGCTGTCGGCGTGCTCATCTACTCCGATCCCGCTGACGACGGCTATGACAGGGGCGACATGTATCCCGCCGGCCCCATGCGCCCTGAATCCGGCGTTCAGCGCGGATCCATCCAGTTTCTGCCCATCTACCCCGGCGATCCCGAGACGCCTGGCATCGCCTCCACCCTCGACCTGCCCGCCTCCAAGCGCATCCCGCAGGATAAGCTCCAGAACAACCAGGCCTCGATCCCGTCGAACCCGCTCTCCTACAAAGACGCCGCGCCTATCCTTCACGCGCTCTCCGGCCCGAACGTGCCCCGCGAGTGGCAGGGTGGCCTCGCCTTCGCCTACCACGTCGGCGGCGCCCCCGCGGTCACCGTCCACATGAACCTGGTGCAGGACATTAAGCTTCGCACCATCTGGGACGTCACTGGCTCTGTCGAAGGCGCCGACCCCGCCCAGAAGGACGATTGGGTCGTCGCCGGCAACCATCGCGACGCCTGGGTCTACGGTGCGGTCGACCCCAACTCCGGCACCGCCGCCATGCTCGAAGCCGTTCATGGCATCGGCGAGCTCCTCAAGCAGGGCTGGAAGCCGAAGCGCCGCATCATCATCTGCTCTTGGGACGCCGAGGAGGAAGGTCTCATCGGCTCCACAGAGTGGGCCGAGCAGCACGAGACTCAGCTCGCCCACGCCGTCGCCTACTTCAACACGGACGTCGCTGTCTCTGGCCCGAACTTCAGCGCCGCTGCCGTTCCCTCGCTCAAGCCATTCCTCCGCGAGGTCACCCGCGCTGTCCCCAGCCCCAAAGGCGGCACGGTCTACGATCAGTGGCTCAAGGACCAGAAAGAGGACGGCGAGGGCCGCCGCCGCTCCAGTGCTCCCTTCACCGCCGGCCGTAGCGGATCAACCGGCACTGAGACTGAGGTCCACGTCGGCGATCTTGGCTCCGGCTCCGACTACACCCCCTTCATTCAGCACCTTGGTGTTCCCTCAACCGACATCGGCTCCGACGGGCCGTACGGCGTCTATCACTCCGCCTTCGACAACTACAACTGGTTCATCAAGAATGCCGACCCGACGTTCGTCCTTGAGCAGCAGCAGGCCCGTGTCTTTGGCCTCGAGATCCTGCACATGGCCGACGTCGATGTCCTCCCCTACGACTATGCCGCCTACGGTAGGGAGATCGCCGGCTACCTCGATCAGGCCAAGCGCGATGCCGACGCCGCCAGTCTCAAACTCGACTTCAGCACCGCCCTCGCCGCCTCCCAGCGCTTTACGGCTGCCGGCAAGTCCGCCCACGACCAGCAGGCCCTGCTCGCCCGCGCCAGCGGCCCCAGCACGCCTGTCTCTGCCGACGCCGCGGCACACGACGCCCACCTCAACGAGGCCCTCCGCGCCGCCGAAGCAGCTCTCCTGAATCCGGAGGGCCTTCCCCAGCGATCCTGGTTCAAGCACACCATCTACGCTCCTGGCGAGTTCACCGGATACGTCGCCGTCGTCATTCCTGGTGTCAACGAAGGCATCTCCGCTCCGGACGCCGCCCGCGCCCAGGCCCAGCTCACCGCTCTTGGCGCGGCACTCAACCGCTCCGCAGCCATTCTCGAACACGCCGGCCAATAGCCTCAGATCTACGTCTTGCCCAGACCTCTTCGCCCTCCGCAACCCTTGTCGTTCCGGCTGAAGCTCCAGCTTCACTCAGTCGTGGCCAGCACACAGGCGCACACCACATCTCGTCCGGGCTCCATCGCGGGCTCTCCGATCGACCTATCCCACCTTCGTGTCACGTCCGTCCCGCTAGGTGCTATGTTCTCCAGTCGACACTCAGCAGACCATCCTTGAAGAGACGGCTGAAGCCGCCACCCAAGGAGTAACACCTCATGCTGCATGACCTCGTTCTTGCTGCCGTTTTCCTCGGTATGATCATTGCCCCTGCCCTGCTTGCCATGCGTTCTGATCGCGAGGAGAACGACGCCCTGTGATCCGTCGCCGTTCCCTGGCGCCTCTCTAGGGACACCTGCTGCCGGTCACGCTCGCACCGTGTACAAAGCCTGGCCCTCACCCTCAGTCCACACAGCCGCAGCAACCCGGGCCCACGCTGACGTCCGTCACGCTCCATCGCGGACTCCTCCGGAGTCCACCCCGGCCCCACCCTCTCAGCTTTGATCCTGTTGCACTCGCGCTCGAAACCGACCGCAGCCTGGGACCAAATGAACGAGGCCGCAGCCCAAACCAGGGTGCGGCCTCTTCTCTCGCGGTCCTTGGCCCCAGAGAGCCAGCCTGGTGCTTGTAAGCGCGAACGATCTCTCCTTTACGCTTACGAAGCTCGTCGATCAGCAGCCTCGATCGAGTTCACCCTGCCGAACATGCCAGCCAACTGGTATAGTTGCACCGATTCCGGGCAATTGATTTCATTGGGCCCGATCGACAGTCGCCGACGGCTGCGACAACGGCGCGCGAGCAGTCTTTCCACCACGCCCGTAAGCGTGTCGTGCTGTTCCAACCGAGCCGAGGACTGCGGCGGAAAGTGATCTTCTTCGACGAATGGCAGTGACAAGCGTAGGCCAGAATACTTCGTTCCGCGACGCTCCTGGAACGACAAACTACAGTGCGATGGCGATGGTGACGACCCTCTTTTTTGTCTGGGGCTTCTGCACCGTTCTTAATGACACACTGATTCCGCGGCTGCAGTCCATCTTCGGCCTGAACTACACCCAGGCCTCGTACGTGCAGCTGGCGTTCTTCGGCTCGTACTTCGTCTTCGCACAACCAGCCGGTAAGCTGGTGGAGTGGATCGGGTACCAGCGGACCATGGTTGTCGGGTTGATCACGATGGCCGTCGGCGCTCTGCTGGTCATTCCGGCAGCCTCCGCGGCCTCCTATCCGTTCTTTCTGTTCGCTGAGGTGGTTCTGGCAGCCGGCATCACGTCGCTGCAGGTGTCTGCCAATCCCTACGTCGCGATCCTCGGGCCCTCAGAGACCTCCTCCAGCCGTCTGAATCTGACACAGGCCTTCAACACCCTCGGTGACACGGTAGCTCCGTACTTCGGCAGCATCTTGATTCTTGGCAGCGCAACAGCAATCGCCGCGTCAGCGCAGCCGTCGGGAGACGCTGCCATGATGGCATACCGCGTACAACAGGCCGCGAGCATCAAACTCCCCTACCTCGTGATCGCGGGCATCATGGTTCTTCTCGCTCTGGCCATCGCGCTCTATAAGTTTCCGCGACTCGAAGTCACCCGCGACTTCCGCCCTGCCAGCCTCGCCGGAGAACAGGACAGTGTTTGGAATCACCCTCACCTCTATCTCGGTGCCATCGCGATCTTTATCTACGTCGGCGCTGAGGTGAGCGTCGCCAGTTATCTCGTCAAGTACCTCGCGGAGCCGGAGATTGGGAATCTTCCCCTGCAGACCGGAGCCAAGCTGCTATCGCTCTTCTGGTTTTTGACGATGTTGGGGCGCTTTGCCGGATCAGCCGCCATGCAGCGGATCGCTGCCAATCGGTTGCTGGTCGTTGCCGGCGTGGGCGCGGCCTTCTTTGTTCTTGCCTCGCTGCTCGGTACCGGTCGGTTTGCTGTCGCCACGATCATCTGCGTGGGCCTGTTCAACTCCATCATGTTTCCCACCATCTTCACCCTCGCCGTCGCAGAGCTCGGCCCCCTCACCGGACGGGGCTCAGGCTTGCTCGTGCAGGCCATCGTGGGCGGAGCGGCGATTCCGGTCCTGATGGGCTTCTCGGCTGACCACTTCGGGATCCATCACTCCCTCGTCGTACCTCTGCTGTGTTACGCCTTCGTCATCTACTATGGCTGGCGCGGGTACCGCATCGCACCGCAGGAACCGCACGTCCACATTCAAGCCGTGGCAGAGTAAACGAAATCGGTAGCGCACAAGGAGTGTGGATGGGCCGGCAGATGACGTTTGGCGTGCTGGTAGGCAACCGGGGATTCTTCCCGAGTCACCTTGCGACCAGCGGGCGCCTGGAGATGGTAGCAGCGATCGAAGCCGCCGGACATAGAGCCATCGTGCTCTCGCCCGACCAGACCGCGCACGGCGCCGTTGAGACCTACGAGGAGGCAAGGCAGTGTGCGGCGCTCTTCCGCGAACACGCGAAAGAGATCGACGGCATCGTTCTTACCCTGCCGAACTTCGGCGAGGAGCGCGGTCTCGCGGACGCTCTGCGCCTCTCCGATCTTCGAGTGCCCGTACTGATCCAGGCGACTCCAGACCACGCCGGCAAGATGTCCATCGCGTTCCGGCGCGACAGCTTCTGCGGCAAGATGTCGATCTGCAACAACCTGAAGCAGTACGGCATCCCTTACTCGCTGACGCGGCTGCACACCGAGGCTCCGGACTCGGCGGAGTTCAAGGCCGATCTCGACTGGTTTGCCGGCGTGTGTCGCGTCGTCCGCGGCCTCAAGAACGTGCGCTTCGGCGCGATCGGCGCGCGTCCCACCGCCTTCAACACCGTCCGCTACTCGGAGAAGCTGCTCGAGCGCTCAGGCATCACCGTCGAGACATTGGATCTGAGCGAGGTCCTGGGACGCATCGACCGGATGGCCGACACCGACGACCGCGCGCAGGAAAAGCTGGCGGCGATCAGGAGATACATCCCCGTCGGCCAGACACCCGAGGCAGCCCTCATGAAAATGGCCAAGCTCGGCGCGGTCATCGATGGATGGATGACCGCGAGCGAGTTGACCGTGAGTGCCGTGCAGTGCTGGACGTCGATCGAAGAGTACCTGGGCGTCGTTCCCTGCACGGTCATGAGCATGATGAGCGAGAGCCTGATCCCGTCGGCCTGCGAGGTCGACGTCCTTGGCACGCTCAGCATGTACGCCCTCACCCTCGCGAGCGAGACACCAAGTGCGCTGCTCGACTGGAACAACAACTACGGCGAAGATCCTGACAAGGCCGTCTGCTTTCACTGCTCAAACCTGCCCAAACACTTCTTCAGGGAAGGCGTGAAGATGGACTTTCAGCAGATCATCGCGGGCACGGTAGGCAAAGAGAACACCCACGGAACACTCGACGGGACCGTCAAGGCTGGAGCCATGAGCTTTGCACGCTTCTCCACCGATGACTTCAACGGCCGGGTCACCGGGTACGTCGGCGAGGGCCGCTTCACGGACGATCCGCTGAGCACCTTCGGGGGTGCGGGTGTCGTCCAGATCGCCAACATGCAGCAGCTGCTTCGATACATCTGCGAGAACGGCTTCGAACACCACGTCGCCGCGAACTTCGCCACTGTCGCCGGACCGGTCCACGAGGCGGCAAAGCAGTATCTGGGCTGGGGAATGCACCGGCACCACTGAGTCGACACCAGCAGTGCGCGAGCCGTGTGCGATAGACGCGCCCTGTTCAGCAAGATCTTTTAACCTGAGTGCGGTATCCTCGCCGAGCCGCGTATGAGTAAACCAAAACCAGCATCGCACTCCAAGCCAAAAGCAGAGAGCGCAAAGGCAAAAACCAAAACGAAGCCGCAGGTCGGCGTCTCGCCCACCAACGGGACCGCTCCGTCCGCGACGATCGTCACGAAGCATCAAGCCAGACGTGACCGCAGCAAGACCAAGCGACGGAAGGGCAAGCACCCGGCGGACGCGCAGGTCGAGCCGGTCATCAGCCGCTTCTTCAGCCGGGACGAGAGCTGGATGCGCTTCAACGAGCGGGTGCTTGAAGAGGCCGAAGACGAGAGCAACCCCCTACTCGAGCGGGTCAAGTTTCTCGCCATCACAGCCAGCAACCTCGATGAGTTCGTCGAGATCCGGGTCGCGGGCATACTGCAACGCATCGAAGATGGCGATCGTCAGCCCCAGCCGCCGGACGAGGGCGGTCTCACGCTCGAGCAGCGGCTCGAACGCCTCAGTGTGCGACTGGCCTCGTTCGTCAAGGCGCAGTACCGCTGCTGGAACAAACTCCTGCTGCCGGCTCTCGCGGCAGAGAAGGTCCGTGTGCTGCGCTGGAAAGAGCTGAGCGACGACGCGCGCCAGCAGGCTCTCAAATTCTTCGAGAGCGAAGTCGACCCGCTGCTGACGCCGGTCACCATCGATCCCTCACATCCCTTTCCGCGCGTGCTCAACAAGGCTCTCTGCGTCGCATTGCTGCTGCGCCACAAGCGCGGACAGGCCGCCATCAAAACCGTGCCGGTGCTTGGCGTCCTCACGGTGCCGCGCTCGCTGCCGCGCCTCGTCTGCCTGCCATCCAAGGACGGTGCCGTCGACTTCATCATGCTGCACGATCTGATCGAGGCCCAGGTGGAGCGCATGTTCCGCGGCTACGAGATCCTCGAACGCGTCGCCTTTCGAGTCACCCGCAACAGCAACCTCTACATGCAGGAGGAGGAGTCTCGGTCGGTGCTCGAGAGTGTGCGCGCGGAGCTGCACAACCGGCGTAAGGGCGACGCCGTCCGTCTGGAGATCGAGAGCTCGGCCAGTGACGAGCTCGTCGAGCGGCTGAGAACCAACTTCGAGCTCGACCCCTGGCAGGTCTTCCGCACCGACGGCCCGGTCAATCTCTCACGCCTGATGAACCTCTACGGCGAGACGAAGCGTCCGGAGCTGAAGTACGTGCCGTTCAGCGGGCGCGACTACCGGCTCAGCAATGGCGCGGCCGACCTCTTCGACGAGCTCAGGCGCCGTGACATCCTGCTGCACCACCCCTTCGACAGCTACAAGACAGTCGAGGGCTTCGTCGGCGCCGGTGCGGCGGATCCCGCCGTGGTCTCGATGAAGCAGACGCTCTACCGGACCAGCGCGGACTCGTCCATGTTCCGCGCGCTCATCGAGGCAGCGCAGAGCAAAGACGTCACCGTTGTTGTTGAGCTGATGGCGCGCTTCGACGAGGCGTCCAATATTCGCTGGGCGCGCGAGCTCGAGGACGCGGGCGTGGGTGTCTTCCACGGCATCTTCGGCCTCAAGACACACTGCAAGCTCGCTCTTCTGGTGCGGCGCGACCCGGATGGAGCCATTCGCCGCTACGCCCATCTCGGCACAGGCAACTACAACCCGGTGACGTCGCGTTTCTATACCGACATTAGTCTTCTCACGGCCCGTCCTGAGATGACCGAGGCGGTGCAGGCGGTCTTCAACTATCTGACCGCCGAAGCCGAAGGTGAGGCGTACCGGCCGCTGCTCGTCGCCCCGCTGACTCTGGCAAGTGACCTCCTACGGCTGATCCGCCGCGAGACGGACCACGCGCGCGCAGGTCGGCCGGCGGCAATCATCGCGAAGATGAACGCGCTGCTCGACCGCGCAACCGTCGAGGCGATGTACGAGGCCAGTCAGGCCGGAGTCGAGATTGACCTCATCATCCGGGGAATGTGTTCGCTTCGGCCAGGGGTGAAGGACATGAGCGACCACATCCGCGTGCGATCGATCGTGGGTCGCTTTCTCGAGCACAGCCGCATCTTTCAATTTCACAACGGCGGTGACGACGAGATCTATGCCGGAAGCGCGGACTGGATGCCGCGCAATCTCTTCGAGCGCTGCGAGGTCGTCTTTCCCATCCTCCATCCGGAGCTACGCTATCGGCTGCGCGACGAGGTCTTGGCGGCGTACCTGAAGGACAATGTCAAGGCACGTGTGCTGCGCCCGGAGGGCAACTACGAACGCGTCCCCAAATCCGGGCCGGCCTTCTCCGCACAGGATCACCTGATGAGTCTGGGTTCGGTCTTGCCCGCAGAAGCACCGGGTACTCTCGAGCAGACATCGCAGTAGCCCCTCCAACGCCGCAGATCGTAGGCTGCCATAAACAGAGCGACCGCCGCGCCGGAGAGGTAGCGGCGGCCACTCGTTCGCGTGCCGACTACTGCGCCGTAACCGTGACCTGTACACGAGTGCTGTGGACGAGGGTCGTCCCGCCGGTCGTTGCAACACCAGTGACAGTGACGAAGTACGTGCCCGGCAGAGCGACGGTCGTAACGGGACTCCCCCCGCCTGTACTGGGGAGCAGAGTTCCGCTGGAGCCGCAGCCAAGCGATCCCACCAGGGCCACCGAGACAAGAGCGGCGAGCAGCCCCGCCCATCGGCGTCGGCGTGGCAGTGTAAGTAGTAGCAGCGACGCGACTGCGATGCCGGAGCCCGCTGTGTAGAGCGTGCGGCGGGAGGCGACATCGCCCGTATGTGGACCGGATACACTCGCCACCTTCCCGCTGCCCTGCTTCACCGCGCCGGTGGTACTGCTGCTGGCCGTGAGAGTGAAGGCAGTGGTTCCAGGATTTCCCGAGCTGATAACGACGGGTGTCACGGAGAAGGTATACGAGGCCGTCAACGATGCGTCCGCGCTGGCGGTAAAGGCAATGGATCCGCTGAAGCCGTTGAACGGAGTCGCTGTGAAGGTGATCGGTGTCGCCTGAGCGCCGGCCGCCACACTCACCGCGGGCGTACACGGCGTGATGGAAAAGTCCGCCGCTGATGCGGAGACGACGTCGATGGTCAGCGTGCCCTTGGAGCCGGCGAACGTCGTGTCTCCCGGGTAGGCGGCACTGATCGTGTGGCTCCCGGAACTCAGCGCGGAGGTGTTGAGCGTGTACGCCACCGTGCCGTTCGCGAGCGTGAGCGCAGTTCCGGTCACCGTACCGTCAACAAGAAGTTGCAGGCCGCCGGTCGGAGCGTTTGCGATGACGGTGCCGCTGTCGTTCGCCACTGCGATCGTCAACGGAAGGCTACCGGTCGAGATCCCGCAGGATGCAGCGCTGCCCGTCGATATCGTGGTGGCAGAGAGGGCAGAGCCGGTCGTGCTTCCCGCGCCAGCCGGAGCGACCTGCTGCCAGTAGGTGACGAGATTATTGACGTCGACAGAGCCAAGGCCCGACGCCTGATCGTAGCCGGGGCCGGCCGAGAACCCGATGCTCCCTCCGTTCGCACAGTTGGGCGAGCCCTGGATGCAAGGACTGTCATTATTGCCGGAGATGACATCGTGGAAGACGTTTGCACTGAAAGTCGAGTTGAAGAGCCCGTAGAGGATCGGGTTGGCATTTCCTACGGAAGCACCAATCTTCTGCTCGAGCAGAGCCAGAATACCGGCAAAGGACGGGGCCGCAGCACTGGTACCCCCGACCGTATTCAGGTCGCTGCCGCTGTCGCGGAAGCCGTTCGTACAGGAGCCGTTCGCGCAGATCAGGTATGGGTCGTGATTAGGAGAGGCGGAGAGCGCAACATCGGGAACGTCACGCGAGAAATCCGCTGGCACACCCGTGCCAGTCTGCCAGGAAGGCTTTGAGAAGAAGATGCTCGCTCCTCCGCCCCCGGAACTCAGGCCGCTCGTCGAGGACGTGTCGTTCCAGACTGCCTCGGGAATGTAGGAGAGCGCCGAGTTGATGATGTCCGTGCCATTGGCGGTCGTCCAGTAGGTACCGCTGCCCTCACTGAACGTGGTGCCCCCGAGGCCGGTGACGAAGGGAGAGCTGGCCGGAAAGTCGACAGCTAGACCATCGGCGGCCGTCGTTGAATCGAAGTCGCAGTCCGTTGCGCCAGAGTCGCCGCTGGGACCGACGATCGTCTCGCCTTGCACGTTGGCCTGCTGAAACAAAGAGTTGAACGAGTCGAGATCGGCGTTGTCGGAGTCCTGCTCGCACAGCCCGTAACTAATGGAGATGATCGGCGCAACCTTGTTCGCAATGGCATACGGCAGCGACGTATTGAGAACGTCACTCGAATTCACGAAGATGATGTGCGCGCCGGGAGCGACAGCGCCCGACCACTCCACATCAAGCTGCGCCTCCAGGATGTCGCCCGAGTCCGTTGAGACCCCGGGATCTGCCCCGGCCAGGACAACGCTTGGGTTGTTGACGGAGAGCCCTGCGGCGGCGCGGAACGCAGTCACATCGCTCTGCGAGATGTCCGTCTGACCCATCACCGCAATGCTGACGCCAGTGCCGTTGATGCCGCTCGAGATCAGGGGCTTTGTATCGTAGATAACCGAGAAGTCACCCGGAGCGAGAAAGTTGGTTCCGGTAAGACTCGAGGTGAACTCCGGCTTCGCGACCGGCGCTTTGACGATGTGCGAGACCACTCGGGACTTGAGTCGGAAGTCATTCAGGCCAGTGATGCCGGACACCACTGCGGCGAGACCAGTCGGCAGCTTCGGATTCGTCACATTGGCAATGTGCTGCTCGCCAGCAAGGCTTACCCGGTGCATGCTGACGCCGAGAGCCTGCTCGATCTGCGTCACCGTCCCAGAGAAGCGCACGAAGTTGTTCGAGGGAGCCGTGTACTCAACCGTGAGGCCCTGCGAGCTGAGCCAGGCAGTCACCTTGGCGAGGTCCGACGACGACAGGCCGAACTGGGCTCCAAACTGTTGGGGCGTCAACCACTGGTGATAGCTGGGCGAACTCGGATTTTGCTGATCAATCTGCAGCTTCGAAAGCGCAGTCTGCTGCGCGTCAGTACGGCTGAAGAAGAGGCTGACGCTCTCGAGGCGCTGCCCGGCCGGAGCCTCGCCGAGGTCAGCAGCACGTTGCGTGCGACCCGCAACTGCGTGCGGAAGCTCGGTGCGGCCGCCGCTGGTGATCGCACCGATGCGATTCGGCACAGCAGCATGTAGAAGCGATGGCGTGAGCAGCGTAGAGAGGAGCAGGGCGACGAGGCGGAGCGGGGAGCGATGCGTCATGAGGGAGTGCTTTCTGGAAGGGTGCCGATGGGAGCTCGAGTCTCATGGGTCGGCCTCATACGTCGAGGCCGGAGGGAGGTTTCGCGTTGGTCGTACCGAGGCTTAGACCGTCGCCGGCAGAAAAAGTTGTGGTAGCACCGCGAGGGACCTCGACGCTGTACTGCGTGCGGTCAGAATACGTGAGATACATCCGTCCCCTACTGCACCGTGACCTGGTACTGGAAGGATCGGCGGACCGTGTTGGTGCCGTCAGAGCCGGCGGCGGTAATCGTGTAATTTGCAGTGCCAAGCGGGGTTCCAGGCGAGGCCGAAGTGGCAGTACCTCCCCCTGAGCCGGAGCCGGACCCGGAGTCTGCAACGAGCCCGGTGCCGCAGCCAAGATTGCTGCTGAGAGCGGCAGCCAGGAGAAGGGCGAGCAGCGATGGGATCCGGCGTCGGCGCAGCGGTGAGAGGAAGGCAAGAACGGCGGCGAGAGTAAGCCCTGTCGCCGCGCCTCGAAGCCCGGGCGTGGCTGCGGCCCGTTCACTGCCGCTCCGCACCGCGGGTGCCGCAGTCGTGATGGTCATCGTAGCTGTGCCCGAGCCCGTGATGGAGACGGGCGAGATCTCGCAGGAGGCTTGGCTGCTCGAAGGCGGGGTGCAGCCGAGCGAGACCGAGCCCGTAAAGCCGCCGCTGTTGGTCACAATGACTCCCACCTGCGCGCTCTTACCCTGGGCCACGGTCAGTGAAGAAGGTGTCATCGTCAGCGAGAAGCTGGAGAGCGAAAGGGAGAGAACGGGACTGGTCGCGGCCGCGTAGTTGTCGTCGCCGCTGTACTGGACGTAGATGCTGTGCACCCCCGGCAGCAGGCCAGTCGTCGTAAACAGGCCGAAGGACGCCGATGGGCCATTGGGAACGATCGCTGTCGGACCGCCGAGCTGCACAACGGCGCCATTGAATGTGTCGAAGAAGGTGAGCGTTCCAGTGGGTCCGGAGCTGTAGGTGACATTGGTAGAGACTGTGCCGGTAAAGATGATGTTGACGCCGGCAAGTGACGTGGAGCCCGCAACATTGGACGAGAGGGTAAGCGCGTCCGCAAGGATCGTCGGAGTGACGGCGACCGCATCCGAGGTGCTCGCATTCCAGTTCGTGTCACCCGTGTAGGTGGCGGTCAGATTGTGCGTCCGATTGCCCGCGAGCGAGATCTGTGTCGTCGCCTGATTGGTCGCGACGGGCACCGTCGCAATCGGGCGGCCGGAGTCGAAGAACGTCACAGCGCCACCATAGGTATACGTAGTCGTCCCGTTACCCGAGTTCACAATCGTCGCCGTAATCGAGACCGGCTGCCCCGCCTGTGGAGACGCCGGGGTGACCGCGACGGAGGTGTTGGTGTAGCCCTTGACGACGCTGATCGCCAGATTGACCGGTGTCTGGCACTGGAAGTTTGTGGTGCCCTGGCAGGTCACCTGAACGCTGTAGTGACCCGGCGGTGGAACATTGAGATCGATGTTGGCCGTGGCACTGTTGCTCCCCGGGTTGGGGCTGAGCGTAGCCGAGTTGGGGGCACCGCTGCTGATCTGTGCCGTGACCGGGCCGCTTGGCGAGGCGAGCAGGTACGGCAGCGTCACCGTCGCCGTAACCGTCGCAATCGCCCCATATGGAACGTTGATGGACGGGTTGACCACGGCGGCGAGAGTGGCGTTCACCAGGCTGATGTAGACGCCGACCGGCGGATTGCTGGCCGAGCTGGAGTAGTTGCCATCCCCCTGATAGGTCGCCGTAATGCTGTTGGGCCCGACCGGCAACACACCCGAGGTGAAGGTCGCTCGCCCGCTTCCATCGATGCTGGAGGAGCCCAGCACTCCCTGCGTGGAGGAGCTGAAGGTGACCACGCCGGTCGGGTTCGCGTTGCCGTAGGCCGATGGCTGCACCTGGGCCGTCAGTGTGAACGCCTGACCGTAGTGCACGTTGTAGTTGTCGGAGGTAAGCGACGTCGTCGTCGAGATCACGCCAACTCGCGGGAACACCTTAAGCAGCGTCTCTAGATTCACCGTGCCGAGGCCCGTTGCCGGCTCCCATCGTCCATCCGCAGCGTGATCTGGCTGTGTATAGAGGTTGGGTGTTGTGGCGAGCGCGTAGAGCGTGCCATCGATGTTGCCCAGACGACCACCCACCTCGCGCGAGAGCGTGGCGACGGTCGACGCAAATGCCGTGATCGACGGCGTCGTAAGGTCAGGCTCGTGACGCAGCGCGTCTGCGGGAAGACCGGCCGCCGCCTGCCAGGCAGGTCGAGTCTCGCTTCCGGGCGTCGCCACGGTGCGGGCGGCGGCTGCCGGTGCAATGGCGATGGCCTCAGACAGTGTCGCCGGGAAGGCAGCCGCGGCAGGATCCGGGCAAGCGCTCGGCGCAAGGACAGTCATTCCCTGCGCGGCAGCCTGCGTGAGCAGCGCACGATATGCAGCCATCTCGGTCGAAGTAACATCCGCCACACAGGCCGTGCCTGTCATCGTTAGAATCGGACTCGCGTTGCCGTCGACAAGTGCAGCAAGAGAAACAAGGGGATCAGCCGAGACTGCAGCTTCGGTCGCCGTCGCAGATGCAACCGCCGTGCTGAGGAGCCGCGCACGGGTCGTCGGCTGGTCGAACGCCGTGATAGTCAAGCGGGTGGAGGCAGCGGTCGGCACATCGTCAAGGCCCGAGATGGTGGCGACCAGGCTGCGGAGCTCCGCAGGAAGCATCGGCTCTGTCTGGTTCGCAAAGACCTCCACGCCTGAGGTGGTGTATCGATGAAGACGGACCTGGAAGGCTGCTTGCGCATCGCTGGCTGTTCCTGTGACCGACAGGCGTGTGCGCGCGGGCGAGAGTGAGGCCACCGCCAGGCCGTGCTGTCCCAGCCAGTTCGTGATCGCCGTGAGCTGCTGATCAGACACCCCGAACTGAGCGCCGAACTGCTCAGGCGTGAGCCAGTGGCGAAAGCTGGGCGAGGCAGGATCCGTCTGCGCCGCGAGCAGCATCGCGAGCGCCCCGCTCTGCGCTGGACTTTGGGCAAACTGCAACGTGATCTGGAGTGGGGTCGAGGCGGCAACCGGGCCAGCATCAGCAGCGCCGGAAGAACCCTGCAGCGTCGCAAGCCTCTGAGCAGCGCCGGTGGGAACGGCCAGGCTCACCCCCGCAAGCGCGCTCGACGCACCGGAGACCATAGGCACTGCGCTCTGCGGACGAGCAGCGATGGGCCAACCGGCAAGTAAGGTCAGCACCACAGCCGTGCGAGAGAGGACGCGGCGACGAGGCGAGATGCGGAGGCTCGGCAAACTCGACGGGTTAGGACGGCGCAGCATGTCGCAAGGATGGTTACAAACGACTTAAGCTGTCGCAAGATCACACCGCGGGCCGAAAGGGGCAGAGCAGGGGCCAACTTCAGGGGATTGACGAAAGCGGGCAACAATGCTCTCGCACACGCGGCGACACCGCGGTCCCTCGGTCGCACATCAGCGATGCCCGGGACCTGTCTTCGGCAGGCGGAACCACCTGCATGCTAGGGTTTTTAGATGGCGTCGTATATCGATGAGGTCCTCGGCAAGCTGCAGCAGTTTGAGGGATCGATCCCCTGGATGTACCTGGACACAGCAGGCCACGTCACCGTAGGAACAGGCCTGATGCTGCCCAGCAGTGTCGCTGCGAACGGGCTGCCCTTCTCCATCGACGACCGGGAAGCAACCGCGGCCGAGATCGCGGCAGAATTCGCACGGGTCAGCGCCATGGCGAAGGGCAGGGTCGCGAAGTTCTACAGTCGGCCCGGTGGTCTGCGCCTCTCTCAGGAGGCAATCGAGAACCAGCTGCGCGGCACGCTGGAGGGCTTTGAAGGCTATCTGCGGCCACACATCCGCAGCTACGACGCACTGCCCGACGCGGCCAAGATGGCGCTGCTTGACATGGCCTACAACCTCGGCCCGGGGCGGCTCTTCGCCGAGTACCCCCGGCTGATCGCTGCGGTCGAGATGGGCGACTGGAAGTCGGCTGCCGCCGCAAGTACACGTCGCGGACCGGCGCCGGAACGGAATCTCTGGACCAGGCAGCAGTTCCTTGACGCTGCGAAGAGCGCGGTAACCGGGATTGAAGCCGCAGCCGAGAGCCTCCTGACGCGCTGGCTGCTGGTCGGCTTCGGCATAGGCATGACGGTTCTGCTGGCGGCAGCGCTGCGCCAGGAGCGACGGTCAGAGTGACGAGTGTGCGTATGCTGCAGAAGAATGGGTATGCGCGCACAGCAAGGCGCGTGACGCGTAGGAGGTCTGGTTTGCGAGGACGGGAACGGCAAGGGTCTGGAGAGCAGCAAGGCGTCTTTCGGGCGTGCAGAAGGCGGGTGGGAGCTCTGCTGCTCACTGCGGTGCTGGGGGCGGGAGCGCTGCATGCGCAGGACCTTGCCAGCTTTGAGCGACGCACAACGGTGAAGGTGCTGCAGAACGGGCTCACGTTGATCGTGTGCGAGCGGCCCGAGGCTCCGGTGTTCTCCTTCTACACGCTGGTCGACGCCGGCAGTGCGGACGATCCGCAGGGTGCGAGCGGCCTCGCCCACATGTTTGAGCACATGGCGTTCAAAGGCACCGACACGATCGGCACAACCGACTACGCGGCCGAGAAGACCGCCCTTGAGAAGGTCGAGGCGGCGTGGGCGGCGTACGACGGGGAGTATCGCAAGGTCGTCGGCAAGGATCCGGCAAGGCTTACAGACCTGAAGAAGAGCTTCGATGACGCCGTCAAGGCGGCGCAGGTCTACGTCGTGCCTAACCAGTTCTCCGAGATCGCCGAGCAGAACGGCGCCGTCGGCCTGAACGCGTCCACCGGCGAGGACTCGACCCAATACTTCTGGAGCATGCCGTCGAATCGTCTGGAGCTCTGGGCCTACCTCGAGAGCAGCCGCATCGGTCACCCCGTCGAGCGCGAGTTCTACAAAGAGCGTGACGTCGTCGAAGAGGAGCGCCGCATGCGGATCGACTCCTCGCCCACCGGCAGAATGCTGGAGCAGCTCGCGGCGACGGCCTATGTGGCGCATCCATACGGGCGCAGCGGCGTCGGCTGGCAGAGCGAGATCAGCCAGGTAAGTGCCACCGAGGCCGAAGCCTTTCACCGCAAGTACTACGTTCCCTCAAACATCGTGATCGCAGTCGTCGGCGACCTGAAGGCAGCAACCGCGATGCCGATGCTCGAGCGCTACTTCGGGGCCATTCCCGCGGGACCGAAGCCCGAGCCGATGACCACCATCGAACCACGACAGTTCGCCGAAAAGTCGGTCGTGATCCGCGAGGCCACCCAGCCCTTCTACGTCGAGGCATACCATCGGCCGAGCTATCGCGATCCGGACGACGTCGTCTACGACGCCATTACGGACGTCTTCTCCAATGGCCGCACCGCTCGCCTCTACCGCAGCCTCGTCCGTGACCAGCAGATCGCCGCGGAGGCCGAAGGCTTCAGCGGCTACCCGGGAGACAAGTACCCAGGTCTCTTCGCCGTCTATGCGGTGCCGCTGCCGGGCCACACGCCCGAAGAGATGCGGACAGCAATTCACAAGGAACTCGATCGCCTCAAGACGACCCAGATCAGCGATGCGGAGCTCGAGCGCTACAAGACGCGGACCAAGGCCGACCTGCTCCGCGGGCTCGGCAACAACGAGGGGCTGGCGAACGAGCTCGCGGAGTATCAAACTCGCTTCCGAGACTGGCGTGAGCTCTTCCGGCAGTTGGACAAGGTGGACGCAGTGACGAAGGCGGATGTGCAGCGAGTGGCGAACAAGGTCTTCATCGACAGCAATCGGACAAGCGCGCGAATCGAGTTCGTTGCGCCGAAGGGTGCACCCGCAGCAGCGGGTCCCCGGGGCGGAGGTGCAGAATGAGGTGCAGCGCTCGTGTGTCTCTCTTCCCTGCCCTGCTGTTGCTTGGCCCTGTGATGCTCGTTGCGCAGAGTGCCTCCCCGCCTGCGCCGCAGACCCAGCCCTGGACACAGATCGCCGTCCCCCCGCTTCACGACTTCAAGCCCCAGCAGCCGCGGCGAGTCGAGCTTCCAAACGGTCTGGTGATCTTCCTCCAGGAGGATCACGAACTGCCGTTCATCAATGGCACCATCCTGATCCGGGGCGGCGCGCGCGATGAGCCTGCAGCCAAGACCGGTCTGGTCGGCCTCTATGGCGACACCTGGCGTACGAGCGGCACAGCCGCGATCAGTGGTGACGCGCTCGACGATCAGCTGGAAAACAAGGCAGCGCACATCGAGACCAGCGGCAGCACCGCGACCACTTCACTCTCCTGGTCGAGCCTCAAGGGCGACTTCGACACCGTCTTCGCCGCAGCCACCGATCTGCTGCTCCATCCGGCGTTCAAGCCCGACAAGCTCGAGCTCGCCAAGCAGCAGGTGGAGACGGGTATCGCGCGGCGCAACGACGATGTAAGCAGCATCGCCGCGCGCGAAGTAGAGCTGCTAGCCTACGGAAAGGACAACCCGTACGGCCGACAGGTCGAGTACACGAGCGTCGCCGCGGTGACGCTCGCAGACTTCGAGACGTGGCACAAGCGGACTGTGGTTCCCAACGGAATGCTGGTAGCCGTATCGGGTGACTTCGACAGCGTCGCCATGGAGAAGAAGCTGCGAGCAGCCTTTGGCAGCCTTCCCAGGGGCAACCCGATCGCACCCGCGAAGATTGACTTCACGGGACCGCAGCCCGGCGTCTATTTCGCCGAGAAGAATGACGTGAACCAGTCGTCCATCAGCATCTTCGGGCTCGGCACGCGGCGTGACAACCCCGACTTCTATGCACTGAGTGTGATGAACGAGATCTTCTCCGGCGGCTTCGGCTCGCGTGTTCTGCAGAACGTTCGTACCAAGCTCGGCCTCGCCTACTCCGTCGGCGGCAGCTTCGGCGCAGCCTACGACCATCCCGGGCTCTTCCGCGTCGGCGCCGGCACCAAGAGCGTGAGCACCGTGCCCGCGACCAAGGCGGTCATCGATGAGATCAACCGCTTGAAGACCGACCCGCCCACCAACGCCGAGATGAAGAGCGCCAAGGATCAGGTGTTGAACTCGTTCATCTTCCGCTATGACGCGCCGGAAAAAGTCCTGAGTGAGCAGGTGCTGTTGCAGTTCTACGGCTATCCGGCGGACTACCTCGATCGGTACAAGGCCGGCGTGGAGCGCGTCACCGCCGCCGACGTCTCGCGTGTGGCGAAGCAGTACATCGACACAACCAAGTTGGCCATTCTGGTGGTCGGGAACAAGGAAGAGATTACGCCGGCAGTTGAGACGCTCGGTAAGGTGACGACCCTCGACATCTCCATTCCTCCGCCCCCGCCGGGGCTGCAGACGCCACCTGCAGGACCCGCGGGGCAGCAGTAAAGATACGGCAGTTCGCTGTGGTCCCGCTCACCCGGTTTCTGCTCCTCGATCCTCCCGTCTACGTACTCGTGGACGGCGATCCGAGGACGTGTCGCCATGTGCCTCGCCTCTTGGAGTACTATGCCTCGTTCGAGGTACGGCTCCAGCCGGCGCCTGCGTGAGAAGATCGGGAGCTATGGATAGGAGTGGGTTTGGCGTTGCGATCATGGCAGCCGGCAAGGGCACGCGGCTGCGAAGCCGGCGTCCCAAGGTGCTGCACGAGGTGGGGGGACAGGCGCTGCTACTGCACGTCCTCGCAGCCGCGGAGACCGTCGCGCCGCCGGAGCGGGTACTCTGCATCGTGGGCCACGAGGCCGACCGGGTCAAAGCCGCGGTCGCTCAAACCGGCGTCCGCTTCGTGCTGCAGGCCGAGCAGCGCGGGACAGGCCACGCTCTGCAGCAGGTCAAGCGCTACTTCGCCGAAAGACCTACGGAGGCGGTTCCGCAGCACCTCCTCGTCCTCTCGGGAGATGTGCCGCTGATCCGGCCCGAGACGCTCCAGGCAATGTGCGCAAACCACCTTGCGGAGGGCGCGGCGATGACTATCCTAACCGCAGCTCCGCCCGATCCGACTGGCTACGGGCGCGTGCTGCGCCGCCAGCCGGACGCGCCGGAGGTCGCAGCCATCGTCGAGCAGAAGTCGCTCCGGCCGGAGCAGATGAGCGCTCCGGAGATCAACTCCGGCATCTACTGCTTTCGCACGACGGCGCTCTTCGGAAAGCTCGACCTCCTCTCGACCAACAACGCACACGGCGAGTTCTACCTCACAGACGTCGCGGCGATGCTGGTCGCCGACGGCGAGCGTGTCATCGCCACCAGGGCAGAGAGCATCGACGAGGTGCTGGGCGCGAACACCATCGCCGAGATGATGCACCTTGACGCAGCGATGCGCCTGGCAACCGCGCGTCGCCTCATGGCTGAAGGCGTTACGATCTTCCGTCCGGAGACCTGTGTGATCGACGCAGCGGTCCGGGTCGCTCCCGACACCGTGGTCGAACCCTTCGTGCAGCTGCTGGGACATACGGTGATCGGCGCCGAGTGCCGCGTGCGCTCGTTCTCCGTCATTCAGGAGTCAACGCTGGGCGATCGAGTGCTGGTGCGGAACGGCTGTATCCTCGACCACGCCGTCGTGGGAGACGGCGCGCTCTTGGGTCCATACGCGCATCTCCGGCCGGAGAGTGAGATCGGCGCACGCGCGCACATCGGCAACTTCTGCGAGACAAAGAAGGTCCGCCTCGGTGAGGGATCGAAGGCCAACCACCTGACCTACCTGGGCGACGCCATCATCGGTGCAGGTGTCAACGTCGGCGCGGGGGCGATCACCTGTAACTACGACGGCACGCACAAGCACCGGACAGTCATCGGAGACGGCGCATTCATCGGGTCAGACTCCACACTGGTCGCGCCGATCACAGTCGGTGCGGAGGCGTATGTCGCTGCAGGAAGCTGCGTGACAGACGAGGTGCCGGCGGGTGCCCTGGCCATAGGCCGTGGCCGGCAGGTAAACAAAGAGGGGTGGACGGCGAAGCGACGCAGCGGCTCCGTAAAGGGCGGCTAAGATCGGGAGTGCACGATGGGATACCTAACAAAGCTGACCGAAGATGAGATACACACAGCGCTCGAAGCTCTGCCCGAGTGGCATCTGGATCAGGGCGAACTGCGTGCCGAGTGGCGCTTTCCGGACTTCGCAGCCTCCATGGGCTTCGTCAACGCCGTCGCCGCCGCGGCCGAGCAGCAGAACCATCATCCTGACATAGATATCCGCTACGCGACGGTGCGTCTGGCCCTGATCTCCCATGACGCCGACGGCATCACCGCACGCGATGTGAGGCTGGCCACCACAGCCTCAACGCTCGGCCGGGAGCAGCGCTGAAGGATCCGTCGAGGGCAGGCGCAGCCACCGTCTGAGCACGACTTGCAGCAGAACAGCGCCGGCGACCAGTCCATAGAGGATCTTGTTGCCCAGGTACATCTTCGGCCCGGGCGCGGCGAGCTCGGAGTTGTACAGAAAGAAGAAGCCCATCAGGTATGCGAAGCCCGGCAGATCAGGCATGACCGCGAAGAAAGGGATGAGCCACACCACATACCAGGGATAGTGCGGACTGAACAGCAGCATCAGCGCTGCTGCGAGTGCGAACGCAGGCGGCAGAAACGCAAGCGGCTGGTGCGGCGCGAAGGGAGTCGCTCCCGCAGACGCCTCCCTCTTCGGTCGTAGCACAGGCCAAGTGGGTCGGGCAGGCTCGGCGGGCGAGGCAGTCCGCCACGACCAGAGCGTGAGAGCGGCAAAGACGATGGCCGAGAAGAGAAGGAACACACCCGCGGGCAGGTGATGCAAACTCGGGATCTCCTGCACCAGCTCTAAGAGGAAGTACCGCGTTCCGCTGGCCATGCCCTCCTCCTGCACATAGCCACCGAGAAAGCCGAAGACAAGGCGGCCGGCCGAGGAGTAGATGGCGTAGCCGATCGCGATCGTGGCGACGAGCGTCGCCGGCATCCGCCACTCCACGGGCCCGCCCTTGCGTGCACGCATGTAGAGCGCCGGAAACAGCACCAGCGGATAGAGCTTGGTGATCACCGCAAGAGCCAGGAAGAGACCGGTGAGGACAGGCTGCCGGCGGTAGCGAAAGACGAGCGCCAGACCGATGAGCGCCATCGCCGCGGAGTCGAGGTGGCCGGAGCCGGCGATCTCCCAGATCAGGATCGGGCACCATGCATACAGAATGGCCTGCTCGCGCGGACGCCCGAGCACCTGCAGCAGTCGCACGATCGACCACAGAGTGACCCCCTCGAACAGCACCATCACCGTCTTCATACACGTGAGCGTGGGCGAGATCAGCGTGATCACGAAGAAGAGGATCTGGGCGAAGGGCGGGTAGATGGTGCGGGCGTAGTCCGCGCGGTTGATCGCGGGATAGATGTTGCCCTCGGACGCGCCGCGCAGGAACTTGAGGTGCGGGTCCGCGGGAAAGTAACGATAAGGGCTGATGCCGGCGTGCTGCACAATGCCGTCCCACACATAACGGTAGACGTCCGACGACAGATACGCGTCGCCAAAGAGCGTGGCCAGCCGGCACGCAACCGCAAAGACCAGAATGATGCGAAAGGTGTAGCGGTCGGTCGGTCGCGTGAGCACGAGAATGGAGGCAAGTGCGTAGCACCAGATCGACCATCCTGAAGTACCTGAGGTGCCGATCGTGTAGTCGCCATACTCCGAGAGCAGGTGACGCGAGAGCAGGAAGAGCAGAAACCCGAGAAAGATGAGCGCGAGATTGGTCTGCCAGGCGCGAGCCTCCGACCAGTGGCGACGAAGCTCGCTGGCGGTGACACTCGCGGTTCGGGGATCCGTCTGGAGCGGCATCAGCGGATGGAGTCCCCTGCCGACGCCGGAGTACCCGCGGAATCGTCCGCCTGTGTCGCTGGCCTGGACACCAGATCAGCAGGTGCGTCCAGCTCGAGCAGGAAATCGCGTGTCATCGGCGCCGCATAGCCCGGCTCCATCGCAAACACCGGCTGCCGCCCGGAGAGCAGCTCGTCGTTGAGAAGGCTCAGCGTAGCGGCGTCATCAACGTCGTACCAGGGAGCAAGCTCCACCACTTCGAGCGAGGCCTCGCGGCAGCGCTGGCGCGTCTCGTCGGCCACCGCACCGGTCGACCACGTGATGTCGCGGAACGGCTCTGGCCGGGGAGACTTCAGGCCGATGAGGTAGTAGCCGCCATCGTGCGAGGGTCCAAGGACGACGCGCTCACCCGGCCTCGCGAGGGCGTCCACCGCAGCCTGGAAAGCGCTGTGCGGCACCGTGGGCGAGTCCGAGTCGATCAGGCAGACCGAGGCAAAGCCGAGTGCCAGAATGTCCTCCGCAGCCGCCAGCAGTCGCTCACCGAAGCCGTCGCCGCGCTGTGCAATCAGAGCGAAGCAGCGAGGCAGCAGATCGCGAAAGGCCTCCTCATCGCCGACTGGCGTGTAGCAGACCAGAGGCTGCGCCCCGTGCACCGCGGCAAGGTTCTCAGCCGTGTCCTTGAGAAAGCAGATGTTCAACGCGGCGGTCTGCGGCAGCGTCAGCGGCGGCGAAAGGCGCGTCTTGACCTTGCCGGCGCGCGGAGCCTTGCTCATGATCGCGAGCGCGCAAAGTCCGGGGTCGATCGCAATGGGCTGGGAGGTGGCGCGAGGGACGAGAAGGGGATATGGCAAGGGGACTCCCGTGGCGTGAACGAGTCGTGAACTCTGCTTGAATCGAGGTCTCTTTAGTATCAGGCAGTCTGCTGCCCGGCGAGCTCGTGTCGAGCCATCGCACCGCCTGCCGCAAAGGTCGTCGGCCCACGCTGGCACACGGCATACTGATACCAGCCATCATGCTCCAGGTCGACCGTCTCCCACGGCTCCGAGTGGATCAGCGCCTCAAAGTCTGGACGGCTCATCACGTCAGCCTGCTGCGGCTCGCGATACTTCCCGGCCGGCGAAGTCGTCAGGCGCGCCAGCAGCCACATCAGCGCGAGCGGCAGGCGCGTGCGGAACCCGGAGGTCGGCTCCGCGATGAAGCAGCGGCCGCCCGGCTTCAGCACGCGGAAGATCTCGCGCACAATACCCTCCTTGTCCGGAACGATCAGGAACAGCCGCGAGACCACAACGGAGTCGATCGATCCGGATGGATACGGCAGCGAGTGCGCGTCCGCGTGCTGGAACGAGCAGTTAGAGAGGCTTCGGGCACGGGCGCGCCGCTTCGCGCGGCGGATGAGAGACTCCGAGAGATCAACCCCCGTCGTGCGCAGGTTCGGGTACTCCTCCGAGAGCCGGCACGCGTAAAATCCGGGGCCGCAGCCGAGTTCGAGCAGCCGCGCGCCCGTCGCAGGACCGGCCGGAGGAAACAGCGACGTCGCGATCTCCTGCGTGTGATCGCGAAACAGATACTCCCGGCAGAGCGCATAAAACCACGAGACGCGCTCGAAGAGGCTGTCTGGGCTCGGACGTTCGAGACGACACGCAGGCATTTCGGCGTTACTGGAGTTCATCTGGACTGGACTCTGACACTGAGACTGAGGTTACAGGCTTTTTTGCGGGGAGGTGCGGGCGCCGCTTCACCCCCGATCTTAGATGCCCCGGAGAGGTGACGCTAGTGGAATCCACGACCGCCGTCAGCCAACCGAAACCTCAGTGTAGAGAGGCGTTCGCCACAGGCAAGCGCTCGTCAACCGACGGCGGACCAGTCCAGGATCACCTTCCCTGAGTTGCCCGAGCGCATGGCGGCGAAGCCCTCCGCAAAGTCCCTCCAGGGCAGCCGGTGCGTGATGACGCCCGAGACATCCAGCCCGCTCTCGAGCATGACGGTCATCTTGTACCAGGTCTCGTACATCTCCCGGCCGTAGATCCCGCGCAGCGTGAGCTGGTTGAAGATCACCTGATTCCAGTCGATCGCGATCGGCTCCGGCGGAATCCCGAGCATGGCGACCTTGCCCCCGTGACTCATGGTGGCCAGCATGTCGCGGAAGGCATGCGCGTTGCCGGACATCTCGAGCCCGACGTCGAAGCCCTCCGTCATGTGGAGCTCAGCAAACAGGTCGCGGAGCCCGCGCGCACGCGGGTCAACCGTGAGCGAGACCCCGACTGTCTCGGCCAGGCTGCGGCGATATTGGTTCGGATCGGAGATGACGACGTGCCGGGCGCCGGCATGGCGTGCGACAGCGGCTGCCATGATGCCGATCGGCCCCGCGCCGGTGACAAGAACATCCTCCCCAAGCACGGGAAACGCCAGGGCCGTGTGCACAGCATTACCGAGCGGGTCAAAGATGGCGGCGATCTCCCGCGGCACGCGCGGCGAGTGTCGCCACACATTCGTCATCGGCAGAACGATAAACTCGGCGAAGCAGCCGTTGCGCTGCACCCCCGTGCCGAGCGTGTGGGCACACAGGTGCCGGCGACCCGCCAGGCAGTTGCGGCAGCGCCCGCAGACCACGTGCCCCTCACCGGAGACGATGTCGCCCGGGCCGAAGTCCACCACATTGGAGCCGACCTCCACCACCTCGCCGACGAACTCGTGCCCGATCGTCAGCCCAGTCGGAATCGTGCTCTGCGCCCAGGCGTCCCAGTCGAAGATATGCAGGTCCGTGCCGCAGATGCCCGTCAGCAGAACGCGGATCAGCACATCGTTGATGCCAGGCCGCGGTGCCTCGACCTCTTCGAGCCAGAGGCCCGGTTCTCTGCGTGTCTTCACCAGTGCCCTCACCTGCCATGCTCTCCCGGTGGCTGTTGCCTATGGCAGTGTAGGTCATCGATCCCGTCGCACTAGGATAAGTGCGGCGTTCAGGCAGGTTGCGCCGTCAATATGACCGTCCTTGGCCGCCTCGGCCAACACCCGTCTAATCCGCTGCAGTCGTGCAGAGGACCAACAAAGCACCCGCCCCTTTTCCTCCGGTGCGCAGTCAGGGCTCGCACGTGCGGGCCCGGGACGATACCCTATGGATCTGGCGCAAGAGCAGAGCCTGCCGTGCGCATCGTCCGTGATCGTGGACCATCTAAATGGGAGCGGTGTAGGAGAGCGGGATGGAGTCGGTAGACAGCACGATTCAGTTGATCCGGATTCGCGAGCAGAAGGGCGAGGCAGCCACGCAGCGCGTGTGCAGTTCCACGCTGGCCGCCGCCCCCTGGGAGTTCGACACCGGCACACCGGCCTACGGTCCGGGTGCTTCGATGGCAGACCTTCCGCCTGCGGAGACGCCGTTACAGGGCGTCCTTCCCCGGGAGTACCGGATCGCCAGCGCGGCCGAACTCGATCTGCGGATCCGCGCCGCCAAACAGGTGCTCGGCAATCGGCTCGTGATCCTCGGTCACTTCTACCAGCGTGACGAGGTCATCCGCTACGCGGACTTTGTCGGCGACTCCTTCCAGCTCGCACAAGCCGCCCGCTCGCGGCCCCAGGCTGAGGCGATCGTCTTCTGCGGCGTGCACTTCATGGCCGAGACCGCCGACATGCTCTCCGGGCCTACGCAGCGCGTGATCCTGCCGAACCTCGCCGCGGGCTGTTCGATGGCCGACATGGCGGATCTCGATTCCGTGACCGAGTGCTGGGAGCAGCTGGAAGAGGCTCTTGGAACCGCCTCGGACGCGACCGGCCGCCAGCCCATCCTCCCCGTCACCTACATGAACTCGTCCGCCGCGTTGAAGGGCTTCTGCGGGGAGCACGGCGGCATCGTCTGCACATCGTCCAACGCCGGCGCGGTCCTCAGGTGGGCCTTTGAGCGCGGCCAGCGCGTGCTCTTCTTTCCCGATCAGCATCTCGGCCGGAATACAGCCAAGGCGATGGGCATTCCCGCCGCCCAGATGCCGCTCTGGAATCCGCGCAAGGCGCTCGGCGGAACCGATCTCGCGACGTTACAGGAGGCCAGAGTCATTCTCTGGCACGGCTTCTGCTCGGTGCACAAGCGCTTCACCGTGGAGCAGATCGCCTCGGCGCGCGCAGCACATCCCGGCGTGCGCGTCATCGTGCACCCGGAGTGCCCGATGGAGGTCGTCGACGCGGCGGATGAGGCCGGATCGACCGACTACATCGTGAAGGCCATCGCCGCCGCGCCGGCAGGCACCACCTTCGCCATCGGCACCGAGGTCAACCTCGTGCAGCGGCTCGCCAACGACTACCCGCAGCACACCATCTTCTGCCTCGATCCCGTCATCTGCCCCTGCTCGACGATGTACCGCATCCACCCGGGGTACCTCGCATGGGTGCTCGAGGCCCTCGAACGTGGCGAGATCCTCAACCGCATCACCGTGCCGGAGTCGGTCGCCGTTCCCGCGCGCGTCGCGCTCGAACGCATGCTGAGCGTCAAGCCCTCCTCGGCTGCGCATCGAAGTGGAACAGGCATCATCGAGGTTCAACCAGGGAGTGCTGCATGAAGGACGTGATTGTTGTTGGCAGCGGTATCGCAGGTTTGATTGCAGCCCTTGAGATCAGCCGCAAGCACATGGTCACTCTCGTGACCAAGGCCACCCTGGCCGACGGCAACACGCGCTTCGCGCAGGGCGGCATCGCTGCAGCGATATTCTCGGACGACACCGTCGACGAACACATCGCGGACACCTTACGCGCCGGTGCCGGTCTGTGCGACCCGCGCGCCGTCGAGGTGCTCTGCACCGAGGGTCCGGCGCGCATACGCGACCTCATCCGCTTGGGGGTCGTCTTTGACACTCACGGGGGTGAGCTGGCGCGCGCCCTCGAGGCCGCACACACCCGCGCCCGCGTCCTGCATGCGGGGGGCGATGCCACCGGGCTGACGATCGAGACGGCGCTGGTGCGAGCAGTGCGCGACGCCAACATCCGCGTCCTGGAGCACACCTTCGCCTGTGACCTCCTGCTCGACGAGGATCGCGTCGTTGGCCTTGAAGTCCTCCATCCCAACGGCATGCGCGAGTCGCTGGCGGCCAGTGAGGTCGTGCTCGCGAGCGGTGGCGCAGGACAGCTCTATCGCCACACCACCAACCCGGTCGTCGCGACCGGCGACGGAGTTGCGATGGCCCTCCGCGCCGGAGCACAGCTCGGCGACATGGAGTTCTACCAGTTCCACCCCACCGCCCTTGCCCTTCCGGGAACGTTCCTGATCTCGGAGGCCGTGCGCGGCGACGGTGCCGTTCTGCTCGACGCCAAAGGCCGCCGCTTCATGCAGGCCGTCCATCCCAGCGCAGAGCTCGCACCCCGTGATGTCGTCGCGCGTGGCATCGCCATGCAGATGGCCGCACAGGATGGCGCTCCGGTCATGTTGGACGCGACCGCCAGGGGCGCGGACTTTCTGCGCTCCCGCTTCCCCACCATTGACGCCGCCTGTCGCAGCCGCGGCCTGGACTGGTCGCGACAGCCCATCCCCGTGACGCCGGCGGCGCACTACTGGATGGGCGGCGTCCGCACTGACGTGTGGGGACGAACATCGATCCCGGGCCTCTTCGCGGTCGGCGAGGTCGCCTGCACTGGCGTCCACGGTGCGAACCGGCTGGCCTCCAACTCCCTGCTGGAGAGCCTCGTCTTCGCCTGGCGCTCCGCGCAGCTGCTCACCTCCGACGGCACCACACTGCCGCTCGAGTCGCGCCCCTGGCCGGCCTGGGCGGAGGAGGGGGAGACCGTCTTCGCGATCGAAGAACCTCGCGTTGGCCCGACGTCGATCGTCACGCGCGAGCAGCTCCAGGCTCTGATGTGGGAGAAGGTTGGCATCCAGCGCACCGCCGCCGGTCTGCGCGAAGCCGCGACGCAGCTCGAGCGCTGGAGCGCACACGGAAGCGACGCGTCCGCGCTTGAGATCCGCAATCTGCTGGCGATCGCCCGCGTCATGGTTGCCGCAGCCCTGGCGCGCGAAGAGTCCCGCGGCGCGCACTTCCGCGATGACTTTCCGGAGCCCTCGCCCTCCTTCACGCACTCGCTCGTCTTCGCCAGGAAGGTCGCGGTCCCTTGCTGATCGGCCTGCCCGCCGACGCGATCGATCGCGCGGTCCGGATGGCGCTCGCAGAAGACGCGCCCTGGGGCGATGTGACGTCGGAGACCTTCGTTCCTGCCGCCGCACAGATCCACGCCGCGCTCGTTGCACGCGAGAACGGCATCCTGTGCGGCATGGATCTCTTCTCCGCCGCCATGCGACTCACGAACGCCGCCATCCGCTGCGAGTTCACCGTCGTCGATGGCCAACGACTCACTCCCGGCAGCCTCGTCGCCGCTGTCTCCGGCCCCGCACGCGCGGTGCTCACGGCAGAGCGGGTCGCGCTCAACTTCGTGCAGCGCATGTCCGGCATCGCCACCCTGACCTCGCGCTATGTCGCGGCCATCGCGGGCACGGCAGCGCGCATCGTCGACACGCGAAAGACCACCCCCGGCCTGCGCGCACTCGAGCGCTACGCGGTACGCTGTGGCGGTGGCTACAACCACCGCTTCTCGCTCTCCGACGCCGTGATGGTCAAAGACAATCACCTCGCACTGCTTACCCAAGCAAATGAAGGCGACCTCACCGGCGCCCTGCGCAGCGCGCGCGCGACCCTGCCACACACCACCCACTTCGAGGTCGAGGTCGACCGCGCCGATCAGATCGAGACAGTTCTTGCCGCCGGCGTGGACACCATCATGCTCGACAACTTCTCGCTCGAGCAGCTGCGCGCCGGCGTCCGCCAGGTCGCTGGCCGCGCTCTGGTCGAGGCGAGCGGCAGGGTGACCCTCGAGCATGTCGCGGAAATCGCCTCCACTGGCGTCGACATCATTAGCGTGGGCGCTTTGACACATGGTGTGCAGTCTCTCGATCTGGGTCTCGACATCGACGCTGCAATGCAGGAGAACAGAGCCAGATGATCTACCTCGACTCCGCGGCCACAACCCCCGTGCGGCGCGAGGTGCTTGAGGCGATGTGGCCCTATCTCACCGGAGAGTTCGGCAACGCCTCCAGCCAGCACGGGCTGGGCGACCGCGCCGCTCGCGCGCTTGCCGACGCTCGGGCCCGGATCGCGACCTGTCTGGGCTGCCGCGCCGGCGAGATCATCTTCACCTCCGGCGGTACGGAGGCGGACAACCTCGCCATCAAAGGCATCGCACTGGCCAATCCACGCGGACGCCAGATCGTGACCACGCCCATCGAACACGAAGCGGTGCTTGAGTCCTGTGACTACCTTCGGCGCCATCACGGCTTCGAGATCACAATGCTGCCGGTCGATCCTCAGGGACGCGTCACCGAGCGCGAGTTCGCCGCTGCACTGCGCGACGACACCACCCTGTGCACCGTCATGCTGGCAAACAACGAGGTCGGCACCATTCAGCCAGTGCACGCACTCGCTGAACTCGCGCACGCACACAGCGCCCCCATGCACACCGACGCGGTGCAGGCCGCCGGCGCCCTGGACATCGACGTGCACCGCCTCGGCGTCGATGCGCTCAGCCTCTCCGGGCACAAGCTCGGCGCTCCCAAAGGTGTCGGCATCCTCTACCTCCGCGGCCGGGTCCGTGCCGAACCCACCCTGCACGGCGGCGGCCAGGAGCGCGGTCGCCGCTCGGGAACGGAAGACATCGCCGGCGCCGTCGGCCTGGCACGCGCGCTTGAGCTTGCAACCGCCTCGCGCGTGGCGCGGATGCAGCATGTCACTGCGATGCGCGACCAGCTGATCGCAGGCGTGCTCGCCGCAGTCCCCAACGCGCGGCTCACCGGTGACCCCATCGACCGGCTACCCGGGAACGCCTCCTTCTGCTTTCCCGGCACCAGCGGCGAAGCCGTTCTGCTCGAGCTCGAACAGCGCGGCGTCCTATGCTCGAGCGGCTCCGCCTGCGCCGCCGGCCGCGACGAGCCATCGCACGTCCTCATGGCCATGGGCCTTCCACCCGAGGTCGCCCGAACAGCCGTCCGCTTCACCCTGAATGACACCATCACCCCGGACCAAGTAGCCGAGGTCATCCGCGCGGTCACCGAGAGCACACACACCATCCGCTCACTCGCCGGATAGCAGCGCCATAGAAGCCCGAGAAGCCCCCCGCCCTCACCCGAACAGCGGATCAAACACACTGCACAGCCAACCTTGGTGCCGGGAGGGGGGGTCGAACCCCCACGACCTTGCGGTCGGCGGATTTTGAGTCCGTTTTTTAGCCTTTTGCAGGCCCTTGCACCGCCTCGCAGAAACTCGCAAAAACCCAGTATTCATGCGGGTATTGACCACCTTGGCGTGCTGCACTGAATCGCACCAAATCGCACCAAATTCCGGTACAAACCGGCACCAAAACCGGCACCAGAGTTCTGCCCATTTTTTACGGTCGCGCCCATTCGGACTAAACAAACGACGGGCCTCGGCTCAAGACTCTCCGTCCTGCATTCTTTCTCTGTCGCCCGTAAGCGAGCGGCGCTCAACGATTTGCTCTGGCGTGTGAATCTTTGAATACGCGTTCGATCTTGCCTGTCTCAGAGACTCGCGCAGCCCTGGAAGAGTATGACCAGCGTCGTTCTCAATTGCACTTGCCACCTTGTCTACGTCGATCTCACTGATCGTCTTCATGGCTTAGCTCCTCGCTCGGTATCCGTGGATTTACGAGTTCTATGCCAAGACCCATAAAGAACTCTCGTGCCAAGGCGCGGTCGGCGTCGCATTTCCGATTTTGGTTCACCGACAGGCCGTGGCATCATGCCTAAATGGTACGTGAGGAACTGCGCTGCGGAGATAAATACGGCTTCAGGGAGAGACCTCGCTTCGAGGACACCACTCTCCAATGCGTTCAACTCTTGAAACACGTTCGGGGTCGGAAGTGGCAGGTCCGTTGGATCGATATTCATCCAGGCCTGATCGACTACATTGACTCGGTTCAAATTCTCGTTCCTTGGGCTGAGAGGAAAGCTTATCTCCAAGAGGAGCAGGACCGTGAAGCGATGGGGCGACACAACACAGATGTCGACTTCGACCCAGATTCGGTGGTGGCTGACGCGGTCCATACAGTTTTCGAGAACATCGGCGACGACGGTTACTTTGACTTCAGGGACGGCTCGATGAGTGGTTCCGCTGAATCCATCGAGCGGTTACGGGTGAGAGCGAATCTATCAGAAGCCGAGTTCAGCCTGGCACCTCCTTATTCGTACATCGAACGGTCAGGACGATTGCGTCTCCCGTATGAAAGCGCAGTGAAGTTCGCGCGCGCGTTTTGTATGCGAGAACCAGCAGGTGTTCTCACCTCAATCGAGGCTTCTGAGCGCGATTCTTCACTCAACACGACCAAGCCCGGAAATTCGTACCTCATCCCAGTCCTCAATACTTTCAGAGCAAGTTATGCGCTGGTCAGACAATGGTGCGGTCAAGATGCCGCTATCGCCGCCAGAGAGCAGCGAATCAGAGACCTTGAGAAGCTCGTGTGGGACGCTGTCTACGTTTTGCAGAAAGCCGGCCGGGACGTAGAAGCTGCGAAGTTGCGCCGGAGACTGGAGTTAGATTGATGACACGACTGATGGGTTTGAATAATGATGATGGGACGATGCCTTGTATACGAGTCAATATGGGTCGCATCACTCGTTTTACCCAATATGTTGAGCAATCATGCTGCTGCTAATTGACATCGGTGAACAGATCGCGCAACGGCGCAAAGATGTCGGCCTGACTCAGGCTGAACTTGCGAAGAGGGCGCGCGTAAGCCGTTCGACATTAGACGCACTTGAAAATGGCAGGATGGGCGAGCTGGGATATACGAAAGTAAACAACGTTCTAGTTGCGCTCGGCCTAGAGTTCACCGTGCAGGTGGCAGTCAGCAGACGCCCCACTCTTGATGACTTATTGGTTGAGAGCGAGCGCGAAGATAGAGAGTGCCAGCGCCCTTCTCGCGTCTAAGCCTTCATCTTCGCTCGGTCTTCCTTTATCGCTTCTATCCAACGCGCAAAGGTGAAATCGGCTTCGCTGATGCTGCCAAATAGATAAGGCCTGAGCTCTTCACGATAACGCTGCTCGAACAACTCAAGATCGAACGGCGTGGTCCGCGCAAGAAAGAGTACATCTTGAAAGTCGCGGTCATTGTCGCGCTCCAACTTGCATAGAGCGATATCGTAAGGGTCCATTACGAAGAGATGGATGTTCTCGAAGACACCTTCATAGATCGGAGCGAGCCGCTCCTCATACTCGTACGGGACTTGGGCAATGCCAACGAAGTCCAGGTACACACGGTGCTTCCTTGCCAAAGGAGAACCCTTTCCTCCAGCTTCAAGAAGCCGATTGCGTGAAGCGGTCGGTGCTACGTCGATCACGTCTAGGTCAACCGTCGTCCGTGCGGAGCCATAGTGCTGGGTAACGGCGAAACCGCCAATACACGGGATTTTCGTCGGCTCGCCGGCAATCGGATCAAGTTCTCTCAAGAACGATAGCCATGGCTCAGGCAGCGTAGTGCGCAAGGTCCGCCTCCGAGAGTCGAGTATCCAGATTCCAATGCGCAGCAAGTTTTGACCTCACTGCTCTGACTTGCTGTTTGCGGGACTGAGGCCACGATTCTTGGCACAGGGTGTCTTCTTTTACGAGACGCGCATCCTCTAGTTGGCGCAACACGGGCTGTAAGGCCTTCCGCACGACGAATGCATCGTTCCGCTGGGCCATCTTGTTCGCTAGCGATACGACAAATCCGAGTCGGTTCTGGCGGTTCCTCAGCTTCACTTCTCTAACCAGCCAGTACCAATCGAGATGGGGATAGGTGAGTACAACCCACGGCAAACCTTCTGTCGTGCGTACATCAAGATCGGCGTGGTCCAACGCATCAAGGAGGAGCTCAGCTGGATTCCGAAGCTCACCGGACAGATGTGCGTACCCCGGATACCCTAGCCTTCCAAGTTCCAAAGCAAGGGTTTCGTCGCTATGCCTCAGCAGCGGATTCGCTGGCAAGGTCGTCGGATCTCCGCCAAAGACCTCTGTTGCTCGTTGTGCCACTTCAAGGCTCACGTTCCTCTTCCCGTTCTCCATGTGGGAAAGCATGGGCTGTGAGAGTCCAAGCAGCCTCGCAGCCTCAACCTGAGAGACCCCCTTACGCTTGCGGACAGTTTCGAGGGCGAGTCCTGTCATTTGCGGTGCCTCCACCCTTATTATTACACCATTTGTAATATTTTGATTTATAGGATTTCCCGCTATCGATCAGCGTGCCAACGTTGAGGACCGGCTTCAGTGCTTTCTGTAAAAGGCCAATCTCTTAAATCGGTATGTCGTCATCGGTGAGTTCTACGGGTGCGGGACTCGCTTCGCTGGGTAGAGGTAAATTGGTCACGACATACAGATTCATAATGTCATCTCGATCCATGAACAGAATCTGACTGCGCTTCGAGGCATCGAGTGCATTGCCTAACCAGTTTCTGGCCGGTTTAGTGATTTCACCTCCAGCGACGATGAAGGCGTGATCGACAAGAACGCGGCTGCTAGTCTCCGGGTCGAAGATCTCGTGACCCAACATCATCAGCGCTTGGTTCTTGATTTCTGCAATGTTTTGATTCGCGGATTTGCTGACGCCGGCCGCATCGAGCTTGTCCCTCTTAGCCTGCAGGCCGAAGTAAAGCACGTGTTGAGTTGGCAGGACGAGCTTCATCCAAATGTCTTTGCCATATTCGAGCGCTTTATCTTTGTGTCCGCTAGCAGTGATTCGATGAATCCAAGCTGGCGAAACAAAGGCATCAGGATTTCTTCGATCAAGTCGTCTTCCGAACACGCATCCAGGTAGTTGGCGAGTTGCTCCCTCTTTGCGATCTCCGCTGGTGAGAACGGACGATGCGGATTCGGACCTGCCATCGCACTGTGTTCGTTGGTAGGTGACGCAGGTAATGCTTGCCGTCAGGAGCTCGAAACGTCTCAAACCCTTCTCGTCTTATAGCCGCGTTCAATTGGGAAAGAGCGTTCTCCCGCTCAGGTCCCTCATTGAGAGCGTCTTCTGGATCCATCAATACCTGGACTAAGCGGACAAAACTTTCAGGCGGCGTATTGGCATTCTGTTGTGGTTCCGAAAGTATCTTCGCGACGGTGTCGGCAACCCAAGCGTTCCGCGTTGAGCCGTCGTGCGCATACCTCGTCCCGCAGTCGTCGAAGAACTCTGTGATGTACTTGCTGCTCCGGTACGGAAATGAGGACGTCTCAACCGGGAAGTTTCCACAGATCATATCCGCGATCGACATCAACGTTCTACGTTTGAATTCCACCTTTTGCCAGCCTCTCCAACTACATTCCAACCTTTACAGCGCGTGCAACAGATTCGAGATCATTTGATTCGGGTTTCGCGAACGGGTTCGAAGCACCTACGCGCGATTTAAAGAATCTGACAATTTTATTGTCATTGACATATTTTGGTTGACAAAGTCAGGATCGGCGTTATTCTAATCGTGGAGACCTTTATGCCTGACGGAGATCGATTTGAGCGGGTACTGCGTGGCGGAGGCTGGCGATCCGCATACAAAATCGCCGCAGGTGGTGGCACCGACCAACGCGTTATCGAAAAATTGGGCAGCGCTTGCCTAAGTTTGATCAATGCGGAGAATTCTGACTGCGCACGAAAAATGGTTTCTGCTTTAGATTCGGCCCTCTCAACCAGCTCTTTGCCACTCTTCCCCACGTATGCAGACAATGCCTCATTTGAATCCTTCCAACGGAACGTAGACGACATCGCTAGTGAATATGGCTATGGGGAGTTCGCGCAGCTTTGCGGAAGAGCCGCTGGACGGTGCTTCATTGAAAGCGAACACAACTCTCTGGCAGAAATCGTTAATTTGGAAGGCGCATTTGCCCGGGAGCTCATATCTGAAGTCGTCCATCGGAATTTCTTTCATGCTGTTCGGGACGGCATCTCTGCCAACGCCGGTCGCGATCCCGAGACCCAACGGCAATGGGAAAGCAAAATAGTGGACGGCCTCGCGACGGCGGCAGATGTCTTTGCGAAATCTCTCATGACCGGTCGCCGTATGCGAATCATTCGCTCGGAAGCCATTATTCCTTCTGCTCAAGTCTTCAATATTGAACGCTTGCGAGCCTTTGCGCGTCTTGGGAGTGTAACGGTGGCCTATCAACCAAAGATTTATCGCGAACGCGCTTATACCTTCGACTTCACTGGAGAAACGGCTGTTCGGTGGAACGAGACCGACATCGGCACCGAAGGACAAAGCACCGGCTTTGTGCTGCGCGATCACTCGATCGCTAACCGTCTCAATCAATCGCTTCCTGCAATGTATGCCGACCTGATCGATTTGGCTGCATCGGTCCATCTTGCTGATCGGAAGGCTCTGCGAGGACCGGCCAATCATGGCTACGCGCGCGATTTGCGACTCATTGTTCCGGTGAGGTGTTTGGACCAGTGGCTATCTGCACCGTTCCGTGACACGCTGTTCAGTGTCTTAGGCTTTATGACTCAGGATCACTGGCAAATCGAGTTTCGGCAGAGAGTGAACCCGGGGCGAAATTCAGAGACTCAGGATAATTTGGAAATCTGCGACGGCGAAAGCCCTTGCGAAGTTGGCCTCTACAGCGGCGGTCTCGATTCGTTCGCAGGTACGGCTTCAGCTATCAATAGCAATCGTGATGCACGTTTTCTCTGTGTCTCGGTCACTAGCAACTTCAGGCATCGCCAACGTCAGCACGACCAGCTTGTAATGCTCCAGAAGGCCTTCGGCGCGAAAGTGACTCACATCCCCGTTGACTACTGGTTGCTCAACGCCGAAACGGGACGACAAGAGCAGACTCGGAGGACCAGGGGATTTCTGTTTCTCTTGATCGGTGGCGTGACCGCACTAATGGCGGGACAGAAAAACCTTTTTGTCTACGAGAATGGGATTGGCGCGATCAATCTCCGATTCGACGGCTCCCAGGTCGGCATTGATAACAGCCGGTCTGTAAACCCCATTACGCTGAAGCTTGTATCTCAACTGCTCTCATTGGCAGGTGGCACCCAATTCTCAATAGTCAATCGCTGCCTGTTTCAATCCAAAGCCGAGATGTGTGGCAGCACCGCAGTGGCGAAAGTTTTGGAAGGCATCAGTTCGACCTTTTCGTGCGACGGTTTCCCGGTGAGGCGTCGACAATTCGCTCAATGCGGCTTTTGCACCTCGTGCCTTCTCCGCCGTCAAGCTTTACAGTCCTCTGCACTTGGCGCACACGACAGTGAAGACTACGGCTGCGATCTCACTTCAGACAATCAGCAGACAGCTCAGCACTTGCGGGCCCTGCGTTCGATGAATGTTCAGGCGCTTCGAATTCGGGCAGCGTTAGACAGTCCTCAACCTTGGAAGAGCCTCACTGTGGAATTTCCTGAGCTAAGGCGTGTCGCCGAAGCAATCGGCGATGGAATCGACTCCCTAGCGGTTCGACAAGACTTACTGCGTCTGTACACCCAGCACGTCTCCGATTGGCGCGGATTTTCTGCGCTAAAGCATCTCCAACTGCAGGATGTAGCCTGCGCTGCGTGAAATGGATAGGACTATGACGGACCAACTAGATTTGAAACAAATAGGCTCTCGCCTCTCAGATGCACGTCGGTCTGCCCGTATGACTCAACAGGATGCAGCAGTTGCATTGGGTTTCGCTCGTACGACCGTGGTAGCAATCGAAAAAGGAGAGCGAAAGACTACCCCGCACGAACTCATCGCTTTCGCCAAGGCGTACAGGCGTCCTGTCTCGGACATCGTTGGTAGGCCTATCGTCAGCGAAAGTTTCGTGCCGCAGTTCAGATCCAACCAAGGCGCCGCAGAGTTGGAAGACGAAATCGCAAACCTCGCTCAGCTGTTGCAATCCCTATCAGAGGATTTCGTGGCGCTTGAGAAGCTACGGGGAATGCCTTTGATGAGAAACTACCCCAACGAATATCAAACTTCTGGCGGAATTCCTGACCAGGTCGCAGAAGATGTCGCGACCGCCGAAAGGAATCGTCTCGGATTAGGTGACGGCCCCATTGGCAATCTTCGGGAGCGTTTAGCAAGCGACGTGGGAATACGAATCTTCGCGTTCGAGATGCCAAGCCAAATCGCAGGACTCTTTGCCTACAATGAAGAGCTTGGCGCGTGCGTTGGCATCAACAGCAAACACCCCAGGGATCGCCGAAATTGGTCACTCGCCCACGAGTATGGCCACTTTCTGATGACTCGATATGCGCCCGAGGTAACCGTGCTCACTGTGAGCGGACGCTCGAATCGCAGGGAGCGACTTGCGGATGCGTTCGCACGACATTTCCTGATGCCGGCAAGTGGGCTTAATCGCAGATTCACCGAACTCCATCGGTCGTCTGAGGGTGGGATCACTTTAGCTCATGTCTGCACCTTGGCTAACCTCTATCAGGTCTCGGTTCAAGCGCTAATGCTTCGATTAGAAGAGCTTCGCAGACTTCCCACGGGGACTTGGGAGCGGCTGAAGGATGAAGGTTTCAAGGTTCAGCACGCTCAAGCACTCCTCGGAATTGACGTATCGTCTGCCGTCGCAGAGCTGCTTCCAGAACGCTACGTTGACTTGGCAATTTCAGCGTTCCAGGCGGGTCAGATTAGTGAAGGACAACTCGCCAAGTACCTTCGTTCGACCCGTTTGGCTGCTCGTGAACTGGTCGAAGCGTCAGAACATCGGATTCATTTCGAAGATAACGGTTCTTTCAAGACGTTTACCCCCGATCTAGCCCAAGCGTTGGGCGGGAGATAACGGCCTTGCTAAGCCTAACCCCTGTTTTGATCGATACCTGTACGTTGCTAAACCTGCTGGCGAGCGGTTATCCGGAGCGCCTCCTCACTAGCCTGTGCCCCCAGTGCATGATCTCTGACGTCGTTCTTCAAGAAAGCCTCTACCTTCGCGCAATTGATCCTAATCTCCCGCCAGAGCGAGTCGATCTAACAAGACTGATCAAGTCTGAAATTCTTACGGTCTGCTATGCGGAGACTCCCGAGGAAGAGGCCTTGTATGTGGAGCTAGCTGCTCAACTCGATGACGGCGAAGCGATGAGCCTGGCGCTGAGCGCTTCGCGAGGTTTCGGATTAGCGACGGACGACCGCAAGGCGACGCGTCTTGCGAACGAGAGAGGCATACAAGGCATATACGGCACTCCCGAACTTCTACAAGCTTGCTCTGACTTGAATGTTTCCAATGCCATTCAACTTATCGAGTACCGAGCCCGCTTCTCTCCGCCCTCTGGATCGCCGTTTAGGGATTGGTGGCTTGGAATGAGACGATGACAATCAACTCGCGGATCACGCGCGTTCAACTGATATTGCTTTCAGATCAGAATCTCACTGCAGATGATCCTTGGAATGGCCACTTGTCGTTCTCTTCGGGACAAATCTTGCAGCTGACTCAAGTGATGTTGATCGTAGACATCTCGCAATCGAGCGAATAGACCCTCCCCAGTCAACTTGTGATTCCGGATTCTGCGAAGTTCTGTTTGAACGGCTGCACTCAGGGCATGAGACGAGTACGTTCTTTGCAGAATTTCGATATCGGTCTTCCGCGGGTCGCCTTCATCCAGACCGTCAGAAAATGGCTTCAGTTCTTGCCCGACATATCGCTGTCCAGCGGTCAAAGACGTACTGTGTTCGAGCGCGGTTTTGCGATGAGACACTTCTTCCGAAAAGGTCTGATACACCTTCATCACAGAGGCATTGTAGTTCGCTGGGATGGCCAAGGTCGGAGTAGACGGTGTGCACTTAATCCTCGCCAAAATGGTCCCTGCATCGCGCGTTTCAATCTGACCTGCAGGGTCAATGAAGAAGAGCTGTTGGAAATCTCCCGCCTGACATAGAACGAATATCCCCGGGCGGAGTGAGTTCATGCCTGAACGTATTCCATCTCGCAGCGAGGCGACTCTCTCGAACTCAGCCGGGTCTTCGGCGCGAAGCTGTCGCAAGATTCCTTCTGCCTCGCCTAGACCCATCGGTTCATCCTGCTCAAACAAATCAAGATTGGATGGCTCGTTATCGTATATTGCGTACATTGCCTCTTGGTTCACCTTTTCGGTCGGATCCAAGATGGCGGAGTCTTCGCCGATAGTCTCTTGTATTTCGGCGATACGGCGCTTCAGGCGGTCTTTGAGGCCCAAGTTCTTGTCGAGAGCATCCTCTGGGAGAAAGTTCAAGCCAAAAACTTTGTTGTGCGTACTTCCGATTCGATCGATACGACCGAATCGTTGGATCAGGCGCACCGGATTCCAGTGCAAGTCGTAATTGATGATCGTGTCGCAGTCTTGCATGTTGAGGCCTTCCGACAGCACATCGGTAGCGATGACCGTATTCAGCTCAGACTCTCCGGGTTGGGGCTTGTAGTCGGGGTTCGCGTGGGGAGAGAAGCGCCCAACAAGGCGGAACTTGCTCTTCGATGCGTTGCCTGAAATCACGTCTACGTCTGCGCGATTGTTCTTGTTGAGGTTCTCGTAGATATAGTCGGCGGTGTCGCTATATTGCGTAAAGATAAGCCTCTTCCCGGTGTTGAGCGTTTCTTCAGGGAGCAATGAGAGAAGCTTCTTGAGCTTCGCATCGTGCTCAGGAGTGATTGGCTCTACCTTTTCGAGAACGGCTTCCAACACGTCGATGTCGTGCGCGACATGCTCCTTGAGCAGGTCGAAGTGAAAGTCAGTCGGTATGTACTTCTCTGACGCAGCTTGGAGCGCATCCAGAAAGTCTTGCTCTTCGTAGTCGTCTGATTGGTAGAGCATGGACTGAGCCAGCTCTCCGGCCGGGACCATGCCCCCCTCCAATGCTTTGAGGAAGCGACGATTGCTCTCCAGGAACCGCTCCGTAGTCTTTCGAAACGCCTCTACGCTCGACTCAAAGCGTTTGAAGAGGAGAACCCGAGCAAGGCCTCGGAGGTTTGGCCCGGTTGCTCTGAGATTCTTGTAGGGCTCGCGCTTTGACGCTTCATCCTTGACGTAACGGAACAGTCCGTAACGTGCATAGGTCAACTCGCCGTCATAGTTCTTAGGCAGCTTGCTGTTCTCTTTACGCGCTTTGCCCAGGTGGGAGCGCAGCTCTTGATAGAGACCTTGGTAGGTCTCCTCGATGCTGTACTCGACCGTCTTGAGTTCGCGTCTTGGGAAGAACTGGTTCTTGCCGCTGACCTTGACGTAGGCGCGTCGTTCCCCAGTGAGGTAAGGCGTAAAGTTCGTCGGATCGACGCGCTGGTTGGTCTTCTCGTCGTAGCCGTAATAGCGCAGTACGAAGTTGCGCGTTCGGCGAATCAGTACGTGCGTTAGTAGGTCTGGAAGATTTCGCTCTTGCTTCTCGATCTTGGCGAAGAACTTCCGCAGGTCTGCCGGTTCGATTGGCAGGTCGGTCTTGTCTTCAGGGTGAAAGAGCTTGATCTGGTTGAAGACATCCCATGATGTCTTGTTGCGTGGCGTTGCGGTCAAGAGACAGCAGCGCCGGTTTGGATCGCCAGCCATGTAATCAGCGACCAAAGCATAACGCTGGGTACCGACGTTCCGCAGATTGTGGCTTTCGTCGATCAGTAGGAAGTCCCGCTCGGCGTAGATGTCGTCGTTGAGAAGGAAGTTCTCTCCGTCTTCCCCAGCCGTGAGCATTCCCATCGAAACGACCTTGGCGTTGAGGTCATAGTCATGGCTATATCTCTCCCACATCGGTACGAGAGTCGCGGGACAGAGGATGACAGTGCGGCGTTTCTCGGTCCGCTCAAAATGCTTGATGATGGCAGCACCGATGAAGCTCTTGCCCAGTCCCACAACGTCGGCAACAAATGCGCCCCGGTTCCTGCGAATCATCGCCGTTGCTTGCCGCACCGCGTCCTGTTGAAAGTCGGTTAGTTGGCGGAAGATGTCGTCATCCCACAGCAGATTGCCGGGGGCCGCTTCCTCTAGCCGGGTCTTCACCAGCGAGTACAACGTCTTCATGTAGATGTCGTAGGGCGTGGCGGCTGCGAGAGCCCAGCTCTGTTTCATCTCGTCCATCAGAGACTCGTCGAAGTCTTGGGACTCGTCCCAAAGTGCATCAAACCATGAGCAAAGCTCATCGTGATTGTTATTGCCGCTGACGACGACGTTCAGCTCAGTGTTGTGGGATATTCCAGCGAGCGAAAGGTTGGAGGAGCCGACAACCGCAATACCCTTCTCGTGCTTCTCGATCGGCTGCCCCAGCAGGTTGAATGTGTCTCCATAGGTAAAGATGTAAGCCTTAGCGTGCATCCTACCCTTCGTGTAAACACGAACCTTCAGTCGCTTCTCTTCGATCATGCGGACAAGAACGTGAACCGTCTCCTCCGCAATGTCGGTCTGATCCATCAGTTCGATAGCAGAGCGGACATTCTCCGCAGTCATCGCAGCCATTGCTTGCTTGTCGGATTTCTTCCTATAGTTGTCCTCCTCAAGCTCTTCATTCACCAGGCTCAATCGCCGATGTCCCTCGGCCATCTGCTCCAACGTCCGAGAGTTCGTGGTGCTGCCAATCAGCAACTTCAGTTCCTTCACATGGCCAAGCTGTTTCGAGATACTTTCAAGTCCGGAGACGAAGAAATACCCCACTGCGAAGCGTGCCAGCTCCGTCTGGCCTAGCATGGTCGTGATGCTGTCAACCAGCTTGGCGTTGCGATTGTCGATGATGTCGTGACTTGGCACTAATAGCTCTCTACTATCTGCCGCTCATCCGGCGTGAGTTCATATATTTCAGCCATTACGTCTTCTAGTTCTCGTTGGGCCACTTCAAACTGTGAGGCATCATTACTCTCATCGGAGAGCCGAACTGCTAGCGCGATCAAGGCGGCTCTCTGAGTGGAGGTTGGTATCCTCATCGGCATTACGCGAAGTTGCGGGGCCTGAAATTGAAAATAACCACCACTCATGCGGAGCGCGCCAAACAGTTGGTGGTACAGAAACATGAAAGCCTTTGACCCGCAATAAGCCGCAACCATCGGAAGATCCTCTGGGTCATTCAGTGGACTGTAAAAACAGTTTGTATTGACAGAAGCATACTCACCGATGGAATCATAAAAGGCCTCGCATCGTCTTGCCATCTTTGCAAAGATGACTTTCGGGCTGTCATACATCTCACGGCGGCGCTTGGAGACGCCAGCGCCGGTGACATCCAGGTACGGGGTCAGAATTCTATCGCCAGCATTGGTCATAGGGCGCACCCCCCAAAGACTCCTGAATGGGTCAATCGTGCCTGTATTGATGATTTTCTTGCTATGCTTCTTCGGCTTGTCGGAGATGAACTCCCCAAAGGCATCGGCTTCAGCGGCGGTCGAAGTTGCGCCAACAATACCAAGTGAGTTCAGGGCGACTGACCGATCAAGCATCTTCTGCAAGAGCGGCAGGTTTTCCGACAACAAAAAACCCCAGATGTTTTCGGGAAGAATCGTAAGGACTGACTTGCTAAAGCTCGCCTTGTGATAAGACTCCGGGTTTTCGTCTCCTCGGTTTGCAGGTGTACGAACGACTACATCGTAAAGACGCTCCCCACGCTTGGGACGAAGCGATGTAATAACCGGATAAACCGATGCGGACTCAAAGACCCCCACAGAAGACAAATCAACGATGCCAATAAGCTCTGTATTTGCAAGGCAATATTCTCGAAAAGCTACACCATACTTGATGGAAAGATATTTGTTAGGCGTGATGAAAGTTAGGTCGCCCGTACTTCTCAGCAGTTCGATACCGCGTTCAAAGAAAGGGATATAGAAGTCGTACGAACCGCGCGTCGACCGAAACAGATCAGTAACTTGCTTGCGATACTCCGTCGAGTAGTTTCGTGAGAAGTCCATCGCACTGATATAGGGAGGATTCGCAATGACAACGTCAAAGCCCCCGTCGATGAAAACCTCTGCAAAGTTAATGACCCAATCGAACTGGACTTCTTCTCGCCCGCTGAACAAACGGATTTCCGTTTGCAGCAACTCAACTTGGCTGCGCAGATTGGGTTTCATCTCGTGGTGAGCAAGAAAATACTGCCTCTTCAGTTCCACGAACCGAGCTACGAGCTGCTGCTGGATACCCAGTTGCAAAGTACCTGGGCTCGGGGAGCCAATGCTATCGCCCGTCTCAATCTTGTAATCAAGATTTGGGAGAGGTTCTGGCGCTGGACCATCGAAATCAACTGACAGTGACAACCAGAGTCGCAGCCGCGCAATGTTGACTGCAAACTCTGCAACATCGACTCCGTAGATATTTGTCTGGATGATGTCTAGCTTTCGTTGGTACATCGTCCTGTTATCAACCTGCCGCGTCTGAAACAGACACTGTCGGAGATCAAGCAGCTCGTGCATCATGCCGAGCAGATATGCTCCTGATCCACAGGCTGGGTCGCATACCGTCACACGGCGAAGCGCATTTAGGACCGCTTCGGCATTCCTGATGTCATCGGGTTCGTGCCTGTCCACGAACCGTTCGATAGCGAGTCTGGCTTCATCTGGCAAATGCGTTTCTAAATACCCCTTGAGAGCTTCTCGACACATGAAGCTGACTACGGGTTTCGGCGTGTAGTAGCTGCCGCTATCGTGCCTACCAGTCACCAATTCCTCGAAAATCTTGCCAAGCATTTCAGGGTCAACGGCGATTTCAATATCGAGTGGAGTGCTTTCCGTAATGGTGAAGTTGAATGCCTCGAACAGGCCACTGGACTTGTCGAATATCTGCTTGAACGGTGCGTCCGCAATGCGAACTTTAGGGTCTTTGTCTTCGTCGGTTTCCTCGAAGAGGCCACCGTTTAGGTATTTCACCTTGCCGATTGTTGCCTCGACCGCACCGCCTCCGCCCTGGAGAACAATCCCGACGCGCTCATTGTTCAGAGCAGCAAAGAGTAAGCGCAGCCTGTCGGTGTAGAAGTTCTTGCCGTCCTGCTTCAGTTTGCCGTGCGATGCCCAGAGCGCGGCGAGATAGTCCGTGCTGCCGTCAATGGTCAGCCATTCTTTCTTTTGAATGAAGCGCAGAAACATGAGGCGATTGAAGAGGCGTTGAGTAAAGAGGTGGCGGCGATCCTGCTCCTCATCACTGGTGCCGAAGCCCTTGACGGCATCGCGCATGACCTCGAAGACGCGCTTGTACTCGTCGAAGAAGGACTTGGAGACCTTAGCCACATCGAAGGCCTCGTCATGTCGATCTTGAATGTGCTGAGCCGTGACGCCGAACAAGCCGGCGTCAATCGTCTGGATGTCCAGCATGGCCAGACGCTCCGCCGCTGTGCGCATCCGCTCCTGCGGGCCAACCGTGATGCGGCGGTAGAGGCGACGCTTCTGGTTGTTCTCCCACTTGACGTTGACGAAGTGGAAGTTAGACTGCGCCTTGTCTGAGAAGACGAACAGGGCGTAGGGGTACTGCTTGAGAAGCTGAGGAATGACGGTCCGCTCATCCGTCAGCTTGAGCTTGTCAGCGGCGAGTTGGGCGTAAATGACATAGAACTCATCCGCCGCACTACCGTAGAGCCTTGGGTCTTGGGCGAGCGCAACTTGCGCCGACTCTGGCCAGTCCCTGCGGGATACAGCCTCGTTCAAGGGATCGTAGTTGAGCTGCGCCAGTAAGTCGCGCAAGGGTCCTGTGCCTTTGAAGCTTTCCAGGATTTGGAGAACCGTCTTTTTCTCTGCGAGTTGTATATCAGGCAAGACTTGTCCTCGATCTGTTCAAAGCCTACGGAATCTGTAATACGCAACATTAAAAGGCTGCTTTGCGGGTCTACAACATCATAGTCGCGCATAGACTTGGGAGGCGCGAGGGTAATCAGGTAGGTAAGCAAGCAGAACATTCGCAGATCTCAGAATGCAACCGCGATAGTCCACTCCCGACAGGATTTATGGGAGAATAAAGGGCGAAACCGAGATCAGCGGGACTCTTCGTGCGATTGGAGCCGGAAGTGGATATCGTGAACCTTCGGGTCAGGTACCGACCGATGCGGATAGGTCTTTGTGTCGAGCAAGGCGATATCGAGGCTTTTCGCAACGCCGTTCCCACAATCGGGGCGAGGATGCGAATGCCTTTGGCTCCTGCATTGACGGAACGCCCGAGGTCTTTCCATGCCCGAAAACCTGCAACGCGGGTTGCGGTGGGCATCTGTCGCGCAATCTCCAGCACGTTCCCAAAGCTGTAATTGTGAAATCGGCTCATGGCTGTGAGGTAGTTGGTGAGGGCGTCGGACTTTCCGGCCTCCAGTTGCTCAATCAAGAGCTTGACGTTGGCGGCGACTAATCCTGCTTCGTGGTTGGCTTTTTGCTGTCGATGGCGGTGACGTTGTTTGCTTGGCTGGTCATGGTGTCTTCTCCCTTGGTGTTTAGCTTTTGCATTTCCGCGTTGAAACGCGGCATGTACATGCCGAACGCCACCTGGCGAAGGCGGGGGTAGCAAGCGTCAAAGGGAGCGGGTATCACCCACCCGCAGCTTTAGCGGAGGGCGCGGCTTCATCGCGTGATTTTGCGCAGCAAAATTATGGGGAAACCCCTTGACGCGCGCGTGGGGCAGAGCCCCTAGCAAGGCTTGGTTTCCATATCAGCGTGCGCAGCACGCAGGCATATAGGGACGGCGTTGCGGGCAGGAACAGGCCCGCTAGAGGTGGGTAGCAGAAGCCGCAAAGCGGCTGGCGCGAGGGAGGACCTTCCTCCCACAAGTAGACTTGAAGTGTCGCCTTAACTAATCTCGAAAGGTTTTGCGGTTGTGACCGCACATCCGGTGAAGAGGATCAATGCTGCTTGAACCGGGAGAATTCCTGGACGAGAAACTCGTCAATGACTATCGAACCAAGTACGTTGAGTTTCTCGATCTGCTTGGCTTCAGCGCCTTGGTCGATCGGATCGGGCAAGATGTCCTGGAGCGTCACCGCCTCGTCGAATCGCTGAAGTTGGTACGGGACACGCTCTGCGAGAATCCTGCAATCGACTTCCGCTTCACCTATTTTTCTGACTGCATCGTGATTTCGGCAGAACACAGCCCTCATGCCCTTTGGCAGATCTTTCAGTCCGTACAAGTTCTGACCGTCAATCTCCTTCAGTACGACATCCTTGTTCGTGGAGGGATGACGGTCGGAGCAACACATCATAGCGACGATTTCGTTTTCGGCACCGCGATGACTGAAGCCTACCGGCTGGAGAACAAAGTGGCGCAAGGCCCTCGGGTGCTGCTTTCGCAACAGGTAATCGATGAGGTCGATGCACTTGGTCCGAGTTTCAAACAGTGGCTTCGAGAAGATGAAGACGGGCGCTTCTTCATTCACACGCTGATGTCTTACTCCGAATACACAAAGGAAGCGCAAATCGGGAAGGTTGTGTTGACGTATCCGGCGCAGAGAATTGCTTACTTTATCGGGCAGCGATTAGAGAAAGATACCGATGGCGTACTAGAGAAGGCCCGCTGGTTCCAAGCCTATTGGAATAAAGAAGTCGCTTCGCGTGCTGTGCTCCCACGAATCGAAATTGGATCGCAGCCCACGCTCCCGCCGGATTCACTTACGATCATCACGCGGCGTCTGATGGCTCCCGTCATTCGCGCGAAGGAATGAAGACCGAAGATCATTTATCGTTAGCAGTATGAGACGGCAAAATGGACACAGCGTCTGGGCATCGCTCCTATGCGTGCTCCTGTTTTGGCTGACAGCCAGCCCGCCTCATTGTGATCTGTGTGATGGAATATCGCTCACCACTCCATTTACTTCTCAATCGACGGTCAAGCACACCCATACCGTTCCGCCCGATACCTGTAACGGGATTTGTACCTGCTGCGGCTTCTACGGCCTGCCTAACGCAGAAACGTCCTTCGTCCCAGCAAATCACTTGGTGGCAGGTGTTCCTTCAGAATCAACCCGTCCGGGCCAAGCTCCTTCCTCCGCTATCTTTCGACCGCCGCGCATAGTTGCCTCCTGATCTCGTCGTCCTTGTCTTTGACAAGGATCGAATCAACATCGAACCGGAGACTTCTATGAACACACGCGCATTGACGCTCACAGGAGCGTGCGTTTTTCTATCCTTGTGTCTGCCAGCTCCTGCTCAGACTGCAACATCTGATTCCACGAAGCATAAAACGGCGAGCTCTGAGAGCGGCGAGGACACGGTCGCGATTTTGGAAGTCGGCGCATCGACAAATTGGAATTTCAGTGGAGGCGCTGCAACCTTCGCTCCCAATCTCGCCGCAGAATGTACCCCTATCGAGAACTGGCTTGAGCTTGAGGCTGGCGTATCGCCGTTCTACACACGCAAATCAACGGAATGGGACACAGACTTTCTTTTCAAGAAACCCTGGGATCTCACGAAGAAAGCGGAGTTCATGCTTGGAGTCGGCCCGCAATGGGTTCACACCAAGCTGAGTGGGCGAACAAGCGACACCTTCTCAGCGGAATTGGCCGGCGACTTCATGTTCTGGCCGAACGGCAAACATCGCTTCGGATGGTATCTCGAACCAGCGTATGACTACAGCTTCGCTAGCGGCCATCAGCAATCGATTGGAATGTCCGCAGGGTTGCTCATCGGAATTCGGTGAAAAAATGGAGCCGGGTTGGCATGTTGTCGGCCAACCCAGCTCTGTTGGCTGCGTCCGTTCTAAGCGTTCTGTTCCTCGGCGGGTAAGAGAAACACTTAGAAGACTCCCGCAGAATCGGGCTGGCTAAGGGGCTAGCCTCAAGCTGGATTGTCATGGGCCTATGCGCGCGACGATAAGGAATACGCCACCGCAGATCACTGCGGAGGAAACGGCTCGCCGCCAAGTGAACGCCTCCCCCAGGAACAGTCGGCTGATGAGAACAGCCCAGAGAACACTCGTTTCGCGAAGTGCGGAGACTACACCGACATCGGCGTAATGCGTGGCCCACAACACAACTGTGTATGCGATCAGCGATAACAGTCCGGCCATGGTGGCTTGAGGCAGAACCCGAGTATGCAGGATGCGGACTTCAAATTTCATGAGCCACAGGACCAATGGCATCGCGAGATAGCTGGCAAATACCCACGAAGTATAAGAAGTGGTGTTCTGCGCACGCTGCACTCCCATTCCATCCACAACCGTATACATAGCGATAACGGCACCGGTAGCTAATGCCGAGAGCGTTGCATACAAGCCGGGCTTGGCCTTACCCGTAGATAGAAAGATAATTCCGGTAGAAATCATCGTGATCCCCGCAACCGCAAAAGCGTTGGGCTTCTGATGCATCAGGAGAAGACCGCCGAACGTTACGAGGAGTGGCGAAATTCCTCTCGCGATTGGGTATGCGGTGCTGAAGTCGCTCATCTTGTAGTTCTGCAAGAGGAGCAAGTTGTAAACGAGGTGCAGCAATGCTGAGAGTGCTACGCATCCCCACGAAGCTCTATTTGGAGCGTTTACGCAGAGAGCAAACAGCAAAGCCAGCGAGCCCATGACCAAGGACATACTTGCCATCAACTGTGGTCGGTCACTGCCTCCCTTGAGCTGGGCGTTCCAGGTGGCGTGAAGGATGGCGGCGAGTAGAACGAATGTGATCGCGTATGCGTGCATCGAAGAACCTCGGGATCGGAGATAAGGCAGACCTACGGCCTTACAACCACCCCCTCTGGCCTTCTGTGCCTCGGGTGCAAGCCACGGTGTAGCTCCTGTAGCGCTCGGCCCAGACCCGTTTTCCAACGGCGGAACCCTAGCCACCTCAGGTTGATGAATTCATCATAATCACCGCGTTCGTGCTTCGCAAACACGTTTGTTACTCATCTTGCGGTTTCAATCCAACCTGACATTTGTCTGACATTTGGGCCAACGCAGGATGAAATGAGTCGAAATCCTTCGACAATGAAGCGTTTCGTAAATTCCACACGGTCATCGTTCCACGAGGCGAATGATCCCGGAGTCATCCCGTGAATAGACATTTGTCCCTTGTGAGCTCCCTGCTCCTTCTCATCCCCGCTGCTGCTTGGTCCCAGCAATCCTCGAATGTCCCGGTCCCTGCCTCGGAACAGTCCTTCCAGACTCAGGTTCTGCAGAAGCTCGCGGACATGCAGGCTCAGATTGACGCCTTGAAAGCGACGGTCGCTGCTCGGGACGAACAAATCCAAGCGCTCACTCGAAACACTTCGGGCAGCTCGACGCCGGTGGTCGCGTCGTCCGCATCGCCGTCCTCGTCAGTGCAAACGCCTCCACTCGAAGCCGCTTCTTCCAGCGTTGCTGTCGGAAACGGAGCGCAAGGGAGGCCGACGACGACTGCGCGTCCGGACGAACAAAACGCTTCGCTCCGTTACAAGGGCATAACGCTGACTCCGGGAGGTTTTCTCGCTGGCGAGAGCATCTGGCGTCAAAGGGCGATGAACGCGGACATCTACACGAATTTCAATGCAACACCCTATATGAATTCGGGCGAAGCGCATACGAGCGAGTGGGTTCCGTCTGCTCGGCAATCGCGACTATCGATGCTGGCCAGCGGGAAGACACCATTCGGTAACATCGCAGGATTCTTCGAGGGCGACTTCTTGTCGGCTGGAACGACCTCAAACAATCTGCAGAGCAACAGCTATACATTGCGAGTCCGCCAGGCTTGGGGACAGGCATCCTTTGGCCACGCTAAATTCACAGCGGGCCAGATGTGGACATTGCTGACCGAAGATAAGAAGTCAACCGATCCGGGTCAAGAGAGCGCTCCACTCATCTTCGACGGCAACGGCCATGTCGGATACACCTACATCCGTCAGATGGGCTATCGGTTCCAAGATGCGATCACACCTTCACTGACGCTTGCCATCGCTCTTGAAAACTCCCAATACCAGTTCAGCGGCGACCAATGCTCCCTCGAACTTTTTCTTCGGGAACGCTGGCGCCGCCGGCGGCCTGAACAATCCTTCAGCGAATTACACGAACCAAGTCGCTCCAGACATTCTTGTCAAAGCAGCGTTCGATCCCGGCTATGGCCACTATGAGATCGGCGGAGTCGGTCGCTTCTTCCGGGATCGGTTCTATCCGGTTTCAGGATCGGCGGCAAATGCCCAGAATGACACCCGATTCGGCGGAGGATTTGTGGCCAATGCTCGTTTCCCAATCTCGCGGTTAGATGTCGGGCTTCATCTTGTGGCAGGAGATGGCACCGGGCGTTATGGTGCTTCACTGTTGCCAGACATCACGGTTCGTCCCGATGGCACTCTATCCCCATTGAGGAATCTCCAAGGGATGCTTTCGCTGGAATATCACGCATCTAAAAAGCTTGATGTGTTTGGCTACTGGGGCAACGAGTACGTGCAACGCACCTACTATCGGAATGGAGCTGGAACCTTGGTGGGGTACGCGCCTCCGTCAGCCAGCAACGCGGGTTGCGGAGTCGAGGGCACTCCATCTGCTGGCACGGGGTACGCGCCGGGGACAAGCACATGCACCGGGGCCACACGGGACCTCAATCAAGGTTCGTTTGGTTGGGTTTACAAGATCTACAGCGGTCCGGCGGGGCGAATTCAATATGGCGTTGCCTATAGCTATTTGACCCGTGCTGGCTGGACTGGCGTTGGGGGCGCACCAAAGGCCACCAATAACTTCGTATACACGAGCTTCCGCTACTATCTCCCGTAGAAAGTGATCAGAGTGTGAAATGCATGTGTCCCGAAAAGAATCTTTGTCGTAAGTGACAAAGAAGTCCTGTCGGCAGCACTTTCGGGCGCGCTGTCTGATCTCCATTTTCTGCAGGAGCAGTTGATCGATCTCGCATACGTGAGAGCAGCCGTTCTGCGCTCAAAGCCGCACCTGTTGATTCTGGAAATCACTGCCTGGACTCAGGCAGTGAGCAACCTGCTGTGGGAGCTTGGCGAGGTTCCAGCTCTTGCCGCGAGCCGAAAGCTCGTGCTTTGCACCCGAGCAACGGGAGAGGAAAAGATCGAGGCGCTAGAGGTCGGCGCAGATCAGTTCCTCCTCAAGCCAATTTCGGTGCGGGAACTTCGAGCAAATCTCGATGCGCTCCTTCGGAGCAACACTGACAGTGTCGAGGAACAAATCATCGTCTCCGTAGGCAGCCTCGTCATTAATCGAACGGAGATGAGTGTGACGGTAGAAGGAAACGCAACGCGGCTGACAGCGACCGAGTTCAGTATTGTTGAGTTTCTGGCTCTGCGCGAAGGCCACATGATAAGCAGGCAGGAACTACTCGAGAACATTTGGCCGGAATACGAGACGCAGCACGGCACCCGCTTGGTCGAAGTCTACATTTACCGCGTTCGTGGAAAGATTGAGACAAACCCCTCCTCGCCACGTCGCCTTTTACAGTTCAGAGGTAAAGGCTACACGCTCATCAATCCGGATTTAGACAACTCCTCCCAGGACAAAGACGGCTAGCTTGATGGCGACGCATTTTCGATCAGACACCTCTCCGCGGAGACCATGCCGAAGCGTCTAGACACTTGCGGCTGCTTCCCGACGTGCGTAGACAAGATAAAAGCCAGCGGGCACAAGGAAGATCGTTAGAAGTACCGACAGCGTCAGTCCACCAATCAGAGCCTGAGCGAGTGGTGCGTAGGATTCGCTACCTTCGCCCAACTTCAACGCCATTGGCAAAAGGCCGATGAGTGTCGCTAGCGATGTCATCAGGATTGGACGCAGACGAACACGGCACGAGGTCACGATGGCGTCCCGAACTCCCCGTCCCTGTTTCATCAGATGATGAGCGAATTCCACGATTAGGATGCTGTTCGACAGAGCAATGCCGGCGAGCATGACCACACCCATTAGCGACATCACGTTGAGCGTCGTACCCCAAAGCAGGAGAGCAAAGATGACTCCCGCAATGCCCGGAGGCAGGGCTAAGAGGATGATAAATGGGTCAACGAAAGAGCGGAACTGAGCGACGAGAATAAGGAAAAGAAGGACGACTGACAACGTGAGACCAATGGCAAAGCTCTTGAACGACGCGTTCATAGAGGTCACACTACCCGTCAGAGTCACGCCGATGCCGTGAGGAGCCTGTGTGTCATCAACGATCCTCTGGATTTGCTTCGTTATGGTTCCGAGATCCTCAGATTGTGGTCTCACGTAGATGTCGAGATTGCGGCGAATCTGCGTGTGGTCCATTTCTGTCGGCGCGTTGAATTGTTCGATATTCGCGACCATGTCCAGACGCGTCGGCTGCGTAATGTTTGCTCCGTGCAGCGGAATAGCCTTCAGGTCTTCCAGCGATTTGATCTGCCCTTCCTTATACATGACCGTCAGGAAATAGTTGTTGCCGCTGTTCGGGTCAATCCAAATGGACGGAGCGATCATCTGGTTCGAGGTAAGCGCAGTAATGATATTGGAAACAGTCTCTTTCTCGGTCAATCCCAGTTCGCTCGCTCGCGTCCGGTCGATGGTGATTCGGAGTGAAGGATAGTCAATGTCCTGTGGGATAAATACATCCGCAGCGTCTGGGAGCTTTCGAATCTGCCCAGCGAGCTTCTGTGCAAGCGCATAGTCACCCGCTATGTCATTGCCTGTGATTCGTACGTCAATTGGGGCGGGCGCTCCCATGTTCAGAACACCGTCGACCAAGCTACCCGAGGAATAGAACGTTTGGACTTCAGGAATTTCTTTCGCGATGGTGGACTTCACCTCGTCGATATACCGGAAGCTGCTCTCCTTATGACCCTCCGCGAGCGCCACCTGTGTGAATCCAGTGTGCATGGCTGCATTCGGAGAAAACAAGGCGGAGAATCCAGGATCAACACCAATGTTCGTCACGACGATGCCTAGGTCGTTCTTGCTGACCACTCTCTTGACGATCTCTTCAATACGCTTCGCTTCCTCTTCTGTAGCTTCCAATTTGGTACCTGAAGGGGCTTTGAAACTGATGACGAATTGGCCCGCGTCCGTACGCGGGAAGAATGAGAGTCCCATCAGCGGGAAAAAGCAGAGTGAAAACAGAAAGAGCGCAGCGCCCGCACCGAGCGTCCACCAAGGCTTTACGAGCACTCTGGCTACCAGGCGGTCGTAGCGATGCAGCATAGCGTCGAAGCCACGGGTGAACGCGACATTGAATCGAGCCCAGAGACCATGATGCTTCGTCTTCGGATCGGCCGTAATGGCGACCTCATCTTCTGCTGATTCATGCACCACGTCTCCGTGTGGACTTTTGATAAAACGGGCACAGAAGAGGGGCACAACCGTAAGCGCGACAAAGTAGGAAGCGAACAGTGAAATAACGACTGCCAGGGCAAGAGCTGAGAACAGAAACTTGCTCACGCCATAGAGCATCGTCACCGGGAAGAAGACGACCACGGTGGTGAGCGTGCCAGCGAGTACCGGCAGAGCCACCTCTTTGCCACCCGCCTCAGCAGCGACCGCGGGTGACTCTCCTTCTTCCATGTGCCGGAATATGTTCTCCAAGACGACGACGGAGTTGTCGATGAGGCGCGAAAGTGCGAGAGCAAGGCCGCCGAGCACCATGCTGTTTACGGAGCTGCCTGTCATCTTCAGGATGAAGAAGGTCGTAAGCAGCGACAGAGGAATCGAGGAAAATACCGCGACCGTCGCACGTAAGCTTCCCAAAAAGATGAGAATCATGAGGCAGGTCAAGAACAAGCCGACCCCACCCTCGTGGACCAGCGTTTCGATTGCTGTCTTCACGAAACGGGACTGGTCAAACTCCACATCCGTCTTCAACGTGGCCGGAACATCGACGAGCTTCTTGAGCGTGTCCTTCACGCCGTTCACAATCGCAATGGTGTTGGAGTCGCCCCCCTGCTTGAAGATGGGAAGATATACACCGCGCTGTCCATTCACGCGAACGATGTTGTATTGAAGACCAAAGGAGTCTTGCGGTGTTGCGACATCGCCAACTCGCACCGGGGATTGTCCGACCATCTTGATCGGCACCTGCGCGATATCAGCAGCACCTCCGAGCATCGAGTTGGTGTAGATGTTGTAGTCATACCGCCCGATCTGAACGTCGCCCGCGGGAAGGATGACGTTCGCATCATTCACGGATCGAACAACATCCATCGGACTGAGTTGATTCGCCTCCAGCTTGTAAGGGTCGGCATAGAGCATGATCTGACGCCAGCGACCGCCGAAGGGCTGCGTGACAGAGGCTCCTTGCACACTTGCTAACTGGTTGCGTACGAAGTTCTGTCCAACGTCTTTCAACTTGCTTTCGTTCAGGCCTGATCCGCTCAGCGTTACCAAGGCGACAGGTGTGCTGGCAGCATCCTGCTTTAGAACAATCGGCGGATACGTGCCAGGCGGCATGTCGCGAAGATCACTGCTGGCAAGTGAGGAGATGCTTGCGGCGTCAGCGTCTGCATCTGTACCGGCGCGGAAATAAACCTTGATGAGCGAGACGCCAGGCAAGGATCGAGATTCCATATGATCGATGCCCGCCGCAAGTGTGAACTGGCGCTCAAGGTGATACGTGATGTTGGTTTCAATCTGCTGCGGCGGCATGCCCGAGTAGAACGTGGCGACTGCCACGACGGGGAGATTTACCGCCGGGAACATATCGACCGGCATATCTCCCACGCTCACCGTGCCAAGAATCATCACGACCAGGCAAAGCACTACGATCAGGTACGGATTGCGTATGGAGAATCCAGACATGCGGCGCTCACGAATCCTTTCGGGTTAGTTCTGGCTGTTGTTTTCGTATGCCGCCTGGCGTGCGTCGACCTTCTCACCATCGGACAGGCCCGCGTGACGACCGACAATGACTTTGTCTCCTCGCTGCAGGCCCGAGAGAATTTCAAGCCGGTTCGGTGTCTGCAGCCCGACCTTCACCGTCACAAGATGCACGGTGCCATCGCGGACAACGTACGCCTGCTGAACGCTGGTTCCTAACCCATCGACGGCGTCGAGCGGAACACTAAGAGCAGCAGTTCGGTTCGCGAGATGCAGGTGGACCTCTGCATACATGCCTGGAACAAGGGAGCCGTCCGGGTTCGGGACATCCACTTCGGTATCCATCGTCCGTGTCGCCATCTGCACTGCATCGGCATAACGCGCGATCTTGCCCTCGAGATGCCGTCCCGTGCTCGTCACATTTACATCAACCGTCTGGCCGTCACGGATATCAGCAACAGCGCTGACAGGCACCGGAAGGCTGAGACGAAGAACATTGTTTTGTGCAAGACGGACAACGGGCATCGCCTGCGTTTGCGAAGAGATGCCAGCTTGAATCATCGAGCCAGTATTCGCGTAACGCTTGGTCACGACCCCGGCGAAGGGTGCGGTGATGGTTGCGTATCGAACCATAGCTCCCGCGCGGGAGTACTCGGATTCGGCCTCGACCTTGCTCTGCTGTGCTGATTTGAGGCTGGAGGTCGCGCTTGCGAGCTGCGCCTCCGCTTCGAGTTGTTTGGATTGCGCTACGTCAAGCTCTTGCTTGGGGACCAGACCCTTGTCTCGCGTGGCGACATCCTGGATGCGCTGGTACGAGATCTTCGCGATATTCGCTCCGGCTTGTGCGCGCTGCACACCTGCCTCCGCGGTGGCGATGTTGGCTTCCGCGGCGGCTACCCCTGCCTTCGCCTTTGCAAGATCGTCCTGGATTTCTGGAACCTCCAAGGTCGCCAAGACGGCATTCTGGCCTACATGGCTGCCGATATCGACATTGATAGAACGGACATATCCGGCCACCTTTGCCATGACATCGACCTCTTGGAACGGGCGAAACTCGGCAGAGAGGACGAGATTGTTCTCAAGGTTTGCCGGTTCGGCAACCGCGACGGGGACGGTCGGAACCGGAACGGCGGGTGGCGGTGCAGACTTGCAGCCCTGCAAGAGGATCGCGCCTGTGAACAGGCCCGTCGCCAAAACTCGCATTGAGTGTTCCACCGGTGTGTGTCCTTTCAATTCAGTAGTCCCGCCGCGAAGTCGAGTTCAGTTCGCCGCGCTAAGTAGGTATAGTTCGCATCGGCTGCGCTGATCTCTGCGGATGTCTCATTGAGTTGCGCCTCATTCAGTTCCACGATGCTGCCCAGACCAGCCTCGTAGCGGTCCTGCGCCAAGCGAAGCGCTTCTTTGCTCTGCGCTACGAGCCGCGCCGTGACATCAAGACTCCGAAAAGCCTCGTCCGCGCGGTACCAAGATTCGCGAACTTGCTCGCTCACTTGCAGTCGAAGCTCTTGCGTGTCGCGGGTTCTCGCTTGTGATTCAAGTTCTGCTTCAGCACGACGGGCAGCGAAGAGATTGCCGTTGAAGACAGGGATGCTGAGATTGAAACCGGCTGCCGCGTAGTCGTCATGCAAAGTGTGGTCGTGGTAAGGAATCTGGCCTGCTGCTCCAAGAACATTCAAGGACGGATAGCTCAGCCGCTTTTCAGAAAGGGCGAATTCCTTTGAGGCTTTCTCTTCCGATTGGGCCGCACCTAGGTCTGCCCTTTGTGCGAGCGCCTGATGTTGAAGAGCGTCGGGAGCGGGTGGCAGGCCGTCTCCTGTCGGCGAGACATCGGTGAGCGCCGTGCTTATGGGCTGTGAGGCTCCCATCGCTGTTGCCAGGCGGGATCGTTCTTGAGCAACTTCACTTTCCGCACGTACCACCGCAAGATCCGCCTCGCTTTCAAGAACCTTCGCAAAGTTCACGTCGAGCGTGGAACGCAATTCACTTTGAGCAAGAGCTCCTAGTTGCCGCGAGACCAGTTGGCGGTTCGACTGGGCAGCCTTCGCAGCCCGTAAAACGGCTTCGGCTCCGAGCACCCGAAAGTATGCCTCTCGAACATTAAGTCTCACTTGCGCGCGCGTGAGAGTGGCGAGGCTGTTCTGTGCTGCAGCCGTATCGCGGGTACTGTTCACAAGAGCGCTGGTTCGACCAAAGTCTGTGACAAGCTGGGCTAAACTTCCGCCGTAGGCGAAACGGTCCGATAATGACGATGTCGTGATGTTTCCCGCTGCGGTTGCAGTTCCCGTGTCGGCGACCAACGCTCCTGTCGCATTGAACTGTACCGTTGGCAGTAACCCAGAGCGAGCCTGTCGGATGCGTTCTGCGGAGGCACGGGCGCGAAGTTGCGCCGCAAGCAGCCGTGGCTGATTTGCCACGGCGATGCTTTCAGCTTGGTCCAAGGTCAATGGCGTCTGCTGCACGGCGGGAAGCTGTTGCTGCCCAGAGCAGACGAAGACAGAGGTACTGAAGAGACCCAACAGGGCGAACGCTCGGAAGGTCATTCGCGTTTATCGCCCCAGAGATGCGGTCTGTTGTGGTAACACCTCAAGCAACGCAGTAGAGTGCTTCCAAATTTCCGGTGAGCCGTGTGTGGATACCAGCGTCAGTGTTGACGGTTGGGCCGGTGTTCCGCGTTCCACGAGGCTCACGTTAGCGAACCCGTAAGCGCCGCAAGCCGAGGCTGAAAAGAGGGCGACGGAGACCTCGACGTTACTGCCGTCACAACCTCCTCGTGCGATGAGATGGGCATAGACGCCATCACGCTTGTTGTACGCGACCACGTCCCCATCCATATTCCGCACTTCCGACTGAGAAGGAATGAGCTGATCCCCACCGATCTGTGTTGTGGTCGCCAAAGGGTCCATATCGCTGGCTTGAGGCTTCTGCGCGTCCCAAGTTGCAATCGGAGTCGCGATGGCTCTGACCGTGACATTGAGCGGAACGGCCTGCCCGCTGACCTGGATGGAGTCGAAGTGAACGCTAAGAATCGACGGCTTCTGGGTCGCATACGGCGTCTTGTCGTAGCTGAAGCCATTGGCGTTCACGACATGGCCAAGAACGCGCGCGCCTGAGGGAATGCTTGTCCCGCTCGGTAAGAGCACGCGTTGAATCGTTCTCGCCTCCACAGGATCGCCAACTTTTGCATGCTGCGCACTGAGCGTTTTTGTAAACGTGACGGGCAGAGTAGCTGGTGCCGCGAGGTTGGGGGTTTGAGCAAAAGCAACGCTGGAAGCGAAGATGAGAGCAACGACGGGACGAAGCATAGAAACCTCCGGGCAAGAAACGCTTGACCGGAGTAGACCAATTCTTTTGCTTACGTAGCCTTACATCTTTCTGACATTAAGTTCCTCTCCCTTGCGGCATGCGCCAGAACTGCGAAATCATGGATATGAGGCGATATCGTGGACGAACAAGCTCGCATTGTCATCATCGAGGACGACCGGAAACTGTCCGCTGCGCTTGTCTCAGGGATCGAGGCAGCCGGTTATGAGGTCAAGGCGGCGTCCTCAGCGGAGGAAGGGTTTTTTCTCGTTCACCGTCTTCAGCCGGATCTCGTTTTGCTCGATCTCACGTTACCGCAAAGGAACGGACTCGACATCTTGCAACAACTCCGCGAAGAAGGTGTGGATACACGTGTACTGATTCTCACGTCGCACAACACCATCGAGGATCGCGTCGCAGGGCTCAAGACTGGGGCCGATGACTATATGGGCAAGCCCTTCTCGTTTCCCGAACTCATCGCCAGGATTGAGGCACTTCTTCGTCGTGTGCTGCCTGTTGCTCCGCGCAGATTGACGATTGGCGATCTTCAACTCGATTCCGCAGCTCGAAGTGCCTGGAGGGACGGCCAGAAGCTGGACCTCACAGCTCGAGAGTTTGATCTGCTCCTGTATTTGTCTAAAAACAAGGGACGAACCGTTTCCCGCGAGATGCTCGCGAAGGACGTTTGGCAGGAGACCTCCCGTTACACTCCCATCGACAACGTCATCGATGTCCAGATGGCCCGCTTGCGCAAGAAGGTGGATGATCCATTTCGGATTAAGCTTTTGCAGACGATACGTGGTATTGGCTTCTGCCTACAGGAGCCATAGACCATGGACATTGACGCGCGTTGGAGCATTCGAACACGCCTGACAGCTTGGTACGTCAGTGTTCTTGTCGTCCTGCTTTTTATTTTCGCCGTCATTGTTTTTGTTTTTCAATACGCAACACTGACCCGCCAGATCATCCACGACGAGATGCAGGATGCAGTTACGGTAGAGGGGCTGTTGTACGTTGACGGCCAAAGTCAACTCCAACTCCGACAGGACTACTACTCACGACCACAATCGCATCTCTTGGTGGATCGTCTCATGGAAGTTTTAGACTCGAATGGAACGGCGCTTTACCGCAGCGAAGCGCTTCATGGGCAGTCATTAGGAGGGCCGCTGCTCCCAGGCGAAGGTGATCGTTCAGCGAATGAACGAACCGTTCGGCTCAGTGACGGCTCGCGAGTGCTGACCATCAGCCACGTGCATGGGATGAGCGGACGTGATGTCGTCATCCGCATCGGCTACAGCCTGGAGCCACTTAAAGAGCGCATGTGGCAGTTTGTTTGGTTGCTGGCCATAGCACTCCTCGTCACGATACTGCTCGCCAGCATGACAGGCCAATGGATCGCGGGTAAGGCCATAAGTCCGATCGGGCTCATGGCGGAACGTGCTGAGGGGATCACAGCGAACAACCTCCATGACCGCCTCGTCGTCACCAATCCGCGAGATGAACTCGGGGCCCTTGCCGGCATCTTCAATCATCTTTTGGAGCGGCTGGAGCAGTCGTTCCAGCAGCTCCAGCGGTTCACCGCCGATGCAGCGCATGAACTGCGAACTCCACTAGCTTCTCTTCGCACGGTAGGCGAGGTCGCACTCGCGGAACCTCGTTCCCCGGAACAGTACCGCGACGTTATCAGCAGCATCCTTGAAGAGACACAGCGCCTCAACCACACGATCGACAGCCTCCTTCTTTTGGCGCGAGCCGAAACAGGTACTTCCTCCGCCGCTGCAGAGATCATCGCTCTGGCCCCATTAGTGTCAGAAGTTGCAAGTATGCTGTCGGTGCTTGCCGAAGAAAAGGACATTCAACTTCGGGTGCACGATGGAAATACTAAGGCAGAGATACGTGGTGACCGCAGCCTGCTCCGGGTGGCTTTCGTCAATGTGCTTCATAACGCGTTAAAGTTTTCGCCTGTTGGCTCGACAGTACAGGTAAGGATAGCGACTGATGAGACGTTTGCCTCCGTAATCGTTAGCGACCAAGGGCCAGGTCTAGGCGAGGATGAATTCGAAGCGGTCTTCGATCGCTTCTACAGGGGGCGAGGCGTATCTGAAAATTACGGAAACGGCCTTGGTCTGTCGATCGTCAAGTTGATCGTGGACCGGATAGGTGGTTCCATTCGGTTCGATCGAGCCGTCGAAGATGGAGCCTCCGTGATCTTGGAGCTACCCCTAGCGTCTTCTGTGGAGAAGCATGTCTCATGAGCATATGGCCAATTCTCAGCCTCGCTTTGGTCGCCGCAGTTGTCGGCATGTTCTCTGGACCACTTGACGCGCTGAGGAGGCCATTTTGGACGTGCTCGTTCGAAGTCTTCGTTGAGTTGGTTGATCGAATGAACTGGAGCATGGCGCCCGCGCTGACAGTATTGCTTCCTGCTGCTTTCTTTAGTTTGTGTTTCTCCACGCTGTCATCCTACGAGCTCACCCGGCCGCTGTTCATGCTAGACCTCACAGCGCTGGTACTCTTTTGCGCTTCGCTACTCATCGCTTCAATCTTCGAAGTCCCTCTGGTGAAGAATGTAGCCACTTGGCCCGCGGCACTTGAGACGCCGGACGACTGGCGGAACGTTCGTAAGCGGTGGCTTCGGATTCACACTCTACGAGTCGCGCTCGGTTTTGCGAGCGTGATGTTTTTACTAATCAGCACTACTATTCAGATACTTCCAACTATGGGGCGTCATTGATCCACTACACAGACGAGATGGGAGGAAACATGACATCCAAGATGCTAAGAGGAACGGCGGTACTGCTCTTCGCTCTTTGCGTACAAAGCCGAGCGCAGTCCGTCACAGACATGCCAGCGCTGCAGGGTCTGGCCCCTGTCACCACCCTCGCCAAGACGGATGCGGGGAAAGCAGCATTGGGAGCGAACTACGTTGTTACAGGCGGCATACAGACCGGCGCCATCGTGTTGCCAACACTCTTGCCCTTCGCAGAGCAACAACAGCAAGCACTGCGTGATGTGTTTATCACGAGCGGAGACTTGGCCCAACTTGCGGACGGTTTGGGAACTACACTCGGCGGCGCGTATCTTGCGAAAGCTCACTATATCAACCGCAAAACGTTCACAAGCATTTCCCCGACGGTCGCTGGGCTGATTCAGTACGCGAATTCGACTTCGGGAGGCAACTCCAACTCTGGGAAATACTTCTTTGCGAATGGCACAACGGATGGCACCAAACCCGTTTCGGCTGCAGCACTGGACATTCTGAAGACCAACGACGGGTCTACTGACCCGTTTGGTCACGCTTACAGTCTTCCGGCTGGAACCGCAGGTGCCGACAAATATGGTGACTCCCGGCCATTTCAAACGGAACCCAGCCTGACAAGAATTGTTGGACCTGATTACTTCAATAGTCCTGCGGACAATTATGTCTACAATCGTGGACCGATGATGGACTTGACCAACAGCCCGTCCTATCCGAGCGGGCACACAACCTATGGCTACACAGGTGTCCTGGTGCTCGCTCTTCTCGTGCCCGAGCGGTATCAACAGATGATCGCTCGAGGAGCGGAATACGGAAATGATCGGATCATCGTCGGCGCACACTATGCGATGGATGTACTCGGTGGGCGGACGCTTGCGCTCTACGATATGGCACACTTGCTCGCAAACGATCCCGTCTACTTAACGCACCCGCCCAAGGGCGTCACTCCCGTCAAGGACTTTCGCGAGACAGTGAAGACAGCGCGAGCTGAAGTCATCAAAACGATGGAAGCGGTATGCGGGAAAGACATCGCAACTTGTGCAGTCGAAGACACAGGACGGTTCAGTAATCCGGCTGCGAACGAAGCGTTCTATGCCTCAACGCAAACCTACAATCTGCCGGTGGTGTATCCGCAGAACGCAAACGTCGCGGAAGATGTTGGAAAACTCGCACCCGAGGCTGGCTACTTGCTCACCGTTGCCTTCCCTGAGTTAAGCCTCGAACAGGCGGACAATATTTTGACAGAGACGGAGGGGCCGGGCGGAGGCTTCCTGGATAATGGAAGCCCATTTGGTGTGTACTCCCGTCTCAACCTCTATGCGGCGGCAGGGATAGCATCCCGCAGCATCGGCAAGCACTAAGCGTCCCTCTAGTCGTGTTTCGTCTCGCCTAGATCTTCTGATGGCATCGGCTGCCCAGGTAGCAAACGAATGAGGGCCGGGAAAAGAAGAGCCACGACGAAGTAAGCAATCGTAACGACCACGGCGAGTAGCAGCAGACCTGCACCGCAGGCCATCCCGACAGCTGTGACGAGCCAAACGGTGGCAGCAGTGGTCAGTCCTTGCACTCTATCGTTGTGGACGAAGATCAGGCCCGCACCGATGAAGCCGATGCCCGTAACGATCTGCGCAGCGACGCGAGAAGGATCAAGAACGATCTGGCCAGACCTCAGAACGTCATTGAAGCCATACTTTGAAATGAGCAAGAAGAGTGCTGCAGACGTGCCTACCACTGTGTAGGTGCGCAGGCCGGCGCTCTTGCGTCGTGCTTCCCGCTCCAAACCAATTACCGCCGACAGCACAAACGCAGCACCTAACTCGTAGAGCTGTTTCGCACCTTGGCCATCGCCAGCAAAGAGTCCCATGGAAGGATTATCCGCCCCTTGGTTGAGCAGCTCAAGACCGCGCCTGGTTCGACGCCGTTTCATCGTGGTTTCTCTGTTGCCACGTCTGCTTCGAAAGACGAAAGCACATCCACTGCATCGGTTGGCCCGAAAGATTCAGAACCTTGTCGCCCGCGTGTTCTGCGCCAAGTTTCCTGGTCGCCCTTTGAGATCGAATGTTCACTGGCGATATGTGAAACCAAACCTCTCCAAAGGTTGAGAATGCGTGGTTCAACATGAGCCGCTTCAGGCGGAAGTTTGTCGCCCTACCCCAATAGCTATGGTGAAGGAAGGTGAACCCGATCGACATGCTTGTGGGTTGGTCAGGCGACACGTAATACCGCGAACAGCCAATGATGCGACCATCGGTTCGATCAATTACTACGAGCGTGCCGCCGCTCTCTAAGAGAGTCTTTGCGTAAGGCTCAAACACTTCGCGCCGGTGCCGGTCTGTCGAGGGATGCCCTGCCCACGTCTTTGGATTCCTACCCGCGACGTAAAGTTCCAACAAATCACCCTCAACTAGAGGCCGCAGCTCTAGCCAAGAGTCCTTGAGGGTTGGCTGAAAATCAAAGGGCGGACACATGCTCAAGTCTATCAATGGACTTGTGTTCCTCAATCCGGCGAGAGCTATACCATCATGCCAAAGCCACTGCTGTTTGGTTGTTCCTTAGCGTGCGCGTTGCTGAGATTCTCCGAAATTGAGATGCCCAGAGGAGCGGTAGCTTGCTCTGGCGAGATCGCCTTCGCACTCCGATCGAAGAACTGCCCGGTGGCGTCAATGTGGAGCCACCCCTTAGGCTCAGTGGCCTGTTGGTAGCTCTGGATGTCACCATGCTCCCGCCTCCACACTAGCGAATCCGTTTGGGCAGCGCCGATCGCAGCGATTGCTGGCTCCCAATGGAGGGTCTGCATGGATGTAGGCTGCAGACTTTCCAAGATCTTTCCAATGGGCTGCTCTGGTTCAGCTCTGACAAGCTCGGTCACTCGGTTTGCGTATCTCTCAGCGAGAGAAATCGCTGAAGGCTCGGCTTCGGTTCGACGGAGATGGTCTCCAATCAGGTTGCTGGTAGCCTCGGGTCGCGATACGCCTTGCTCTAGCTGCCGTTCCGCAAAACGAAGGTCTTCCCGAATGACCTCTGGGGGCAAAATCGAAGCGTACACTTCAACCGGCATCTTCTGTCCCTCCTGGTTCACTTCCTTCGTATGTACGTGTTCGTTTTGAAAGTTCATCGTCTTTTCCTTCGGTGAATTGAGTTCAATGGCTGCGGTTTTACTCACATCTCTGCCAAGATCCTTTTCCAAGCGGGTGCTGTCATCGGTGTAAAGCCGCACATCGTAGGCCGCCCGCGAGACGGCAACATAGGCGAATCGCTGGTTGACTAGATCGCGGTGGGCGGACACGTCCACATTGATCAGAACTCGATCGGCAGTGAGCCCCTGAGAGCTGTGGGATGTAACGGCATAGCCATGATCGAAGTGCCTCATCTGCTCAGGCCGGAAGCTAACCGTTCTTTGTTCGTCGCCATCAAGACGGACGCGCATTTCCATCGGCGTCGCCTTCTCCACCGTTCCTAGCTGACGGTTCGAGATGCCTAGCTCGCGATCGTTCGTTGTGAACTGGAGTCGGTCTCCATTTGCAAATGTGCGCGGCGTTTCGCGATACGCAGTGATCCCGCGAAGGCGCTTCGGGTCGTAGCTGACCTGTTGATCGTCCTGCCGTTCCACGGTGAGTCGGTTTGCTTGCTCATCCACGGCGCGGACAGTCGCATAGCCGAGTGGCGTAATCCCCAGCTCTTTGCTGCCACGGCTGTACTGCAGGACATCCCCAGCTTGATATTGGGCTGCCCATTTTCGGTCTTCGCTGTTGAGTTCGGAGCGCGCCGCCAACACCCTAAATTCGATGTCCGCTCCGGACAGACCACCGCGCTCTCTAAGCTCAGAACGAATTGCCTGGTTCAGCTCAACGCGACTCGCGTTGTCGGGTGAGATGACGAGCGTTCCGCTTGATTGAGCAGCGTACTCTCGGGCAATCTCTGCGACACGTTGTGTACGGTCAGGCGTTTCGCACACCCGCCCCTGTTCTTTGAGCAACCGAACCCCATCGACCGTTTGTCCCTGCGAAAGATGCTCCACCGCACGATGAAGTCCAGCGTCTTTCTGCCGGATGATCTCGTCGAGTTTCGATGTTTTGAGCCCCGCGTCTTGTAGCTGCTCGAAGGGTTTTCCAGCGTCAACGCCCTGATGCTGACGAAGGTCTCCGATCAGAAGAACGCGGTCACTCTGGCCAATCTTTTCAAAGAAGCTATGAACCTGCTTGGTGCTTGTCAGACTTGACTCGTCAACCATGAACAGACGCTTCGCGTCGGGATCGGAGGAGGCTTGCGCCGAACCTCCTCGTACGAGGAACTTCTGCAGAGTCTCAGCATTGACTCCTGCCTCCCGAAGTTGATTGGCGGCTCGATTGGTTGGCGCGAAACCTTCGACGGAGTAGCCACCCCGCTCGGCCCCTTCGCGTATAGCTCTTAGGGTCGTCGTCTTCCCACTACCCGCGTATCCCTGCAGCCCATGTACCCGGTCAGATGTCGTCAATACTTCCTCTACTGTCCGACGTTGCGCCTGATTCAGCAGGTCAACGGAAGCGACATACTTGGTTGCGGCGTGTGGTTCCATGATCGGAGGTACCGTGTTCTTGCCGGATAGGATGAAGTCGATATTGGAGCGTTCCGCGTGGAGCATGTCGCGCGTGGTGAAGCGGGTCGCCGAATGCTGTCCCGGCACCTCCACTTTCAGAAACTCTCCTGCCGCCTCACGTTTCTGGAAGTTCGCTGCAACCTCGGAAAAGGTGACTTCTCCCATCCCGCGCCGGAGGGCGTCGCGCATAATGGCTCGCTCGTCGTTGACAGCGTCCCGCTCGAAGTTCCTCGCTTTGGAAAAGCTCACGCTCTCACGCGCTTTCTGCTGCGGATCACTTTCTTCCTGCTGGGTGTGTTGTCGTTCCTCAGCACGTTCGCGTGCTTCTTTCAAAACACGTTCTGCCTGGTTTCCAAACTCGTCCGCGATCTGTCGATGCGCCGCCAGCACCTTCTCCGGCGTCATGATTTGTTTGCGATCTCGGGTGGTGTGGGCTGCGATCTGCGCGGCCTCAGGGCTGGAAAATCCACTCCTCGCAAGAGCTTCTTCGATCTGCTGACGCCGGGGGCTAGAGGCGGCGAGATATTCGGGCGAGTATCCCTTGATTTCGGGCGCACCGCTCCTGCCAGGTTGAATCTCGTATCCGAGATTCTTGAGCCGGAACATCAACTCGGATTGGTAAACGGCGGTCGCGAACTGCTGCGAAGCGAAAAGGCTCTGAGGCTGCAACGCTCGGTACGATCCGTCTTGACGCTCCGTCATGTTGAACACAACCGCATGCGTGTGGAGTTGAGGAGCCGCATAGCCGTTCACTGGACGGGCCGTGTCATGCTCGAACTTCGCCGCTACGAAGCGTCCAGTAGATTCAGGCGGATGGTTCCCACCGATTCGAGCTTGCGTGTAGCGTTCGAGCTCCGAAAGAGCGACCGTCACGGCTGCTCGATGGGCCTCACGCACGCGGTCGTCTCCTCCAACCAAGGCCGTGAGCGAAACGGATTTCGGCGCTGAGAAAGTCGCGTCCCAGCCCGCTCGATGCTCTACGGGTTTTACCGTCTCACCCTGCGCGTTCTTGTACTCCTGCGCCTGCCTATGTTGAACGAGCTGGGCCTGAGTTCGAGGATGCTGCCCGTTGCTCAAGAGAGCAAAATCTTCGGCGGCTACGCCTCCAGCCAGCCCAAATACCCCGGCCATGCGGCCTTGCCATTCGCCGACGATCTCGTTGCCTTGCTTCCAATAGTTCTGCTCCGCCGCTGTGAACTCCTTGGCGTGGTAGGTCTGGGCCTGCCCGGCACTCAACGGCTTGGAGATAGTTAGCATTTAGGCAAGCCGCCTTTGAGCGTGAACAGCGGCCTCATCTGTCCAACCGGAACGTCTTCCTCTGGTTCTTGTACCCCTACAGAGATGGCGGCTGGCACCGCTTCAATTTCCGCCTCGAGGTCGGGCGACTCCGGCTCCATCGGAATACCGCGTAGCCTCTGAGGATCAAAGTCGAGAGCGTCGTCTTCTACGTCCCTCGGCTGAAAACTCTCGGCAATGATTGGCCGGTCCAGGTACTCGAATGCGAAGCGTGCCACCTTGTTCCCGAGCTTGAGATAGGCTCGCCGCTCCTCCAATCCGCTCACCTCTGAATCAAGCACCAGCGGCTCCACCTGGCGGTCAACAGTGAAGTTTCTCCCGTTCCGGCTGCCATCGAAATGTGTCTCCTTCACCCGTTCTATTTCTACCTTCCCGATCGCATTCGAGACCCACTCGGCAGCCTTGGGCTCGGTGGTCTTAAGGAAGATCTTCGTGGCTGGCTGCGACAGCATCACCTCGGCAAGATGCCCGTAGATGTTCTCTAACTGAGCCTTGCCTTGGAATCCCAGAACCAGAGGATTCTTGCTCTTCCGGTTCTCGGTAATGGCCGTGTGTAGCTGTGGCAGTCTTTGAAGGCTGGCAAGCTCATCCAGGACAAACCATACGGGCGTCTGGTGTTCCTTCGGGGCGCTCAAGAGCCTCAAAACCAGCCAGTCAATCCAGAGGCTGTGCAGCGGCTGGAGCGCGTCCCTTTCCGTGGGACGGGAGGTGATGAATATCCAGCCTCGCCGCGTTTCAGCCCATTCGGTAGCGCACCAGCGATGGCCCTTCGCTTCTTCAAGAGTGGGCAGCATACGAAGACTGTCAGCCACCAATCCGAGCGAAGAAAGGACGCCGTTTCGCTGCGGTGGAGAGTCTTTGGCAATCATGGTCGCCATCTCTGTTCCACGCACCTGCTTGTCGATCTCGACCGGGTTTGCCATCCAATCCGCGAGTTGCCGGGGCGTCGGCCCGGTGCGGAGAAGATGAGCAAAGATCTTCTGTGGAGTCTTGGTAAAGAACTCGTCTCTCTGGGTGTCGGTCGGCTGGTAAAGAGACTTGGCGAGCGTCTTTGCTTCGGCTTTGCTCCGCAATTCCTCCGACGGCCCCCAGTATGGACACCGCTGATCGAGAGGGTTCAGAACGATGTCGCATCGGTCGGGCCGGTAGAAACGCTGGATGAACTCGCACGCCGGGTCGTAGACGATTGCTGTGTGCCCCCGCTCTTCGATCTGGCGAAGTACCTGCATGATGAGCGTCATCTTTCCGGCTCCGGTATCACCCATTAGCTCGATATGCTGGGCTTCGGAACGGGCCGGAATCCGCATGAGGTCTTTCGACTCAGATGTCTTGAATCCGATTCCGTCTCCGCCGATTTGCTGGTTGAACTCCATCGGCGTCAACATCACCGGCCCCTTCAACAGCCGTCCGTATTTCATTTGGCGGCGACGCCTGATGTCCTTTCGGATCGAAAACGGAAGTTGAACCAACAGAGCCAGCAACCCAAAGAGTATCGGCTCCTCGTAGATGGAGCCGATACTCGCGCCGGCGAAAACGGATCGCTTCAGATAGTCGCGTAAAGCCGCATCCTTGATCTTCGTCTCAGGCCCACGAAAGAGGACATCATAACCTTGGCGGAGAGCAGCCTGGCTTGGTAGGAGAGCGATGGGTTTGCCCCCGGGTTCGGAGGTCTGCCCAACCTGAACGTCGGCCTCGACTGGCATTCGTGGTGCGGCTCCGACGCCGGTGATGAAGAGTAGCCGGTATTTATCTTCCCGCGTCGCTCCAAATTCGGAAGCGATGCTCGAACGCAGATAAATCGGCGTGTAGAAACGCTGAAACGGAGTATTGCCGACGGCGAAGCGCATATAGAGGAACAGGCTCGTCAGGATCACCGCAAGGAAGGCGGCTCCGTAGGTGTAGATCGGCGAATGCGGAGGCCAGATGACGGTTTCTTTGCGTCCCCATTGAGTGGTCATTTGATCGCTCCATTCTTCGCAATCAGGTCTGCGGCGATCTCGGTTTTGGACCGCCGAACCTCTAGCACGATCGCGTCGAAGGTCTGTTCGGACATCTGCTGGCCCGTGGCCAAGGGTTTGAGAACAGTCGTCAGCAATAGGCGAAGACCGACAATCTCGGTAAGGGCGGCGGGCGGTTCATGCGTGGGACTCGGCTTGTCGAGTTCACGCAAGATCAACTCTCGGACGAGTTCGCCCCGCTGTACGCCGCGAGCTTCTGCGAGCGCATTGAGCCGGTCTACTTCGCTTCGGTTGAGCTTTGACGAGACATTCACCGTGCGAAACGCCGCTCGCCTTTCGGCTGCGGCGAAGAGATTGTCAGTGTCTAGAAGTGCCATATTCGGCTCCTACGAGCAGGAATCCTCAAGAATCCCTGCTCGCGCTAAGTGACGGATTCTAGGAACCCGATTTGAAGAATCCCCAGGGATTCTTCGCACGACCCTCGAAGGGGTGGAGTGTCAACTTTTACCCGGTGCGCAGCACCGCTCACGTACCGGGCAAGATTTCGATGGAGGTTCATGCCTGACGAACCGCCACGGACTCCGTTGGTTTAGCTACGGCTGCAGGCTTCTTCGGAGCTGTCGAAGTCTCAGGTACAACCGGAGACTTACGAACACGAAGAAGAGACGGAACTGAGCGAGCCGCATCTGTGCGAAGGAAGTCCTGGAAATCTCGATCTTTGGAGAAGACATAGCCCAAGGCTTTGTCGACGACATCATCAGGCGAAGCCTTGATGAATGCGGCATATTGATCGACTTGGGTTGCAGTGGCCTCTTCCAAGCGGATTGAGGCACTGATTTGGCGGTTTGTGGCTACTTCGATGAGCGGCATTGGCGTTCTCCTTTGGGTGGTGATTCAAGCTGCGAAAACGGATTCGATCTGGAATCGTTTGGCGTCACGGTCATAGCCAGAGAGTGCGAGGGCTTCCCGCACGACCCGGCGTCCTGGTTCACGCTCGATGTGGATGACGAAGTCAACCGCATCGGCGATCTCTGCCTCAATGTCGGCAAAGGTCGATTGGGCATGGCTTCGCATGACGAGGTTGGCAAAGCGATGTAAAGCTTTCTCAGCAGTGTTCGCATGGATCGTAGCCAGCGAGCCGGAATGCCCGGTGTTCAAGGAATCAAGCAGCGTGCGTGCCTCTACGCCGCGCACTTCGCCCAAGATGATCCGGTCTGGACGCCAGCGCAGTGCGGACTTCAAGAGGTCATCGAAACTGACGGCCGATTTGAAGGTGTCGGTCTGGCATTCGACCGCCAATATGTTCGGTTTCTGGATCGCAAGCTCGGCGGTATCTTCGATCACGATGATGCGCTGATGCTCTGGGATCGCATCAGCCAGGATGCGGAGCAGAGTCGTCTTTCCGGTGCCTGTCCCACCGCTGATGAGCAAGGTCTTGCCCTCTGCAATACGACCCGCCAGAAAGTCCGCAAGCGGACGCGTCAGCGTCCCGCGAGCGATAAGGTCTTCAACAGAGAAACGACGGCTAGTGAACTTGCGAATAGTAATGGCGGGAGCGGGCCGTGACACAGGAGGGAGCACCGCCGCGAGGCGGCTCCCGTCCGGTAGTTGAACGTGGAGCAATGGCGAGTCAGCGTCGAGCCGCTTCTCCATCTTGTTTGCGATCACTTCCAAGCCAACGCGTAGGCTGTTGGCGTCCATCTTTACATCGGCTTCGCGCTGCAGAACGCCCGCCCGCTCCGACCACCACGAACCATCGGGATTGCCCATGATTTCGCTCACGTCTTCGTCTAGAAGAAGCGGCTCGATGGGGCGAAGGAATGGAAGGATCAGCTCGAAGCTCATAGCGGTTCTCGGTAGTGATGGAAGGCCGGGGTCGCCGGCCTTCCGTGAAAAGAAAAGGAAGTGGCCTAAGCGGCCACTTCCTCGGCGGGGATGTCCTCCGCGACATCCCCGGTTTCGTCGTCTTCCGCAGCCGCTTTGGCTGCGCGATCTAGCTTGAGAATCGAGTCCACCCGAATCTCGGTCACGGACTCTTTCTGGCCGGTCTTAGTGCTGTCATACTCACGGGTGCGAATCTCGCCCTCTACGAGGATGTGAGCGCCCTTCTTGAGCGATCCGGCAAACTCTCCGAGCTTCCCGAAGACAACGCACTTGTGCCATTCGGTGTGCTCAATCCACTTGCCATCCTTCTTGTAGGAGGACTTGGTTGCGAGGGAGAAACGAGTAAGGCTGCGGTCGCCGTTGGTGCGAACTTCTGCGTCGTTGCCGAGGAAGCCGATGAGCTGAACGTTGTTCTTGTACATGATGGTGATCTCCGTTTCGTTGATTTCCCGTATCCTGCTCGGGTCACACATAGCGAAGCGAGCGAGTGTGCCCGGCTCCCAAGTGCCAAGCTCTGCATTTACGGAGGGTCCGTCGCAGACGGAAACCGTAACCCGCAGGGCGACGTAGTCGAAGCAGAAGAGCGCCGTGCCGCAGGGCGCCGGAAAGGCACCGAAGCGTGATCCCGAGAAGAGGACGGGAAACGAGACGGCAGAACACACACTGGACTCAGTTCAGCCTTCGATTCCACGGCGGCATAGGCCAGACCAACAGTAGCCTGTTGCCCACTCGCTGCAAGTCTCCGAACGGATGGCATAGAGCACGCCAATCGCTGCGTCTGGAAGCTCACTGCCGGTCGTCCAGGCGCGTTTGAAGACGAGTTGGGTCGTGCAGCCGAATTGGCAGCATGGAACGGCATACTGTGACCTCAGATTTGTGTTCGAATCTTTAGCTGAATGCCTGGTCGGCACGGAAGCGGACGATGGTCAGTCCTAGAGGATCAACCGCGAGTTCGTTGTTCTTCACGAGGTCCCGGAAGACGTAGGTGACGCTGGCCGTCCATCGCTCCCGCTTGAGCTCCGTATGGTCCGCAGGATTCGTGTACACCTTCTCAAACTCAATCCGAGCCGAGTATGGCGATTGTCGAAGGTCGTCCAAGACGACGTTCTTCACCTCGACATCGACATATGGGAGCGTACTGTCAGCCCGGTAGTTAACGATGATGTTGTCCTTGCGTTCCTGCTCGATGACGGCGCGCTGAACATCGCTATTCAGGAAGTAGAGAGCATTCGTTTGGTCACGTTCAATCGTGTACCGGTTCCGGCTGAAGTAGAGCTCGGCCCAGCGGGTCAAGTAATACTTGTTCTCCGCCTCCTGGGGACGATAGGCGAAGTTGCGATAGTCCACCGCTTCCGCGTGGCCGACATCGTTGATTCGGACAATCATGGGCTTGGCAGAAGCTAGGGCTTTCTGGCTCTTGAAGACAGCGCCCGCCAGTGCCAGGCAAACAACCACAAGACACAGAATGGTGATCTTGAGATAGGTGTTCATCACTAACGGCTCGGCGTTGGCTTCAAGATAGCGTTCTGCCGCGCGAGTCAGTTCGGGAGAGTGAGACATCGTCGTACTGGACATGCGGCCTCCTTAGCCCATGATTGCGGCGGTTGCCGCGCTGGTGATGATCCCCGTGCCGGCATCGTGTCCGCCGGTACTGCCGGAGAAAATAGAAGCGGTCATCGCGGGAACTTTGAGCAAGATGAATCCGCAGACCAATACCAACAGGATGAGCATCGGCAACTGCTTCACCATCGTTCCCGGATCTGTGAAGCCGCTCATGATTGCGTAGTAATGAGTCAAAAGCTGCGACATGACGCTCAAAGAGGCTGCAGCAACGACCTTGTAAAACGAGAATCCGAGGAACGCTCGAAGCCATCCCCAGAATAGGAATTCCAACCTTTCAAAAACGAGAAACGGAATGAAGATTGGTCCAAGAATGCCGGTGATCGTGCTGGCAACAGCACCGTAGGCGATGATGACGCTTACCAAAGCTGAAAGCGTCGAAATCAGAACCTGTATCAATGCGAAGATAATGGCGTTGTAAGGGTTCATTGCCGCCGTCATCATGCCCGGCCCTTCAACGGACTCGGCCTGCTTCAGCGTGGAGGTAATGTTGGCAGCGCTATCTGTCCCAATGGCACTAACAAGATACTGTGCTCCACCATTGATGAAGCCCTTGAGTGAGTAGCCGACACCCGGAATACTGGAATCGTAGAATTTCACCAGAACGTAAGCGAAGGTGATGAGCACGAAGAAGCTCAAGAACTTACCAATGTTGAAGCCGGGGCCGCCATTGGCAGAGGCCAATGCCTCCTGTACGCCAAACCAAACGAGCATGATCGTGGCGAGAGAGATGCAGATGTGAACCCCCATCGAATCAACCGAAGGGCTGATCGTGCTGGTCAAGGTTGTGCAAGCCTGGGTAATCCAACTTAGGAGATCCATATTGCTCCTCTCTCGCTGACGGGTTTAGTAGCGCATCGCTGCCGCTGCACCCGTGTACGATGGGGCCGCGGCGTTGTAGCCGGTCTGGTATTGATTCGCTTGTGCGAAGGAAGCCTTTAGGCCGTCTTGCTGCTGTTTCTGCGCTACGATCTGCTGCAGCGCATAAGACTGTGCAATCTGGTTTGCTTCCTGCTGCTGTTGGAGTTGGAGAATCAACGCTTGGTTGATGCGTTGAAGAGTCGCCAGTTCCGTGTGTTGGGATGGGTCACTCGACTGCGTTTGCGTTTGCAATGCCGAGATCGCGGCCTGCCGCTGTTGGGCGTTCGCACGAATGGTTCCGAGTGTCTGGAGATTGCTCGCGCTCACCGAATCGTTCAGGTCAACAGTCGCCCCTTGTGCTGCGATCTGTTGCTGTCCCGAAAGACTCAGTGAGCCGTAGCCGGTCATCTGTCCGGTTCGCGGTACGGATGCCTGCTGGTAGGCCAGTTGGGCGTTTGAGCCGGTGTTCGCTGAGTTCATCCAAGGCTGAGAATTGCCGTAGGTGTTGGCTGCCTGGTTGAGCATCGCCCAATATGACCACGGGGAGAGATAGGGCTGGTACAAGCTGCTTGGAGCCATCGACATCTGATGGATCACGTTGTACGTGGCGATTGCATTGTCAGCCAGCTTCACCGAATTGGTGAAGATGTTCTGACCTTGCTCGATCTGCTGGAGAGCGTGTGCGGCCTGGGTGGGGTCGTACACGATGCCGCTCCCGAATTGCGCTCTGGCAAGTAGCGGCGACATCGCCAGAACGAGGACTCCGATTTTAAGAAAACGAGGTCTCATTGCTGGCCTCCTTGGGCTGAGTGGTTGGTGCTGCGTTTTGGTTAGGCTTACTTCTGGGCGGCTTGCATTTGCTGCTCAAGAGCCTTGATCTTACTCAGCTCCTGAGAACACTTCTGATTGTGTGCTGACTCGTCTTGAGGGGACGGGGTTTCCGGCTGCGCCCCCTTGAAGTAGGAGTCGGCTCCCTTGACACCCATGGCGGGATCAATGCAATCGGCTTGATATTGCTTCTGCAAAGGATCGAGCTGGGCCTTCAGAGAATCAAGCTTAGCTTGCTTGTTCTCGCAGCCTGAAAGAGCACAAAGGGTCAGTAGTCCAAACGATAGGGCGATTCTCTTCATAGGCACCTCAGAACGATTGCGGCATCGTGTGATTCTCCACCGCAGGCAATAGCATGTCCTGGGTGACGTAGAGCTTCACGCGATGTCCCTCGCGGATCGTGATGGTCGGGGGAATCTCCATGAAGCGATCAAGGATCGTCGTGGCAGACTGGGAAACGGAACCAGAGGCTCCGCTAGCGAAGACTGCCGGGCCATTGGCTGTCAGGACAGCGCCGCCTTCGGTAATCTCCGAAGCTCCGGCGATGACGCCGAGTGCAATGGATGCTCCAAAGATCTGAAGGTAATGGTTGTTGACCTTGTCCTTCAAACCCTCTTCTCCAATTTGATCCAGCCCGTGGAACTGGTCAAGGTCCACGGAATAACCGTCCGGCATGATGAGACGGTGGAAGACAACGGCCATGCGCCGTTGCTGGCCGAAGCCGCTGTTTCCCACCTTCTTGGCTTCACCAAGAGCTATCGTCCCTTCGGGGATGAGGACATGCTGATGATCGTGTGAATAGACCGGATTCGAGACGAGCACCTTGACCGGACCAACCGCGTCACCGTCCAAGCGATTCATCAGAACGGTATCCACGGTCGTCCCTTCATAGATCACATAGGGCTGGCCAGTGGCCGCGTCAATGTTGACCTCGGGCGCTCGTTTTGGTGTCGATGCGTCGGCGCTCACGGTGCGAGCGGCAGGCGGAGCCGGCCCGCCCTGTGGATTCGCAATGGGCTGGACTGGAACCTGAGACTGCACGGATTCCTGAGTTGCAGGCTGGACGAACGCCAGATTCGACGAAAATCTTCCATCGAATGCTTTGTCGCTCTCCTTCGCCGCAAGCATTTGCCGCTCTTGTTGGGCTGCTGAAGGCTGTCCACCACCCGCATAAGCGGTCGGGCATGGTTGACCGGGGACGCACGCTGAACCTTGGCCGTTGGCACCGTAGCCAGACGCAACCGTCCGCTGTGCGGCTGTCGCGTTCACAAGCGACGGGTCAAGCGCAGCTTGAGCCGCAGCGTCTTGGGCCTGCTTCTGCTTTGCGGCGTCCACCTGATCTTTCAGGTCTTGGACATTGTTCTCAGTGTTGTCCTGTACAAGCGGCTGAGGCGGGGCGTTTTTGGACGCCGCCGAAGCAGTTGTCTTCTTCCCATAGGAGCTAAAGATCGCCGCGAGGATCACAAGCGCGGCAGCGCCGAGATAAAGAAGCGGCTTCGTGTTCTTTCGAAAGACTCCCTTGGGGTCGAAGACTCGGGACTGAAGAGACGGCTGGGATGCGGTTTGCTCAGACATTGTTCGCTCCTTTCCTACGGTTCTCGGACGTTGGGTTCAGCCCTTGCGGGTGAAGCTCATCTTCTTCTTGCCAACCTGCACGTACCCGTTGTCCATCACGATCGGAATGACGTACGTACCGTTGCGGAGGTCGTAGCTGACAAGATTGGGCTTTCCGTCCTTCATGTCGTACACCGCGAACTTCTCAGTGGCCGGGAACGATCGCAAATAAGGCATTGAGCTGGTTGTAGGTTTCGGAATAGAGATTGCCGTCCGCAGTGGTGAAGATGCCAGCGAACTCGGCCGCAAGGCCATCGAGTTCGTGCTGGCTTTTGCCATAGAGCAAGATCGTGAGGGAGAAATCGCCGAGTGATTGGCCCTCGCCAAGCACGCGCAGGCAGTCTCCCAGATTCTCGATGTCCGCTTGCTTGGACTCGTCAACGAGCACGTCGCGCGGATTCGTCTTGTTGGAGTCGTTGCCCATCTGGGAAACGAAGCCCGTCTTCGATACGTTGAAGTGACGGCGGCGCTTCGTTACCTCTTTGCGTGCCTTGTCGGCAGACAAGGGAGCCCACTCCGTGCAGACGATGAAGCTTGCAGGAATTTTGAGGAGAGCGTCCAGCACGAGAGGGCGCGTCTCGGTGATGGCTTCTTTCATCGTGAGTAGGCGCACGAAGTGATCGCCGACAGGAAGATGATCCCGCTCCGCCTCGATGGACGAGTTCACTACTTGGTAGTCAAGGAACTGGCTGCTTTGCGGCTTGCCCGCAATGCGCCAGTCATCGAAGTTCAGCAAGCGGCGGAAGAACGTGAACTGCTCTTGTTGTCCAAGGGGAGCGATCTGAACGAAGTCCTGAAGCTGACGGGCAAAGACCTGCACCCGCTGCTCTAGGCGCGTGACTGCAGCGCCGAGCTGCGAGCGCATAAGAATCTTCATGCTGTTGCTGCTGAACTGGCTTTTGAGTTCGTTGAAGCCTGCGGCTGGATCGCGGACGAGCATAGCGAGTCCGGCACCAATGCCGCGCTTCGCCCGTTGTCCTTCCAACAGGACAACGTAGGAGATCTCCACCTGAAAGAGCTCGTCCCGCTTGCCCTCGAAGAACGTGCGACGTTGGTCGATAGCAGCGTCCACTACGGCATCGTCGTAATGGGCAAACGGAATCTCCGGGCGATTGGTCTTGAAGAGGTACTGGTAGATGCGAAGCCCTGGGCCGAACGCCTTCAAGGCCGCCTCTAGGCGCTTTACGGCATATTCCTGCTCGCTCTGATCGAGGCTTTCGTAATCCACGCCTTCAACCTTGAGGACCATGCCGACGTCGCCGGCTTTCGTAACAAACACCTGATCGTTCCAGAAGCCGTACAGGCTGATGTGGTCATTCAGTTCCGCGGTCTCTCGCCACGGCTTGATCGCTCGCGCAATGTTGAACATCACTGCACCTCCACCAGCGGTACACGCTGCTTGGCAGCGTCGTAGCGCGTTTTGAACTTTTCGGACTTGGCGAGAATTCGCAGGTAGGCGGGGTCAGTGTTTGTGACCCAATGGCCGAACGCGAAACCCCCGATAAAAACGCCGATACCGGCAAGCAGCGAATTGAAGAGGTTGAAGACACCCACTGCGGACACGCAGATGAAGAAGAAGAGAGTGCGTTCTACCCCGAGATAGGTGAGGGGCTTATGAAGGCTCTTGAACACCCTGTTGCGGCGTCGAACTGTTCGCGATTGTTCCGACATAAGCCCCTCGAATCGTGGATGGATGATGGGAAGAAAAGCAGGCGGAAGCGATTGGAGGCTAGGAGCCCCAAAGCCACGAGAGGACGTTGGTCGCCATGACAGCGATACCTGTGCCAGCCGCGAATCCGGCCAGCGCCTTCTTCGCGCCTGGTTCGCCGTGCGCGAATTGGTAGCCACCGATCACGATCGCGATCAGAGAGGCGACCTTCGCCACGGTTCCCGTGAAGAGGGTTTGCATGTTGGAGAATCCGGTATCGAAGGGAGAACCGGACTGGGCATGTGCTGTGAGAGGAACGAGGAATACCAGAAGCAACAGTCCACTCATGGAACGAATCCATTGGTGTACCTGTGCGGCTGTTCTGGCGGGAATGTGGACACGAATACGGCTGGACATCGGCAACCTCCTTCGACTGGAATCAGTCGGGTATGCCGAGACCTTAGGTGCGAGTTATCTCAAAGTCCAATTCTTAGTTCTGATAGCACCATCTCTACTGGAGATGATGTGATTCAACCGGCCTCGAAGAGCGACATCGAAGCCGCAGCCTTCGTCTTCACGCTCTGCGGTGACTTGCGAGAGCTTCTACGGTCTTTATCGCCAGGCTTCTTGGGTGCCCACATTGAGCCGATTTCGCCAGCTCGCTTTCTTAGTTCGCGAAGGAGGAGCGCGAGTGCTGGATGTTGAGAGACGGGCTTCATTATGAGTGCAGTATCAATGGTCCATGCCGCACCGTGAATCGGACGTGTGATTAGTCCTGGATTTACCCTTGCGCCGCATCGAGTGAAAGACAGGCATTGGCCGTCCTGAACCATCCATTGAATATGCTCTCGATTCGTTGTTGGCTTGGACGGCTTGGGCGTAACTCCCACACTCTTGAGCAATTCAAGTAAACGAGCATACGCGCGCTTATGAACAGCGGGATATTGGAAGATGCTGATGCGGTCGTTCAATAGGTGAGCTGGTATTGCCTCGTGCTGTGCCAATGGATCATCAGACCTCATACAGACGCACAGCTTTTCGCTATCGACAATGCAGGTCGTGAGGTCAGAGTTGTGCTCAACCGGAAGCGTGACGAGAGCACCGTCCAACTCCCCGGTACCGACACGATGCTCAAGATCTGAAATGTCGTCGCTCTCGGCGAGGATTTCGCAATGAGGAAAGAGCCTTCTGGTTGTCGAGATCAAATCGCTGAGGGTTTCCTTCTCAACCAGGTTGCTATAGCCAAGTTTCAACGGGGTCACGTCTCCAGTTCGCAATGCCTGCAGCATCTCAACCACGTCTTCGCGGACCTGCAAGAGATCGCGCGCACAAGCGATCAAGACCTCGCCATATGGAGTCGGGAAGACCCCATCTCGCTCCCGGTGGAAGAGTTCCACTCCAAGTAGATCTTCAAGATCACCGATCTGCGTGCTCACATTGGATTGAGATGTGTGAACGAGTTCTGCTGCGCCGGTAAAAGACTGGGTTTCGGCAACTGCCAGGATGAACTTCAGATGACGGAATTCCAACCGATCGTAGTCACTCATAACGGGGCCCCTTTGTGTCTCAGTGGTTCGAGGTCGATGTGCGTGCTTGAGGGAGAAAACTTGTCAATACTGCGTTAATGATTTTCCACAAGGGGTACACAACTCGTCAACCCTTGGTCATCTCCACGAGAGATGCGGGTATATGCAGAAAGAATTGGACTGTCATCGTCATAGCCACCATTCTGCTTACAGCAAGCGATTACGCCGCGACCGGAGGAGCAATGAACACACAATTACTGGAAGGCCAGAAGAAGCCGGTACGGTCGGTTTCGGCAGAAGAAAAGCTTCTCGTGGGGCGGGCGGAGGCGGCCTCCATGCTTTCGATCAGTTGTAGGGCTTTGGACTACCTGGTTGCCAACAAGCAACTGCTTACCCGCCGGATCGGCGCGAGAGTTCTGATTCCCACTTCGGAACTACGTCGTTTCTCAAGGGGAGATCACCCCCATCCTGTCGCCGGGTAACTCGGTTGCATCAAGTGCAAAAGGGCGGCCACTAGGCCGCCCTTCGTCGTTGCCTAAACGCTAGTGCTTGAGAGTGTCCAACTTCTCAATCGCAGCTTGATTGTGTTCTGGGGCAAGATGCGCGTAACGGACGGTCATTGAGATCGTCTTGTGCCCAGCCAACTCCTGAACTGTCCTAAGATCGACTCCGGCCATTACGAGCCGACTGATAAACGTGTGGCGCAAGCAATGCCATGTGAAGTTCTGGATTCCAGCGTCCTTGACGCAGCGATCAAACCACGCGCGGGAATCGTTGAGATCCTGTCCGAACTTGGACTGACAAACGCGCCCATCGTGCGGACGATCTTCATAAAGCACTTCCATGGCTGCGATGCACGACTTGTTCATTGGGATCTCGCGGCTGCTCCCGTTCTTCGTCTCCTCTAGAAGGATGCGTTTGCGCCGGAAAGATACCTGAGGCCATTCCAGGCTGTATTGCTCGCCCTTACGCATCCCCGTATTCAACCCAATATCAAGCTCGGGCATGTGGTCGGGGCATCGCTTCGTGATCGCTTCACGAAGACGCAACTCTTCGTCGGCGGAAAGGAACCTGATGCGGGCGTTCTTCTCTGGACGCTGCTCGACTAGCCGAGCCGGATTGCCAGCAACCTTGCCATCAGCAAGAGCGAGCTTGAACGTCTTGCCGAAGACGTTCTTATAACGGTTCTTTGTCGCCGGGGACCAGTCATGCTGCTTCAGCCAGGCGTCGATCTCAGAGGGCTTGATCTCGTCGGCGATGCGTTGGCCGAAATCTTTGAGGATGATATTCATCCGGATGCGGAAGTTCTTGATGTCCTTCCGGCCATGCTCGATGTACCACTCGATCGCGTGCTGACCCAAGGCGTCGAACTTCACCCCCTTGTTCTTCATGTTGCTGGGCAGCTTCACACCGCGAAGGGCGTCCGCCCGGCGAAGCTTGTAGAGGTCGCTCGCGTCTTTCTTACGGCCTACCTTCTCGCGTCGCTCGCGGCCATCGATGGTGTATCGAATCCACCAGATGTCTGATCCCGGGTCCTTCTCGAAGACTCCGCGTTCCTTCTTGGTTGATCGTCTGGGCATCTCCGGCACCTCCTGAATTCAAAGTAGCAAATCAGGTACAAACCGGCACCAAAACCGGCACCAGAGCTTTTAGAGCATGAAAAAGCCTCTCGTGCTGAGAGGCTTTGGTCTTCGCAAACCATTCATTTTGAATGCGTTGTAGTGGTGCCGGGAGGGGGGGTCGAACCCCCACGACCTTGCGGTCGGCGGATTTTGAGTCCGCTGCGTCTGCCAGTTCCGCCATCCCGGCCTAAAGAGAGACCGATGCAAGCCGTTGTACGTGCACCGGCATCGACGCTAGTATCGCACGCGCAACCGTGCGAGATCGCCTACTGCACCTTCCCCGAGGGGCGCAGCCGTCGCAGCTCCATCGCGCACTCGATCGCGCCCGCTGCTCGCAGCTTCAGGTTATCCGCCGCGAGCCACAGCCACGCTCGCCCACGCCCCGCAGCACCCGCCCTCTGCACACGAACCAGCACCTCACGCCGTCCCGCGGCATTGAGATTGCTCGGCGCATCCCCGTCGTCGTCAACTACCTCGACCCCTCGGCCGGCCAGCTTCTTGCCGATCTCCGGAACGGACCGCTCCCCACGAAACTCGAGCAGCACCGACGCCGTGTATCCGTGAAAGACCGGTGCCTGCACCGTCTGCAGCAGCAGCTCCGGCAGCTGCTGGCCGCCCAGCCGATCATAGTCTGTGGTGACCTGCCCCTGATGCATACCGAGACTCGCGCGCGCGTCCTCCCCGAACGCCGCCAGCAGATTGAACGCGCTCTGCGCATCGAACTCCGTCTTCGGCAGCTCGTGAAAGGACAGCAGCTTCACCGTCTGCTGATGCAACTCGTCCATGCCCGCCCGCTCGTGCTCCGATGCGGGCAGCATCACTGTCGCCGCCACTGCGGTCAACTCCGGTGCCAACCGCGCCGCCACCAGCGCCAGCATCGCCGCCACAGGGTGCGCGACCACCACCGCCGCCGTCTCCAGGCCAAGCGTCACACCCGTCGCCAGCCCCGCCTCTGCCATCGCCTCACGCACGACCGGTGCGCGCAACACGACGCCCGGTTCACCTACCAGCGCATGTGTCAGGTCGATCACCGTCGCGCCGCCGCGCCGTGCCGCCTGCCAATAGGCTCGTGTCTGCTCCGGAGACCCCGCAAAGAACACATGATCGAAGCCCTCGAAGCTCTCCTCCAGCAGCGGCAGCACAAGCGCCGGCTCATCGCCGGCAGCCGAGAGCTGTCCCTCGATCGCGTCCTCATCCAGCAGCACGATCTCCGATGCGGCCAGAGGCGACTCTGCCAGCTCCTCACTCAGCTCTTTACCCAGCAGCGCCGTCGCGCCTACAATCCCGATCCGATCCCTCTTTATCAGTGCCATACCCATTCGATGCGGTCAGGAGACCGTCGTTCCCGGCACACCCATCTGCCGCCGCTTGCGCCCCTGCGAGTACGCCAGACGCGCCAGCACACCGGAGACCAGGTACCCCAGCGCAATGACGATCAGCGCCTGCTCGGACCACATCGTAATCACAGCGGCCACAGCCACCAGCAGCACCATGAGACGAAACGGGTGCCGTCCGCGGAATGTGACCTCTTTACCGCTCCAGAAACGCCACGAGCTCACCATCAGCAGGCCTGTAAACAAAATCAGGCCCGTCCACACCAGCGCGATCCATGGATTGTCTATCGGTGACCCGTTGAAGCAGTGCACCACCGACGCGATCACCCCCGCGCCCGCCGGAATCGGCATGCCAACGAAGTACTTCCGCCCCGGGCGCCCCGGGTTTCGCGGCTGTGGATTATGACTGATATTGAACCGCGCCAACCGGCACGCGCCGCAGATCAGAAACAGAAAACACGCAAACACGCCGAACTCGAGCAGCCGCACACGCACTAGCGGATGCGCCAGCGGCGGCAGCATCCGGTACCCCCACATGTACGCGAGCAGGCTCGGCGCCACGCCAAACGTGATCACGTCCGCCAGCGAGTCCAGCTCCCGGCCAAACTCGCTCACCGTCTTCGTAATCCGCGCAATCCGCCCGTCCAGGCCGTCAAACAGGATCGCAAAGCCGATCGCCAGCGCCGCCCGGTCAAAGTGCCAGTGCTCACTCGTCGAGCCCTGAAGACTCTGCGTCATCGCGTAGTACCCCAGCCCGATATTGCCCGCCGTAAACAGCGACGGCAGCACATACATCCCGCGACGCGGCCGACGCCTCGACCGCGTCGGCTCTTCGTTATCGTGCAGCGCCGGCTCCACTACCCCTCCACGGCCGTCGCTGTCGGCATCACCGCCAGCACCGTTGACCCGCCGCACACCCGCGTCCCCGTCTTCACCATCAGCCGCGCCTCCGCCGGAAGCAGCACATCGCAGCGCGAGCCAAACTTGATCAACCCCACCCGCTGCCCGCGCTCCACTCGGTCCCCCACCTTCACGTTGCACACAATCCGCCGCGCCAGCAGCCCCGCAATCTGCTTGAATCCCACCTCATAGCCGCCTGCGTCGATCACCACCAGCGTCTGCTCGTTGTGCAGCACCGACTCCGCATTCATCGCATTCATAAAGCGACCCTTGCGAAACTCAAACCGCTTCACCACCCCTGTCACCGGGGACCGGTTCACGTGCACATCAAACACATTCAGAAAGATGCTCAGCCGCAGCCGGCTCCCGCTCGGCAGCTCGATCCACTCTGCCTCCGTCACCAGTCCGTCCGCCGGCGACACCACCACACCCGGCTCCGTCGGAATCGTCCGCCTCGGATCGCGAAAGAACCAGAGAAAAAACAGAGCCAGCAGGACCGGGATCAGCACCAGCCAGACACTATGGGTGATCACCCAGACCAGTGCCGCGACCGCACCCAGCCCGAGCCCGTAGAACAACCCGTCTCGAACCATAAGTTCCTCAAGTATAACGTGCTATCGCGGAGCGGCCCGCGATCACCGTCTCCATCCCCGAGCACCGCCAACCGTCCTCTAGCTCACCCGCGACCCGCACCTGGGCTATCGAGCCAGAGATGCATCAGCACCGCGTCCTCCGTCGGCTCCGCGTAGTACCCGCGCCGCACTCCCTGCTCCAGAAACCCCAGCCGCGCGTAGAGCGACCGCGCCGCGCCACTCCCCGCCCGCACCTCCAGCTCCACCCACGCCACATCCTGCCCGCGAAACCACCTCAGCAGCTCCGCGCACATCGCCCCCGCAATCCCCTGGCGCCGCCACCTCTCCGCCACCGCCACACTCTCCATCTCTCCCTCCGCCGCCCCGACCTCCCCTCGCACCACCCGCCCCACCACGAACCCCACCACCTCTCCGCTTCGTTGCGACCGCCCGCCTTCGACGAAGCCTCCGTCCGCTTCCCCGATCTCCGCCACCAGCACTCGCCGCTCCACTCCCGCGCCCGTCCCTGCCGCCCCCACCAATGCCGCCCGGTACACCTCGACGCCCCAGTGCGGCGCCTCGACCGTCGCCCGCTCGATCCCGACGATCGCCTCCAGATCCTCCACATCAGCCAGCCGAACCGTTACGCTCCCGCTCACCCCCGCGCACCCCCGCCCGCACCACTCTCCGCTTCGCCGCGGTCTCCCTCCGCCACTCTCGTCTGCCCCAGAGCGATCTCCGCCGCCGTCCGCCGTAGATACAGCGCATCGAGCGTCTCCACGTCATCCAGGCGCCCCGCCCGCCACCGCGCCGCCGCCAGCCCCGCCGCCGCGATCGCATCTGGCTCCTCGACCATCGCCGCTCCCACGCGCTCGATCACCGCCGCCTCAGACGCAATCACTCGCGCCCCCACCCCCGCCGCCCGCGCCGCCTCCCCCGTCATCAGCCGCTCGAAGAGCACCTCGCCATCTCCCCCGAAGCGACCGCAGAACACCTCCTCCCGACCTGCCTCGAGCACCGCCATCACCTCCCGCCCGCCGACCTCCATCGCCACTCCCACCCCCTCCCTCGCCCGCTCCACCGCCGCCATCACCGCCAGCCGCGACAGCCCGATCACCGGCACCCCCACCCCCTCCGCCAGACCCTTTGCCGTCGCCACCCCGATCCGCACTCCCGTGAACGATCCTGGCCCTCGCACGACCGCGACGACCCCTAGCTCTTCGGCCGCCCGTCCCGCCTCCGCCAGCACCGACCGCACCGCCGTCAATAGCCGCTCCGACGCACTCCGCCCCGGCATCCGCGCCACTCCCAGCACCCGCTCCCCCGCTTCGTCGACCTTCGCCAGCGCGACCGACCCCTCCGCCCCACACGTATCTACCACCAGCATCAGCACGCCATCCGCCATGCCGATCAGCATACCGGCCACCTCCAACGACCTTCACTTGACACGCCATCACCACCCGCCCGTATGCTGGCACCCGAAGCGCCATATCACTCCTTCCCCGCACTGCCTCCGAGGCCAACCATGCCGCAGACGCTCGCCGCCTCGCCCGCCGTGAGCAGCCGCGTCCGCTGGATTGTCTGCGCCCTCCTCTTCCTTGCCACCACCATCAACTACATGGACCGCTCGGTCCTCTCGCTCATCGAGCCCGCCCTCCACAACCTGCCCTTCCTCGGCTGGAACCTGCGCGCTCCCGCGACCGCCCAGCTCCTCTTCAACAACAACTACGGCAACATCCTCATCAGCTTCCAGCTCGCCTACGGCCTCGGCTTCCTCATCGCTGGCCGCCTCATCGACCGCCTCGGCACCAAGACCGGCTACGCCCTCGCCATCCTTCTCTGGTCAGTCAGCGCCATGGCGCACGCCCTCGTCGGCTCCGTCCTCGGCTTCGCCGTCGCCCGCTTCTTCCTTGGCCTCGGCGAGTCCGGCAACTTTCCCGCCGCCATCAAGGCCATCACCGAGTGGTTTCCCGACGAGCAGCGCGCCCTCGCCACTGGCCTCTTCAACTCCGGCACCAACGCCGCCTCGCTCGTCGCCCCCTGGGCCATCCCTCTCATCACCCTCCGCTTCGGCTGGCAGGCCGCCTTCCTCGCCACCGGCGCGCTCGGCTTCCTCTGGCTCCTCCTCTGGCTCCCCTTCCCCTACAACCGCCTCCGTCCCATCGCCGCCACGCGCGCAAGCGACTCCCTCACCCCTTCTATCGGCAGCCAGCCGAAGAACTTTAGCCCCACGGAGCCGCTCTCGCAGCAGACCCTTCCAGCCGTCTCCACCGCATTGCCGTCCCCCACCTACCTCGCCCTCCTCCGCCAACCCACCACCTGGGCCTTCTCCGCCGCTAAGCTCCTCACCGACCCCGTCTGGTGGTTCTATCTCTTCTGGCTGCCCAAGTACTTCCACGAGACATACAACCTCACCCTGACCGGCCTCGGTCCACCCATTATCGTCATCTACTTCTGCTCGAGCTTCGGCTCCGTCGCAGGTGGCTGGCTCGCCGGGCGCCGCATGCGGCAGCAGTCCTCCCGTGCCCAGACCGACCCCGTCCGCCGCGGCCGCCGCTTCGCCCTCCTCACCTGCGCCCTCTGCGCCCTGCCCGTCATGGGCGTGCCGCTCCTTGCTCACCGCGCCGGACCCGCCACCGTCTGGCCCGCCGTCGCCCTGCTCGCCCTCGCCGCCGCCGCCCACCAGGGCTGGTCTGCCAACCTCTACTCCGCCCCTGCCGACACCCTTCCCGCCGCCCAGGTCTCGACCGTCATCGGCATCGGCTCCGCCGCCGGCGCACTCGGCGGCGCCCTCTTTACCTGGCTCACCAAAACCCTCTGGAACTCCCATCCCCTCGTCATCTTCCTCCTCGCCGCCCTCGCCTACATCACCGCCTTCACCCTCTTCGTCCGGCTCTCCCCGCGCCTCCGCCCGTCTGCACTCAGTTCGCCCGCCGTATAGCCCATAGTCACCCTCAATCCGCTCCTCTGTACCCTCTTCGGCAACCGCCATCCATCCCGCAACATCTTTCCTGCATCGACCAACAAAAAGGCCTACGCGGCCAACAAGACGACCAAGGATCCAATGAACGGCCCAGGCACCATGCTCCTCTGCACCGCCTTCTCCCTGTTCTGTGCCGGCTGCAAAGACACCGGAGCCCGCGCGGCCCCGCCTCCCCAGCAGACCGTCTCGCCGGCCCCCGCCATGAAGCCCGCACCCGCCACCCCACTCGAAGAGAAGAAGGAGGAGCTCGGCGGCAGCACCTGGGATCCCGCCTGGGACGCTGTCGTCGAAAAAGCCCTGCCGCCGGACCTGCTCTCCGCCCGCGCCGCCCGCGCCGTCGCCGGCTACTGCCCCAACTTCGCCCGCGAGCCCGAGGCCGACAAGCGCGCCTTCTGGGCCTACCTCTTTCAGGCCCTCGCCGGCGCCGAAGCCGGCCTCGACGAGACCACCGACGTCCACCACACCGACGCCGCCGTCAACAAGATCGACACCGTCACCAAGCGTCCCGTCCATCAGCAAGGACTGCTCCAGCTCACCTATCAGGACGCCGAGCGCTATCACTGCGACTTCGACTGGCAGCAGGATCGCCACCTCGCCCGCAAAGACACCAACCGCTCCATCCTGGACCCCGAAAACAACCTCGGCTGCGGCGTCAAGATCATGCAGAACCAGATCATCCACCAGGGCAAGCCCCTCGTCACCCGCACCAGCTACTGGTCCACCCTCCAGCCCGGCACCAAGAGCTTCCAGGTCTTCACCAAGCAGATGGCCAACGTCCCCGCCGCCTGCGGCACCGGCCGCCTTAAGCCCCGCACCCACCCCGAGCCCCGCCAGACCGCCACCCACTAGGACAGCCGAGAGTGCTGCAATCGGAAGGCACATCGCCAACGGTGCCAGCATGGTCACACGCGGCCACGCGGCCTGGACCGCCGAGGTAAGCCGCGGAGCCCTGCTAAACTAACCCTCCCAACCCATGCCCGAATCTCCCGAAAAGTTCTTCGTCACCACCCCCATCTACTACGTCAACGCACGCCCCCACATCGGCCACGCCTACACCACCATCGTCGCCGACGTCCTCGCCCGCCGCCATCGTCTCCTCGGTCACGACACCCTCTTCCTCACCGGCACCGACGAGCACGGCCAGAAGATCGAGCGCTCCGCCATCACCGCCGGCATCCCGCCCCAGGCCTTCGCCGACCAGGTCTCCCGGACCTTCCGCGACCTCTGGGTCCGCATGGGCATCCTCGACGACACCCTCTCCCGCAACGACCCCCTCCTCCACCGCGACTTCATCCGCACCACCGACCCCCGCCACACCCGGGGCGTCCAGCACCTCTTCCGCGAGCTCCAGCGCCGCGGCGCCATCTACAAGTCCACCTACACCGGCCAGTACTGCGTCTCCGACGAGGCCTACGTCGACGGCCCCCCGGGCATCCGCTGTCCGGACTGCGGCCGCCTCACCGAGACCGTCTCCGAAGAGAACTACTACTTCAAACTCTCCGCCTTCCAGCTCCCCCTCCTCGATCTCATCGAGTCCAACACCCTCCGCATCACCCCCGACTCCCGCCGCAACGAAGTCCTCAGCTTTCTCCGCGGCGAAGTCAACGCTCTTCTTGCAGAAGTCCGCGACCGAACGATGGTCGAGAGCTCTCAAGCCTCACCCTCCAGCCAGGCCGTACCGTTCACGGTAGATACGGCTGCTCTTTCGAAGCTCGAGTCTCAGGGCAAAGTGAGAAAAACCGAAGCCGGTACCTACTACCTCCCCGGCGCCCTCAAAGACCTCTCCATCTCCCGCACCTCCTTTACCTGGGGCGTGCCCGTCCCCGACGACCCCGCCCACGTCGTCTACGTCTGGCTCGACGCCCTCGCCAACTACATGACCGCCGTCGGCTACGGCTCCGACACCCCCGCCGATCAGGCCCTCGTCCAGAAGTTCTGGCCCGCCGACCTCCACCTCGTCGGCAAGGAGATCATCCGCTTTCACTGCGTCTACTGGCCCGCCTTCCTCCTCGCCGCCGACCTCCCGCTCCCCGAAGCCGTCGCCGCCCACGGCTGGCTCCTCTTTGAAGAGTCCAAGATGAGCAAGTCCCGCGGCAACATCGTCCGCACCGAGACCATCCTCGACGCCTTCGGGACCCACTACCGCAACGAGCTCGTCCGCCTCGGCCAGCCCGAACCCTCCACCCAAGACGCCGACCTCTTCGCCACCGACGTCCTCCGCTACTTCCTCCTCCGCGAGATTCCCTTCGGCCAGGACGGCAGCTTCTCCTTCGACGCCCTCATCACCCGCTACAACGCCGACCTCGCCAACGGCTACGGCAACCTCGTCAGCCGCGTCTTGAAGCTCATCCAAAACTCGTGTTCTGCAGCTATACCGGGCCACCATCCTTGGACACACACAGTAATCAACATCGTGAGTAAGTTGCCCAGAATAGGAGGGTTCAGTGTCGGACTTCCTACAGGGGATTTGGTCAGGGTTCCCGATGTCGAACTCGCGCGTCTCGCCGCCATGGTCTGCAAGTTTTATCCGGCTGCCTTCAAAGCTATGCGCTTTAGCCTGAACGTTGACTTTTCGGAGCTTCAGGCCGATCTTCTCGCTTATAGAGATGTCACGCCGCTCGATCGCGGCGTTCTCGACTACACACTCTTACTGCTTGATCAGACAGACCGATTCATCTCGTCCAGGCAGCCTTGGAACTTGGCGAAGAACACCAGCGATACCGATAAAGCCGACTTAGCAGACACTCTCTACACCGCCGCCGAGTCCATCCGCATCCTCACCGCCCTCCTCTACCCCATCCTCCCCTTCAGCACCGCCCGCGTCTGGGCCCAGCTCGGCCTCGGCAACATCGAAGACGCCGCCCGCCGTGGCGACCTGAAGAACCTCCAGTGGGGAGGCCTCCAGCCCGGCACCAAACTCGGCCCCCTCGCCCCCATCTTCCCCCGCGCCGAGAAAGGACTCGCCCAGATCATGACCGACGTCGAAGCCACCAAGACCCCTCCTCCCAGCGACCCCGACACCCCCCCTGCGCCAGGCTCCTCACCCCAGCCGCCGTCCGCCCAGCCCGTCACGCACACCTCCCGCCCCGCACCCTCCCGCCTCTCGAACGAGACCACCTCCGCCGCCCCCTCGGACCCCGCCGACTCCACCCACCCTGGCGCCCCGCCCCGCGTCTCCGCGCTGCCCCACCACGACCCCATCGCCCAGGTCGCCGGCTCCTCCGCCCCCATTCCCGACCTCGCCCGCACCCCGTCCCACACCGAAGCCAGACCCTCCGGTCTCTTCAGCGGCGCCGCCTCCGCGCCACCCATCCCGCAGCCCGCCTCGATCCCCGGCGAGCCCACCGGGGCCGGCTTCGCTCCCTTCGCGCCCCAGATCACCATCGACGACTTCTCCAAGGTCGACCTGCGCGCGGCCCGCATCCTCGTCGCCGAGCGCATTCCCAAGGCCGACAAGCTCCTCCGCCTCGAGGTCGACCTCGGCAGCGAGCAGCGTCAGATCCTCTCCGGCATCGCCGAGTGGTACACCCCCGAGGAGCTCGTCGGTCGCCGCATCGTCGTCATCGCCAACCTCGCCCCCCGCACCATGCGCGGCCTCGTCTCTCACGGCATGCTCCTCGCCGCCAGCCACGGCGAAGGCGGCAAACCCATCCTCGCCACCTTCCCTGAGACCGACGACCTCCCCCCCGGCGCCCGCCTGAAGTAAACCCCCGTGGCGCAAACACCCATCCCAACCCGGTATCATCAAAACAGCGGGCCAGGCACGCCGGCTTCGGTCATCACCGATCCGTAAAGTACCTCCCGCTATCCGAAGTCCGGACCTAACTCATCTCCTTCGAAGACTTTGCACAAGAAGTAGGGGGGAGGGGGGTACCCCCCGCCAGACCCATGCTCACCGACTCCCACGCCCATCTCGACAGCTACCCCGACCTCGCTCCGGTCCTCGACCGCGCCCGCGCCGCCGGCCTCTCGACCATCCTCGCCATCGGCATCGGCGAGGGGCCAGACACCATGCACCAGGCTCTCGACCTCGCCCGCCGCCACACCACTCCCGAGCTCCGCATCCTCGCCTCCGCCGGGATCCACCCCCAGGAGGCCCACCAGGCCACCCCAGACAACCTGGAAAAACTCGCCGCCCTGCTCGCCGACCCGCAGGTCGTCGCCGTCGGTGAGATCGGCCTCGACTACTACCACGTCGACAACCCCGACATCCCCACCCAGCACGCCGCCTTCATCGCCCAGCTCGCACTCGCTGCCGCTGCCCGCGTGCCCATCCTCATCCACCTTCGCTCCTCCGAGCTCGCCACCCCCGCCGCCAAGCAGAGGTTCGGCTCCGCCGACGCCTGGGAGGACCTCTTCGACCTCCTCGCCGAGCACTGGACCCCGACCGGCCTCCCCGGAGTCATGCACTGCTTCTCCGGCAGCCCCGCCGAGGCCGAGCGCGCCCTCGCCGCCAACTTCTTCCTCTCTTTTGCCGGCAATCTCACCTACCCTCGCGCCGACGCGATCCGCGCCGCCGCAGCCGTCATCCCCCTGGATCGCCTCCTCGTCGAGACCGACGCCCCCTTCCTTGCCCCCATCCCCCACCGCGGCCAGCAGAACGAGCCCGCCCTCGTCCGCTTCACCGCCGAGCTCCTCGCCAGTCTCCGCGGCCTCACCTTCGAGGAGCTTGCCGACCAGACCACCGCCAACTTCAACAACCTCTTCGCCCACATCCCCTAGCGCGCACCCCATTGCGAGCCGAAGAGACACACTCTGCTCGACGGCTTGACCTCGCCTTGAGAGAGCCGCCTGGCTCCCATCTGCATCTCTTCTCTTGTTGCGTCCGCATATCGGACCGAAAGGATCGAACGTACATGGCAGCCGAAAACAGCTTCGACGTCGTCAGCAAGGTAGAACTCCAGGAGGTCAAGAACGCCATCGAGCAGGCCTCTAAGGAGGTGCACGCCCGCTTCGATCTGAAAGACTCCAAGTCGAAGATAGAACTCGAAGGCACCGATACAATCCAGCTCGCCAGCCAGGACGAGTACAAGCTCGACGCCGTCAAGGAGATCCTCTCCCAGAAGCTTGTAAAGCGCGGTGTCTCCCTGAAGAGTCTTGAGTTTGAAAAGATCGAGCCCGCCTCCAACTCCTCCGTTCGCCAGAAGATCAAGCTGCAGCAGGGCATCCCGTCCGACAAGGCCAAGCAGATCGTCGCTCTCATCAAAGACTCGAAGAAGAAGGCCCAGGCCTCTATCCAGGGCGACACCGTCCGGGTCGTCTCGAAGGACCGCGACACGCTTCAGGAGATCATGACCCTGCTCCGCGGCAAGGACCTCGGCGTCGATCTCCAGTTCACCAACCTGCGCTCCAACTGACCGAGCGCCTGCGCGCCGCCTTCCCTGCGGCTCTCTTCTTGATGAGACCGCAGGGAGCGGCAGAACTTTTGTACGCTGCGACGCCTTCCGCGCGTCGTCGCTGTAAACCACACAGTCTCGCTCGGCAGACTGGTACTCTCACGAAGAGTGAGTACGCTCTCCATCACGAGCGCCAAGGAGGTCTTCGATCTCCTCCGTGACGATCTCCTCGCGATCGAGCGTGAGTTCGCCACGCAGTCCGCCTCCGAGGTCGAGGTCGTCACTGACATCGCCGCGTACCTGATGGCCGGCGGCGGCAAGCGCATCCGCCCCATGCTTCTGCTCCTCTCTGCGAAGGCGCTCGGCGGAAACGAGCTCAGCCGCGTCCGCCTCGGGGCCGTCGTCGAGATGCTTCACACCGCAACCCTCGTCCACGACGACATCATCGACGAGGCCGACACCCGCCGGGGCCGCCCCTCTGCCAACACCACCTGGGGCAACGCCAAGTGTGTCCTCGCTGGCGACTGGCTTTATATGCAGGCCTTCTCCGCCGCACTCGCCGAGCGCAACTTCCACGTGCTCGACCTGCTCATCTCCCTCACTCAGGCCATGGTGGAGGGCGAGCTGCTCCAGATGCAGAAGCTCGGCCACCTCATCAATGAGGAGGAGTACTTCGACCTGATCTTCCGCAAGACCGCTTGCCTCTTCAAGGTCTCCATGCAGCTCGGCGCCGCGATCACCTCGGCGCCCGACACCGTCGAGAGCCGCATGGGCGAGTACGGCCGCAACCTCGGCCTCGCCTTCCAGATCGTCGATGACGTGCTCGACCTCACCGCCACCGAAGAGGTCCTCGGCAAACCCGTCGCGAGCGACCTGCGCGAGGGGAAGGCCACCCTCGCCGTCATCCACGCCCTCGAGCGCGGTACCGGCGCGGATCGCGAAGCCATTCGCACCGTGCTCTCCGACCGCAGCTTCACCCGCGTCTCCCACGCACAGATCCTCGAGGTCCTCCGGCGCCACGGATCACTCGACTACGCCATGGACACCGCCTGCGCCTACGCCGAGGCCGCCCGCCTCTCCATCGTCGAACTCCCAGACTCCCCGGCCAAGCGCGCCCTGCTCTGGATGCCCGGCTTCGTCACCAGCCGCGATCGCTGACCTACGACTCTGTCGAAGATCTGGCCCACAGGTCTACTCGTCCGGCTCCGCCTCTTCAACCTCAAGCGGACGCGTCCTCGTGCCTCCCGTCTCGGGGGCCATCAGCACCTCGATCCGCCCCTCCGCCGCATCCAGCTCCGCTTTGCACGCGCGCGAGAGCTGGACTCCCTCCTCAAAGAGCCGCACAGAATCGTCGAGCGACAGCTCACCGCGCTCCAGCTTCTCCACCACGGCCTCAAGCGCGGTGATCTGCTCTTCAAACGTCGCCATCGTCACCCACCCTGCCCGCCGGTTCACTGAGCCGAAGCACTTCAGCGGCAGCCGTGTACTTCCCGAATGGCGCGCTCACCTGTACACCCTGCACGTGCCCACGCGCCTCGGCCAGCATCTCCTGCGCGATGCGGACACCCTCCGCCCGAGACGCCTCCGGGCTGGTCGCCGCGGTGCGCATGCGGCTCATGATCTCGTCCGGCATGCTCACCCGCAGATCGTTCTTCATGAACTCGGCATTCTTCAAGCTCGTGAGAGGCCAGATCCCTGCGATCACGGGCACGCGAAACTCCTCGATCCGTCGCAGAAACGTCTCTAGCAGCCTCAGGTCGAAGACCGGCTGCGTAATGCAGAACTCCGCGCCCGCCTTGACCTTTAGCGCGAACCGCCGCAGCTCCTGCTCGAAGTCCGACACACCCGGGTTTGCCGCGACCGACACCGTGAATCCCGTCGAACCGAAGATGGGACTCTTGCCGATGTCCAGCCCGTGATTCAGCCCCTGCACGATCCGCACTAGGCCGATCGCGTCCACGTCAAACACCGCAGTCGCATCCGGATAGTTGCCCAGCTTCGGCGGATCTCCCGTGAGGCAAAGAATGTTCTTCAATCCGAGCGATGCGGCGCCCAGCAGATCGCTCTGGATGCTGAGCAGGTTCCGGTCGCGGCACGTGTAATGCAACACCGTCTCGATACCGACCTGCTGCTGAATCTGGAGACACAGGCTCTGCGCGCTCATGCGGGCACTCGCTCGCGGCGAGTCTGGCACGTTGATCGCGTGCACACCGAGCCGGTAGAGGTATGCCGCGCCCTCAACCTCCCGCTCCGAGCTGAAACCGCGCGGTGGCACGATCTCGACCAGCGTGCAGAACTCGCCCGCAGCGATCATCGCGCCGATCTTCGATCGATCACCCAGCGGCGCGGGCTCGATCGAGTCTGTCGCTTCGCCTGTCCCGCGCTCCGAAACGACCTCCGCCCCGATCTCCTGCGCCTCCATCGCCCGGATCGCCCCACGCATCGCACGAGTGTGGCTTGGCGTTGTGCCGCAGCAGCCGCCCACAAACGTCGCACCGGCCTTCAGCAGCCTTCGCGCATAGCTTGCCATGTACTCGGGTGATGTCATGTAGATCGCGCGCCCATCGACCGACTTCGGCATGCCTGCATTCGGCATCGCGGCCAATGGCAAATGAGTCGCTGACCGCATCCTCTCGATCACCTCGAGCACAATCGCCGGCCCCGAGCTGCAGTTGCATCCCACCGCATCTGCGCCCCACGCTGTAATGCGCTCGGCCGCAGTCTCCGGAGACTCGCCGTCAAGTCCGCGGCCCTGCTCATCCACCGTCAGCATGACGATCAGCGGAAGGTGTGGCGCAACCGCCTTCGCCGTGCGGATGACCTGCTCGGCCTCCTCGAGCGACATCAGCGTCTCGGCGATGAGCAGGTCCGCGCCCACGCCAGGGCCACCTCCGGCAAGCGCTCTGATCTGCACCTGCAGCGCCGACTGCGCGGCCTCCGGATGGAGACTGCCAGCAGGCCGCAGCCTCACACCAAGTGGCCCGATCGCGCCGGCAACGAATGCCTCCCCCGCCTGCTTCTCTTCCAGTTCGCGGACACACTCCCGTGCCAGCCGCACGCCAGCCGCGTTGATCTCGGCGACCTTGCTCTCCAGTCCATATCGCTCCAGCCGCAGCGCATTTGCACCAAAGGTGTTTGTCTCGATCACCGTGGCGCCGGCTCGCAGATACTCGTGGTGCACACTCCGCACCAGCTCGGGCTGCGAAAGGTTGAGCTCGTCGTAGCAGCGGTTGATGAACACGCCCCGGGCGTAGAGCATCGTCCCCATCGCGCCATCGCACAACACCGCTCGCGACCGAAACAGTTCTTCAACACGAGCGCGCGTCTTCGCGACATCGGCGCTCATCAGAGGAGCGCTCGCCTGCTCCCCGATCACCGCGACGGCGTTCGCCTGGCCCGCGGAGGACTCTGTCGGCACACGCTGCTCCACACTGCCCTCTACGATCCGCTGTTGTTGATGTGTCACCGTCTGTCAATCTTAGGCGAGCCCAGCCGCTTAGGCGAGTGCCGCCGCTTCCCATCGTGCAGCAGGCGAGTCTCTTGTCCTAGGCACAGGCGTAACGCCCCACTCGACCGCGTCAGCCTTGCTATACTTTCGCTAGATCATGCCCGTGCAAGCACATCTGTTGCCGAGCCCGGGCTGGAGCCGTTCGACTTGAAGATGCAATGGAAGAACCCCGCGCTCTCTGGCCTCGGGGTCGTGTGGATTCTGCTTCTCAGCTGCGCCACACTGGCACTCACCGCGTGCGGTGTTCGTTACTACAAGTTCCCGCAGTACACCTTCGCAGACCGGCCGATACCGCCGAGCAAACTCGCCAATCGCGTGATGATCTCGTACACCTCAGGTGGAACCACCGGCGGACTCGCCATCGTCGACGCCATGCGTGATATTCGCAGCAACATCCAGAACACCACGCGCAGCTTCTCGATCTCTGGCTATACCGGCGGCTTTCCCAGCCTGATCCTGAACTTTCCTGAGCAGATCCGCGGCTACGTCTACTCGGACTCCGACGGCTCTCTGCAGATTGTCAACTATGGTACAGAGAGCGCCACCGGCACCGCCGGCACGCTCCCGGCACGCTCCTCGGCGATCGCCGTCTCGAACGACTTCTCCAACACCTACTCGGCTGAGGAGACGGTCGGCCAGCTTGTTGTGCTGGACAACGCCGCCAGTCGTGCCTACGCCCTCAATCTTCCTGGCGTGTATAAGGTTGCCGTTAATCAGGGCAATAGCGTCGTCCTGGCTATGGTGCGTAACTCCGACACGCTCTATCGAGTCATCCGCCTGAACACCGGCCAGACCTCTCCGCCCGGCAATATCGACTGTCAGCCCTACAACCTGCCGGTCTACTGCGTTGTTCCCGTTCCGGGCACATACGATCGTCCTATCGGCGCCTACTTCTCGGTCGACGGCAGCAACGCCTACGTCCTGAACTGCGGGCGCGAGTGTGGCGGAAACAACTCCTCGGTGACCCTGATCCCGCAAGCGCCCCTCAACTACAAGGCGATCCCGACCAGCACTCCTTACCCCGATCCCACAGTGGCTACCGTTCCCGTTCCCGGGGGCGCTACGACCTCACTCTCGGACGGCACGACGCTCTACCTCGCCGGCCAACAGCTTCAGCCGGACGGCTACTTCGCTGGATATCTCTCGACCGTGGACCTCGCCAGCAATACCGTCACCGGCGTCTATCGCATTTCGGACGGCTATCACTCCAAGCTGCTCTTCGCGGATGACAACACGCTCTGGATCGGCTCTCAGAGCTGTGCCGTCGGGGAGCACTTCTACCACAACGAGAACTACAACTGCCTTACGCGCTTCGATCTCGGCGCCAAGACAGCGCAGATCATCCCGAATATCACACCCGGCGGTTCAGCGACTGTCCCTTACCCCAACGAAAACCTGAACCAGTACTACTATGGCGATCTCACCGGTCTCTGCTGGGTTCAGAACCTGCACAAGGTCTATACGGCCTACGGTGGCCAGGTGCATCTCTTCCAGACCACGGACGGATCGGAGATCAATAACTTCTTCGTCACCGTACAGGGCACCGCACTCGACGTCGCCTACCTGGACGCGCTCACCAACGCAGCGGACTAGAACAGTCTTCGTATGACCTCCGCGTCGCCAAGCACGGTCGACATCCTCGCGATCGCCGCCCATCGGGACGACGTGGAGCAGACCTGCGGCGGCACCCTGCTCGCCATGCGTGCCCGTGGCTGGAGCACCGGCATCGTCGATCTCACGCGCGGTGAGGCGGGAACGCGCGGCACCGCCGACGAGCGGGAGGTGGAGTCCATCGCCGCCGCGCGCGTGCTCGGTGTCGCCCACCGCGAGGTGCTCACCCTTCCCGATGGCAACGTCGAGAATACCCTCCAAAACCGTCTCGAACTCGCGGCCGTCCTTCGCCGTCTGCGGCCACGCGTCGTCATCCTGCCTTACTGGCAAGGGAGGCACCCGGACCACTACACAACCGCCACCCTTGGCTACGAGGCCTGCTTCGTCAGCGGTCTCGCACGCGTCCATCCGCCCGGGGACCCGCACGCCCCGCACCGCCCGTATAAGATTCTCTACGCCTCGCTCTACGCCGACGTGCGCCCGACGTTCACCGTCGACATCACACCCTTCGTCGAGCAGCGGCTGGAGGCGCTTCTCTGCTATCGCTCGCAGTATGGAGCCCACGCCGCCGGCGCCGGTCTCTTCGTCGAGCGTGACGACATCCGCGAACGAACCTTCTCCACCGCCCGCCACTACGGCCTGCTCACCGGGGTGCGCTATGCTGAGCCCTTCGTGCAGAAGGAGGTCGCGCTCGTCGACGACCTGATGTTGCTGCCCGTGCAGTCGCTCTAAAACGCGCCGTCTTCCACTGCATCACAAACATCTTCATGTCTTGGCTTACCCGGTCATCTAGCGCCTTCGGTACTGTTGCCGGACGCTGAGCCGAGGGCTATAAGAGACGTTGCGCCTATGTACGTGGCCTCTCGAGACACTCTGGAGAGCGGTAATGAGGTATGTGGCGCGAGGTCTCGGTTTCAGCACATCGTAGCGCAGTTCTAACCATCATGTGAGGTGTTGTGGATATCTTGAGTGAGCTTACAAACAGAAAACCTTCCCGGCGTAGCTTCTTGGCTGGGGCCGGCGCAGCCGGGGCTGCGACCCTTGTGGCCGGTTGCAGCAGTTCTACACCCGCCGCAACCACGACACCGACAACGACCTCCACGCAGGTCACTGATGTCGACATCCTCACCTTCGCCCTCAACTTGGAGTATCTCGAGGCCGAGTTCTACCTCCGCGCCGTCACCGGTTCGGGTCTCAGCGCTGCCGATAACAGCAGCAGCACCCAGGCTGCCGGCGCCGTCAACGGTGGCACCAAGGTCGCCTTCCAGAATCCGGTCGTCGCCGCCTACGCCGCCGAGATCGCGTCTAACGAACTCGCGCATGTCCGGTTCATTCGCTCGGCCCTAACCTCAGCCGGTCTTACTCCGGCGTCAGCACCTGCGATCGACTTCACCAACGCCTTCGCCGCTGCCGCCACTGCAGCCAACGTGGTGCTGGAGTCAGGTCAGACCACCTTCAATCCCTTCGCCGATGACACCAGCTTCCTGCTTGGCGCCTTTCTCTTTGAGGACGTCGGTGTCACCGCCTACACCGGCGCCGCATCGCTCATCCAGAGCAAGACTTATCTCAACGCGGCAGCCGGAATCCAGGCCGTCGAGGCCTACCACGCCGCGGAGATCCGCACCTTCATTGCCAACCTGGGCGGCGCCGCGCTGTCGAACGCGAACTTGATCTCGATGCTTCGCGCCACCCTCGGCGGCGGTGGTGAGACCACCCTCAGCCCCGGCAACCAGACCACGGCAGCGACGATCTCGAACGCAGACACAACCGGACTCGCCTATGGCCGCAGCTTCGACCAGGTGCTCCACATCGTCTACGCGACCGGTAATGGTCAGGGCGTCAAGAGCGGCGGCTTCTTCCCGAGCGGACTCAACGGCAACATCACCACTACGGCTTCCTAAGGATCCTGACTATGGCAACGCAAGAGACAAAACATCTCGATGAAATCATCTCCAGCCGTCGCGCGATGATGTTTGGGGGCGCCGCCCTCGCCGGCCTCGCACTGGCCGGCTCGGCCAAGGCGCAGACCGCCGTCACCGACAACGACATTCTTAACTTTGCCCTTAACCTCGAGTTCCTTGAGGCTGAGTTCTACACCCTCGCGACCACCGGCAAGACTCTCTCCGCATCGGGCGTTGCCACGGGCGCGGGCGGCGCCTCCGTCACGGGCAGCTCGGCCGCGACCATCACCGTCAAGAGCAGCCCTGTCGTTCCTTTCACCATCCCCCTCGTTGAGGCATACGCGCTCGAGCTCGTCGTCGAGGAGCAGAGGCATATCGCCTTCCTGCAGAAGGCGCTCGGCTCGGTCGCAGTCGCAGAGCCGAATATCAACCTGCAGTCCAGCTTCACCTCTGTAGGCGCCTTGATCGGGCTGCCTAACTTCGACCCGTTTGCCGATGACTATCAGTTCCTTATCGGCAACTATCTCTTCCCGGATGTCGGAACGAGCGCCTACCACGGAGGCGCCCTGCTCATCACAAACCCGGCTACCCTAGACTCTGCGGCCAAGATCCACGCGATCGAGGCCTACCACGCGGGGACGACCCGCACGCTGATCTACGGCCTCGACCAGAATGCGACGCCCCTCGGTCCGGCCGGAACACTCAAGACTCTCACCCAGAAGATCTCCAATGTGCGCGCTACCCTCGACGGCACCGCCTCGACGAGCACCCCGGACGATGTGGGTGTCTCGCAGGTCAGCGTCTCGCTCAACGGAACCGTCTACCCGTCGTCAAGCATCGTCAACTCCGACCCGAACGCGATCGGTTGGGCACGCACCTCGACCGAAGTGCTCAACATCGTCTACGCAAGCTCGGCGGTTCCACCCGTACCAGGAGGATTCTTCCCTGCCGGGATGAACGGCACCATCAAGTAACATCTACGCTCGTACGACCAAAGGCGCATCGCCTCGCGATGCGCCTTTTTGCTGCGCGTGACACACCCCGCAGACCTGACGCTAGCTCCGCTTCCACCCGTAAGCTGCCAACTCCCGCCTCATTACTTTGGTGTGTCGCTGCAGTTCCCCCGTAAGTCGCAGAAGACGGCAGTGATCTCGCAGGGATAAGGGCCTTGCGCTCACGAAGGTAATGTTTCTTGCGGCGTAGACAAAACCACTTCCGTCGTGTGCGCGTAGACAGGCTGTTCCAAGTTGTTGGTACGAGCGCAGCTCTAACCCTTGTGTGAGGTTCCATCGTGGATATCCTGAGTGAGTTCCTGAATAGAAAACCCTCCCGGCGCAGCTTCCTGGCTGGAGTCGGTGCTGCTAGCGCCACGACTCTCGTCGCAGGCTGCGGCGGCAGTTCGACCCCGCCGGCGTCCACCACCCCGACACCGACACCGGCGCCTGTGGTCACAGATGCAGATATCCTGACCTTTGCGCTCAACCTTGAGTACCTCGAAGCAGAGTTTTACCTTCGCGCCGCCACGGGAGCTGGTCTAAGTCCGGCTGACAGTGCCAGCAGTGCACAGGCGGCAGGAGCCGTGACAGGCGGAGCTCAGGTCCCGAATCTACCTGCGGCAGAACAGAACATTCTCAACGAGATCGCCTTCGACGAACAGGCGCATGTACGGTTCCTCCGCTCCGCGCTCACCGCTGCTGGCATTACGCCGGTCTCCCGCCCTGCGATCGATCTGACCGCCTTCGCCGGCCTTGCTACTGCGGCCGGGATTACGGCCGCATTCAATCCCTTTGGTGACTTTGACAGCTTCCTCGTTGGCGCATTCGTCTTTGAGGACGTTGGCGTCACCGCGTACCACGGCGCGGCTGGCCTCATCAGTACGGCTGGAATCGCCTCTGGCTACCTCTCGGCGGCTGCCGGCATCCTCGCCGTCGAGGCATATCACGCAGCATACGTTCGCACCGCGTTGACGGGTCGCAACATCGCCGCAGCAGCAGCCAGCACCGCATACCCGTACCTGGGCTTCGCCAATCAGGTCTCTGCACTTCGCGGAACCCTCGGCGGCGGCAACGAGACGGCACTGGTGCTGCCGACCTCGATCACCACGCCAAGCGCCATCGTCGCAGCAGATACGACCAACGCTATCGCCTTCTCCCGCACCGTCGATCAAGTGCTGCACATCGTCTACGGAACTGGCAACGGTGCCGGCGTCAAGAGCGGCGGTTTCTTCCCCAGCGGCCTCAACGGCAATATCACCACCACTGCTTCCTAAGGACGAAGACCATGGCAACGCAAGAGACTAAACAGCTCGATCAGATCATCTCTAGCCGGCGCGCGATGATGGTAGGCGGTGCGGCATTGGCCGGCCTCGCCCTCGCCGGATCCGCCAGAGCGCAGACACCTGCGATCGATGACAACGACATCCTCAACTTCGCCCTCAACCTGGAGTATCTTGAGGCCAACTTCTACTACCTCGCTGCCTTTGGTACTACGATCGACGTGGCCAGCGCAGCCTCCACAGCTGCCGGCGCCGCCGTGCTTGGGATCAACGGAACCGGAACCCAGGGCACCGTCTCAGTTAAGGCAAACCCACAGGTTCCCTTCACGACCGTCCAGGTTGCCTCCTACGCGATCGAGACGGCGATCGAAGAAGGCAAGCACGTCAACTTCCTCCGCAATGCCCTCGGATCGCTCGCCGTCGCTCAGCCGGCGATTGACTTGAATGTCGCCTTCAATACGCTGGCCAGCGCCGCGACGATCGGTGCAAGCTTTGATCCCTTTGCCAGTGATAACAACTTCCTGATCGGCGCCTACATCTTCGAGGACGTCGGTGTGAGCGCCTATCACGGGGCCGCTCCGTTGATCAGCACGACAACCTCCGGTAAGACGATCCTGGGCGCCGCAGCCGGCATCCTTGCCGTTGAGGCATACCATGCAGGTCTGATCCGCACCACAATTAACGCTCTCGATCCGACGGGATCGGTCGGACTGCAGGGCTACACCCAGAAGATCTCCGCGCTACGTGCCCAGCTCTCCCTTGCAGTGAACGCACAGGCAGATACTCCGGACGATATCGGTATTGGATCGCAACAAGTCACCCTCGCCGGCGGAAACGCTGTAAGCGCGACCACCCTGGTCGATGCAGACACGAACGTCATCGCCTTCTCCCGCAATACAACCCAGATTCTTAACATCGTCACCGGCGGCGGCGCTCTCAACGGCTCCACAGTCGTCACTCCTGCAACGGGAGTCTTCTTCCCCGCAGGCCTGAACGGCACCATCCAGTAGCCTCGCGGGTATCAGCCCCAGCAGAAAGGCGCATCGTCTGACGGTGCGCCTTTCTGCTGTCCAAACCTCGTCCATGCACGAACTCCGCAGGCACGCGCGTCAACGCCGCCGACGCTCGCTGATCGGCTCAAGCATGGCCCCCTCCTCCGCCATCCCTGCAGCTTCCATCACCGGCTCAGCCGCCACTACGCGCATCCGACCGCCTCGCTTGGCTTGGTAGAGCGCCTCGTCGCTCTGGTCGACAAGGCTCTGCCAGTTCCAGCCACTGCGATCGCTTGAACTCACACCAAAGCTCGCACTGACCTCAACCGTCTCGTTGCGGTACTGCACCCGCAGCCGCTCGATCTGCTCCCGCAGCCGCTCCGCCACGATCACCGCCTCCTTCAGATCTGTGTCCGGCAGCAGAATGCAGAACTCATCCCCTCCCATGCGCGCAATGGAATCGCGATCTCGCAGCACCTCCTGCAGGGCCGCAGAGACGGCCTGCAGCACGGCATCACCGCATCCGTGCCCGAGCTGGTCATTCACCCGCTTCATGCCGTCGAGGTCCATCGCAATCACCGCGATCCGGCCGCGCGTACGCATCGCGCGAAAGACCTCCTTCACGGCGATCCGCTTGAAGGCCCAGCGATTCAGCAGCCCCGTCAGCTCATCGATCTGAGCCCGCCATAGCAGCTCCAGTCGCATCTTGCCGGCGGCGATCAGCAGAAAGCCGAGCGCCGTTGCGCCACTCGCCAGCAGCGAGCCGTAAAGCATCAGCACCCACGAGTTTGCCTCCTGCGTGGCGTATCCCGTCGTCCCGAAGCGCAACGTCACCACAGCCCGCGTCAAACACGTTAGCGCAAAGAGCAGCAGCGATCCACCAGCCAGCCAACCCGCGCGATCGACTCCCTCACCGGAGAAGCTGAACAGAGCCGACGCCGTCAGTGCCGCTTGCACCCCGAGCACGGCACTCGCAACCAGCTGCCCTGCCGGATAGTGGGACGGTTGCGACGCGAGATAGACCGCGCCCGCCGCGGCGACACAACAAAGACTGAGCTGCGCTCGCCATAGCAACTTCGGCCGGTCCAGCTGCTCGGCGAAGCTGCGGTGAAGCATCGTCATGCCGACGGCCATCAGCACAAGATAGGCAAGCCCCACATGCCAGGGCACGACCGGAGACAACGCCAGGAGAACAAATGCCATGGCGCGAGCAAGATTCGCTGCAGCAAACCAGGTCGACGATTTGGTTCCGCCAAAGATCGAGGTTCCTAGGGTCGTCGTCGCTGCAAAGAGTGCAAAGAACAGTGCGTTGGCGATCAGCAGGGGTTCAACAGGCACTCGCACGCACCCCCTTCCCTAGCGATACGGGCTCTCTTGAGAAGGCGTGCTCTGTCACCAACCCTCCAGAATGCATCGGAACGCAATACGCAGAACTCGGCACAATTAGATATACGCTATCGGCCAGTTATCGGATGAACTTCGCGCGCTCCGCCAGGAGGATTCTTGTGTCCACTCGAGCGGACACGCTCAGACACAAAGTGGGATAACTCCTCGCTCACATAGATCGGCGGTCGAACGCGGAAGCAACGCCGTCCCTGCACCAGACTTCGACCCACGTCCGCCCAGGTATCAACCAACTCGTCAGAGGCAGGGCACGGAGTGACGATCGCGTCCGCCCGATCAAGAAAGCGTCGTGCGGAGACCTTGAAGTCCTGAACTCCCGGGTCAAGCACCGTTAGGTAGAGATCCGGGCGAACGAACTGCAAGATGCTATTCGATTCGAAGATGACGTTTTCCGCCCCCTCCATCTCACGTCGAATGCGAGACATCGCCTCAAACAGCTGCCCCTGCCGTGTACGCACCCACAGCGACCGGACGGCGCCGGCCGCCAGAAATCGACCGCTGTCCGTGGTTACGTCGAGTCCTCGCTCCTCGCTAATCGCGAGGGTGTGATCCGCCGTCTCGCAGTCGCAGGGACGACCGTTAGCGGAACAAACGCCGTGCCCGAACTGCGTAATCTTGAACGCCGTCCATCGCATCTGCGGCAGCGCCGCAATGAGCCCGGCGACGACACTCGACTTTCCGATGTTCCGCGTATGTCCGCCAACGACGACGACTGCCATCGAAGCCCCTCGCATCATCCAGTGTGGCACGTAATGAGATCAGCGCTGCTGGCGAAGTCGCGCGAGATCGCGCAGATACTCTTTGATTGGACGCGCTGGCGTCCCCCAGAACACCTGGCCTGCGCCGCGCAGTCGCTTGCCGCTTGGAACACCTGCTTGCGCGCCCAGAATCACACCTCCGCCGATCGTGACATGGTCTGCAATACCGACCTGCCCGCCAAGCACGGCGCCGTCCTCAACTACACTCGAGCCCGCAATGCCGGTCTGCGCCGCAATGACCACATCTCTTCCGATGCGACAGTTGTGCCCGATGTGTACTAAGTTGTCGATCTTCGTGCCGCGACCGATCCGCGTCTCTCCCAGCGCGCCGCGATCAATCGTCGTGTTCGCCCCGATCTCAACGTCCTCCTCAACGACCAGCGTTCCCTGCTGCGGAAATCGCAGGTAGGCTCCTGTCTTTGGGTGGCGCACGTAGCCAAAGCCGTCCGAGCCTAGCACCGCACCTGCCTGCACCACCACGCGATCACCCAGCACCACGCCGGCTAGGAGCGAGACGCGCGGCCCGATCGCGCAGTCATTGCCCACCGACACGCCGGCGCCAATCACTGCGCCCGCGCCGATCACCGTTCGCGCACCCAACACAGCATCTTCCGCAACAATGGCCGTGGCATCTACCCTGCCTACGGCAAGATGCGGTCTCAGTCGCTCTGCGAAGGTTGCGAAGGCATAGCGCGCGTCCGGAACCCACAGCACGCGCGCGTTCTCCGTCTGAGGAGACGTCTCTGCTCCATTGCGCAGAGACGCGCTCGCGAGAATCGCCCCGGCACGCGAGGCAACAGCCTCGGCCAGCGCAGCCGCCTCCGTCGCGAACACACAACTTCCTTCGTCCGCCTGACCTATCTTCGAGACGCGTCCGATCTCACCCCCGGCGGCATGGTCCGTAACGGACTCTTGCTCCCGTCCCCCGAGTGCCGCCGCCCATCTCCGTAGTTCATCAAGGCTCGCCATCAGTAGATCCCCGGCTCGCCCACAGGCCGCGTCTTCCATCGCCGGTGCATCCACAGCCACTGCTCCGGATACCGTCGAATCCAGCTCTCAAGCACCTGCGTGAACCGCGCCGTGTTAGCCGCCGCATCCGCCTCCGCATCACCTGTGCGCACAAGCGCGATCTCATCACCAAAGTGCAACACCCAGCGCCGCTCCTCCGCCTCCCAGAGCAGAAAACCCGGCAACACCGCCGCCCCGGTCCGCAGCGCGACCCGCGCCAGTCCCGATGCGGTGCACGCCGGTACACCGAAGAACGGCACAAAGACACCCTGCGGCGGCGTCATATTGGTATCCATCAGGATGCCGACTGTCCTGCCAGCGCGCATCTCGGTGAGGAGGGCGCGCGCAAACTCACTCTTATGTAGAACCCAATTGCCGTGCTGGCACCGGATCTCGTTAACGAAGCGGTCCACCAGCGGGTTATCGAGCCGCCGGATCACCATGCCCATCGCATAGCCCATCAAGGAGTGGAAGAAGCTCGAGAGCTCCCACGCTCCCAGGTGCGCCGTTAACACCAGCACTCCCCGCCCGTGATCTCTCGCCTTAAGATAACGCTCCAGTCCTTCGTAACCAATCAAGTCCGCAGCACTCTGCCGCGTATACCGCGGCATACGGGCGAACTCTGCAAGCTGCCGCCCCAGAGAGCGAAAGGACTCACGCAGCACACGCGCCCGCTCTTCACGGGACCAGTCTGGGAACGCAAGCTCTAGATTTCGCCGTGCGACCCGCCGGAGCCGCCCCGCCACGCAGTACGCCAGCCGGGCAACGACGGTACCCGTCCACTCTGCTGCGCGTCGAGGCAGAGAACCAAGCACAGCGACGAAGCCCCGCACCAATCCGTACTCTACCCGTTCACGAAATCTCACAGGCTCGAGGGCGGCGGACGGCCGTGCACGCGTTCGCTCCGCACCTTCAATCATCAGCATGCGCCCGCAGACCCTTCATCGCTTCCGTGTCTCAGTGTATCGAGCCCTTCCGCCGTCGCGACGAGGCCACACCAGACAAAGCGGATGGCCGAAGCCATCCGCTGAGTCGTCTTACGTTCACAACCCTAGCTGTCCTTCGACACGACAAAGTACTTCGCGACCGTGCGCACAAACGGTCTCGCACTCGCCGGAGTCGCTTGATTCCCCTTCAGCACTGTCTCGTATGGCAGATCTGCGCCATAGAACGTTCGCGTGTCCTCCGCGTTCTGTGAGAGAACCGTGCCGTCGAGATCAATACCCGCGAAGAGACCCTTACTGCGCGAATAGGTCAGGAACTGGGCGTTCAGCTTCCAGTCCGTCCCTGCCTGAGCGTTTCGTCCAACGGGACCCGCCGAAGCTGCTGCGTCGCCGCCAATCTTGAACTTGTTCTTCAGCATGTCCTGCAGCCCATCTCTGTTCATTGCCACGAGGACCAGGTCTGTCGCCTGTCCACCGGCCTGAAAGCCAAAGCTGCCCCCGGTTAGCTGAACGAAGACTGGCGCGCTCCACCCCTTCGGTGTGCGGCACGTCGCCGCCCCTTGCCCATACTGCGCTCCCACGAAGAACGCACCCTTCTTGAAGCTGGGGATGACCACGACGCAGGAGGCGCCTTTGAGTATCTGCATCGGAATGCCCTTATCCGGTGTCCCCATGATCTCGTCGATCACATTCTTGGCGTTGGTTAGCCTCTCATCCAACGCCGCCTTATCCGTAGCCGCGAACGCGGAGATCGAACTCGCCGCCAAAGCCACGCCACACAGTGCAGCCGTAATCCGTCTCATGTCTTCTTTGCCTCTCATCTCTGATCTAACTGCAATCTGCAGGGCCGATTCCAACCTAGCGACAAAGATTGTGATGGCATCAAGGTTGCCTAAGTTGCCTGCTTGGCGTGGCTGGGCGGAAGCGCAAAAAATAGGGGCCGTCGGAAGAGCGAGCTCGTTGAGCTGCGCTTCCTACGACCCCTCTCCCAGGTCTGTGTTGCACCTACTACCTTCATCTGTCGCCGTTCGCCACGCAACGGTACGGACGGATGTAGACCTTCAGCCTTGGACGCGTTACCCCGCTGTCAGAAGCTCCCCGCATCCCGACGCGCGTGCTCAGCCAAGCTTCCGTTCGAGTGCCCGGACGCTCAACGCCGTCCGGTTCGCCACTCCGAACTTCCGAAGCAGCCGGCCCACATGCGCCTTTACCGTCGCCTCATCAATGCCCAGCGCGGCTCCGATCTCCCTGTTCGATCCACCGCTCACCAGCATCGTCAGCACGTCTCGTTCACGAGCTGTCAGCCGCACCGGTGCCGCCGCGGCCGCAAGCTTCGCCGCTTGATCACTCTCCAGCAGTCGCGCCAGCACCTTCCGCGGAGCCCAGATCGATCCGTCCAGCACCACGTCGAAGGCCATCCTGATCTCAGAGAGCGACGCCGTCATCGAGAGGTATCCCTTGGCACCTGCCCCGATCACCCGCTGGATGTAGGCGTGATCCTGCGCGGGTCCGAGCACCATCACCTTCAGCCGTGGCCGCGACCGCCGAAAGGCCGCCAGCATCTCAAACAACTGCGCGAGCGATGAAGCATCGATGAAGATCAGCGAAAGGTCCTTGGTGCGCAGCGCGTCCACCGCGGAGATCGCGAGCACCTCGATCTCAGGCCTCTCCGCAAACAGACTCGCAATACCGGAGACACGCATCGGCTCCGACGCGACCACGCCAATACGCACCGCCTCAGGCTTTGCTCGGTTGTCCAACTCTGCCAGACCTCGCGCCACGATAGACCGCGTGAAGCCGACGCGGTCGGGCCGATCCTCTGCTCTACAGCTTCGGCAGAACGATCCCTTGCTGGTTCTGATACTTTCCGCGCCGGTCCGCGTAGCTTACCTCGCAGACTTCGTCGGATTGGAAAAATAGAATTTGGCAGAGCCCTTCATTCGCGTAAATGCGCGCCGGCAGCGGCGTGGTGTTCGAGATCTCGAGGGTGACATAACCCTCCCACTCCGGCTCGAACGGCGTGACGTTCACAATAATCCCGCACCGCGCATATGTCGACTTGCCGACGCAGATCGTCAGCACATCCCGTGGAATCCTGAAGTACTCGATCGATCGTGCCAGTGCGAAGGAGTTCGGCGGTACGATCACGCTCTCCGCCTCCACCGTCACAAAGGACCGTTCATCGAAGGCCTTCGGATCGATGATCGCGCTGTTCACGTTGGTAAAGATCTTGAACTCATCGGAGACCCGCAGATCGTACCCGTAGGAAGACAGGCCATAGGAGATCACACCCTCACGCACCTGCTTTTCACTGAAAGGAGAGATCATGCCATGCTGTATTGCCTGCTCGCGAATCCATCGATCACTCTTGATTGCCACTGTACCTTCCTGCTCGTAGTATGCCGCGGAACGCGTCCACCTGGGCGTTTCACCCGCATAGCCACGCTCTGTCCATGTGCGTCGGTCCGGTCGATCGTACGGCAGCGTTCCCGCGTTGACAATCTCCATGCGACTTCTTACCATCACCCTACCAGACGCCCCCTGCTTCCCTCCCCCGTTCGGAAAACAGAGATAAGGATAACGATCGATGATCAAGCAAGACCTTATACAACGGGTGGTTGAACGTACCGGGTTGCCGCGAACCAAAGCGGAAGCAGCCGTCGACGCGATCTTCGAGAGCATGAAGCAGTCTCTCGTCTCAGGCGACCGCATCGAGCTCCGCGGCTTTGGCGTCTTTACCGTGAAACCGCGTAAGACCGGCATCGGGCGCAATCCTCGCACCGGCGCCGAAGTCTCCATCGCCCCCGGCAAAGCCGTCCGCTTCAAGCCCGGCAAGGAACTTCACCTGCTCACCTAGGCAAGCTCGCGCGCTGCTTCTTCCCTCTCCGATCGCCTCTCGCGAAGCGTTGCGTCTCGCCTCTGATACGCCGGGGCAGTCCTGCTCTACGGCTCTACATACTTCGCGGAGTCCACCTCTCGCCTGCACCCACATCTCACCTGCACCGCACCGCAACGGAGCCTTTCCTTACATCAGGTGCAGTGCATCCATGTCGACGATCAGGCCGCGCCTCGGAATCGTCTCGCTCGAAGCAAACTCCAGCATGAGCCTCAGCGCCTCCCCCAGTCGATCCCGTCGCTCTGCCCGCACCACAAGGTGAAAGCGGTACATGCGCTTGATCCGTGCGAGCGGCGCCTGCGCCGGGCCGAGCACGCGCACACCCGGCAGCGTCGTCCGCCCAAACCACTGCCCGATAGCTGCCGACCAGGCCGCTGCCTCCTCCAGACTCTCGCTCTGCACCACGACGTTGGCAAGCGCCTGAAATGGCGGATAGTGCATCCATCGCCGGTACTGCATCTCCTTCGCGACGAACCCCCTGTAGTCATGCTGCTGCGCGAAACGAATCGCATAGTGATCCGGATAGTACGTCTGCACGAGCACCTGCCCCGGTAGCTCTCCCCGCCCCGCACGCCCGCTCACCTGCGTTAGCAGCTGAAAAACCCGCTCTGCTGCGCGAAAGTCCGGCAGCCCCAGTGCAAAGTCCGCACCCACCACACCCACCAGAGTCACCCCGTGAAGATCGTGGCCCTTGGCAATCATCTGCGTCCCGACCAGCAGGTTGATCTCGCCCGCGTGCAGCCGAGTCAGCAGACGCTCCATATCCGCCCGGCCCCGCACCGTATCGCGATCCATGCGCCCGATGCGTGCGTGCGGAAAGATCGCCTGCAGCCGCTCTTCTCCCTGCTGCGACCCCGCTCCTAGAAAGTACATGTGTTCGCTCTCGCACCCGGGACACCGCGCCGGAACGCCGCGATGAAATCCGCAGTAGTGGCACTGCAGCCGCTGCCCCGGTTGCGCCAACCCGTCCGTGCCCTCAACCGGCCGATGATAGGTCATCGCAATCGCGCAGTTCTCGCACTCGATCCGCGACCCACAGCTCCGGCACATCACGACGAAGCTGTACCCGCGTCGATTCAGTAGAATGATCGCCTGCTCGCCGCGCGCAAGCGTCGCCTCGGTCTCCTCCATGAGCCGCCGCGAGAAGATCTCTTCCTTGCCCACCGCCTGAAACTCCGCGCGCATGTCTACCAGCTCGACCGCTGGCAGTGGCCGGTGACGCACCCGCGACCGCATCTCAGTCAGGCCGTAGCGCCCCCGCTCCGCATTGTGCCAGCTCTCCAGCGACGGCGTCGCCGATCCGAGTACCACCACCGCCTCGTTCAGCTTCGCCCGCATCACCGCCACGTCTCGGCCGTGGTATCGGGGCGTCTCTTCCTGTTTGTAACTGCCATCGTGCTCTTCGTCGACGATCACCAGGCCAAGCCGTTCGACCGGCGCAAAGATGGCGCTTCGCGTTCCCACCACCACCCGCGCCTCGCCCCGCCGTATGCGATGCCACTGCTGCGCCCGCTCATCCGGCGTCAGCGCAGAGTGCAGCAGCGCCGCCTCGCCGCCGAACGCGGCGTGTACCTCGGCTGCCATCGCCGGCGTCAGCCCGATCTCAGGCACCAGCAGCACCGCACTTCGCCCGCGAGCAAGGGCGCGCTGCATCGCAGCAAGGTAAACCGCCGTCTTTCCCGAGCCTGTCACCCCACAGAGCAGGTGCGGCGAGAACGCATTCCGCTCGAGCGCCCCCACGATCACTCCCAGCGCCTCCGTCTGCTCTTCATTCAGCGCATGCTCGTGCCCATACTTCTTCCCTGCGACCTGCTCGCCCACTCCGCCCATACGAAACGTCGGCTCCACGACCTCGATCCGCACGAGCCCCCGCCGGACCAGCGTGCCCAGTGTGCTCTCCGGCACCCCCGCCCGTCGCAACCGCTGCTGGAGATCGCGCACGATCACCGGTGTCCCCAGCGCCGCCAGCTCCGCCAGAATGATCGTCTGGTTCGCATTCAGCTTTGGCAGCCGTACTCCATCGACCAGAACCGCCGCGCGCTCGGTTCGCTGTGCCTCCCGCTCCTCTGCCAGCGCCTCTCGCACCAGCCAGCGCTTGCGCACCATCGCATCCAGAAGCGTCCGCCCGGCGCCTGTCGCGCTGCGCAGCGCGCTCACCTTCGCCGGCGCACCGTCCTCCAGATAGTTCAAGATTGCGTACTCGCGATTCTGCTCCTCCGCCGTCAGCCGCGACCGCCGTGACGAGCCCTTCTCCGCCCCCGCATACAGGACCGCCCGTCCCGGCTCGGCGATCCGATACACCCACTGCCGCCGAACCTCCGCGCTCAGCGGCAGCATCCCGCGCAGCACCTCGCCTATGGGCGCCACGTAGTACTGTGCGATCCACCCCGCCAACCGCATCAACTCCTCTGGCAGCAGCGCCGCATCGTCCATCACCGCCTGCACCGGCTTCGCCTCGACCCCCTCCGGCAGCGGCGTCTCGTGCAGTCGCACCACGACCCCCATCAGCCGCTGGCCGCTGAACGGCACCAGAACCCGTGCCCCCACCACCGGCACGCGCTCCCCCACTCGATAGGTAAACGTCCGGTCGAGCGGCACCGGCAACGCGACATCGCAGAACAACGGCATCCCCCCAGCTTAGAGTCCCCAGCAGCCCCGCGTCATGCACTCCGGCACACGCGTCGGCAGTCGAGCCCTCAGGTTCACTGCGCGCGCCTCACGTCTGCTCTACACTCACCGAAGAACCGTCACCATCTCGCGGAGCCGAACCGACCACCATGCGCAATCGCCTGCTCCCTCTCGTCATGCTCGCCGTCGTCGCGATCTTCGCCCTCTACGCCCGGCGTCCTGTGTCGAACACCCACCCATCCACCGCAGGTCCCGTCACGACCCGGAACCCGGCCGCCGCGGATGCCGCACCGGACAGCCCCGAATCGGATCGCCGCCGCGGCCCGCGCGCCCGCACCGCCGCCCAGCCTGGCACCTTCGACTTCTATCTGCTCAACCTCTCCTGGTCGCCCGAGTTCTGCGCCACACATCCCGGCCAGCCCGAGTGCGCCGCCCACCCGCGTTTCGTCCTCCATGGCCTCTGGCCGCAGAACAACGACGGTACCTTTCCCGAGGACTGCAGCAGCGCTCCCGGTCCTACTGACCCCGGCGCGTTCAAAGACATCCTGCCCGACACCGGCCTTCTCACGCATGAGTGGCAAACCCACGGCACCTGCTCTGGCCTCGCTCCAGACGCCTACTTCACTCTCGCCCGGAGCGCCTTTCACGCCGTCATCATTCCCCCATCGCTCAACCAGCTCTCCGCGCCTGCCTCGCGCACTCCCGCCAGCATTCTCGCCGACTTCGCTCGGGCCAACCCGTCCATCTCCGCCGCAAGCCTCGCCCTCTCCTGCGGCAACAATGAACTCACGGCCGTCGAAGTCTGCTTCGATCGCAACCTCTCTGCTGTCTCCTGCAGTGGCGTCCGCTCGTGCCGCGCCAACAGCGTCCGCATCACCCCACCTGGCGGCTCAACTCCCTAATTGCTGTCACACCGCTCTAGCTCTTCGCCGCGGGCGCCTTCAGTCCCAGCTCTGCCATGACCATCTGGAGATCCTTCCAGGCCTCGCCCTTCTGCCGCGGATCCCGCAACAGAAACGCCGGATGATACGTCACCGCGAGCTTCGCTCCGCGCACCGTGTGCCATCGTCCGCGCAGCGAACCCAGCGTCTGCCGCACGCCCATCAGGTACGTCGCCGCCGTCGACCCCAGCGCGACCACCACCTTCGGCCGCACAATATCCATCTGCTCGACCAAAAACTGCGTACACGTGTTCGCCTCCACCGGCTCTGGCGCGCGATTCCCCGGCGGCCGGCACTTCACGATGTTCGCGACGTACACCTGCTCGCGCGCCAGTCCCATCGCCCCGATCATGTTATTCAGCAGCTGCCCCGCCTTACCCACGAACGGCAGCCCGTTCGCATCCTCATCCGCGCCCGGCCCCTCGCCCACAAACATCAGCTGTGCGCTCGGATCCCCGTTGCCGAAGACGATCGTGTGCCGCCCCGCGTAGGCCAGCGGACACCGCGTGCAGTCCCCAATCACCTTACGCACCGCATCGAGCGCCGCCGGTTTTTCCTTTGCCTTGAACGTTGTCATCGGCGGCGGCCGCAGTTCGTCGAATGAGATCAGCTTACCGATCGGTGCCTCCAGTGCCTGCTGTTCTGCTGTCTTGGTCGCGGGCGCCACCACTGTAGGCTCCGGCCGGGGTGACATGACGGCACGCACCGCCCCGCTCGCGTCTGCTGCGATCGCAGGCCGGCCACGCACCTCCGAATGCGGCGCCGCCGGGGCGCGCACCAGAGGCACGGCAGGCCGCCGGTCGGCAGCCCCTTGCTGCGCTGCAAGCAGACGGGCAAACTCACCCTCAGGTGCAGCCTCCCCGCTTCGATACAACTCATACACGCCCAGATCGCGAAAGTACTCGAGATAAGCGCGGATCTGCTCCAGGTCTGCCGCCATCGCCTCGCCAGCTACTCGATCGCGTCCGGCTCACCCACCATCGGTAGGTCCTTCGCCTTCGGCAGCGAGTACGTCACCTGCCCCTGGCGAATCTCGTCCTGCGCCACCCGGCAGGCTTTCATCGACTTCGTCGCAATCGTTGGCTGCGCGCCACCCTGCAACTGCCGCGCCCGCCGTGCCGCGCCCTTCACCAGACTGTACTTATTGTGCAGAATGCCTTCGGTCATCGTTCACCCCCACTTGTGACTCTACCGCACCCCGCTCGGCGGTCCAAGACCTTACTCTCCCTCGAGTGCCTCAGGCCAGAACCGCTCAAGCACCTCCCGCAGATGTCCCGAGCTCTGATCGGTCCGGCAACCCTCCGCCATCGTCGCGAGACTTCGATCCTCATCACCCCGCTCCGTCAACACCACCGCCCGCAGCTCCGCGACCGCCTGATCCAGCACATCATTGACCAGCGCATACCGGTACGACCACAGCTGCCGAAGTTCGTTCTGCGCCTGCGCCAGCCGCCGCTCGATCACCGTCTCATCCGTCACGTGCTCGGCTTGGCTCCGGTTGCGCAGCCGCATCTCGAGCACCTCCGGACTCGGCGGCAGGATGAAGATCGACACCGCCTGCCGCCGCTGCTCGATCACCTGCATCGCCCCCTGCACATCAATATCCAGCAGCAGATCCTTGCCGACCCTGCGCGCGTGCTCGAGCGCCGAGACCGCCGTCCCGTAGTAGTTCCCAAAGACCTCCGCCCACTCCAGGAACTCCCCCGTCGCAACCATCCGCTCGAACTCCGCGCGCGTCGTGAAGTGGTACTCCCGCCCATCCTCTTCCGATCCGCGCGGCGCCCGCGTCGTGTACGAGATCGAGAAGTCCAATCCCTCCACCAGCGTCCGCAGCTGGCTCACCAGTGTCGACTTGCCCGAGCCCGAAGGCGCCGAAATGATAAAGAGTATGCCTGCCATGCCTTCGTGTCGTGCCCTCAACGTCTCCCGCAGTGTAGCCGCACCAGACGCGTCCTTCCGCTTCTCGCGCATCCTCTAGGATCGCCGTGATCACTCCAGATTTTGCACCTGCTCGCGCATGCGCTCGATCTCCGCCTTGCACTCCAGCCCGATCTCCGTGAGCCGCAGCCCGTCCTGCCCCGCCGCACTGCCCGTCTTTGAGAGCACCGTATTTGCTTCACGGTTCATCTCCTGTGAGAGGAAGTCGAGCCGCTTACCGACCTCGCCACCCTCCGCCAGCACCGTCAGAAACCTCTCCGTGTGCGCGCCCAGCCGTACCAGCTCCTCCTCCACATCGCTCCGCTCCGCTAAGAGCGCCGCTTCGAGCAGCAGCCGCGCCTGCACCCCGGCCGCGTCCCCATCCGACACTCCATTCACCAACTCGCGCATCCGCGCGTGCAGCCGGTCCACATGCGCATCCCGAACCCCCGTGCGCAACACGCGCGCCTCCTCTGCCAGCACGCGCAACCGGGCCAGCGATCCCTCAAGCGACCTCCGCAGAGACGCTCCCTCCTGCTCACGCGTCTGATCGAACTCCTCCAGCAAGCCGTCGAGCGCGCGCAGAATCGCCAGCTCGACCTTCGCGCTGATCTCTCGCCTAGAACCCGCGTCCGCGCTCATCATCACCCCCGGCATCCGTAGCATCGCGTGCAGCTCCGGCTCCTCACGCAGCCCGTGCCGCCTCGCTGCCTCACGGAACGCCGCCACGTACTCGCCCAGCACCACGTCGTCGACACGCATCTCGGCACCGCTCGCGCCCCCGCGCTCCACACTCACCGTCAGCTCCACATGTCCTCGCCGAAGCCTCTCCTTCAACCGCTGTCGCAGCTTGGCCTCAAGCGCATCGCAACCCGCCGGGAGCCGCAGCGCAAGATCAAGAAAGCGATGGTTCACTCCCTTGATCGTCAGCCGGAATCCCGTCTCCCCAACCTTGTCCGCATCGACGTCGACCGCGGCAAAGCCCGTCATCGACCGCACCTCGATCACGCAGTTCCCTCCACTCGCGCCAGGGCGAGCTCCCCCGCATCCACCTCGGCCGCATCGCTGAACTGCATCGCGTACAGCCGTCGATACGTCCCGCCGTGTTCCATCAACTCCTGATGCGTGCCGCTCTCAGTGATCCGTCCACCCTCGATCACCAGAATGCGCGTCGCCCGCCGCACCGTGGAGAGCCGGTGCGCGATGACGAAGCTGGTCCGCCCCTGCATCAGATTCGCCAGCGCCGCCTGCACTGCCTGTTCGCTCTCCACATCGAGCGCCGACGTCGCCTCGTCCAGGATCAGGATCGGCGCACTCTTCAGGATCGCCCGCGCGATCGCGATTCGCTGCCGCTCCCCCCCGCTCAGCCGCGCCCCGCGTTCACCGATCACCGTGTCGTAGCCCGCCGGCATCGCCACGATGAAGTCGTGTGCGAGCGCCATGCGCGCCGCCTCCTCCACACGCGCCATCGCCACATCCGGCTGCCCGTACGCGATGTTGTTCCGCACCGTGTCATTGAATAACACGATCTCCTGTGTCACCTTGCCGATCAAAGCCCGCAGGGACGCGATCGTGACCTCGCGCACATCGTGTCCATCGATTGAGATCCGCCCACCATCGACATCGAAGAAGCGCGGAATCAAGTTCACCAGCGACGACTTGCCCGCGCCGCTCGGCCCTACCAGCGCAATCACCTCACCTGGCTCGACCTGAAAGTCGATGCCGTGCAGCACCTCTTTGCGCTCCGCTCCGTCGTCCGCCGCATAGGAAAATCGCACGTCCTCAAACCGGATACCTTTTGTAAAGCCCTTTAGCGGAATCGCGCGTCGCTTCTCGCGCACATCGTCCTCCGCATCCATAAAGCGGAAGATCTCCTCACTCGCGCCCAGCGCCTGCTGAAAGCTGTTGTAGAACAGCGCGAACTTCCGTACCGGGTCGTAGAGCGTAAAGACCGCGACCAGAAACGCGATGAACGATCCCGTCGTCATCGCATGGTGCTGAATCCGCCCACGCCCAATCAGCAGCAGCAACGCGATGGCCGCCGCTCCCAGCGCATCCATCAGCGGCGACGAGATCGCCTGCACGCTCACCGAGCGCAGATTCGCCCGGAAGAGCCGCCGCGCCGCGCCGCGAAATCGGTTCATCTCCCACCGCTCCATCCCAAACGCCTTGACGATCCGGTTGCCCGTGATCGTCTCGTGCAGAATGTTCTGGATCTCGGCCAGCTTGTCCTGTCCCCGCCGCGTCGTCTGCCTCACCCGCCGGCCAATCCGCCGCGCCGAGGCGATCACCACCGGCACAAACAGCAGTAGAACCCACGCCATGTTGCCGCCATAGAGAACCACTACGCCCGCCAGGAACAGCAGCGTAAACGCCTGCTGCAGAAAGTCTCCCAGCACAGTCGACATCGCCACCTGCACCTTCTCGACGTCGTTGATCAGCGTCGAGAGCAGCGTGCCGGTCGTGTGCTTCTGGAAGAACGCAACTGACCGACGCAGCACCGCGTCGTACAGGTCGTTACGCAGGTCCGTGATCATTCCGAATCCGGCATAGTTCACGAGGTACGTCCCCGTGTAGTCACACGCCGACTTCAGTAATGCCGACATCACTAGCGCATATGCCACCACCGACCACGCGTTGTGCAGCACGCTCGGCACCAGGAAGTGCAGATCGATCTGACCATGCATCGCCGGCAGTGGAAACACCAGCGCATTGTCGTCGATCGAATCCGGCGCCAGCACCTTATCGAAGATGGGTTTGACCAGCAGAATCCGGAACGCCGCCATCGCGCCCACCATCGCCATCAGCGCCACCGACGCGAGCGCCTGCACGAGGTATGGCCGCAGATACCCCAGCAGTCTCCAGAGGCGCCTCACTGACTCACCGCGTCCGCACCGGCGATCAAGTCGTCCATATCCTCATTGTATTGGCGCGCGGGAGTCACATCAGATGCCTATCGCGGCATGTCCCGGTGCGTCGCCTTCACCCGGTACCCGTCCGCCGCCAGCCGCTTCTTCATCTCCTCGGCAATGAACACAGACCGATGCTGCCCCCCCGTGCATCCGAACGCGACCGTCAAGTAGCTCTTGCCTTCCTTGATATAGTGCGGCAGTAGAAACTCGAGCATCTCCGCCGTCTTATCCAGAAACTCTTTCGTCTGCGGAAACCCGCGGACATACTTTGCGACCTTCGGATGCTTGCCTGTCAGTCTTCGAAACTCCGGAATAAAGTGCGGGTTCGGCAGAAAGCGCACATCAAAGACCAGATCCGCATCCGCCGGAACACCGTTTTTAAATCCGAATGAGATCGAGGCCACGGTGAGATTGCGCTCCTCTCCGGTCGCCTCCCGCTTGAACTGCGCGTTGATGTGCGCCCGCAGCTCATGCACGTTGAACTTCGTCGTGTCGAGCAGGATGTCGGCGACATTGCGGATCGGGTCCAGTCGCCGGCGCTCCGCCCGAATCGACTGCGTCACCGTCTCCATTCGTCCCATCGGATGGGGTCGTCGTGTCTCAGAGAAGCGCCGGATCAGGGCATCATCGGACGCCTCCAGATACACCACACGCGTCGGAATCACGCGTCTCACCTTACGCAGAATGGACGGAAACTCCTCGAGTCCCGTGCCCTCGCGCACGTCGATGACCAACGCCGCACGCTCGATCTCGGCCGACTGCCGCACAAGGTCCGCGAACCGCGGAATCAGCTCTAGCGGTAAATTGTCAACCGAGTAGTACCCCAGGTCTTCAAACGCTTTGAGCGCGGAGAGCTTCCCCGAGCCGGAGAGTCCCGTCAACACAACCAGTTCGCGCTCACCCTTTGCCGCCGTCGGCTCCACTCGCTTCGTCGCCGTCCGCTTCGCGCCTGCCTCTACTCTCTTGCCGGTCTCCTGCTTCATCGCCTGCTTGATGGCACGCTTCGCTGGCATGCAGAAATCCTAGCACTCGCCACAGACCCACTTTGCGGTTCCTGGCAGCAGCGCCTAGGCGTCCGCAATCGTCCCATCCTCGAGTGCCACCGTCGCCGCCGAGGCCGACTTTAGATCTTCCTTCGGGTGCCGTCGGAACGTCCCCCGCTTCTGATTGTGCCGGATCGCCTGCTGCTCCACCTTCGCCAGCGCATCATGCAATGCGGCACTCATCTCGCCCGACTCCGAGGTCGCCACAAACTCATGCGTCTTCGCCGAGATCGTCACCTCGGCGATCTGCCGATACTTATCGACAGTCAGGATTACGTGCGCGCTCGCCCCGCGGTCCGCAACCTTCTCGATACGGGAAATGATGTCTTCTGCCTGCTGCTTCAGCTTAGGTGTCACCGTCGTCTGTCTGCCGGTATATACCACGATCATCGTGCGCTCCCCTTCTCTTCCTGTAGGGGTTGTGATGCCGTCACCGCACCCGACGTTGGTGTGTGCTCGGGATCTGCATGTCCTCGCGATACTTCGCGACCGTCCGCCGCGTCACCTGGATGCCCTGCCGCTGCAGCTCCGCCGCCAGCTGGTCGTCCGTCAGCGGCTTGCGCGCGTCCTCGTCTTCGATCAGCTTCTTCACCTTCCGCTTCAGCAGCACCAGCGGCAGATCGCCGCCCTCCGGCCCGTTCACACCCTCCGAGAAGAAGAACCGCAGCTCAAAGACACCCTGCGGCGTGTGCACATATTTGTTCGCCACCGCGCGGCTCACCGTCGAGGGATGAACCCCGATCTCTTCGGCGACCTCCTTGATCATCATCGGGTGCAGCGCCTCGACGCCATGTTCGAGAAAATCCGCCTGCCGACGCACAATCACGTCGCACGTCCGCACAATCGTGTTCTTCCGCTGCTCGATGTTGCGCAGCAGCTGGATCGCCGACTTGTACCGATCCTTCACGTACTCTTTGACCTGCTTCTCCGTCTGCTTCTGTGCCAGCATGCGCCGGTACTCCTGGTTCAATCGCAGCGCCGGCATGTCCTCCTCGTTCATCAGCACCACGAAGACGTCATCGCGTTTCACAAACGCGACATCAGGCTCAATGAGGCGCGTAGCCGCTTCGTTGTAGCGCTGGCCTGGCCGCGGGTCGAGCGTGCGAATATACTCGACCGCCGCCATCACCTCTTCGGCGGAGCGCCCACAGCTCTTCGTCAGCTCGCGCATGTCCTTCTTCTGCAGCAACGGCAGGCAGTTCAAGACAATATGTCTCGCCACCCCAAAGACATCCTGCCCCGTGTCCCCCGTCGCCACCTGGGCAGCTTGGGCGCCGCTGCGCAGCTCCATGCGTCGCCGCACCGTCTCCGCCTCACTGCGCTGCGCCTCGATCTGCAGCAGCAGGCACTCGCGCAGGTCCCGCGCACCGACCCCGATCGGATCGAGCGTCATGATCAGCGCCCGTGCCTCTGTGAGCGCCGCGCACAACCGGCTCCGTTGCCGCCTCTCCGCGGGCTCTGCGGCAGCACTGGGGCTGATCTCCGGCATCGCACTCACGGTCCGGTCCGCGCCGTCATCGCGCACCATCCACACCGGAGCCGTGCGTCCACGCATCCCGCGCTCAAACGGGATTGGCTCCGGCCGCGTGGGTGCCACCGAGGCCACCAACGCCTCCAGCAGCTCCTCATCGGTCGCCAGCAGATAGCCATTCTCCTCAAGATTGCCGATGATCAGGTCCGCCGCCTGCCGCACCTCTTGGCGCAGCGTCAAGGAACCCAGCTGCCAGTTCAGGTGGTCCGCCAGCGTGCTCGGCTGCGAGAGAAAATGCTCGAACGACGGCTTGTCGTACTCCTCAAAGTTCGAGGCCGTCTTGTACCCCGGGTCTAGATAGTCCTGAAAGTAGCTGCCAAAGTCGATCTCGTCGAAAGGGTCCTTCTCCTTCGCCCGCTCGCCGTCCGCAGCCACGTCCTCGGCGGAGCGCTCACGGTCCCCCTCCCGGCCTGCTAGCTCCTCATAGGAGACGGCAGACTCCTCCACCTCTTCCAGCACCGGATTCTCGATCATCTCGGTGTTGATCATCTCCTTCAACTCGAGCTTGTTCAGCGCAAGCACGCTCACCATCTGGACGAGTCCAGGTGTCAGCACCTGCCGCTGCGAGACCTTCAGATTCAGCTTCGGTTGAAGTAGCACTCGTCCTCACCATGGCTTTAGAACAGGTGTCGTGTCTCTCAGGAGACGCGGCGAGAAACCCGCCCAAGTACGACCGCTCCACAAGATGCTGCTGGGCTGGTCGCATCGCCTGCATCGACCTCGCCATATTGGCCTCAGTCTACACGCCCTGCACTCGCTCTGTGGTGGAGTGTAGGCGCTCCCGCGACTCCCATGTCGGAGGAAAACTCCCCGTTGCCACGGAAGTTGTAATCGAGCATTACAGCGCGTTAACCAAGCCGGAACTTCTCTCCCAGATAGATCCGCTTGACCTCCGGATCACGCCCGAGATCACCCGGTGTTCCCGCGAACAGAATCTGCCCCTCGTTGATGATGTACGCGCGATCCGTGACCGCCAGCGTCTCCGGTACATTGTGATCCGTAATCAAAACTCCGATCCCGCTGCGCTTGAGCCCAATAATGATCTCCTGCAGGTCGAGCACCGCGATCGGATCAATGCCTGAGAACGGCTCGTCCAGCAGAATGAACTTCGGCTCGATCGCAAGACACCGCGCGATCTCCACTCGTCGCCGTTCGCCGCCGCTCAGCGCGTACCCCTTCGTCTTTCGCACGTGGCCCAAGTTCAGCTCTTCGATCAACCGCTCCGTCCGTGTGCGCCGCGCCTCTGCGCCCACCGCCTGGGTCTCAAGCACCGCGAGAATATTGTCCTCAACCGATAACTTCCGAAAGACGGAAGGCTCCTGCGGCAGATAGCTGATGCCGTGCTTCCGAGCGCGCAGATACATCGGCAGTCGCGTGATCTCCCGGCCCTCCACCACCACCCGCCCCGTGTCTGGCCGCACCAGGCCGACGATCATGTAAAAACTCGTCGTCTTCCCCGCGCCGTTCGGTCCCAGCAGGCCCACCACCTCGCCCTCGGAGATCCGCAGACTCACCCCGCGCACCACCTGCCGGCCACCGTAGCTCTTGGCGATCTCCTCCGTCTCGAGCGTCTTCATCAATCCGTCTTGACCCTCGTCTCCGTGCGCACGCGACCTCCGCTCTCCCCGGCAGAGCCGCCCGAGACAACCACGCTATTATCGCCGGAGTGGAAGCGGATCGACACCCCCGCCACCGTCCCATTCGTCGCGTCCCTGACCCGCGGCGGTACCGCCGGCGACCCGGTCAGGAAGAACAGCCCGTCCACAGCCGTGTAGACCAGCTCCTCACCTGTCGCCTCGCGCCCCGGCTGCCGCAGCACCACCCCACCCTTCGCCACCACCCGCTCGAGTCCGCTCGTCGGCAGCCCCGGCGTTTCACCTCCTGCAGCACTCTCGCGACTACCGGGAGCCTTCGCCCGCAGCGTCGCCGTCGCCTCTGCACTGCGTACACTGCCGTTCGCATCCTCGAGCAGTACCCCGTCCCGAAACTCCGCCGTCCGGCTCCGGTCGCTGTAGACGAGACGCCCGCTTGTGATTCGCGCCGGCCCACCTCGCCCAGCGACGCCCCCAGCCGCCGCCTCTGACGTAGACGAGGCCTCACCGACCCCCAGCCCACCTCCAGAACCCATACCTGCCTTTGACTCGGCCGCCGGCCGGCCTCTCGCCCTGCTGACTGTTCCACCCGTCAGTCCACCGCCAAAACCCTCTCCGGCACCCGCCGTCTCGCTCAGGACCGTGTGCACCTCCCGCGTGCCCGCCGCTCCATGCGCCTCGAGCACACCCTCACGCTGCCGCAGCACGAGCACCGGCGCCTCGATCTGCGATCCCCCTTGCCACATTCGCGCCGTGCCCGTCGCTCCATCCCTGCTCTGCTCTCCGCCATGGAACGTCGCCACCGCCGTCCCGCGCACGAACTCCGCCAGCCCCGCCACCACGTGCACTGTCTGCGCGCCTCCCGCCGTCGCGCTGATCGGCCCCGCACCTCGCGAGGGCGGATAGCTCACCTGCACTCGCCCTACTGCCCGCGTGTCCCCGCTCCCTCGCTCGAGCTCAATCCGGTCCGCCTGCACCCGGCTACCGCTCTCCGCTGCCACCGCATCCCCCACCAGCACCAGATGCTCCAGTCGGCCGTCGTACTGCGCCTCCCGCGCGCTTCCATCGACAGCCTGCCGCTCGCCCCCTTGCGTCATCCCGTCATGCCTCAGCACCACCGACCCCCGCTCCACCACACTCTCCATCTGAGCCGCTCCGAAGCTCCCCGCGACCCCGCCCGGTCGTGCCGTACTTGCATCCGCCGCCGGCGCAAAGTGCACCTCAAGCGCATCCGCCGAGCTTCGGTCCCCTGTCCCATCCGCCAGCCGGCGGTCGATTCCCGTATGCCCAGCTCCCTCGACCTCCGCCACCTCCTGTCGCCGCCCACTCTCGACAAAGTGAGCGATCAGCCGATCTCCATGCATCTCGCTCTGCTCCTCCGGCCGCCCCGCTCGCCCTGGCTCGCGCAGCAGCAGCCGCGCTTCGCCCACCGCGGCCGCCTGCTCCAGCCCGTGACCAGCACCTGCACGCAGCGTCAGATCGAGTTGTGCCGCATGCAGCTCTCGCTCGCTCCACGTGGCGTCGGTCTGCGCCCGTTCGTGCACACCCACGCCTCCCCGCATCGTAATCGAGCGTATCTCGCCCCGGCCGTCAAAGCTCGCCGTCGCTTCGGCCGACTCACCTGCCGTCTGCTGACCTGGCCCATCCGCGCTCAGTCGCACCCCGCCCTCCAGATGCGCCATCCGCGGCCGCCCCGCCGCGTCCATCTCCATCACGCCCTGTGGCGCGTCCATCGTTCCGCGATCGCTCTCGAGCTTCACCCCGTCAATCGCCATCGCCCGCTCCACCGTCCCGTCTGGCCGCGTCTGCACTCGTAGCAGCCCCGCTCTACTCGCCTCTCGCCCGCTCGGCGCCCCAACCACCACGTACTCTGCCCCCCGCAGCACCAGCTGTCCCGTCGTCTTCGTCATCTCCGCATGCGCCGCCTTCAGCAGCATCGGCCGCCCATCGCGTACCCCCGAGATCTCCACCGCCTGCTCGAGCGTCGTCACCCCCGTGTCCGCGTTGTACGACGCCCCCCGTGACCGCCCAACCATGCCTCGATACGCGAACTCGACCTGCTCCGCCGTCGATGCCACCCCGAGGCTTTGTACATACACCAGCCCACTCGTCTTGACGTGCACTAGCTCCGGACTTCTGCTGGTCTCCTGCCGCGCGCCCGGCTCTCTGCCCGCCGCATACGCGACCCGGTCCGCCGTGTCCGCCGGCGCCGGCGCCCCCAGGTCGAGGTGCACTTCGCCGGTCGCACGCACGACGCCGTTCTTCTGGTCATACTCGAACTCCTTGCCGTAGATCCGGTCCGCCCGCGTCTGCTCCCGCCCATACAACACGATGCCCACATCGTGCAGCATCACCTTCCCGTCGCGGTGTTCTGTCGCTGTCGCCGCGTGTAGCGTAAACACGGTCCGTCCCTCGACCGCCTGCGAGTACGTAAATCCGTTCGTCTCCTTCTCGATATCCGCCCCCAGCCGCCGCGGTAGATCGCCGAGTAGCCGGTGCGCGCGAAAGTGCGCCACCCCCAGAAACCCCACCAGCAGCACCAGCAGCACCGCCGCGCCCGCGACCAGCGACATCCGCAGTCCCTTGATCGATATCCAGCTCGTCACGCGCATCGTCGGCCCCTCTCATCTTCTCAGAGACTCGGCCTCCCTTCCCCGCGCTCACGCCCGCCGCCCTCTACAATCAGCCCATGTCGGATCAGCTCTACCTCTCCCTCTGGTTCCCTAACTTCGAGCTCCAGACGCTCCCTTCCGCCCTCGGCTGTGTCATGCGCCAGTTCGCCGTCATCAGCGGCACGCCCGCAGGCAAGCGTGTCGCCGCCGCCTCCGTCTACCCCATCAGCTTCTCGGAGTCCCCGACCTACCAGCGCATCTACGTCAACGACGACCGCGCCGAAGACAACCAGGACACCGCCGGCTCCCTCATCGAGACCGCCGTCGCCGAGGCCACCGAGCAGCTCCACGACGACATGGCCTACGAGTTCGAGATGCGCTGGAGTCTCTGGACCCCCGACTCAGGCCTCGGCGCCGATGACCTCGCCCCCGACGCCCGCCTCGACACCCTCTGGCGCCCCGCCCCCGCCACCGTCAAGATCATCGGCTTCGGCCCTCACTTCGATCAGAGCGCCTTTGAGCAGAACGGTCACATCCGCGTCGACTTCGGCCTCGACTACCCCTGGGTCCTCGACGATGAGGACGAGAATGACGAGGAGAGTACCGACCTCGATGAAGCGACAGAAGATGACCCCCTCAGCGATCGCGCCCACCGCGACAGCGCCGAGTCCCGCCGCGCTCCCGTCATCGCCATCGACTCCGTCGCCCGTCCTCGCACCCCCACCCCTGCCCCTAAAGTTCCGGAAGCCGCCCAGTACATCCAGCGCAACATCGAGATGCTCCTCGCCTTCACCCTTTCGGTGGAAAAGCACTGCGGCATCTCCAGCCGCCTCCTCTGGACCGAGTCCGGTGAACCCCTCGCCGAAAAGCTCATCGCCCGCCTTCAGCGCCTCCACTAGCCTCCAGGACCGCCCCACATGAAATCTGCCATCATCAACGCACGCGTCTTCAACGGACACTCACTCGACCAACCCGCAACCGTCGTGATCGATGACACCCTCATCGGCACTGACCCGGTCGGCGCCGAGGTCATCGACGCCCGCGGGGCCATCCTCCTTCCCGGCCTCATCGACACTCACGTACACCTGAACGGCATCGACACCCTCAAGCAGCTCGCGAGCTACGGCGTCACTACCGCGCTCGATATGGGCCTCTGGCCCGCCACCCTTCTTCACTCGCTCCGTGGAGTCACCGGCGTCACCGACTTCCGCAGTGCAGGCACCCCCGCCGCTGCCCCGGGCGGCGTTCACGCCCACATGCCGGGCTTCCCGCCGGACGGCATCGTTGAGAACCCCGCCCAGGCCGAGAGCTTCATCCGCGCCCGCGTCGCCGAGGGCGCCGATTACATCAAAGTCATCGTCGAGTCGTCCGGCCCGGGTGCCCTCGACCAGCCCACCCTCAACGCCATCGTCGACGCCGCCCACGCCCACGGCAGGCGCGTCGTCGCCCACGCCGTCACCTCTCCCGCCTTCGCCATGGCGATCGAGGCCGGCGTCGACGTCGTCACCCACGCCCCGCTCGACCATGCGCTTAGCGAGGCCGTCGCCACCCGCATGGCCGCCGAGGGCCGCGTCTCCGTCCCGACCCTCACCATGATGGAGGGACTCGTCGAGCAGTCCGGCAGGCCCGGCCTCGACTACGCCGCCTCACGCGCCAGCGTCATCGCCTTTCGCAAAGCCGGCGTCCTCATCCTCGCCGGCACCGACGCCAACGCCGCCTCTGGCGTCCCCGCCCGCATCCCCCACGGCCAGAGCCTCCATCACGAGCTCGGCCTGCTCGTAGACGCTGGTCTCTCCCCCGTCGACGCCCTTCGCGCCGCTACCATCCTGCCTGCCACGCACTTCGGCATGCCCGACCGCGGCGCCATTACCCCCGGCCTCCGCGCCGACCTCATCCTGGTCGACGGCGATCCCACCCGCGACATCCGCGCCACCCGCAACCTGCAACGTATCTGGTGCGCCGGCACCGAGTGTCAGCCCGCCTGAACCAGACGGAGCAGCACCTGCGCTCGCGACCAGGTGCGCCGCCTCAGACTCCCCGCCGCCGGCTGCCCTGGACCGCAAACCTGCCTCCTTCACGCCTGTCCGATCGCGTTCAGCCTCGCCCGCACCTCCTCCGGTAAGCGCAGCGAAGCCGCCGAGAGATTCTCCCGAAGATGCGCCACCGACGACGTCCCGGGGATCAGCAGCATATTCGGTGCGCGCTGCAGCAGCCACGCAAGCGCCACCACGTTCGGTGTGCTTTCGAGAGCCGCAGCCGCGTCGTTCAGCGTCGAAGACTGCAGCGGCGAGAAGCCGCCCAGCGGAAAGAACGGCACATACGCGATTCCGTCTCGGCCCAGCTCGTCAATCACCGCGTCATCAGCCCGGTTCGCCACGTTGTACATGTTCTGCACACAGACGATCTCGCAGAGGCGCCGTCCCTCCGCAATCTGCGTCGGCGTCACATTGCTCAGGCCGATGTGGCGGATCAGGCCCTGCCGCTGCAGATCAGCCAACACCGTCAACGGCGCCTCGATCGAGCCCTCGCCCGCCTCACTCACGCCATGCATGCTGCGAAAGTTCACCACATCCAGCACATCGAGACCCAGATTGCGCAGGTTGTCGTGCACCGCCTGGGTCAGCTCCTCGCGCGATAGCGCCGGTAGCCACGACCCGTCCTCGCCGCGCCGCACGCTGATCTTCGTCACAATCGTCAGATCATCCCCATACGGGTGTAGCGCCTGTCTGATGATCTGATTGGTAATGTGCGGACCGTAGAAGTCGCTCGTGTCGATGTGATTGACCCCGCTCTCGACCGCCTCCCGCAGCACCGCCACCGCTGCCGCGACGTCCTTCGGCGGCCCGAAGACGTGCGGCCCCGCCAGCTGCATTGCTCCATAACCCATCCGGTTCACCGTCACCGGCGTGCCGGGAAAGGTGAATGTCCCTCCGAGATCGTTCAACGCGTTCATCGCTTCGTCTCCTGTGTGCTTCGTGTGATTAGATGAAGCAAGCTTCACATATGGAGTTCGCATTTGAGCAACACCGTCATCGCTCGCTTCGAACCGCGGAAGACGCCCCTTCAGGCGCGTTCTGCGGCGACAGTTGAAGCTATCCTGCAAGCCACGATTCAGGTTCTGCTGAAGGAAGGCAGGTCGAAGCTGACCACCACCCGCGTCGCCGCGCGCGCCGGCGTCTCCGTTGGCACTCTCTACCAGTACTTCCCCAACAAGAGCTCGCTGTTGCAGGCGCTTCTCAGGGAACATCTTGACAGCGTTGCGGCTGCCGTCGAAGACGCCTGCGCCGCCGTCCACGGCGCGTCAATTGCGAGCATCGCCCAGGCCATCACCCGTGCCTTCCTCCAGGCCAAGTTTCGCAACCTCGATGCCAGTGTCTCGCTCTACGCCATCAGCGACGACGTCGAAGGCAAGCGCATCGTGCGCGACATGCACACCCGCGCCAACAGGGCCATGACCGCTGTCCTCAGGACCGCGCGCGACATCACCTTCGCCAACCCCGAGATCACCGCCGCAACCATGCTGAGCGCGATGGCAGGCGTCAGCCGCGCCATGCTGGAGCCCGGCGTCACTCGCTTCACCATGGCCATTATGCAAGAGCAGCTGACGCTCATGGCGCGCGCCTTTCTCGAGGCCTCCGCCAGCAGTGCGCCCGCCACGCCCAACCCTCTGCAATCGAGACCTCCCCGCGCAGTCGCCTCCACCCCCGCATCCCACAACTCGAAGTCACCTAGGCTTCGGAGATCGACAAGCCGTCAGCAGCAACGTGCGTAGCGCCCAAGACCGCCAGCCGTCTCTCCGACCCCCCTCACCTGCCGTTCACCTGCCGCACACTCGGAATGACTCGGATCGCGAACACTCGCGGCCACTGCTTTCCCGTCACAAACAGGCGGTCCGTCGCCGCGTCATACGCAATCCCGTTCAGCACCGACTCCGCATTCACGCGCTCGCTCTCCGGCAGCAGCCCGGTCAGATCGATCCACCCCAGCACCCGCCCGTCCGTCGGCGAGATTCGCGCAATTCGGTCCGAGTGCCAGACATTGGCGTAGATCTCACCCTTCACATACTCCAGTTCATTCAACTGATCGACAGTCCTCTCACCCTCCCGCACCCGCACCTTCCGCGTCTCCCGGAATGTTGCAGGATCGCGAAACCGCAGCACATCCGTCCCATCGCTCGTCACGATCGCGGTCGCCGTCCGCGTCATGCCCCAACCCTCGCCCGCGTACGCAAACTGCCCCACACGGCGCAGGCTGAAGCGGTCATACACAAAGCAGACGTGCGACCGCCACGTCCACTCGTAGAGGTTGGAGCCCCAGTCCACGACTCCCTCGCCAAAGTACTCTCCCGGCAGACTGATCCGCTGCAGCACCCTTCCACTCTCCGGCTCCACCACCAGCACCGCCGAGTGCCCATTCAGCCCCGTCCCTTCATAGAACAGGCCGTCGCGGTAGAAGAACCCCTCCGTGTAGCTCTCCGTCGAGTGTGGATACGTCCGCACCACCTCGTACCCCGCAACCGGCACAGCCGCCTGTGAGCACGCCGCCAGCGTATCCGCCAGAGCCCATCCCAGCAGAGCTCGCCTTCCTACCCCGCGCAGTCTCACTCCGGCACCGTCTCGCGCCACACGTGCCCGCACACCTCGCAACGCCACTCGTTGCTTGGCTCGATCGACTCCAGAAGCGGATCCGGCGCCCCACACGCAACGCACACGGGCACGATGAAGCGCTCCCTGGTCCGCACTAGCTCGCGAAACTCCTCTGGTATCGGGTTCGCAAGCATCTCCCGCACGCGCTCCACATTCTCCGGCAGCACTGCCAGACGCGGCGATCGAGCGGTGAACCCTGTGGCATCCGGCAGCAGCAGGTCGTACTCGAGTCCCGCCGCGCCCAGCATCTCCGCAGCCGCCCGCGCGTCCTCCACCTCCGCAAACTCCCACACACACTCTGGCGCCGAGATCGCAGCGAAATCCCCTGGTAAGGCACTCTCCAGACCTGCCTCCTCCGGTTCGTCCTTCATGTCCTCGGAAGGCACGTCCAGCTCTCGCCGTGCAAGCTCCGCCCGCAGCACCGCCTGCGCCGTTTCCGTAAGGTCCCCTACGCCCCGCCCGAACCGGATCAGCTCCCCATCCGAGAACTCCGCATACATCGCCGCCAGCCGTTGCGCCTCTCCAGCCTCCACCCGTATCTCCCGCACACTCACCCCACCGTCACAATCTTCGAGAAGTCCGCAACGCCCGAAGACTCGGCCAGCACTCGGCCAAGCAGCGCCAGCCGGTTTGCCCGCACCTGCTCCTCCGGCACCATCACCATCACCGCATCGAAGAACGCATCCACCTGCGGCCGCAGCGTCGCGATCAGGCGCAGCGCCTCCGCATATCGCCTCTCCTCACTCAGGACCCGCACCTGTCCCGCCAGGTCGTCCGACCGCTCCGCCAGCGCCGTCTCCTCCGGCTCAAGCAGCAGCGCCGGGTCCACCCTCGCCGGCACGGCGATAGTCTTCTCTCCAGCCTGGCGCAGAATGTTCTCCATCCGCCTCAACGCCGCGCACACCGCCGCGAAGTCGCCACCGGTGCCACTCGCCTCGCGAACCTCCGTCACCGCGCGCGCCCGTGCGACCGCATCGCCCACATCCTCAAACCCCGCTGCCAGCACCGCCGCGACCACGTCATACGCCTGCCCCAGCCCTTCGCGCAGCGTAAACTCTACCCGCTCGCGAAAGAACCCAAGCATTCGCCCAACCAGCTCTCCCTTGCCCTCGGCCGCAGCATCGGCTACGTCGCGCAACGTCAGCGGCAGATCCGACTCTGCCAGAATCCGCACGATCCCGTTCGCCGCCCGTCGCAGCGCAAACGGGTCCTTCGACCCCGTCGGCTCCATCCCCAACGCGAACATCCCTGCAACGGTGTCCGCCTTGTCCGCGATTGCCAGCACCGCTCCCTCTCTCGACCGCGGCATCGCGTCGTCCGCTCCCTCCGGCCGGTACTGGTCATAGATGGCCAGCGCGGCCGTCTCCGCCACGCCCTGCGCCCGGGCATATAGCCCACCGACGACGCCCTGCAGCTCTGTAAACTCCTTCACCAGCTCCGTCGTCAGATCGGTCTTCGCCAGCCGCGCCGCCTCACTGACCGCCACCTCATCCACCACGCTTCCAGCCGCCGTCACTCGCGACGCCAGCACCCCTGCGACCGCCTGTACCCGTGCGGTCTTCGCCGCATAGCTGCCCAGCTCTCGCTGAAATGTCACCTTCTCGAGCAGCTCTACCCGCTCCTCAAGCCGTACCCGCTGGTCGAACTCCCAGAAGAACCGCGCATCATTGAACCGCGCCCGCAGCACCCGTTCGTTGCCGTGCCGGATCACTCCCTCGCCGCTCTCGTCCACCTCCGTGTTCAACACCGTCAGGAAGTGCGGCACCAGCGTGCCCTCGCCGTCCTCAACGGCAAAGTACTTCTGGTGATCCCGCATCACCGTCACCAGCACCTCCTCCGGCAGCTCCAGGTACTGCGCCTCGAAACCTCCTCGCACCACCGTCGGCCACTCCGTCAGCTGCGTCACTGTCTCGACCAGCGCATGATCCTCTCGCCACCGCGCCCCGGGCACCTGCCGGCATACCCGGTCGAGCGCCTTCCGAATCCGCTGCCGTCTTCCCTCAACATCGGCCATCACATGCGCGCGCTCGAGCACTGTCTCATACTCGGACGGTGTCGCCACCCGGATCGCCGTCTCCCCGCACAGCACCCGGTGCCCGTACGTGACGGCCCCCGAGCTCTTGCCGGCGAAGCTCACCGGCACCACCTCACCGTCAAGCAGCGCCAATATCCACCGTACCGGCCGCACAAATCGCTCCGGCTTTCCTGGCCTCCAGTACATGGTCTTCGCCCAGTAAACCCCCGCGAGCTCCTTCGGCAGCTCCCCCGTGATCACCTCCGCCGCCGTCCGCCCCGGTCTTGTCACTACCGCGCGAACATACTCCCCCTTCGCCGTCTCCACCCGTTCGAGTGCCTCGAGGGCGACCCCTGCCTTCTTCGCAAACGCGATCGCCGCCGGTCCCGCCACCCCGCCCTTGAACGCGATCGCCGCACTCGGCCCCATCACCTCCTCGCGCACCTCTGCCTGCCGCTCGGCGACCCCGCCCACTAGCACCGCCAGCCGCCGCGGCGTCGCGAAGCTCCGCACCTCAGTCTCCGCATCCGGCCCTGCGCGCAGCAGACGCTCGCGCGCGAGCATCCGCGCTACCCGCTCGCGCAGCTCCCGCTCCGCCCCCGCGAGCATCCGCGCCGGCACCTCCTCTAACCCAATCTCAAACAGAAACTCCGCCATCGTCCTCGCCAGAACTCTTTCTGTAACGAAACTCATAACAAAAAACCGCGACAGGAACCAGGCCACTTACATACGCGCCTCAAGACCCGCTACATCCGCCATGGCAAACCCGTCCACGGCCGCTCCCTGCGCCGCATACATCTTCGCCACGCCGACCACAAGCGTCCGGATCCGCGCCATCACCCCCACCCGCTCCGTCACCGAGATCGCCCCGCGCGCGTCCAGCAGATTGAACAGGTGCGAGCACTTCAACGCAAGCTCATAGGCCCCGAGCACCGGAAACCGCTTCACCGCAAGCGCGTCCGCTCCCGCTTTGCCGTCAAGCACCCGTTTCGATCGCTCGAGCAAACCGAGACACTCCGCCTCATACAGCCGCAGGTGCTCCCACAGCCTGTCCACGTCCGCGTAGTCAAAGCTGTACGCCGAGAACTGCTCCTCTTCCGCCAGCCGCATCTCGCCGTACGTGATCACCCGGCCTGTATCCGGCTCCCTTGCCCACACAATGTCGTAGATCGACTCCACGTCCTGCAGAAAGCCCGCGATCCGCTCCAGACCATACGTGATCTCGCCCGAGATCGGGTCGAGATCCATCCCGCCGCACTGCTGAAAGTAGGTGAACTGCGTGATCTCGAGCCCATCGAGCATCACCTGCCAGCCCACGCCCCACGCCCCGCCCACCGGCCACTCCCAGTTGTCCTCTTCAAACTTGATGTCATGCTCGCGCAGATCGATCCCGATCGCCTGCAGGCTCTCAAGATAGATCTCCTGCACCCGCTCCGGCGGCGGCTTCAGAATCACCTGCAACTGCGTATGCCGAAACAGCCGGTTGGGGTTCTCCCCATATCGCCCATCCGCCGGCCTGCGCGATGGCTGCGCATACGCAATGCGCACCGGCTTCGGCCCCAGCACCCGCAGAAATGTATCCGGGCTCATCGTCCCCGCGCCCACCTCCACGTCATACGGCTGCTGCAACACACATCCCCGCTCCGCCCAGAACCGCTGCAGCGTAAACAGCAGCTCCTGAAAGGTCAGCGCCTTCGTCTTCGTGACTCCCATCACTCTCACAAGCTCCCGATGAATCTCACGATTCTAACCGCGCGCCGAGTTTGCCACCCTGCGCCAGTGGCTCCACCGTCATCGGCTGAGATCACCGGGTACTGCGCCCCTCACAAGGGACGAATGAGATAGCCTATCGCCGCACCGTCCTGAAGCGCAGACCCAGAAGGAGCCCCCGTGCCGATCTCCCTCGACTCCAAGCCAGACCAGCAACCCGCCGCCCCCTACCTGCCCTTCACTCCCACCGTTGAGCAGCCCGCTCCCGACGAGGCCGTCGTCTTCGACGAGCTCTCCCGCGTCATGCAGCACATCACCCGCACCATGGCCAGCCGCTACCGGCACGCCTACCGTCCCGTCCACGCCAAGTCTCACGGCGTCCTCGTCGGCACACTCGACATCCCCGCCGACCTGCCCGCGCACCTCGCCCAGGGTCTCTTCGCGCAGCCCGGCAGCTATCCCGTGTTGATGCGCTTCTCGACCAACCCCGGCGACCTCCTCGCCGACACTGTCTCGAGCCCCCGCGGCCTCGCCATCAAGGTCCTCAACGTCCCCGGCGAGACCGTCCCCAACCACACCGGCAACTCCACCCAGGACATCGTCTGCGTCAACGCCGACGCCTTTAGCGCACCCGATCCCGCCGGCTTCCTCAAGCAGCTCAAGCTCTTCGACAAAAACCTCGAGACCTCCGAAAGCATCAAGCACGCCGTCTCCGTCACCGCCCGCGCCATCAACGCGACCATCGGCCTCGTCGGCCTCCACTCCGCTGCCCTCGAAGGCATCGGCGCGCCCGCCGTTCACATCCTCGGCGAGAGCTTCACCACCGTCACCCCCATCCGCTTCGGCAGCTACGTCGCCAAGCTCGGCGTCGCCCCCGCCTCCGACAACCTCCGCGCGCTCACTGGTCAATCCATCGACCTCGGCGAGGACTACAACGCCCTCGAGGAGCTCATCAAGAGGTTCTTCCGTCACGAGACCGCCGTCTGGGAGATCAAGGCCCAGTTGGCCCTCGCCCCCGACGCTGACAGCAAGCACGACGCCTTCCCCATCGAAGACGCCTCCAGGTCCTGGCCCGCCGACAAGTCGCCATGGCAGACCGTCGCCCGCCTCACCGTCTCCCCGCAGCCCACCTACTCCGACGATCGTCAGCGCTTCGTCGATGAGCAGCTCTCGTTCACTCCATGGCACGCGCTCGCCGCCCACCGGCCACTCGGTGGCGTCATGCGCTCTCGCCTCAAGGCCTATGAGGAGGCCGCAAAGTACCGCGCCGCCCGCAACGGGCACCCTCACGTCGAACCCACCTCGATCGACCAGGTCCCCGTTTGACCGCTCAACCCAACGCGGTCGCGCTGCGTAGCCTCCGCTGCAGATGCCGCTCCAGCAGCCCGACGCCCAGTCGCAGCAGGGGTCGGGTTCGCTCGACCGTCCACGGCTCTCCGGCAAGCTCCGCCAGACCGCTGCGGAAGATCCGCCGCACATCACCGACCGTCTCCACTCCCAGCCGCACACTGCCCGGCCGGCGATCATCCTCGCACGTGACTCCGTCCGCGGTCGGCGACCACCAGATCGCCGCCTCTCGCAGGTCAAGCCCGCACACGATACAGTGCCCCAGCTCCGGCATCCATCCCATTAGTCGCGTCATCCACAGGCAGAAATAGCTCACCGGCAGACCCACCGCGCCTACCCGCAGCTCCGGCAGCACCGCCCCCACCAGGCGAAACACCGCGTCCTCGACCGCCATCTCTGGCAGCGTCTCTTCGAGCACCTCGGCCATCAGCTGCAGCCCCGCCGCCCGCTCCCAATCCAGTGGTTCGCGCAGCGGCGACCATAGCGTCTCGAAGGCGTCGAGGCGCATGAGCTCCTGCTTGGGTCGCTCGGCATACGCCGCCCGCACGACCGTCATCGGCTCGAGCGCCCCGCCGAAGCGCCGCCGGCTGCGCATCGCGTGCCGCGCCACTCCCTTCACCCGCCCCTGCTCCCGCGTGAACAGGCTCACGATCAGGTCGGCCTCCTGGAACGGCCACAGCCGCAGCACGATCGCCTCGCCCGCATGCTGGATCAGCCTCCCCTCAGCCATCGCGATCGCCTCTCACGCCCACTCCACCGCCCAACGCAGAAACGCGCAGCCCCGAGGAGCCACGCGTCTCACACCATTCCACGGCAGTGTCGCCCGTCGTCGAGCTCGCTTAGCGACCGAAGTGCGCCGCGTTCTTCTCCTGAAAGCCGACCCACTTATCCGGCAGATCATCGCCCGCATAGATCGCCGACACCGGGCACACCGGGACACACGCGCCGCAATCAATGCACTCAACCGGATCGATGAACAGCTGCTCGGCCTCGCCGTAGCCCGTCTCGTCCTTCTTCGGATGAATGCAGTCCACCGGGCACGCGTCCACACACGCCGAATCCTTCGTCCCGATGCACGGCTCCGCAATTACATACGCCATCTCTCTCGTCCTCCAGAACTCGCTGGCAGATCGCTCCTGTCCAGAGCACGATTTTAGCAGCACGTCACGTCGCACCCGCAAAGCCCAGCCGCTTATCGCCCATCCGCCTCGCGCCGCGCGCGAAACTCCGCCGGCGACGGAATCTCGCCCATCCCACGCCCCGCGAACATCTCTCCGAACAGGTGCACCATCTCCGCCGCGATCCGCCCGTTGGTCGCCAGCGTCTCCCGGCTGTCGAGCGTAAAGGCGCCCCCATCGAAGTGCGTCACCATGCCGCCCGCCTCGCGCACCAGCAGCACGCCCGCCGACGTATCCCAAGGATTCAGATTGAACTCCCAGAAGCCGTCCAGCCGCCCGCACGCCACGTACGCCAGATCGAGCGCCGCCGATCCCGCCCGCCGCACCCCGTGCGAACGCAGCGTCACCTCCTGGTAGAAGTGCACATTCGGACTGCGGTGCCGCTTATGCGACGGAAACCCCGTCGCCGTCAGCGACTCCTGCATCCTCCCGGTGGACGACACCGCAATCTGCTTCCCGTTCAGCGTCGCGCCCTGCCCCGCCGCCGCCGAGAACAGCTCATCCCGCAGCGGATCGTAGATCACCCCCGCCACCATCTCTCCGTCCGCCTCCGCCGCGATCCCCTTCGGCCGCCGCTCGCACCCCAGCACCACGCAGAAGTGCGGAAACGTGTGCGCAAAGTTCGTCGTCCCATCAAGCGGATCCACATACCAGCGATACTCCGCGGCCAGATCCACCCGCGTCCCCTCCTCGCCGTAGATCCCGTGATCCGGAAACGCCGCCTGCAACCGCTCCTTGATCAGCGCCTCACTCGCCCGGTCCGCCTCCGTCACCAGGTCGACGTCGCCCTTGTACTCCGTACGCACACCGCGCTCGTAGAATCTCCGCAGCAGCGCACCCGCCTCGCGCGCGATCGCCGCCGCCATCTCTGCGACATCCGCCGTGTCCATCACCCTGCCTCCGCCCTCACCCGTTCCGGTCATCCACCCTCCCGTCCGGCATCCCGTCAAGCATTTACACTACTAGCAAGGCGGCCTCCCCGCCCCCAAGGGACACACCAGCTTTGCTCAACAACGTCATCGCGAAGGTCTTCGGCACCAGCAATGAGCGCGCGGTTAAGCGCCTCATGCCCACCGTCACGCAAATCAACGCCCTCGAGTCCTCCATCCAGGGTCTCTCCGACGATCAGCTTCGCGAGAAGACCGGCGAGTTCCGGCAGCGCGTCGACGAGGCCCGCGCCCGCGTCGATCAGCACGACAAAGACGCCATCTACGCCGCCGAAAAGGCCGCCCTCGACGAGCTCCTCCCCGAGGCCTTCGCCGTCGTCCGCGAGGCCGGCCGTCGCGCCGTCTCCATGCGCCACTTCGACGTCCAGCTTATCGGCGGCATGGTCCTCCATCAGGGCAAGATCGCGGAGATGAAGACCGGCGAAGGCAAGACCCTCGTCGCCACCCTTCCCTGCTACCTCAACGCCCTCGCCAGCAAGGGCGTCCACGTCGTCACCGTCAACGACTACCTCGCCAAGCGCGACGCAGAGTGGATGGGCAAGATCTACGGCTTCCTCGGCCTCTCCGTTGGCGTCATCGTCCACGACCTCGACGACGCTCAGCGCCGCGCCGCCTACGCCTCCGACATCACCTACGGCACCAACAACGAGTTCGGCTTCGACTACCTGCGCGACAATATGAAGTTCGAGCTCGGCGAACAGGTTCAGCGCGGCCACTACTACTGCATCGTCGACGAGGTCGACTCCATCCTCATTGATGAGGCCCGCACCCCGCTCATCATCTCCGGCCCCACCGACCAGACCACCGACAAGTACGCCCGCGTCAACGCCATCATCCCTCAGCTCGAGATGGGGGAGCTCATCGAAAACGTCGAGGAGAAGATCTGGTCCGGCGACTTCGTCATCGACGAAAAGGCCCGCGCCATCACCGTCACCGACGAGGGCTGGGAGAAGATCGAGGGCCTGCTCGGCATCGGCAACATCGCCGACCCCGAAAACTGGGACCTTAAGCACCACGTCGAAGTCGCCATCAAGGCCCACAACCTCTACAAGCGCGACGTCGAGTACGTCGTCAAAGAGGGTGAGGTCATCATCGTCGACGAGTTCACCGGCCGCCTCATGCCCGGCCGCCGCTGGTCCGATGGCCTCCACCAGGCCGTCGAAGCCAAGGAGGGCGTCGCCATCCGCAAGGAAGACCAGACCCTCGCGACCATCACCTTCCAGAACTACTTCCGCATGTACAAAAAGCTCTCTGGCATGACCGGCACCGCCGAGACCGAGGCCGCCGAGTTCGACAAGATCTACAAGCTCGAGATCGTCGTCATCCCAACCAACCGCCAGATGCGCCGCATCGAGAACCAGGACGTCGTCTTCCGCACTGCGAAGGAGAAGTACTTCGCCGTCGCCGATGAGATCCAGCGCCTGCACGACCTCAAGCAGCCCGTCCTCGTCGGTACTACCTCGATCGAGAAGTCCGAACTCCTCTCCGAGATCCTCAAGCGCAAGGGCGTCCGTCACGTCGTCCTCAACGCCAAGTTCCACGAGAAGGAGGCCGAGATCGTCGCCCAGGCCGGCCGCCTCTCCATGGTCACCATCGCCACCAATATGGCCGGCCGCGGCACCGACATCCTGCTCGGCGGCAACGCCGACTTCATGGCCCGCCAGGATCTTGTCCGCCGCTCCCAGGCCATGGCCGTCTCCGCCGCGCAAGGCGAGATCTCGCCCGTCGCCGGCCCCGGCATGGTCCGCTTCTACTACTCCGGCCAAGAGTTTGAGACCACTCAGGCCGCGTGGGACGCCGCCACCGCCGCCCACGCCGGCTCCGCCTCCAAAGAACACGAAACCGTGATCGAGGCCGGCGGTCTGCACATCATCGGCACCGAGCGACACGAGAGCCGCCGCGTCGACAACCAGCTCCGCGGCCGCGCCGGCCGTCAGGGCGACCCCGGCGCCTCCCGCTTCTATCTCTCGCTCGAAGACGACCTCATGCGCATCTTCGCCCGCGAGTGGGTCTCGACCCTGCTCCAGCGCCTCGGCATGGAGGAGGGCGTTCCCATCGAGTCCGGCATGATCTCTCGCCGCATCGAAGCCGCCCAGAAGGCCGTCGAAACCCAGAACTTCGAGTCCCGCAAGCACGTCCTCGAGTACGACGACGTCATGAACAAGCAGCGCGAAGCCGTCTACGGCCTGCGCCGTCAGCTCATGGAGGGCGTCGACCAGAAGCAGCTCGTCACCGAGGACTACCTCTCCACCCTTCTCTCCAACCTGCTCGACGAGTACGCCCCCGAGAAGGCTCACGCCGACACCTGGAAGGCCCCCGAGCTCTTCAACGCCATCTTCGACCAGTTCGGCGCCCGCCTCGAGAACGAGGTCGACATCGCCAGCCTCAACCGCCACGATCTCGGCGAAGCCATCTACGAGAGACTCCAGGCCCGCTACAACGTAAAAGAGCAGATCCTCGGCCCGGAGACCATGCGCTATCACGAGCGCATCGTCATGCTCTCCGTCCTCGACGGCCTCTGGAAAGACCACCTCCTCGCCATGGACCACCTCAAGGAGGGCATCGGCCTCCGCGGCTATGCCCAGCAGGACCCCCTCGTCGCCTACAAGAAGGAGTCCTTTGAGATGTTCGAGGCCATGATGATCCGCTTCCAGGAGGACACCAGCCGCCATCTCTTCCGCATGCAGATCATCGGTCCGGACGGCACCCCCATCGAGACCGCCGACCAGCTCGCCGCGCTCCAGCACCCGCCGCTTCCCGACCCTGCCGCCAACCCGGCACTCGCGCCCGGCGCCCAGCCGTCCATGCCAGTCACCCCGCCCACGCAGCCGTCCACACCGGCGGCGCTGCCACCGCTCCAGCGCCAGGCCGCGCCTCCAGCTCCCTCCCGCGCGCCTTCGACCACCATCGACGCCCTCGAGCGTGAGTTCGAGCGCAAGAAGCAGCGCGAGCTTCAGCAAGCGCAAGCCGCCGGCGGTGCCCCAGCGTCCACCAACGGCAGCGGCCCACACCTCGCCGGTGCCAAAGTCGGGCGCAACGACCCCTGCCCCTGCGGCTCTGGCAAGAAGTACAAGAAGTGCCACGGCACCGAGGCCTAAGCCGGAGGCACGCTCGTCCAAGCACCGCCGTGAAGAAGACCCTCGATACCTCGCCAGAATCGTGGAGCTAGCTTCCGCTCCCCAGCAGATCATCGAGCAGCAGCTTACCCTTCATGGCAAGCGTTCGCGCGCCCTCCGCGTCGCCTGTTCCAAGGGCCTGCTGCGCCGCCCTCTGGAACGTCCGCACCTTGCTGACCAGCGACGCCTGCGCCTGCGCGAGCTGGCTCGTCAGCGAGCTTAGCCGCCGCTCGTTGCTCGAGATCAGCTCCGCTGCCTCCTGCATCGTCTTGGGATTCTGCTCACTTCCCGCCGTCAGCGCTCCAATCGCAGAGGCCGAACCGGCTGAGGCCGCCGTCGTTGCTCCCGCAGCCGCCGCGGCCTCACTCGCCGGCCCCGCTGGAGCTCCACCCGGTGGCGGTGTGGCCGAAGTGCCCTGAGCCGCAGGGGGTGCGGGCACGGGCGCCGCTGCCGCCGTCGTCTTCGCGGCGTGCTTCTTCACCTTCTTCGGCTGCGTCGCCGCCTCCGCCACTGGCACATCGGGCAGCTTCGGCTTTGGCGGCGGCGGCAGCACCGCCGTCGGCGTTCCCCCGTTGTCAAGCGGCACCGGTGCCGGTGGCGGCAGCACCAGCGTCTTGGTCTGGCGGTGATGACACCCTCCGCTCAACAGCAGAACGAGCGAGAGCAGAGCGATCTCCCCCGGTCGCGCTGGCCGCTGGCAGCCGCTCACGACCGCTCTCCCGTCCGCGAGGTCAGCTCCGTCGCGCGGGCCGTCCCCTTCCGTGTCTCAACCAGAGCCGTCATAGGCAGATGAACCGTAAAAGTGGTGCCATGGTCGGCCGCCGTCGCCTCCGGATTGGATCGGACCTCCATCGCTCCGCCGTGCATCTGCAGAATGCGGTAGGTCATCGCCAAGCCGATGCCGCTGCCCTTTGCTTTTGTCGTGAAGTACAGATCGAAGATACGCGGAAGTACATCTTCCGCAATACCTAATCCGTGATCGATGACCTCAAGTACCGCAAACCCCTGTGACCGTCGTAGGAGCAGCCGTAACACTCCGCCGTCAGGCATCGCCTCTCGGCCATTGAGCACCAGGTTCAGCAGCGCCTGCCGCATCAGCTCGGCGTCCACCCGCACCATCAGCGGATCCCGTGGCGCCTCGATCAGCAGCCTAACCCCGTTCTCGTCCAGCTCCGCCTCCGTCAGCTCCGCCACGCTCTCCACCACCTCCCGCAGATCGCACTCGCTCAGGTGCAGCTCCATCGGCCGCGAGAAGTCCGCCAGCGTCTCCACCACCCGGTCCAGCCGCGCCATCTCGCCCGCCAGGATCTCCACGTGCTTCTGCGCACCCGCCGTCTGTCCCTGATCCATGCCCGCCAGCTTGCTTCGCAGCAGCTCTAAATGCACCACCATGGCGTTGATGGGGTTCTTCACCTCGTGCCCCACACCCGCCGTCAGCCGGCCCACCGCAGCCAGCCGCCGCGAGACGTCCAGCTCCTGCTCCAGTCGCGCCGCTGACTCCATATCCCGCAGTCGTACCAGCGTCGTCGTTGGCCGGCTGCTGTCTCCGCCAATGCGATCGATCGAGAACTGCACTTCGCGTCCATCTTCCATCAGCACACGCTGCTCGCGCACGATCTCGCCCGCCTGAAAGGCATCGAGCACCGCCTCCCCCAGCGCCGTCTCGCGCAGGAAGATCTCCTCAAATCGCTTGCCCGCCGTCTCCCGCTCCGGCCGGTTCAGGATGACCAGCGCCGACTCCGAGACCGTCGCCGCCCGCCCGTCCTGCGCAAACAGCAGCAGCCCGTCGCGCAGCGTGTCCAGCATCTGGTTCAGGTTCGCCCGCAGCGCCGTATATCCCTCCTCGGTCGACCGGATCTGCGCGCCCAGCCGGTCGATCGTCCGCGACACACGCACCACCGCGTCCCGCGCGCCCTCCCGCGCCTCACGCTCCGGCTCCGGCTCTTCCGCCTCCCGCTTCGCCAGGTGCTCCAGCTGCTGGCTGATCTGCTCGATCGGCCGCAGCGCCGCGCTCGCCAGCACACCGGCCGCCAGCACCGCGCCCGCCGCCGCCAGCACCGCGAAGATCAGCGCCGCCCGCAGCCACGGCTCGTACGAGGCTCGCACAAACGTCGACCGTACCCCCACCCGCACCACCAGAAACGGCTGCCCGTTGCGCTCCAGACCCTCAGTCAACTCCAGCACCCGCGGCCTGCCAAACACGTCCCGCATCTGCCGCAGAATGCTCTCCCGCTGTACCTCCTCCAGGTCCTTGCGCGTCGGCGCCCGCTGATTTACCGCGTCCGGATCCGTGCTCACCAGCGTGAACCCAGCATTATCGGTGACCGCCACATCCTCCACCGTCGGCGAGTAACGCACGATCGCGCTCATCACATTCACCAGCGAGTCGCTGCCACGCAGCGCGCGCGTCACAGACTCCCGCAGCGCCCCCGGACTCTGATCCCGCGGCGGACTCGCCCGCACCCCCGACTCGGCCGCCAGCCGCGTCACCAGAACCACCTCATGCGCCAGCACCTCGTTGCTCGAGGCCGTCTGCTCCACCCTCTGCCGCAGCAACTCGCCGACAAAGAGCGTCGACAGCACCAGAACGATCGCGCTCGTCAGCGCCGTCGCCGACAGCACAAGCTTGGTCTTCAGCCGCATGCCCGAAGACTACTACTCCGTGCCGTCTCCGCCCTCAGCCGCAGCCGCGCTCGAGTACTCCTTCAACTTGTTCTGCAGCGTCTTCGAGCTGATGCCCAGAATCTCCGCCGCGCGTGTCTTGTTGTTGTGCGTCGAGAGCAGTGTCTTCAAAATCAGCTGCCGCTCCGCCTCGTCCACGGTCGTGCCCACCTCGACCCGGACCGAGTTCTCCTCCGCCCGGTGCCGCTCCGCCTCCGCCGCAACCTCCGCGAAGTGTCCCCCGCCCAGCGTCGTCCGCGACCGCCGCGGCGGCGGCGCAAATCCCGGCTCGCCAAAGTGCGGCGGCAGGTGGTCGATGGACAGTCGCCCCCGTCCCGCCATAATCATGGCCCGCTCGATCGTATTCCGCAGCTCGCGCACGTTGCCAGGCCACTGATAGCTGCGCAGCCGGTCCAGCAGCACCGGTTCCATGCCCGTCACCGCGCATCCGTGCCGCTCATTCATCTCCGCAATCATCCGGTCCGCGATCGCACCCACATCCCCCAGGTGCTCGCGTAGCGGCGGCATCTGGATCGAAAACACATTCAGCCGGTAGTAAAGGTCCCCGCGCAGCTCACCCTCGGCCACCGCCTTCTCCGGATCCTTGTTCGTCGCCGCGACCACCCGCACATCGACCGGCGTCTCCACCTTCGAGCCCAGCCGCCGCAGCTTGCGATCCTCCAGCACTCGCAGCAGCTTCGCCTGCGTCGCCGCCGGCATCTCGCCGATCTCGTCCAGCAGCAGGGTGCCCTCCTCAGCCAGCTCGAAGCACCCCGCCCGCCGCTCGAGCGCTCCGGTAAAGGCGCCCTTCTCATGCCCGAAGATCTCGCTCTCGATCAGCGTCTCCGGAATCGCCGCGCAGTTCACCGCCACAAACGGCTTGTTGCGTCGCCCGCTCAGCTCGTGCAGGCTCCGCGCCACCAGCTCCTTGCCCGTCCCGCTCTCCCCCGTCACCAGGACCGACACGTTCGACGGTGCCACCCGCTCAAGAAGCCGGTAGATCGCCCGCATCTGGGGCGACGATCCCACCAGCGGCCCCAGACCGCTTGCCTCCTGGCCCGCGCGCATCCACTCCTCGGCCTCGAGCACCGCCGTGCTCTCCACCTGTCGCCGCGCACTCTGCAGAATCGACTTCAGCCGCACCGGGTCGACCGGCTTTGGCAGGTAGTCGAACGCCCCCATGCGCATCGCCTCGACCGCGCTCTCAATCGAGCCCTGCGCCGTCAGCATGATCACCGTCACCCGCTGCGGCAGCTCCGTCAGCCGGCTCAGCATCTCCATGCCATCCATGCGTGGCATCTTCAGATCCGTCACCACGATCGACGGACTCCACTGCCGCACGCGCTCCAAACCCTCAAACCCGTTGGCCGCGCCCTCGGCACGGTAGCCCCAGCTCTCCACGAGCTCGGTCAGCCCCGTGCGCGCATGCACCTCGTCCTCGACAATTAACACTTTTTCCAGCACAACATCCCTCAATCAAAGTTCCTCAGCCGTGCAAGGTGAACCATCAGCCGTGGCGAACGTGGTCTCCGCGGAGAGAAACGCCTCCGCTCGGCTCTGTCCTGACAAGGCTGACACTTTAGTGTACGGCAAATCAGTGTGACCCCTCTGTCACGGTCGATGGCGCATCGTCCACCGACAGCACCAGCGTCATGTCACGCCTGCTCTATCGTGTGCACCGGACCGCTTCGGCCCCTCACTCCTTCGCCGCCGCGAGCCACCCGGTATGCTGAGACCATGCTCGACCCCGAAATCACCGCCGACGACCTGGCCAAGCGTCTCCAGCAGCCCAATCCACCCCTTCTCTTGGACGTTCGTGAGCCATGGGAGGCACAGACCGCCTCCCTCTCCGGCGCCCGCCTCATCCCCATGGGCGAGATCCCCGCCCGCGCCCACACCGAGCTCGACCCCGACGCCCCCATCGTCGTCGTCTGCCACCACGGCGCCCGGTCCCTTAACGTCACCATGTGGCTCCGCAACCAGGGCTTCGAACACGCCCAGTCCCTCGCCGGCGGCATCGACCACTGGTCTCGCACCATCGACCCATCCATCCCCCGTTACTAGCCCCGGGCGACGACGCTCCCCGACGGTGAGCTCTTCCCCCCAAAAGAGAATCGCCGGCCGCGGAGGAGGGCTCCCTCGAGAGCACCTCCACCGCCACCGGCGACTGATCGTCACGGCCAGCGTCGCCAAACAGAGCGACGTGCCCAGTCGTTCCGTTGCGCTTAGGCGCGCATCCGGCGACGCATGGCACCCGCCGCACCGACCAGACCGCTGCCCAGAAGGACGAACGTGCTCGGCTCCGGCGTCGCCACAGCGTTCACCGAGAAGTCCAGACCGGTGTATGCCTTTGCGTGCTGGTCGACCACAAAGATCAGCGTGTTCGTGCCCGCGAGCGCACCGAAGTCAACCGTCAGCGGCGTGATGCAGTTCGGCGTGCCCGCTGCGCAGTGAGCGAAGTTGGCGCCGTCGTACTGCGACACAATCTCATCCGACAGCGAGTTCAGATAGACCGACACCGTGTCGTCCGCCATCACCGTGATGGCATCCGTCGCCGCAGCTGCACTGCTGAAGCTCGCGGTGTACTCATAAAAGCCGTTCGGGGCCGTAAATCCGCCCGTCGGACCGGAGTTGGGGTTATAGGAAACCCAGTTCGAGCCGTTGACAGGAGCCGTCCAGACAGTCCCAGGAGAGATGTTGTACGTCGGTGCAGCCGTCCCCGGCGCAAAGGGGCCCGTCGGCGCCGTGGTGCTGCTGTAACCAAGGTAGCTAGTGGTCGTCGAGTTGCTATTCAGAATGGGCGAAGCAGATGCCATCCCGGTCGCAAACAAGGCAACGGTTGCAGTGGAAGCGAGAGAGCGGGCGAAGGTCTTAAGTGTCACGTGTGCCTCTTATGAGATTGAAGTGTTTGTTGGGGACCGGTGAGAGCTGTTGCACGCAGAGGACCAAAGAGCAACTTCCGGCATACACACCAAACCCACGCCAATCGCCCCTAAATCACCGCCAGTCTGCTTTGGGCAACAGGTCAACCTGAAGCACCTTGCATAAGGGTTGGGGAGAAATTATCAGTCATTCTCCTAAGTGCAGTTAGTCTTCGAGTAGAAGTAACTTAATGTTGGTAACTAGTAGTTCTGCCGTAACGACTCAACCCCGTCCCGCCTACTTCGCCCGCGGATGCGTTGCATCGTACACCCGCTGCACCCCACCCACCGTCAGCTGCGTGTACCGCTGCGTCGTCGACAGACGCTCATGACCCAGCATCTCCTGAATCGCGCGCAGGTCCGCCCCCTCCTCCAGCATGTGCGTCCCAAACGCGTGCCGCAGCGTGTGCGGATGCACATCCCCCGGCAGCCCCCGGGCCAGCGCAATCTGCTTGACAATCCGTCCCACACTCCGCGTCGTCAGCCGGCAGCGACCCCGCATCCTCAGATTCATCACCAGCGGCCCCGCTGCGATCAGACCGCCCTTGCCTGCCGTCTGTAGCCGCTCCGCCCGTAGCGGCAGGTAGCGCCCGATCGCCGCCACCGCCTCTTCGCCCATCGGCACCAGCCGCTCCTTGCGTCCTTTGCCCCGCACCAGAATCAGCTCGTCCCGCCACTTCACGTCCTCAAGATCGATCCCGACCAGCTCCGAGTTGCGAATGCCGCACCCATACAGCAGCTCGAAGATCACCCGATCCCGCTCCGGCCACCCCGTCGCTTCGCCGCGCGGCCGTCGTTCAAGCGTGTTCAGCACGCCATTCAACTCTTCCACGCTCGGCACCCGCGGCAGGTGCTTGGGCAGCTTCGGCGTGCTCACCAGCAGCGCCGGGTTGCGCTCGATCAGCCCTTGCTTCGCCATCCAGCGAAACCAGCTCCGCACCGCCGCCAGCGCCCGCGCCACACTCGCCTTCGTCAACCCGCGCTCGAGCAGCGTCGCCATGTACGCGCGAATGTGTCGATGATCGATCGCCGCCGCGCTCGCCTCATCTCCCAGCACCGTCGTTAGATGCGCCACAAAGCTGTGCACCTCGCGCGCATACGCCCGCTCCGTGTGCGCACTGGCACCGCGCTCGTTCCGCAGCATCGCCAGGTATGCCTGCGCCAGCGCCGTCAGCCCGCCGCCCTCGCTCACGAACGAACTCCCGCCACACCGCCGACATCCCGCCGCGCCTTCGCCCGCGGATGATGTGCCCGATGCACCGCCTTCAGGTGCCCCAGCGCCACATGCGTGTACACCTGCGTCGTCGCGATATCCGCATGCCCCAGCACGGTCTGCACCGTTCGCAGATCCGCCCCGTGCTCCACCATGTGCGTCGCGCAGCTGTGGCGCAGCGTGTGCGGACTCGCCCGCGCATCAAGCGCCCGCACCATCGTCCACACCCACTGCCGCGTCAGCCCGCGTCCGCGCACACTCAGGAACAGCTCGCGCGCCATCCGTGCCACTCTCGCTCCGCGCAAGAGCTCCGGCCGCCCCCGCTCCATATAGCGCACCAGCGCCTCACACGCCGCTCGTCCCAGCGGTACGATACGCTCCTTATCGCCCTTCCCCCGCACCTGCGCCCGCGCCACATCCAACCGCAGATCCTCTGGCCGCAGCGCGCAGATCTCCGACACCCGCAGCCCGCCGGCGTACAACAGCTCCAGCAGCGCATGATCCCGCAGCGCGACGGCATCCGCACCGTCACTGCGCGCCGCGGCCGCCAGCCGCTCTAGCATCTCGCTGACCTCACCCTCAGCCAGACTCTTCGGCAGCACCTTCCAGCTCGCCGGCGTCTCGATGTTCATCGTCGGATCGTGCGCCACGCGCCCATCCAGCAGCAACCACCGGTAGAAGCTCCGCAGCGCGCTCAGCTTGCGTGCCACCGATCGCGACTCCACCCCGTGGCTCCGCAGCCGCTCGAGAAATGCCGCCACATCCTCGTTCCTCGCGCCGTCCAGCACACCCGCCGTTCGCTCCAGGTGCTCGGAAAACTGCTCCACATCGCGCACGTACGCCTCGACCGTCGCCGGCCCCGCCCCCTTCTCCACCCGCAGGTACGCCGCGAACTCCCGTCGCAGACAGACATCTCCTGGCTTCTCTTCAGGCATAGAGGCCATTATCCGGCCACGCGCCATCCTCGACGCACCCGCTCTGCAGGACCCGTACCGCCCTCGCCAAGCACCGGCTGCGCCACTTGCCTGACCACCCTTGGTGGCGTCACAAATCAGCGTGCCTTCAAGGCGGCACCTCTGGTGGAAGAGTCTCGTTGCTCCGCCATCGCCTGGTGCACACCAAGAGCCGCGGGCTCGCACCCGGAACCGCGCACGAGCGCTTCAAACCCCAACACCGTCACGGTCGACATCAACGACCAGCTAAAACGTGATCGGAGAGGGGAGAGGATCCGCGACACCATGGTCGCAGACACCGCACCCTCTGAGCTCATGCCGCACAGAGTCGTGCAGCATGACCCGTCCTCCTCTACCGCGTTCGGTGCACCTCTCCCGTCCTCGAGTGAACTTCCTTACACGATCGTCCCGTTCAGTCCGTTGGGAAAGAACAGGCCCTGGTTCGTTGTGGCTCCATTCAGCACACCACCGCCCGTCACAATCGCCAGCACCTGACTGGTATTGCGCGAGAATGCCAGAGACGTGCTCGCCGACGCGTCCACGATCGTGCTCGCCGAAAAGGGCGTTGGCGTCGTCGCCGGCGCCGCCGGAACCGCCGTGTTCAGCGACACCTGCGTCGTCGTGAGCCCGATGTCGTCGACCATCGACGCTCCCGTTGACCCTGTGGCGGGTGGATTTGCCAGCAGCGCCCGTGTCGCCGAGATCTTCTGCGTGTACCCCGCAAGCGTCCCGTTCGCGTCGTCCACCCCGGTGATCGTCGTCCGGATCAATCCTGCATGATAGGCCTCGACGGCCAGAATGCCCGCCGCCGCCGGCAGGACGTTCGTCTTGTCTGAGATCAGCGGCGCGGCTCCGTTATACGCCGAGACCCCCACGTCCTCGAAGATATACGCGCCGATGAGGAAGTTTGCATCGTTCGCAAACGGATCGAAGACTCCGCCGTTGATTCCCGCTGCCGTCGCCAGCGTATTGAACGAGTTGTAGAGATCGATATTCGGCATAGACACCGCATTGGTCGACAGCACCTGCTGCAGGAACAGCACGTGCTTGCCCTCCTCGATCGCCGTCTCCGCCGCATAGGCCGCAACCGTCGGAATCGCGAACGGCACCTTCGTAAAGTTTGGTTTCAGGGTCACGGTGCCCATCGTGCCCCCATTCACAACCACGGGAATCGGCGTCGGCAGCTGATCGATCGTCACTCCGTTGACCGCCAGGTTATAGAACTGCGCCTCCAGATACTCCAGGTTCAGCGCGAAGTTCAAGATGTCGTTGTCGCCGATGGCCGCCGCCTGCGCGTGCGCCTTTGGCGCAAATGCGAGCGCTGCCAGCGCCGCGCCGCCCGCCACCAGCATCGCCCGCCGGCTCTCAATGATCCGGTCCACTCTCTGTGTCTCTACTGTCGCCATGTTCGTGTCCTTAGGAAGTCGTCGTGGAATAAGTGCCGTTCAGTCCATTGGGAAAGAAGGCGCCGCTCTTCACGCCTGCCCCGCCGCCTGTTCCGTACACGATGTGCAGCACCTGATCGGTCGTCCGCGAGAACGCAATCGCGTTCTGCACGCTCGCCGCCACGATGCTGCTCGCGCTGAGCGTCGTCTCGTTCCCGCCGCCCAGCGTCGCCCGTAGCGCGGAGACCTGATTGGCATAGTTCACGTACGTCTGATCACCCGTCGCCGCCGCCGTTCCCACCAGCAGCGTCCGAACCTCCGCCGCGTGATACGCCTCGACGGCCAGAATGCTCGCTGCCGCACCCAGGATCGTGTTGCTCTGCAGCAGCGGTGCCGCGCCATGGTAGGCCGTCACCCCCACGTCCTCAAACACAAACGCGCCGACCAGAAACATCTCTGGACTCGCAAACGGATTGAAGGTGCTGGGCAGTCCAGCCGCCGTTGCCACCGCCGCAAAGCCGGCCGTGAAGTCGATCGCCGGGCGCGCCACCGGCGTCCCCGAGTTCCCCGTGATCGCCGTCTGCAGAAAGCGCACGTGGTTCAGCTCATCCTGCGCGATTTCATTCAGGTAGTTCTGGTACTGCGTCGGCAACCCCGGTACCGCCGTCCCGCCGTTCACCGATCCGGCGCTTGTGCCCGCATCCGCTGCCAGCAGACCGCTGCCCGTCGCCGCCCGCAGGTAGAACTCCGCCTCCAGGTACTCCAGATTCAAGGCAAAGTTCAGAATGTCGTTGTCGGGTATGTCGAGCACCGGAGTCGGTGCCGGGGTGGGCGTCGTGGTCGCTGTACTGCTGTTGCACCCCGCCAGCACCGCTGCCGTCCCGGCCGCACCCGCACCGGCCAGGAAGCTGCGCCGAGACGGTCGGAGAGCTCGTATTGCGTCTAATGTCTGCACGTATGTGGCCTCACTTGCACATCCTCTGGAGTCAGGAGCAGCGCTTTGTCCGCGGACTCGCGCTCATTGACCCGTTTGTACCAAAGCGGCCTCGAACCCCCAACAGAATTCCGTTGTCTATCCCCTAAAGGTACTAGGCGATCCACCGCCGTCAACACGCCCTTCCTCCCGCAATCCATCCCTCCTCCCTTGATAGACTTGCCCCAGAGACCCCACACCACCATGTTTGACAACCTCTCCGATAAGCTCCAGCGCTCCTTCAAGAACCTTCGCGGCCAGGGCACCATCACCGACGAGAACGTCAACGACGCTCTCCGCGAGATCCGCACCGCCCTGCTCGAGTCCGACGTCAACCTCGCCGTCACCCAGGAGCTCATCGAGCACATCCGCGCCCGCGCCATCGGCGCCCAGGTCGCCACCTCCCTCTCCCCCGCCGAGCAGCTCGTCAAGATCGTCTCCGACGAGCTCCAGAACATCCTCGGTAAAGACACCGCGCGCTTCAAGTTCGCCCCCCAGCCACCGACCGTCATCCTTATGGCCGGCCTTCAGGGCTCCGGCAAGACCACCACCTCCGGCAAGCTCGCTCAGTGGCTCAAAAAAGGCGGCCACCGCCCCATGCTCGTCTCGGTCGACGTCTACCGCCCCGCCGCCCGCGAGCAGCTCCGCATCGTCGCCGACTCCGTCAAAGCCCCCATCTATGAGGGCAAGCTCTCGCCCGACGGTACCCCCGGAACCCCCGACGTCCTCCGCCTCGCCAAAGAGGCCCTCCGCGATGCTCGCAACTTCGGCTGCGACATCCTCCTCGTCGACACCGCCGGCCGCCTCGGCATCGACCAGCTCCTCATGGACGAGATGGCCGCCCTCAAAGCCGACCTCAAGCCCTCCGAGATCCTCTTCGTCGCCGACGCCATGACCGGCCAGGACGCCGTCAACTCCGCCAAAGCCTTCAACGATCGCCTCGGCATCACCGGCGTCATCCTCACCAAGATGGACGGCGACGCCCGCGGCGGCGCAGCCCTCTCCATCCGCCACATCACCGGCGCCCCCATCAAGTTCCTCGGCACCGGCGAAAAACCCGACGCCTTCGAGGCCTTCCACCCCGACCGCATCGTCTCCCGCATCATGGGCATGGGCGACATCGCCACCCTGCTCGAACGCGCCGAAGAAAAACTCGACCGCGGCAAGGCCGAGCAGTTCGCCAAGAAAGCCCTCTCCGGCGACGGCTTCACCCTCGACGACTTCCGCGAACAGCTCCGTCAGATCAAGAAGATGGGCTCCATGAAGTCCATCCTCAAGATGCTCCCCTCCGTCGGCCCCTTCGCCGGCATGGCCCAGGCCGCCGAAAACGTCGACGAAGGGCAGTTCACCCGCGTCGAGTCCATCATCAACTCCATGACCAACCGCGAGCGCCAGGACCACGAGATCATCAACGGCTCCCGCCGCAAACGCATCGCCAACGGCTCCGGCACCACCGTCCAGGAAGTCAACAACCTACTCCGCCAATACTCCCAGATGCGTAAGATGTTCAAGATGGTCGGCTCCGGGGGCGGGATGAAAGCCCAGCAACGCATGATGAGCCAGATGCAAGGCAAACAACGGTTTGGGAGGTGATCCACGGTAGTCCGACCTTGAACTAGCGCTTGATCCTATACGGTCTGAGGAACTCTTCTCCATCGATCGAACAGCGACGCAGACTCTCCCACACACTCTTCAACTCCTGGATTTCTCTCCTGCTTGCGGGATTCTCCTCTACGTAGAACCTTGCCTCACTCCAATCCCGGTCGCTGTCTAGAATCAGATGGACGGCTAGTTTGCCGTCGTCGATAATTCCGAAATCTCGGCGCAAGCTTGTGTCAACATCCTCTTGCGCCACGACGAAACATTGAACTCCCGCTGTCATGTGCTCCTCAACAAATGGCACGAGCGTTCCCAATGTGCCACGATGTTCAATAAAAATCCTCTCAACTGTCTTTCCGGCTAGCACCAGCATTCGATTCTTTTCAAGAGATTCACGGCCTATCGGCCCGTGCCAATACTCTTCTGGCTTCACCAAACTGGTACCTTGATATTTCTTGAGGCAAACTTCAAGAGCGGCCGTTTCTCGAAAGAAACGGCCGCCCGACGCCAAATTAATCCGCACAACTCCGTTTGCCATGTTCGCCAACGCTCCCTCGGACTCGCGCAGCAAGCGTTCGAGACATCCGTCAAGAAATTGGTTCTCCAGCGACTTTGCCCGAAGCGCGTGTTCGGAAAGCACTTTCACTGAGCCACTCAACTTTCGATCGGCTGCTAATCGTCTTGCCAGGTCTCCAAAGGTTTTGTCTGAACGAGTTTTTGCAACCAAAAGCTCCAAGCAAACAGTGAGTGTTGCTTGAGAAAAAATCAGTATCAAGACCTCGGTGAGGTTTTGCTCTTTGACGTAACCAAAGTATCCCGTGACGATAGCGACAATGAGACCAATGATGAAGATTGTTAGGTTCATAACTTCACTTCCTCAGTATCAAAACTTGGTAACCCGCCATCTCAATCGGCAGCACTTCAGATAAATGCCGCTCCACGTCAAGAAGTTCACTTAGCGAGCTTGGCTCCAGAAGCTTCTGCACGCTTGCAGGCAGCTTCTCGGGCTGGAGGAAGTCGATCGAAGGTGAGAAGAGATGCAAGAAGGGGGTGGCGAACAGCAAACCAAAGGTCCGCTCCAAAGAAAAACCTGCATTCTCAGCATTCGACACTAGAGTATCAAGCGAGTGGAAGTAGTACTCAGCGCCAACTATGTTCTTCTCGACGTCTATGCCAGAATCCACAATGGAGCGTACATTTGTGAAGTGCCCGGCTAAAGCCTCGATTACGATCCAACGGAAGTAGTTGTCGACATCCAGGTAAAATACGCCACCCGGCTTCAAGGCTTGCCAAGCTGTCTTGAAAAACGGCTGGGTTTCTTCGACAAAGTTTAAGGCTTGGGTGCAGATGACTGTGTCAAACACTTCACTCGCGGCATAGCGAAATGTGCACGCGTCCGAGCAGATCACTTCCACATTATTTTTATGCTCGATCGGTACAGCATCGAGCGCGAGGTGACACATCTCCTCGAGAGCGTCAACCATAGTTACCTTACATCCCCGCTCGACGAGGTGACGACTCATTAAACCCGTCCCCGCCGCAAGATCCAGCACTTTACCGGAGGGGACAAGGGTCGACAGATGCTCCTTGGTAAGTGTTCGGTGAAGGAGATGCCACGGCGAAGCCTTGTTTATCGCATCTAGAAGTCTCGCCCTTGTGACGTAGGCCTCCACTAACGATTGCTTGTTCATTGAGAGCCTTATGAAGCGTTTTGTCAGTGAGTATAAGGGCGGACAGGATCGGTTTAGCTGGGAGATCCATGCATGTATCGACCGACTGGGTGGCCCAGGCTTCATTCCGCCATATCCCATACCAGCCACCCCGGGGGCGGGTGCCCCATTTATTGCAGTCTCACCGCATAAGTGGGCCATCGACCGCGAGGTCGACGCCTCTACCCTCCACCCATGCCCCGCGGCCTGCAGCGCTACCATCAAACGGCAGCCTCCACTTCATCACCTTCAGCTGCCATCGCCGTTCCCCATCTTGCTCTGCCCAAACCACGTAAACCCATAGAAGCACATCTTTGATGTGCACCCGTATACTCTCGTTCCAGGTGCCGTGACCGTCATGATGGGGTCACCGTCCGCAAAGTGCCCACATCTCACCCCAGCACAGGGAACAGCACTCGGCCAGCTCCACTCCGGAGCCGACCGTGCCAGAACCCAGACCCGATCACCGCCCTGGCATCCACTCCCTTTGCCTGAGACCATGCCAGCGTGTTCCGGGCGCTCCTCGCCGTCGCCGGCCTCTCCTCGCCGCCACTGCAATCCTCGCCCCGGCGCTTTGCGGCCTGGGCGGCTCTCCGCCGCCTGCTCGGCGACCGGCGCCACCCTTCGCACGGCCGCGGACGCGCCGCCGTGCTCTCCGCCCTTTGCCACCCTCCTACTGATCGGCACCGTCACGATGCTCTGGGCAGTCATCGGGATCCATCAACATCGCGGTGAGGCCTTCGTCGGCAGGTCGTCGCCTATGACGATCCTTCCCCGGATGGCCCAGGCACCCCCAATCCACCAATCTCCACTACCCCACCCGAAGACGAGTGACTAGACCTCACCGAGCCGGCCGAAGTCAGCAAGGATCGCCAGGACCTCGCCTCCGAGCTCCTCTACACCCGGCAGTGACCCTCGCCCTTTCGGCCCGCGCCTGGCGCAAACTCCCTGATCAATCCCGTATCCTGGATGCAGGACCTTCCCAAAGTCCCCCTGATCGGGAGCTCTGATCGAGGCGAATGGCAGACCGGAGATCACCCGAGGTCCAGACCTAACCTTCCTGCTTTGAGTACTTTGCACCAAAATTGGGGGGGGAGGGGGGTACCCTCCCCACTCGAAGAAACGCAGAGACCGAGCGACTTACGCCGTCATACGCCGTAGAGAGCGAACGGCCAGTGCCACCGCCGCTGCATCCCCCGAGATCGCGACCGGCAGGTCCGCCAGACCCGCCCCTTTGGTCAGCCCGCGTCTTGCGTAGTAGCCGCCGAACGACCCGGCCGCCGCCCCCAGCACCCCCAGTGCCACCCCCCGCGCCGCTGGCCGCCGAAACGCAGCAGCAACAATCGCCCCTGCCAGCCCACCAAGGATCAGCCGCCCCGCCAGGGGTACAGGAGAGATTCGGCTGGGCGTGTTCGGCAGCTTATCGCCGATGTACTCCCCCAGCGCCGCCGCCGTAAACAGCCCGACCGACACCGGATTTGCGACCCAGGCGGCCCACGTTCCCGTCACCGGCAGCCTCCCTAACCGCGCGAACCAGGCAGTGACCGCAAGCGGTGTAAACGAACGAAGTCCAGTACTCACCCCGAGCAGGGTGGGGGCAAGATGAGCAACAGCGACGGAAGGCGGCATTGAAAGAGACTCCAGGGCTGGCGCAGGCGCTAGCTACTGCCTTGGATGCGCCACTGGAGAACGGGTACCTTCGCGCTTTTCTAGCGCGCTCGGCTGACGGGCTTTTTTTGCCGTGGCATGATCGCGATGGTGGAAGGCGTCATCTTCACTCCGGACTTCTCGTCCATCCAGGCGTCAAGCAGCGGCTTCCGGAATCGCCAGCGATTGCCCAGCTTGAATGCCGGAATCGTTCCCTCGGAGGCATAGCGATAGAGCGTGTCGTCGCTGATGCCCAGGTACTCTGACGCTTGGCGGATATCCATCACCTCGCGCGTCGTCTGCTGTGCCGACCCACTCATCTGGTCTCCGGAGGCGATGCCCTCCCCCCAAGCCGGGAGACATCGCCTCATCGTTGTACCCTCTTTCTCGAGCAGAGACAAGCACTTTGCTGTGTACCTGTTGCTAGCGCGGGGGTTCCAGGCTCCTCTGTACGTCGAGCAGGCTGTCCGGCACGGTCCGGGTCTTCGCGATCGCCTCCGCCAAGGGAATGTCACCGATCTCGGTTCCTCGCAGGACCACCAACCGTCCAAAGCGGCCCGCGTGCACCAGGTCGATCGCCGCCACGCCATAGCGCGTCGCCAGCATGCGGTCGTACGCGGTTGGGGTACCCCCCCGCTGCGTGTGTCCCAGATTGACACTGCGCGTCTCGTAGCCGGTTTGCTTCTCGATCTGCTCGGCAAGCGTCTGTCCGATGCCGCTCAGCCGCACATGTCCGAAGGAGTCGGTCGCCGTCCCCACCGTGGTCTGCGCCGTCTGCTCAGCCAGCTTAGCACCCTCCGCGACGACCACGATCGAGAACTTCTTGCCATGCTCGCGACGGTAGGTCACCAGTCGACAGACCTCATCGAGGTCAATCGGCTTCTCCGGAACCAGAACCACGTCCGCACCACCCGCAATCCCAGACGTGATCGCGATCCAGCCGGCGTCTCGTCCCATCACCTCGACCACCAAGACTCGGTTGTGCGCCTCGGCCGTCGAGTGTAGCCGGTCCACCGCCTCGGTCGCGATGCTCACCGCCGTGTCGAACCCGAAGCACGCATCCGTCCCACTCAGGTCATTGTCGATCGTCTTCGGCACCCCAACGCATGGCACCCCCCGCTCAATCAGAGCCAGGCTGATGGACTGGGTGTCATCGCCACCCATCGCGATCAGCGCATCGATGCCGCGATCCTTGAGCACCTTGACGCAGCGATCAAACCCACCCTCGATCTTCTTCACGTTCGTTCGCGAAGACCGCAGAATCGTTCCGCCCCGATGCAGGATCCCCGAGGTCGTCTCAAGCGTCAGCGGCATCGTCGTATCATCGAGAACGCCTCGCCAGCCCTCCATAAAGCCAACGAACTCATCTTGGTAATGGTAAATACCTTTGCGAACAACGGCGCGGATCACCGCATTCAAACCGGGGCAGTCACCGCCGCCCGTCAACAGACCGATCTTCATCGACGCTCCTCATTGCGTTTGTACATAGATCATAAATGTCGCCGTTCAGCCCTGCGTCCACCAGGTTGAGCGCAGCTGTTCACCAGCGACGACGTCGCTCGGCAGCCCAGGCGAGGGCGACCAAAGCTGCAGGCCCTCAGCATCCGCCAGCTCCAGCAGTCGCTCGATGGGCTGTTGCCAGCTATGCAGCGCCAGGTTGAACAAGCCCCAGTGCACCGGCATAAGCAGTCCATTGCCGCCCATCTCGCGAAACGCGCGCGCAGCACCATCCGGACCTAGATGAATCTCCTTCCAAAGCTCGTGGAAGGCTCCGATCTCAAGCACCGTCAGGTCGAAGGCGCCGTGGCGCGCCGCAATCTCAGCAAAGCCGGGCCACCAGCCTGAGTCCGCCCCGAGGTAGATGGTATGCCGACTTGCAGCGAGCACGAAGGAAGCCCACAGCGTCTTGAAGCGGCTTGTCGCACCACGCCCAGAGAAGTGCCGGGCCGGGTATGCCATCAGATTTGCCGTCGCGCCAGTCCGCTTCGACGTAAGCAATGTACTCTGCATCCAGTCGAGCTCGCGAATGCTGCCCGCGGCAACGCCGAAGCGCTTGAGAATCGGTCCTACGGCGAGCGGCGACACCCAAACGGCGTCGCGAGCACACGCAAGCCCGCTCAGCGCGCGGACGGACGCCTTGCCCAGATGATCGTAGTGATCGTGCGATAGAACAATCACGTCGAGTTCAGGCAGGTCGGCGAGCGACATGGTTGGAGGATAAAACCGCTTCGGGCCAAACCAGGTCGAGGGTGAGGCACGCTCGTCCCACACCGGATCTAGCAGGAGCCGGAGGCCGTCGACCTCAATCAGCATCGAAGAGTGCCCAAACCACGTCACCCGCAGACCGGTCCGTGGCTCGCTCGCGTAGGTGCGGACATCAGTTGAGAAGTGAAGCGATTGGCGCGGAACTCGCTGTTCGCGGTTGCTGAAGTAGAGCGGCAGCGCACGGGCAAGGATGCGAAGACCACCGACGCCCGTCGGCACAGGATTTAAGAAACGGTCACCGTCTCTGCGGGACGGCTGCAGCAGGTTCATTCTCTCGTAACCCAAGTGGGCCTAGACCTTGTACAACTCTCTGATCTTGTCAGCATAGTTCTTTTCGACGACGCGCCGCTTGAGCTTGAGGCTGGGGGTCAACTCCCCGCTCTCCACGCTCCACTCATCAGGAACGATCATCAGCTTCTTGATTGTCTCGTACTGGGCCAACGTACGGTTGACTCCCTCAACGACTCCTTCGTAGAGCTGCCTCACGCTGTCCTGTGTCACCAAGGTCTCTCGATCGGCGGCATCAATACCCTTTCCTCTCGCCCAGCCCTCGAGCGCCTCAAAGTTGGGCGAGATCAGCACGGCGGCGAACCTCTGCTTGTCGCCAACCAGGGCTGCCTGCGCAACGAGCACGTTCGCTTTCAGTCTGTTCTCGATTGGCTGCGGCGCGATCAGCTTACCGCCGCTCGTCTTCAGCAGCTCCTTCTTGCGATCCGTGATGAAGAGAAATCCGTCCTGATCCAGCTGGCCGATATCGCCGGTCCTGAACCAGCCGTCCGGCGAAAAGGCGTCTTTCGTCTCCCGTTCGTTCTGCCAGTAGCCAGAGAAGACAGACTGCCCCTGTACCTCGAGCTCTCCATCAGCAGCAAAGCGAGCGCTCACGTTCTTCAGCAGACGCCCAACGCTGCCCATGCGCGAGGCTCGAGGTGTGTTCAAGGCGATCACGGGGGAGGTCTCGGTCAATCCGTAACCTTCGAGGATACGAATACCGGCATCGGCAAACCATCCCGCGGTGTCGGTGCCGAGCGGAGCTCCGCCCGCGATAAAGATCTTGACCCGACCACCAAAGGCACCGCTGATCTTAGAAAGGACGAGACGGCTCGCAAGCTTCCAGCCGACACTCGACGGCATCGCGCCCCGGAGCGTCTCCTCACGGTGCTGCCGTCCCACGCTAAGCGCAAGCGAGAGCAGACGCGAGCGCACGGAGGACGCGGCCGCCTTTCCTTCCACCGCCTGCCGAATCTTCTCGAATACGCGTGGCACTCCCACAAAGACCGTAGGACGGATGACCTTCATCGCCGCGGGCAGCTGGTCGAACTTGGGGCAATACGCAAGGCTTGCACCGTGACAGAGCAACGCATAATCAACGTGTCGTGCGGTGACGTGCGAGAGCGGGAGAAAGGAGATGCAGGAGTCTGACTCGTTGAAGTCGAGATCATCCGTCGACACGTTCAGGTTGGCTGCAAAGTTCTCGTGCGTCAACATAACGCCCTTCGGCTCACCCGTTGTGCCTGAGGTGTAGATGATGGTGGCGAGATCCTGTGGGCTTACCTGCGAGAGCATCTGGTCGAAGGCTGCTGCCCCTGTCGCGCCCAGACTCTCTAGTGACACTGTGTCGATGAGCGAACCGAAGCTCTCCGCTGATCCCCCGGCGTTCCCGTCAAGTACAACGACGTGCTGGAGCGCAGGCAGTGCAGCAGTAGGCGGAAGCTTTGCGAGCTGCACCTGGGACGACACAAATGCGACCTTCGCACCAGAGTCGCGGAGCATGTAGGTTACCTGCTCGGCAGTCACGGTAGGGTAGAGCGGCACGTCGACGGCACCTAACGCAAGCACGGCGAAGTCGATGACCGGCCACTCCCAGCGATTCTCGGCAAGTAGCGCGACGCGATCGCCTCTCTCAACACCACGTGCCTGCAGTGCCGCAGTAAGACGCCTCACCCTGTCGTACAACTCGTCGCCGGTCATCATCTGCCACGTGCCGTCGGCAGCCTGCCATTGCATCACGCGGCGATCTCCACGCCGACACGCGAGCCGCAGCACGTCATTCAGGGTCGTGATGTGAAACATTGTCCTGCTGTCCTCAGGCGATCATCGCGAGGAGAGTCGCCGCGTGGCATCGCTTCGCTATGCTATGCGTGACGTGCGATCGAGACAAGCGGCAAAGCTCGTCTACGCCTGCGGCTTCGGTGTAAGCCGGACGAAGGCGGGAGCGGAGTGCGGCCACTCCCCCAAGAGGCGGCTCGCAAGGGTGCTCGCGGAGCGGGCGGCATGGCGGAGCACGAGATCCTTAAGTTCACTCTGGGCGCCCTCGTCGACTTCGCCAAAGCGCTCTGCCGTAAGGAATTCGGGATGATACCGAGGCTCAGCAAAGAATGCGCCATCCGCGTCGAAGACCCATGCTCGGCCGCCCGTCATACCTGCTCCGAAGTTGGCGCCGACAGAGCCGAGCACTGCGACAAGGCCACCCGTCATGTACTCGCAGCCGTGATCGCCGATACCTTCGACGACTGCAATCGCCCCGGAGTTCCGCACCGCAAAGCGCTCCCCCGCACGGCCAGCCGCGAAGAGCATACCGGAGGTCGCGCCGTAGAGAGCGACGTTACCCAGGATCACGTGCTGGCCACTGTCCTCCGCAGCCAAGCCGCGGGCGCGGAGGACCAGTTCTCCACCACAGAGTCCCTTGCCAACAAAGTCGTTCGCACAGCCTTCGAGGATCAACTCCATGCCATCGACGGTAAATGCACCAAAGGACTGGCCTGCGGTGCCGTCAAGATGAATGGTGATGCGAGCCGTCAACTCCCTCTGCGCGCGACGCAACGCGAGTTCACCAGCGAGGCGAGCACCGACGGCGCGGTCACGATTGCAGATCGTGCTCGTCAGAGAGAAGGGCTGACCGGCCTCAGTTGCCTCAAGCGCGGGAGCGACCCATGCCTCATCAAGGGGGACGTCTTTGCTGGGCTGTAGGTTACGGGCGCCTGACCAGCTGTAGGGTCCCGAGTCGGGCCGCGCAAGCATCGCACGCAGATCCACGTTTCCGTCAAATCGCACCTGTTCGAGCAGGTCCGATCGTCCAATCGCGCTGGCGATGGAGGGCAGGCCATAGTGTGCCAGCAAGCTCCGCAGCTCCGCGGCTACCTGCTCAAAGAAATGCACGACATGCTCGGGCTTTCCACGAAACTTTGCCCGAAGCTCAGGCTTTTGGGTCGCGATGCCGGTAGGACAGGTGTTCAGATGACACTGCCGCGCCATATCGCAGCCAATAGCCACCAGAACCGCCGTGCCAAAGGCGAACTCGTCCGCACCGAGCAGGGCCGCGACAAGAACATCGCGAGCCGTCGCCAGACCCCCATCCGTGCGGAGACGAACCCTTCCGCGCATCCCCGTATGGATGAGCATCTGCTGCGCCTCGGCAAGCCCGAGCTCCCACGGATTGCCCGCGTACTTGATGCTCGACAGCGCCGCAGCTCCCGTACCTCCGGTATTTCCGGCGATGACGATGAAGTCGGCATAGGCTTTGGCGACGCCGGCGGCCACGGTTCCCACGCCGCAACTTGAAACCAGCTTGACCCCGACGGCGGCGCTCGGATTGAGGCGCTTGAGATCGTAGATCAGCTGCGCAAGGTCCTCGATCGAGTAGATGTCATGGTGCGGCGGGGGCGAGATAAGAGAGACGCCCGGCTGTGCATGGCGCAATCGCGCAATGAGTCCGCTGACCTTGAAGCCTGGGAGCTGGCCACCCTCGCCTGGCTTCGCGCCCTGCGCGACCTTGATCTCGATCTCTTCCGCATGGGCCAGATAAGCCGCTGTCACCCCAAAACGCCCGGAGGCGATCTGCTTGATCTTATTGTTGAGCGACGGCGCGAGCAGGCCTACTCCTGTAGGAGCATCCGCCGTCAGCACCGGTACGCTGCCCATGGATGGCTTGTGACTGTAACGACCCGCGACCGGCACCTCGGCAAGACTCTCACGCCGATAGACGGCACTATCCTCGCCACCCTCGCCCGTATTCGATCGGCCGCCAAGCAGGTTCATCGCCTGCGTGATGGTCTGGTGCGCCTCTGGACTGAGCGAACCGAGACTCATCGCACTGGCGACGAAACGACGGCAGATCGATGCCGCATCCTCGATCTCCGTGAGCGGCAGACCTGCGCCGCTATGCCGGACGGCAATGAGATCGCGAAGCACGAGCCCGTCCCGTGCGTCCATGGTGTCACTGAAGACCGCAAAGGGCGACACGGCCACAGCCGTCGGGTTCCGCACGCTTCCCACCACCGTCTGCAGCGCTTTCACATTCGGAGGCTGCCACGCGTGCGGTTCAGCACCATCCGACTTGCGAAACCGGACCCACCCATAGTCCGGCAGCGCCGCAGCAGGCGAGTCCGCCGCCACCGGACCCTCCCATGTGGAACGCACCTGCCGTTCAAGGTCAGCGAAGCCCACACCGGAGATGGGCGCCGGCGTCCCAGGAAAGCAGCGCTCGATGACGCTTGCGTGAAGGCCAAGACTGTCAAAGAGGTGTGCACCTCGGTAGCTGTCGACCACAGAGATGCCCATCTTCGACATGATCTTGGCAAGCCCGGCATCAAGCGACACAAGCATTCTCGCCTCCGCCGCGACCGCGCTCTCCTGGTCCGACGCCAGAGCTCGCACCGTCTCGAGCGCGAGCCATGGGCAGACCACTCCTGCTCCGTAGCCGATCAGCACAGCGGCGTGATGGATGTCGCGGCAGTCCCCTGCCTCGATCGCAAGACCGCACATCGTGCGCAGGCCGGCGGCGATCAGGGCCTGATGCACGGCTCCAGTCGCGAGCACCATGGGAATCGGCAGGTGATCGGGCGCGGCGCCGCGATCCGACAAGAGGAGGATGCGCGCACCACTCCGCACAGTCACAATAGCGTGCTCGCAGAGGGCATTGAGCCCTTCTTCGAGTGTGGAGGCAGGCTCAAAGACGCACCGCAGCTCCGACATCGTCAGCCGGTCAGCAAGGGGGTACCTCCCAGATCGCAACGCCGCCACCTGACCAAGCGAAAGGAACGGAGACGGCAGCGATAGACCAGGAAGCGGAACCCGCTTATCGAGGAGATCCGCCCAGGGGCCAAGACGCGTGTGCATGGACACAACGCACGCTTCGCGCAAAGGATCGATGGCCGGGTTGGTCACCTGCGCAAAACGCTGTCGAAAATAGGCGTATACCGGCCGCGGGGTCTTCGCCAGAAACGCAAGCGCTGTATCGTCGCCCATGGACCAGACGGGATCCTTGCCGTCCCTTGCCATTGGCTCGAGGATCATCTTTACATCCTCGCGAGAGTAGCCGAAGCCACGCTGCATCGCCTGCAGCACCTGTGGCGAGGTGACCTGGTCGAGCGTGCTGGGGCGAAGTGGCTCGTCAGCTGAGAGCACAGCGTAGGCTGGGTCGGCGTCAAAGAGCCTCATCAGCGCCGCATCTTCGAGGAGGACCCCTTCGACCAGATCCACGAGCAGCATCTGGCCAGGCCCCAGACGGCCGCTGTGGACGACCTCGGCCTGATCGAGGTCGATCAACCCCGCTTCAGAACCCGCGATCACCAAGCCATCTCGCGTCACCGCGAACCGACACGGACGAAGACCGTTGCGATCAAGGGCTGCACCCACCACTGTTCCGTCGCCGAAGGCAATCGCGGCCGGGCCGTCCCATGGCTCAGCGCAGTCCGCGTGGTACCGCAGAAAGGGCGATGTGGGCCGACCGGACGCAGCAGGTGGCAGTAAAATGCGCACTGCCTCCGCCAAGGTGCGCCCATTGCGCGCCAGTAACTCGACGGCCTCGTCAAGACTTGTCGAGTCCGTTCCTCCTGCCGTGAGCACGGGCTTGCACTCCACGGGCAACGTTGAGTCGCGCGCGACCATGCGAGCGCGGTTCCCCCAGACCGTATTAATCTCTCCGTTGTGCGCCAGCGCTCGTCCCGGCTGCGCACGATGCCAAGAGGGCGTGGTATTAGTCGCGTATCGCTGATGGAAGATGGTGAACGACGTTACAAAGTCCGGCGATTGCAGATCAGGGTAAAACTGTGGCAGCAGACGGCCGGAGCACATGGCCTTATAAACGATGACACGCGTAGACAGCGAACACAGGTATCCCTGCACCCTGCCCGCGGCGTGCGCGCGCTCGAACTGCTTTCTGGCGAGGTAAAGCCGGCGCTCACAGGCGTCCTGGCTCTCATTCCGATCATCCGCAAATAAGACCTGTTGTATGTCGGGAACGGCCGCGCGCGCGATCTCTCCCAGACACTTCGGCACGGTCGGAACCTCGCGCCAGCGAAGCACCTTGAACCCTTGAGTTGAAAGACATCGTTCGAGCGTCGATCGATCCGCTCCGCCCTCTGCTGGCAGAAACAAGGAGCCCACGCCGAAGGCCACCTCAGGCGGTGATGTGAGCCGCTCACACTCCAGAAAGAATGCGCGTGGAAGAGCAGTCATGATGCCCACCCCATCACTGCTCTTGCCGTCAGATGCGGTCGCTCCGCGATGCTCAAGACGAGACAGGGCGATCAGGGCCGAACGAAGGATCTCGTAAGACGCGCGTTCAGGCCGCGTCGTGGCGACGAAGCCCACACCACAGGAGTCGAGATCAAATCGAGCGTCGAGCAAGCTCGGACGCTGGGCGGCGTGCCTCGTGCAGACCTCTTCGAGGATCAAGCTGGGGCTATCCATAAGTCACTATACTTTCGAGATCTACCGTGCTCACTCTGGGTGCATCGCGGTTGTATAAATATACATTTTTTGTGTATACTTATCCAGTAAGCAGCACCGGCTCCTTCCATGAAGCAAGAGCGACATAGCGCGATTCGAGAGCTTCTTGTCACCACCTCAGTATCTAACCAGGACGAGCTGCGGCGACGCCTGGCAAGCAAGGGCTTCCACGTGACCCAAGCGACGCTCTCTCGCGACATTCACGAGCTGCGCCTGATGAAGGGACCGCGCGGCTATGCCCTGCCCGCACAGAGCAACGGAGGGGAAGATGATCTGCCCGGAGTCGCCGAGCTGTTGCGGAGCTTCGGGCTGGAGGCTCGACGGGCGATGAACCTGCTCGTCGTCATCACCATGACCGGCAGCGCGCAGCCTGTCGCAGCCGCCGTGGACTACGAGGAGTGGCCTGAGGTGATCGGCACGATCGCGGGAGACGATACGGTGCTGATCATCTGCGCCGATGAGATGCAAGCGAAGATCGTCAAACAGAGAATGGATGAGCACATTGGTTGACGTGCTGCAGCATCACACGAGTGCCACGGCAAGCGCCGGACCAACCTCGACGCCCAAGGCGACTGTGCGGACGGCGATTGCAGGGGTCAGCGGATATGCGGGAGCTGAGTTGGCCCGTCTACTGCTGCGGCATCCGCGGTTGAGCGTGTCGACCCCGAAGTTCTTCACGCGGCCTGAACCCGACGGACGCTCCACCACGACGCTCGAGAGTCTGCATCCACAGCTCGCGACGGGAGCTCGGACGCACGCCGTGCGTCCCTTCGACTGGAGAGAGCTTGAGGACGCAGGGACAGAGCTGCTCTTCCTGGCGACACCTCATGAGCAGTCGCGCGCTTGGGCCCCTGAGGCGCTTGCCCGTGGCATTCGGGTCGTCGACCTGAGCGGCGCCTGGCGTCTTCACAACAGGAACCATCGCGCGATCTATCAATTCGACGACGAAGGCTCGAATCTCGCGGCGCACGTTCAATCAGAGGCGGTATATGGCTGTCCCGAGCTTCACTCGGAAGCGATTGCAGGAGCGATGCTCGTCGCGAACCCAGGGTGCTACGCAACCTCAATCATCCTCGCGCTGGTTCCCTTTACACGCGCAGGAGTTGTTGATCTTGATCGAGGTATCATCTGCGACGCGAAGTCCGGCGTGAGCGGCGCCGGCAAAGCGGCAACAGCGACCACACACTTCATGTACGCCGCCGACAACCTCTCGGCGTACTCCGTCTTCAGTCATCGCCACACGGGAGAGTTACTGGAACAGCTTCATCTCGACCCCACGCAGATCCGCTTCACCCCACACTTGCTTCCTATCCCGCGCGGCATCCTGTCCTCCATCTATCTTCGCCTGAACATCGCAATGCAACCGGACGAGATTCAAGCAGCTCTCACCTCCTTCTATGCAGGTCGACAGCTGATCCGGGTCTACTCGGTCGGGCACCTGCCTCAGATCCAGTACGTGGTTAGAAACAACTTCTGTGATCTCGGTTTTGAACTGGACAGCGATGGGCGGAGACTCTTTCTCGTCTCTTGTTTGGACAACCTGCTGAAAGGCGCAGCAGGGCAGGCTGTCCAGAATATGAACCTGATGTGTGGATGGGACGAAACGGAGGGACTGCTATGAAGTTTGTCGTCAAGCTTGGTGGCTCCGCCATCGAAGACAAGACAACGCTTCACCTCTGCGCGGTTGCCATCTTGGAGCTTGCCGCGGACGGACATCAAGTCGCCGTCGTGCATGGCGGAGGAGCACAGCTGACTGGTGTTCTCGAGCGCATGGGCAAGCAAAGCGAGTTCGTCTCCGGTCTGCGGATCACAGACGCCGAGACGCGCGATGCAGCTCTCATGGTGCTTGCGGGTCGCGTAAACAAAGCTCTGGTCGCGGCGATCGGCAGCCATGGCCAGGCTGCCGTCGGTCTCTCCGGCGGTGACGGTCATGTCTTTCGCGCACGCAAGAAGCAGAGCGTGCCCGACCTGGGCTATGTCGGCGAGATCGCGGCGACCGACCCGCGTTGGCTCGATGCGATCTGGACCATGAATGCGGTTCCTGTCATCTCTTCGATTGCGCTCGGGTTCGATGGCGAGTACTACAACATCAACGCCGACGAGATGGCCGCGGCGTGTGCGGTCTGCACCAAGGCGGACGCACTCGTCTTCCTGACCGATGTTGCAGGAGTCAAGGGACCGGATGGTCACGTCCTACGCTGGCTGACCATCGCTGAGATCGCCTCGCTTGAGAGCCGCCAGGTCGTCACAGGCGGTATGCTTCCCAAGCTCTCCGCCTGCCGTCGAGCGCTGCAGGAGGGCGTCAAACGCGTCAGAATTCTGCCGGCTTCTGCGGCACGATCGCTACCCGATCTCTGCTCGACGCGAGTCCTTGATGGAACGGAGGTTCTCGTCGCATGAGACTGGAAGATCTTCAGGCAGCGGAACGCAAGCTGCTAGTCAACACCTATGAACGAACTCCGCTGCTACTTGAGAGCGGTCACGACGTCTTTCTCGTTGACGCCGAAGGTCGGGAGTACCTCGATCTACTCAGCGGCATCGGCGTCTCTGCGCTTGGCTATGGGCATCCGGCGATGCTGAAGGCAATTGAAGAGCAGAGCGCGCGGCTGATCCACACGTCGAACCTCTTCTATCATGAGGGCACGGTCGAGCTTGCGCTTCGCCTGACCGAGATCAGTGGCCTCGACCGCGTCTTCTTCACCAATAGCGGCACGGAGGCGTGGGAGGCCGCGCTCAAGCTGGCTCGAGCCTTTGGACGGCAGCAGACCAGCCAGACAGCAGCACCGCGCACGCGCTTCCTCGCGCTCGAACACAGCTTTCACGGCCGCACCATGGGCTCTGTTGCAACCACACACAAGGAGCGGTATCGGCTGCCGTTCATGCCCGTGATGCCGGACGTCGACTTCGTGCGCTTCAACGACACGGAGGATCTTCGCCGCAAGCTCACGGCAGAGGTCTGCGCGGTGTGCATCGAGTCCATCCAAGGGGAGGGCGGCATCCGGCCAGTCTCCTCTGAGTTCTTCCAGGTAGCGCGTGAGCTGACACGAGAGACGGGAGCACTTCTCGTCGTCGACGAAGTTCAAAGTGGTATGGGCCGTACCGGTAAGTGGTTCGCGTACCAGCACGAAAACATACTTCCCGACGTGGTGACCGTCGCCAAGCCCCTCGCGGGCGGCCTCCCTGTCGGAGCCATGCTTTGCGCGGATCGCGCGGCGAGCGCATTCGCGCCTGGAATGCATGGAACTACGTTCGGAGGAGGCCCACTCGCCTGTGCTGTCGCTATCGCCGTCATCGACACGCTTCGCGAGCAGCGCCTGCTCGAGCACGTGGAGCAGGTAGGCGCATACTTTTTGACAGCCCTGCGCCGGCTTGCGCAGCAGCACGGAGCCATCAAGGAGGTTCGTGGACGCGGACTGATGATCGGCGTCGAGTTGAACTCCTCGGAGCTCGCCCAGACCGTTCTCACCGGAATGCTCGAGCGTCACATCCTAATCAACCGAACCAGCGACACCGTCCTCCGCTTCCTCCCGCCGTTCATTCTCGAGTGCTCCCACGTCGACATGGCCATCAGGGCGCTTGGGGAGATCCTCGCGAACGCGAACACCGCCGAGCTGACCTCGGAGAGAGAAGAGGAGTTTCATGAGTAGGACCATTCTGATGCCAGCTGCCACCAAGAGTGGCGCAGTAAGAAATACGCCGCTCGCAGTTCGTTCCGATGCCGCGTTCGCTGAGACAGCGCGCGGGCTCGCCGGACGTGACCTGTGCTCCATCGCCGATCTGTCTGTCGATGAGATGGCGACTGTACTGGAGCTGGCGCACACCGTGAAGGCGGATCCGGCCGAGTTTCGGCATGCTCTTGAGTCCAAGCAGATGGTCCTGTTCTTCGAGAAGGCTTCGTTGCGTACTCGCCTCACGTTCGAAGCCGCGATCAACACCACCGGCGGGAATGCGATCTTTGTCGATCAGACGCAGTCTCCACTCGGCGAGCGCGAGTCGCTGCCGGACATGGCTCGTAATCTCGAGCGATGGATGGACGTGATCGTCCTTCGCACGTACGCGCACGAGACCATCACAGAGCTGGCTCACTACGCAAAGACGCCTCTGGTCAACGCACTCTCCGATCTCGAGCATCCCTGCCAGGCGATGGCCGATGTCATGACGGTGGAAGAGCGTTTCGGCTCCGCTGCAGGCCTGACCATCACGTATGTTGGCGATGGCAATAACGTCTGTCACTCCCTTATGTTGGCCGCCGCGCAGCTCGGGGCCCACTTCCGTGCGGCATCGCCAAAGGGCTACACTCCGCGGCTCGAGATCATTCACAAGGCAATCGACATCAGTGAAACGACGGGCGGCTCCATCACACTGATGAACGATCCACATAAGGCGGTCGCTGGCGCACACGCGGTGTACACCGATGTCTGCACCAGCATGGGTTCCGAGCACGAGGCGACCCGGCGAGCCCCGGTCTTCGAGCCATACCAGGTAAATGAAGCGCTCATGCGCGAGGCTGAACCGGACGCGATCTTCATGCACTGTCTGCCGGCCCACCGCAATGCGGAGGTCACGAGCGCGGTGCTCGACGGCCCGCAGTCGGTTGTCTTTGATCAAGCAGAGAACCGGCTGCATACGCAGAAGGCGTTGCTCCTGCTCCTCCTAGGCGGAGCAAAGCGAATCTCTGGTTCAAGAAGCCGAAGGCCACGTCGGTAAAGACTCTTTGAGTCGGATGCAGCGAAACAGAAAGGTAGCTCATGGCAGACAAGGTTGTGCTGGCATACTCTGGTGGACTCGACACCTCCATCATCATTCCCTGGCTGAACGAAAACTACGGCTATGACGTGATCGCATTCATCGCGGACGTGGGTCAGGGAGACGATCTGGACGCGGTCGTTCAAAAGGCGTACGCGACAGGAGCAAAGAAGGCGATCGTGCGTGATCTTCGCGAGGAGTTTTTGCGAGAGTACGTCTTCCCTACTCTGCGCGCCGGTGCCGTCTACGAACACAAGTACCTGCTCGGGACATCGATCGCGCGGCCATTGATCGCCAAGCATCAGGTCGCGGTTGCAATCGAGGAAGGTGCAGTCGCTCTCGCGCACGGCTGCACGGGCAAGGGAAATGATCAGGTGCGCTTCGAGCACTGTTTTCAGGCGCTGGCACCGGAGCTCAAGGTGATCGCTCCTTGGCGCGAGTGGACACTTACCTCACGCGAGGACTGCCTCGACTATGCCGAGGCGCACGGTATTCCAGTTGAAGCGAGCCGTGCGAAGATACACTCGCGCGACCGGAACCTCTGGCACGTCTCTCACGAAGGAGGCGAACTCGAGTCGATCGCGAACGCTCCTCTTGACTCGACCTGGACGATGACACGTTCGCCCCAGGAGGCGCCCGACCGTGAGGAGAGTGTGGAGATCAGCTTCGAACGTGGCACTCCGATGGCCGTCGATGGACAGTCCCTCGATCCCGTTCAGCTGGTTGAGCTGTTGAACGAGATCGGCGCGCGGAATGCGATAGGACGCATTGATCTGGTCGAGAACCGTTTTGTTGGTATGAAGAGTCGGGGCTGTTACGAGACTCCAGGCGGAACGCTGCTGCTAACAGCGCAACGCGAGTTGGAGGCCCTCACCCTGGATCGCGAGTTGGCGCATTATAAAGAAGCTTTGGCGCTCAAATATGCGGAGCTCGTCTACTTCGGTCTTTGGTTCACGCCACTACGCGAGGCACTTGATGCCTTCGTCGCGAAGACGCAGGAGAACGTAAGTGGCCGTGTCAAGTTGTCGCTCTACAAGGGAAACATCTCGGTGCTCAGCAGGCAGAGTGACTTCTCACTGTTCTCAAGTGAGCTCTCTTCATTCTCGATGGGTGACACCTACAATCAGCAGGATGCCGCCGGCTTCATACGAATCCTCGGTCTGCCTGCACGCACGCGGGCGCACCTCTCAAAGAAAGTCGGCGTGCTGCTTTGAGCGCAACTATGTGGTCGGGAAGATTTCGTGAACCACTGGACGCGAGCTTCGCGGCGTGGCAGCGCTCGTTTGCGTTTGACTGGCGGTTGCTTCCCTACGAGCTCGAGGCGAGCCGCGCGCATGCGCAGACGCTTGCGGCAGCACAAGTCCTGAGCAGGGCCGAGACCACAACGATCTTGGACGGGATTGACTTTCTAAGGCAAAACTTTCTCGAAGGGTCAGCGGGCATCGGCGCTGGCTTACAACATGAATCCACATCACCTACGAGCCGCAAGGCGGTCCCGGAGGCAGCTCTCTCGACACCAGAGATCGAAGATGTGCATCACTTCGTTGAAGTCGAGCTGACGAAGCACATAGGTGACCTGGCGCGAAAGCTGCATACAGGAAGATCTCGCAATGAACAGGTCTCCACGGATCTGCGGCTTTATGTGCGAGAGGCAATTGACGAGACAACAACGGCACTGAACGCCTGGGCCGCAGCGCTGCTCGATCAGGCGCTTGCAGCAGAGGGTGCGGTCATGCCCGCATACACGCATCTGCAGCGCGCCGAACCTGTACTGATTGCGCATTGGCTACTGGCTTACATCACCATGATCGAGCGCGATCTCTCGCGTCTCGCCGACTGTCGGCGCCGTCTGAACCTTTGCCCCCTCGGCTCTGGCGCCGTTGCGGGGGCCACCATTGCTCTCGATCGATCAATATCGGCACACGCGCTCGGATTTGGTGGTCCCACGTCGAACAGTATGGATGCCACCAGCGATCGAGACTTCGCGCTCGAGTTTGCACAGGCAGCGGCACAGATTGGTCTCCATCTCTCGCGCTTCGCAGAGGAGATCATTCTCTTTGCGACCGCGGAGTACGCCTTTATCGATCTGCCGGAGCGCTTCGCGACCGGCTCAAGCGCGATGCCGCAGAAGAAGAACCCCGACCTTGCGGAGCTGATGCGCGGTAAAAGCGGTCGGCTGATCGGTGCTGCGACAACTCTCTCCGTCATCATCAAGGGCCTTCCACTCGCCTACAACAAGGATCTGCAGGAGACACAGGAAGCGGTCTTCGAAGTAGTTGATACGCTGCTACCGATGTTGCGGCTTGTAGCTCCGTTTACACGGGTGCTTGGCCTTCGACTCGATGATCTGGCGTTAGCGGCAAAGTCGGGGTATCTCAATGCAATGGCGGCCGCGACTTACCTCACCCGCAGAGGCGTTCCCTTTCGGACAGCGCATGAGCAGATCGGAGCGGCCGTGCGCTTTGCCCTCTCCCGTGGAGTTGAGCTGCAGGAGCTGACCCTTCAGGAGCTGGCGCAATTCGGGAGTGCCTTCGATGAGAGCTTCTACGCTGCCTGCACACTGGAAGCGACACTCGACTGTCACGATGTGCACGGAGGCACTGCGCGGAACCGGGTCATTGCCGCTCTAGCGGAAGCCAGACAGCGCTTCGGTGTCGCTCCCCACTCTTCGACGGTGATGGCAGATGTCTCTTGAGACGTGCATGGAATCTCAGATAGCATCCTCAATCGGAGCGGTGCATATCCGGCCTGCCAGACTGCCGGATGCGCTTGCGATCTTCGACCTGGTGAACTCCCTCTCCCACGATGGGACGCTCCTGCGGCGGAACTATGCAGAAATATGCGAGAACATCCGCGACTTCACGGTCGCAGAGACCCGCAGGCACGGCTTTGCTGGATGCGGAGCACTACACCTTTATGGCCCTCATCTTGCAGAGGTCCGATCCATCGTTGTTCAACCTGAGGTGAAGGGCCAACGGATCGGAACAAGCCTTCTGCAGGCCTTGCTCCGTGAGGCGAATGAGCAAGAAGTGTCGTGCGTGTGTCTGTTTACACGCACGCCAGACTTCTTCGCTCGGCAGGGTTTCAATGAGGTCAGTCGGATCGAATTGCCGGACAAGATCTACAAAGACTGTCAGACCTGTCCGCGCTTGTACGCCTGCGACGAGATCGCGATGGCGCGCGGACATGTCCCCAAGATCTCAGTCCTGGGTCCGACCAAGTTCGCGCAGCCCGAGCTCGTGAGACTTCAGACCGGCATCGTCCGACCGCGAACATGACGTGAGCCAAAGCCCACGACAGGGCACGTCTCGCTCTTACTCTGTCGATACCTTCGTTTTAGGACTGATAGCGTGGGATAAAACTTGGGTGTGCCTGGACGGTGTGGTACCGCGCCGCCGAGGTCATAGAAACGGATCCGTGAACAATAGCGGGGTCGACAGCGGGAACGTGCACTGTCGGCAGACATTCCAATCCTGGGCGTGCCAGCAGATATCCCTGCATGAGTCGAATCCCGGCCGCTCGCAAGGTGACATACTCACTGACGGTCTCAATCCCTTCCGCCACTAACTGCACGCCGAGCGTGATACAGAGTTGCACAAGCGAGCGCACAATCGCATGTGCTGCGGGACGATGATGAAGATTGCGAGTGAGCTCCATGTCCAGCTTGAGGATGTCACTGCGCAGATCAGCCAGGAGATTCAGCCCGGAGATACCCGCGCCAAAATCATCGATGGCGATGCGGAATCCATGCCGCCGAAACTCCGTCACGATCCGGTTGAGATGATGCCGATCGCTGACATGCTCCGTTTCAGTAACCTCGAAGATGAGCCGATCGTGGGGGAGGCCGCACATCTCCGCAGCCTCTAACGTCGAGCCGATGCAGGATGGACTATAGACCGCACCAGGGGTGAAGTTGATGGAGAGCTTTGCGCCGGTAGCCGGTAGCCCAAGCTTGGCGGCAAGGTGTAGCGCGTGCAAGCGGCAGCTTTGGTCAAAGAGAAAGCAGTTATCCGCATTGACCTGCGAGAGCACGCTGCTCGCCGACTCACCATGGGGGCCGCGTACGAGAGCTTCGTACGCGAAGACGCTGCCGCTCTCGACATCGACTATCGGCTGGAAGGCCATGGTGAAAGGAAATGGACGATTGAACGGAGGAAGGGGGCAGACGTCGCTAGTGTGAACAGGCTCGGCGATGATCATGTTCTCTCTATCGGCAGCCTGCGTCAGAACTTTAGTTTTCTTTCGAGGTCACGACGGGTGACTCTGAGCGATCGCCCTTCATCGTTCTTGTCTCACGCCCACTCTGACGAGCACTTCAAGGATCCGCACCGCCGCTTTCAAAGATCCCGCAAAGTTTCCCGCAACCTTTGACTCGCCTGCGATACGACATCGATAGCTGACAGGAATCTCCACAATCCGCAGGTGCTGTTGTGCGGCCTTAATCTGCATCTCCAGATTCCACCCGTAGGTGCGCTCCTGCATCGCTAGGGCATCAAAGCTAGAGCGGCGAATCGCACGAAAGGCGCCCATATCCGTATAGCGAACACCCTGCAGCAGCCGAAGAAGAGCTCCCACAAGATGCGCGGCAAACACCTGTGAAGCAAGCATCGACCCTGGTTCGCGAACTCCCCGTATACGGGATCCGATCATAAAATCTGCCGTTCCATCCAGGATCGGCTGCACCAAGGCTGGCATGTGGTCAACGATATCGGCCCCATCCCCGTCGAGGTACACGAGCACGGTTGAGGAGTCCTTGGCTGCAGCAGAGCCTGCTCGACACGCCTCTCCATACCCGCGAGCACTCTGAATCACTCGAGCACCTGCCCGGAGAGCAACTGCGGCAGTGTCATCCGTCGATCCGTTATCGACGACAATACACTCCGCAATCAGGTGCCACGGCATTGACGCGACGACCTGGCCAATGGCCTCGGCCTCATTCAGGGCCGGAATAATGACTGAGACTTGCGACATGAGAAGAACAAGACTCCGCGGTGTAAGTAGCTCCTGCCCTCAGACGGACACAAAGTGCTGTCCAGAGGAGAACACGAGATGACCTCGGAGCGGAGACTGTCCACGGGCCGCCGATGATCTCGTCACGCTGTGGTAGTCTATCCCTGCGGGAAAAGATGTCCGCACAGTTCACGGTCGGTGTCTCCGACCAGAGTTGCGTCACTGGCCTCCCGGCACGATACAAAGCACCGTGTCGTGCCGTCCTTTTTTCCAGGGCTAGAGCGCTCTACGGCTGCGTTCGAGTAAAGGAACAGCATGAATCGTCTTTGGGGATGTTCCCTGATTAGCTTGGCGAGTTTGGCTGCATCCGCACAGTGGTCGAACCCAGGCGACGACATCCCCGCTTTTCACTCTGTTCCTCAGAAGCAACTTGCTCCGCTGCTCACCGGTGATCAGCTGAGCGGTCCCTACTTCACACATCAGTACCAGGTACTCTCTTACACGGTGGCCGGTAAGGTTCCGGGAGTGTTGGACCAACTGCCCTGCTACTGCCGCTGCGACCGTGCCCTCGGACACAAGAGCCTCCATAGTTGCTTCGAAGGCACGCACGGTGCGGCCTGCTCCACCTGTATGAGAGAGGCCGTCTTTGCCTATCAACAGACGAAGCTTGGAAAGTCTCCCGCACAGATCCGGGCGGCGATCGAACGGGGCGAGTGGGAAGCCACGGATATCACGACTGCTGCACTCTGAGTGCTGGCGAGCTTGGCCTAGCGCTCTCTCGGCATCACCTCTATAATCGCAGAAGTTCTTTGAGTGCCTACAGCACTGAGAAGTCTGCTCCGGATGGGGGCGTCACGGCTTCGACGGGATTGCTTGCGGCAGAGAGGCATGCCGGGGTGTGGACACCCGTAATCGCTCACAAAATCATAAGTGCCAACGATACTCTGGCTCTTGCTGCTTAATTAGTTGAGTAGCCGCTCTCTCGGGCTTTGCCTACGGGCCCGTACAGAGCGTCGCACAGTAGGCTGGTCTTCCCTGCTCCGTCTGTGCGGGTCGGACGAGATCAATCAGGCTAGTCGTTGTCGCGTCTTCGCCCGTTCTAAGCGCCAGCGACGAGACAAGATGAATCGGGAAAAGCATGAATGCTCTCTGTTGAAGGTAGTTTCGGACGCGGGTTCGACTCCCGCCGCCTCCACCAACCTCCGCGTTCTCCTTATCCTCGTGTATCGCACGATTTGCAGATCGGCGTACGGAGCATTGTCACGTTGCCCGCCCCCGCTCTGCTCGGGGCCTTTGCGGTCAGCAAAGCGACGTCGCTCAAAGGATGTTCACTGCGCGAGCGGCAAGCAGCGCCACTGTCGTGAAGGAGATGAGCGCCTGGATCATCATGAGCAGTTTTGCCCAGCGAGAGAGAACAGGACTGTCCGTCGGCGAAAAGGCCGTGCTTGTGTTGAACGCCAGAAAGAGATAGTCGACAAAACCTGGGCTCCAACACTGCTCGCCCATCTCTCGCTTCTCCTGTGTCGTCAGAGTCATCTGCGGAAACAGGAAAGCGCCGTCCGTATGAACATCTCGTAGCTCCCGCGCGCGCGGTCCGCCCGCATCGAGTCGCCAATACCACGAAGCAAAGACCAGGATGTTCGTGAGCCAGAGCGCAGCCGCCGACCGAAGTAGGTCGTGAGGACTCTCCCTGTGCGAAGGCAGCGCGAGAGTCAGCCGTGCCAAGGACCAGATCATATCCAGTGTCACGAGAGAGACGAGCACATAGCCAAGAACTTGATTCAACGTATGACTACCGGTGCGTCGCGCGAGGAGAGTAGGCACAAGCAAGCCGCCAACAACGGCCAGGAGCAGCCAGTTCGGCCCTACAGAGAGCGACTCCGGAAGCGCAAACCAGAGACCTCCCGTCGCTAGAAGGGCGAGCGTGGCAGGCCAACGAGGTTCCTCACGTCGCGACATCTCACCCATGCCTTCCCACTATGCACAACGCGTCTGCAACGGGCAACTCCTCGCGAGCAGAAACCCGCACCCTTTGATCAGGCGCAAGGCGAGGCTGCGGCGCAGTTCGTCGTCACTCGTCCAGGCTCGTAGCATGGGAGACTGAAGATGAGGTCTTCAGCATGGCGGCAGCTGCGCTCGATATCCGGCCCGGGCCATCTGGCGAGTTTCCGCCTGGTCCGCCCTTCCTTCGACGTCTCCTCTCAGGTCGTGTCTTCCGCCAGACAGCGCTCACAGCCCTCGCAGAGAACGCAACTCGCTACGGCGACCTCGTTCACTACCGCGCCTTCAATCGGCACATCTACCAGCTCAACCATCCTTCGCTCGTCGAGAACTTCCTGCTGAAAGACGCAGGAAGACATCACCGCAATCTCGTCATGCAGCGTGCCAAGGTCGTCCTTGGAGAGGGCCTTCTTACCAGCGAGGAGCCGCTTCACATGCGTCAGCGGCGCTTGGCGCAGCCCGCGTTTCTGAGGCAACGAGTCGCCGCATACGGCGAAGTCATCGGTGCCAATGCGACCGCTGTCTCGGCCAGTTGGACCTCCGGCTCTCTCCTCGATGTTCATACAGAAATGCTTGAACTTGCCCTCCGCATCGTTGGCAAGTGCCTCTTCGACCTTGACGTGCAATCCCGCTCGGAGGTCATGAAGATCTCGTCTGCAGTTGACGCCTTCATGGACATCCTCCCCATCGCCATCCTGCCGTTCTCCCATCAGATCCAGCGGTTGCCGCTGCCTGTGATGCGACGCATACGGCAGGGCAAGATTGAGCTCGACGCCCTCATCTATGCCATGATCCGCGAGCGCCGTGCCGCGCCGGGAGATCGCGGAGACCTCCTCTCCATGCTCCTTGCAGCCGAGGACAGCGAGAGCGCCGACGGAAAGATGTCCGACACGCAGGTTCATGATGAGTGCCTTACCATCATGCTCGCTGGTCACGAGACCACAGCCAATGCCCTGAGCTTCGCCCTTTGGCTGATGGCAAGACATCCTGACATCCAGCAGCGCGTTCACCGCGAGGCGAGGACCGTGCTCGGATCCCGCATCGCCACCGCAGCCGACTACGCACGACTGCCGTATGCGCTGCAGGTCTTCTCAGAAGCGCTCCGGCTCTATCCGCCGGTCTGGGTCACAGCGCGGACCTGCGTTGAGCACTATGAGCTCGCCGGCTATCGTATCCCCGCGGGGGCCTCCGTGATCGCACCTCAGTTCGTCATTCATCGCGACGCGCGGTTTTTTGACCACCCTGACTCCTTCAACCCTGACCGCTTCGCCGTCAGCGACCGCGACGGCGGCCGACCGCGTAATCGCTTCGCCTTCTTCCCTTTTGGTGGAGGATCGAGACAGTGCATCGGCGAAGGCCTCGCCTGGATGGAGGGTGTACTCGCACTTGCGACCATTGCGCGGGACTGGCACCTCGCTCTACCGCCCGGTGCACCGGAAGACATCGCGATCAAAGCGGCAATCACCCTCCGGCCTGCACACGGCGTCCCCTTGCTGGTGCAGCGATCCGCCGCTTGACGTCTCCGTCGCAGCCACTCGACGGGCGGCTCACTGAAAGAGAACGTCCGCATTCCCAAGACACGAGGCAAAGACTTCACAGATCAAGGCGTCTCACACCAGCAGTGCGCGCCCTTCGGCTGATCGGCACGGTGTTCAGCCTGAGCGAAGAACCAGTGGAGACCCTCCCATATGCCGGTCGTTTTGGTATTCAATCCCGGAAGCGCCTCCCTTAAGTTCGAACTGATCGAACTTCACGAGCAACAGCGCTTTGCCTGCAACGGCAAGAAACTGCTGAGCGCCTCGATCGAGAAGATCGGTGACAACGCTACCCTCTTGGTCTTTAACGGGAGAGAGGTCGATCATACCGAGCACTGCTGCGTGCACAGCATGACTGAAGGTGCCCGCTTCGCATTGAAATGGATCGCAGAGCAGAGCCGGACTGACCCTCCGCCCGCTCGGGAGTGGGCCATGATCGCAGTGCGCGTCGTGCATGGCGGCATCCAATACTCCGCTGCCGCCCACGTGGACCAGACTGTTCGGGCTGAGATCGAGCGCCTGGAAGAGCTGGCGCCGTTGCACAACAAGAGCTCGCTCGACATCCTCGCCGTTGTTCAGTCGGACCTCCCAAACACTCCCGCCTTCGCCGCTTTTGACACCGCCTTTCATCAGACGATTCCTGAGGTCGCCTGGCGCTATCCGATCGATCGCGAGACCGCGGACCGCCACGGCATTCGCAAGTTCGGCTTCCACGGCCTCTCTCACCGATACATGCTGGAGACCCACGCGCAACGCGTGGGCCAGCCCACCTCTGAGCTCTCCCTCGTCACACTTCACCTCGAGAGCGGCTCCTCCGCCACGGCCATTCGGCACGGGCAATCCATCGACAACACCATGGGCTTCACGCCTCTGGAAGGTCTCATGATGGGCACGCGCTCGGGCAGTATCGATCCCGCCATCATTGCCTATCTCATGCGCAAGCAGAGGAGCTCGGTTGAGGATGTAATGCAGCTTCTCAACAAGCGCTCCGGCCTGCTCGGCATCGCCGGCGGGACCTTTGACACACGCGACCTTGTCAAGAGGAACGATGACGCCGCTAAACTGGCGCTGCGCATGTTTGCCCATCGCGTACGTCTCGCCATCGGTGGATACCTTGCCGCGCTCGGCGACGTAAGCGCCGTCCTCTTCGGTGGCGGCATCGGGGAAGACACCCCGTCCGTGCGCGCCGATGTCTGTGCTGGCCTGCGTATGTTCGGTCTCGACTTCGATGACGAAGCCAACCAGCAGGCCACCGTCGGCTACGCTCGCCTCAGTCGTTCGTCCTCCCTTCTACACGCCTACGTCATCCCCGTGGAGGAGGGCCTCCAGATCGCACATGAGTGCCTTGCAGCGCTTCGCGAGTCGGGCATCGGCTCCCGTCGACTCTAATCCGCTCAATTGGAGGGTGGAGATTATGGAAGATCGCGAGCGCCCTCCGAGTGCTTACGATGCCCCACGCGCTGCGCGCGATAGATTCCCGAGTGCCCCGAAACGACGTAGCTGAAGACGCAGGCGATCCCAGCGTACCCCCCGGCACCGCCGCCAAACAGCTCGATCGCGAGCAGCGTCGATGCAAGGGGCGTATTTGCCGCTCCGGCAAATACACTTGCGAATCCCATTCCTGCCAGCAGAGAGACCGGGAGAGGCAACACACGCGAGAGTGCATTGCCCAGCGTGGCTCCCACGAAGAAGAGAGGTGTCACCTCGCCCCCTTTAAAGCCGGCGCCGAGTGTGATCGCCGTCAACGCCAGCTTCGCCGCCCAGGCATACGTTGGTTGCGGCTCAGTGAAGGAGCCTGTGATGGTCGGAAGTCCTAGGCCGATATACTTCGTCGTTCCCGTGAGGAACACGATCGCAGCAACAATGCATCCGCCGATCAATGGGCGCAGTGGCGGCCATCGAACATGGCCTCGGAAAAAGTGAGCTACAGCGTGTGTTGCCGCCCCAAAGAGACGCCCCGCGAGTCCAAATGCAACTCCGGCCAGGGCGGCGAGAGCCAGCCTGCCCGCGTTCGGAGAGGGTGCGAGCGCCATCTGGTACGTCGTATGGTGGATCCCCCACGCTCGTGTCGTGAGATCGCCAGCAAAGCTTGCCAGGAAGCACGGCACAATGGCTTCGTAGCTCAGGGAGCCCACCGTTAGCACTTCGATACCGAAGATAGCTCCGGCCAGAGGTGTTCCAAACACTGAACCAAAGCCGGCACTCATACCAGCCATCAGCAAAATGCGCCTGATGTGCGGCTGTAGACGCAGCCGTCGTGCGATCTGATCCGCTAGGGATGCCCCAGTCTGGATCGCAGTCCCCTCCCGCCCTGCAGAGCCCCCAAACAGATGCGTCACAAACGTCCCGATCAGAATCAGCGGTGTCATGCGCAAGGGAATCGTGTTCCTCGCATCGTGGATCTCGTCCAGCACGAGATTGCTTCCTGCCTCGACGGAACGGCCAATCCAGTGATACAGCCAGCCCACAAACAATCCGGCGATCGGTAAACAAGCGATGATCCAGCGGTGTTGGTCTCGCGTCCTCGTCGCCCACTCAAGGGAGACCAGGAGCAGAGCAGAGGCCGAGCCGGCCAAGACTCCTGCGACTGGCGCAAGCAGGAGCCAACGGAGGAGATAGCGCAGCAGCTGTATAGTTTCGACTCGACGAGACTCTTGGGTCGCTTCGGGCAAGGGGCCTCCTACAGATGAGTAGGAGTCATCAGCAGCGGCGAAGCCGTGCAGTTTCGGCGAACCCCATCGCCAAACCTTGATCGCTTACCTTAACATCCCTTCGCTGCCTGGTCAAAGATTTCCCTAACCCGCAAGAATCTTCACCGCGAGTGCGTCACGGAGAACCTGTTGCGGCCCCCTCTCACCTGCCGGCCAAGCTCCTAGTTGGCAGTACCTTCGCCAATCCCTGTCTGCACGACAATCTTCATCGAATCCGGATGTGGGTGCGATGCGAGACGGATCGCCTCCGGCGCCTGCTCGAGCGGGAAGCGATGCGAGATGAGCCGGGTCAGGTCGAAGCCTGTGCGATACCCATCGAAGACGAGCCGGCGCACATCGTCCTCCACTGCAGCAGAGGAGCTGTAGCTCCCCATCAGCGTCTTCTCGTCCATGCAGACAGCAGCAGGATCAATCGTCGTCTCGCCATGCTGTGTCTGCGCGAAGAGAACGACGCGGCCGCCCGGACGAACGGCGTTCATCGCGAGACGGATCAACGGATCTCCAGGAACGGCGAGCAGAACAACGTCTGCGCCGCGTCCTTCGGTTGCGTCGTGGGCGGCACGAACAACATCACCGCGTGCGTCGATCGGATGCGTGAGCCCGAACGCCGCGGCAACCGCGTGCCGCTCCGGATACAGATCGCTCGTGAGAACTCTCGCTCCAGTCCGTCGGGCGAGCGCCGCAAGAATGATGCCGATCGGTCCCTGACCGATGACGAGGACCGTGTCATCGGCTTCGAGGCGCAGCAGATTAACTGCTTTGTAGCAGGTATTCACGGGCTCGAGAAAGGCGGCCTGCTCGAATGGAATGTCGTCGGGAATCCGCACCAGCCCGCGCCTAACGATCCAGTCCATCACACGGATGTACTCGGCGAAGCCGCCGCCGGACGGTGCACCAAGTCCGGCAGTGCAGCCTACCTTCTTGTAGACCTCGCACTGGGCAAAGGTGCGCTTGCGACAGTAAAAACAGTCGCCGCACGGCACGTGGTGGTACGCCATAACGCGATCACCCACCTTGTAGCCGGTAACGCCCTCTCCGACCGCAGCGACGGTGCCGGCCATCTCATGGCCAAAGACGCGCGGCACATCGTGGGATCCCGAGTGGATCTTTTTCAAGTCCGTTCCGCAGATGCCGCACGTGTGGATGCGCAGTAAGATCTCGCCAGCCCCGATTGCAGGCACAGGGATGACCTCGGTACGAACATCATCGATCCCTCGATACACGATGGCGCACATCGTTGACGGCGAGGCGTACTCCTGCTGCGAGTCAGCCGTAAGCTCTCTCGGTGTCGCAGTTGATTCGCGTGCTGTCTCTAAATTCGTCATAGAAGAAGGACACACAGGCAAAGTCGGCTATGCAGAACCCGATCTCTATCCTGTGTCGCTGCCCACCATACACGATCACGCCATCCCGCTTCCAATTGTAAAGCCCTGAGCAGGCCGATCAGGTCGCTTCCATGATCAAGCGCGCCAGGAGTTGACGAAGAGCAGCGGTCAGTGAGGTGAGGGCGACCTTATTGCCTCGACCGAGAGAAATCGCGGTGCGCCACTGCTTTGGATGCAGCACTGTATGCCTTGCAAATGCCACCGTGCGGAACTGTCCGCGAGCGTCGGAAAATGCCGACAGATGAGCGAGGTCCAGTGTGTGATCATCGGAGACAGCCTTAACAGCGCCGAAGGGAAGACCGTACGCGCGCGCGAGACGGGCGACCGTCGCGGCCTCCATATCCACCAGATCGGCGCAGTACGCGCCCCGTAGCCGCACCTTCTCCGCCACGCCGGCGATGGTGCGAGCCGTAACGAGGACGCCTGCGGGGCCATCGTGGAAACGGACATCCGTCGGATATCGCTCGCCGGAGCTGGTGTCGATGACAAGCGACACGGCGAGACATGCGCCCGATGTGAGACGTGGATCGCACGCACCTGCCACGCCGACACTGAGGAGGCCTGAGACAGGACCATGGGCCAGCGCTGCCTCAACCGCGAGGGCAACGCGGCCGGGGCCCATGCCAGCGCTCACGAGAAGGACCGGCCAAGAACCCCCTCGCCCGTCCTGGAAGGTCGCAGTTGCGAGCAGAATCCCGTCTCGGTTGCGCACGGCGGAGGACGCGCCGGTTGCGCCCAGACTCCGGGCGAGGGGCGAAAGTTCGCGCGGCAGCGCGGCGATAAGAGCGAGCGGGTGTGCGCTTCCTAGTTGCATCGTGTCGCTCCATCATCAGCAGCAGAGATCGTGGTGAAGAGACGGCCGCTAAGACTGCCCCAAGCGCACGCAAGGCAGTGCCGAACCCCGGCTTCCTATAAGCCAGCGGCGTGCGCGGCTAGCGATGTGCGGCAAAGGCAGGCGCATAGCCGTTTTGCACGAACCAGTCGATGGCGGCGCGCAGAGCGCCGTAGACGGGCAGGACACGGAAGCCGAGCTCACGCTCAGCACGGGCGGATTTTGCGAACATCGTCTTGCGCCCCATCCTCACCGCCTCGACCGTCGCGCGAGGCTCGCGGCCGCGTAGTCGGCCGGTGATGCACTCATCGAAGAAAGCGTAGATCGTGGCGACCGCGTGAGGGACTTTGACAGTTGGTGACGGCAGGCCAGTGACTGCGGACATACGGTCAAGAATCTGCTTCAACGAAAGATTCTCACCTCCCAAAATGTAGCGCTCGCCGGGACGGCCGCGCTCGAGTGCGACAGCGTGGGTGCGCGCGACCTCCTCAACGTCAACGAGGTTGAGCCCCGTATCCACATACGCCGGAAAGCGGCGATTTAGAAAGTCGACCACGATGCGGCCGGTGGGCGTCGGCTTACGGTCGCCAGCCCCGATGGGTGTCGTGGGATTGAGCAGGAGCACATGCTGTCCGGCACGTGCAGCCTCAATGGCCACCTGCTCTGCCAGAAACTTCGAACGCTTGTAGTGCCCGACCATGTCGGCGAGGGCGACTGGAGTGTCCTCGTCCACGACGGTGCCGTCATGCAGAAAACCCATAGTGGCGACCGACGAGGTGTAGACCACCCGCGGAACGCCGAGTTCGCGGGCGAGGCGTAATAGGCCACGCGTGCCCTCAACATTGGCGCGATACATAGCAGCCGGGTCCGGAACCCACAGGCGATAGTCGGCGGCGACATGAATGAGAGCATCGCAACCCTCGAGCGCGGAGCGAAGACCTTCGGGGTTCGCAAGATCGCCACGAATCATCTCGACATCTGCGAGACCCTGGACAGCAGCGAGGTTGCTGGTAACGCGCGTGAGCAGTCGCAGACGAGCCCCACGCTCCTCAAAGACACGAGCCACGTGCGAGCCGACAAAACCAGTCGCGCCCGTGAGAAAGACTCTCATTCCGGTACAGGGTAGATTCCGCACGCAGTAGGACCTGCAGGCGCCCTGCGAGTCACTGGAGAGGGCACAATCTGAAACATAGCCCTCACCGTGTCGAGCGTAGGCCGCAGCACTGTTCCCGGAAGCGCGCGCAGCTTCAGTGCGAAATCATTAGAAAGAGCGAGACAGTCAAAAGACTGCGTCGAAATGTCGATCTGTCTCATTCTTAATCCAGCTTCTCTGGTTCGATCTGGATGTTCGTCTCACCCGCGGCCTTCTTCTCCCAGTATCTCTTGATCCAGGCCTCGAAGCTCTTGCCAGCGGCGGTATCCCTGCCGGAGAAGGCGAGAGCGGCGACATCGGCATAGGCAATGGAAACGCGCGTCCGGTCACCCTTCGACGGAATGAGACGAACACGTGAGTCGGTCAGCGTGGAGGCTGTGGTGCGGTCATACAGGTAACCCTCGACGACCGTACCGTCCCGCCGCGTGATCGTGACGTCGCCGCGATAGTCGAAGGCCTTCTCGAGCGCCTCGCGAATCTCGGCTTCGCTGGCAAGGGCGGGAAGCCAGCCTTCAAGGTTCTCACGCTCCCGTCCGGCAGCGACCTCGAGATCATCAGGGCTGCGCTGCTGAAGCTGTTCGAGTTTCAGTTGCTCCTGCTGATTGGTGGCCATGGTACTTAGTCTCCAGCGACCAGGGTCTGATCGCGGCTGGCAGCAGGAGCCGGAGCGATCGTCTGCACCAACGGCGCGTGCTGGGCGGGCTTCCACTCATGCAACAGCTTCTGCGCGCCCTCGTCCGGGTAGAGCGACGGAAACACATACTTCTTGGCCGTCTCGAAGAAGCCCTTCAGAGAGCTGAAGTTGTAGTCAACTGCGGAAGCTTCGTGACCGGAGTGCACCATGCAGTTGGCGCAGCGTGGATTACCGCTCTTCGCGCCATAGTTCTCCCACTGGGTCTCCTCCATGAGCTCCTGAAATGTATCCGCATAGCCATCCTGAAGCAGGTAGCACGGCTTCTGCCAACCAAAGATGGAGAAGGTCGGCATGCCCCAGGGAGTGCACTCAAAGCTCTGCTCGCCCATGAGGAACTCCGCAAAGAGGGGGTGGGTATTAAACTGCCACTCCTTCTTGCGATTGGACAGGATGGCGCGAAACATGCGACGGGAGCGCGCCTTGCCGAGAAAGTGCTTCTGATCGGGCGCTTTGTCGTAGGTGTATCCGGGAGAAACCATCATGCTCTCAACGCCAGCCGCGGTGAGCTCGTCAAAGTGAGCACGGACGCTGTTGGGATCGGCACCATCGAAAAGCGTCGTATTGGTGGTGACGCGAAACCCAGCGGCAACCGCGGCGCGAATGCCTTCCATGGCAATGTCGTGGCCGCCTTCGCGGCAGACAGAGAGGTCGTGGTGCTCCTTCTGGCCATCAACATGGACCGAAAAAGAAAGATACTTCGACGGCTTGAAGAGAGAAAGCTTCTCCTTCAAAAGAAGTGCATTGGTGCACATGTATACATACTTCTTGCGCGCGACCAGGCCAGCGACAATCTCCGGCATCTGCGGATGCAGGAGCGGCTCGCCACCCGGTATCGAGACCATGGGCGTGCCACACTCTTCGACGGCCTTGAAGCACTCCTCAGGAGAGAGTTCGGCTTTCAGAATGTGCGCGGGATACTGAATCTTGCCGCACCCAGCACAGGCGAGGTTACAGCGGAAGAGCGGCTCCAGCATGAGAACGAGCGGATATCGCTTGTGCCCCGCGAGCTTCTGCTTCAGCACGTACGTCGCGACTGTCCATGCCTGTGAGACAGGTATTGCCATCGATCTGTCCTCCTCAACCTTCTGTACTACTGCTGCTGTACGCCGCCTTCGAGTTTGTTCCACCCCTAGGCAGTCGTCTCGTGCTCCATGGCGCGACGGTAGGTGGTCAGTGCAAGCAGCGGGAAGTACTGCTTATAGAGGTGATACCCCAGATAAAAGACGCGCGGGAAGCCCGTTCCGGTGTAATAACTTTCACCGTTGCGGCCCGGCACGAGCTCATCCCAGCTGCCGTCTCCGTGCTGGCGGTCGATCAGCCAGCGAACACCCTTGGCAACGGAGTCTGAGCGGGTGTCTCCCGCCGCGAGCAGGCCGAGCAGCGCCCACGCCGTCTGTGACGGCGTGCTCGGGCCGATGCCGCGCTGCACAGGATCATCATAGGTGCCGCAGCTCTCACCCCAGCCACCGTCGGCGTTCTGCACGGAGCGGATCCACTCGGCCGCCTGCTGTACTGCTGGCTCGTGATTCCAGAAGCCCATCGCTTCAAGCCCGCGTAGCACCAGGAAGGTGCCATAGAGATAGTTCACCCCCCAGCGGCCAAACCAGCTGCCATCCGGCTCCTGCTCCCTCAGCACAAACTGAACCGCGCGCTCGACCCGGGGATCGCGGCGTGTGTAGCCGTAGCTCGCGAGCATCTCGAGAATACGGCCGGTGATGTCGGCGGTCGGCGGGTCCAGCATCGCGTTATGGTCGGCAAACGGGATGTACTGAAAGATCATCTTCGTGTTGTCGCGGTCAAACGACGCCCAGCCGCCGTTTCTGCACTGCATGCCAAAGATCCACTGGATCGCTCGCTCGGACGCCTCGTGCTGCTGCCCCTCCCGCGGGTGGTCGACGCACTTCAGTGCCAGCAGGACCTCACCGGTGTCGTCCACATCGGGATAGTGCTGATTATTGAAGAAGAACGACCAGCCGCCGGGCTCGACGTTGCGGACCTTTTGCGCCCAGTCGCCCTTATAACGGACCTCCTTCGCGAGCAGCCAATCTGCAGCCCGCACCATGCGTGGATCACTGCGCGGAACACCGGCCTCACCAAGCGCAGAGACCGCCTGCGCGGTATCCCACACGGGAGAGAAGCAGGGCTGCATCCGGAAGGTCGGCGTGGGATAGTCGGGCGTGCCCTCGGGACAGTCGATGCCAAGTCGCTCAAACTCATCGAGTGCGCGAATCATCTGCGGATCGTCGTTGGAGTAGCCAAGGCAGCGCAGCGCCACAATCGCGTTCAGCATCGCCGGATAGATCGCTCCCAGTCCATCGGACTTCTCGAAGCGCTCCAGCATCCACTGCTCGGCTTTGCGAACAGCCGTGGTCCGTAGCGGGCGAATATGAACGCGCTCCGCAATATGCGCCACGCGATCGCAGAAGAGAAAGAAGTTGCGCCAGCTCAGGGGCTTCTCACGACTCCACCGCAGGCGGAGGTCGGCGTTCTCGCGGCCGCCCACGAAGAGCTCATCGATTCCCTGCTCCGGAGCGAGCTTCTTGAATGGCTTCTTGGCATAGATGATCGAGAGCGGCACCAGAATGCCGCGTGACCACGAGCTGATCTCGTAGATGTTGAAGTAGAACCAGTTGGGAAATAGAACGATCTCGGGCGGCACGGCAGGAACGGCGTCGTAGTCGTACTGGCCAAGTGCGCAGAGATAGATCTTCGTGAAGGTGTTGCACTCGACAACGCCGCCATTGGCAAGAACCCACGTTCGCGCACGGACGAGGACCGGGTGCTCCGCGGACCAGCCCATCAGCTTCAACGCCAGGTAAGCCTTCACGCCATAACTAATATTGGATGGACCGCCTGGGTAGAGGCTCCAACCGCCGTCCGCGTTCTGGTGACGCAGAATCTCGTTGACGGCACGCTCCATCTTGCCGCGGTCGCCCGTGCCGAGCAGCGTGTGCATGAAGATGTAGTCAGCCTCAAGCATCACGTCAGCTTCAAGCTCGCCACACCAGAAACCCGCCTCATCCTGCTGACCGAGCAGCCAGTCCCGCGCCCGCTCAAGACCGGCGACGACGCGGTCAAGTCCGATGTCAAGACGACCAAAGCGCGGCTGCACGGTAGACCGGGGCTCCGCTCGCTTCTCTACCGGAGGAATGGGATTGATGGCGGCCAAGGAACGCTTACCTCGCCGCCTGAGAAGGTGCCGACGCGATCGCGCGAACGATCTCGGGCGGAAGGCCGAAGCGAACGTTCTCGGGCATCACCTCGACCTCCCGAGTGTCTCCGAAGCCACGGGCGCCGAGGAAGGTGACGACCTCCTGCACGAGGACCTCGGGCGCCGAAGCACCAGCGGTGACGGCTACCTTGCCGACACCCTCAAGCCACTCCGGACGGATATCAGCTGCAGTGTCGATCAGATAGCTCCGCGTGCCAAGGTTCTCCGAGACCTCGACCAGCCGGTTGGAGTTGGAGCTGTTGCGCGAGCCGACGACGAGAACAACATCAGCATCGTGAGCGACGTTTTTTACGGCCGTCTGCCGATTCTCGGTGGCGTAGCAGATGTCCTGTGCGTGCGGGCCGGCGATATTGGGAAACTTGCGCTTCAGCGCCTCGATCATCGTGCCAGCCTCGTCGAGCGACAGTGTGGTCTGGGTGAGATACGCGACCTTGTTCGCGTCGGGCACAATCAGTGCGTCCACCTCCTCCACCGTTGACACGACTTGCGTCACATCGGGCGCCTCACCCTGCGTCCCTTCCACCTCCTCGTGATCGCGATGACCGACCAGCACCAGCGAATAGCCCTGTTTGGCGAACTTCACCGCCTCCACATGAACCTTGGTGACGAGAGGACAGGTAGCGTCGATCACCTTGAGTGCCCGCTCGCGAGCTCGATCGCGCACCGCCGGCGAGACACCGTGCGCAGAGTATATGACCCGGCAACCCTCCGGAACTTCATCCAGTTCGTTGACAAAGATCGCGCCCTTCTTCGCTAGATCATTGACAACGTAGCTGTTGTGCACGATCTCCTTGCGCACGTAGATGGGCGCCCCGAAGGTGTCGAGCGCGATCTGCACAATGTCGATGGCGCGGACCACACCTGCGCAGAAGCCGCGCGGCTTCAACAGAAGGATCTGCTTGATCTCTGACGCGGCCGATTCAGCGGAGTGTGTCGCGGGCTGGTCTAAAGTCGTAATCGTCACCCTCCAAGTATACCGTGAGGCGTCGACGTCTGACCTTGTACGAACCTGCCTGGTCTCCTCGTCGGCAACCCGATAGACGTACGAAATGCACCGGCGTGAGGCGACCCGCAGATCGACGTGCGGTCGTCAAGCCTGCTAATGACGTGCCTGGAGAACCTCATCGCCGCAACCAGCGTGACCGCAGTCACAGCCGAGCGTGGTCACATCTTTGGAGTCCTCGCACACGGTGGAACAGTACGTCTGCCCAGCTGGCGCGAGGCAGCTGCAGCTCTCGTGCGCACACTTAACGACTTCAGCCATCTCGGTCTCCCATCAAATCTCTTCCGTTCTCTAGAGAGAATGCGACGCTGGTCCGGCGGAGATGCCGCAAGAGATCCAGCCCGTGTGCGCGCGATCGACAGCGGTACGTCGCCGCATCCTGACTCACACGCTAACGGCTGGAGGCGATCAGCTGCTCTGCGTGTCGGAGGCTGGTCTCAGTAAGCGCGGCACCGCTCAGCATGCGCGCGATCTCCTGCACGCGTTCGCCAGCATCCATGGCGACGATCTGCGTCTTTGTGCGGCCGCGCACCTCCGACTTGATGATGCCGAAGTGCTGGTCGGCGAAGGCAGCGATCTGCGGCAGATGCGTAATGCAGATCACCTGCTGCGCACGAGCGAGTTCCTTGAGCTTCTGCCCGACCGCCTCTGCCGCACGGCCGCCAATGCCGACGTCAATCTCATCGAAGAGAAGGGTTCGCAGCAGCGGTGCGGCCTTGCGGGAGGGCTTCTGTCCCTGCTCGACGGCCACCTTAAGCGCAAGCATCACGCGCGACATCTCGCCGCCGGAGGCGATCTCGGTGAGCGGCTTGAGTGGCTCGCCGGCGTTGGTCGCGATGCGATACTCCACCGCGTCCCACCCCTCCGCGCCCCACGTCGCCTCTGCCTCGCGCGCCTGAACGCCGATGGTGAAGCGCACGTGCATGGCGAGCTCGTTGATCTGCCGCTCGGCACGACCCTCGAGCGCCGCAGCTGCTTTGGTCCGGTCGCGGGTGAGTTCGCCGGCCTTGGCACGATAGCTCTCGGCGGCCGCGGCGAGATCCACGCGCAGCTCAGCCAGCAGCGAGTCCCGATCGTCCACTTCACGCAGGCGCGCCGCCGCCCCAGCTCCGAAGGCAATGACGTCGCTCAGACCGGGACCGTACTTGCGCTTGAGGCGATCGAGCTCGGCAAGGCGGTCTTCGATCTCGGCCAGCCGCTCGGGTGAGCTCTGCGCCGTCTCGGCGAAGTCGCGCGCTGTGGCGGCGACATCCTCAATTGCGGCACGCGCCGCAGCGAGCTGCTCGAGACCGGCGGCAAAGCGGGCATCGTATCGGGCGAGCTCCTCGATCTGCCGCAGCGCAGATCCGACCGTCGACTCGGCCGCGCTCTCGGACTCGTAAAGCAGATCGTTCGCGGTCATGGCTGCGGCGTAGAGCTTCTCGGCATTCGCCAGCACGCGTCGCTCCGTCTCGAGCAGACCGTCCTCCTCAGCTGAGACAATGCCCGCGTCGCCAATCTCCCCGCTCTGAAAGCGCCAGAGATCAGCCATGCGCAGACGCTCCTGCTCGGTCGCCTCGAGCTCACCCAACCGATCGCGAATGGTCTTCCAGGCCGTATACGCATCGTGGATAGGTCCGGTGCCAAGGCCGGCAAAGCGGTCGAGCAGAAGCCGCTGCTGCGACTGCTCGAAGGCGCCGAGAGTCTCACCCTGCGCATGCACCAGAGCAAGCTCGGGGGCAAGCTGTCGCAACAGGCCGACCGTCGCCGGCTGGTTGTTGACGAAGACGCGACCCTTGCCGCCCACGGCGATCTCGCGCCGGAGGATGACCGTGTCGCCGTCCGCCTCAATCCCATTGCCGTCCAGTAGCGTCGCCGCGCCAGGTGTCGCCTCAAAGACACAGGTAAGCGTAGCCTTCTCCGTGCCGTGGCGGATAACGTCGGTCGAAGCCTTGCCGCCCAGCAGCAACGCGAGCGCGTCAATCAGAATCGATTTGCCGGCACCCGTCTCACCCGTCAGCAGGTTTAGCCCCGGACCGAAGTGCACCTCTGCGCGATCGATCACGGTGTAGTTCTCGGCGCGCAGCTCCAGCAGCATCGATTCGACCTCAGGCGGATACGCGGAGACTCAACGCCAGCGCGGTTACTACGGCCGAGGATAGCAAAATCGCGAGACGCTCCTGCTTTCATCAGCAAGGTCGTGCCGCTTGATCCAGCTGCGATCCGCGCACCTCGCCGGGTACCTCCACGCGGTACCTCTCCCGCTTCGGCCGTAGCCAAGCCGGTACACTACACGGAGATATCTCTTATGCCTGCCCTCCTTCTCTTTGCTTTGCTACGTCTTCAGGAAGACACTGCCTCTACGGGAGCCGCCACACCGGCGCCGGCCAGCTCGAGCGCCCTTGTCGAAATGCTGCACAACAGCGGTCCGGTCGCCTTTACGGTCCTCGTTCTGCTGGGACTCGCAAGCGTCTTCTCCTGGTCGATTATGTTCTCGAAGTGGAGCTACTTTCGGCGTGCGCAGACGCAGGGAACGCGCTTCGTTTGCGCCTTCCGCAAGTCGGGTCGGCTCAGCGAGCTCGCTGCGGTCGCCGAGCAGTTCCGCCCCAGCCCCTTGGTGCCGGTCTTTACCGAGATTCACGACGAATACATGCGGCAAAACGCCGGCCGCGGCATGCCGCGTAACCCGGTCGCACTCGAGCGTGCCGCGCAGACAGCCTCAAGCGAGGCACTGACGCTCATGGAACGCCGCATGACGTGGCTGGCGACGATCGCCGCGGTCGCACCCTTTATCGGCCTCTTCGGTACCGTGATGGGGATCATCGATGCCTTTCACGGACTCGGCACAGCCGGCGCTGCGACGCTTCGCGCGGTCGCGCCCGGCATCTCTGAGGCTCTCATTACCACCGCCGCAGGCCTGGTCGTCGCCGTTCCGGCGGTGGTCGGCTATAACCAGCTCACGGCTCGGCTGCGCGAGTTTGCCGCACGCATGGACGACTTCGGCCGCGAGCTGCTGAACGCCATCGAGAACGCTGCGATGCTGTCCCCGGCGCAGAGCATTCAGCCGCCGGCGCCAGTCCCCGAAGAGATGCTGCGGAGGGGCTTTTAGCGCGTGGCCTTCACTGCCAAAGGACGTACACAGACGGCGCTGGCCGAGATCAACATCACGCCGCTGGTCGACGTCGTTCTTGTCCTGTTGCTGATCTTCATGCTGACCGCGCCCGTGCTTCAGTCCGGGGTCGAAGTCGCCATCCCCAAGACGCGCACGGTCAATCAGCTGACCGAAGAGCGCATGGTGGTCACAATCGACAAAGAACAGAACGTCTTCCTGCAGGATAAGCCGGTGAATGTGCACGATCTCCCGGCCCGGCTGAAGAGCACGGGCCGCCAGGAGGACGCGAAGCGCGTGATCTATGTGCGTGCCGACGAGCAGGTGCCGTTCGGCGCGTTCGCGTCAGTGATGGACGCAGTGAAGCAGGCAGGCATCACGAACATCAGCATCGTGACTCGGCCGATCGAGCGATAGCGGGGGACGCGCGTGACGACCTCAACCGCGGAGTGGAGCCGAACCGCCGAACCGGGCGGGGACTCGCCCGCGCGCGGCTTCGCCGGCTCTCTGCTGCTGCACGCGCTGATCGCGGCCGGCATCGTCGCCGGCTCCCTTCTCTTCCGTCACCACGGACAGACGTGGGGCGAGCACAGCGCGGAGGCTGGTGCGATCCAGGCGACGATGGTCTCAGCACTGCCGCTGCCGCCGCGCCAGCGATCGCTCGACACCGGCGTGCTGACGTCTGAGCGGCCGAGTCCTGCACCCACGCCACCCAAGCAGCAGACCGAGCCGCCGCTCTCACCGAACGACCTTGCGATCACGAACAAGGCGCGACCAAAGCCGCCCAAGGTCGCCGAGCAGCCAACACCCGCCCCGCCCAAACACCCGCAGCCGGCTCTGCCCAACCCGACCAAGGCGACCAGCGGCGAGACCGCGGGCATCCGCATCGCGCAAGCGACGATGCAACTTAAGAATGGCACGGCGTCGGTCAACGTCGAAGACCGGACCTTCGGAACGCGCTTTGCCTACTATGTGAACATCGTGAACCGCACCGTCGCACGAAACTGGTACACCCAGGAGGCCGATCCCATCGCCTCCGAGGGCAAGCGCGTGACGATCGTCTTCGACATAGATCGCGATGGAACACCGTCGAACGCGCGCATCGAGACGCGCAGCGGCTCCGCCTCTCTGGATACCTCAGCCGTGCGCGCGTTGCAGCGGGTCGACGGCTTCGGTCCGCTGCCCGCGGGCGACCACATCACGGTCGAATACTCCTTTGATTACCGCCGGCAGTAGGCCGCGCGGAGGACGTGCGCGCAGGTCGCGCTTGCGTCTACCATGGAGCCTCATGCCGATGACCCGCTCTGCCGCCTCTGTTCGCCCCCGCATCTCAGCCCACATCGCCCTCGCCTGCTGTCTCTTCGCCCTGCTCGTCCACCCGCTTCGCGCGCAAGACACCTTCAAGACCGAAACCTCGAGCGGCGCTGATCGCATCCGCCTCGCTGCCGCCGACTTTAAACCCGTCTCAACCGATCCGCAGACCGGCTCACTCAAGCAGGTCTTTGACCAGACTCTCGCCAACGATCTCGCCAATGCCGGGATCTTTGACCTTGTCTCGAAGAGCCTGCAGCCGCAGACAATACCCGGCGGCCCCGGCGAGATCTCGCTTCCGGCATGGTCGAACGCGCCGGCATCGGCGGCGATGGTCGCCTTCGGCAACCTGGCTGCGCAGACCGGCCGCGTCACCGTCAACGGCTACCTCTTCGACGCCAAGAACGCGCAGTTCCCGCAGGTGCTCGCCAAGCAGTACAACGAGGAGGCGACTGAAGACTCGGCGCGTCAGATCGCGCACCGCTTCGCAGACGAGATCATCTTCCGCCTCGGCGGGGGCACACCCGGCATCGCTGAGACCAAGATCGTCTATGTCAAGTTCGGCGGCGGCAATAAAGAGATCTGGATGATGGACTACGACGGCGCGAATCAGCACGAGATCACGCATCTCGGAACGGTCTCGCTCTCCCCGCGCATCTCGCCTGATAACAGCCGCGTTGCCTTCTCCTCCCTCGGCCGCGACGGCTTCCAGATCCGCATGTACTCGCTGCTTTTGGGTCGTGCCGTTAACGTGCCGGTCGCGGGCGGAACGAATCTCTCGCCGGCATGGGCGCCGAGCGGGCGCGAATTTGCGTACTCGTCTTCGCGCTCGGGGGACCCGGAGATCTGGATCGCGGACTCAAACGGCGGCTCCTCGCGTCGCGTCACCAGCTTTCGTGGCCCGGATGTCTCGCCGACCTTCAACCCGAAGACAGGCGCACAGATCGCCTGGATCAGCGGTCGCACGGGTCTGCCGCAGGTGTACATCATGGAGTCGGACGGCTCCGGTGTGCAGCGCATGACCGATGGCGGATATGCAACATCTCCATCGTGGTCACCGAACGGGCAGTTCCTCGCGTTCGCCTGGGACCGCAAGTACGGCCCCGGTGCACCGGGCGGTCAGGATATCTACATCATGGAGATTGCGACCAAGCGCTGGATCCAACTGACGCACGACAGCGGCCGCTGCGACTTCCCGTCGTGGTCGCCTGACGGGCGGCACATCGTCTTTGCGAACTCGCCCAACGGTCGACCCGGCGAGACCCGCATTGCGACCATGCTGGCCGATGGAACCGGACGCCATGACCTAACCGGTTCCGGGGCAGACATGCCGAACTGGAGCTGGAAGTAAGGCGGTAAGCTAGCTACGACACTGCCGAGATGGACAGAAAACTCAATGCACGGCTCTGCACGGACAGAGCAGGAGAGATGAACAATGAAGGCAAGATGCGCAAACGGCAGAACCCTTTGGACCGCAACCGTCGCCGTGGTGGCGATGGCGGCGCTCTCCGGCTGCCACAAGAATAAGAGCGGCGTCAATCCCGCGAGCCTCGGACCGACCGCCCCAGTCGCCGAGGCCGCGCCGACCGCATCCATCACCGCCGAGCCGGCCGCCATCGACCTCGGACAGACGGTAGTACTGAACTGGCGCGCGCAGAATGCGACCAGTGTCAGCATCGACGGTATCGGCAGCGTGCCGGTGAATGGGACGCAGACCGTCTCTCCCTCGAGCTCGACCAACTTCCACCTCGTCGCGAAGAACGACGGCGGCTCAACGGACGCCAACGTCCGCGTGACCGTGCGCGTGCCCGTCGCTCCCTCGGCTCCGGCGGGTGATGCCTCCGGCGAGATGGGCTCGGACGCGGCGTTCCACGCAGCCGTTCCCGATGCCTTCTTCGACTACGACAGCTATGAGCTCCGGCCCGATGCGCAGACCGCGACCACACAGGCTGCGGCGTACCTTGCGGCTCATCCGGCGATCCGCGTCGTGATCGGCGGCTACTCGGATGAGCGCGGGTCGTCAGAGTACAACCTGGCACTCGGCCAGAACCGCGCCGACGCCGCTCGCCAGTCGCTCATCGCCGCCGGCGTCGCGCCCGGCCGCTTGCGCTCGATCTCCTACGGCAAAGAGAAGCAGTTCTGCTCGGAGTCAACCGAGAGCTGCTGGCAGCAGAATCGGCGGGCGCAGTTCTCGCTCGACCGCTAACCTCACCGCCGGCCGGACACTCATCGTATCGTCCGGCCCGGCGCACTTTGCAACCCGCAACTTCGACTCGGTATAAGGGCCGTCTCTCAGGTGTTTGCCATGCCGCTCACGTCACGCCTCTCTCCCCTTCTGCTCTCCGCGACACTGCTCGTCACCTCTCCCCTCCTTGCGGTGAATAAGGAGACGATCCAGCTGCAGACCCAGATCCAGCAGCTGCAGGACGCGGTGGCGCGCCTGCAGCAGTCCAATGATGAGCGCATGGGTGTGCTCACCAACCTGGTGCAGCAGAGCGCGGACTCCGTCAACAAGATGTCCACAACGGTCGATGCCGTTCAGCACCAGCTCCAAGCCCAGCATGACACGGAGGGCGGCAAGGTGGAGCAGGTCTCCGGCCAGGTGCAAGCACTCAATGACTCGCTCGACGAGATCAAGGCGCGCATGGCTCGGCTCGAAAAACTGATGCAGGAGATCCAGAGCCAGCAGTCCAGTAGCGCAGCGTCCTTGCCCTCGGCAGGCAGCTCCGGCACGTCTGCTCCGGCGACCGCACCGCCCCCGCCTCAGGCGAACGGGCCCGCAGCCTCGGCCGACACAAACGCGATTCCCCTGCGCGGCACGAAACCCTCCGCTGCGGTGCCTTTCGGTGACAGCGACAGTGGCGCCGCGCCAGGTACACTCGCAGGCACCCCAGCTTCCTCCGCAGGTGGTCCAACACCACCCGCCGACGAGCTCTACCGTGCGGCGCTCGGCGACTATATGTCAGCAAAGTACGGCTTGGCGGAGTCAGAATTCTCTGACGTTACGCGCGCCTATCCTGAGAATCCGCTCTCCGGCAGTGCGCTCTACTATCAGGGCGAGATCGAGTTCCGCGGTGGTCGCTATGGCGCTGCGGTAAAGGACTACGACCGCGTCATCGAGCAGTTCCCCGACAGCAATAAGGTGCCCGCGGCGCACCTGCACAAGGGCCAGTCTCTTATCCAGCTCAAACAGAACGAGGCCGGCGTGCGGGAGCTACGAGCTCTCATCCAGCGCTTTCCCAACTCGCCTGAGGCGACCCAGGCGCGCAGCCGGCTTAACGGCATGGGTATCACGGTCAAGCCAAAGGCGTAGTGCTAACTCCGCATCGCGCGCAGGAGTGCCTCGACCTCCGCCTCCTCCGTACCACGCAGCGGAAGTAGCGGCAGTCGCCCACGTCCCCCGAAGTAGCCGTTCCGATCGGCCCCCGCTTTGATCGCCGGCACCCCAATCTGCTCCTCCATGCGTTCCGATGCGGCGCGCAGACGCCCGGCCTTCTCCGCGGCGAGTGGCTCATCGGCATCCTTCCACGCCGCGAGCGCCTCGTAGCAGGCCTGCGGCGCACAGCAGGCAAACGGGAGAACCGCGCCGCGGGCGCCTGCACGAAGCGCGTCGAGTATCGTCCGCGTACGTCCGGCGAGCACCTGGAAGCCGACCCGTCGGCTTCGCGTGCGGATCGTTGCCGGCGGCGGCGCCGTCGCGAGCGCCGTTGCACCGGAGCCGAGCGTCGCCGCGTCGACGTAAGTTCCAGCTGCCGCTGGCGGCGTTCGCGCGAGCATGCGGCCTGTGACCGCAGCAAAGACCGGCGTCACCACAACCTCGCGCTCAATGGTGCTGGTCCGCTCGAGAACATCAGCGATGACCCCCGCGTCGCTCGTGCCAGCCACCCAACCCAGAACCCGCTCGCTGCGGGCGAGCGAGGCGATCAGGTCGGGGACGAGCGCACGTCCGGACAGGTCAGCCATCGCGTCATCCGCAAGCACCAGCGGCAGGGGCGAGCGGTCCGCCACAGCCTGGAGATACGTTCGACGGCTGCTGTCGCGATCCTCGCCCGCCAGGAGTGCGGGTGGCCGTAGCAGGGCCGCGTCGAAGCCAAACTCCTTCGCCGCCGCAAGCAGCTCGAGCGTGTTCATCACACTCGGGCGCGTGCAATCGGCCAACAGCACCTTCTCCGGGGCGGCAACGGCCACCGCGACGCGGAGAACCTCGAGCCGCTCCGCATCTGACAGCAGATCACCCTCACCGGTCGGCGTGAGCAGCGCAAGTCCAGCCGCCGGCGTGCGCGAGTAGCGCTCGACATTGTGCTCAAGCTTGCGCAAGTACAGGCGGCCATCGCCGTAGAACGTTGTGGTCAGCGGAACGAAAAGCCCTTCAAGCAGCATGGCTCTATTCTATGCAGCAGACACCGCGGTAACAGATACGCCGACGCGACCGCGCACCCTGCACACGAGCTGGGTCCTCATCTGGCGTCCTGCCGCAAAAGGTGTAGAACATGCAGCTGAAGACGGCCGCCATCTCAGCTACTCTCGAAGCGAGGAGCCCCATGTACCAGCGCGACATCTCCAAAGACAAGACCGTCGGCGAGCTCGGCCGCGAGGCGTTTTGGTTCTTTACTCACACCGTTCTTGCGGTCGCGGTGCTTGCCGTGGTGATCGGGTTGATGTCGCTGGCGCACCCGGACCCGGACTCGGCGGCGCCCAAGCTGCTCGGCACCGTCCTCTCGTTCTTTGTGCCCATGGTTGGCGGCTTCGTCATCGCCCGCGGCCAGCCCAACAGCATCGCGCGCTATACGTGGATCTCAGGCCTTCTGCTGTTCTCCGTGGTCTGCGTCTGGGTACTGGATCTGCCGACCGGCAACGGCCTCTGCGAGCACTGCGGCGCCATCGACAAGCTGTGGCGCACCTTCTTCGAGATCGGTCACGGAAGCGGCCTCATGGGCGGTGACGGTCTGCTGGTCGGCAGCTGGGTGCCGCTGTCCATGATCGGCTACGCGGTAGGTGCGCAGTTCGGGCAAGACGCCTAGGCGATCCTGCACGCCGGATCTATCACACCATTGAGGCAGTCTGCGTCTTACTCGTCTCCTGCGCGCGATGCAGCTCCTGCAAGGAGACGACTCGCAGCGTTCCCCCTTGCAGGGCAGTCAGCCCCTCGGCCGCGGCGTTCGCAGCAGAGAGTGTCGTGATCGTCGGAATCCTGGCCAGTACGGCAGCGCGGCGGATCGCCCTTTCATCGAAGAAGGTGTCCTGGCCGCGGGGCGTATTCACGATCAACTGAATCCGTCCGCCCTTGATGAGATCGACAACGTTGGGTCGACCCTCCTGCACCTTGTAGACACGCTCAACCTCAAGGCCGGCCGCAGCGAGAACATCGGCAGTGCCATGCGTGGCGACGAGGTGAAAGCCCATCTCAACAAACCGACGGCCGAGGGCGGCAACACCGACCTTGTCATGGTCGTTGACCGAGAGGAAGGCGGTTCCGGTGAGAGGCAGCTGCTGACCCGCGGCAATCTGCGCCTTTGCGAAGGCCTCGCCGAAGCTCGAGCCGACCCCCATCACCTCCCCGGTGGACCGCATCTCAGGGCCGAGAACAGGATCGACTCCCGGGAACTTGCCCCATGGAAAGACCGGGCTCTTGACGAAAAAGCGATCGCCCGTGGCAAGATCCGTGCCGGCGGCGAGCTCGCGCGGCAGAAGCTGCCGCAGCGTCTTGCCGGTCATGATGCGAGCAGCGATCTTGGCGAGCGGAACGCCAGTCGCCTTCGAGACGTAAGGCACGGTGCGCGACGCTCGCGGGTTCACCTCGATGACAAAGACACGCCCGCGCTGAATCGCGAACTGAAGGTTGACGAGTCCGCGAACCTCAAGCGCCAACGCGAGACGCCGCGCATACTCGCGAATGGTCTCAAGCACGTCCGGCGCGATGTCCACGGCGGGAAGCACGCACGAGCTGTCGCCGGAGTGAATTCCGGCCTCCTCGATGTGCTGCATGATGCCAGCGATAAGTACATCCTGCCCGTCGCAGAGCGCGTCGACGTCCACCTCGGTCGCATCCTCGAGAAAGTGATCGATCAGCACCGGCCGCTGCTGCGAGTATTCGATCGCCGTGGACATGTACTGCACGATCGCCGCCTCATCGTAAGCGATCACCATCGCGCGGCCGCCAAGCACAAAGGAGGGCCGGACGAGGACGGGGTAGCCGACAAGGGCGGCGCCGGCCGTCGCCTCCGCAAGGCTCGTCGCCAGCACGCCCGCGGGCTGCGGAATGCCGAGCTCCGTAATGAGCTGGTTGAAGCGCTTGCGGTCCTCGGCAAGGTCGATCGACTCGGGCGACGTTCCGATGATCGGGACTCCTGCCGCCTTGAGCGGAAGCGAGAGATTCAGCGGCGTCTGCCCGCCAAACTGCACAATCATGCCGATGGCCGCACCGCCCGAGGACTCATGCTCATAGACGGCGAGCACGTCTTCAAGCGTGAGCGGCTCGAAGTAGAGCCGGTCCGAGGTGTCGTAGTCGGTCGAGACGGTCTCCGGGTTGCAATTGACCATGATGGTCTCGAAGCCGTCCTCGCGCAGCGCAAACGCGGCGTGGCAGCAGCAATAGTCGAACTCAATTCCCTGCCCGATGCGGTTCGGACCAGACCCGAGGATGATGATCTTGGGGCGAGCGGTCGGTGCGGCCTCATCCTCCTCCTCATAACAGCTGTAGAGGTAGGGCGTGTAGCTCTCGAACTCGGCGGCGCAGGTATCCACCAGCTTGTACACCGGCTTGATGCCGAGACCAAGACGCAGATCACGGATCGTCTCGGCAGTGGTGTCAAAGGCCGAGGCAAGCCGCTGGTCGGAGATGCCCATGCGCTTGGCCTGACGCAGGTCGGCAGCGTTCAACTGAGCAAGCGAGTGCGCGGAGACGGCTGCGAGTTCATCACTGATCTGCTTGATCTGGTGCAGAAACCAGGGGTCCATGGACGTGAGCCGCGCCACCTCGCGCACCGTCATGCCGCGCTCGAAGGCATAGCGGATGTAGGTCAGTCGCTCAGGGTGCGGGGTCACGAGCCGCTGCGTCAAACGCCGTGGCTCGACATCAGCGGCCGAAGCGCGCTTGCCCGTCTCGAGCGAGCGCACGGCCTTCATCAGCGACTCCTTAAACGTCCGCCCGATGGCCATGACCTCGCCCACCGACTTCATCTGCGGGCCGAGAATCTCGTCAGCTCCGGGGAACTTCTCAAACTGCCACTTGGGAATCTTCACGACGACGTAATCGATCGTGGGTTCAAAGCACGCCGGCGTCGCGCGCGTAATGTCATTCTGGATCTCGTCGAGCGTGTAGCCGACAGCGAGACGTGCAGCGATCTTCGCGATGGGAAACCCGGTCGCCTTAGACGCGAGCGCAGACGAGCGCGAAACGCGCGGATTCATCTCAATCACGATCATGCGGCCAGTCTGCGGATTGACGGCGAACTGCACGTTGGAGCCGCCGGTCTCGACACCAATCTCGCGAATGACGGCGATCGCTGCGTCTCGCATCCGCTGATACTCGCGGTCGGTCAACGTCTGCGCCGGAGCGACGGTGATGGAGTCGCCGGTGTGCACGCCCATCGGATCGAAGTTCTCGATCGAACAGATGATGATGACGTTGTCCTTGAGGTCGCGCACGACCTCAAGCTCGTACTCCTTCCACCCCAGCACCGACTCCTCGATCAAGCACTCGTGGACCGGTGAGAGATCGAGACCGCGCGCGAGAATCTCCATCATCTCGTCGCGGTTGTACGCGATGCCGCCACCGGAGCCGCCGAGCGTAAACGACGGCCGGATAACGTTGGGGAAGCCGATCTTATTGGTGAACTCAAGGCCGTCGCGCAGGTTATTGACCAGCGCCGAGCGCGGCGTGTCGAGACCGATCTTGCTCATCGCATCTTTGAAGAGCAGGCGGTCCTCCGCCTTCTTAATCGGTCCCAGCTTGGCGCCGATCAGCTCGATCGAGAGCCGATCAAGGACGCCTGAATCGGCCAGGTCAACTGCGAGATTGAGCGCCGTCTGGCCGCCAACCGTCGGCAGCAGAGCGAAGCTGCCAGAGCCGGGGGGCAGCATCGCCGACTCGACACGCAAGATCTCTTCCAGATACGCGGCCGTGAGCGGCTCAATGTACGTCCGATCCGCAACCTCAGGGTCCGTCATGATCGACGCCGGGTTGGAGTTGACGAGCACGACCTCGTATCCCTCCGCCTTGAGCGCCTTGCAGGCCTGCGTGCCGGAGTAGTCGAACTCAGCTGACTGGCCGATAACGATCGGCCCGGAGCCGATGACGAGGATCTTGGCGATGTCGTTTCTGCGTGGCATCGGATGCGTTAGTCTCCTGCGGCTGGATGCAGGCGAGAGCTCCGGAGACTCCGGTGGTCTGCCTGCAGCAAGCGGCGCGGCCATCGCCGCTCCTCGTCAATCATCTCTTGTGCTCTTCCATCATGGCGCGGAAGTCCTTGAAGAGATAGTGAGAGTCATGCGGCCCGGGCCCGGCCTCGGGGTGGTACTGCACACTGAACATCGGGTCCGACGTGTGCTTCAAGCCAGCGCACGTCCCATCATTCAGGTTCACATGCGTGACCGCCACCTTCTCCGTATCGAGCGTCGCCGGATCGACCGCGAAGTTGTGATTCTGTGCCGTGATCTCAACCTTGTCAGTCTGAAGGTTCTTGATCGGGTGATTTCCACCGTGGTGGCCGAACTTCAGCTTGTACGTCTCCCCGCCGAGCGCGAGCCCGAAGAGTTGGTGCCCAAGACAGATACCGAACATTGGCGTCTGCCCCTGCAGCTCGCGGATGGTGTCGACGGCATACGTAAGCGGCTCAGGATCACCTGGCCCGTTCGAGAAAAAGACCCCGTCCGGCTGCATCGCCATGACCTCTTGAGCCGTCGTCTTGGCCGGAACGACCGTCACGCGGCAGTTCTCCCGCGCCAGCATGCGCAGAATGTTCTCCTTGATGCCGAAGTCGTACGCGACGACGTGCATCTGCTCGCCTCCCCGCGCCGCGCCGAGCAATGCGTCGCCGGTCTGATTGCGCGGCTCATCCGCGTTCCAGGTGTACGGTGCCTTCGTGCTGACACCGCTCGCGAGATCGGTGCCGGACATGTTGCGGACTGCGCGGGCGCGCGCGACCAGCTCGTCCGCCCGAAGATCCTCACCCGATACAATCACGCCGCGCATCACGCCATTCGCCCGCAGATGCCGCACGACGGCGCGTGTATCGACCTCCGCGATGACCGGCACGCCATTTCGCTCCAGATACTCATCGGCGACCTCGGTCGATCGCCAGTTGGAGCTCACGGGCGAGAACTCACGCGCGACCAGGCCCTCGATGTACGGCCGTCGTGCCTCCGCATCTGCCGGCGTCGTGCCATAGTTGCCGATGTGCGGGTTGGTGAGAACGACGATCTGCCCGGCGTAGGAGGGATCCGTAAAGATCTCCTGGTAGCCGGAGAGCGAGGTGTTGAAGACCACTTCGCCGTGCGCCTCGACCCGCGCACCAAAGCTCCGGCCGCTGAAAGTGCGCCCGTCTTCGAGCGCAAGCATCGCCTGCATCGTCTCTCCCAATCTGCTTGGATTGCCTCAATTCTAGCAGCACGGCGACGGGATCTCCCACCTCTCGAAGCGGCCACGGACCTCCCCTCATGGACCACGGCCATCGGCGAGCGTAAGCTGCACAGACGGCAAGGAATCGTCGAGCAAGCCCCACCGCCTCTCGCCGTTGACCACCTCAGCGTGGCATGCTCTAATGGCGCGCCTCAAGAGATTCGCCCCGCAAGCCGAACCAATCGCACCACGCTGCCTCTACCAAGGAGATCTTCTGCATGCACCTGTTCGCAGGCGTCCTGTTCGCGGCCCAAGAGACACCGGCCGGCGTGAACCCCACCTACGTCTATGGTGACAATGGGCAGTTGTGGCTCTGGATCGCGCTTGCAGTCGGCGTCCTTGCCCTGGTCGTCGCAGCGCTTCTGGCGCGCTCCGTCTTCGCCGCCGAGACCGGCACAGTCGAGATGCAGGCCATCTCAAATGCCATCCGTGAGGGCGCGGAGGCCTTTCTCCGGCGCCAGTACCGCACCATCGCCATCATCGCGGTCGTGCTCGCGATCGTCGTCTTCGCCGGCTATAGCTTCTCGCCGCGTACGGCGCCCTTCGCCCTCAAGACCGTGATCGCGTTTCTCGTCGGCGCCATCTGCTCCGGCATCGCCGGCTACACCGGCATGTACTGCTCCATCCGCGCCAACATCCGCACTGCGGCCGCGGCCCGCACCAGCCTGAATGCGGCGCTCCAGATGGCGCTCCGGGGCGGCGCTGTCACGGGCCTTGTCGTGGTCGCACTCTCGCTGCTCGGGGTCGGCACACTCTTCCTCTTCTTCGGCGGCCTCTCCAACCCTCAGGTCGTTCCCTACCAGCTTGTCGGCTTTGGCTTCGGCGCGTCGCTGGTCGCGCTCTTCGCCCAGCTGGGCGGCGGCATCTACACCAAGGCGGCTGACGTCGGTGCGGACCTCGTCGGCAAGGTCGAGGCCGGCATACCCGAAGACGACCCCCGCAACCCCGCCGTGATCGCGGATCTCGTCGGCGATAATGTTGGCGACTGTGCCGGCCGCGGCGCCGACCTCTTCGAGTCGACCGCAGCTGAGAACGTCGGCGCCATGATCCTCGGCGCCGCACTCTATCCCGTCTTCGGTATCCGCGGCATCCTCTTCCCGCTGATCGTGCACGCTATCAACCTCATCGCGAGCGTCGTCGGTGTCGCCGTGGTCAAGACGCGCGAGCAGGAGGATCCCATGCACGCGCTCAATCGAGGCTTTTATGTGACCTCGGCACTGGCGCTGATCGGCTTTGCCGCAGCCGTCTACACGATGTTGAACGGGCCGCTCGTCCATCCTGGCTGGCTTCTTGGCTGCGGCATCATCGGTCTCGCCACCGCCTTCCTGTTCGTCTGGATCACCGAGTACTACACTGAGTCGCGCTACCGCCCCGTGCAGTCCATCGCCGAGGCCTCGCTCACCGGTCCCGCTACCAACATCATCAGCGGCCTCGCCGTCGGCATGGAGACTCCCGCCATGCCCGTCGTCGTCATCTCCGCTGCGCTCTTGCTCAGCTACTACTTCGGCGTGCAGGGTCTCGCCGCTGTCACCGGGATCAGCGACTACGCCAAAGGCATCTACGGCACCGCGATCGCCACCATGGGCATGCTCTCCTGCGCCGCCTACATCCTCGCCATGGACACCTTCGGACCGATCACTGACAACGCCGGTGGCATCATCGAGATGTCCGAGCAGCCCGAAAACATCCGCGACCGCACCGACAAACTTGATTCGGCCGGTAACACCACCAAAGCCCTCACCAAGGGCTATGCCATAGGCTCCGCCTCACTCGCCGCCTTTCTTCTCTTCTCGGCCTACCTCGAGGAGATTCGCTCGATCGTGACTGCCAAGGTCGCCGCGGCAGGCGGCTTCATGCCCGTCGGCTGGAGCTTTACCAATATCAATCTCGCGCAGGTGCCGGTCTTCGTGGGCGCTCTGCTTGGCGCCATGTTGACGTTCCTCTTCTCCTCGCTCGCCATCAAGGCAGTCGGACGCACCGCGCAAAAGGTCGTCGAGGACGTGCGCAACCAATTCCGCGAGAACCCCGGCATCATGGCCGGTACCTCCAAGCCCGACTACGGCCGCTGCGTTGGCATCGTTACCGGCGCGGCCCTGCGCGAGATGGTCGTGCCCGGCGTGCTTGCCGTCGGCCTTCCGGTCGCCGTCGGTCTCATCTTCCGCAACTTCAGCTCGAGCTTCCAGGCCGGCACGGCCAGTACCCTCATCGACAGCACCGGCCACGCCATCCTCAACGTGCCGGCCATCGCCGGCGTCCCCGTCAACCTTGCCGGCGCGGAGGCCGTCGCCGGCCTGCTGATGGTCGGTACCATCTCGGGCGTCATGCTCGCCATGCTGATGAACAACGGCGGCGGCGCGTGGGATAACGCTAAGAAGTTCATCGAGACCGGCCGCTACGGCGGCAAACGCTCCGACGCCCATAAGGCGGCCGTGGTCGGCGACACGGTAGGCGATCCCTTCAAGGACACCGCAGGGCCGTCCCTGCACGTGCTGATCAAACTGCTCGCGACGATCACCCTCGTCCTTGCGCCGCTCTTCGTCTGAGGCATACTCTTTGCTCGGGGAGAGCGCAGCCTCTCGCGCGTCTCTAACCATCTCCCCGCGTCGCGTGCGTCTGCATGTGGTGAAAGAGCCACGCCCGCGCCGTCACCCAGCTTCGCTTCACCGTCGGCTCGGAGATGCCGAGCGCCTCCGCGATGTCGCTGTTCGAGAGCCCCGCAAAGAATCGCAGCTCCACGACCTGCACCATGCGCGAATCCACCACTGCCAGTCGCTCCATCGCCTCGTGCAGGGCCAGCACATCGATCGTGTTCGCAAAGGGGGTCGGCGCAGCCACATCGATCTCGGCTACATCGGCCATCGGCTCTCCGCCTCCGCGCTTTCCCCGCCGCCGCGCGCGCGAGCTGTCGACCAGAATGCGCCGCATCATGCGTGCCGCGATGCAGAAGAAGTGCCCGCGGTTCTGCCAGTTGGCCTGATGCTGCTGCGCCAGCCGAAGATAGACCTCGTTGACCAGCGCCGTCGGCTGCAACGTGTGTCCGTCACGCTCCCGGCGCATGTGGCTGCGCGCCATCCGGCGCAGCTCGTCGTAGATCAGCGGCACAAGGTCGACCATCGCCTCGCCGTCGCCGGTACCCATGCGACGCAGCAGCAGCGTCACCTCTCCCTGCAGCGTCTCTGGCATAGCGCCGTTGGGTGTCTCGGCACCATCGTCAAAGCCCGGCGTGGACGCGCTCTCGGCGGTCGTGGACGTCTCACCTTTACGTGACTTGATTGGATCAGCTGGATCAGCCATGCACGCCCCTCGTGCCTTTACAGCACGGCCCTGACGTGTGGCTCGCCGGCCCCGGCCACCTTGCAAACGGATGCGCGAAGTATAGCGAACATCGCGCGTTCCCGCGATGAGCAAAGTCGCCATGATCGCTCAAAGTTGCCGAGCAGAAGGTTGAGCCAGCTTCGGCCCTTGCGTGCAGGGCACTCACATCGCCCGCGAAGGAGCCTCCCCCTCGCATCCCGACCGACGCCCAACCACAACCGGAAGCGATACAATCGCCCCGAGGAACAGGAGTGTGATGACGCGATCGGGAATCATCAGCAGACCGGACCCGGAGACCGCCTCGGAGCCCGCGTACGCGGGTCTCTCACCTGCAGACCTCATCCGCTTCTACCGCCTCATGGTGCTCTCGCGGCGCACCGATGATCGCGAGATCATCCTCAAACGCCAGCAGAAGATCTTCTTCCAGATCTCGTGCGCCGGTCATGAGGCGCTGCTCGTCGCAGCCGGCATGGCACTTCGCCCAGGATACGACTGGTTCTTCCCCTACTACCGCGATCGCGCGCTCTGCCTGACGCTGGGCAACACCGTCGAGGAGCAGCTACTGCAGGCCGTGGGTGCAAAGGATGATCCTGCCTCCGGCGGACGGCAGATGCCCTCGCACTGGACCTCACGCCGCCTCAACATCGTCAGCCCAAGCTCCTCGACCGCGACGCAGTGCCTGCACGCTGTTGGCTGCGCGGAGGCAGGTCGATACTTCGCCGAGCATCCCTCCTCGGCCGCAAAGCACGCCGGCGACTATCGCGAGTTCAAAGATGTGCGCTTCGAGGCCGACGAGGTTGTCTATGTCTCGATCGGTGAAGGCTCGACCTCGCAGGGCGAGTTCTGGGAGTCCTTGAACACCGCCTCCAACGGCAAGCTGCCCGTCGTCTACGTCGTCGAGGACAACGAGTACGCCATCTCGACGCCCGTCGAGGTCAATACCCCCGGCGGCAATATCTCGCGGCTCGTCGCGAACTTCCCCAACTTCCTCTTCCGTGAGGTCGATGGCACCGACGCACTCGCGAGCTACTCCGCCATGCGCGAGGCCGTCGAGCACTGCCGCGAACGCCGCGGTCCTGCCCTCGTGCATGGCCATGTCGTGCGTCCGTACTCGCACTCGCTCTCCGACGATGAGCGCTTTTACCGCTCCGCCGCCGAGCTCGCCGCGGATGCGCTCCGTGATCCCATCGCGCGCATGCAGATGTTTCTGCTGCGCGAAGGCATTCTCGATGAGGCGGGCATCGACCGCCTCGAACGCGAGGCCGATCTCGAGGTGCAGCAGGCCGCCGAGCGCGCTCTTGCCGCCGCGCCGGCGGAGGTCAGCTCCATCCCGCTCCACGTCTACTCCGAGGACCTCAGTCCCACCGACGCTCGCTTCGCGGCCGAGCCGAAGCCCGCGGCTGCCGACGACGTCGAGCGAACCATGGCCGACCTGATTAACCTCTGCCTCAAAGACGAGATGCGCCGCGACCAACGCGTTGTGGTCTTCGGCGAGGATGTCGCCGACGCGACGCGTGACGAGGCGCTGCACGCCGGCAAGCTCAAAGGCAAGGGTGGTGTCTTCAAGCTCACCGCCGGTCTGCAGATAGAGTTCGGCTCCGATCGCGTATGGAACTCTCCCCTCGCCGAAGCCAACATCACCGGCCGCGCGATCGGCATGGCCGTCCGCGGCCTAAAGCCGGTCGTCGAGATCCAGTTCTTTGACTACATCTGGCCCGCCATGCACCAGATGCGCAACGAGCTCTCCGTTATGCGCTGGCGATCGAACGGCCAGTTCACCTGCCCGCTCGTCATGCGCGTGCCTATCGGCGGTTATCTGACCGGTGGCTCGATCTACCACTCGCAGTCCGGCGAAAGCATCTTCACCCACACGCCGGGCATCCGCGTCGTCATGCCATCGAACGCGCTCGACGCGCTCGGTCTGCTGCGCACTGCCATTCGCTGCGACGATCCCGTCCTCTTCCTCGAGCACAAGCGTCTCTACCGCGAGACCTTCGGCCGCGCCCTCTATCCGGGCCCCGACTTTACCGTCCCCTTCGGGAAGGCGAAGCTCGTCCGCCCCGGCAAGGACCTCACCGTTATTACCTACGGCGCCGTCGTCCCCAGAGCCCTCCAGGCCGCCCAGCGCCTCCATCGCGAGAGCGGAATCGACGTCGAGATCCTCGATCTTCGCTCCCTCTCACCCTATGATTGGGACGCGATCGCCGCCTCGGTCGAGAAGACCAGCCGCGTCCTTGTCGCGCACGAGGACATGCTTAGCTGGGGTTACGGCGCCGAACTCGCCGCGCGCATCGCCGATGAGCTCTTCCACTCACTCGATGCGCCTGTTCGCCGCGTCGGTGCTATGGACACCTTCGTCGGCTACCAGCCTCTGCTCGAGGATGCAATCCTTCCTCAGCCGGAGCACCTGCTTCGTGCCATGAGCGAGCTTGCAGCGTTCTAGGCCAACAACTCTCTTTCTGAGAAAGACTTGCGGAGACTTCCGAAAGCACTGGATGAGCTTAGGCGCAAGACTCAGCCAGTTCGCGTAAGATCCCTCGCAACCAACGTCTCACAGCGGGGTTTGCACCGGTGGGGCAATCGACCGACGGCACCCACGGTTCGGCACGGCCCCAAGACCTCAAGCAGCCTGGCGGCCCCGCATGCTTTCCGCTCTCCGCGCTCTCGTCCACTCCGTGACCGCCGCCACCCTGGTCGCGACACTCGCCGCCGAGCCCGTCCTCGCAGCGGCGCCCGTCGCGAAGCACGCAACGCAGCTCACGGGCGACGCCCGCATCCTCCACGCACTGAACCGGCTCACCTTCGGTCCTCGGCCTGGAGATCTCGCCGCGGTCCGCAAGCAGGGCCTGAATCGCTGGTTCGACCAGCAGCTGCATCCGGCGTCGATCGACGACTCGGCATTTGAGCACCGGCTCGCAGACCTTCCCGCGATGCAGCTCCCACAGACCGTGCTGATGGAGCGCTTCCCCTCCGGCCAGCGACTCAAGGCTCTGGCGCGCCAGAACGGAGCTCTTCCCACCGATCCCGTCGAGCACGCCATCTACGCCAATGGGATCGCTCAGGAGCGTGAGCGCGAGGAGCGCAAGGCGGCAGACTTCTCGCAGATCGCTCAGAAAGGGAGTGCGGCTCCTCAACCAGCCAGCGATCAGGCTCTCCTCGGTACAAGGCCTGACGCAAAGTCCAGCCCTCCCGCAGCCGGGCAGCAGTTATCGGCATCAGACGCCCGCCCGGCCCACATCCTGACAACCACCGGCCCTCCCCAACTCGCGGCGAAGGGAGAACGGGCCCACAACGGCCATCACGAACAGATCTACCCGCAGACCGCCGCTGTCGCGATCCTGTCGCTCGCTCCAGATCAGCGCATGTCGCGCATCCTGACCCTCGCGCCGGATGAGCTGAAGCGCCTTCGTCAGAGCCTCTCGCCAGAAGAAGCGGCTCAGTTAGCGGACGGCCTCAGCCCCGCGCAAAGAGAGACTCTCGCCGCGCTTGGCGGACCGGAACGTGTCGTCAACGCCGAGGTGCTCGCCGCACGCCTCGAGCGCGACATCGACTCCAACCGCCAGCTCGAAGCCGTGATGACGGACTTCTGGCTCAATCACTTCAACGTCTTTGTGCACAAGGACCAGATCGAGCCCTACCTGCTGCCCGCCTTTGAGCGCGAGACGATTCGTCCCCACGCGCTTGGTCGCTTTGAGGACCTGCTGCTCGCGACCGCCTCAAGCTCCGCGATGCTGCTCTATCTGGATAACGCGGAGAGCATCGGCCCCCACTCGCTCGCTGCCCAGCAAGCTCCCGGCGGGCCCTCGTCGCTGAAACCGTCCTCGGCGACAGCTTCGCCAGCCGTGCCCTCGACACCCCCGAAGCCGGCAGCCAACCGCGGCCTCAATGAGAACTACGCTCGCGAGCTGATGGAGCTTCACACCGTCGGCGTGCGCTGCGAGACCAGCAAGGACCACACGCCTTCCGATCCCGCCTGTGGCGCCGGCTACACACAGGCGGACGTCACCGAGGTCGCGCGCGTGCTCACCGGCTGGACCGTGACCCGCCCCGAAGAGGGCCGTACCGCCACCTACATCGACCGTCGCCACGAGCCCGGCGACAAGCACGTCCTCGGGCACACGATTCAGAACGGCGGCGAGCGTGAGGGCGTCCAGCTGATGCATCTTCTGGCCAACGATCCCGCCACCGCCGAGTTCATCTCGACCAAGCTCGCCATCCGCTTCGTCTCCGACACACCCTCCCCGGCCCTCATCGCCCGCATGACCGAGACCTGGCGAACGAGCGGCGGGAACATCAGCGCCGTCCTCCGTGCCATGTTCCGCGCACCTGAGTTCTGGTCGACCACCAACGAGCACGCCAAGGTCAAGACTCCGCTCGAGTTCGTGGCCTCAGCCGTGCGCGCCTCCGGTGCCGAGGTCACAGACCCCGCCCCCCTCGTGCAGGCGCTGGCCAAGCTAGGCATGCCGCTCTACGGCATGCAGACCCCGAACGGCTACGCCTGGACGGCGGAGAGCTGGGTCTCGACCGGCGCCCTCGTCGCCCGGCTGAACTTTGCGCTCGTGCTGGCCGGTAACCAGCTGCCCGGCACGCACGTCGCCTGGAATCACCTCCCTTCCTCGGACGCCTCACCAACACACCTGCGCCCGGCCAGCCTGAGCACGGAGGGAATACCCCCCTCGACCTCACTCGAGGAGCATCGCCTTGAGCAGGCACTGCTCGGCGGTCAGGTGAGCGCACGCACCCGCGGCACAGTGGTTGCTCAGGCCGACGATCCTGACCTGACGCAGCGAGCTGGACAGGACTTTCTGCCGACAGGAGCCCGCTCGAAGGTAGCCGCCGCGCCCCCGGCCAGGATCCCAGGGGCAAGTCAGTCCGCAGAGCACGCCGTGGATTCGGCGACGATCACCATGGCCGGCCTACTGCTCGGATCTCCGGAGTTCCAACGGCGCTAGCAGACGCGACATCGACACAACTTCTGCCCGCTCACGGCGTTTGAAGGGAAGGAAGCAGACCGCCTCAACTTCCCGCAGACTAACGGGCCGCCCACCGCGCAAGGAGACACCATCATGGCAGGCCTCAAGGACCTCTTCCTCGATCGCAGCAACTGGGGCTGTGATATGCACGGCCGTGACGCCGCCCGCCGCGGCACGACGCGTCGCGGCTTTATGAAGAACGGCGCACTCGCGCTGGTTGGCACCTCCGTCATTCCGGCCTTTCTGACGCGCAGCGTGATTGCCGAGGCGGCCGACGCCAGCCGGCATGGCAAGAAGCTCGTCGTCCTCTTTCAGCGCGGCGCCGCTGACGGCCTCAACATCGTCGTTCCCTATCGCGAGCCGAACTACTACGCCATGCGGCCCTCGATCAGCATCTCGCAGCGCCAGGTGCTCGACCTCGACGGCTTCTTCGGCCTGCATCCCGCCATGAGCTCCTTAAAGCCGCTCTACAACGGGGGCCACCTTGCCATCGTCCACGCGGCCGGCTCCCCCGACACCACGCGATCACACTTCGACGCGCAGGACTACATGGAATCAGGCACGCCAGGCGTTAAATCCACCACTGACGGCTGGCTTAATCGCGCCTTGGCCAGTGAGACCACCGTGAGCAAATCCTTCGCCTTCCGCGCCGTCGCACTTGGAACGCAGGTCCCACGCACGCTCGAGGGTCGCATCCCCGCCATCGCAGTCAATAATCTTGCGGACTTCTCCGTCGGCGGCAAAGGTCCGCAGACCTCCTCCATCTCGAACGCCTTCCAAGCCATGTACGACGAGAGCACCGACGCCGTGCTGCACGGCACCGGGCAGGAGACCTTCGAGGCCGTCCGCATGCTGAAGGCGGCCGATCCGGCGCGCTACCAGCCGGCAGCCGGCGCTGTCTATCCCAACACGCCGTTCGGCAACTCGCTCAAGCAGGTCGCACAGCTGCTCAAGAGCAACCTCGGCGTTGAGGCTGCCTTCTCCGACATCGGCGGCTGGGACACGCACCAGAATCAGGGCGCCGTCGACGGGCAACTCGCCAATCGGCTCAAGGAGTTCTCTGACTCGATCAGCGCCTTCTGGCGCGACATGGGCGACGACGCGGAACAGATCACTCTGGTGACCATGTCCGAGTTCGGCCGCACCGCCCGGCAGAACGGCACCGGTGGCACCGATCACGGACACGCCAACGTCATGTTCGTGCTGGGCGGCAGCGTGCGCGGCGGCAAGGTCTATGGTGCCTGGCCGGGGCTCGCGCCCGAGCAGCTGAATGAAGGCCGCGACCTCGTCGTGACCACCGACTTTCGCCGCGTGCTCGCCGAGACCGCGACCCGAACGCTCGGCGTCCGCAACCTGACCACAATCTTCCCCGGAGCCACGGTACGCCCCACAGACTTCCTCGGCATCCTTGAGACTTAACCTTCACACCACGCAGGAAAAAGGCTGTCACAACTACCGTGACAGCCTTGTCATTTAAGGAACATTACCTAACACGAAGGTGGTAGAAAAGAGGACAACTTTTCGTCTGAGCCTGCGTCATACTCACTGTAGTTGAAAGCGCCGGGCTTTCCGTTCCCTCGGCTCCGGCTTCCCCTATCTGCAACACCCCTCCCCACCTAAAGACCGTAAGGCTCCCAGAGTACCGGGAGCCTTCACTCCTTAAGACGAACACCGCGAACGAGCTTCGCGAGACCGGATCGCTCGCCACTCAGCCCAAGCCTAGCCGGCGATCCACTGCCAGTGCACCCGCCCCGTAGAACACCAGCATGAGCGCGATCGAAATCAGCGCCAGCACGTACTCTGAGCCTGCGTATCCCTCGTGCAGATCAACCGCGAACAGAGCCACGAGCATGTTGATCGCAACCAGAGACGCGGCAGAGCGCGTCAGGAATCCCAGCATCAGCAGCATGCCTCCCACAAACTCCGTCAAGGCGGAGATGTAGCCCAGCCACGGGGGCAGACCGAGGCTCGCAACGAAATGGCTATAGTGGTCGATCGCCGAGAGCGGGTGCGTGCGCCAGCCGTGCGCTGGAATCACCTTGCCATGGCCGTGGTAAAGCATCGCTGCACCCAGAACGAGTCGCAACAGAAGCGCCCCCCAGGGCTGCAGCGTATCAAGCCATCGTGTCATCAAAACGCCTCCTGCTTGAGCCTATCGCCGTCGGCCGTGGACTGCTGCTGCTTCTACGGTTGAGGTGTCGTTCCCGGCACGAGTGCCGCCGGCGGCGTGTCAGGGGCATACTGATCGAGAAAACGAGTGATCGTCCGGCTGGCGCTGGCGTCGCCCCCCGGTGGCAGCGCAACCGTAATCTTCGGATCCGCCGCATCTCGCAGCAACGGACTCTCCACCGTACCTCGCGAGAGCACAAGCTTCGGCGTCTTCAGCGTGCGCAACTCCGCATCGAGGTCGAAGCGCTCGTGGAAGAGAAGGCGGACCGGCAGCAGCCGCACCCGCGGGTCGCGTGCCACCTCTGTCTCTATCTCGAAGCGAGGCGCATCAAGGATAACTGCGGCAAGACCCGTATGCCGCCCGGCCAAGCGGGCCGCCAGAAAACCTCCGACGCCCGTGCCGTAGACGATGACGCGGGCATCTGCGACGTGCCGCGTCGTGTTCAGGTACGCAAGCGCGCTCTCCGCGTCTGCCTCCATCCGCGCCTGCGTCGGGTGGCCGGCCGCACTTGCCCCATATCCGCGATAGTCAAACGCCAGCACACCAAGTCCAAGCTCGTGCAGGGCTGTCAACGTCGCCGTCGCAGAGGCGAGCGAGCCATCACCGCTTGGCAGATACAGCACCGTCAAACCGCGGTACTGACCGGTCGCGTCCGCCGGCAGCCAGCATCCCGTAAGCTGCGGCTGCCCGGTGGCGTCGGTTGCAAAACGCACCGCCTCCGCCGTCACACCCGGAACGGCAACCGTCGTCGTCGTTCGCACGGGGTGCAACACGAGCTGCCACTGCCCCTGCGCAAAGAGCACGCAGAAGGTCAGATACCCACACACCAGCGCCACCCCGACCGAGAGAAGAAAGGCACGCACCAGCCACCGCGGAGAGACCGTCTCCGGCGCCGCCGACCTCCTTCGCGGCGCTATCGCTCCGCCAGCAACCTGCCCCCGTGTCGGCCGGCTCACCGCCACGTCCACACCACGCCTGGGATCTCTCCTGCCCTGCTCAGAGGCCGTCGCTGCTCGTGACTCGTCATCGCTCAAGGGTAGCGCGTGCCCGCGCGCCCGGGAACCGGGTCATAATCGATGAGCGCACGCTACGAACGCCCGAGGTGAGTCTTGTCGGACTGGATCGATCTCTGCCCTGCCCGCGACGCGCCCGCCGAGGGTGAGCTCCGCGAGGCCGAGACGCGCGGAACCTCCGTCTGCCTCGCCCGTATCGGCGGAGCCTTGCACGCCCTCGACAATCTCTGCCCGCATCGCCAGGGACCACTCGCCGAGGGCTGGATCGAAGGTACTGCGGTCGTCTGCCCATGGCACTCCTGGGCCTTCGACGTCACCACCGGCGCCACCCTTCCGCCCGAGCACGCCCAGATCGCCGTCTACCCCGTTCGCATCGCGGGAGAGATGATTCAGATCCAGCTTTCAGAACCGGCTCTCCCCGGGTAGACTGTCCAGTGAACCAAAGATGTCACCTGCACGGAGCTTGTTGAAAACTTCTCTACCGCAACAGGGTTCCACAACATAAGCTGCATGGAGTGTCCTCCCCGCGCGGACGCTTCGAAGGAGTTTTGAACGCCATGAAACTGCGTCATGCACTACTCGCAACGATAGCCGCTGTTCTCCTGGCCGGAGCCGCTATTCCAGCCCAGGCTCAAGCCCATCGTCACCACCGCCATCACCACCATCACCACCACCACTAGAGCTCGCCAAAACACGGCTCGCATGAGGGTAGGCACGTTCCGGCGGCCTACCCTTTCATGTGCTCCTTAACGCTGTGCGCCAGCTTCTCGATCTCGTCAGCCTTCTTGATCACATCCAGTGAGAGCGTGTCCTTGTTGCTCTTGCCGACCTGCTCCTTCAGCTCCGTCGCGAGCGCGTACAGCCGGTCCGTATCACTTACGATCCGCTTCTGCCGGTCGGTCGCCTGCGCTCGCTCACGATCCGCCGCAAGCCGCGCGGCCAGTGCGCTGTTCTCACGCCCACTCTCGTTTGGCTCGGCCGGCTGCATCACCGGCGGATGGCCCTGCTGTGCACGGCCCACCCTTCCTGGTGACGTCAGCAGAACGCCCATCACGACCAGCAGACCAGCCTGCGCCCGCATCCTCTGTGTGCGCGACATACCTCACCCTCCTCGTATCCTCGTCCTATCTCCCGCTTTACAGCCCACCGGGCGCAGGCCAGACTGAGTAAGCATGCGCCACCTCCAACCCCCTTCGCAAGCCGCCGCGGCGAACCCCGTCGTCTGGAGCGGGTGGCACGAAACCGTCCTCGAGTTCGTGCGCACCTCCCTTCCCCGGCTGGCTCTGATCCTGGTGATCGCCGCCCTTCTCTGGCGCGTCGTCGCCTTCTTCGTCCACCGCATGAACCGCATCGCCGATCGCCAGGTCGGCAACTCGCAGCGCGCCGCGCAGCTGCGTACCCTCGCCGCTATCCTGCGCGGCACAGCCTACGGCGTCATCAGCTTCATCGTGCTGCTGCAGATCCTGCTGGTCTTCGGTGTTGAGGTCGGACCGCTGCTGGCCTCCGCTGGCGTCGTCGGCGTGGGCATCGGCCTCGGCGCCCAGTCGGTCTTCAAAGACATGATCAACGGCATCTTCATCCTGCTCGAAGACCAGTACAACGTGGGCGAGGTGGTCAAGATCGCCGGCCTCCAAGGCTCCGTCGAAGATCTCACCCTGCGCTGCACCACCCTGCGCGCCGGCGACGGCACCTTGTACATTGTGCCCAATAGTCAGGTCACGACGGTAGCGAACCTCTCCCGCGACTACTCCGTCGCCTCGCTCACCGTCTCCGTCGACGCCAGCGCCGACCCTGACCACGTCATCCAGGTTCTCCGTCAAGTCGCCGACGAGGTCCGCAACGACATCGCCTTCCGCCAGGTCGTCATCGCCGACCCCGATATCCTTGGGGTCGACAATATCAGTGGCCGCGAGGTTCTCTATCCCATCAACCTGCGTGTGCGCGCCAACCAGCGCGACGGCGTTCTGCGCGAGCTGCGCCGTCGCCTGATCAAGACCTTCGAGACCGAAGGCATACCGCTCGGCACCGCCTCCAGCATGCTCCTCATGCAGCGTCCCGATCCCACCGCAGCACCCGCGCAGCCGCTTACGACCTAGCGGACGCGCGTCAAAGCACCTGGTTCAGCTGTGCCAGAAGATCGTCCGCCGTGCGCACGGGCGGCTGACAGCTGTTGCCGCTGCACACCACGGCAAAGCTGCCCTCCTCGCCCAGCGCAGGCAGGTGCGGCAGCGTCTCCGCCAGCGCCGGCGGCAGCGCTCCAAGCTGCTCGCGCCGCAGCCGGATCACGCTCTTGTTTACGGCAAAGCGGGCGAGCGCGATCGCCTCGAGCGTCCGCGCCTCCGCATCGTCGCCGATCACGCACACCTGGATTGGCCGCTGCACCAGCCGCTGCAGCGCCAATCCGTACGTCGCCGCGTACAGCCCAAAGTGCTCCACCACGCCCGCGAACGTCTCCAGCGTCTCCTGCGCGGCCAGCATGAACGTCTCACGCCCGTTCATCGCCTCCAACCGCAGCAGCAGCATGGCCGCGACCGGATTGCCCGCCGGCGTGGGCGAGTCCTGCAGCGGCTTTCGTCGCGCCGCCAGCGCTCCCAGTCGCGTCTCTCCCGCGCGCGGCGCCTCCGTATCAAAGAAAGCGCTCGCCGACCGGTCGTAGAAGCGCTCCATTACCTGCTCGGCAATCCGCTCCGCCGCGGCATAGAAGCGCACCTCCCCGGTCGCCTCCCACCCGTCAAGCGCCGCGTGTGCCAGGAACACATAGTCGTCGAGCACACCCGCGACTCGCTCTGTCACCGCACCCTGCTCGCCATACGCGACCACGTGCGCGACATCCGGCCCGTCCCCCCACGCCTCCGCCAGCACGCGCTCGAGCGACCGCAGCCCAAACGCCCGCGCCTCCGCCAACTCCAGCACGCGGCCGGCCTCAAGGTACGCCGAGATGCACATCGCATTCCACGCCGTGTAGAGCGTCTTGTCGATAAACGGTGCCGGCCGACGCAGCCTCGCCGCGGCCAGCTTCTGCTTCGCCACGGCGAGCGTCGTGCGCGTCACCTCAAGCGGCATCTTCGCCGCGCGCGCTACCCGCTCCAGCCCTCCCGTCACGTGCAGCACATTCTTCGCCGGATTGTGATGCATGTTGCCGACTTCGTGGATCTCGTAGTACACCGACGCGACCGCCAGCTCTTCCCCAGAGAGCACATCCGCGGCCTCGTCGCGCGTCCACGTGAAGTAGTCGCCATCGTCGTCAAGCGAGAAGTCAGCGTCCTGCGACGCGTAGAAGCCGCCGCGCTCACGATCGCTCAGCCACCCGTCCATCCACCCGATGATCTCGCGCGCCACGCGCGCAAACTCCGGCTCCACAAATGTCTGGAAGCCATGCACGTAGTTCTTCAGCAGCTCGCTGTTGTCGTACGCCATCTTCTCAAAGTGCGGCACGATCCATCGCGCGTCGACCGAGTAGCGATGAAAGCCACCCGCAAGCTGGTCGTAGATGCCGCCCTTGCTCATGCGGTCAAGCGTCACTCGCGCCGCCTCCCCGGCCGCGGCGGCCAGCTCCGCACTTGCGTTCACCGAGGCGCGCGACGATGCGTCGATCAGCAGATCAAGCGCGGCCGCGTGCGGGAACTTCGGCTGCGATCCAAAGCCGCCCGACTGCGGGTCAAACTGCTTCACCGCCGAGCTCACGATCTTCGCAACCAGCTCCGGCCCGGGACTGCCGCCACGCCCCGAAAACATCTCATTTTGCTCGATCGCGCTCATCACGCTGGCAGCCGAGTCGTCGACCTCGTCCCGCCGCCGCTCAAACGCCTCCGCCATCGTGAGAAGAACGCGCTGCAGACTCGGTCGGCCAGCGCGGTCCACCGGCGGAAAGTAGGTGCCGCCGAAGAACGGCTTGCCCTCTGGCGTCAAGAACGCCGTCAGCGGCCAACCACCCTGCCCGCTGATCGCCGAGACAGCCGCTTGATACCGCGTGTCGACATCCGGCCGCTCGTCCCGGTCGACCTTGATCGCGACAAAGTGCTCGTTGATGATCCGCGCCGTCTCCGCATTCTCATACGACTCGCGATCCATCACGTGACACCAGTGGCACCACACGGCGCCGATGTCGAGTAGCACCGGTCGGTCCTCGCGTACCGCCCGCGCGAACGCCGCCTCACCCCACTGCTCCCATCGCACCGGCTGGTGCATGGCGGACCGCAGGTAGGCCGAAGAAGCCTCCGCAAGAGAATTCAGAGTAGCGGTAGCAGGCTCGCCAGCGAAGCTCATAGACCTCTCAGTCTATCGCGGAGAGCACCGCTCTCCGAGCACTCTGCCAACACTGCACCCGCCTCACGCCCTCTTCACCCGACGTTAGCTGGGCGGCGCCGTTGGTGTCCCCGAGATCGGCTTCGGAGGCTCTGGCGGCTTGGGCGCCGTCAGCCCCGGAATCGTCGGCTGCTGCGTCACCGTGCCCGTGGCCGCATCGCCCAGACTGATGCCGTAGCGCTCAAGGGTATTCGAGAGAATCTGCTGCAGCGAGACCCGGTCGACCGCATACGCTGCCGTCGCAGAGATGAGATTGTTCTCGGCGATCGCCAGCGCGCGCTCCTGCGCCAACACGAGCGCCGTCGTCGATGCCCCGAGCTTGTACTTCTTCTGCTCCGCATCCAGACTCTGTGCGGCAAAATCCCGCGCCGCCTGCGACGACTGCACCGACGCGCGATCGTTAGTCAACGCATACTGCCCGTTGATGACGTTAATTCGTGTCTGAATGTAAAGCTGCTGCAGCCGCATCTGCGTCTGCCGGTACTCCATCTGCGACCGCGCCTGATCCGCCTGCGCCGGTCGATTGCGAAGTGGAATGTTGATATTCACACCGAAGCCGTAGTCCGGAAAGTTATTGTTGACGGTGTTCTGAAGAACGCTTCCATATCCGGACTGAACAACAGGAGCGCTATTGTCTTCGCCGAGTGCCTCGGGGTTGTAGACCGGATTCCGGGCTCCCCCCAATCCAGCTCCACCGTAAAAGCCGTAGGCATCCACAGTAGGAAGGAGACCGTTGCGGAACGCCTTGATCGTAATCTCATTGTTCTTCAGGCTGAGCACGGCCTGCTCGATCTGCGGATTGTTCGTATAGGCCTGCTTCACCAGATCCTCGACCGAGGTGTCCTCCTCCGGCAGTCGATCCAGACCGACGCGATCGGTCGGGATCACGGGCGCGTTCGCCAACTCCGGATCGTTCAAGTTGCGCGCGATCGCCTGCTTCGTCAGCAGCTGCTGGTACTCAAGATTTGACTGCGCCGTGATCAGCGCCTGCTTGTCGCTCGCGACCGTCGCGTCCGCATTGACCACATCGAGCGGCGCCAGTGTTCCGATCTCGAGCTGCTTCCGATTGTCCGAGGCAAGCTGCGTGCTCTGCATGAGCGCGCGCTCCTTGGACTGCTCATTCTCATACGCACTCACAAGACTCCAGTAGATCGTCTCCACCTGCGAGATAGTGTAGATGATCTGCTGCCGGAACGCAGAGTCCGTAATCCGGCGATCGTTCTTCGCCTGCAGAATGAATCGTCCATTCAACCCTGTCCCGAAACCCTGCAGAAGATGCTGCGTCGCCTGCGCTCGAAAGGAGGACTGGAGCAGTGGGCTGTAGATCGTGGTGATGCTGTTAGTCGTCTGGCGCGAGTTGTTGAACGTCACGTTGAGAAGAGTTCCGGTGATAAAGCCCTGCTGATAACCGAAGTTGTAGGTCTCTGTCTTCTGCGCGAGGAAGTCCGTACCCGTGAGAAACGTCACTGTCTGCGGTGTGTTGGCCGACTCGTACTCCAGGCCTCCCGTCAGTACAGGATCGAAGTTGTACGGCAGCGGCCCGCCGCCGTTCGTGCTGAGCACCAGCCCGGACGCGCCCGTTCCGCTGCCTCCGGTCGCTGTCGTCGTTCCGCCCGGGCCGCCACCGCCCGCAATAGTGGTCGCCGCACCACCCACCGTTCCCGTAACCAGACCGGTGGACACGCCGCGCAGCGTCTGACCTGCCCTCGCCCGCAGCAGATCCGTATCTGCAATGTCCAGGTTGATGCGCGCGATCGCGATGTCGTAGTTGTTCTCTAGCGTGAGCGCCACGGCGTCCGCCAGGCTCAGGTGAATCTTGCCGTCCTGCACCAGCGTCTTCAGGCGCTCCGTGTTTGTGAGCCGGGGCAGGGGAACGTCGGTCGCGGTGTACGGCGCCAGCGGATTCAAGTACTGAAAGTGCGACTTCGGCTTCGTGTAGTCCTTGCCCGTGTCTCGCAGGTAGAGCGGCTCGGTGAGCTTCGGCTCCGGCGCCTGCGGCAGGCCCGGCTGTCCGGTCGTGTCATTCTGCACTCCGGCGTTCGCGGCCTGCGGCCGGTCCGGACTCGTCTGCGTCTGCACGCCCGTCTGTGGACTGGTCTGCGGAGTTGTCTGGGGACTCGTTGGGGCGACCGCTGGCGCGGGCGTCGTCTGCGCCCCGGCCGGTGGTGGCGGAGCCTGCTGCGCCACACCCTCGGCCGAGATCGTGCTCATCAATACCAGGGCAATGCTTGCCGCTGCCTGTAGATCCTTCAATCTCACGTTCCGCTCTCCAGCTTCTGACTCGCTTCGCCGCTCTGTGAGCCAGCTCACACACTTCTTCGCCTTGCGCCGCGCTCGCAGACCCTTCCCCGCGAACACCGTCTTCTCTCGTACATAGTGGATCAACTTGTAGACGCGGAGCTCTCTCTCCCGGACTCTCAAACTTTGCTGCCCAACTTGTCGCCCACTGCCTGCACGTGTGAGAGCAGGTACGCGCACAGCCCTGACCCGGTTCCCCAGTCACCGCAGATCGCCGCTCGTCTCGCCGATGCTTAAAGTATACCCGCGACGCGGCCCCCGCCCGAGGCGCGTGGTACCGTCCAAAGCATCCATGCCGCTCTGGAAGATCACGCTCAGCTACGACGGCACAAGCTTCCACGGCTGGCAGATCCAGCCCGGCCTCGCGACCGTGCAAGGCACCCTCGCCGGAGCGCTCTATCGCGTCACCGGTGAGCATGTACTCCCACAGGGCGCCGGTCGCACCGACGCCGGCGTGCACGCGCTCGGCCAGGTCGCCTCTGTCGCTCTTCGCTGTCCCATCCCTGCCGCCAACCTCCAGCGCGCTCTTAACGCCATCCTGCCGGCCGCCATCCGCGTCCTCGCCGTCGAGGAGCGCACGCCGCCCTTCCACGCGCGCCACAGCGCCCGCGAGAAGACCTACCAGTACCGCATCTTCCCTCGCCTGCCTGTGCACACGGCAGCCTCGGCCAGCACGCGGCACCCGACCACGCGCCCACCCGACCGTATCTGCTCGCCCACGCTCGCCCCATTCGTCTGGGACTGCGCCTACCCTCTCGCCCTCGACGCCCTCAACCAGTCCGCTGCAGTCGTCTGCGGCACCCACGACTTCACCAGCTTCGCCGCGACTGCGCCCGCGAGCGAGGCCGCGCCCTATCAGCCGCTCGATCCCCTGCCGGACTATGCCGCCGTTCCCCCGACCTCCTGCCGAACCCTCACCGCCTCGCACTGGCAGCTCGTCGATGACCTGCTCATCTACACCGTCACCGGCTCCGGCTTTCTACACCACATGGTGCGCAACCTGGTTGGCACCTTCGTCCTCGCCGGCTCGGGCCGCATCGCACCCGCCAGCATCGCCGACATCCTTGCCACCCGCTCGCGCTCTGCTGCTGGTCCAACCGCCCCGGCGCGCGGGCTCTTTCTCGTCTCGGTGCGCTTCTGATGCCGCTTCTCACCGGCTCCGTCGCCAGCGCGCATCGCCGCATCGCAACCCTCGCCAGTCTCACTGCCGTGCATCGCGCCTTCCATTGGCTGCACCTGCATCAGCCGCAGCTGCGCCAGTGGCTCCTCGACTTCGTTCGCATCCCTGCGCCACCCTTCGAAGAGCATCACCGCGCTGCGTGGTTTCTCGATCGCTTCCGCGGACTCGGCCTCTCACACGTGCACCAGGATGTCGTTGGCAACGTCCTCGGCGAGCTCGCCCCCGAAACGCGCCAGAGCTCCTCCGCTCCCATGCTTCTGCTCTCCGCCCACCTCGACACCGTCTTTCCCGCCGGCACCCCGTGCGAGCCCGCGGAAGACGCCAGCACCGGCCGCCTGCTCGCGCCCGGTATCTCCGATAACGGCGCCGGCCTCTCCGCGCTGCTGGCCATCGCCGCCGCGCTTCGCTTCGCGCAGATCGTGCCGCCCATCCCCATCCTCTTCGCTGCCAACGTCGGCGAGGAGGGAGAGGGCGACCTGCGCGGCATGCGCCACCTCTTTGAGCACGGCGCCTATGCCAGCCGCCTGCGCACCGCCATCGCGCTCGAGGGTGCGGGCACCTCAACCGTCGTCGACCGCGCCCTCGGCAGCCGCCGCCTTCGCGTCACCGTCACGACCGCCGGAGGCCACTCCTGGACCAACTTCGGCGCACCCAACGCCATCCTCCTCCTCGCCGAGCTCCTCGTCGACCTCGCCCGCATCCACCTGCCGCAGGACCCGCGCACGACCCTCAACGTCGGCATGATCGACGGCGGCACCTCCGTCAACTCCATCCCCGGCCGCGCCTCCGCCCTGCTTGATCTGCGCTCGACCGACGCCGCGCAGCTCGCTCTCTCCGCCCAGGAGCTCGAGACCAGCCTCGCCGACTCCCTCCGCCTCGCCAACCAGCGCGCCCCAGCCCACCCCGCCGCAGAGCTCCACCTCGAGAGCATCGGCGACCGCCCCGCCGCTACCCTGCCCGCATCCTCGCCTCTGCTCGGCACCGTACGCGCCGTCGACCGTCATCTGAACCTCCGCACCGAGGCGCGCATCGGCTCGACCGACGCCAACCTACCGCTCTCGCTCGGCCTCCCCGCCATCGCCATGTCGGCCGGCGGCACCGCCGGCGGCGTCCACACACCCGCCGAGTGGTACGATCCGGCCGGACGCGAGATCGCCCTTCGTCGCATCCTGCTCACCGTCCTCGACACCGCTCAACTTCTCGCCGAACGCGATCCACCCGGCGCGGAGCCACGCTGACCCGGGCTGGTAGACTGCGCTCGTGAAGCCTACCTTCCTTTCTGGGTTGCTCCTCTCGCTCCCGATCTCGGCCGCTGTCCTCGCCCAGTCAGGACCGCAGACGCAAACCCCGACCGCGACCTCGACGCAGACCCAGACCACCCCCACCACCGGCGCCCACCTCACCCCCGAGACCATCTTCTTCAACGGACACATCCTCACCGGCGCCCACCTCCGTCCCAACGATCCGTCCGTCACCCCTCGCGAAGTCACCGCCATCGCGATCGCGCGCGGCTCCGTGCTTCTCGCCGGTTCCGACGGAGACGTCCTTGCCACGAAGAGCTCCGCCACCACCCTGATCGATCTCGGCGGCGCCTTTGCCATGCCCGGCTTCAACGATGCGCACGTCCACCTCTACGGCGCTGGAGCTCAGCGCGTGCTCTCGGTCGACCTCGACCATGTTCCCTCGCTCTCCGCCATGCAGGACCGCATCCGCACCTACACCGCCGGGATTCCGGCCGGTGCCTGGGTTCAGGGTGCAGGCTGGGATCACACGCTCTGGCCCGGAGCGACCCTCCCCACACGCACCGACCTCGACGCCGTCACCACCGGCCATCCCGCCCTCTTCTATCGCACCGACGGCCACATCCTTGTCGCCAACTCGAGCGCTCTCGACGCCGCCCACATCACCGCCAACACCGCCGATCCACCCGGCGGCCACATCGATCATGACTCCGCCGGCAACCCCACGGGCATCGTTCGCGAGGCCCCCGCGATGCGTCTGCTGGAGCAGCACATTCCGCCGCCTAGCTCCGAGCAGCGCGCCCACGCCCTCCAGGCTGCCATGGACGACGCCCTCGCGCACGGTGTCACCAGCGTCCAGGACTTCTCGCCCGACTGGCCGAACTTCCTCTTCTTCGAGTCGCTCGAGCACACCGGCAAGCTGCACCTCCGCATCTCCGAGTGGCAGGACGTCAATCTCCCCCTCGCCACCCTCCGCCAGCGCCGCGCAAGCCATCCGGCCGACGACCCGCTGCTGCACCTCGGCATGCTCAAGGGCTTCATGGACGGCTCGCTCGGCTCCCGCACCGCCGCCATGGAGGATCCCTACTCTGACGACCCCTCGACCAGCGGCATCCCCCGCTACGATGAGGACACCCTCAATCGCCTCAGCACCGAGCGCGCCGCCGCCGGGTTCCAGCTCGGCTTCCACGCCATCGGCGATCGCGCCAACAGCATGGCGCTCGACGCCTTCGCCGCCGCCGAGCAGACCGCCGTGCCCGCCGACCAGCCACCTCCGCCCGCCAACCCCGACGCCAGCATCGTCACCCAAAGCTCCGCCCCGACCGGGCACGCTGACCTTCGCTTCCGTGTCGAGCACGCCCAGGTCCTCCTGCCGGCGGACTTTGACCGCTTCGCCAGCCTCGGGGTCATCGCCTCCATGCAGCCCTCGCACCTGCTCACCGACATGAAGTGGGCCGGCGCGCGCCTCGGGCCGGACCGCTCCCGCACCGCCTACGCCTGGCATAGCTTTCTCGACCACGGCGTCACCCTCGCCTTCGGGACCGACTACCCCGTCGAGTCGATCGACCCTTTCCGCGGCCTCTACGCCGCCGTCACACGCCAGAATGAGGCCGGCACCGCCACCTTTAATCCCGCCGAAAAGATCTCGATCGACGAGGCCATCTACGCCTACACGCAGGCCTCCGCCTTCGCCGAGTTCCGCGAACACCGCCTCGGCCGCCTGGAGCCCGGCTTCCTCGCCGATCTCGTCGTCCTTGACCGCAACCCCCTGACCGCCTCTCCCCAGCAGCTCCTCCACACCCGCGTTCTGCGCACCGTCGTCAATGGGCAGACCGTCTACACTGCCCCGTCCCCGGCCGCGCCGCCCGTTGCTCCCGCCGCCTCCTTGGCGCCCCGCACCGCGCCTCTCCCGGAGTCGCAGCCGACCCTTCATCCCGCCGCTCCAGTCGTCTTGGGACAGAACTAGCCGGTGGCCGTCCGCCGACCTCGTCTCGTTGCGAACCTCCTTCTCCTCGGCGTGGTCGCGGTCTGGGGCAGCACCTTCGCCCTTGTCAAAGACGCGCTGCACGATGCCTCTCCGCTGCTCTTCAATCTCCTGCGCATGATCGTCGCCAGTGCCGCGCTCGTGCTGGTGAACCGCCGCGTCCTCCACTCACTCGCGCCCGCGACCATCCGCGCCGGCCTCATCGCCGGTCTTCTGCTGGGAACCGGCTACCAGCTCCAGACCGCCGGGCTTGCCCGCACCTCCGCTACCAACTCCGCCTTCCTCACCGGCCTCGTCGTCGTCCTCGTCCCGTGCCTGTCCATCCTTCCCTTCCTGCGCTCGCCGCGCGTCCCGCTGCCGCGCTGGCCCGCCGCCGCCGGCGCCCTGCTCGCCTTCGCCGGCCTCTTCCTCATGACGACCCCCGCCGGAACCGCGCTGCGGAGCCTCTTCGGAGCTCTCCACCTCGGCGATCTGCTCTCCCTCGGCTGCGCCCTCGCCTTCGCCGCGCATCTACTGGCGCTCTCCCACTTCTCTGCTCAGGCCGCCGCCGTCCTTGCAACGCTTCAAGTCGTCTTCGCCACCGGCCTGATGGCCCTCACACTCCCGCTCGGCGGCCCCGTCATCCTCCACCCCAGCCTTCGCCTCGCCCTCGCCCTGCTGATCACCGGCCTGCTCGCGACCGCCGTCGCCTTCACCATCCAGAGCTGGGCGCAGCAGCATCTCTCCGCCGGCAATGTCGCCCTCATCTTCACCCTGGAGCCCGTCTTTGCCCTCCTCGTCTCGACCCTCCTCCTCTCCGAGCGCCTCTCCGCGCGCTCCTTGGAAGGCGCCGGCCTCATCCTCGCCGGCATCCTGCTGACTGAGCTCGCCGGCTCCCGAACCGTGATCCCGCTCGAACCCGTCCAGCCACACGCCTGACCAGTATCGGGGGCTGCGTGAACCGCTCCTCTCCAGCTTCCTTTCGGCTCCCGACCATGCCGTCCTGCGCATGCGATCATGCTTGAGTTCGTACTTTTCACCGCCGGATCGCGTCTAAATCGATGAACCGGAGGCGTCTCTGCCCGGCATCACCCCCCAGAGCGCCACCAGCATCGCCTACGAACGGCGTTGATCGCAATCCTTTCCGCGCGCGATGCGCGCAATCACCGAAAGAGGGCAAAGTCCGCAATGGAACCAACGAAGCCACATGCCTCGAGCCTTCTCGAGCGTTTTCGCACCCATCGCCTCACCACGACCTTTATCCTGCTCGCCACCCTCTCCATCGGCGTCCTCGCCGGCTCCGTTCTGACGCATGGCGTCAGCGGCAAGGAGCAGGCAGCTGACTCCTCCGACGCAAAGCCGATCGTGATCCCCTCACCCGCGACGCTATCCAACGGCTTCTCGCAGGTCGTCAAACAGGTCGGGCCCGCCGTTGTCAACATCAGCACGGAGTCGTTGCCGAAACAGTCTCCCACCCGTCATCCCCGCCGTGGTCTGCAGCGTCAGCCCCAGCAGCAGGATCCCAACGGTGGCGGCGATGATGACCAGCAGAACGACATGCAGGACTTCTTCAATCGCTTCTTCGGCGGCCAGGGTGGCGGCGGAGATGAAGAGGGAGGCCCCGGCTCGGGAGAACGTCGCGCGCTCGGCTCCGGCTTCATCGTTGACGCGAAAGGCTACATCATCACCAATAACCACGTCGTCGACAAGGCCGATCGCATCTACGTAAAGCTCGCAACCGATCCCGACAACCCGAGCGATCCTGGCCGCCCGGCGAAGGTCATTGGCGTCGATAAGGACACCGACATCGCCGTCGTCAAGATCGACGCAGCGGAGCCGCTGCCGACCATCAAGATCGGCAACTCGGACGGAGCGCAGGTCGGCGATTGGGTGCTCGCCATCGGTAGCCCCTTCGGCCTCTCGCGCACCGTCTCGGCCGGTATCATCTCGGCGAAGAATCGCTCGATTGAGGAGGGCCCCGGACCGGGCAACGTCGCCCAGAACCAGTTCCAGCGCTTCATCCAGACCGACGCCGCAATCAACCCCGGCAACTCCGGCGGTCCGCTCGTCGACCTCGCCGGTCAGGTCGTCGGCATGAACACCGCTATCTACACCCAGTCGGCCGGATCGCAAGGCGTCGGTTTCGCCATGCCCGCCAACACCATCGCGAGCGTCTACAACATGCTGATCGGGCCAGACCATAAGGTCACCCGCGGCTCCATCGGCATCACCTTCCAGGCTACGCAATCGTCCGCGGTCGGTCGCGTCTACGGCTTCGCCAGCGGCGGAGTGATGGTCGCCTCGGTTACCAGCGGTGGCGGTGCAGCCAAGGCCGGCATCAAGCCCGGTGACGTCATCACCTCGATCGACGGCAAAGCAATCAAGGACGGCGATGACCTTGTCGGAGACATCTCTGCACGCCAGGTCGGCACCTCCGTAAAGCTCGGCTATCTCCGCGGCGGCGCCCAGAACTCAGCCAGCGTCGTCATTGGCGATCGCGCCAAGGTCTACGCTGACCTCAATAGGGGCAATGCAGATGACGAAAGTGGACCCTCGCCCGAGAACGACGCTGGCCAGGCAAAGCTCGGCATCACGGTCACCGCACTTCCTCCACAGGTCGCAACCCGCCTCAGTACCAAGTCAGGCGTCTTGATCACCAGCGTCGTCCCAGGCTCCTTTGCCGAAGACATCGGCCTCGGTAAAGGGATCGTCATCACGGAGATCAACAAGAGGCCGATCACCGACGAAGCCAGCTATCGTGCCATCGTCTCCGCCCTGAAGTCGCACGATGACGTCGTCTTCGTCGTGCGTAACCCGCAGCAGAAGGACGCGACCAACTCGTACGTCGGTGGCACCCTGCCGTAGTTCCTATAAAGCGGAAGTTTGGGCGTGCATAGAGTCATGTGCACGCCCTTCTTCTTCTCCTCCTCTGAGTCACCGATGCCAAGACTCTGAACTCTCGCCTGTCCCGCGGCTCACGACCGCAATTCTTTGCTTACTCTGTTGCACATCGCTTACATCGGAGTTACCCTCGTCAAAACGCATCGTCTGAGGCACTCCGCGACGCGTCAATGTTGACCGCACTTTGAGGTGATCCCGTCTATGCGTCTTGGCCGCTCCTTTACTGGCATGGCGATCCTCTGCATCTCGCTTCCCTGCTTTGCCGTCAGCCATGCTCGCCGCGGGCCAACCGCACCTCACCTCTTCCAGAAGCGGACTTCGCATAGCTCCTCGCGTCCGGCCTCGCAGCGCGCCATGGACGACACGCGTGCCACACAGATTCAAACGGCGCTCGCAGGTGCCGGCTATCTCTCCGGCGAGCCCTCCGGCCACTGGGACGCCGGTACCGCCTCTGCGATGCAGCGCTTCCAGGCCGACAACGGCTGGCAGACCAAGCTGATGCCTGACTCCCGCGCCATCATCAAGCTCGGCCTCGGACCGAACCAGCAGAGCTCCTTCCGCGCCGTCGATGGCACCCGCAACGATCTCAGCTCTATGGCGACAGCGTCGTCGCCGACCCCCGCCTCACCTCTCCGCTAGCCGTCAAACCACGTCGCGTTCACGCACCACTCTAGCGACCCGCGAGCGAGCGCATCGCCGCGCGCAGCCTCACGATCGCCGACGAGCGAAGCTGCGAGACGCGTGACTCCACCACACCCAGCACCTGCCCGATCTCCTTCATGGAGAGCTCTTCGTAGTAGTAGAGCGTCATCACCATGCGCTCGCGCTCCGGCAACTCCTCAATCGCCTCCGCGAGGTGCTGCTTCATCTCGCCGCGCAGGCAGTGAAAGAGCGGCTGCTCCTCCGGCGAGTCGGCAACGTAGGCGATCTCCTCCTCGCCCGTCTCCTCGCCCCGCTCTGTATGCAGGCTTCCCATCTCGAGCGCACTCAGCTCGCCGAGCAGGGTCTGGTAGTCCGAGAGCGCCAGCTTCATCTCCGCCGCGACCTCCGCCTCACTCGGCGTGCGTCCCAGTCGACGCGTCGCCGCAGCGACTCCCTTCTCGATGCTGCGTCCCTTGCGCCGCAGCTCGCGAGGGCTCCAGTCAAGGTCGCGCAGCGAGTCCAGGATCGCACCCCGGACCCGGAACTGCGCGTAGCTGCCGAACTGGACGCCCGTCGCCGGATCGAACTTTGCTGCAGCATCGACCAGACCCAGCGTTCCCGCAGCAATCAGCTCTTCTACCTCAAGGTGCGCCGGCAGCGTCTTCTGGATCTTCCGCGCTACAAAGCGCACCATGCCGAGGTGCTCCATCACCAGGCTCTCGCGGAAGCCGGCCGGCACCTCCCGCCCATCGAGCACTGGCTGGGCCGTTGTCTTCAAGCCGGCTGCAGGGGAGAGCCTGACCGCGTCAACGTGGAAGCAGCTAAGGGTCATCGTGTCTGCGGCAGTGGTCATCGGCATGGTGCTCATCTGTGTCTCGCTCCCCGTGTCGCTCGCCAGTCACCCTGGCGTCGCATGCCAACTACAGAAGCACACCGATGGCCTATTTCGCTGCAACTTCTATTAGCATTCTCCTATTCTTCGCTTTTTGAAGTGGACTGAATCAATCTTATGTTGTACTTAGACGTGCAAGATCACATTGGACGCGGGAGTCACAAAAAGCGAAGATGAAACAAAGATTGTGCGAACAGGAAGCGCATACGGGAAAGACGGCTCGAAACATAAGTGTCTGCTCACGCCGTTCATGACAGAACCGTCCTTGGCATCGCCCTCATAAGGCGAGAACAGACACATCAGACACACTTCGTAAGTTTCGGCTAAGCTCGTCAGCTTGTGCGCTGAGGAGAGAACGCGCGCGCGCACGAGCGACGCCTGTCTCTCCATAGACAATGCGTCTTGAAGAACGTAGGAGAGGACTATCGCCGCCGGCGGCGGATGCGTATCTCCGGCGCGTCAATCTCGCACCGTTCGCCCGCGAGAATGCTCGCGCGCTCGAGCACATGCATCAGCTCGCGGACGTTTCCCGGCCAGCCGTGCGCCATCAGCTCCGTCATGGCCGCGTCCGTCAGTTGCTTTCGCGGTGCTCGCTGCGCCAGCTGCAGCAGGAAGTGCTCCGCCAGCAGCGCCACATCGCCCATCCGCTCGCGAAGCGGTGGCACCTCGATCGGAAACACAGCAAGCCGATGGTAGAGATCGAGCCGAAACAGGCCCTCCTCCGCCCGCTGCTCGAGCGGCTGGTGCGTCGCCGCGACCACCCGAACGTCCACGCGCATCTGCTCGTTATCCCCGACCCGCTGCACCTCGCCATACTCCAGAAACCGCAGCATCTTGGCCTGCAGCGCCAGCGGCATCTCCCCGATCTCATCCAGAAAGAGCGTTCCGCCATCCGCCGCGGCAATGCGTCCCGTGCGCGACTGCACCGCCCCTGTGAACGCTCCGCGCACATGCCCGAAGAGCTCCGCTTCAAGCAGCGACTCCGGGATCGCCGCACAGTTCAACACCGCATACGGCTTGTCGCGCCGCGCGCTCAGGCGATGCACCGCCTGCGCCGCCAGCTCCTTGCCCGTACCCGTCTCTCCCTCAATCAGCACCGTCGCCATGCTCGGCGCTACCAGCCGGATCATCTCCGTCAGCTCCAGCATTACTTCGGTCTCTCCGACCAGCTCCGGCAACGACATCAAGGGCCGGTCCTCGATCAGGGCGGCGTCCTCTTCCCCCAAGAGCAAAGCCGGAGGAGGAGCAACGGCAGGCAGATCCATCGCGACCGGCACCGGCGATCGTTCCGTCAGCCCACGCAGCGCGACCAGCAACTCATGCCGTCGCGGACTGCGTATCTCCTGCGTAAAGGCGACGCCATCCATGCGCAGAATCTCCAGCGCCGGGAAGCTGCGATCTACCAGCTCACAGAGCTCCGCGACCTCAAGATCGGGCAGCCAGCTATCCACCAGCAGCGCCTCCGGCCGGGCCGACTCGAGCCGTGCCATCGCCTCCGCCCCGCCGCTCGCCTCAAGCACCCGCCACCGCATCGCAGCCAGCGCGGCGCACAGACGAGCGCGCAGCTGCGCATCCCCGCTCGCGACCACGACCGTCCGCGCAGTGGCCCAGGTCGAAGAGGACGCCGTCGGTCGATCGTCGAAGCTGGTACGCGGGCCCATGGGCAACTCTCCTTCTGTCTCTCAGACGCTCGCTTATGCGCGTGCTTCCAGCAGCGGTGCCGCCTGGATCTCGGTCGTCGCCGTATACGCGGGAATGGCGCGCATGCGGTATCCGGATCCGCGCACCGTCTCGATCAGCTTGGCTCCGTCGTTGCCCAGCTTGCGCCGCAGATAGTTGATATAGACGTCCACCACATTCGTTACCGCGTCCGCCGGCATCCCGAAGACGTCCTGCAGCAGATCAGCCCGGCTGCAGCACCGCCCTTTACCCTGCACCAGGTGCTCCAGCAGCGCAAACTCCTTGGTCGTCAGTGCAATCTCGACGCCACCCCGGGTCACCTGACGCTCCATCCGGTTGATCGCCACATCCCCATGACGCAAAACCGCGCCTGCCGATCGCGCCCGCCGTCGCAGCAGCGCCCCGCACCGCGCCAGCAACTCGTGAAAGCTGAACGGCTTGACCACGCAGTCGTCAGCTCCCATGCGGAGACAGCGCACGCGGTCTTCCACCTTCCCGTGCGGCATCAGCGTGATCACCGCGGTCCCACTCTGCAGCCGGTCGAGCTCCGCTAGCACCTCATACCCATCCCGCTTCGGCAGCGTCAGATCCAGCACCATTAAATCCGGCTCCGTTGCCTCGAGATAGCGCAGCGCTGCCTCACCATCCCCCAGCCAATCGACCGCATGGCCTTCCATTGCCAGGCTCTTCTGCAGGAACACTCCCAGGGCAGCATCATCTTCAACGACCACAATTCGCATCGGACCAGTCCTTCAGAGACTTCAGCTCACCATCTGCGCGGCTCACCTGCGCTTACCATTAACATCGGTACAGAACTGCCGGACTTCAATGCTCACATGCAACTCTATGCATCATCGTTCCCGTATTGGGACGCCGCCTGTACAACTTTCCCGGCAGATGAGCCCGGCCTAACGCCGTCGCTCTCCGTTGCATCCCCCATAGGGGGGACGCTAAGGATCAACTTAGTACTTGCAGTTCGCCTTTTATTCGCTAGAATGGCGCCATGGCTATCACGCGGCGGCAAAAAGAGGTTCTCGACTTCCTCTCCGGCTTTACTCAGAAGAACGGCTACTCTCCGTCCTACGAGGAGATCGCCAGCGGTCTTGGCCTGAACTCGCTTGCCACCGTTCACAAGCACGTCACCAACCTGCAGAACAAAGGCCTTCTTCAACGTGCGCACAATCGCAGCCGCTCAATCGATGTGCTTCCGGCGAGAGCAGGCAAGAAGGGCTCCGATCGCATGCCGCTGCTCGGCCGCATTGCCGCCGGCCAGCCAGTCGAAGCGATCGAATCCGCTGAGAGCATCTCGCTCGGCGACATCATCGGCAACCGTGAGGTCTTCGCGCTCGAGGTTCGCGGTGACTCCATGCGGGATGAGCACATCGTGAGCGGCGACTATGTCTTGTGCGAGCGCACCCGCACCGCGCGTGAGGGAGAGATCATCGTCGCCCTCGTCGACGGCACAGACGCCACCCTCAAGCGCTTCTACCGTGAGGGCAGCCTCATCCGCCTCCAACCCTCCAACGCGGAGATGGCGCCCATCTATGCCCCTGCAGCAAACGTCGTCATCCAAGGGAAGGTACTCGGCGTTCTGCGCAAGTACGCCTGATCGCGATCGTTAGCAAATCCAGCAATGATCGGAACCATCCTCGCCGTATCTGCGTACAGTCGCTCAGAAGTCTCGAGTGCACGCGATCTCGACCAGGAGTCAAACAGTGGCAAACCAGCGCAAAGGAGGGCGGAGGGTCTGGCTGTGGGCTGGCCTCATCGTTCTCGTCGTCGCGATCGGCCTCGGCGTAGCCGCTGTCGCCCGGGGAAACGGCGCCAAGATCGAAGCATCGCAGCTCGGCAAAGTTGAGCGTGGCGACATCGCCCGCTCCGTCGTCGCCACCGGCAAGGTTCAGCCCATCACCAAAGTTGAGGTCAAGAGCAAGGCCTCCGGCATCGTGACGCGTCTCGACACCGACATCAACGCCCACGTCCACCAGGGCCAGGTCCTCGCGCAGCTCGATCAGGTCGAGATCCTCGCCCAAGTCGCCGCCCAGAAGGCCCAGCTCTCCGCCGCCGAGTCGAACGCTCACGCCGCCACTGCCGCCATCGCCTACGACAAGGTCGCCGCCGAGTCGCCCGATCTGCCGAACTATCAGCACACCTACCAGCGCGCGGCCGAGATGCAGAAGGACGGCGTCGTCAGCCAGCAGGCGCTCGACGATGCTCAGCAGAAGTACCTCTTCGCCGCGAATACACGAGACAAGGCGCTCGCGCAGATCGCCGTCGATGACGCCAAACTGCGCCAGGCCGAGTCCCAGGTCGCGCAGTCTCAGGCCTCCCTCCGCCAGCTCGAGGAGGAGCTCTCCTACACCACCGTCGCCTCGCCCATGGAGGGAACCGTCCTCTCCCGCGACGTCGAGGTCGGAGACGCCGTAAGCTCGATTCTCGTCCTCGGCTCCACCGCAACCCTGGTCATGACCATCGGTGACACGACCAAGGTCTACGTGCAGGGCAAGGTCGACGAGTCCGACATCGGCAAGGTCTATCTCGGCCAGCCAGCGCGCATTAAGGTTGAGTCGTTCAAAGACAAGACATTCCTCGGCAAGGTCACCAAGATCGCGCCGCTCGGCGTCGAGAAGGACAACGTCACCACCTTCGAGGTTCGCGTCTCGATCGATAACCCCGGCGGCGACCTCAAGGCCAACATGACCGCCAACGCCGAGATCCTCCTCGACGAACATAAGGGCGTTCTCACCGTGCCCGAGCAGGCCGTCATGTACGACAAGGACCGCAGCGCCTCCGTCGAGGTTCCCGATGCAAAGCAGAAGAACGGGCGCCGCAAAGTCTCTGTCAGGGCCGGCCTCTCGAATGGCACCCGCACTGAAGTTCTCGCCGGCCTCAACCTCGGCGACACCGTCGTCCTTCAGCAGTAGACCCGTCAGCAGTAGACCCACCCGACTCACCCGTACCCGTGTTTACGCGATTCACCAGACGCAGAACTCTGAGGAGAAATCATGACCCGTCATCTCGCCCTCGCCGCCTCACTGCTTACCTTCACCGGCGCCGCCCTCGCCGCGGATAGCAACTTCGACCGCACACTCTCCACCAGCGGCTCACCCAACATCTCCATCTCGACCGGCTCAGGCTACATCCACCTCCGCCCCGGCTCCGACTCTGAGGTCCACATCACCGGACACATCCACGCCGGCAACGGCGGCTGGTTTGGTGGCGGCAACGGCGATGTCGAGTCCCGCATCCAGCAGATCGTCAGCAACCCGCCCATCCACCAGAGCGGCAGTGACATCACCATTGGCGAGCGTCACTCCGGCGATCTCTATCGCAACATCAGCATCGACTATGAGATCACCCTTCCCCGCGGCAGCAACCTCACCGCCAGCACCGGCTCCGGTGACATCGAGGCCAACGACGTCGGTGCCAGCGTCAAGGCTGACAGCGGCTCCGGCTCCGTCCGGCTGCGCGGTGTCCGCGGACCCGCCACGCTCCAGACCGGCTCCGGCGATATCGAGCTGAATCAGACCGGCGCCGGAGAGGTCCACGCCCAGACCGGCTCCGGCTCCATTCGCCTGCACGACATCAACGGTGCCCTCCGCGCCCAGACCGGCTCCGGCGACATCGAGGCCTCCGGTAAGATCGATGGCGACTCCCGCATCGGCACTGGCTCCGGCTCCGTCCGGCTCGACCTCGGTCCCCAGGCCCACCTCAACCTCGACGCCAGCACCGGCTCCGGCTCCATTCGCACCCAGCAGAACCTCAGCGTTCAGGGTGAGCTCAACCACCACCATGTCATGGGCGCTCTCAACGGTGGCGGTCCCCTCCTGCGCATCAACACCGGCTCGGGTGACATCGAGATCCGCTGACCTCGCGCCAGCGGCAGCGGGGGAGTCCAGCCAGTATGCTGGGCAGATGTCCCCCCCTGCCGCCCGCCCGTCTCTCTTCGACGACGTCCGCCTGCTCGTCTTCGACCTCGACGGCACCCTCATCGACTCCCAGCAGGACCTCGCCAACAGCGTCAACGCCATGCTCGCCCACCTCGGCAGGCCGGCGCTTCCCCTCGCCGTCATCAGCAGCTACATCGGCGACGGCGCCTCCATGCTGGTCCGCCGTGCCCTCGGCGATCCCGAGGGCGACGCGCACGACGAGGCCGAGGTCGTCGCTGCGCTCGATTGGTTCCTCGCCTTCTACCGCGTCCACAAGCTCGACCACACCCGCCTTTATCCCGGTGTGCTCGATGCCTTGACGCACCTGCATACGGCTCGCCCGAGCCGCCCCATGGCCATCCTCACCAACAAGCCCGTCCTTCCGTCGCGCGAGATCTGCGCCGGCCTCGGCATCGCGCACCTCTTCTTCCAGATCGTCGGTGGCAACAGCTTCCACACCAAGAAACCTGACCCCGCGGGCCTCCTCGCCCTCATCGCTGAAGCGGGCACCCTCCCCGGCCAGACCGGCGACATCACCCCCGCCACGACCGTCCTCCTCGGCGACTCCAGTGTCGACGTCCTTACCGCGCAAAACGGCGGTGCTCGCTCCATCGGCTGCACCTTCGGCCTCGCACCCGCCAGTCTCGCCACAGTCCCGCCTGACGCCCTCGCCGCTAGCCCCGCCGACTGGCTGCCCCTTCTCCTCTGAGAGACCTACTGCCGCGCCGGCCACACGAATCGAAGCCCACCCTGCGCCAGCACCGGTGTCCCGAGCGTCAGGATCGGTGTCCGCGCCACGTCCGCCCGCTGATGCAGCACATTCTGCACGGCAACAAAGCCCGCAAACCCTCGGCCCAGCGAGCGCTCTGCGTACAGATCGAGCTGATTGAAGCGTCGCAGCGGAAAGAGATTGGAGCTGTCATCATACGAGAGCCCGCTCGCCCGGTCCGCCACCACCAGCGTTCCCCAGCGCGCCGACACCACCCGCAGCTGCGCCGTCAAGCTCTGCCGCGGGACTTGTGGGATCCTCAACCCCACCAGCGCAGGCTGCGCCGAGAACCGCGTCACCGTCGCGTGCGCGTACTGGTAGCCGATCGTCCCTGAGATCCGCCGGCCCTCTCCCACCTGCGCCTCCGTCTCTAGGCCCTGACTCACGATCTGCCCGAGATTCTCCCGCAGGTTCGTGATCGTCGTCGGCGTGCTCGCGATCAGCACCGCCGAGACGGGCCGATTGATCGCCGTCCAGAAGTAGTTCCCATGGAGCGTGAAGTATCCGCTCGTCGACCGCCACGCCGCTCCACCCTCTGCGCCGGTCGCGCGCTCGGAGCGCAGCTGCGCGTTCGCCTCCGTGATCTCCTGCCCCACCTGTCCTGTGCGATAGAGCTCATTGAGCGTCGGCGTGCGAAACGCCCGAAACCCCGCCGCATGCACCTGAAAGCCGCGCGGCAGCCCACGCACCAGCCCCAGCCTCGGATCCAACACGACCTCGTTCCGATCCGCCACCGGCGTCGGCGTCACTGCGCCACCCGGCGCAATCGCCAGTGTCCGCGTGTCCAGGTTGCGTGCGCCATCCACCCGTAGCGACGCCGCACCCGACCACCGCCCGTGCTCTGTCAGCAGCTCGCCGAAGCCGCCCACGAACCGCTGCCTCGCCGAGATGTCCTGAACCGTCCCCACGCCGCCGCCACCCAGGACCGGCTGCTCCAGATCCGTCGCCCGCAGATCGCGCACATCCGCGCCCGCCACCACCGCCACCCGCGACCAGTGCGCCTCCCCATCCGCCGAGCCGCCCACCTCCTCCGTGTGCACTCGCTGCAGCCGCGTCAGCGTCTCAATCGACCGCGTGCTGTTGATCGAAGAGAAGCTCTGCCGGTAGCCCTCATCCCCGCCAAACACCCGCACCCGACCCGTGCTTCTCTGCCCCGCACCCCAGTCGTCGCCTGCGGTCCATCGCCACAGCCGAGTTCCGTTCGTCTGCAGCTCAGTTCCATTGTTGCGTGCCTCGTTCAGCAGGTTGCCGTTTACGAACGCCCGCCCCGCCGCCCCCGTCTCGCGCGCAGTGCCCACGCGCCCATTCTCAAAGTGCACGTTCGCCGGCCGGTCGATCGGTCCAGAGAGTTCCGGCGCGACCGGGATGTATCCCGCCGTGCGAAACTCCTGCCCCGACCCCAGCTCACTCCATCGCCCCTGCGCCAGCCCGAGCTGCCCGTGCGCGTCCCGTGTGTCCTCTCCCGCCGCACTCACGCCCACACTCGCGCCCGTCACCGCCGGCCTGACGGGAACGACGTCGATCACGCCACCCAGTGCGCTCGACCCGTACAGGTCCGACCCGCCGCCCGTCGCGATCGTCACCGCCTCCACCGCCTCCGGCGCAAACTCGTTCCAGTGGATCCAGCCGCCAAAGGGATCGTTCAGCGGTGCCTCATCCAGCAGCACCAGCGTCCGGCTTGCCGCCGTCGACCCCAGCCCCCGCAAAGAGATCCCCTGCGACGTGGGGTTGCTGATATACGAGCTCGCCCGCCGGAACAGCTCGAAGCCGGCATGCTGCCGCAGGCTTTCATCGAGCGTCAGCGACGGATACTGCGTCAGCTCCGCACTGCTCAGCGCGTCCACCGTCTCCGCCTGCTCCCCCAGCCCCACGCCCGCTCGCGTCGCCGTCGCCTCCGCGTGCTGCTCGAGCGCCGTGGGCCGCAGCGTCAGCACCATCTCACCCTCCGCCGCCCGCACCGCGCCCGAGTCCAGCCCGCGCGCCCGCACCCGCAGCACGGCATCGTCTCCCATCGGTGTCGTGCAGCGAAAGGCAAAGACCCCCGCAGCGTCGCTCACCGCCGTCTCGACCACCGCGTCCGCCGTACCGCGCCGCATCTCGACCGTCACATCGACCGTCGCCGCCCCTGTCGCATCCACCACACGCCCGTGCGGACATGACGCAGCCTGCGCCCCCAGCATGGCCGGCCCCGCACCCGCACACAGCAGCGCCGCGCCCCACATCAGGCCGCAACGCAGACGCCGTCTAGTCTCCAAAGCTTCGATTCCAGTGCGCGATCACCCTCTGCTCGCGCTCCCACCCCAACACACTCAGGCTGCCCGTTCCGAGAGCCAGCAGCCGTCCGTCACGCGCCCCCAGCCCAATCCACCGCGCCGCCAGAATGCGCAGGATGTGCGCGTGCGCAAACAGCGCCACACGCCCGTTCGTGGTCTCTGCGGTCGCCGCCGCGCCCAGCGCGCGCGCGATCACCCCATCGGCCCGATCCCCGACCTGCTCCGCCGTCTCCCCCTCGCGAATCGGATCCTGCCACACACTCCATCCCGGCTCTGCCGCGCGAATCTCCTTGGTCGTCTTGCCCTCGTAGACCCCGTAGTCCCACTCCCGCAGGCCGTCGTCCACCACCGCCTGCTCCCCGTACCCCGCGATCGCGCACGTCTCCCTTGCCCGCTGCATCGGACTCGTCAGCACCGCGTCGAACGCCGTCCCCTTCAGATACTCCCCCAGCACCTTCGCCCGCTCTCGCCCATGGTCCGTCAATGGAATGTCCGTCCGGCTCGTGTGCGCCCCGCTCAGGCTCCACTCCGTCTCCCCATGCCTCACTAGCCAGAGCTCGACCGCAGTACTCATGCGCGCATCTCCTGTCGTATCCCGTGCTCTGTCGGATGCGCATCGTCCGCCACCGAAGATCCTCGGCGCTCACCCGTCTCCCATTATCCTAGAGAGATGGACTTCCAGCTCACCACGACCTATAAGCCGCAGGGCGATCAGCCCCGCGCCATCCGCGAGCTCGTCTCCGGCCTCGACGCCGGCGAGAAAGATCAGGTCCTGCTCGGCGTCACCGGCTCCGGTAAGACCTTCACCATGGCCTCGATCATCGCCGAGTCCAACCGCCCCGCGCTCATCCTCGCGCACAACAAGACCCTCGCCGCGCAGCTCTACCACGAGTTCAAGTCCTTCTTCCCCGGCAACGCCGTCGAGTACTTCGTCTCCTACTACGATTACTACCAGCCCGAGGCCTACATCCCCGCCGGCGACCTCTTCATCGAGAAGGAGGCCACCATCAATGAGGAGCTCGACAAGCTCCGCCTCTCCGCCACCCGCTCCCTCTTCGAGCGCCGCGACGCCATCATCGTCTCCTCGGTCTCCTGCATCTACGGCCTCGGCAGCCCCGAGGCCTACTACGGCATGCTCCTTCTGCTCGAGCGCGGCCAGAAGCTCAAGCGCGAAGACATCACCCGTCGCCTCGTCGAGATCCTCTATGAGCGCAACGACGTCGACTTCCGCCGCGGCACCTTCCGCGTTCGCGGAGACATCATCGAGGTCTATCCCACCTACGACGAGAACGCCTACCGGATCGAGCTCTTCGGGGACGAGATCGACGGCCTCTCTCAGATCGATCCCCTCTTCGGCACCGTCAAGCAGAAGTACGCCCGCCTGCCGATCTATCCCAAGAGCCATTACGTCGTGCAGCCCGAGCGCAAGCGCGCCGCGTCCGACTCCATCCTCGCCGAGCTCTTCGAGTGGGAGGCCCAGCTCGAGAAGGAAGGCCGCCTCGTCGAGTCGCAGCGCATTCACCAGCGCACCCGCTTCGACCTCGAGATGATCAAGTCCGTCGGCTACTGCCATGGCATCGAGAACTACTCGCGCCACTTCTCCGGCCGCCTCCCCGGCGAGCCCCCACCCACCCTGCTCGACTACTTCCCCCGCGATTACCTCCTCTTCATCGACGAGTCTCATGTCACCGTCCCGCAGCTCCACGGCATGTGGCACGGCGACCGCTCCCGCAAACAAAATCTCGTCGACTACGGCTTCCGCCTTCCGTCCGCCATGGACAACCGCCCGCTCAAGTTCGAGGAGTTCGAAGGCCGCAGCGGCCAGATCATCTACGTCTCCGCCACCCCAGGCCCGTATGAGCTCACCAAGTCCGCCGGCGTCGTCGTCGAACAGATCATCCGCCCCACCGGTCTCACCGATCCTCAGGTCGAGATCCGCCCCGTCAAGGGCCAGATCGACGATCTCCTCGCCGAGATCCGCGACCGCACTCAGAAGAACGAGCGCGTCCTCGTCACCACCCTCACCAAGCGCATGGCCGAGGACCTCGCCAACTACTACACCGAAGTCGGCGTCCGCTGCCGCTACATGCACTCTGAGATCGAGACTCTCGAGCGCATCAAGCTCCTCCGCGACCTCCGCAAGGGCGAGTACGACGTGCTCATCGGCATCAATCTCCTGCGCGAAGGCCTCGACCTCCCCGAGGTCTCGCTCGTCGCCATCCTCGACGCCGACAAGGAAGGCTTCCTCCGCTCCCAGGGCTCCCTCATCCAGACCATCGGCCGCGCCGCCCGCCACCTCGAAGGCCGCGCCATCCTCTACGCCGACGTCATGACCGACTCCATGCGCCGCGCCCTCGACGAGACCGACCGTCGCCGCGCCGTGCAGGTCGCCTACAACGAGGAGCACGGCCTCACTCCCCAGGCCATCAATCGCCCCCTCGAGATGGGCCTCGCCGGTATCCTCAAAGCCGACTACGCCGACCTCACCGACGACGCCGACGGCGTGCCCGACTTCACCACTCAGGCCGAGCTCGACGTCTACATCGGCAAGCTTGAGTCCGACATGCGCGAAGCCGCCAAGAAGTTCGAGTTCGAAAAAGCCGCCAAGCTCCGCGACACCGTCAAAGAGCTCCGCACCAAGGAGTTTCTCTTCGCCTGACATCCCGCTCCGGCACCCGGACGGATCACGCCACGTTAGCCTGCCGTCAGCTCAACCCGCTGGAGCCATGCACCGCAGATACACCGCATCAGCCGGCCCGTCCACCCGCACCCGTCCGCCCGCCGCGACCACCACCGCCCGCCCCGCCGGCAGCTCCACCGCAGCCCCGCCCTGCTGCACCGAGAGCCCATCCGCCAGCCCGACCAGGCACCCCGGTCCGTCCATCGTCGCCTCCGCCGGCCCCTCAAAGCGATCGACCGCAAAGTACTGCTCCTCGATCAGCCGTGTAAACCCGTCCATCGTCTGCGGCGTCACCTTCCCCGCCCGCGTCGTGAACTTCGTCGCGTCGATCCCCTGCCGCACGTGCAGCTCCCGCGGCCGCCCATAGTCGTACAGGCGAAAGGTCGTGTCGCTCGTCTGCTGCGTCTCGAGCAGCGTCACCCCGGACCCGATCGCGTGTACCGTGCCCGCATCGACGAAGATCATGTCGCCCGCCACCACCGGCACTGCCCGCAGCATTCCCTCGAGCGTTCCCTCTGCGATCCCGCGCTCGACCGCGGCCGCATCCACCCCGTCCCGCAGCCCCAGCATCACCGCCGCTCCAGGCTCCGCCTCGAGCACATACCAGCACTCCGTCTTTCCCCGCGGCTGCCCCATCGCCTGCGCCTTCGCGTCGTCCGGATGCACCTGCACCGAAAGCTTCTCGCTCGGAAACAGCATCTTGACCAGCAGCGGAAACTCGCGCTCACCACCCTCTCCCAGCAGCGCCGGCCCACGTTCATCGGCGATCGCGCGCAGCGCCTTGCCTGTATCCTCTCCCGTCTCCGCCACACACTGTGGCCCCGTCAGCCACGCCTCACCCACCAGCTCGGTCGTGCCCGTCTCTGCGAACCACGGCGCCAGACTCGCCCGTCCCCACACGCGCTCACTGAAGAACGGCCGCAACCGAAACGGCGCCACCTGCTTGGTCTCCGTCATCATCTCCCTCGTCGTTACCTCTCCTGCCGCATCGCATCGCGATCCTGCGATCCACATCGGGCATCCTCACAGACGGATCAACAAAACTCGCGAAGCCTACCGAACTACGGTATCAACTGACTCCTTTAGGGGGCATTACAAAACTCTTACACCCCCTGCCCGTCTTGAGCTGCTAGCGTCGTCTCAGAAGCAAAAAGGACGACACCGACTAATGACTCCCTCCGTTCTCGCCGCACCCGAAGTCTCCTCCGACCACATTCACGGCATCGCGACTGCAGGCTCTAAACTCGCCCTCGCGCAAGAGACCGCGCTTCGCATCAAGCAGGACCTTCGCATGGGCCGCGAGCACCAGGAGGGCCGCATCAACTGGATCACCACCGTCGCCATGGGCGCCTTCCACGTCGGCGCCGTCGCCGCGCTGTTCTTCTTCTCCTGGAAGAACCTCGCCGCCTTCGCCATCATGTACTTCTTCGCCATCAACGTCGGCATCGGCATGGCCTACCACCGCCTGCTTACCCACCGTGGCTACAAGACCCCCAAGTGGGTCGAGTACTTCGTCACCGCCTGCGGTTGCCTCGCGCTCGAGGGCGGACCGATCTTCTGGGTCGCCACCCACCGCGTCCACCATCAGAACTCCGACCACGAGGGCGATCCGCACACCCCGCACGACGGCACCTGGTGGGCTCACGCCGGCTGGATCCTCTCCGGTCGTGCCCTTCACTCCGAGACCGCACTGCTCGGCCGCTACGCCCCCGACCTCACCCGCGACAAGGTCCACGTCTGGCTCTCGAAGTTCCACTACCTCCCGCTTATCATCACCGGCGTGCTGCAGCTCGCCATCGGCGCCGCGCTTTCGCCCGGCCATCGCGTCATCGGCGCCCTCGGCATGGTCCTTTGGGGAACCTTCCTCCGCACCACCCTCGGCCTGCACGCCACCTGGCTCGTCAACTCCGCCACCCACCTCTGGGGCAATCGCCGCTTCGACACCAAGGACGACTCCCGAAACAACTGGTGGGTCGCCCTGCTCACCGGCGGCGAGGGCTGGCACAATAACCATCACGCCCATCCCGTCAGCGCTCGCCACGGCCTCGCCTGGTATGAGTTCGACGTCAACTACTACGGCATCTGGCTGCTCGAAAAAGTCGGCCTCGCTCAGAAGGTTCAGATCGCCAAGTTCGATCCCAAGAACCCCAAGCCTGCCGGCGCCAACTGACAGGGCACAACCTTCCAGAAGAGCGGCGCCGGAGACACTCCGGCGCCGCTCTTCGTCTCCGCCCTAACGCACCCGTCGCCAGAGCACATCCGTATTCTCGTCCCGCCTCACAAACCCCGTGACCTTGCCCGCCGTGTCACGCTGGAAGACGCGCCGCGTCCGGGTATTACCCGCCACAAACAAGACGTCCCGCGTCTCTGCCTTCAGCTCCGTCTCCGCTTGCCCCTCCCGCACCCCCACAAGACGCCGCCCGTCGCGCCGAATCCTGTATGTCTCCTCACCGTGGCGGTACGCTCCCACCATCTCATCGGCCTGCGCCGCCGTCAGCGCAACCTCCGGCGGATCCGTTCGCACCGCGTCAATGTGCACCACCCGCAGCCGCCACTCTCCCCCGATCCGTTGCCACGCCTCCGTCATCAGGTACTGGCCACCGCGCCGCAGGTCCTCCGCCGTGAGCGGAACGTCATCCCGGTGTACGACGATCGCCGTGTCGCCGGAACGGTGCACCCGATACTCGCGAATCTGGAGCGGCTCCGAGAAGTCCGGCTCCAGCTCCTTCAGGAACTCCTCCCGTCCCGTCACGGAGCCCTCCTCGACATACAGGAAGTCCGGCGTCGTCAACCGCTCCCACACAGCGCGACCGCCGCGGTGAACCGCCGTCAGCAGAGCTTGGTCTTTGGCGCGCAATAACGTCGCCAGCTCCGCATCTGTCTCTCCACCTCGCGGCCTCTGGCCGGCGCCGACGAACAGCAAGACCAACCCAAGCACCATCTCTCCCTCACGCACGGCCCGTAGCTGCGCCTGTGTCTATCCTTCTCCAGCGCCCTCCCGACCTGTCCTGGGATCGCTCGCATCACGACGCGCCTCGCCGCCTATCTCCGCCAGATCTGCGCCTCGTCCTCCATATCCCCGTCATCCCACCTCCGGTCGTCTTCACTCATCACGACCATCCCGTCCCACAGCCGCTGGAACCGGGGAAAGCCGGCAAACTCCGCCGCCTCGTTCGGAATCAGGTAGATCACATCGAGCTCGCCGACACGATCGCCGGCATGCCGCTCGAGTCGCGCCAGCAGCTTGCGCATCACCGGCCCGCGAAACGGGTTGTACAAGAAGATCACACACGGCAGCTCCGGCAACGGCACCTCCGCCGCGTCCCCCGCCGCGATCGCCACCGGACACCTCGCCCCTCCTGCCCGCATCCATCTCTCCAGATTGCGCTGCCCCACCCGCGCCAGGTCCGGATCGAGCTCCACCCCGCCCACCTCGCGAAATCCCATCGCGGAGGCCAGCATCACCACCCGCCCCTTCCCGCACCCCACATCGAAGAACGCGTACTCGCCCTTCGGTCGCGCGCCCGCGACCGCCCGCCACTGCGCCACTGCGTTCTCCAGTCGGGAGGGCGGCGTTCCCAGATACGCCACATTGAAGACGTCATGTGCGTGCCCCGCCCCAAGCTGCGACCCATTGATCCGTCCGCTCGTATCGACCCCGTTCTCCCGGTCGAACGGGTGCACCGGATACGCGACCGCCTTCGCTGTCGGGTCCACCCCCGCCGCGCGCCTTGCCGCGAGCGCAAGTGTTCCTCGCACGCCGCGCAACCCGATCGACCATCGAAGCTGTCGCACCGCGCGCGCCACGGCATTCATCGCCACCACCTCCACCCTCCGCCAGTCTAAACACCCGCGGCCGTTATACTGCGCTCGACCGCCATGAACCTCTCCCAGCGCCGCGGAGCCATCGCCTTCGCCATCATCCTCGGCGTCCTCCTCACCGGCGTCACCGTCGCGCTGAACATCGGCTGGATCATCCTCAACGAGCGCCGTCTCGTCGCCCTTGTCCTCGGCATCATCTTCTTCGCTGCCCTCATCGCCGGCGTCGTGCTCAACACCATCTTTCTCGTGCGCGAGGTCCGCCGCAACGAGCGCCAGGACTCCTTCCTCAACGCCGTCACCCACGAGCTCAAAACACCCATCGCCTCCATCCGCCTCTACCTCGAGACCCTCCAGCGCCGCCCCATCGACGACGCGCAGCGCCGCGAGTTCTACCGCATCATGCTCGCCGACACCGATCGCCTTCACGCGACCGTCGACCGCGTCCTCAAGGCCGGCGAGCTCAGCCAGCGCCACCGCGACCGCCGCCTCGTCGACCTCGAGCCCCTGCTCGCCGAGTGCGTCGCCACCATCCTTCGCCAGCACAACCTGCCCCCCGAGTCCGTCGCGCTCGCACCCGTCCCCGGCGCCGTTCACCTCCACGTCCTCGGCATCCCCGAAGACCTCCGCACCGCCTTCATCTACGTCCTCGAGAACGCCGTCAAGTACTCCCCCGACGGCGTGCACGTCCGCATCTCGCTGCTCATCGAGCGCTACACCTCCGCCGTAGTCCGCATCACCGACACCGGCATCGGCCTTCCCCCCGGCCAGCAGAAGCGCATCTTCAAGCGCTTCTACCGCGTCCCAGGCCGCAATGCCATCCGCATCAAGGGCACCGGCCTCGGTCTCTTCCTCGTGCGCAGCATCCTTCGCCAGCACGGCGGCAACGCGACAGCCGACTCCCAGGGACCCGGCAAGGGCAGTACCATCGTGCTCACCCTGCCGCTCGCCTCCCCGCCCGCCGCATCGCCTTAGCCTTCCAGCGCGCCAGCCCTCGCCCACCTCAGCGACCCGCCTTCGCCCCTAAAACTCCTGTCGCAACAGGGTAGGCACCCCATCGTTCGAATTTTCGCCGCGGCGATCGAATCGACCTGCATCCCATTAGGAGTGGCATAAGCTAACCTCTAGCGCTGCTTTATCGAAAGATCGGGAGGGCCAACTTGGCCGAGCAGGAGACCAGGACGCAAATGCCCGCAACGTCAGCCTCCGCCGCCGATCCGACTCCCGCCGCCGATCCCTCTCCCCGGACGGAGGAGTCCAGGACGCGAGCCGCCGTTCCCGATCCCCAGGAGCATGACGCAGAGCACGCGCCCGCCGACAGCCTGGGGCGATCGGCCCCCCATCCTCTCCCGCAGGAGTCGCACGCATTCAGTCAGTCCCTGGCACGCCTCGAGAGGAACTCCAGGCAGGCCAAGCTGTATCTCGACTCGATCGAGGAGAAGATCGCGCGCATGGAGCCGCGCCTCGACGAGATGCGCCCCTCCGCGGCCACGTCACCCCAGTCCAGTGCGGCGACATCTGCCACCCTCCTCGCCGCAACACCTGAGGTCGCCCAGTCCAGCGCCTCAGTCCCGCCCTTGATCGATCGCCGGCGACGCCGCAACGACGTGCCGGAGGAGCGCCGCCGCTCTCTCTTCGACACGCCGGTCGTGCGCGAGCTTGAAGATCCGTGGTCACTCGGTCCCTGGCTCCGCGCCCATCGCCGGTGGGCCCCGGTCGCCCTGCTCGGCCCCATCGCGCTCGCGGGTCTGCTCTTCTGGAACCCCCGCCCGCGCCCCACGCCCGCTCTCCCAGCCTCTACGCCCGCCTCCGCCTCAAGCCTTGCCTCCCCGGCGACCCCCAAGACCTCCGCCGGCGTCCCGCTCGACGCCAGCGCCAGCTCCACAGGCATCGCTGATGCGAGCACGGCCGGCATCCGTGACACACCAGCCAACACCGCCGCCGAAGAGCCACCACCCCCAACGACGGCCGGCACCCCTGCCGCTCAGACCGCCCTGACCAGCAACCCGGACGCCTTCGCCACCACGCCAAACCGCACGACGGACCGTTCCGCGTCCTCTGACCCGCTCACCGGCCGTCCCGAGAGCTCCGCCATCTCGCCCTCCCTCAACCGCTCGACGCGCGGCTCCGCCCTCCCCGCGCCCGGCAAGCTGCACGTCTCCTCCGGCGTCATGGCCGCCAACCTCATCTCCTCCCGTCCGCCGGTCTATCCGGGCGGCCTGGCCGGCATCTTTCACATTGAAGGCACCGTCCTCCTGCAGGCCATCATCGCCCGAAACGGCCGAGTCGTGAACCTCCGCGTCATCTCCGGCCATCGCATGCTCCGCAGCGCGGCCAAGGACGCCGTCTCCACCTGGCGCTACCGTCCGTATACCGTCAACGGCAACCCCGTCGAGGTCGCCACCATTGTCAGCGTCGACTTCCACCGCTGAGCCCCGCTCAGCCACCGCCCGCACCCCTCGCCTGCTCAATGCCCGATCCCTCTGAAGCCTCGCCCCTCGTCACGCTCGTTGAAGACGAAGAGCACCTCGCCCAGGGTCTCCTCTTCAACCTGCGCGCCGAGGGCTACCGCGCCGAGCACTTCGCCGACGGCGACGAAGCCCTCGCGCACCTCCTCGCCGTTCCCGCCGGCGATGCCGGCGCCCCCGCCGTCATCCTGCTCGACTGCATGCTCCCCGGCGCCGACGGCTTCACCATCGCGCGCGCCCTCCGCCAGCACCACCGTTACACCCCCATCCTCATGCTCACCGCCCGCTCCCGCCCCGAGGACGTCCTCGAGGGCATCGAGGCCGGCGCCGACGACTACCTCCCCAAGCCCTTCGACCTCAATATCCTCCTCGCCCGTCTCAAGAGCCTCCTCCGCCGCATGGCCTGGCAGGGAGCCGTCGTGCCGCCCCCGCCCGCTCCGCGCGACGAGTTCTCCTTCAACGCCCGCACCATCCGCTTCGACACCCTCGAACTCCTCGCCCCCGGCCGCACCACCCAGCTCACCCTCATGGAGGCCGACCTCCTTCGTTACCTCACCGACCGCGAGGGCCAGGTCGTCTCCCGCAAAGACATCCTCGAGCAGGTCTGGCGCGTCCACGAAGACACCGACACCCGCGCCATCGACAACTTCGTCGTCCGCCTCCGCCGATACATCGAAGACGACCCGGCCAAACCGCGCCACCTCCTCACCGTCCGCAGCGTCGGCTACCGCTTCCTCGCCCGCCCCTAGACTCCGCGATCCCGCATCGCCCGACCCGAACCCGCACCCGTCCGATCCCGCACGCTACACTGACCAACAGCACGCCTCATGCGCATCCTCACGCGGTACATCCTCGGCGAAGTCGCCTCCCACGCGCTCCTCGGCGGTGTCCTCTTCACCTTCATCCTCTTCCAGCGCGACCTCGGCAAGATCCTCACACTGATCGTGCGCGACTCCGCCTCGCCCGCCGACGCCGGCCGTCTCCTCCTCTACACCCTGCCCAACGCCCTCACCGTCACCATTCCCATGGCGGTCCTCGTCGGCATCCTTCTCGGCCTCTCGCGCCTCGCCGCCGACTCCGAGATCACCGCCATGCGCGCCTCCGGCATGGGCGCACTCTCCTTCGTACGCATCGTCTCGCTTATTTCCCTCGCTGCCCTTCTGCTCGGCCTCGCCAACTCGCTCCTCCTCGCCCCGCGCGCCGCTGCCGCCCTCCTTCGCCTTGAGAGCTCGTTGAAGTCCTCCCAGGCCTCCTTCGAGGTGCAGCCCCGCGTCTTCTACGAGGAATTCCGCAACTACGTTCTCTACGTGCAGGACGTGCAGCCCGCCGCCGGCGCCGCCCTCTGGCACCATCTCTTCCTCGCCGACCTCACCCAGCCTGCGGCCCCCAGCATCATCACCGCCGACCAGGCCGTCGTCGTCAACGGCTCCGATCCTAACGCCGAGACGGCCACCCTTCGCCTCCACCTCATCAACGGCGGCCAGCACCAGACCTCGCCCACCGACGCCAACCAATACACCATCTCCACCTTCACCTCGACCGATCTGCCCATCGAAGCCGGCAGTCAGGACGACACCCACGTCAGCCGCTCCGACACCCCCATCCTCGCCCTCTCGCTCTCGGAGCTCCTCAGCCGTGAGCGCAGCACCGGCACCGACGTGGTCACCCGCCGCCAGCTCCGCATCGAGTTCAATCGGCGCTTCTCCTACCCCCTCGCCTGCTTCGTGCTCATGCTCGTCGGCGTGCCGCTCGGCCTCTCGTCCAAGCGCGGCGGCAAGTCGACCGGCTTCGTCCTCACCATCTTTCTTGTCTTCGTCTACTACGTCCTCTCGCTCGTCGGCGTCGCCCTCGCGAAGTCCGGCAAACTCGACCCCTTCCTCGGCGTCTGGGGAGCCAACCTGCTCTTCTCCGTCGCCGGCGCGCTGCTTCTCTTCCAGCTCTCGCGCGGCGGTATCGCCCTCAGCCTCTTCGCCGTCGCCGCCGAGTACCTCAAACGCCCCTTCCAGCGCGGCGCCGCCGCCCCCGGCACCGAAGCCGGCCGCAGCGGCAACCGCCCGCGCACCTCGGCCGCCGCCACCCTGCACCGCCTGCGCGAGATCTTCGGCTCTCGCTTCCCGCTGCTCCTCGACGACTACGTCCTCCGCGAGTTCCTCTCCAACTTCGTCCTCGTCCTGCTCAGCTTCGCCATGCTCTTCCTCGTCTTCACCTTCTTCGAGCTCATCGGCGACATCATCCGCAACCGCACCCCGCTCGTCACCGTCGGCGACTACCTCCTCAACCTGCTCCCCTACATCCTCTACAACACCACCCCGCTCTGCGCCCTCGTCGCCGTGCTCATCACCTTCGGCGCCCTCGAGCGCAGCTCCGAACTCACCGCCATGAAGGCCACCGGCACCAGCCTCTACCGCGTCATCGTCCCCGTGCTCGTGCTCTCGGCCCTCATCGCCGTCAGCCTCTTCGCCTTCGACGAGTTCTACCTGCCTGGCGCGAATCGCCGCCAGGAAGCCCTCCGCGCATCGATCAAAGGCAAGCCCGCCCAGACCTTCCTCCGCCCCGACCGCAAGTGGATCTCCGGCCAGACCTCACACACCGGCGGCCCGGCGCGCATCTTCTACTACCAGTTCTTCGACGCCGACCGCGACGTCTTCGCCAACCTCACCGTCTTTGAGTTCGACCCCGCCACCTTCGCCCTCCGCCGCCGCATTCACGCCGCATCCGCCCGCTGGGACGAGAGCACCGGCCACTGGACCTTCGAGAACGGCTGGCAGCGCAGCTTCTCCGGCGAGACCGTCAGCCTTTACCAGCCCTTCTCCTCGCTCGCCTTTACCGAGATGCACGAGACCCCCTCCTACTTCAAGAAAGAAGACCGCCCCTCGCAGGAGATGAGCTTTAACGAGCTCTCCCGCTACATCGGCGACCTCCGCCAGTCCGGCTTCGACACCATGCGTCTGCGCGTGCAGCTCAACCGCAAACTCGCCTATCCCCTCGTCACCCTCGTCATGGCGATCCTCGGCATCCCCTTCGCACTCTCGATGGGTCGGCGCGGCGGCCTCGCCGGCATCGGCGCCGCCATCGCCCTCGCCATCGCCTACTGGGTCGTCGCCGGCACCTTCGAGGCCATGGGCAACATCAATACCCTCCCCGCCATGCTCGCCGCATGGAGCCCCGACCTCCTCTTCGGCATCGCCGGCACCTACCTCCTTCTCCGCACACCGACCTGAGTTCGCCGGCATCGCGCCCCTACACCCGCGTCTTCCGCCGCGCCGCCCACCACGCCGGCACCAGTGCCGCCGTGATCAGGCACGACCCAAACAGGAAGATCAGGATGGGTTCGTTCATCCACGCCTCGCCCCAGACCTCCTGCGTCCCAGTCTCATACTCGGCACGCTTCGGCGCCGACGACAGGTCGACCGCCTCGCCCGTGTTCGACGCGGTACCGAGCGCGATCGCGCCCAGCCCATCGTCCCCGCGCACCGCGGCATCCTCCTGCCCCGCTCCACCCGCGTGCACCGCCGCAGGCACCCTCGCAGCATGCACCGCAGAGTTTGGCGCCGCCGCAGGTAAAGAAACCGTCCAGAAACCAAGAAACAACACAGGAAGCACAACACAGCGCCAAGCAGACATAGAACTCCTGAGGAGGACAACCGTCCTCATGATGAGATTGGCCGGCGCCCGCCGATCACGCGACGATCTCCAGCTCTACCCTTCTCATCGGCAGCTCCACGCGAAACTTGAGTCCTCCACCGCGGATCTTCCGCGCGCCTCGCTTCCCGCCTGCGCATAGCCTCATGCCTCGACCTTGACCTACACTGAAGGTGTGAGCTCTCTTATCTCGCACGCCCTTCTGCTCGGCACGCTCGTCGCCACGGCCGCCGCCCAGACCTCGCCCGCAGCCAGCCGCACCCCGGCGACCACGCCCGCACTTGCGCAGAGCGCCACCGGCATCCCGCCTATCACCGGCCAGCCAAAGCCCCTCTTCACCCTGCGCTACACCGACATCGTCGTCGGCACCGGCCCGCTCGCCGAGCCGCAGAAGTTCTACACCGTCCGCTACACCGGCTGGCTCACCGACGGCACCAAATTCGACTCCTCCGACGACCATCCCGGGAAAGAGCCCATCACCTTCGCCTACGGAGCCCGCCGCGTCATCATCGGCTGGGACACCGGCTTCGAGGGCATGCACGTCGGTGGCAAGCGCCGTCTCTTCATCCCCTACCAGCTCGCCTATGGCGAGACCGGCCGCGATCCCATCCCTCCCAAGTCCGATCTGATCTTCGACGTCGAACTCGTCAGCATGTCAGACACTCCGCCCGAACCCGCCCCGCCATCGCCCACTGACGCGACCAACGCGCCCGGCGCCTCTGCCGGAACGTCCTCGTCGACCCCGCCCAGTAAGCCCGAGACACAGCCGCAGTCCTAAACCTTCGCATCCCCAACCCCGCCGCCGCATCCGTCACTCATGTTCAAGCGTCTCCGACCGCTCGCCCCGTACCTCAAACGCTACTGGAAGAGCCTCGCCTGGGGCGGCGGCGCCGTCCTCGTCTATAACGTCGTCAAGGTCGCCCTTCCCCTCGTCATCGGCAGCGCCATCGACGACATGCGCCACGGCCTCACCCAGGCCAAGATCTTCCACGCCGCCCTTCTCCTCCTCGTCATTGCCGCGCTCTCCGCACTCTTCCTCTACATCACCCGCCAGGTCATCATCGGCGTCTCCCGCGAGATTGAGTTCGACCTCCGCAACGACCTCTTCGCCAACCTCGAGCGCCAGTCCGCCAGCTTCTACCACGTCCACCGCACCGGCGACATCATGGCCCGCACCACCAACGACCTCGCGGCCGTCCGCCAGCTCCTCGGCCCCGCCATCATGTACTCGGCCAACACCATCGTCTTCACCGCAGCCGCGCTGCCCTTCATGATTCGCATCAGCCCGCGGCTCACCCTCTTCGCGTTCGTCCCCCTGCCCATCGCCTCCGTCCTCGTGCAGTACTTCGGCGCTCGCATCCACACCCGCTTCGAGCGCATCCAGGCCATGTTCTCCGACATCTCCGCCAAGGCCCAGGAGAACTTCTCCGGCGCCCGCCTCGTCCGCGCCTTCGCCCAGGAAGAGGCCGAGATCGCCTCCTTCGAGACCGCCAACCTCGAGTACATCCGCCGCTCGCTCCACCTCGTCCGCCTCATGGCCATGCTCTGGCCCACCCTTGAGTTCGTCCTCGGCCTCTCGCTCATGATCACGCTGCTCGTCGGCGGCCACGAGGTCCTGCAGCACCACATCTCCGTCGGCCAGTTCACCAGCTTCAGCGTCTATATGGTGCAGCTCACCTGGCCCATGATCGCCGTCGGCTGGGTCGTCAACCTCTTCCAACGCGGCACCGCCTCCGTCACCCGCATCGACGAGCTCCTCTGCCAGCAGCCCGCCATCGCCGACGATCCCGCCCTGCTTCATCCCGTCGGCGAGCACACCGCCCTCACCGCAACCGCCCAGGACGCCGAGCCCCCCCGCCAGCCCGTCCCCGAGCGCGCCGCTCGATCGTCAGACCGCGAAGGCCGCCGTCCCACTCCCTCGCTCGAGCCGCTTCCCGCCCTCGATCGCCCCGCCGGCGCCCTCAGCTTCCGCCATCTGAACTTCGCTTACGTCCCCGGCACCCCCGTCCTGCGCGAGATCAACCTCGACATCCCCGCAGGCACCTCGCTCGCCATCGTCGGCCCGACCGGCTCCGGCAAGAGCACCCTCGTCGGCCTCATCCCCCGCCTGCACGACGCGACCTCGGGCGACCTCCTGCTCGATGGCCGACCCATCCGCGCCTGGTCACTCGCCGATCTCCGCTCCATCGTCGGCTTCGTCCCCCAGGAGACCTTTCTCTTCTCCTCGACCATCGCCGACAACATCGCCCTCGGCGCCCCCGCCGCCTCCAACGGCGAGATCATCGACGCCGCCCGCACCGCCCACATCGCCACCGAGATCCTCGACTTCCCCCGCGGCTTCGAGACCATCGTCGGCGAGCGCGGCATCACCCTGTCGGGCGGCCAGAAGCAGCGCACCGCCATCGCCCGCGCCGTCGTCCGCGATCCCCGCATCCTCATCCTCGACGACGCCCTCGCCTCCGTCGACACCGACACTGAAGAGCAGATCCTCGCCGGCCTCCGCCGCGTCATGCAGGGACGCACCACCATCCTCATCTCCCACCGCGTCTCCACCGCCCGAAGCGCCGACCAGATCGCCGTCCTCATCGACGGCCGCATCACCGAGCAGGGCACCCACGACGAACTCCTCGCCCGCAACGGCTACTACACCTCGCTCGCCGAAAAGCAGCAGCTCGAAGAAGAGATCTCCGTCACCGCCTGACGCCGCTGCGCTGGCCGCACTCGTTATCGGGAAGGCTCTGAAGCCGCTTGGTCCTTCAGATACGCCGCGCTGAGCGTGCCTCTCTCTTTGGCCAGCGGCAGCAGCGTCGGGTAGAACTGCACGAAGGTCGTATCAACCGCCGCGTGCTCGCGATGGCAGCTGTAGCAGCTCGCCGTCTTCGCGATCAGCGTGCCTGTTCCCGATGCGTTCACATCGAAAAAGGCCCACTTGTCCGGCGAGAACCGGGAGGCATCCTTGAGATGAACCTCCACCCCCGTCACCCCTCCCTGCGAGTGGCCGCCATGGTTGATCGAGACGTTGGTCTCCGCGCTGCGCACCTCGAGGATCATCACCGTCTTGTCCGGCCACGTTCCCTGCGCCAGAAAAGACCGGTACGCCTCCGGATCGACGAAGACGTTGTCGAAGACAGAGTGTCTCGTGGCCGCGACGCCGTTCGGTCCGTATGCCATATCGATCCCCGAGCTCAGAAACGTCCACTCCCGGTAGTTCTGCGGCAGTAGGAAGTTCCCATCCTTGTCGTACGCCAGCACTCCCGGCGTCGCCCCCGCAGAGGCTCGCACGCTTCGCGCAGGAAATACCAGCAGCCCCAGCACCAACACAGCACAGCCCAGGGCAAAACCACACCGCCAGATCCGCGTCATAGAACTCTCCTCAGGCAAACACCACCGGTCTCCGTCAGTAGTGTCACACCAGAGATCGGAATCGAAGGGAGCATCGTCGGCTCACAATACCACGCAGGGCCCAGCCCATCTCGCCGGATCACGCCCGTTCCGCCGCCAACCTCGAACCGGAACTTCGCAGGACCGCTCCCATCACCAGCGCGCCCTTACGTCCGCCCCACCCCCAGCACCTTCACAATCACCCGCTTCCGCCGCTGCCCATCGAACTCCGCATAGAACACCCGCTGCCACGTCCCCAGATCCAGCCTGCCCTTCGTCACTGGCAGCGTCGTCTCGTGGTGCAGCAGCAGCGCCTTCAGGTGGGCATCCGCATTGTCCTCACCCGTCTGATGGTGCTTGTACTCCGGCCGCCGCGGCGCCAGCCGCTCCAGCCAGACCCCAATATCCTCAATCAGCCCGTCCTCATTGTCGTTCACGTAGATCGCCGCCGTGATGTGCATCGGAGACACAAAACACAGCCCGTCCTCGACCCCGCTCCGCCGCACAATCTCCTCCACCCGCGGGGTCAGGTGCACCATCTCGTATCGCTCCTCCGTCTTCATCTCCAGATACTCCGTATACGCCCTCATCTCCGCCACGCGTCACCCCTCCGCCCTCTCCGGGTTGGATGCTCCGGCCGGAGATCCCACACTCAGCTCTCGGCCCACAAGCGCCCTCGCCCACGCTACAAAGCCGCCACATCAGCGGACGACCCAACCGCGACCTCCGAAGGCCGCGGCGCTCGCACACACATCGCCAGCACGATAGGTCCATATCCGCGTGGCTCACAATAGATCTGTGCCCGAACCCCTGACCCTCCACATCGCCACCACCAACCCCGGCAAGCTTCGCGACTTCGCCGCCGCCGCCAGCGACCGCGTCCCCATCGCGCCGCTCCCCCACCTGGCCGCCATCCCCGCCCCTCCCGAGGACGCGCCCACCTTCGCCGCGAACGCCAGCGCCAAGGCCATCTACTACTCCGCCGCGGCCCCCGGCCTCACCGTCCTCGCCGACGACTCCGGCCTCGAGGTCGACGCGCTCGCCAGCGCCCCGGGCGTCCGCTCCGCCCGCTTCGCCGACGACCACCACTACGTCACCCGCCGCCCGCTTCCACCCGACCAGCGCAACAATCTCTGCCTGCTCGACCTCCTCGCCAGCACCCGCGACGGCTACCGCCAGGCCCGCTACCGCTGCGCTCTCGCCGCCGCCCGCGACGGCGTCCTCGTCGCCGTCGGCGAGGGCACCGTCGAGGGCGAGATCCTCGCCATCCCCCGCGGCAACGGCGGCTTCGGCTACGACCCCCTCTTCCTCCTGCCCGACGAGGGCCTCACCATGGCCGAGCTCGCGCCCGCCGACAAGCTCGCCTTCAGCCACCGCGGCCGCGCCCTCCGCGCGCTCCTTCACAACCTGCATCTCCTGCCGTAGCGCTCACGCCCCGGAGATGTGCGCCTCGTCGCAACCGGCACGCGCCGCTTCCGCAACTTCGCACAAACCTGCCGATAAACGCACGGCCGGCCCGCATTTCCTTGACCCCGCTTTCTCTGCGGCAGAAAATCACAGTGCGCCTTCGGAGTCCCTTCGCTCTCTCAAGTCTCCGTCCCTGTCGTCCGCGCTCGCAAAGGAGTCTTCCGATGGCCGCAACCGCACCCATGGCAGCACCGGACCTCGCCCAGTCCCCTACCGGCAAGCGGCGCGGCGTCCAGCCCCTGCGCGCCGGCCAGGGCCACTCCTTCCTCCTGCGCAAGCTGCACTCGCTCTCCGGCATCGTCCCCATCGGCGCCTTCCTCGTCGAGCACATCGTCTCCAACTACGAGACCTGGAACGGTCCTCTCGCCTACGCCCAGCAGGTCAAGTTCCTCAACGGACTCCCCCTCGTCCGCGTCCTCGAGTGGGCCTTCATCTTCATCCCCCTCGCCTTCCACGCCGGCTACGGCGTCTTCATCTCCTTCCGCGGCCGCCAGAACGTCAACGTCTATCCCTGGGCCGGCAACTGGATGTACCTCTCCCAGCGCGTCACCGGCATCATCGCCCTCGCCTACATCATCCAGCACGTCTGGCGCCAGCGCTTCTCCGGCGTCAGCCTCCCCGAGCACCCCGGCGCCGCCTTCGCCAAGGTCCAGCACGAGCTCTCGAACCCCTGGATGCTCGCCATCTACGTCATCGCCATGGTCGCCACCACCTGGCACTTCGCCTACGGCATCTGGCTCTTCTCCGCCAAGTGGGGCATCACCCCCGGCGAGCGCGCCCGCAAGCGCATGGGCTACGCCTGCGGAGCCCTCGGCACCGCCCTCTGCGTCATGGGCCTCATCAGCATCTACGCCGTCGTCTGGAAGTACCCCAACGCCCCCGCCGACGTCATGCCCGCCCAGCCCGCCGGCGTCGTCCAACCCGCCCCCACCACCGCCGCCCCCGGCACCACCAACCCCACCCAGCCCGGCGAGGTCCGGTGATCATGTTCTGGGCATGTATGTTCCTCTTCCTCATGTGCGGATGGACGGCTGCGTGGATGATGAACCAAGCTTTTCGCAAGGTGGTGCAACAAGTGAAAGATGCCCGAACGCCAGCAGAGCAGACTGATCCAACACTCTGGCGCTTTGGGAACATGCGCCGTGTTTGGCGGCAACACAGAAGGATCGCCCGTGCAAGCCCGCTGAGAAATACGCATGCGAGAGGCCGTGTTCTCGGGATAGTAGGTTTCACCTTCGCATGTCTCGGCACGTTCGGCACAACAGGTTCCATTAAGAGGCAGATCGTATGGCAGCAACACCCCGCATCATTGTCGTAGGAGGAGGCCTCGCCGGCCTCGCCTCGGTCATCAAGATCGCCGAAGCCGGCGGCAAGGTCGACCTCTTCTCCATCGTCCCCGTCAAGCGCTCGCACTCCGTCTGCGCCCAGGGCGGCATCAACGCCGCCAAAGACCTCAAGGGCGAGGGCGACACCGTCCTCAAGCACTTTGACGACACCGTCTACGGCGGCGACTTCCTCGCCAACCAGACCCCCGTCAAGCAGATGACCGCCCAGGGCCCCGCCATCATCGACCTCCTCGATCGCATGGGCGTCCCCTTCAACCGCACCCCCGAAGGCCTGCTCGACTTCCGCCGCTTCGGCGGCACCCTCTACCACCGCACCGCCTTCGCCGGCGCCACCACCGGCCAGCAGCTCCTCTACGCGCTCGACGAGCAGGTCCGCCGCTACGAGTCCGAGGGCAAGGTCACCAAGTACGAGGGCTGGGAGTTCATGTCCGCCGTCCTCGACGCCAACGGCGCCGCCCGCGGCATCGCCGCCATGGATCTCCGCTCGATGGAGCTCCGCACCTTCCCCGCCGACGCCGTCATCGTCTGCACCGGCGGCATCGGCGCCATCTTCGGCAAGAGCACCAACTCCGTCGTCTGCACCGGCTCCGCCCAGTCCGCGCTCTACCAGCAGGGCGCCTTCTACGCCAACGGCGAGTTCATCCAGGTCCACCCCACCGCCATCCCCGGCGAAGACAAGCTCCGCCTCATGTCCGAGTCCGCCCGCGGCGAGGGTGGCCGCGTCTGGGTTCCCCGCGACAAGCACGACAAGCGCGTCGCCAGGACCATCCCCGAGGCCGACCGCTTCTACTTCCTCGAGGAGTGGTACCCCAAGTACGGCAACCTCGTCCCCCGCGACATCGCCACCCGCGCCATCCATCGCATCGTCTACCAGGAAGACCTCGGCATCGACGGCCAGCCCATGGTCTACCTCGACCTCACCCACATCGACCGCGCCACCCTCAACCGCAAGCTCGAGGGCATCCTCGAGATCTACGAGAAGTTCGTCGGCGACGACCCCCGCGACGTCCCCATGAAGATCTTCCCCGGCATGCACTACACCATGGGCGGTCTCTGGGTCGACTTCAACCAGCGCACGAACATTCCCGGCGTATTTGCTGCAGGCGAAGCTGATTACTCGATCCACGGCGCCAATCGCCTCGGCGCCAACTCGCTGCTCTCCTGCATCTACGGCGGCTTTGTCGCCGGCCCCTGCGCCCTCGAATACGCCCGCTCCCTCGCCCCCCAGCCAAGCGACGGTGGCCACGCCGCCGAGCTCCAGCGCCAGCAGGAGAAGAATGCCGTTCTGCTCACCAGCAAAGGCTCCGAGAACCCCTTCAAGATGTGGCGCGAGCTCGGCGACGTCATGACCCGCCACGCGACCATCATCCGCTACAACGCCGGCCTCGCCGAGGCCGACGCCAAGATCGTCGAACTCCTCCACCGCTACCGCAACATCAACCTCTCCGACAAGAGCCAGTGGGCCAACACCAGCTTCGCCTTCGCCCGCCAGCTCGAGAACATGCTCCACCTAGCCCGCGTCGTCGTCCAGGGCGCCGCCGCCCGCGACGAGAGCCGAGGCGCGCACTACAAGCCCGACTTTCCCGACCGCAACGACGAAGACTTCCTCGCCACCACCAAAGCCGCCTTCGTCGACAACGCCCCCCACCTCTCCTACGAAGAGGTCGACACCAGCCTCATCCAACCCCGCGCCCGCACCTACACCGCCGCCGCCTGACATGCTCGACACGCAGATCACCGAACTCGCTGGTCGTCACGACCTCATCTCTCAGCTGCTCGCTGGGGGAGTTGAAGCGGCCGTTCCGGTGCGCGACCGTGGAGTCGACCTGATCGCGTATATCGAGAGAGACGAATCTTCGGCCGACCAGCTTGACTTTGTCGCCTGCCCCATTCAGCGGAAAACCCGAGCCTGGACCGAAGGTGGCAAGTACTCCCTCAGGCCTGGTGCCACTTGGCAGAAAGACCTAAGCAACTACGTCATGGATTCAACGAAGTGGGCCAGCAAAATTCGTTCGACGGCCACATCTCGAGCTGAAGAGATCGGTCAATCATGACCTATCTCCTCCACTCGTTGCTTGCATTCACGATGCTAACGTCCCCCATCGTCGCGCAAACGACCATGGCCGATGACCGCGCCCACCGCGACCCCGCCATCCACTGGCCCGCAGCCTTCGACCCCTCCGTCGCGCCCGTCTTCAGCCACAACGAGCTCCTCCTCCACACCGACTGCCACCGCGCCTTCACCCGCCTCGCCGACGCCACCGGCTGGCCCACCTGGTTCCTGCTCACCAAGGACGTCGTCGCCGAGACCCCCGGCCCCGTCCAGCAGGGCAGCCTCTTCCGCCTCAGGATCTTCGACAGCCCCATCCAGAGCCGCATCACCGAGTTCGTCCCCGACTCCCGCCTCAGCTGGATCCCTTTCGGCGCCGACGAGACCGAGACCCGCCACGGCCACTATCACGCCTGGCACTTCGTCCCCGAGGCCGCCGGCTGCCGCGTCGTCACCGAGGAGACCGGCATCGGCCCCGGCGATATCAAAGACCCCGCCACGGGCAGCGCCTTCATGCACCGCGCCCACGACCTCTGGCTCGCCTCCCTGCGCTGGGCCGCCGAGCAGTGAGCACCTGCACCCGACCCACACCTATGCCAGACAACGGCTCTCCCACACCGCAACCGGCCACACCAAACAACGCCGCACCCGTTACCAGATCATCGCAATCAGACCCTCTTCGTGGCACAAACACCACGCCGCAGACAGTATTCTGGAAGAGAGCAAGCAGTTGAACCAGGTCTGCCGTCATGGGCACCGTCGGCAGCTCCTAGATAGCAGTCGCCGCACACCAGACCAGATCGAAGTCCAGACTTAAAGTCTCTGCTTCGAAGACTTTGCGCAAGAGAGTACGGGGAGGGGGACCCCCTCCAACACGCCCGGTTTGATCGCAGGCCGGGGCAGCACTCGAGGAGCGAACACCATGGCCACCGCCGTCCAGACCCCCAGCACCACTCACATGCCCGTCATCCAGTCCGAGACCGCCGCCCGCAGCACCCGCGCCAATATCAAGATCCAGATCAAGCGCCAGGCCACCCCCACCGAGCCCGCGCGCACCGAGCACTTCGAGATCCCCTACCGCCCCAACATGAACATCACCTCCGTCCTCGGCGAGATCGCCTGCAACCCCGTCACCGCCGAGGGCACCCCCACCACCGCCATCGCCTACGACGCCAACTGCCTCGAGGAGATCTGCGGCTCCTGCGCCATGCTCATCAACGGCAAGGCCCGCATGGCCTGCTCCGCCCTGGTCGACAAGCTACGCACCGGCGACGAGCCCATCACCCTCGCCCCCCTCTCCAAGTTCCCCGTCATCCGCGACCTCGCCGTCGACCGCTCCGTCCTCTTTGAGAACCTCAAGGCCGTCAAGGCCTGGGTCCCGATCGACGGCTCCTACGACCTCGGTGCCGGCCCACGCCAGTTCCCGCAGCTCCAGGAGCAGCTCTACCCGCTCTCGAACTGCATCTCCTGCACCATCTGCATGGAGGTCTGCCCTCAGTTCAACGAGAGCACCAACTTCGTCGGCGCCGCCACCATCGCTCAGGTCAAGCTCTTCAACAACAACCCCACCGGCGCCGTCCTCAAGGAGGAGCGCCTTCGCGCCCTCGCCGGCGACGGCGGCGTGCAGGAGTGCGGCTACGCCCAGAACTGCGTCAACGCCTGCCCCAAGCAGCTCCCCCTCACCGAGGCCATCTCCGACGTTAGCCGCGACGTCATCCTCCAGCAGGTCAAGGACCTCTTCACCCGCTAGGGAGCAGTCACGTCCCATGTCCAATCCCATGACGGATGGAACTCATGGACCGCCGTCGCTTCCTCGCCCTCAGCCTCGGCTCCACCCTCGCCACCCACCTTCCCGCTGAGGGCGTAGCCCCCACGCAGCCCCTGCGTAGCCCCGGCTACCACCAGGTTGACGTCCTCAGCCCGCCCCACCTCGCCCAGCAGCGCAACGCCCTCGCCGTCCTCAACGGCCTCTCGGACGATAGCCTGCTGATGCCCTTCCGCGCCATGTCCGGCCAGCCCGCTCCCGGTATCAACCTGAGTGGCTGGTACGAGTTCCGCTCCACCTACAATTTTGAGAAGGACGACGCCGGCCTCGCCCCGGGCTGCACCTTCGGCCAGTGGACCTCCGCCCTCGCCCGCCTCGCCGCCGCCAGCAACGACCACGTCGTCGCCGAGCGCGTCCGTCGCCTCCACCTGCAGCTCGGCCAGAGCATCTCGTCTCCGCTCTTCGACCAGCACCGCTTCCCCGCCTACCTCCTCGACAAGCTCGTCGGCGCCCTCGTCGACGCACACACCCTCCTCAACGACGCCACCGCCCTCACCACCCTCGACAAGATCCGCCGTGACGCCCTTCCCAACCTGCCGGGCCACGCCGTCGAGCGCGAGGTCTACTGGCGCCCCAGCCGCGACCAGTCCTTCACCTGGGACGAGAGCTACACCCTGCCCGAGAACCTCTATCTCGCCGCCCGAGCCGGTGCCGGCCACGGCTACGACGCCATGGCCGAGGACTACCTGCTCGACACCTCCTTCTTCGACCCACTCGCTCAGAACGAGAACGTCCTCGGGGGCAAACACGGCTACAGCCACGTCAACGCCCTCTGCTCCGCCATGCAGGCCCACCTGACCGGCGGCAGTGCCATGCACCTGCGCGCCGCCGTCAACGGCTTCCGCATGCTCGAGGCGCAGAGCTACGCCACCGGCGGCTGGGCGCCCGATGAGCTCCTCGCCGGCCCCAACGTCGACCGCCTCTACCCCAGCCTCACCAACTCGCACAATACCTTCGAGACTCCCTGCGGCGCCTACGCCCACTCCAAGCTCACCCGCTATCTCCTCCAGGCCACCCGTGACGGCCACTACGGCGACTCTATGGAGCGCATTCACTGGAACACCGCCCTCGGCGCTCGTCCCCTCCAGGGCGACGGCCGCTCCTTCTACTACGCTGACTTCAGCGCCAATGCCCGTCGCATCGACTCCGTCCACCGCTGGCCCTGCTGCTCCGGTACCCTGCCCCAGCTCGCCGCCGACTATGGCATCAATGCCTACCTCATCAGTGCTCCGCCCAACCCTGCCGTCTGGATCAACCTCTACCTCCCCTCACGCCTCCGCTGGCAGCACCACGGCACCGCGCTCGAGCTCGAGCAGCACGGCGACTACCCCACCGACGACACCGTCCACCTCACCGTCCGCGTCCCTCACCCAACCACCTTCCCCCTCCATCTCCGCATCCCCGAGTGGGCCGCAGCCCCCGAAATCCGCATCAACGGCGAGCGGCAGCCCGCACCGCCCATCACCCTCGGCTTTGCCCGTCTCGAGCGCCGCTGGCGCATTGACGACACGATCGACCTGCGGCTTCCCATGCAACTTCGGCTCGAGCCCCTCCGCTCGAACGGCGCCACACCCCATCCGGAGATCGCCTCCCTGCTCTGGGGCCCATGGGTCCTCATGCCCCTCACCCCCCTGCCTACGGTCTCCTCCGACCGCCTGCTCAGCGCCGAACGCGTCAGCCCCACCGAATGGGCCGTCAGCACACCGACCGGCCGCCTCCGCCTTCGTCCCTTTCCCTTCGTCGGCGACGACCTCTACTCCGCCCACGTCCGCCTCGCCTAGTGGGTTCGAGTGCCATCTCGACCGGACCGGACGGCGCTGTCGGCCGCGCAGCGGAGAGACCCGCAGCTCCGCGCGACACCGCATCAGAAGGTCAGCAACCCTGCCCTGTACCATCCTCGTATGGGTCGCCTGAACACCTCCGCAGACATCCACTTCGACCGCCGCCGCTTCCTCGCTGTCTCTACGGCCGCCGCCGCCGCGTCCGCTCTGCATCTCAACGCCCAATCCGCTGTCCCGTCGGCCGGGCCCGGAGACCTCCGCCTCGTCTTCTTCACCGACACCCACACCCAGCCCGAGCTCCGCGCCGCGGAGGGAACCACCCTCGCCCTCCAGAAGATCCGCACCCTCAAGCCCGATCTCTGCATCCAGGGTGGCGACCACGCCTTCGATCTCGCCGCCGTCCCCCGTGACCGCTCCCTCATGCTCCTCGACCTCTACCAGAAGACGGAGCACATCCTCGACGGCATCCCCGTCCACCACGTCATCGGCAACCACGACGTCTTCGGCCGCGAGCCCTCGACGAACATCCCCATCACCGATCCCCTCTACGGGAAGAAGGCTTTCGAGCAGCGCTTCGCCACCAAGACCTATCGCTCCTTCGACCAGGCCGGCTACCACTTCATCCTGCTCGACTCCATCCAGATCACCCCTGAGCGCGCCTTTGACGCCAGCATCGACGCCGCCCAGCTCGCCTGGCTGCGCTCCGACCTCGCCGCAACCCCCGCCGGCACGCCCATCGTCGTCGCCTGCCACGTTCCCGTCGTCTCCGCAGCACCGCAGTACACCCCACCGGGGGATAAGGCCGCGCTCTCCGACACCTACACCGCCCTCACAGGTCTCCATCGCTTCGTCCTGGGCAACGCCCGTGACGTCACCGACTGCTTCGAGGGCCACAACGTCATCGCCGTCCTCCAGGGTCACACCCACATCAACGAGACCGTCTTCTGGCGCGACGTGCCCTACATCACCTCCGGCGCCGTCTGCGGGAACTGGTGGCACGGCTCTCGCTGGGGCACGCCCGAGGGCTTCACAGTCCTCGAGCTCGCCGACGGCCGCGCCCACTGGCACTACGAGCCCTCCGGCTGGCACAGCCCCGACGCGACGCCCGACCCGCTTCGTCCCCTCGCCCGCCCGCGCACATCGTAGCGACCAGGCACGCACACCCTCACATCGTCCCTCGATCACCCCGCATCTCACCGCACAGCCCACACACCCGAAAGGATCAACAGCATGCTGCAGCTCACCGACGCGCGGAAGATCATCGCCGCCGCTACCAAGAAGGCCGAAGAGATCGGTCAGCCCATGTGCATCGCCGTCGTCGACGAGGGCGGCAACCTGCTCGCCTTCGAGCGCATGGAGAACGCCTGGCGCGGCTCCATCGACATCAGCATGAACAAGGCCTTCACCGCCCGCGCCTTCGACATCTCCACCAAGGACCTCGGCGATAACTCGCAGCCCGGCCAGCAGTTCTTCGGCATCCACGCCTCCAACCACGGCCGCATCATGATCTTCGCCGGTGGTGTTCCGCTCAGGCAGGAGGGCAAGGTCGTCGGCGGCCTCGGCGTCTCCGGCGGCGCCGGTGAGCAGGATCAGGCCGTCGCTGTCGCCGGCTCCGCAGGCTACTAGCACCACCTCCGGACAGCACAGAGCCCGTCCACTTGGACGGGCTCTGTGCTTACGCCTTAGGCTGAGCGCGGACCTACTTCGTAAACAGCGTGTCTTCCGGACTCCTCTGCTCCTCATTGTGGATCCGATTCTGGCTGCGCTTCGCGCTCTCCATCGCGATCCGGTCCATCTTCTCCTGCTCCGTCTTCGCCACGTCCGTAGCGTCTCCGGTGTGCGACTCCACCGCCTCGTGCGAGGGCCGTGCGCCCGTCTTGGTCGAGTTCAAGTTCAGATTCGTCGAGCTGTCGTTGGAACTCATACTTCACCTCTCTTCAATCTGATTCGCTTCCAAGCCGCGCGGGTTGCACCCGGTTCAGCCGCCACCGGCATCCTCAGATAGCTGTCGGCGGCTACGCCGCTGAGCCCCGTGCGCGCCCTACTTCTCCGCGATCAGGTCGATCTTGCGAATCGTCGGTGGCTCGCTCAGCAGCTCGTCCGCATTCGCCATCAGCGCCTTCGCGATCTCTCCGTTCAGGTGCGCGTCTCGCCCCGCCTCATCGTTGAACGTGTCGAAGATCCCGTAGACGCCCGGCTTATCTTCCTTGATGGCATACCACTGCAGCGTCCCCTGCTCGGACCGCGACATCTCCGCGCCCTGCTTCAGCAACGCCTCTACCTCGTGCTCCTTGCCGGGCCTTGCCTTCAACTCTCCATATAGTGCGAACTTCGCCATAAATATCTCCTCTGTGGCGGTTGGATGTGACTTATTCGAGCAACGTCACACCGCTCCCGTCCCGCAGCCTCGACCGTAGACCCACCTCTGCATCGCCTCATCGGCCTTTGCGATCCTTCACCGCCCACGCGTACACTCCAGGGTAGTGCCTATGCGCTTCTTGCATTCTCGTCTGTCTCTCCTCGTCCTCATAGCCGCGACGACTGTGGCGGCAGCCCAGGCACCCACATCCCCGCCCGCGGCACCGCCCGCATCCCAGGCGCCTGCCACATCACCTCCGGCCGATCTGCCCGATGGCCCTGAGGCCGCCTCCCAGGTCCGTCCGCCCGTCGCGCCGACCGGCCCGACCGCCATCTTGGACACCTCAGTCGGCCGCCTCACCTGCAAGCTCTACGCCAAGCAGGCTCCCGTAACCGTCGCGAACTTCATCGGCCTCGCCCAGGGCACCAAAGACTGGACCGACCCCGCAAGCCTCAAGAAGGTACACGGCCAGCCCTTCTACGACGGCACCACCTTCCATCGCGTCATCCCCAACTTCATGATCCAGGGCGGTGACCGCGTCGGCAACGGCACCGGCGATCCCGGCTACTTCTTCGACGACGAGTTCAGCCCCGACCTCTCTTTCGACGTGCCCGGCCGCCTCGCCATGGCCAACGCGGGCCCTAGCACCAACGGCTCGCAGTTCTTCATCACCGAGCAGCCCGTCCCCGAGCTCAACGGTAAGCACACCATCTTCGGCCAGTGCGACCAGCACTCCGTCCTGCTCGTCGCCTCCATCGCCCGTGTCACGCGCGACGCCAACGACAAGCCCGAGACCCCCGTCGTCGTCCGCAAAGTCACCATCGTCCAGGACGGCCAGCCCATCCCACCCGACCCCCTTCCACCCGCGGCCCCCGCACCCTCTACCAGCGCGCCGAAGTAAGCACGCCGGATCGCGCAGGAGCGGTCGGCGCAACACGCCTCCATCCACCCCATCGCAGAAGCCGTACCGTGCTTCTCCCAACACCGCAAGGAGCCTCACCATGCCCAGCAAGCCCGGAACTTACGCCACCTTCAAGACCACCGAGGGCACCATCGTCTGTGAACTCTTCGAGACCGACGCCCCCGAGACCGTCAAGAACTTCATCGCCCTCGCCGAGGGCTCCAAAGAGTGGAACTCACGCTCCAAGAAGGGTGCCAAGCTCTACGACGGCACCATCTTCCACCGCGTCATTCCCAGCTTCATGATCCAGGGCGGCGACCCCGAGGGCACCGGCATGGGCGGCCCCGGCTACAAGTTCGCCGACGAGACCAAGGGCTCCAAGCACGGCTTCCAGAAGCCTGGCAAGCTCGCCATGGCCAACTCCGGCCCCAACACCAACGGCTCCCAGTTCTTCATCACCGTGGCCGACACCAGCTGGCTCACCGGCAAGCACACCATCTTCGGCGAAGTTGTCGAGGGCTACGACATCGTCGAGAAGATCAGCAAGCTCTCCCGCGACGGCATGGATCGCCCCAAGACCCCAGTCACCCTCGAGTCCGTCACCATCGAGCGCGTCTAGCTACAGCGCGTCTCTGTGACACCGGCGGCCGTTGCCCAGCGCACGGCCGCCGTTCTCTCGTGACCATCATCTTCAATCTCGGCCGAGCGGGCGCTGCCATCATGTCCTCCCCCGACCGAGCAAGCCGCATCAACTACACGGCCATCTCGCACCGCGCCGGCTATCGCCGCTTCAAGAACAACGCCGTCGGGTAGATCTCCTGCTCCATCCGTCCCCGTTCGATCGCCCCATAGTCAAACGTGCGATCCGCGTAGTACACATGCGCGAACTGCCGTACCGCCGCGGGGAATGGGCCCGCCACCGATCCCGCCACCGGCGGTCGCATCGCCGCGGTCGCCAGCAGGTAGAGATTCACTCCGAGCAGCGCCGCACTCGACCCTGCCGCGACTGGTCCCAGCCACCGCCACCCGCCCCGGTCGCCCCGCACCGTAATGGCGGCCACCCCACTCCACACCGCCACCTGCATCATCCTTCCCCCTGGGTCCGAGATCCCCGCCAGCGCCCCCGGCATCATGCAGGCCACCCCCACGAACCCCGCGACGCCGAGCCAGAAGAAACGGTCCTGCGCCCGCGTCCGCCACGACCGGACCACACTGCGAAGCAGCAGCACCAGCACCACCGCCGCCACGACCGCGTTCAGCACAAACAGCACCCCAAAGATCCACGGCCCCACTCGGTCCAGCAGCACCGAGTCATGCTCGCCCATCGCCGGGTTCACAAACCCCCAACACCGCACGTACGTATTCGCCTTGAAGATCCAGAACCGCCCTGACAGGTACGCGACCGACGCCGGTATCCTCGCCTGCCCATCCGCATTCCCCTGCATCGCGCGTCCGGCGAAGTACCACGCCGTCATCGCCAGTGCCGGCAGTGCCTGCCATCCCAGAGCCCATCGTCTTCGTTGCCATGCAGACCCACCCACCAGCACCAGCGCAAACCCAAACGGAATCATGTGGCTGAAGAACACCGCCAGCAGCAACACGGCATACCACCATCGACTTCGTACATCGCGCAGCAGCATCGCGCCCATCAGCATCGCCAACGCGGTGCCGATCGTAAAGTTGCTGAACCCCGCCCAGAAGTTCGTCCCAAGCAGCGCACTCGCCGTCAACACCAGCACCGGCCATCGCCCATCCTCGCCCGCCGCACGCCGTAGCGCCACGGCGCACCCCAGCCCGAGCAGCACCTCGCCGATCAGAAACACCTTCGCCGCGATCACCCACGGCAACACCGTCATTAGCCCGCCCAGCATTACCGTCGTCAGCGAGTTCGGGACCGGATATCCCTTCAGCACATACCCGGCATCTGCCTGGCCCCGCAGCAGATCACGCAGCAGCACCCCGTGATACGTCCACTCCGCAAAGTCCCCCAGAGCCGGCGCCGTCGTGCCTCCCAGCAGGATCCAACCCACGATCCCGATCGCCGCCAGCGAGCCCCCCACCGCGACCCATCCCGTTCCTCCGCGTGCTCCCGTCGTCACCGCGAAACCACCGGCTCCGGTCGCTCCACGCCCGCCCGTCCGCGCAGCAATCGCCCCAGCGGCTGCTCCACAGAGCGGTAGACCAGCCAGCCCGCACCCGCAGAGCAGGCAACGCCACTCACGATTACCAGCAGTCCCGCCATCTCCGGCCGCTGATGCACCATCTTCGGCGCCACCCGCGCCAGCAGCCCGTCGAGCGGCGGAAAGACAAAGCTCTGCATCAGGTAGATCGAGTACGACGCATCTCCCAATGCCAGCAGCCACCCCGGCAGCCGTGGCCCGACCACCGGCTCCAGCACCACCATGCCCAGAACCAGCGCCGTCGCGCCCGTGCCCCACACCAGCGGTCGTGAGATCGCCGGCGGCGACGGAATCATGAACCCCAGCACCACCAGCCCGGCGACCGCCATCGCCACGCCCGTCCATCGTCGCGGCAGCCGCTCCCGCAGCACCAGCACTCCGACACCGACGCCCGCCAGAAACTCCAGCACAATCGGGTTCACCAGCGCCGTCCACACCGGCCAGCTCGGCTCGCGAAGCACATTTGCCGCCGCCAGCAGGAAAATCGTAGGCGCCAGCACCGTTGCATACCCGCCCCGCACCGCCAGCGCCGCCGCAAACAACAGATAAAACATCATCTCGAAGCTGAGCGTCCAGCCCACCGGGAGCAGCGGGTGAACCTGCCCGTCGAGCCCCCGATACGGCACAAACGCGAGCGAGCCCACCAGCTCCCGCAGCGCCGGCCGCCCGTGCACACTCAGCGTCGGCCGCACCCACGCCGCCACATACCGCACCACCGTCAGCAGCCAGTAGAGCGGCACAATGCGAATCATTCTTCGCCACAGGAACAGCCGCGCCGGATGCTGTCTGCTGCGCAGCCGCTCCGCCGAGACCGCCATCACAAACCCGCTGATCACGAAGAAGATGTCGACGCCCGCCGGCCCGTGCAGGTAGTGGAAGACCGGCGGTAGCGACCCATTCTGCACCGCCAGATAGTCCGTCGAGTGCCCCGCCACCACCGTCAGCGCCGCCACTGCGCGCAGTGCCTGCACCCCGCGGTACTCCCGCCCACCCGCAGCCGCACTCACCACCTCAGGCCTCGCCAAGCACTCCCCCGGCCCTGATCATACGTCGGCCGGGGGCCCGCACTTCGACCCGCTACACCATCCCGATCACGCCGCACAGCTCCTTCACCGCATCCGCGCTCTTCTCGAGCGCCGCCTGCTCCTCCGTCGTCAGCTTGATCTCGATGATCTGCTCGAGCCCCTTCGCCCCCAGCTTGCACGGCACGCCCACATACAGCCCCTTGATCCCGTACTCACCTTCGAGATACGCCGCGCACGGCAGGATCTTCTTCTTATCTTTCAGGATCGCCTCGACCATCTCGACCGCCGCCGCCGACGGCGCATAGTACGCCGACCCCGTCTTCAAATACTTCACGATCTCCGCCCCGCCATCCCGCGTCCGCTGCACCAGCGCCGCCAGCCGCTCCGGTGCGATCAGCTCCGTAATCGGGATCCCCGCCACTGTCGAGTAGCGCGGCAGCGGCACCATCGTGTCCCCATGGCCGCCCAGAACAAAAGCAGTGACATTCTCGACCGACACCTTCAACTCTTCCGCGATGAACGTCCGGAACCGCGCTGAGTCGAGCACCCCCGCCATCCCGATCACGCGCTCCCGTGGCAGTCCCGCCTTCCGAAACGCCGTCTGCGCCATCGCATCCAGCGGGTTCGACACCACGATCAGGATCGTCTCCGGAGACGCCTCCACCACCTTGCCCACCACCTCCGACATGATCTTGAAGTTCGTGTTCAGCAGGTCGTCCCGGCTCATCCCAGGCTTGCGCGCGATCCCCGCCGTGATGACCACCACATCCGAGTTCTTGGTATCCGCATAGTCGTTCGTACCGACGATCGACACGTCCCGCTTTTCGATCGGCATCGCCTCCAGCAGGTCGAGACCCTTGCCCTGCGGCACGCCCTCCATCACATCCAGCAGCACCACATCCGCCAGCTCCTTGCTCGCGATCCAGAGCGCCGCCGTCGCCCCCACATTACCTGCCCCCACCACCGTGACCTTCTTCCGCATTCCTTCTCCTTATCAAAGCCTGTGACCCGATCAGCGCATTCAGCCCTTGGGCATCTCCCACAAGTAAAGCGCATTTCCGTCCGGATCGTGAAAGTGAACGAAGCTGCCGCCGTCCCCCCGCACAATCTCTCCGATCTCCTTCGCGCCACCCTGCTGCAGCCGCTGCCTCGCTGCATCGATCCCATCCACGTTCACCCCCACCATCACCGCACCATGCGTTCCCGGTGCCGGATGGTTGATATCCGGCGCATGCAGGCCCACCGTGAATCCACCCGCCTCGACCGTCGCCCAAGCATCGCCATAGTGGCTCGTCACCGTCATGCCCAGCACCGTCGTGTAAAACGCGATCGCCGTGTCCATGTCGGTGATGAACACTGTCGCATTACCGCCCGTCATCATCGCCAACCTCCTCGCGACCAGCCTCGCCCGGTCACTCGCAACGCCTCTGCTCTTGCGCGCAACGCGCCTCCGCCGCCCGGCTAAGCCATGTTCTCGATCATCCTCGTCGCGAACTCGCTCGTCTTCGCCTTCGTCGCGCCGTCCATCTGCCGCTCGAAGTCGTACGTCACATACCTCTGCTGAATCGTCTTCTCCATCGCGCGCTCGATCATCCGCGCCGCCTCCGGCCAGCCGATGAAGTCAAACAGCATCACTCCCGACAACATCACCGACCCCGGATTGATGACATCCTTGTCCGCGTACTTCGGCGCCGTCCCGTGCGTCGCCTCGAAGACCGCATACCCGTCCCCGATATTTGCGCCCGGCGCGATGCCCAGCCCGCCCACCTGCGCCGCCGCCGCGTCCGAGATGTAGTCGCCGTTCAGGTTCGTCGTCGCCAGCACGCTGTAGTCGCTCGGCCGGATGATGATCTGCTGAAAGATCGAGTCCGCGATCCGGTCGTTGATCAGAATCTTCTGCTTCCACTTGCCCGCACCGTGCGACGTGCCGATCGTCTTCAACACCGACTCCACCTCGGCCACGACACCCTCGCCAAACTCCTTCGCCGCGAACTCAATCCCCGGCTCGATCAGCTTTGCATTTGCCTCCGCCGTGATCTTCGGGTCGGCCTCCACATTGCCCAGAATCCAGCTCTCCCGCTCCGTCACCACGAAGTCGCGAAACTCCTCCGTTGCAACCTCGTAACCCCACTCGCGGAACGCGCCCTCCGTAAACTTCTGGATATTGCCCTTGTGCACCAGCGTCACGACCTTACGCCCGTGCTCCACCGCATACTGAATCGCCGCCCGCACCAGCCGCTTCGACCCCGTAATCGAGATCGGCTTCACGCCCACACCCGAGTCGTGGCGAATCTTCTTCTTGCCACCCTTCAGCATGTCGTCATTCACAAAGTCGATAAACTTCTTCGCCTCCGGTGTCCCCTCGCGAAACTCGATCCCCGCATAGATGTCCTCCGTGTTCTCGCGGAAGATCACCACATCCAGCTTCTCCGGATGCTTCACCGGGCTCGGCACGCCCGCGTAATACTTCACCGGCCGCACACACTGGTACAGATCCATCAACTGTCGCAGCGCCACATTCAGCGATCGGATCCCACCGCCCACCGGCGTCGTCAGCGGCCCTTTGATCGACACGCGAAAGTCGACCGTCGCCTTCACCGTGTCCTCCGGCAGCCAGTTCTGCGTCTGCCGATACGCCTTCTCGCCCGCCAGCACCTCATACCACTTCACCGAGCGCGTGCCGCCATAGGCCTTCTCGACCGCCGCATCAAACACCCGCTCGGACGCCTTCCAGATATCGCGTCCCGTGCCGTCGCCTTCGATATACGGAATCACCGGGTGATCCGGCACCGTGAATCGTCCCTGCGCATACTCGATCGGCTGTCCATCCTTCGGGACGGCGATCCCGTTATAGCTCTCCTGCATCGTCTCCGCTCCTCGTCCGCGCGCATCGTCAGCCCGGACCGGTCGAGGCTACCATCGCGCAGAAACCACTGGCAATCGGCAACAGGCGACAAAGACGAGTGAAGCTGCCTCAACGCGGCGAGCCGCCCCTTCCGAACGAGCCCCGCTCCAAACACCGCAAGCGACCCCATCCCAAATGGAATCCCCAGAATGAATCTGTCACCTACGGGCGAGTAAGGTTGGTAGAGATAGCCTCTTCGAGGCCCAAGGAAGCCCACCATGACCTGCCGATCCAAGCGATGGTCGCGTACTGGCGTCGCAACGCTGATGCTCACCATGGCTCTGGTCTGTTTGCTCCCGGGAAGCGCAGCACAACAGCCCTACCGGGTGACGGAACACTGGAAGATCGGCGGCACCGGCGGGTGGGACTACCTGCTTGCGGACGCCCCCGCCCATCTGCTCTACGTCACGCACGGGCCCCGTGTGGAGGTGATCGATCTCCGTACGGGAACAGCCGTCGCCGCCCTCACCGGAATGTTGGGCACACATGGCATCGCTCTCGATGACCTCGGCAAGTTCGCTTACATCAGCGACGGGGCCAGCAACGCCGTACGCGTCTTCGACCGCCACACGTTCGAGACTGTTAGCACGATCCCCGCCGGCAGCAATCCCGACGGCATCGTCTTCGACCCCAGTACAAAGACCGTCTGGGCCTTCAACGGCCGCAGCCACAACGTCACGGTGATCGACACGGCGAAGAACCAGGCCGTCGCCACACTGGAGTTACCCGGGAAACCCGAGTTTCCGGTCGCCGATGGTCAGGGTTCGATCTACGACAATATCGAGAGCACAAACCAGATCGTCCGCTTCGACGCGCGTGCCCGGCGCATCACGGCAACCTGGAACTTGACTCACTGCGACTCGCCCTCCGGCCTCGCCATGGACCGTACCCACCGCAGACTCTTTGCCGTGTGCGACGGCAACAAGATGGCCGTGCTGAACGCCGACACCGGTGAGCAACTCGCTTCGCCTGACATCGGCGGCGGCCCCGACGCGGCGGTCTTCAGTGCCAGATACCAGCTTGCCTTCAGTTCCAACGGCCAGGGCACGCTGACCGTCATCGACGCGGCCCATGGGTATGCTCCTCTCGAGACGCTCGCCACGAGACGTGGTGCTCGCACCATGGCGTATGACGAGGCGACCGATCGGCTCTTCCTGGTCACCGCACAGTTCGGGCCGCCTCGAGAGCCCACGCCACAGCTCCCCCATCCGCGTCCTCCGGCTCTGCCGGACACCTTTGAAGTCCTCGTCGTCGCGCGACAGTAGGTTCTCGCCCTCTGCGTGGTGAGAACACCTGCGCCGTCAGTGCCTGCTCTCTTCTGGCACCTTCTGCTCGACCTGCGGGGTCACAGCCTTCCGCGGCCCGAGCAGTACCTGCAGACCCACGTAGGCGATCCAGCTGGGTTGGTTGTTTGACACCGAGATCGCCTGAAAGCTCCGCCCACCCATCAGGAGCAGGTTGCACGTCTTGTCTCTGTTCAGCGCCTGTCGGCCTCCCAGGCCGAGCGTGGTCTCGCGCTGCTTGGGGCCACCGGTGGCGAATGCCCCGATTCCCCGCCCCATCGGCCTTCGATTTGCGTCCTGCGCATCATAGAGCTCGAGGTAAACCTCCGTGCGGTCACTCAACTCATGGCCCACGAGCAGCCCGCGACCCCAGCTTTGCGGCGCCGAATCGTTGCCGAAGTTATAGCCAACCTCGCCGTCGAAGCGTATCGGCCCAACACGTCCATTCACCTCGAGCGGCAGAAAGAAGCTCGGTCCGGACGCGACCAGCCCACGGGGCACCGCCCGCGTGGGATTGTCCAGATACAGCTGCGGATAGGTAGATACGCTCAGGTTCACCAGCTGCTCCGGCGCGTCCGCCGCGCCAGGTGCATCCCCCGCCGAACCCGCCGGCTGGACAGGCTCCGCGGAGTGAGCAAACGCGCCCAGCAGCCCAGTTCCGAAGCGGTTCTTCACCCAGGAATCCGTCGGATGATGCTCGTAAATGCGCCACTTCACGCCGAGCAGACTCTCTCCCAAACCACCGAGCACTTGCCCGCGCACGGCAGGACTCGTGGCGATAACTCCCTGGGGCCGAATCTCTTCAAGAGCGATCGGGATCTCGTACTTCAGCTGAATGCGGTCCCCCAGACCGAAGTTGAAGTCAAAGTCCGGGATCTGGTACGCCCCCGCAGCCGAGCTCCGATCACCGACCCACCCGAAGTTGATCTCCCAGTGACGGTTGCCTGGAGTCTCCGGATCGTCGGTGCGAAAGGGCGGTCCTCCTTGCGCACACGCCGATACACTCAGCACCCCCGCACACACAACCACGGTAGCCCAGAGGCGGTGGAACGATGAGCTCCTCACGTGTCGAGGGAACGAGAGAACCGGCAAGCAGGGAAAGGCCATCCAGGGACAGTGTAGTGAAAGAGCTCGCTACACCGCGTAGATCGCATCAGTGGGAAAGCCTCAGGAGGGTGGCTATCACAGACCTCTCGCGAGAGGTCCGAGAACGCCGTTGTGTTGCGCGATGGCACATCCCGCAGCGGTCCATCGCGGATCAGAACGCGACTTGCTGCTGCGGCGATCTACACTATCCGGCATGGAACCGAACGAAATGCACGAGTTCACCGAGCAGATGGAGAAGGCCGGCGAGTCCGCCCTCACCCATGTCTCGCTCGGCATCGCCATCCTCGCCGTCCTCGTCGCGATGGTCACCGTCCTCAGCCATCGCAGCCACACAGAGGCCGTGCTCATGCAGGCCCGCTCCTCCGATATGTGGAACGAGTTTCAAGCCAAGAAGATCCGCAGCGAGAGCCTCGGCAGCACCATCGACCTGCTTGACCTCCAACCCTCCGCCAACGTCGCCGCCACCGCAAAGAAGCGCGAAGAGTACGTCAGCCATATCGAGCACTGGAAGGACGATCTCAGCGAAGAGCAGAAGCAGGCCCGCGAGTTCGAACACGAGGTCGACGTCGCCGAGCACAAGGCCGCCCGCTTCGACCTCGGCGAGGCACTCCTGCAGATCGCCGTCGTTCTCTCCTCCATCACGCTGCTCACCCGCAGCAGCGTCTACTACGCTATCGGCATGGTCCTCGGCGCCATCGGCATCCTCTGCGCCGCCTCCGGCCTCTTCGTCCACTGAGCAGACACGTCTTCGTCACTTGGCGCAAACAACTCGACATTGACCAGCGCGGCCTCGGTCCGCGTCAGCCCATCTGCCCTCGACCCCAGGCGCTTCGCCGTGGCGCAGTATGCCTGTTCAAACAGCTAAACTGGAACTGCCGCAGGACGATCCCGACCATAGTCTGGACTCATTCATCCCAAGGTCAAGTCCGGCTCAGGTCCAGACCTAAGCCTAATCTTGTGAATATTTTGAGCATAGAAAGGGGGGTGGGGGAGGTACCACGTGCCCGCAGCCATCAAGCCGATTGGCATTGCGCCCCGGCAGACGACAGGAAGCCTGGTACGTGGTCGTCAACGATCGCACCTCGAACCACCGCCGTCACCCACGTCCACAAACCGTGTCCGTACACTGGAGCCATGGACAAGTTCGTCGTCCGCGGGGGCAACCCCCTCCTCGGAACCATCAAGATCTCCGGCGCGAAAAACTCCGCCCTCCCCTGCATGGCCGCCGCCATCCTCACCGAGGACGAGGTCATCCTCGAGAACATTCCCCAGGTCCGCGATATCGAGACCGAGCGCAAGCTACTCGCCAGCATGGGGGCCGAGGTCGAGCTCGGATATGGCCGCGCCCAGCATCGCACCCGCATCCGTTGCGCTGTCCTCTCTGATCCCGTTGCCAAATACGAGATCGTCAAGACCATGCGCGCCAGCTCCCTCGTCCTCGGCCCGCTCATCGCCCGCACCGGCATCGCCCGCGTCGCCATGCCCGGCGGCTGCGCCATCGGCGGCCGCCCCATCGACCTCCACATCAAAGGCCTCGAATCCATGGGCGCCACCGTCACCCAGGAGCACGGCTACCTCGAGGCCCGCTCTCCCAACAATGGCCAGGACCGCCTCCGCGGCGCCCACATCGTCTTCGACAAGATCACGGTCACCGGCACCGAAGACCTGCTCATGGCCGCCGTCCTCGCGGATGGCGTGACTCTCTTCGAGAACTGCGCCCGCGAGCCCGAGGTCACCGATCTTGCCGCCCTCCTAACCCTCATGGGAGCCCAGATCGAGGGCGCCGGCACCTCCACCATCCGCGTCCAGGGCGTCGCTAAGCTCCACGGCGCCCGTCACCGCATCAATCCCGACCGCATCGAGGCCGGCACCTTCCTCATCGCCGGAGCGATCACCGGCGGCGACCTCAACATTGACTCCTGCAACCCCGCTCACCTCGGCTCCCTGATCGCGAAGCTCGAGCAGTGCGGCGTCCGCCTCGACGTCGGCACCGACTGCGTCCGCGTCCACTCCGGCGGCCAGCTTCGCGCCGCCGACATCTCCACCGAGGAGTACCCCGGCTTCCCCACCGACATGCAGGCCCAGTTCATGGCCCTGGCCACCCAAGCCGAGGGCACCACCACCGTCACCGAGAACATCTTTGAAAATCGCTTCATGCACGTCGGCGAACTCAACCGCATGGGCGCCAACATCACCGTCTCGGGCCGCACCGCCACCATCCGCGGCCGCTCCCCGTTGCAGTCCGCCGCCGTTATGTGCTCGGACCTCCGCGCCTCCGCCTCGCTCGTCCTCGCCGCCCTCGTGGCCGACGGCGAGACCATCCTGGACCGCGTCTATCACCTCGACCGCGGCTATGAGCGCTTCGAGGAAAAACTCCGCGGCGTCGGCGCCCAGATCCGCCGTCTGGGTGACGTCTTCGCCAAGAAGTAGCCCGTACCAGCCGTGCTCTCGACCCACGGACGAATGAGTGCCTCTCGAAAGCCGAACAGGCCGTCTCGTGTGCGCATGACCTCGCTGCACTCGCGCGACGCGTTTCTTTCACAAGACTGCGTGCGCTTCTACAACATCAAAGTTGGCACCTGCAGGGCGCCCGCCCAATGATTCACCAGCTCCTGCCGTCCATCCACGTCGAGCACGTGGTCATCTCGCCGTTCGTCACCTGCCGCACGCCACATCCAGCAGCCTTCACCCGGCGCCGTCTGCCACGCCTCCAACTTACGTCGCGTGCTCGCGCGCCATCGATTTCAGTTAGGCAATCGGCGTCGGCTGCAGTTCCCTCGAGTACAGATAGGCGTCTCGGCGGAGCACGCCGTAGAAGTTCGGAACGCGAGCGCGGCGCCGGTAACCCTGCCGCTCGTAGAAGGCAATAGCGGCGGTGTTCTCGGTGTACACATGGAGGTCGAGGCGCAAGGCGCTCGCCTCTAGCATGGCGTCTTCGATCGCTGCCAAGAGACGATGCCCAACGCCACGTCGACGCACCACGGGCGACACATCCAAAGTTACAAGGTAAGCAGCCTCGGGCGCACTCTCCTGCATCCGGTGCGCGATTGCGAAACCGGCGATAGCACCATCACCGGTCTCCATCATGAGCGTCAGGGCATGAGCTTTCTCGGCAAGCACGCGCATCAGCGGCAGTCCAAAGACAAAATCTTCGCTGAAGCACTCCGCATCAAGCTGCGTCATAGCTTCGAGGTCTGACGGCTGATACTGCCGGAGCACCATACCGGCGTCGACACTCTCAGCGCCCCCAATCATGGCACGACATACCTTACCCTTCTCCTGCTCCATCACGCCTGCACTGAGATCGAATCGAACCTGCGACGATCGAGACATTCATCCCTCCTGGAAGAAACACGACATACTCGCTGCCCTCGTCTTGCAAGCGGCGAATCAGAACCTCGCTTCTGCAAGCTACCCACGCCGTAGCTTGCGGCGCACCGCACCGGCAGTCCCAAGCAGACCGGTTCCTAGCAGGAACAAGCTCGACGGTTCCGGCGTCTGCGCCATCCCGATAAACTCCTGAGGTGTACCTTCCGTCCAGCCTGTCTGATTCGATGTCGGTGCGTATACCTGAAATGCCGAGAAGAAGCCGGAAGCGATCAACGACTGGCTCTGAGCCATGGCCAGGCCGCTCTGCGCCAGCGTCTGTGCTGTGGCGGTAAAGCCGGACAGTGTATCCGTGTCAGTAGGATCGAAGATACTCCATACCGCAAACTGCACATCGCTGTTGGAGTACTTTCCAAGCTGCGAGTAGATCCAGGCATCGGCACGATAGTCGATCGCAGTCGTGGACGCGTCGGTCGGAATAGACTCTTTCACCACATTCCACGTCTCACCGACAGTGACGTCCCGGTTGTAGTCCAGACACATCAAAGACGTCAGTGAACTCGAGCCACTCATGCTGAAGTTGTAGGGATATACATAGACGTTGTCGACGGCTTGGCCGCCCGTAGAGACGAGGGTAAGCGTATCGGCGAAAGAGGAACGAACGGAAAGGTCGAGGCAGAAAAGAACAGCAAGTAGAACAGCAAACTTCTTCACGAGAGATCTCCGCGCCCGCGTTATCGGCAGACGACATAGTTGGGAGACACGACATCAAGCAAGTGGTGCCAGACGACAGTGACTGCAGTTGGGTGTGGCGCACGGTCCGAAGAGCCGCACAGTCGCGAACACCGTTTCAGGACTTCTTCTATCTAAGTCCGAGATCAGTGCTTCGTGCCCTTGCTGTTGCACTCACAATGCCAAACGCCTGCAGGTGGCAGCGTTCAAGATTCCCGTCTAATTGCACAAAAATGCGGACATGCACTCTGTGACACATGCTTGCTCGCGACCGGAGATGAGGAAAAGAGAAAGACTCGCGCTCCGGGGGGAAGAAAAGTACTACGTAATACGCAAGAGAGTCAGAAGTAACCTGTCTCGTGTGCTTTCCATGCTGCAGGAAAGAGAACGATAAGGACAGCTCCAGGGCCGGATAGCTAAACCGCAACCGTGAAGCTATCTTCGCTCCGAGTCACTGCCCGGTACATCGTGTCCCGCTCAAACGGTACTCGTCCAGCTTCCGTGATGAGCCGGGTCAGGTCTGCCCGACGCATTCCCTGCGGAGTCGTCGCTCCGGCATCGTGATAGATCTTCTCCTCGACCACGGTCCCGTCTAGATCGTCCGCCCCAAATCGAAGCGAGATCTGCGCAATCTTCGGTGTCATCATCTGCCAGTACGCCTTGATGTGGCTGAAGTTGTCGAGCAGGAGCCGGCCAACCGCGATCTGTCGTATGTCGAGCATCCCGGTTGTTCGGGGCAGATGATGCAGCGCCGTGTTATCCGGATGAAACGCGAGCGGAATGAACGTTTGAAAGCCGCCGGTCTCATCTTGCACTGCACGCAGTCGTAGCAGATGATCGACGCGATCCTCGTCATCCTCGATATGCCCATAGAGCATGGTCGCGTTCGATCGCAGGCCCATGGTGTGCGCAAGACGAGCCGTCTCCAGCCACTCGGAGCCATCGATCTTGTGATCGCAGATGATATGCCGGATTCGATCAGCAAAGATCTCCGCCCCACCGCCCGGCATGGAATCAACGCCAGCCTCCTTCATACGACCTAACGTCTCCGCGATGGTCATCTTCCCGCGCTTCGCCAGGAAGGCCACCTCGACCATCGTGAACGCCTTGACATGAACCTTTGGGAAACGCTCCTTCAGCCCACGTACCAGATCCATGAAGTACTCGAAGGGTAGGTCTGGGTGCAGTCCTCCCACGATGTGGAACTCCGTCACCGCTTCGCTGTACCCGGAGGCCGCCGTCTCAAACGCCTCGTCAAGCGCCATGGTGTACGTCCCCGCATCGCCCTTCTTGCGGCCAAACGCACACAACCTACACGAGGCGACACAGATGTTGGTGGGATTGATGTGCCGGTTGACGTTGAAGTATGCCGTGTCACCGTGCAGTAGCTCGCGAACGCTGTTCGCGAGCCAGCCCACCGCAAGGATGTCGCCGCTACGATAGAGCGCGACTCCGTCCTCGAAGTTTAACCGCTCGCCGGCAAACACCTTCGTCGCAACCGATCGAAGTGCCGGATCATCGCTCTGAAATTCGTGTCGCGAACCGATAGAACGGAGGCTTGGACTGTCCATAATAGCTAAGTTTACGCTCGCCGTTGCGCGCCTACCTCGTCATACCTCCTCCCGCTAGCGGAGAGTCAACCATCTTCGGCTGGATCACGATCCCATCAAAGAGCGTCGCACCCACGAAATAGTCCCCCACTGGCTGAACAAAACGCAGGTGCCACCCTGTATCCCAGGAGGTCACTGATCGGTCTTTCAGGTCAACTGCAAAGACCAGGTGCGTGTACTGATTTGCAGTGATCAGCACCCTCTGCGCCACAGGATCAAAGTAGAGGCTGTTCACATCGCGGGTAAACAGCTTCTCCGGCATGTGCCAGCTTCCATCCGGCATCGCATAGAACAATCCTTCGCGGCCACCCACCCAGACACTTCCTGAAGCATCGACCGCGACCGCCGCGACCTGCGTCAGCCCTGGCGGTAGCGAGAGGTCAGTCCATGTCGCACCGGCATCCCCGGATCGTTTGATCGCATGCAGTGTAGCCGCCGTTACGTTCGCGCCCGCCGCCGCAACAAGCACCTGCGGATCCTGAACCCCAGCGACCCGTGTCCACGTTGTCCCAGCTGTCTCACTGCGGAGCAACCCTAGCGAGCCAGCGGCGTACAGCGTGTCGCCCCCGACCGCGAGTGAGTAGATCGCCGGATCCGCCGCCGTGTTCACGCCCCCAGGCTTGGTCGAACGCTGTGACCGAGCAGCAGACCTTCCAGCCGCGATGTGGTCACCCACGGGGGAAGGCTTCTCCCCTCGTCTCTGTTTGCTCACTCTAGGCGTCTCTGAGGGCGCTGTCACCTCGGCCACGCTCGCGCGCGTCCAGCCTGTCGTCTCAAGCCGGTAGAGACCGTGCCCTGTGCCAGCGATGATGGTGCCATCAGAGGCCTGCGCGAGACTGAAGACGTCTCGGCCGCCTAGGCCAGTCGACTGCTGCACCCAGCGCAGGCCACCGGTCTCGCTTACGAAGACTCCTCCCCACTCCTTGTCGTTGATGACGCCGACATACATCGTCCCAGGATGTTGCCGGTCAACGGTATACCCAACTACCTGCCGAGCCGTAAAGCCGTCGTTCGACGCCCGAAAACTCACGCCCGCATCGTCACTCGTCAGCACTCCGCCGCGATCGGTCGCGAGCAGTACATGTTGCGAGTTGCCAGGGTCGATGAACACATCGTTCACGATGACCTCGGGCCCCGTCGTTCGCGACCACGTCTTCCCCGCATCTACCGTCTTGAACAAACCCTCCGTTGTTCCTGCGAAGACCGTGCTGAGCGTCTGCAGATCCTGCTTCAGCACGCGTGTGCGTCGCGCCGTGGAGGGAATGCCCTGAACTTTCTGAAACTGATCGCCGCCGGTATCGCTCTTGTAGATCCCTGAGCACGCACTGGCATAGACCGTCTTTGGGTTCATCGGATCGACAATGATCGAGAACACGTCCGAGTCGTCGATAATGCCTTGCTTGATGCTGCTCCAGTGCTCACCGCCGTCAGTCGTCTTCCACGGCAGGTGCCATGTACCGGCGTAGATCGTCTCCGGACTCGCCGGATCGAAGGCGACCGACTCTACTTCGTGGATCTCTGTGCTGCCCTCGGGGCTGATCAACGTCCAGTGTTCCCCGGCATCACGTGACCGAAATATGCCCTTCAGCGTTCCAGCAACAATGACCTTCCCATCCGATGGAGCGACCGTCAACGAACGCACAGACTGCCCTTTAATCGCGGCATCCTCTGCCCAGCTCACCCCGCCGTCGTGCGAGCTGTAGATACCGCCATCAGGACTGCCCAAGACCCACACGCCAACGACGAGGTGCTTCGAATTGGCGCGATCAACGAGAATATGGTCGAGGACGAGGTCGTCCCGCTTACCGAGCTGCGCGAGTCGCTGCCAGAGCTGGCCGCCGTTGTGCGACTCATAGATCCACCCGTTCGTCGTACCTAAATAAAGATGGGCGTGGTCCTGCGGATCCACAGCGAACGCCCGCGCATCGCCTCCGAAAGGGCCGAATGGCAGCCATGTAGCGGCCCGGGACAGGGCTGTCGACAGAACCAGGAGCGAAAGAATCAAGAGCGCCCGGAGGCGCAGTTCCAAGTTGAACATGCAGCAAAAACCTTAATGCCCTCTGCGGGGCGCGATGGCTATATCAGCGATACCAGCCAAGAATGCGAGTTGCAAGAAAAAGGCTGACCGAGTGTGACCCGGCCAGCCTTTATCGTTCCGTTTTGAAACTACTTCTTGTGATGACGTCGTGCAGGAGCAGACCGAGGCTGGACCTTGACAGCAGACTCGTCGACTGCGGTCACCCCCGTGCTGTCCATCGTGGCGCCAGCAGGGATCAGAGTGGTCGTCACAGTCTTGCCGTCTTGCGATCCCGTGAAGACCGAGACTCGCGAGGCGTCAATACCCTTCTCCTTCACAAGGTAGTCCTTCGTGTTGACGGCGCGCTCAGCAGCGACCTTGGCACCATTACGCTCCCCACTGGCTGCGTTGCCGACGACCGCGAGCTTCGCGTCCGAGGTACGCTGCAGGTTCAGTGAGATGTCGTCGAGGCAGGCCTTAGCTTCGTTATCGACCCGCGCCGGGCGACGCTTGTCACGATCGAAGTTGATCGAGCAGAGATTGCTCGTCTGCGGCGCCGGCGGCGCTGGTGGTGCATTGACCGTCACCGTCGTCGTCTGCGAGGCAGTCTGACCCTTGTCATCAACCACGTTGCACGTCACCGTAATCGTGCCAGGAGCGGCTCCGGTCGTGCTCAGCGTTGCCGTCGAGGTATTTCCGCTCACCGAGCCGGCTGTCGAGCTGTAGCTGTAAGTCAGTGGCCGGTTCTGCGGGCTGACCCCGTTTGCAGTAATGGTGGAAGAGTCGCCAGGGTTGACCGTCGACGGGTTTGCCGAGCAGCTCACTGTTGGTGGCTCGAAGGGCTTGATGGTGTACTGGGCCGAGCAATCTGCCATCTGCCCCGGCTTGTTGCCCTCTGTCACATGTCCCTTGGCGGTGTAGCTACCGGGCTGTGCATTCTTGGTGTCGATATTTGCGACATTGGACGTTCCAGAGATCGTACCGCCGTCTGTCGTCCAGGTGTACGTCGCTGTCTTCTTCGGATTCAGGTTGAGAGCCGTGCCGGTGATCGTAATCGGGTCACCCGAGTAACCGGTCGCGGGAGACGCTACGCACGTATAGGTCACGGGTGGCGGCGGAACGATGCTGCCGAACCGCGTGATAATGCCGGAGCTGAGCTCAACCGTGTTCAGATTCGCGCGGCCACCAATCGCACCGCCGGTGGGCGGAGGCGTGGACGGACCGTAGTCCTCGTGAATGTAGCGATAGTCTGCCTCGAACAGGCGAAGTGCAAAGCGATGATTAAGGAACGGCAGGTCATAGTCCATGCCGCCGCCAGCTGCCAGCGTCGGTCCCCACTGGTATGGATTGTGGTAAGGGCTCGGGCCGTCACTGTTCGGACCGCCAAGTCGCGCACCACCCGCCAGGCCATGCGCGAACAGGGTAAAGTTCTCGAGCGGAACACGGAAGATCGGTCCTGCCGAACCCGTGTAGAGGCCGTCGTTGTTCCCGTCCGGATGCGCCGTGAATACCACCTCGGCGCCAAAGTACTTGTTGAAGTAGTAGGCCCCGCTTCCGATGGCGCCTTCATCGATCGATGAGTAGCTGATGTCTGCCGGCTTCACCTGGCCATGAGCTCCGAAGTAGGAGTAGCCGGTGAAGACATCGATGCGTGAGGGGTTAACCCCCGTCGGGGCGGGCGGCGTGCTGGGGGCAGTCTGTGCACCCAGGCTTGCTGCACCTAGGCTGACTGCACATGCAGCCAGTACGTACCGGCCAAATTGAGACAACGGGCGATAAACCATTCCACATCCTCCGCTAAACGTCGGCATTATTTGCGAGATGCTGACACAACTCGATATATATGGCTCTATGATTCGATAAAGTTTACCGCAGTTGCTGTCTCCATCAAGAAGAAAGTGCGCACTGCAGCGCGTAAACTTCTCCGTACTCTATCGCGCCTCGAACGCTAACTTGAGCTAACCTGAACCTTCAAAGTAACGCGAAGCAAGCAACACTGACTCTATCGGCCGCCTCGCGTCAGACTTTAGCTCCAACCCAACTATCTGCGCCTGTGTGGTCACGCCAGGTTCAACGTCCGTCGCAGCGTCCCCCGCTCGCCCTGAATCTTCTCCTGAAGCAACGTGATCGCGTACAACAACTGCTCCGGCCGTGGTGGGCAGCCTGGAACATAGATATCTACCGGAATGATCTGGTTCACCCCTTGCAGCAGCGCGTAGTTGTTGAACACGCCGCCTGAGGTCGCGCAGGCGCCCATCGAGATCACCCACTTTGGCTCCGGCATCTGCTCGTACAGCCGCCGGATCACCGGCGCCATCTTCTGCGACACCCGACCCGCGATGATCATCAGGTCGCTCTGCCGTGGTGACGGCCGGAAGACCTCCGCGCCGAACCGCGCAATGTCGTACCGCGATCCACCCATGGACATCATCTCGATCGCGCAGCACGCCAGACCGAAGGTCATCGGCCACACCGAATTCTTCCGCACCCAGTTGATCGCAGCATCCATCGAGGCCAGCACGATCCCCTCTGGCTGGTCATACCCCCAGTTCACCTCAGTCACCTTCTCGCGGTTCTTCGCGAAGCTCTCAAGCGTGCCGAACATCCGGCGATCCTCCGCGACAGGAGCAGCCGGCCGGCCGTTACTGGTATTCAGGGTATCTAAACTCTTCATGATCTCCCGAGTATACGTCCCGGCCCTTAGCCGACCGGCAGCAGTGCGGAAGATTGGGCTCGGGACCACGCCTGGTCACAAGCTGGCCGGCGCCGCCGAGCACGCGATCGAAGTCAACTTTGCCCCCGGAGCGACGACCGCCTGCCCGGCGAGCGTCAACTCCACCCGCACCCGCATCGTGACGATTTGACCCAGCGGCTTCGCCCCACCCTCCGCCTGCACCGCCGTGTGATCCGTCGTGTTCAGACGGGACGGAACCGCTGCCGCCGCCCGGCTCTGGTCGCTCATACCTGGCACCAGCTGCGCCTTAAGGATCGTGAGCGTCCCCTCGGGAGCCGCCGCCACCAGTCTTCCAAGCGTCACTTCGTCCGCGTGTGCGGGTGTCGTCGACCGCGTGATCGCCGTATACACCGGCACCATCGCCCGAAAGTGCACGGCATCTGGAACGTAACGGAACCGCCGCGGTGTCCACCCGATCGCATCCTGCGCCCGAAAGGCAAAGTCCGTGGTCACCAGCAGCGGATTCACCGACCGATACGGCGGCGTCGCGATCTCCGCGTAGTCCACCAGAGGCCGTGCTCCACGATGTGGAAGCACTCGCAGCACCCAGCCCGACGGCAGCGCCTCGAGCACCGCGTCCAGCGTCCCTGTCACTCGGCTCCGTGCACTCTCACCCGTCCGCACGGGCATCTCCACGGCCACGCCTCTGCAGCGCCGAGGCTCCGCTTGTCCGCCAAGGCTCCTCGCCGGCTGAGGTCCTCCTCCGGCTTGACTCCAAGACCTTCGCGCAGTCCCTGAACCGAACGCCCAGACCAGCCCCAGGCATGCAAGCACACCCAGCGCCACAAGAGGTCGCCTCATGCGATCGCGTCTCACAGACCGCGCGCCTCATCGATCGCCTGCACAAGAGCCGCAGCCAGCGCGTCCTGCTCTGCTGCACGCAGCTTCCGCCGCTCACGCGTCAGATAGAAGACGTCAATCGCCACCTCGCCCTCCGTGTCCACCAGCGCCACCTCGATGTTGCATCGGTGCGCTGCTATCACCAGGCTGACCGTACGCAGCAGACCCGGCGCGTCCTCCGCGGTCACCTCGAGCAGCGTGCTGTGCGACGACGCCGCATCGTTGAACCCGATCACCGTCGCCACCTCGCGCAGGCGTGCCTTTCCCCGCCGCCGTCGCCGCCCGCGTAGCAGCGTCTCCACTTCGACCGCTCCCGCCATCACATCGTGCACGCTCGCCACAAACCGCTCCCGCTCCGAGACGTTCAGCTCGAGCGTCCGGTACGTGTCCGTAAACCGGAACGAGTCGACCACCGTTCCGGATGCGTTCGAGAACGCGTCCGCTGTGACGATGTTCATCCCCCACGCCGCCAGCGCACCCGCCATGTTGCTGAACAGCCGCGCCCGGTCCCGCGTCACCAGCGTGATCTCACTCAGTGCGGGCGCATACCGAAAGTCGAGCTGCACCGCATCCTCTTCAAACCGGGCCGTCATCTCAAAGTGCGCCCGGATCTGCTCCGGCGTTCGTGTCCGCACATAGCGCTCGGGAAATCCCGCCAGAAACTGCTCTACCCCGGTCTGCCTGCCCGGCACGCCTGCCGCTACCGCGCGCGCCAGCACTCCGTCGCGTGCGCCCACCCGCTCGTCGTCGACCGACCGGTCGAGGTGCGCCGCCGTCGCCATATGTAACCGCCACAGGTTCTCTGCCTTCCACGGCGTCAGCGCGTCCGGATGCACCGCATTCAGGTCCGCATAGGTGAACAGCGTCAGCATCCGCAGGGCCTCGGGTGTCCGCACCTTGCCCGCAAACGCACGGACCGTCTCCTCGTCGAAGATGTCCCGCCGCAGCGCGGCGGACATCTCCAGGTGATAGCGCACCAGCTCCATGACCATCGCAGTCTCGTACCCATCCAGCTCCAGCCGGCTCAGCACCGTCTCCGCCAGCCGCGCACTCTCGACCGCGTGGTCGTCGGTCGTGCGCCCCTTGCCCGTGTCATGCAGCAACGCGGCGAGATAGAGCAAGTCCAGGTGCGGCAACTCGCGTAGCAGCTGTTGAAATCGCACCCGCCACTCACCCGCTGCCGGAGACGGCGCACCCTCGAGTCCATGCAGCGTGTCGATCAGCACAAACGTGTGCTCGTCCACCGTGTACCGGTGATACGCGTCCCGCAGCACGAGCGCATCAATGCCGTGAAACTCTGGCACCAGCAGGTCCAGCAGACCCAGCGCATGCATCGCCCGCAGCGCGTGGCCGGCGTACGCCCCCAGAAGAATCGCGCGCAGCCCCCTCCATAGCGCCGGCCCCTCTTCAAGATTCGCTGAGAGCAGACTCAGCGCCGCCGAAATCCGTCCCTCGCTCCGGCTCTCAACCGCCGCTCCTGTCCGCGCCATCTCCGCGAACAGCGCCAGGACCACATGCGCATCACCCGCCGCAGCCTCACCGTCTCCGGAGATTGCCGGAAGAGTGAGCGCCCCACCCGCACCCACGGCGATGCCCAACTCCGCCGCCTCGACCGAGATCGCCGGTCGCAGCCCCCTCCGCAGAAGCCGCACACCGCTTCGCGCCGGCGGCACCGCCTCCATCAGCAGCTGCTGCGCTCGCCGGCTTACGTTGCGTGCATGCCGGAAGTAGACTCGCATCCAGTACGCCGCACCCATCACACGCCCCGATCCACCCGGCGAGATGCCGATCTCCCGTAGCGCCGCACGATCCTGCGCGTGCCAGTCCAGCACGTTGTCATCGCGCTCGTGCTCGAGATGCAGGAAGCAGCGCAGCTGTGTCAGAAACGCGACCGCCTCGCCGAACTCGCGATCGTCAAAGCCCGCCTCCGCGCCCCGCCACCTCTCATCCCGGGTCGCTGCACTCTCCCGAGGTCCACCTTGGCCATCGTCGCGCATCGCCCGCAGTCGTCCCAGCCACTCCACCACGTGCACGTCCCGCAGGCCGCCCGGACAGTCCTTCACGTTCGGCTCCAGATGAAACAGCGTGTTGCCGTACTTGCTGTGACGTGTCTCGGTCGCGGCCGCCAGTCGTCGAAGAATCGCCACTGGATCGCGATAGAGCCGCGGCAGCGCGCGTGTTCGCAGCCGCTCATGCACTGCCCGGTCTCCGCACACAAACCGCTCGTCCAGCAGCGCCAGCGCAAACTCCACATTCTCCGGATCAAACCGCTCGCATTCGCCTACTCGTCGCGTCACCGGCGAGAAGCGCGCCCCCGAGTCCCACATCTGCTGACTGAACGCACGCACACCCTCACGCAGCTCCGCCTCATCCACCCTCCCGTCGAGCAGAACCAGCAGGTCAACATCCGACGACGGGAATAGCTGCCGTCGTCCGAAGCCGCCGATGGCCAGCAGCGCCACCCCTGTGCCCAGCGCCTCGCGCCCCCGTACCGTCTCCGCCCACAGCGCACAGACAAGCCCATCCACCGCATTTGATCGCGAGAGAACCGCGACCTCGCCCGCCAATCCCTCCCCTAGAGCGGTCGAGAGATCGGCCATCTCCTCCCGATATCTCTTTTGTGCCTCCCCGGCGGTTGTCATCGTCACGCTCCGGACCTCTCTCCTGCGCGCTTGACCCCGATCCTGCACCACAACCGGCCCACACAGCAGCGGTGGCACCTTTAGAGCGCGATATCGCCACGCTCGTCGTTGCGTATGCGGATCGCCTCATCGATGCGCGAGATAAAGATCTTGCCGTCCCCGATCCGTCCCGTCCGTGCCGCCTCCGAGATCGCCGTGACCGCGCGGTCGAGCATCTCGTCCGAGACCACAAGCTCGATCTTCACCTTGGGAAGCAGATCGATCGCATACTCCCGCCCGCGATAGAACTCCGTGTGGCCCTTCTGCCGCCCGTGCCCGCGTGCCTCGAGGATCGTCATCCCATCGACACCCAGCTGCACCAGCGCGTCCTTCACCGCATCGAGCTTCGACGGCTGAATCACCGCTTCTATCTTCTGCATCGCTCCATCCTCTGTTCGCGAGCCAGCCTCACGCCTGCTCTAGTGCGCCCAATCGTACCCTTCTTCCCCGTGCTGCGTGAGGTCAAGTCCCTCGCGCTCCTCGTCCTCGCTCATCCGCAGACCGACAACCTTATCGACCGCAAACAGGATCACCGTCGTTCCCACCCCCGCCAGCACCCAGGCGATCGCCACCCCAACGACCTGGTTGAACAGCTGATGCGGATTGCCTTCAATAAGCCCCGTCGCCTTGCCCGCCCCGAAGATCGGATTGATCGCACTCGAGGCAAAGACGCCCGTAAGCAGCGCTCCAATAGTCCCCCCCGCGCCATGCACACCGAATGCGTCCAGCGAATCGTCGTATCCGAACACCGCCTTCACCTTCACCACCATGAAGTAGCAGAACACCCCCGCAATTAACCCGATCCACAGCGCCGAGATCGGCGTCACGAACCCCGCCGCCGGCGTGATCGCCACCAGCCCCGCGACGCAGCCGGAGATCCCGCCCAGCGCCGAGGCCTTGCCCTGCCGCAGCCACTCCGCCCCGCTCCATCCGATCGCCGCCGCCGCCGCACCGAAGTGCGTCGCCACAAACGCCGAGGTCGCCAGCGTTCCCGCACCCAGCGCCGATCCTGCGTTAAACCCGAACCAGCCCACCCATAGAAGGCATGCGCCGATAAAGCTCAGCACCACGGAGTGCGGCGGCATCGGAGTGGCCGGATACCCCACCCGTTTGCCCAGATACAGCGCCGTCACCAGTGCCGAGACCCCTGACGTCACGTGCACCACCGTCCCACCCGCGAAGTCCAGGGTCGGAAAGCGTCCGCCGAGCGACGCGTTCAGCAGCCCATGCTTTCCCCACACCATGTGCGCCATGGGCGCATACACCACCAGCGCCCACACCACCAGAAAGACCAGCATCGCCGAGAACTTCATGCGCTCCGCAAAGGCGCCCGTGATCAGCGCCGGCGTGATAATCGCGAACATCAGCTGATACACCATGAACGTCTGCAGCGGAATCGTTGCCGCGTAATCTTTGTCCGGCGCGAGGCCTACCCCGTGCAGCAGCACATTGTGAAATCCGCCAAGGAAGCTGCCTCCATCGCCGAACGCGAGCGAGTAGAGCACCAGCGCCCACAACACCGTGATGACTGCCATCATCGCGAACGTCTGCATCATCGTACCCAGAACGTTCTTCCGCCGTACCAGCCCGCCGTAGAACAGCGCCAGCCCCGGCCCGCTCATCATCAGCACCAGCGCCGCGCTCACCAGCATCCACGCGTTATCGCCCGCTGTCTGCGCCGCCGCGATCGCCGCCGTGCTGTCTGCCGTGCTCTTCTCGAGCGCCGCGATCCGGTCCGTCTGCCCCGTCGCCGCCGTCTGCGCCAAAGCGCCCGGCACCCCGGTCGCCAAGACCACGAGCACCAGCAACATCCACGTCCAACATCTGCGAGCCTTCATCCAGCCATCCTCAGAGACCACGTCGAGAGAGACACGTCGGCGACCCCGCACCGACGGCGAGGACGGTTCTGCTGATATCTCACCCGGACGTCGATCCCTCCAGGCGACTGCGACGAGCTTGTTGTGCTGATGGGCCTACTCTACACAAACACGCTCGCTTTCCAAAGCGTGAATCGTACCCGCCACAACGCGTCTTGACTCCGAGGCTCGCCCGTCACATGGTCCTCCAACTACCTGGCGTTGAGGCCCTCCGCCGCGGCATATCCTCGCTCGATCATCCACTGCGCCAACAGCTCCGGCCACCCCCGCAGCGCGGCATCGTTCGGAGCCAGTCCGACCCCGTGCCGCCCGTGCTGGTAGAGGTGCATCTCCGCCGGTACCCCCGCCCGCACCAGCGCCTCGTAGAACAGCACACTGTTCATCACCGGCACGACCTCATCATCCGTCGTCGCAAACAGGAACGTCGGCGGCGTCTGCTTTGTCACATGCTTTTCGGCCGAGAGCATCGTCTCTTCGGCCGCCGTCGGGTGGTCACCCAGCAGCGCTCGCCGCGATCCCGTGTGCGCCAGCGGGGACTCCATCGTGATCACCGGATACGCCAGCACCAGGAAGTCCGGCCGGCAGCTCACCCGGTCGATCGCGTCCGAAGCGTCCGCCCTGCCCGCATCGAACTTCGTTCCCGCCGTGGCCGTCAGATGCCCGCCCGCCGAGAAGCCCCACATTCCGATCTTGTCCGGCGCCACGTCGTACTGCCCCGCGTTCGCCCGCACCGTTCGCAGCGCTCGCTGCGCGTCCTCGAGCTCGACGGGATGGTGATACGCCGGCCCCAACCGGTACTTGAGCAGAAACGCCGCGACCCCGTGCGCGTTCAGCCACTGCACGATCTGCATTCCTTCATGATCCATCGCCAGAGTCACATATCCGCCTCCGGGCGCGATCACCACTGCCGTGTGCGTCGGATTCGCCTGCGGCAGATACGCCGTCAACGTTGGCACATCCACGGCCGCGACCCCCTTCGCGCCTGGAGCGTCACCCTTCCACAGCGGCACCGGAGCCGCCCCACTCTGCCCCGCCGCGCCCATCGCGCCACTTAGACCAAAGGCCAGACCCGCACCCACTCGCATCCATCCCGTCATCGTCAGCATCCCTCGCCCGCAGCGCCCTCATCATAACGTCGCGAAATCTTCGTGAATACTTGCCTTGCCCCTCTCCAACGTCACCCGAAGCCTCTGCTTCGCCTAGACTCCCACGACTGTCATCTGTAACAATCCACCTCGCAGCTAACCCGCGCGCGCTTTTGCATCACGCGCACCCAACCCACTCCCCGGAGCTTCAATGAGCACAGTCAAAGTCGGTTCGAAAACGCTCGGCACAGGTCAGCCCTGCTATGTCATCGCCGAGATCGGCATCAATCACAACGGTGACGTCGATCTGACCAAGCGGCTCATCTCCGTCGCCGTCGCTGCCGGCTGCGACGCCGTCAAGTTCCAGAAGCGCACCGTCGAGGTCGTCTACACCGCCGAAGAGCTCGCCAAACCGCGCGAGAACCCCTTTGGCACAACCAACGGCGACCTCAAGCACGGCCTCGAGTTTGGCGAAGAGGAGTACGCCGAGATCGCCGCCTTCTGCAAGTCTGTCAAGATCCCCTGGTTCGTCTCCCCTTGGGATGAAGGCGCCGTCGACTTCATGGAGCAGTTCGACACCCCCGTCTACAAGATCGCCTCCGCCTCGCTGACCGACGACAACCTCCTCCGCCACATTCGTAAGACCGGCAAGCCCGTCATCGCCTCGACCGGTATGAGTACCTACGCCGAGATCGACCATGCCGTCGACGTTCTTGGCAAGGAGGACCTCATCCTGATGCACACCACCTCCACCTATCCCGCCAAGTACGAGCAGCTCAACCTCCGCGCGATCCCCGAGATGGCTGCCCGCTACGGCGTGCCCATCGGCTACTCCGGCCACGAGACCGGCATTCCCACCTCGGTCGCCGCCGCCGTCCTCGGCGCCTGCGCCATCGAGCGCCACATCACCATGGATCGCGCCATGTGGGGCTCCGACCAGTCTGCCTCGCTCGAGCCCAATGGCATCAGCCGCCTCGTGCGCGACATCCGCCTCTGCGAGCAGTCCATGGGCGACGGCGTCAAGCGCGTCTACGAGGAAGAGGTGCCCGTCATGAAGAAGCTCCGCCGCGTCGGCGCTGCCGTCTAGCCCATGCCCATCCCTCACCGATCCACCGATGGCCTGGACACCCTCCAGGCCATCGCGTTTGATGTCGACGGCGTCCTCACCGACGGCCGCCTCACCTGGTCACCCTCCGGTGAGGAGTTCAAAAGCTTTCACTTCACCGACATCATGGCCGTCTCACTCGCGCGCCGCCTCGGTCTCAAGCTGGCTCTCATCTCCGGCGAGCCCTCCCCTCACGTGACTCGCTACGCCGAAAAACTCAAGATGCACTTCGTCCGCAAAGGCTGCCGCGACAAGGCCACCGCCCTTGGCGAGTTTGCCGCCGAGTTCAAGATTCCCTTCGCTCACATCTGCTTCTTCGGCGACGACGTCAACGACCTCCCAGCCATGGAGATCGCCGGCCTCTGCGCCTGTCCAGCCGACGCCGCCTCCGAAGTTCGCGACGTCGTCCACCAACGCGGCTTCGTCGCCACCCGGCCCGGCGGCCACGGCGCTGTCCGCGAGTACATCGACACCGTTCTTCGTACCCGCAACCTCCGCGGCCAGGACGTCTTCCAACTCCGCCCCCCGGAGTAGCCGCACGAACGAGACACCCCGAGCCCGCCTTACTGCGCGAACCGCGCCTCGATCTCTGGCAGCAACGTGTCGTCGCTCTCCTCGCTTCGCTTCGCCATCAGTGCCACGGCGTCCTCCCCTGCCGGGTAGCGCAGCTGATCGCTTCCGTCCGTCGCCGCGCGATAGATCACCTCGGCCACCAGCTCCGGCTCTGCGCCACTCTCCATCATCGGTCCCATGACCCCCATCACCCTCTTGACCAGGTCCTGATACTCCGTCAAATGCTCATCGTTGCTGAACTGAAACGAAGCCATGAACTCGGTCTTGATCGCCCCCGGCTCCACGAGCTTCACGCGCACTCCGATCTCCCGCATCTCGAACCGTAGAGCCTCCGTCATCCCCTCCACGGCAAACTTGCTCCCGTGGTACAGCGCTCCAAACGGAAAGGTAATGCGTCCGCCTATGGACGAGATGTTCACAATGACCCCGGACCCACGCGCCCGGAAGTGCGGAACGACTGCTTTGGTGGAAGCCAGCAGTCCGATCACATTCGTCTCAAACTGCTGGCGCATGCTCTCGACCGAGGTGGCCTCGAGAACTCCGTATGCTCCGTAGCCTGCGTTGTTCACAAGTGCGTCGATACCGCCAAAGTGATCCATCGCTTGCGTCACGGCCGCGTCGATCGAGCTCGTGTCCGTCACATCGAGCCGCAGGACAAACACCTGATCCAGCTTCGCCAGATCCGCTCCGGCCTCTGGCTTGCGCATCGTGGCGGCGACATTCCAGCCCTTCTGCTGAAAGTAACGCGCCGTCGCGCTGCCAATGCCTGTAGAAGCTCCCGTGATCAAAACTGTCTTCCTGTCCGCCATATCCCCCTCCAGTCTCTTTGGATTCCCCATGGGATGTATCCGGCAGACTATCGATCGCGAAACTTTCTCCGCCGGTATCATCGACCTAGATGAAACTCTCCGACTACATCTTCCAGTTTGTCGCCGACCACGGCGTCCAGCACGTCTTCCTCGTCACCGGCGGCGGCGCCATGCACCTCAACGCCTCCCTCGCCCAGGAGAAACGCCTCACCCCCATCTGCAACTCTCACGAGCAGGCCACTGCCATGTGCGCCGAGTCCTACGCCAAGACCGTCAACGGCATCGGCGTCGCCCTCGTCACTACCGGCCCCGGGGGCACCAACACGATCACCGGCGTCGCCGGCGCCTGGCTCGACTCCACGCCGACCCTCTTCCTCTCCGGCCAGGTCAAGCGCCCCGACCGCATGTTCGACTCCGTCACCGGCGCGCCGCTCGGCATGCGCCAGCTCGGCGTGCAGGAGGTCGACATCGTCTCCATCGTCAAGCCCATCACCAAGTACGCCATCACCGTGCTTGATCCACTCGACATCCGCTACGAGCTCGAGAAGGCCTGGTACCTCGCCCTCAACGGCCGGCCCGGCCCCGTCTGGCTGGATATTCCGCTCGACGTCCAGGCCGCGCCCATCCCCGACCCCGTCACCCTCCGCTCCTTCAACCCCGCCGAGCACGCCGACGCGCTCCACAACCCGAACCTCACCGATGAAGTCCGCCGCGTCGTCGACGAGCTCCTCACGTCCACGCGTCCGCTCCTCTTCGCTGGAAATGGCACCCGGCTCGCCCGCGCAGAGGCCCAGTTCACAGAGCTTCGCGAACTTCTCGACATTCCTACCGTCGCCACCTGGTGCGCTGCCGATCTCGTCCCCTCCGACGTCCCCACCTTCGTCGGCCGCCCTGGCAACGTCGCCGCCCGCGGCGCCAACTTCGCCCTGCAGAACGCCGACTTCCTCCTCGTCACCGGCGCCCGGCTCGACATGGCGATCACCGGCTATGCCCCGCAAAATCTCGCCCGCGAGGCCCACAAGGTCGCCGTCGATATCGATCCGGCAGAGTTACAAAAGCTCTACCCCCACCTCCAGCAGCCCATCGTGGCCGACTGCCGCGCCTTCCTCGACGAACTCCTGGCCCAGCTGCGCGCGCTGAAGCAGCCGATCGACCACTCCCGCTGGGCCGACTGGAACCAGCGCGCCGCCGACTGGAAGACCCGCTACAACGTCGTCACCGACGAACACCGCAGGCCCGAAGGCCTGGTCTCCATCTTTAACCTCGCCGAGGTCATCGGCACCGAGTCCAAGCAGGAAGACAAGCTCGTCTCCGGCTCCTCCGGCTCTGGTATCGAGATCTTCCTCCTCGCCTGTCCCACACGCACCGGCCAGCGCATCTTCCACACCGCCGGCCTCGGCTCCATGGGCTACGGCCTCCCCATGTCCATCGCCGTCTCCATCGGCTCCGGCAACACCCAGACCATCCTCGTCGACGGCGACGGTGGCTTTCAGTTCAACATCCAGGAGCTCGAAACCATTCGCCGCCTCCAGCTCCCCATCAAGCTATTCGTCCTCAACAACGACGGCTATGCCTCCATTCGCGCCTCCCAGAAGGCCTACTTCGGCGAAGCCCAGATCGGCGCCGACGCAGCCACCGGCCTCACCGTTCCCAACCTCTCCAAGATCGCCGCCAGCTACGACATCCCGGCCGTCGTCATCGAGGATCAAACCAACCTCCGCGAAGACGTCCGCAGGATCCTCGCCACCCCCGGCCCCGTCCTCATCGACGTCCGCGTCATTCCCGACGAGGTCCGGGCCCCACGCCTGCAGTCCTACCAGAAGCCCGACGGCTCCTTCGTCTCCAAGCCCCTGGAAGACATGTTCCCTTTTCTCTCCCGCGAGGAGTTCCTTGCCAACATGATCGTGAAACCACTTCCGGAGTGAAGCGGCTCACACAAGAAGCTCTTCCACTCGTTGTATGGGTCATGCGCAAGCGGCATAGATCGCTGCCACGGAAGCCGAACCCAGCACCATCCGCCGTCGCCATGATCGGTCGTGACCAGGCCTGGACGAACCTGGTCGAGCGCCAGCCCCGACTTCCGCATCCCAGGACTCAGACCACCCGAGAGACATGCACCCTATGTCGGCACCTTCTGCCCTCGCGCAAGCACCGCCGTTCCCTGGCGACCCAACTCCTGCGACGCGCGACCGTCACAGCGAGACGGCGACACTGCTCGAGCGAACGCGCGCCTTCGCAGATCAGGTCGCCGCACGGCCCAGCGTCGGTGCTCCACAGGCTCCGCTCCCTGATCTCGCTCGGCTTGGCGAACTCGGTGTCCTCTCGGCCGCCCTGCCCCGCTCCGCCGGCGGCCTCGGCCTGGGCCTCGAGCCCGGCACACAGCGCGCTCTTCTTGAGCTTCTGAGCATCCTCGGCGGCGCGGACCTGGCACTCGGCCGCATCGTCGAGGGTCACATCAACGCTCTCCTTCTCATCCATCGCTTTGGCTCGTCCGCCCAGGGCGGCGGCGCCGCGCGCGACTGCCTCGCCGGCCGGCTCTTCGGCGTCTGGAACACCGGTGCCGCCGAGCTCATGCGCCTTGAGCCGACCGGCGCGGACCGCCTCGTTCTTCATGGCGCGAAGACCTTTGCCACCGGCGCGGACTTCGTCTCCCGTCCCATCGTTACGGCCGATCGACCCGGCGTGGGCTGGCAGATGACACTGCCGCGCATGGAGACCTCGGCCGTCGCAGTCGATCGCTCCTTCTGGCATCCGTTCGGCATGGAGTCCACCGGTAGCTACGCCGTTGACTTCACCGGCGTCGAGCTCACGCCGGACGACCTCATCGGGCAGCCCGGCGACTTCTACCGCGATCCGCTCTTCCGCGGCGGCGCCGTTCGCTTTGCCGCGGTGCAGGCCGGCGCCGTACTTCAATTGCACGCCCTCTTCGCCGCTTGGCTCGAGACCACACACCGTGGCGACGATCCCTATCAGATTGCGCGGCTCGGCGAAGTCGCCCTGCTCGCACAGCAAGCCGTTCTCTGGGTTGAACGCAGTGCCGCCGTCGCTGAGACCTCTCTCTTCCGCGACGAGCCCATCTTCTCTGAACGCATGGTCGAGTGCGCCAACATGACCCGGCTCGCCATCGAGCGCATCAGCACAGAGGCGATGCGTCTCGTCACCCTCTCAATCGGCGCGCACGGTCTACTTCAGCCTCATCTCTTCGAGCGACTCATTCGCAATCTCACGATGTACCTTCGGCAGCCCGCACCCGACGAGACTCTGCGCAGCGTCGGCCAGGACTCCCTGCGCAAATCGGGCATGCGAGTCCGCGGCGCCGCCGATGGATTCTGGAGCGACGACATCATCAGCCACAGTGACGTTGGCGCGCTCTCCCCGACCTACTTCGCCCGCATCTACGCCGCGAAAGACGACCCCTGGGACTTCGCCACCAGCGACTACGAATCCGCGAAGTATGCGACCACGCTCGCCAGTCTGCCTCGGGCCGCTTACTCCTCCGCACTCGAGATCGGCTGCTCGATCGGCGTTCTGACCCAGCGGCTCGCCGCACGGTGCGATCGACTCCTCAGCCTTGATCTCTCGGATCATGCCCTACGTCAGGCACGCGAACGATGCGCCGCCCTCCCTCAGGTGCACTTCGAGCAGATGAACTTTCCGCTCGAACAACCCTCCGGGCCCTTCGACCTCATCGTCCTCTCCGAAGTTGCGTACTACTGGTCGAGTGCGGTTCTCGATCAGGCCATTGCAGCAGTCGCCGCCCTGCAGCCGGTCGGCGGCCACCTCGTACTCGTCCACTGGACACCCACCGTTCGCGACTATCCCCTGACCGGAGACGAAGTCCACGATCGTTGGCTCATCCAGCCACAGTGGCGAGTTGTTCACTCCGAGCGTGCCGCCCAGTTTCGCCTCGACCTCTTGGAGCGAATCGTCCCAGCCACTGCTCGAGATCGTGAAGAACTGCCGTGATCGGCTCTTCGCGCGAGTCCGCATAACCCGCATACGTCTGCTCCGCAACGCGATCCACCTCGACCTCTTCTAGAAACTCTCCCAGGCTAAGCGGCGCATCAAGCAGACGTCTCACCTCGGCAACCTGCAGCACAGTATCCACCTGCTCTGACTCAGCCGCATCTGCTCCCGCATGCACATGACGCAGCGCCCGTTGTGTTCGCAGGCGATGCACCGTCCACTCACACGCGGGTGCAAGCTGCCCAGCACCTCGCGCGGCGCCCTCGCTCCATCGTCGCAGCTGCCAGGAGAGGCCCACATCCGCTCTTCCCATCAGGCGGCCGGACGTGTGCACCCGCACCTCCGGCGCATGGCGTATCCTCGCCCCCACACGTCGCAGCGCTCGAATGAATGCCACATCTTCGAGCGGCGAGACAGCTGGCAGGCCACCAGCGCGCGCGTAGATCTCCGCCGTACAGCCAAGCGATGCGCCGAAGTGCTCCAGGTGCCGCGGCCAGGGGTCGTACGGATCCGGGTCGAGCAGGCTCTCCAGCCGCGCCAGGAGCTGCTGGTAGCGCCGGTCCCGATGGTAGGCGAGCATCAGCTCGGGCTGCGTGCGGCCCAGGACCTCACAGTCGCTTGCAGATAACTCGATCACTCCACCGACGACGTCGGCGCCCGCCTCGAACACGGCGCTGCATCGACTGATCCAGTCAGGCGCCACCACCGTGTCCGCGTCGGTGGAAAGCAACACTCCTGGCACACGCGTCGCAGACGTTTGCGCACACCGGCGTGCCTGTCGATCCCAGGCCGCATTCATCAGCATGCGTCTTGCTGTCCCGACGTGCGCCACCTCTGCCGACAGCGTGCACTCAGCGAAGTGAAGCCGCATCGTCGGGTGTCTCCGTCGGGCAGCCTGAAGCACAGCGGCGGACGCGTCACTGCAGTTATTCAGCAGTACGAGCACCTCGAAGCTGCGCGCGTCGAGCGGCCTGCCTCGCGCATCGACCTGCCTCGCAAGCGCGTCGATCGTCGCCGGAAGAAGTGTCTCCTCATCCTTCGCCGGTAAAATCACCGTTGCGACGCACCCCGCTTCAATGCCGACCGGAAAGAGCCAGTCGCTCGACGGAAGGTCCATAGAGTGTGTCGAGAGAACTTCGCCGTGACGGCTCACACGCCTTCGCCCCTCATCGCCACCGCGTCCTCACTGACCCCTCCGGGCAGTAGGGCCTGCCATGCCGCGTTGGCCCACAGTCGCTCGCGTCCGCCATAGCTGCTCGCGAATCCTGCGATACTCTCGGCCTCAGCCGCATCGATCTGCGACGCGTAAAGTGCCGCCAGCATTCGCTTGCCTGCGACCTGCTCCGGCACGCCGTATAGCAGGGGCTGCAGCGTCTCCCCGATACAGTCGCCCAGGACCTCTGACGCACTCTCGATCGTGCTGGTCACCTCAGCCCGCGCCGCATACGGCAGGTCTTCATAGAACGCACATGGCCGCTCCGCTGCCATGGGGAGCACAGCCTCGCGCGCCGCGACATGGTCCACGTGACTGCCCAGCGCCATCGGCAGCAGCAGCGCATCCGCCCGCCAGCGATGGAGCTCCCGTGCTACCGCAGAGCGAATCGCGCGCAGACTGGCGTCTTCAGGATCAAGTGTGCGCGTGCAGATCTCCTCCAGCCCGCAGCCGAGTCGCAGAGGCGCATCGCGTAGACCTAGATCGCGCATCTCGACGAATCCAACGCGCCTCATAAAACTCTCGTCCTCGCGCCGTCGCAACGCAGAGACATACTGAATTCGGTCATTTGCGTGAGTCTCGTTGGCATCCGAGAGCGGTGCGTAGTCGCTCACAGTAAAGCAGTTGATCACCAGGGTTGCGTGCTGCTGAGAGCTCCATGCGAGCAGCGCAAGCGCGGACGAAAAACAGGCATCATCCCTGTGCGGCGAGACCACAACTATGCGCATCGTGTCAGCTAAGACGCGCCGCGCGGAGCGTTTACTGCCTTTGCGTGCAGTTCTTTCCCTCACTTTCGCCCTTGCACGCAAAAAGCAGCTCGTTATGTTGCATATTCCCGACGCCGAGCGCCGCCGACCCTCTGCCGTTAGCAGATTTCGCATCTCATAAACTGACAAGCCCCACTCCAGGACACGCTCGACGCACCGCGGGCCTCGTCTCTCCGAGCGTCAGCAAGCTACGCCACCGCGCCGCTAAAGGAATTAACTTTGCCTATAGACCTCCTTTGCTTCAGTCATCTTCGCTGGGACTTCGTCTACCAGCGTCCGCAACACCTGCTCAGCCGCTGCGCGCAGCAGCGTCGCGTCTTCTTCTGGGAAGAGCCCTTTTTTGATCTCGCGCCTGGCGCAGAGCCCACCCTTGAACTTCTGCCGCGGGAACAGAACGTGCTCGTTCTCCGCCCGCATCTCGCATCCGGGTCAGACGCCGTCCTGGCGCAGCGCGGCCTGCTCGATACTTTCCTGGCGTCCCGTAAAGTCGAACGCTTCGTGCGTTGGTACTACACACCGATGGCGCTCTCCTTCTCCCGCCACCTGCAGGCCGACGTCACCGTCTACGACTGCATGGACGAACTAAACGCATTCCTCGGCGCGCCGCCCGAGATGCTTGCGCGCGAGCAGGAGCTCTTCGGCGCCGCCGATGTCGTCTTCACCGGCGGCCTCAGCCTGTACGAGGTCAAGCGCCTCCAGCACACAAACGTTCACGCCTTCCCAAGCTCCATCGACCGCGATCACTTTGCGCGCAGACCCACACAGGAACCCGCAGATCAGGCCAGCATTGCGCATCCACGAGCCGGCTTCTTCGGCGTTCTCGATGAGCGGTTCGATCGCGAGCTCCTGCAAGCCGTCGCCGACCTTCGCCCCGAGGTTCAGTTCGTCCTCATCGGTCCCGTCGTCAAGGTCGATCCCGCGACTCTTCCCGCCGCCGGGAACATCCACTATCTTGGCGCCAAGTCCTACAGCGTGTTGCCTGACTACATCGCAGGCTGGAATGCGGCTCTGATTCCGTTCGCGCGCAACGAGTCCACGCGCTTCATCAGCCCGACGAAGACGCCGGAGTACCTCGCCGCCGGCAAACCCGTCATCTCAACGTCCATTCGCGACGTGGTCCGCTCGTACGGCTCCACCGGACTGGTAGCGATCGCCGACGAGCCGGAGCCCTTCGCGGCCGCGCTCGACGCGGCTCTCTCGCCGCAGTCCCTCGCCTGGCACACCGCCGTAGAGCGTCGGCTCAGCACAGACTCTTGGGATCACACGTGGTCCGCCATGTGGAAGGAGGTCGCGCGCGCGCTCGATAGCCGCATAGTCGCCGCCAAGACAGAACCACCTCCGAGCCTCCGCACAACGAAGCCGTCCGCTCACCCCGTCAAGCGCTCCTACGACTACCTCATCGTCGGCGCTGGCTTCGCCGGCTCGGTCCTCGCAGAGCGGCTCGCCAGCGGCATGGGGAAGCGTGTGCTCCTCATCGATCAGCGTGACCACATCGGCGGCAATGCCTTCGACGTCCACGATGCCGCGGGTCTTCTCGTGCATCGCTACGGCCCACACATCTTCCACACCAATCACACCGAGGTCTTCGACTACCTCTCTCGCTTCACGGAGTGGCGCTCTTACGTCCACCGCGTCCTCGCGAGCGTCGACGGCATGCTCGTGCCCGTGCCCATCAATCTCGACACGATCAACCGTCTCTACAACCTCTCGCTTGACTCCGCCGGCATGCAGGAGTTCCTTGCGCAGCGCGTTATCGCCAACCCTGTCATCCGCTCGTCGGAAGACATCGTGCTCAGCCGCGTCGGCCGCGAACTCTATGAGAAGTTCTTTCGCAACTACACGCGCAAACAGTGGGGCCTCGATCCCTCTGCGCTCGATAGCTCTGTCGCCGGCCGCATTCCCGTTCGCTTCGATCACGACGACCGGTACTTCAGCGATCGCTATCAGGCCATGCCGAAGCACGGCTTCACCCGCATGTTCGAGCGCATGCTTGACCATCCCAACATTGAAGTCCGCACCGGAACTGCCTTCCGCGAAGCAGCCCCCTTCGTGCGCGGAGCGACCACCATCTACACCGGACCGATCGATGAGTTCTTCGGCCACCGCTTCGGTCGTCTGCCATATCGCTCGCTTCGGTTCCATCACGAGACGCTCGCACAGCAGGAGTTTCAACGTGCCCCGGTCGTCAACTACCCCAACGAGCATGAGTACACTCGCATCACCGAGTTTAAGAAGCTGACCGGCCAGATCTCCGCTCAGACCAGCATCGTCTACGAGTACCCACAGGCCGAGGGAGACCCGTACTACCCGATCCCGCGGCCGGAAAACGCCGCTCTCTACGCGAGGTATAAAGAGCTCGCCGACCGCAGATCCGATGTGGTCTTCGTCGGTAGACTAGCAAACTACCGCTACTACAATATGGACCAAGTCGTCGCTCAGGCCCTGCTCACAGCACGCCGGATCGCGGGAGAGTCTGTCACGGACCGGCCCGCGATCGAGCCACTCACCGCCCTCCACGCAGAGCCCGCCCTCGGCAGCCAGGCTGTCTCATAGTTGAAGCGCCACGACTCTGGCGCTTCCCGGCTCGCATGCACGCGGTCATCTCCTAGAAGGTGAAGACCATACCAGCCTGCAGCGTGCGCAGTGTGCTCGCCAGCACAGTCGTCGCGGCGTCGGTCGGCGAACTCGTGACGTATCCCTCTCGCGCCAGGTTGTCCCCGTCCAGGCTAAGCACCGTGCCTGCGGGCAAGAGACCTCGCACGTGGATCGGCTGCCTTAGATGCGCGCTGAGATATAGTCCGCTCTGGTCCGCAGCAAAGGAGTCGACGGCAGTCACCAGAGTCTCTGGCTGCCACGCGTATCCCGCGCGAAGGCGCGTGCCCGTCCGCCGGACCGTCGTCTGCACCGCCACCCGCGCGACCTGCCCATGCTGCGCAGCCAGCACGGGCGATGTGCCAGACTTCGCCGCAGGCCGCCGTGTCGCGAGTGCCTCGCCCGCGGCATACTCTGCCGTGATCTCCGTCGCTGGCAGCACCGGATACGTCAGCACAACTTGCCAGGCATTCGAGCTATAGCCCGCGTGCAACTCGCGAAAGAGACCATTGGTCGTGTCCACGAGGCGAACCGCCGCCATACCTGGCAGTTCGGTGGCACTCGGCGCCGCGCGCGGCGCGAAGCCAGCTTGCATGCCGGCGATCGCCACCCGGCGCAGGTCATCGTGGACGAGGCTCGCCTCCACCACTCCCCGCCCCGCCTTCCGCCGAGCAAAGAGCGCCTGGTGCACTCCCTGCTCGAGCTGGAGCCGGCCTGCGACCAGCCCCGCCGCGGGCGCCTGGGCAGAGGTCCGTCCCACATCCTCAAGACTCTGGCACTCCGGATTCGTCGCGACGGCATATCCGACCGCCCATCCCTCCACCGGATGCACCTCACCCCGAAAGAACGGATAGGACAGCGTCGCAGTCTGCCCAACGCGCACCACACGCAGCAGGCTACCCGCCTCCAGCACGCCGAGATCACCCAGCATCGTCTGCTGGCCGCCCATCACGTCCACTATCATCGTGCCCGTACGTCCACCGTCGAGCGACATCTGCGGCAGTCCGCGAAGCCGCGCCGCAACTCGTCGTACCGGCAACCCGTCCTGACCGCCCTCATGCCCGCCGGCCAGATCGACCGCCGTGCCGCCCGCCTGACCCTCCGTCAACGCAAGCCGGATCAGCGAAGAGTCCGCCCGTTCAGCTGCCGTCTGCCGGCGCTCGACTGTCGCTCGTAGACCGCTTCCGCCGAACCTGCCGCTTACACTCTCAACCGCCGCCCGCTCATGAGCCTCGACGCGCCGCTGAGGTCGCTCCCCGCCCACGCCCTGTCCCACACGCCCTGCCTCGTCCAGCACACGCAGCAGCGGGCGATTTGCCGAGGAACGCAGTGTCCACTGCCAGTCATCTGGTTGATCGTCTCTGCGCGCCTTCCCCACCGGAAGCCACGCTTGATCCAACAGCCCGCTCATGGTGACATTCACTGTCGGCAGGTCACCGGCCCTCAGTTGCAGGCGCGATCGCATCGCGGGCAGATACAGTGTCGCCGTCGCTCGAAGCTGGTAGACACCTGGCACGAGATGCGGCAGAACGTAGCGGCCGTCCAGACCAGTGAACGCCGCCGCAACCACACGTGCGTCAGCGCCCAGCAGCTCGACCGCAACTCCCATCTGGGGAACGCCGGCGCTGTCCCGCACTGTCCCCCGCACCGCCGTATCCGGCTGCGCTCGCAGAACGGCCGCAGCCGCCCCAAGTACCACGAAACCGACACATCGTAAGGCGAATCGCGTCACAGTCTGGGATCCCGTGCGTCGATGGCTTCTCCGAGAAAACGGGCACTCAAGCGTGCCTTGGCACCGCGAACTCGCGCTCGACTGGAAGTCCGCTGTACAGTCCGCGTCTTCTCTAGCCTGTAAACTGCGCGGCGGTGCTAATCAACCACAAACGGCGCAGACTCTGCGATCTGCTGCTTCGAGATTCCATCATTGACCTTGATGGTCACCTGATACTTTCCTGGCTCCAGACTTGCCAGCGGAACACTGCGCTCGAGGGTCACCTGATCGGCATTTGGACTGATCTTTGCCGTCGACTCCTCTGTCTGCAGCAGCACCTTGTTCGTCGTCGTGTTCAGAATCTCGTACTCGACCGTCGCTGAGTTCTGCTGCTTGTCATTGATGCCGAGATTGTAGACCTGCATCCAGAAGTTCAGGTTCTGCGCGCGATGAAAGGTCACTGGAGCCGCAATCCCCGTGGGCACCCGCGGGCGAATGCGCGTGTTGCCGATCACAAAGTTGCCGGCGCCGATCTCCTTCGATGGCACGCGCTCCATCTGGTCCGCGAGAATCAACGACGACGACGCGAGGCGGTCGTCATCATACTTCGGCACATTCACGCTGCGCCGCCACGTCCCCACGTGATCCGGATTGTTGACGTCCTTGATCACGATGTCGATCTTATAGAGCCCCGGCTTCATCGCCAGCGACTTCCAATACACCGAAACATTGTTCTGCGTGCGGGCCAGCAACTCGCTCGGCACCTGCACGCTCACCGGATCCTCGAACGTCTCGATCACCTTGTGATTCAGGTTCGACACGCGGCCGAGGATGTTGACGGTGCCTGTCGCGACCCCGTCCTTGTTGCTGAACGTAATATCCCGGTTGCGAATCTGCAGCGTCAGCGGAACCAGCACCGTGTCGTTGGTCACCTTGACATAGTCCGTCCGCACATCGAAGAGAAACGGCGGCCCGGTCAGAATCTTGGAAGTCGCAAGAAACGCCTCCAGGTCTTTGAACTTGATCACCGGCGGCGCCATCACCTTCGCATAGGTCTCGAGGCGGTCGAACTGCTTGCTCTGCTGCGACTGCGAGAGTGGGCCCGCACCCAGCTGCTCGAGGCCCGACCCCGTGAAGCGATCCGACTGCTTCGCCTGACCTGTCTGCTCGTAGAGCGTCTGCCCCGCGCCTGGCGTGTGCTTCAATGCGTCCTTCTCGGACCGGTCGAGTGTCAGGTGGTAGTCACCGCACTGACAGCTATCCACAAACTCGAGATCGATGTTGTCCCCCACGCCTTCGAGGTATCTGTAGTGCCAGATCTCGAACGGAAATGTCGATGTGCTGCCGCCACCCTCCTCAATCGGTCGATCGTAGTTGCCGCCGCTTGGGTGGGAGTCAATCGAATCTGGCTTGCCGTACGCGATATAAATGTGTCCGCGATCTGTCCGCCACCCCGGCTTACCCGCCGGAAAGTGCTCGTTCGCATACGCAATGCGCTGATAGTGCGTCTCGCGATACTCGTTCTCGGGCGAGTCTGGGTTCGGATTCCGCCGCTGCCAGAACGCCTCGATAAACTGGTCGCGCTCCTCGTCGTTACTCAGCTGCTTGAACGCCTGCAGCTCCTGGTCCGTAATGATCCAGCGCACATCCTCGTCGACCCACTTCTTGTACTCGCCCTTCAACTCCCGCTTTAGGCCCTTCTGCTGCTCGAACCGTTCCTTGTCGCTCAGCCGCCGCTTCAGCGGGTCGGGGCGCTCATCGGTCGGTGGAGCCTTCACCACACCATCGGTCTCTGGCGCCTGCGCTCGCAGTGCCGTTCCCTGGCTAAGCAGCCCGAATCCTCCAATCCACATCACAGAGAGGAGACGAAGGGTGCTTAGAAACCGCAGGCGTCGAAGAGGCTTCATGGGAATGCTCCAGTTGGCCTGATTGTAATGCGTTCGTCGCCGGATCGACAACACGCCGCCGCGCAACCGTACCCGTACGGGCGCTCCCTTTCATCTCTCCTTTCCGGCAGACGTCCGCCCCGTAAACAGCTAAGATCAGCTTCGATGAACCATCGGCTGGCGACGCACGTAGAAGTCGCCATTCGGCATATCCGTGCCGTCCAGCCGCAAAGAGGCCGTCAGAAGTGAAAAAAATCATTCTCATTGTGGTTGCAGTGCTCGTGCTCGGCGGTGTCGTCGTCGGAACGGTCCTCCGCAGCCAGGCAGGTGTCGTCAAGGTCGCCACCAGCAAGGTCACGCGCCAGGACCTCGTCTCCATCGTCAGCGGAACCGGCCAGATTAAACCCAAGACCTACGTCAACGTCGGCGCGACCAGCTTCGGCCGCATCACCCACCTCTACGTCAAGGAAGGTGATCACGTGAAGGCCGGCCAGCTCGTCGCCACCGTCGAGAGCGAACAGCCGGCCTCCGCCGTCGAGGCCCAGCAGGCCACCATCGACTCCTCGAGAACCGACGTTGACTCCATGGTTGCCGCCGAGAGGACCGCCGAAGCGAACGTGGAACAGGCCAAGGCCGACCTCGAGCAGAAGCAGTTCGACTTCGAGCGCGCACGCGCGCTCTATGACGAAAAGCTCATCGCAAAGCAGGACTTTGACGCCAAGAAAGCCGCCTACGACGTCTCGGCTGCGACCCTGCAGCAACGGCAGGCAACCGTCATTCAGTCGCGGGCGCAGACCGCCTCCGCCCGCGGCCACGTCTCCCAGGCCGTTGCTACCCTGCGTGGCAATGACTACTCCCTCGGCCTGACGCAGAGTCGCGCTCCCTTCAATGCGCTCGTCACCAACGTGCCCGTCCGTGAGGGCGAGACCGTCGTCCTCGGCATCCAGAACGCCGAGGGCTCAACCCTGATGACCCTCGCCGACATGTCCGTCATCACCGCCGAGGTCAAGGTCGATGAGACCGACATCGTCAACGTGAAGCTCAACCAGCCCGCCGAGATCACCGTCGACGCCCTGCCAGGCCGCGTCTTCAAGGGACACGTCACCGAGGTCGGCGATCAGGCTCTGCTGCGCACCACCGGCATCGCCACCAGCCAGAGCACCACCGGCACCGAGGAGGCCAAGGACTTCAAGGTCGTCGTCACCCTCGACGAGGGCGGCGACGCGCTGCGCCCCGGTCTCTCCACCACCGCCAAGATCACGACCGCAAGCAAACCCGACGCCATCGCCATTCCCATTCAGGCCCTCGTGCAGCGGGACCCCGCGCAGGAAAAGGTCTTCGCCGCCGACGCCGGCAAACACACCTCGACGACCGCCGTGTCGGCTGCAACGACGACCTCCTCCCGCAACAAGCCTCAGCTCGAACAGGGCGTCTACGTCCTCCACACCGCCAATAAGAAGCAGCGCGCCGACTTCGTCCCTGTCAAGACCGGCATCACTGGCGCCACGGACATCGAAGTTCTTGGCGGCCTCAAGGAGGGCGACGAGATCATCACGGGCCGATACAAGATCCTTCGCTCGCTCAAGAGCGGCACCATCGTCAAAGAAGACAACACGCCCGAGGCACCCGCGTCCAGCGAGTCTTAGCCTTACCGGCTGACCAGCTCAACGCGCACCTGGATCCTGTCGACCATCTCGAGCTCACGCGCCCGTCGGGAACCGCGTTGGCGGGTCGCCCGTATATGCTTAGCAGCAGCGGCTCACGCGCCGCCGGAGGACCTCCTCGATGCCCACCGGGACAGATGTCATGATCGCCCCCACGCCCGTCTCAGGTCCCTCCACGGGCGAGGTCATCGTGACCGAAAATCTCTGGAAGACATACTCCATGGGCGACCAGGAGGTCCATGCCCTGCGCGGCGTCAACCTCCGCATCCGCCACAATGAGTACGTCGCCATCATGGGCCCGTCCGGCTCCGGCAAGTCGACCCTGATGAACCTCATCGGCTGCCTCGACTCACCCTCCCAGGGCCGCTACTGGCTCAACGGCCATGACGTCTCTGAACTCAACGACGACCAGCTCGCGCGCATCCGCAATAAGGAGATTGGCTTCGTCTTTCAGACCTTCAATCTGCTCGCCCGCGCCACCTCGCTGCATAACGTCGAGCTGCCGCTGATCTACAACGGCACGCCCGCCGCCGAGCGCACCGCGCGCGCGAAGTCCGTCCTTGAGAGCGTCAACCTCGGCGCCCGCATGATGCACAAGCCGAATGAGCTCTCCGGCGGCCAGCGCCAGCGCGTCGCCATCGCTCGCGCCCTCGTCAACCGGCCCTCCATCATCCTCGCCGACGAGCCCACCGGCAACCTCGACTCGAAGACCGGCGACGAGATCATGGCTCTCTTCGACGACCTCCAGGCCAAGGGCAACACGATCGTCGTCGTCACCCACGAGCCCGACATCGCCGAGTACGCCCACCGCATCGTCACCATCCGCGACGGCGTCATCGCCAGCGATCACCCCTCGGCAAGGCACCAGAAGTTGTAACGTCTTCCGCCAGATGCATGGCTGTTCTGCGGCCGCAGTCGTCGCTTGGCCGTCTAAACTGACACCATGGCTCTTTCCCTGCGCCGGATCCGGCACTCTGTTCGCCTTGCCTTGCTTCTGCTCTCGCCGCTCTCGCTCCTCGCCGATACCGCTCGCTTCGATCTCACCGGCCCGCGCGTGCAGGTGCACGTCACCCGCGCCGGCAAGACCCTGCCCGTGGCCTCCGTTCCTAACCTCAAAGGTGGCGACCAGCTCTGGGTTCACGCCGACCTGCCCGACTCCCAGTCCGTCAAGTACCTGCTCGTCGTCGTCTTCCTCCGCGGCACCACCAACCCGCCGCCCGAGAGCTGGTTCACCCGCATCGAGACCTGGAACCGCCGCGTCAACAGCGAAGGCACAAGCGTCACCGTTCCCGACGAGGCACAGCAGGCCATCCTCTTCCTCGCCCCTGAGACTGGCGGCGACTTCAGCGCCCTCCGCTCCGCCGTGCGCGGCCATCCCGGCGTCTTCGTCCGCGCCTCTCAGGATCTCGCCGAGGCCGGCTTCGAGCAGGCCCGCATCGAGAAGTACCTCACCGAGGTCAAGCAGGTTCCCCCAGGCGACCCCAAAGCCCTCGCCGACCACTCCAACCTCCTCGCGCGCACCCTGAACCTGAAACCCAACCCCGACTGCTTCACCCGCCCTGTCGACCAGCAGTACAACTGCCTCACCCAGAGCGGCTCGCAGAGCCTCCTCGACGATGGTCATGGCCAGTCCGTCGTCGCTAGCCTCACCTCAGGCGCCAGCTCCGACCTGATCAACAACGCCTCCGCCACCCAGCTCGCCGGCGGCGGTGCCTACAGCGCCTACGTCGGCGCGATCGTCGACGTCGTGCGCATCACCAGCGGCCTGCACACCGCGCACTACTCCTACATTCCTGCCATCGCCTTTCCCACCGGCGACGATATGAACCTCCGCCTCAACACGCCGCCGTCGTTCCAGAACCCCAAGTCTGTCATCGTCATCGGCCTTCCCGCAGTCCAGGACGCCACGCCGCCGCCTCTGCGCTCCGCCGACGCCAAGCACGTCACATGCCTGCTCCAGCCCGCCGTTGCTCTGCCCGTTGAGGGTGCCCCGCTCGTCTTCTCCACCAGCCTCGCCCACGACCTCTCGCTGCACCTCAACGGCGAGACCGGTGCCCGCGACCTCACCCTTCTCCCCGACGCCTTCCAGGGAGGCCTCGCCATCAAACCGGTTGCACCCGCCCCCGATCCCAACCATCAGCCGCTCGATCTCGCGAAACCCACGAGCCCTCCTGCCACACCCCCTCCGGCACCGGCCGCCGCGCCCGCCACACCCGCTCCGGCTGTCAGCCAGGAGACCGCGACCGTCAATGGCCTCTGGGGCTTTGACCCCTTCTCCGGCCCCACCCTGCCCGTCCAGAACGCACCCGGCACTAACTGGAAGTTCGCCACGGAAGACAGCCACATCATCGTCGGCGAGCAGAACCACATCCTTCTGACCTCGACCGGCACCGCTTGCATCCAGTCCATCACCGCGGACGACCTGCCTCCCGGCGAGCAGAAGATCGAGTGGAAGCCCGCCGACAAGCCCAACACTGTCGATGTCTCGCTCCTGCTGAAATCCGCTAGCCCAGGCTCGCTTCATCTCTCCGTGCATCAGTTCGGCAAGTCCGAGGCCGATGCCATCTCCGCCCAGACCTTCTCCAAACCCGCCGACCTGAAGTCCGTCGAATACCACGTCGGCGATCGCTCCACGACCCTCACCGGCTCCGGTCTGACCGAGGTCAAGCAGCTCGAGATCGGCAGCTATCTCTTCAAGCCTGCCCCGCAGCCGTCCGCCGCCGCCCCCGCGAACACCCTCCTTCTTCAGCTCAGCTCCGGCCCCGAGCCACCATCCGCTCACATCAAGAGCGGCGACCACCAGGACGCCAGGATCACCCTCGCCGACGGCCGCGTGCTCACTCTGCCGTTCACCGTCCAGCCCGAGCGCCCCGCGCTCACCATCCTCAGCAAACGCATCGAGCGCTCCGGACCCTCGCCCGTGCAGCCCCTCAACCCCAACGACCTGCCCCTCGACTCGCGCCTGACCCTCTCCCTGCGCTCGGCCGGCAACTTCCCCCGTGACGCGCACATCGAGATCGCCAGCGATGATCGCTCACTGCACGACGACCTCTCCGTCGCCGCCGGGTCCCTCGTCCTCGAGGATCGCCGCACTACCCTCGCCACCATCGACCTGAAGAAGACCTTCGGCGACTCCGCCTTTGGCCCGCTCTCCATTCGTCTTGTCACCCACGACGGCGTCGCCGGCGACTGGCAGCCACTCGCCACCCTCGTTCGCCTTCCCCTGCTCACCGAGATGCACTGCTCAGGCTCGGGCGAGCAGCCATGCAGCTTCAGCGGCAGCGATCTCTACCTCGTCAACTCCATCTCCATCGACCAGGCCTTCACCACGCCCATCGACGTCCCGGACGGCTTCGTCGGTGGCACCCTCACCCTGCCCCGGCCCACCGGCCCGCTCTTCTACATCAGGCTCCGCGACGACCCCGCATCCGCCGCCAGCGTCAACCTGCCTCTCCAGCCCTGATCTCACCGCACGAGCGGCTGCTCGGCCTCCACGAGCGCCGCTTCCTTCTGCACGCTGCTGTGCTTCCGGCTGTAGGCGAAGTAGACGACGAGCCCGATTACCAGCCACACCACTAGCCGCACCCAGTTCCACACGCCCAGCTTGTACATCATGTAGCCGTTAAACAGAATGCCGAGGATCGGCACCAGCGGCACGAGCGGCGTGCGAAACGGCCGCGCCCGGCCCGGATCCGTCCGCCGCAGCACGATGATCGAGATACACACAATCACAAACGCCAGCAGCGTCCCGATATTCACCATCTTGCCAATGTCATCAATTGGCGTCACGCTGCCGACGATCGCCGCCAGCAGACCCGCCAGGATCGTCGCCTTCCATGGCGTCCGGAACCGCGGATGCACATCGCCGAAGAATCTGCGCGGCAGCAGGCCGTCGTGCGCCATCGCGTACAGTACCCTCGACTGGCCCAGCAGCATCACCAGCATCACCGACGTGAGGCCAGCGAGCGCTCCTACCGTAATGATGTCCGCCGCCCACCCAAGATTGTGGTCCAGGAAAGCGCGCGCGATCGGCGCTTCGATATTCACGTCCCGCCACGGCACCATGCCCGTCAGCACCGCCGCCACGCCAATGTAAAGGATCGTGCAGATCGTCAGCGACAGAATGATGCCGATCGGCAGGTCCCGCTGCGGATTCTTCGCCTCCTGCGCCGTCGTCGACACCGCATCGAAGCCAATATAGCTAAAGAACACCAGGCCCGCCGCTAAGCCGATCCCGCCGAAGCCCGCCGGCGAGAAGCTCGCCCAGTCCGTCCCCCAGTTGGCGCGGTCCACATAGTGCGACCCCAGCGCCAGCACAAACAGCACCACGCTTACCTTGAGCACCACAATCGTCCCGTTGAACTTGGCACTCTCCTTGATGCCGACCACCAGCACCGCCGTCACCAGCAGCGCGATCACAAAGGCCGGTAGATTGAACCCAATCTCGACGCCCCCAACGCGTGGCGCATTCAGCAGTGCATGCGCCTGCCGCACCAGCTCCGGAGAGGCCGCCGTCTTCACCGCATCAAGGGCCCGGCTGAACGCGATCGTGCCCGGCACCAGTGTCGGATTCGCCACCGCCGTCATGTGCCGCGCCACCGAGTCCGTCGCCTGCTTCAGTCCCGTCCAGTGGTCATATGCCATCCACAGCGGAAAGTGCACGCCGAAGATATTCAGAAACTCCACAAAGTGATTCGACCAGCCAGAGCTCACCGTGCTCGCGCCCATCGCGTACTCGAGCGTCAAGTCCCACCCGATGATCCACGCGATCAGCTCGCCCAGCGTCGCGTACGCATAGGTGTACGCCGACCCAGCCAGCGGGATCATCGCCGCAAACTCCGCGTAGCACAGACCTGCGAACGCGCACCCCAGGCCGCTCAGCACAAACGACAGCATCAGTGCCGGACCCGCAGTCTGCGCGCCTAAACCACTCAGCACAAAGATGCCTGCACCGATCACCGCACCAATGCCGAGCGCGGTCAGCGCAAAGGGCCCGAGCGACCGTTCCAGCGTCTCGCTTCCCTTCTCATCAGCCTGCGCCAGCAGTGCACTCATCGACTTGGTAGCAAAGAGTCTTGTCATCCGTCTCCCACTCTCCTCAGAACATCGACCTCCGCCCGGCACGCAGCAGCAGTGTCCCGCAACGGTGCACTTCGCCGCAAAGACCCACCGTGGCTCTCAACCCGGCTAGTCTCGCGTTGAAGAGTCTCGTTGAGATGTTCACGTCCCTCAGTTCTATCGGAAAGAGGCGAGAATGTCTCTCCCGAAGCCGCACATCGGCCGTCTATCGCCGGAGCATCGTCACCGCCAGGTACTTGAAGCGGCGCGGACACCACAGCGGCGACGGCCACTCCCGCACGGACCGCCACATATAGCCCTTCTCCTTCGCGGTCTCGCCCGCTCCGCGCGCCGTCAGCGCCGCCTTGAACGCCTGATAGCTCACGATCCGTCGCCGCCATATCGCCCGCTTCAGACCGCGCAGATCCGCCAGGAGCTGGTCCTCCAGCATCTTCAAAAAGTCGCCGAACATGTGGTCCGCATTCCCGCTCAGCCCCCCCGCACTCACCCGGTAGTCCGTCAACGGCTCCGCGCACATGGAGAAGTGCCCCGCGCGAATCACGCGGATCCACATCTCCCAGTCCTCACTCCCGACCTGCCGCTCGTTGAAGCCACCCACCCGCTCCACCACCGAGCGCCGCAACATCATCGACGACGGCGGCACGCCGGGATTCTCCCATCGCAGCCGTGGCCACAGCGTCGCCGCCGCGATGGGCAGCAGATCCTTCACCCGCCCATCACTCTCCCGCACCGTCCGCAGCCCCGTGTAGTTCCCTACTGCCTCCGTATCCATAGCCAGCGCCCTTACCTGCGCCTCCAGCTTCCCCGGCTCCCACCAGTCATCCGCGTCCAGAAAGGCGAAGAAGTCTCCCGTCGCCACCGCCATCCCTTGGTTGCGTGCCCGCGCCGGACCACCGTTCGCCTGCGAGAGCAGCCGCACCTGACCCGCGTACTCCTCCTCCACGATCGCCTGCGTGCGGTCGCGCGATCCGTCATCGACCACCAGAATCTCGTGCGCCGGCAGCGTCTGCGCCAGCACACTATCCAGTGCCCGGCGGATAAACCGCTCGCCGTTATAGACCGGGATGATCACCGAGACCGTCGCACCGGAGGTCATCGTCCCGACCACCCGCGACCTTGAGATCGTGCTGTTAGCAGTGGAACTCACAGATTCACCCTTCCCGGCCGGGGTTCGCCTCCGCAGCATAGCAAACCAGCCGCCCTCGTCCATCACCCGATCGTGCGCTCGGCGAGCAGCTACAGCCACGCACCAAAGCGCGTCCGCAACGCCTCTGCTCCATCAGCGGCCCCGCGCGCCATCGCCCCAATCATCGCGATCGCATCCGCACCTGCGCCCAGCACCGGCCCAGCAGCCGTCTCGTCGATACCCCCGATCGCCACCAGCGGCTTCCGCACCACCGCCCGCGCCGCGCGCACCCCCGCCAGTCCCACCACCGGCTCCGGCGTCTGCTTGTTCACCGTTCCAAATACCGGCCCGATCGCGACATAGTCCACCTCCGCCATCGCCTCCGCCGCACGCGCCTCTTCCTTCGTGTGCGTCGAGAGCCCGATCAGCCGTCCCTGCCCCAGCAGGGCACGAGCCCTCGCCGGTGCAAGATCGCCCTGGCCCAGATGCACCCCGTCACAGCCGGCCTCGGCTACCAGCTCTGCCCAGTCATTCAGGAGCAGCATGCTCTCATCCGCCGGAAAGATCCCCCGCAGCGCACGCGCATTTGCCAGCACCGTCTCCATCGTGGCCGACTTGTCGCGGTACTGCAGCAGCCGCACGCCCGCTCGCCGCAGCTCCGCCGCCACCTCCAGCAGATCCGCCCCGCACGACCGCACCGCGTCCGCGTCCAGAATGGCGTAGATTCGCGGCAGCCTCAGCCCCGACACTAGAAGCCCTTCTGTCGTTCCAGGAACCGCTCCATGAACTTCGTGTCGAACTCACCCGCGCGGAACTCCTCGTCGGCAAAGATCTTCCTGTGCAGCGGAATCGTCGTGTGAATGCCCTGCACCACAAACATGTCGAGCGCCCGCTGCGTCCGCCGCATCGCCTCCTCACGGTCGCGCCCATGGCACACCAGCTTGGCGATCAGACTGTCGTAGTACGGCGGCACCACGCCCTCGGCATACTGCGCCGTATCCACCCGCACCCCGTTGCCCCCGGGCACGTTCCACGCCGTAATCTTGCCCGCCGACGGCGTGAACTTCTCCGGATGTTCCGCATTGATCCGGCACTCGATCGCATGCCCTCGGATCGGCGGCACCTCCGCCACAATCGAACTCAGCCTCTCTCCCGACGCGATCCGTAGCTGCGCCTTGACCAGGTCCACACCGGTCACCATCTCGGTCACACAGTGCTCCACCTGAATGCGCGTATTCATCTCGATGAAGTAGATCTTGCCGTCCTCGTCCATCAAAAACTCGATCGTGCCCGCGTTCCAGTAGCCGATGTTCTCGAGCGACCGCTTGATCGTCTTTCCCAGCTCATCGCGCAGCTTCGGCGTCACCTTCAGGCTCGGTGCCTCTTCGATCAGCTTCTGGTGCCGCCGCTGAATCGAGCACTCGCGCTCGCCCAGGCTCATCACGTTTCCGTGCTCATCCGCGAGCACCTGGAACTCGATGTGCCGCGGCCGTTCGATGAACTTCTCCATGTACAGGTCGCCGTTGCCGAACGCGTTCGCCGCCTCGGTCGACGCCTGCTGATAGAGCCCAGGCAGCTCTGCCGCGTGACGGCAGATCCGCATCCCACGCCCGCCCCCGCCCGCGACGGCCTTCAGGATCACCGGGTATCCGACCGACTTCGCCCACTCAAGCGCCTCGTCCTCGCTCGCAATTACGCCGTCCGAGCCCGGCAGGATCGGCACCTTCGCCTTCTTCATCGTCTGCCGCGCCGTGGACTTCTCCCCCATCAGCCGCGTCACCTCCGGCGGCGGCCCGATAAACTTGATGTTCGACGCCCGGCACACCTCGGCAAAGTTCGCATTCTCGCTCAGCAGCCCATAGCCCGGATGAATCGCATCCACATTCGCAATCTCCGCCGCCGAGATCACCGCCGGCACGTTGAGATAGCTGTCCGCCGATCGCGGCGGACCGATGCAGATCGCCTCGTCGGCAAAGCGCACGTGCAGCGAGTTCCGGTCCGCTTCGCTGTACACCGCGACCGTCCGTATGCCCATCTCTTTGCAGGCGCTGATAACGCGAAGAGCGATCTCCCCGCGATTGGCGATCAATACCTTCTGGAACATCTCTGCCGTTGCCTTCCGTCCGTGCTTGTACTGCTCATTGTGCCCGCGGCTCTATCGCGCCCGAATCGAAAACAGCGGTTGTCCATACTCGACCGGCTGCCCGCTCGCGGCGATCCGCTCCACGATCTCGCCCGAAACATCCGCCTCGACCTCATTCATCAGCTTCATCGCCTCCACGATGCATAGCACCTGGCCCGCCTCCACCTGGTCACCGATCTTCACAAACGGCGGAGTGCCCGGCGAGGGCGACTCATAAAACGTCCCGACGATAGGGGACTTCACCTCATGCAGCACCTCCGCCACCATGGCAGGCGTCGTCGAGACCCCGTCCGCAGCAGCCGCGGGCACACTCTGCGCCGCACTCCCCGCAGCCGGCGCGCCGCCTGCCGCCAGCAGCTGACTCAGCTGCTGCAGCCCCGCAGCCGACATCTCCGCCGAACCCGCAGCGCCGGCGAACTTCAGCCGCACCTTCAGGTCTGGGCGCTCCATATCGAACTCCGCGATCCCGTTCGCCTTCAAGAACTCGACGAGCTCGCGCAGCTCCTTCAGTTGTCCCTCGTCCATCGTCCCTTCCCTCACATCCTCTACAGCTCGATCAGCGCCTTTGTGCTCATCGTCAACACCTCGCCGCCCTTGCCCGTCACCAACACCATATCTTCGATGCGCACACCGAACCGCCTCGGCAGATACACGCCCGGCTCGACCGTGACCACCATGCCCTTCTGCAGCACCTGCGCCTGCGTCACAGCCAGCCGCGGCCCCTCGTGGATCTCCAACCCGACCCCGTGCCCGGTCGAGTGCGTGAAATACTCGCCCACGCCCGCTCCGTCCAGCACTGTGCGAGCCGCCGAATCCACCTCGCTCGCCACCGCGCCCGGTCGTACCGCGTCGAGCGCGTTGCCCTGCGCTTCCAGAACGGAATAATACACGTCGCTCTCCTCCGGCTTGGGCCGTCCCAGGTGAACCGTCCTCGTCATGTCCGAGCAGTACCCCTCCACCACCACGCCAAAGTCCAGCGTCACAAAGCCTCGCCGTGGCAGCTTCGCCTCACTCGCCCGGCCGTGCGGCAGCGCACTCCGCTCCCCGCTCGCGACGATCGTCTCAAAGCTCATCGCCTCCGCTCCGAGCCGTCTCGCCTCGCGCTCCATCCGCTCCGCCACCGCCCGCTCCGTCGTCCCCGGCCTCATCTCGCGCAGCAGCATCGTGAAGATCGTGTCGCCGATCGCCGCTGCTCGCCGCATCAGCACGACCTCTTCGTCCTCCTTCACCTCTCGCAACGCCGCCACTAGCCCATGCACTGGCGCCAGAAATCCCCGCCGCCGCTTCGCCGGAAGTGCCTTCTGCAGCGCCTCAAGCCCCGCGACCGTGATCTGCGTCGCCTCGAACCCGCACCGCGCCACACCCTGCCCTTCCACCCACTCCACCGCCGCCAGCTGCGCCGCCCGCCGCTCAATCCGCACCGGAAGCCCCTTCACCTCCGCCCGCGCCTGCTCTGTATATCGGCCATCCGTGAACAGACAGGAGCCCCGCCCGCGCAGCAGCGCGAGCGCTCCCGCCGATCCCGTAAATCCGCACAGATACCGCAGGTCCGGCTGCGTCGTCACCAGCATCGCCTGCAGGCCAAGCGCCTCCGCCCGAGCCAGCGCCCGTCGCCTCCGCACTCCAAATCGCATAAGTGCCTATCTTACCGAACCTGCTTACCGAACCTGCAGACCAGCCGGTCCCATATACGCCCGCCGCAATCGCCAATCCTGCCAACGATCCCGGCAAGCGGCTCCCACCTTCGTCGCCAGTTACCATGAGCCATGCCCGACCCTGCACCCGAGCCTCGCCCGCTGCTCTCCCGGCGCGGCTTCCTCGTCGCCTCCGGAGCCGCGGCCGCCGCACTCACCCTCTACAGCGGCGAGATCGCCCGCCACGAGCTCGACCTCAACCACCGCTCCATCGCCATCGCCAACCTGCCCGACGCCTTTCGCGGCCTCCGCATCGCCCAGCTCAGCGACATTCACCTCGACGAGTTCACGGAGCCGTTCTTCCTCGAGCGCATCGTGCGCAGCCTCGAAGCCATCCCGCTCGACCTCGTCCTGCTTACCGGTGACTTCATCACCCGCGGCTCCCTCACCTTCGCCACCCACCAGCACGCCGCCCGCCGCTGCGCCGAGATCCTCAGCACCCTCCGCTGCCCGGAGCGCTACGCCATCCTCGGCAATCACGACGTCTCCGTCAGCCGCACTCTCGTCACCAGCGCGCTCGAGAGCCACGGCATCCCCGTCCTCCGCAATACCTTCACCACCCTCACCCGCGGCGGCGACCAGCTTCACCTCGCCGGCACCGCCGACCCCGGCACCGATCTCCCCGACCTCAACCTCGCCCTGCCCCTCACCGCCTCCGCCCCCGTCCTCCTCATGGCCCATGCGCCCGACTTCGCCGATAACGTCGTCGCCCACCCCCGCGGCCACCTTGTCTCCCTCATGCTCTCCGGCCACTCCCACGGCGGCCAGGTCCGCGTCCCCGTCCTCGGCCCCCTCGTCCTTCCACCCCTCGGCCGCAAGTACGTCGCCGGCCTCTACCGCTTCGACCAGATGCAGCTCTACGTGAACCGTGGCATCGGCACCGTCGGCGTTCCCTTCCGCCTCAACTGCCCCCCCGAAGTCACCCTCCTCACCCTCGATCGCGCCACCTGATCACCCATCGCCGACACCAAGCGAACGGTCCTGCCAGGTACTCAGCCGATCGCCACAAACCGCATCGAAGCCGAGTTCATGCAGTACCGCAGCCCCGTCGGTTGCGGCCCATCATTGAACACGTGCCCCAGGTGCCCCTCGCAGCGCGCGCACCGCACCTCGGTCCGCTCGATGCCCAGCGACGTGTCCGTCACCTCAGCCACATTCTCCTTCGCGATCGGCGCCCAGAAGCTCGGCCACCCTGTACCCGAGTCGAACTTCGTCTCCGACCGGAACAGCGCCAGATCGCATCCCACACACCGGAACAGCCCATGACGGTGCTCATTCCAGCTCACCCCGAAGTATGGCGTCTCCGTGTCCGCCTTGCGCGTGATCTCGTATGAGTTCTTGCCCAGCTGCCGGTACCACTCCCCATCCGTCTTCACCACCTTCGCCATCGTCGCCCGGCCTGTCTCACGGCCGTCGTCGGCAAAGTTCACGATCGTCACCGACCCGGGCGTCCCGTGCACCTCTCCATTTGCCTCCACGCCTGGCGCGCGCCGCAGCCACAGCGTCGCCGCCGTCACCGCCATGGCGGCTCCGCCTGCAACGAACACCCGTCTCGTCGTCTTCGTCGCCCGCTCGTCCTCGCTTACATCCGAATCGAACATCTTGCCTCCTTGCAGCTCCTTCGCCGCCCCATGTGCGACGAACCCCGCCTCGGGAAAGTTACATCCCGTCCCCTTTTCAACCGCTCACGACGACGAACGTTACTCGGCCGATGCCTCGATCGCCTGCACCAGGTCCTTGTACGCGAACGATCCGGCGTGCTTTCGCCCGTTGATGTAGAACGTGGGCGTTCCGCGCACGCCCGCTGCGTCTCCGCTGCGCACATCCCGCTGCACCCGCCCGGCAAAGGTCTCGTCCGCAAGCGCCGTCTCCAGCGCCTCCATCTTCATGCCAAGCTGCTTGGTCAGCTCGGGAAAGAGCTCGTCTTCGAACTCGGCTTGGTTGTTGTACAGCGCGTCGTGCATCTCCCAGAACTTGCCCTCCGTGGCTGCGAACTCCGCCGTCTCCGCCGCAGCCTCGGCAAACTCGTGCTGTGGTAGCGGAAAGCTCCGGTGCACGAACCGCAGCTTCGCCCCGAAGTGCTTCTGGATCCGCTTCACGATCGGGTACGCGTCGCCGCACGTCGGGCACTGAAAGTCGCCGTACTCGATCAGGGTGTACGCCGCATCCGCCGGCCCCTGCACATGGTCCTCGTCCGTTACTGCACTCACATGACTCATACCTCTTCGATGCGAGCGAACCGGCGCGGGATCGCGTGAGCGCCACCGCACCAATAAAGCCCGCCTCATCCCGCGCGGCACGCGGCCCGTCCGCCATCCCAACTGCAAACTTCGGCAGCCGAAATCAGCTTCGCGCCCGTTCACATACCCGGCCCCACTTCCCTGTATCCTCTCGATTGGAACTCCCCAAGAGGTGCAATGAACGAAGGTCGTTGGGTGCTGTTGGTAGCGAGCGAGGTCGGCCGGACCGACTCCGTCTCCGATCGCGCGATGGAGCGCCTCGTTGAAGCCATTCAGAGCGAAGGGTACGAGGTCGTTCGCACCACGACGCCCGAGGACGGCCTCTCCCTCGTCACCTCGGACCCCTCCTACTCCGCCATCCTGCTCGACTGGGACCTCGAAGGCCAGGAGAAGTTCGACGAGCGCGCCGCCCTTGAAGTCATGCGCGCCGTGCGCCATCGCAACAAGCGCGTTCCCATCTTCCTCATCGCTGACCGCACCCTCGTCTCCGAGCTCCCCCTCGAAGTCGTCAAGCAGGTCCACGAGTACATCCACCTCTTCGGCGACACCCCCGCCTTCATCGCCAACCGCGTCGACTTCGCCGTCGAGCGCTATCACGAGCAGCTCCTTCCCCCATACTTCCGCGAGCTCAAGAAGTACACCGACCAGGGCGCCTACTCCTGGGACGCGCCCGGCCACATGGGCGGCGTCGCCTTCCTCAAACATCCCGTCGGCCAGGAGTTCCACCGCTTCTTCGGCGAGAACCTCCTCCGCTCCGACCTCGGCATCTCGACCGCGCCGCTCGGCTCCTGGCTCGACCACATCGGCCCTCCGGGCGACTCCGAGCGCAACGCCGCCCGCATCTTCGGCGCCGACTGGACCTTCTACGTCCTCGGCGGCTCCTCGAACTCAAACCAGATCATCGGCCACGGCGTCATCGCCCAGGACGACATCGTCCTCGCCGACGCCAACTGCCACAAGTCCATCTGCCACTCGCTCACCGTCACCGGTGCCCGGCCCGTCTACTTCAAGCCCACCCGCAACGGGTACGGCATGATCGGCCTCGTCCCGCTCAAGCGCTTCAGCCCCGAGAACATCCAGGAACTCATCGCCAAGAGCCCCTTCTCTGCCGGCGCCCGCGCCCAGCAACCTACCTACGCCGTCGTTACCAACTCCACCTACGACGGTCTCTGCTACAACGTCGACAAGGTCGTCACCGAGCTCGCCAAGTCCGTTCCCCGCATCCACTTTGACGAAGCCTGGTACGCCTACGCCAAGTTCCACCCCATCTACCGTAACCGCTTCGCCATGGGCGTTCCGGACGACATGCCCGACCGCCCCGCCATCTTCTCCGTGCAGTCCACGCACAAGATGCTCGCCGCCTTCTCCATGGGCTCCATGGTCCACATCAAGCTCAGCCCCCGCGCCCCGCTCGACTTCGACCAGTTCAACGAAGCCTTCATGATGCACGGCACCACCTCGCCGTTCTACCCGCTCA